>NZ_AP022596.1:4800000-6000000 GCF_010731895.1 Mycolicibacterium helvum | reverse complement strand
AAGCACCAGCACCGAACGACCCGGCACGGTCACCGTCTGGCCCGCCTTCACCACGGCATCGGTACTGCCGGTGGCATCCCAGGTGTCCAGAACGGCCGTCCACTCCTGCGCGTAATCGCCATCGGGCGCCACGAAGTCGATCGGCTTGCTGTGGGCGTTGAAGCACATCAGGAACGAGTCGTCGACGACCCGTTCGCCGCGGGCATTGGGCGCCGGGATGGCGTCACCGTTGAGGAACACCGCCACGAACTTGAAGCCCGAACCCCAGTCGTCGTGGGTCATCTCCTGGCCGGCCGGGGTGATCCAGGCGATGTCGCGGACCTGGTCGCCGGTGCGGATCGGTTCCCCGTCGAAGAAGCGGCGCCGCCGAAAGACCGGATGCGCTTTGCGAAGCGCGGTCACCTTTTTGGTGAACTCGAGCAGATCGGCGTTGGTCTCCCGCAGGCTCCAGTCCATCCACGACAGCGGTGAATCCTGGCAGTAGACGTTGTTGTTGCCCTGCTGGGTGCGGCCGATCTCGTCGCCGTGGGCGATCATCGGGGTGCCCTGCGACAGCATCAGGGTGACCAGGATGTTGCGCATCTGCTGATGGCGCAGCGCCAGGATCTCCGGATCGTCGGTCGGACCTTCCACACCGCAGTTCCACGACCGGTTGTGACTCTCGCCATCGCGGTTGTCCTCGCCGTTGGCCTCGTTGTGTTTGTCGTTGTACGACACCAGGTCGGTCAGGGTGAAGCCGTCGTGGCAGGTGACGAAATTGATGCTGGCGCTGGGCCGCCGGCCGGTGGCTTCGTAGAGATCCGATGATCCCGTCAGCCTCGACGCGAACTCGCCCAGGGTGGCCGGTTCGCCGCGCCAGTAGTCGCGCACGGTGTCGCGGTACTTGCCGTTCCACTCGGTCCACAAGCCGGGGAAATTGCCGACCTGATAGCCGCCCTCACCGATGTCCCACGGCTCGGCGATCAGCTTCACCTGGCTGATCACCGGATCCTGCTGCACCAGGTCGAAGAAGGCCGACAGGCGGTCGACGTCGTAGAACTCCCTGGCCAGGGTGGAAGCCAGGTCGAAACGGAAGCCGTCGACGTGCATCTCCAGCACCCAGTAGCGCAGCGAGTCCATGATCAGTTGCAGGGTGTGCGGGTGCCGGGCATTGAGGCTGTTACCGGTGCCGGTGAAGTCCTTGTAGAGCCGCTTGTCGTCGTCGAGCAGCCGGTAGTAGGCGGCGTTGTCGATGCCCCGGAAGTTGATGGTCGGGCCAAGGTGATTGCCCTCGGCGGTGTGGTTGTAGACCACGTCGAGGATCACCTCGATGCCTGCCTCGTGGAACGAGCGCACCATCGACTTGAACTCGGCGACCGCGCCACCGGCGTGCTGGGTGGCGGCGTACTGATAGTGCGGGGCCAGGAAGCCGAAAGTGTTGTAGCCCCAATAGTTCCGCAATCCGAGATCCAGCAACCGGTGGTCATGCATGAACTGGTGGACCGGCATCAGTTCGATCGCGGTGACATTGAGGGCCTTGAGGTGGTCGATCACCGCCGGGTGGCCGAGTCCGGCGTAGGTGCCGCGTAACTCCTCGGGTATGCCGGGATGGGTCTGGGTCATGCCCTTGACGTGAGCCTCGTAGATGATCGTCTCGTGGTACGGCGTCCGAGGGGCGTGATCGGAGCCCCAGTGAAAGAACGGGTTGATGACCACGCTGGTCATCGTGTGGCCCAGCGAGTCGAGCATCGGCGGGGTGCCGCCGGAGGCCGGGTCCTCGGCGCCCAGGTCGTAGGAGTACAGCGCCTGGCTGAACTCGAAATCGCCGTGGAACGACTTGCCATAGGGGTCGAGCAGTAGCTTGCTGGGATCGCACCGGTGGCCGGCCGCCGGGTCCCACGGGCCGTGTACGCGGAAGCCGTAGCGCTGGCCGGGGGTGATCGTCGGCAGATAGGCGTGCCAGACGAAGCCGTCGACTTCGTCGAGCTCAATGCGGGTTTCGGTGCCGTCCTTGGCGATCAGGCAGAGCTCGACGGAGTCGGCCACCTCGGAGAACAGCGAGAAGTTCGTGCCCGCGCCGTCATAGGTGGCGCCGAGCGGGTAGGCGGTGCCGGGCCACACCGTGGTTTGCGCGGGTTCGCTCGACGACATCTCATGACCTTATCGACGCGGCGCACGGGATGCGCAGGATGTCACCACCAAGCGGTGGCCGCGCCCAGCTGTCTGCCCAGTTCGGGGATCAATGTGCGCATGTAGGTCGCGGAGATGTGGTGAGAATCGTGGTAGATCAGCACATTTCCCTCGACCGCGCGGCACGTGTCGGCACGGCACACGGCGTCACTGAGGTCAAGGACGCGCATCAGGGGGAACTGGGCCAGGAAATCCAGGGTCTGATTGCGTTCGGACAGCACCTCGGAACGGTCGATCCCGCACGACACCGCGTCGCCGCCCTTGGCCAGGCAGTCGGTCGGGAAGAAGGGTGCGCCGTTGCGCACCAGCCACGGTGTGTCACGCATCGCAAGGATCGGAATCTTGTTGTCTGACAAGGTCTGCCAGATCCCGATGTAGGTCGCCGGCATGACGTCGCCCGGCTTGATGTTCCATGGCCGGGTCGATGTGGTGAACACGAAGCTGGGGTGTGCCTCGATCAGTTTGGCCATCACCTTTTGGTTCCACTCGCGGCAGTTCGGATAGGGCCGGTTGTCGCCCATCACCAGCGGTGCTTCCTCGGTGGTCAGTGGGCAGCCCATCTTCAGATAGGTGACCACCTTGAAATTGTGCATCTTGCCCAGGGCGTCCAGTGCGGTGATCCAGTGCTCGGCGTGCGAGCCGCCGGCGAGCGCGATCGTCCGGGTCGCCAGCTTGTCTCCGTAGCTGCAGTTGATGACGTCGCTGTTGTCGAAATCACTGATACACCCGTCGTTGGTCGACTCGGGTAGGTCGTTTTGCGCCTCCAGCACGGTGGGCCGCATCGGCAGCTTCGGCACCCGGGCATTTTGGGTCAGCGCCCGTGCCCCGGGGTAGCCGTCGGTCGACAGCGTGACGAGCTCCTTGCCGTTGGCGCGCTGCACGGTGACGTGTTCGCGCCAGGTGAAGGATGTCGCCGTCAGTGCCACTCCGAGCAGGCCCACCGCGGTTCCCAGCGCGATCGTTGGCCTACGCAGGCGGGCGCGCCACGAGGTGGTGACCGGCACAGCCGTCGCCGTCGATGCGGAACGCCGCCCGGAGCGCAGCGGCTCTTCGATGAAGCGCATCGTCAGATAGGCCAGCACACCCGAGATTGCCAGGATCACGGCGCCGTCGACGAAGCCGGCCCGGCTCTCGTCGGAGTAGGCCAGCCAGAAGATCAAAAGCGGCCAATGCCAGAGATACAGCGAGTAGGCCATCGCGCCGAGTGTCACCAGTGGCCGCGCGGACAGTAGCCGGCTGGGCAGCGGCAGCCGGTCGCGGGTCGCGGGATCGGCCTGGCGGTTCGCGGCCGCCAGGATCATCAGCACGGTCGCGCCGACCGGCACCAGTGCCCATGGGCCGGGGAACTCGCGCACGCCGTCGATGAGGGCGCCGCACGAGACGATCAGGGCCAGCCCGGCCGCGGCCACCACGGTGCGCAGCCACATCGGCCATCGGACATAGGGCACCACTGCGCCGACGAGGGTGCCGAGCAGTAGCTCCCAGGCGCGGGCGAAGCTGTTGTAGTACGCGGCTGTCTGGTCGGACGCGTGCAAGACGGCGGCAAAGGTGAATGACGCGACGGTGAGTGCGGCAAGCAAAGTCACCAATGTCACGCGCAGCCATGGGCCGAGCCGTCGTCGCGCCGCGTAGGCAAACCCGAAGATAAGCGCGAGCATCGCGATGTAGAACTGGCCCTGAACGGACATTGACCAGATGTGTTGCAACGGACTGACGGCCTCACCGGCGCGGAGATAGTTCGACGCGGTCGCTGAGAGCTCCCAGTTCTGGAAGTAGCCCAGGCTTGCCAGGCTCTGGTCAGCAAATGTCTCCCAACGCGTCTGCGGCTGCACCAGGACGGTCAACACAGCGCCGACGGCAAGCACGATGACAAGCGCGGGCAGGAGTCGGCGGACCAGCCGGAGGATCTCTGGCCAGGGGGACAGCGCCGAGTCCGGATTCAGCGCGGTGCGCAACAGCGACCCGCCGAAGAAGAAACCGGACAACACCAGGAAGACGTCGACCCCGCCGGAGACCCGCCCGAACCACACGTGGAACACCGCCACAAGGGCGATGGCGACACCACGAAGGCCGTCGAGGTCGTGGCGATAGAAGCCCGATTTCCGCGTTCCGGTCGCGGCAAGCGGGGGAGAACCCGCTTGTGTCGGTGCCGACGGGCGGGTCGGGCTAAGGGTCAACATGATCGGAAATCAATCTACCCAACCCGGGTATCTCTCTCATCTCTAGCGAACCGTGTCCTGGGCATCCTGCCGGCGTTGAGCAAACGCGGGTCAGCGCGGTTGTATCGGCCGACTAGGCTCACACACCGTGTCGGCGTTGACCCCTGAGCAGATCAGCGCGATCGACGCCGCGCACATCTGGCATCCGTACAGCACGATCGGCGCCGAGGCGATGCCCCCGCTGGTGGCCGTCGGCGCCGACGGTGCGTGGCTGACGCTGGTTCGTGACGGCGCCCAGGTCCGCGTTCTCGACGCGATGGCGTCCTGGTGGACGGCCGTGCACGGGCATGGGCACCCGGTGCTCGACGCGGCGATGACGCGTCAGCTTTCGGTGATGAATCACGTCATGTTCGGCGGGCTGACCCACGAACCGGCCGCGCGGCTGGCGCAGCTGCTCGTCGACATCACCCCGCAGGGTCTGGACACCGTGTTCTTTTCCGACTCCGGCTCGGTGGCCGTCGAAGTGGCGGTCAAGATGGCACTGCAGTACTGGCGCAGCGCGGGCCGGTTCGGCAAGCGCCGCCTGATGACGTGGCGTGGCGGATATCACGGCGACACGTTCACCCCGATGAGCGTCTGTGACCCGGACGGCGGCATGCACTCACTGTGGACGGACGTTCTCTTTCCCCAGGTTTTCGCTCCGCCGGTGCCGGCTGCCTACGACCCGGCCTACATTGCGGCGTTCGAGGCGCAACTGCTCGATCAGTCCGACGAGCTGGCCGCGGTCATCGTCGAACCGGTGGTGCAGGGCGCCGGCGGCATGCGCTTCCACGACCCCCGCTACCTGAGCGATCTGCGTGCGATGTGCGATCGCGCCGGTGTGTTGCTGATCTTCGACGAGATCGCCACCGGATTCGGCCGGACAGGGGAGTTGTTCGCTGCCGACCACGCCGGGGTCAGCCCGGACATCATGTGTGTCGGCAAGGCGTTGACCGGTGGTTACGTCACCCTCGCGGCGACGTTATGCACGCTGGAGATCGCCGAGACGATCAGCGGCAGCGAGGCCGGAGCCCTGATGCACGGCCCGACCTTCATGGCCAATGCGCTGGCGTGCGCGGTGTCGGTGGCCTCGGTGGAACTGCTGCTCGCCCAGGACTGGCGTGGCCGGGTCGCCGAGATCAGTGCCGGGCTGGCCGAGGGGCTGGCGCCGGCCCGCGCCCTGCCTGGCGTCGCCGATGTGCGGGTGTGCGGCGCGATCGGGGTGATCGAGACCCACCAGAACGTCGATCTGGCGGTCGCGACCCCGGTGGCTCTGGACAACGGCGTCTGGCTGCGGCCGTTCCGCAACCTGATCTACGCGATGCCGCCGTTCATCTGCACGCCTGAGGAGATAGCCCAGGTCGGCTCGGCGATGGTCGCCGTCGCCCGTGCGCTGGCCTGATGGCGCGACTCCTCACCCCTCGTGCCTCAGCGCTCGTCGTCACGCTAACCTGAACGGTGTTCAAGACCATCTCGGAGGAGGCCCGATGACCCGCGTAGGTCTTTCACCGCTGGCCTGGCTCGACACCGTCGAGCAACAGCGTCGGCAGGCGGGCCTGCGCCGATCGCTGCGTACGCGCCCGGCGGTGGCCACCGAACTCGATCTGGCCTCCAACGACTACCTGGGTCTGTCCCAGCACCCGGCGGTCATCGACGGCGGCGTGGCTGCGCTGCGCACCTGGGGGGCCGGATCCACCGGCTCCCGGCTGGTGACCGGTAACACCGAGCTGCACGAGGAATTTGAGACCGCCCTGGCGGAATTCGTCGGGGCCGAAACAGGTCTGGTGTTCTCCTCGGGCTACACCGCCAATATCGGCGCCACGGTCGGGCTCTCCGGGCCGGGTGCGCTGGTGGTGTCCGACGCGCTCTCGCACGCCTCGCTGGTCGACGCGTGCCGGCTGTCCCGGGCCCGGGTGGTCGTGACCCCGCATTGCGACGTCGACGCGGTGGAGGCTGCGCTGGCCGACCGCGACGAGGAGCGCGCGCTGGTCATCACCGAGTCGGTGTTCAGCACCGACGGCGCGCTGGCGCCGCTGCGCCAGCTGCACGAGGTGTGCCGGAGGCACCGCGCGGTGCTGCTGGTCGACGAGGCGCACGGGCTTGGTGTGCGCGGCGTCGGCGGCCGCGGCCTGATCCATGAGGCCGGGCTGGCCGGTGCGCCCGATGTCGTGATGACGACCACCATGTCCAAGTCGCTGGGCAGCCAGGGTGGCGTGGTGCTCGGGCCGGCCGCGGTGCGCGATCATCTGATCGACGCGGCACGCACGATGATCTTCGACACCGGCCTTGCGCCCGCGCCCCTTGGCGCCGCCCTGGCCGCACTGACCGTAGTGACCGCCGAGCCGGGCCGAGCCGGTGCCGTCATCGAGCGGGCCCGGCAGCTCGCCGCGATGTGCGACGTCGCGGAGGCTCCGGAGTCGGCGGTGGTTTCGGTGATTCTTGGCGATCCGGAGATCGCGGTGGCCGCCGCGGCCGCCTGTCTGGACGCCGGCGTCCGGGTGGGCTGCTTCCGCCCGCCGACGGTGCCTGCGGGCACCTCACGGCTGCGCCTGACCGCGCGGGCATCGCTGACCGACGACGAGATGGACACCGCCCGCGACGTCCTGTCCGCTGTTCTGGGTAGCCACTCGCGATGAGCGTCCTGGTCATCACCGGCACGGGAACCGGCGTAGGTAAGACCGTCGCGACGGCGGCGCTGGCGTGCCACGCCAGGGTGGCCGACCGTGACGTCGCGGTATGCAAACCCGTACAGACCGGTACTGCCGACGGTGACGACGACCTGGCCGAGGTCGCCCGGCTGTCCGGCGTCACCGAACTGGTCGGTGTCGCCCGCTATCCCGAACCGCTGGCCCCGGCCGCCGCCGCCGAGCGTGCCGGCCTGCCGCTGCCCAGCGCCGACGAGCTGCTGGCCTCGATCCGCGGGGTTGACCGGCCCGGTCGGCTGACCCTGGTCGAGGGGGCGGGCGGCTTGTTGGTCGAGCTGGCCGCCGGCGGGGTGACGTTGCGCGATCTGGCCGAGGAATTGGCCGCGCCGGTGCTCGTTGTCGTCGAACCAGGACTAGGCACTCTCAACCACACCTCGTTGACGTTGGAAGGTCTTGGCGCCAGGGGTCTTTCGTGTGCCGGCCTGGTGATCGGCGCATGGCCGGCGCAGCCCGGCGCGGCGGAGAAATCCAACCGCGACGCGCTGGCTGGGTTGGCTCCGGTCCGGGCCGCGCTGCCGGCCGGGGTGGCCGCGGTATCACCGAAAGACTTCGCGCTGTTCAGCGCTCGCGCGTTCGATCCGGACTGGGTCGCCGGCCTGATCTGAGATGGCGCACTCGATCGAACTGCTCATCGACCAGCGCGCCGACACCGCCGTCCGCCAGATGTGGCACGCCCTTGCCGACGGCGGGTTGCCCAGCCGGCACCGCGTGCCCTCGGGCACCCGACGGCCGCACATCACGCTGGTCGCCGCCGAGCGCATCGCCCCGGGCATTGACCGGGTGCTGGGCGGGTTGGCCGAGGAACTCCCGCTGCCCGTGGTGCTGGGCGCGCCGCTGGTCTTCGGGACCGACCGGCTGACACTGGCTCGGCTCGTCGTCGGATCGGCGGCGCTGCTAGCCCTGCACGACGAGGTCTACGGCCTGTGCCGGCCGTTCGCATTCAATGTGTTCGCCCACAGTGCGCCGGGCCGGTGGACCCCGCACATCACGCTCGGGCGCCGTTTCACCCCGGCTCAGGTAGGGGAGGCGCTGGCGGCGGTCGACGGGATCGCGGCCGATATCCGGGCCAGCATCGTGGGCCTGCGGCGTTGGGACGGTGACGCCAAACGCGAGTACCTGATGGTCAATTAATCTGCGAAGCAATACTTTTCGGGACGCACATCTTCCACCCGTCGATCACCAAATCACGGACTTCGTCGAGATCGATCGCGTCCAGGCGAACGTGAATCCAGTTGTAACGCATGTCCGACGCGCGCGGGAGGGTGAACTTCTCGGGCTCGGCGGCGACCATTGCTTCTCGCTCCTCCTTCGGGAAACCGACACCCATCACCGTCTCGTCGGGCGAGAACGTGAGGAAGACGAGCCTGCCGACGCGGAACGTGATCCGGTCGCGAACGAGCGTCTCGTAGGCCCGCGGCAGCCCAAGCGCGATTGGCCGCACCGCATCGACGGTAATCACACCGGCGATGTCCGTCGTGCAGCGATTCCGTCGACCAGCAGCTGTACCCCGAAGTCGAACCGCCGGCCGAGGTCGGCCCCGAGCACGGATTGTTCGTCGGGGAGGTCGGCTCCGGCCGCGTCCCATTGCAGTCGCGATTGCTCGTCGGCGGTCGCCCCGAACACGTAGTGCAGCACGGTCCTGGCGGCCTGGACTCGGTGTGCGCTGTTCACCCCCGCCTCCCCGGCGGCCTGCGCCAGCACGCCCAGGATCTGCTCTACAGCTCTGGACTGTCCGGCGGCGAAGCTGGCCGACACCAGCTCGGCCCCGTCGGTGTGGGATAGCAGCGCGTCCCGCAGGCCGCGGCACACAGTCTCGATGCGGTCCCGCCAGTCCATCGGGGCCGGCTCGGCACAGGCTGGGGCCAGCACGTGGTCGGCGACGGCACCGAGAAGTTCCTGCTTGTTGGCGAAGTGCCAGTACAGCGCGCCGGGGGTGACGTCGAGTTCCCGGGCCAGCCGGCGCATGGTGAGGTCGGCGATCCCGTAACCGTCCAGGATCGCCGCCGCCTTGGCGACCACGTCGCGTTTGTGTAGCTGCACACGCTCACCCCCTCCCCAAGTCGCTTCGCTCCTGCCCCAGGTACTCTAGCCTGAACACTGTTCAAGTTAGTTGAACGTAGGAGGACATGCAGGTGACGCAGGCAGCGGTGGACGTAGTGGCACTGGCGCGCGAGCAGGTGCTCGAGCGCGGCGAGGGGCTATCCCGCGATCAGGTGCTCGAAATCCTGCAGCTGTCTGACGACCGGCTCGAGGAACTGCTGGCGCTGGCCCACGAGGTCCGGATGAAGTGGTGCGGCCCCGAGGTTGAGGTCGAGGGCATCATCAGCCTGAAAACCGGTGGCTGCCCTGAGGATTGCCACTTCTGCTCGCAGTCGGGCTTGTTCGCCTCGCCGGTCCGCAGCGCCTGGCTGGACATTCCCAGCCTGGTCGAGGCGGCCAAGCAGACCGCCAAATCCGGCGCCACCGAGTTCTGCATCGTGGCAGCTGTGCGCGGGCCCGACGAGCGGCTGCTGGCGCAGGTTGCCGCCGGCATCGAGGCCATCCGCAACGAGGTCGACATCCAGATCGCCTGCTCGCTCGGCATGCTCACACAGGAACAGGTCGATCGCCTCAAGGAGATGGGCGTACACCGGTACAACCACAACCTGGAGACCGCCCAGTCCTACTTCCCGAACGTCGTGACCACGCACTCGTGGGAAGAGCGTTGGGGCACACTGGAGATGGTCCGGGAGGCCGGCATGGAGGTGTGCTGTGGCGGCATCCTCGGCATGGGGGAGTCGCTCGAGCAGCGCGCCGAATTTGCCGCCAACCTGGCCGAACTCGATCCGCACGAGGTGCCGCTGAACTTCCTGAACCCGCGGCCGGGCACCCCGTTCGGTGATCTGGAGGTGCTGCCTGCGGCCGAGGCGCTCAAGGCGGTCGCCGCCTTCCGCCTCGCACTGCCCCGCACGATGCTGCGTTTTGCCGGCGGCCGTGAGATCACCCTCGGTGACCTGGGTGCCAAGCAGGGCATCCTCGGCGGGATCAACGCCGTGATCGTCGGAAATTACCTGACTACGCTGGGCCGGCCGGCGGAGGCGGATCTCGAGTTGCTCGAAGATCTGCAGATGCCGATCAAGGCACTGAACGCCAGTCTGTAGCCCGATTATCTGTACAAAGGGCAAGGTGATGGTCGAACAGCTGCCCGCACCCGTCGGTGCCGGGGTCTACAACGTGTACACCGGCGGACCTGCCGGCAGTGTCGTGCCCACCGCGGCCCAGCTCGGGCTGGAGCCGCCGCGGTTCTGCGCCGAGTGCGGCCGCCGGATGGTGGTGCAGGTTCGCCCGGACGGTTGGTGGGCCAAGTGTGCGCGGCACGGCCGGGTCGACTCCCATGATCTTGAGGCGCAGCGATGACACGACGCCGCGCGGCAGGCATCGTTGTCATCGGGTTGACGCTTGCGGGTGCGGTGATCGGCGGTCTGTGGTCATGGCTGGCCCCGCCGGCCCATGGCGTCGTCGCGCTGACCCGCTCCGGCCAGCGGGTGCAGACCTACCTGGGGAGTGAATCCGACCATCTGTTCGTGTCGGCGGCCATGTTCATCGGGCTGCTGACCTCGATGGCGATCGTGGTGGCAGTGCTGGTCTGGCAGTGGCGTGCTCACCGCGGTCCGTTGATGGCGACGGCGCTGTGGCTGGGCTTGGTGGCCGCCGCCGGTGCCGCCGCGGCGGTGGGTGCGGCGCTGGTGCATTGGCATTACGGCGCGGTGCCGTTCGATACCGCCCCGGTGACACCGCAGAACCGCGTCTTCTACTACTCCGAAGCGCCGCCGGTG
The DNA here is from genome assembly GCF_010731895.1 of Mycolicibacterium helvum. Lineage (NCBI taxonomy): Bacteria > Bacillati > Actinomycetota > Actinomycetes > Mycobacteriales > Mycobacteriaceae > Mycobacterium > Mycolicibacterium helvum. The sequence goes on along the minus strand of NZ_AP022596.1, from coordinate 5,989,113 downwards.
TTCTTCGCGCGCGCTCCGCTGCAGGTGGCGACGACGCTGCTGTTTCCCGCCGCTGTTGCCGCACTCACCTACGCCTTGATGGCGGTGGCCACCCCGCGTGATGACCTCGGGGCCTTGCCGCCGATGGAACGCGCGCCGCTGGGCGCCGGTAGCCCGTCCTAGAGCTGGCCCCTTAAAGGGGACGCAGCGGAACCCGGCCGCCGCAGACCACCCGCGCGACGATCCCGCCGAGGCGCATCATGCCCGCGTAGGTCATCGGGTTGAGCAGCGTCGGCCACTTGGTGCGCACGATGTGCTCGTCAATCGGGCGCCCCTCGAACCGGTCGGTCAGCCAGCGCAGCGTCATCGGAGCCGACATCGGGTGCAGCAGCATGTGCTCGCTGAACATATCCCGGTGGTAGGTCACCCGCGCTCCGCCCGATGAGTAGGTGTGCGCCAGGTCGTCGATGTCCTCGACCGCGATCACTGAGTCGTGGACCGCCTGCACGATCAGCACCGGAAGATCGGGCACCGCCTTGCCGAGCTTGATGTTCTCGAAGACGTATTGGACCTCGGGCATCGCCAGCACGTCTTCCAGCGGCGGGCGCACCAGGTCATCCATATCGGTGCGGAACAGCCGGATAACCGCTTCGGCTGTTGTCATTTTCTCCAGCCGGCGCAGCAGGGCTTTGCCGTCCTCGGTGGCGTTCTGCTCGATCACTCGATTCAGGTCGGGGTAGGTCTTGGCCAGCGCGGACACCACCAGCGCGGGCAGCGCAGCCAGGTAGGAGCCGTTGAGCCGGCGGAACGTGTGGCCGAGGTCGCCGACGGGTGAGCCCAACACCGCACCGACGACATTGAGCTCGGGGGCGTACTCGGCATGCACTTCGGCCGCCCAGGCACTGGCCAGCCCGCCACCGGAGTAGCCCCACAACCCGATCTGGGTGTTCGCGTCGAGGCCGAACTGCTCGAAGCCGAGCGTGGCGCGCAGTCCGTCGAGGACGGCGTAGCCGGGTTCGTAGGGGGCGCCCCACATGCCCTCGGGCCCTTCATGATCTGGGACTGACACCACCCAGCCCTCGGCGAGTGCGGCCGCGATCAGCAGGTATTCCAGCTGAGCGATCGAGCCCAGCGACTTGGCTCGTCGGCGCAACGCGTACGACGGGAAGCAGCGCGCGGCCACCGCGTCGATGGCGCACTGGTAGGAGACGACGTTGCGGACCTGGGCGGGGGCGTGGCCGGTCGGGATGAGCACCGTGGTGACCGTGGACTGCGGCAGCCCGTTGTGGTCGGTGGTGCGGTACAGCAGTTGGGTGGCGCGGACTCGCTGCGGGATCAGCCCGAGAAAGCCCAGCTCAACGTTGCGGGAGCGGAGCACGGTGCCGGGTTCGGCGTGTTCGAAGCCCGCGGGGGGTTCGTAGAACGGGTCGTCGGTCGGCAGCACCGGATGCGCACCGCGCACGATCTCCTCGTGCGGGGCACGCCCGATCCATTCGGGGCGAGGAGCCCCGGCGCCAACCGGATGCATTCAGTCCTTCATACCTTAAGAAGGGTCTAAGAATCCAGTCCGCTCACCCGGGCGGCCGCAACGCGGCAAACTCGTCGGTCACCCGGATCTGGGAGTCGGTGAAGCGATAGAGGGCTGCCGGGCGGCCGCCGGTGCGGCCCGGGTGGGCGGTTGTTCCGGTCGGCGTGATGACGCCGCGGCGGGCCAGCACCCGCTGGAGATTGGTCGCGTCGACCTGGTAGCCCAGCGCGGCACCGTAGATGTCGCGGAGCGTCGAAAGCGCGAATTCAGTTGGTGCCAAAGCGAACCCGATGTTGGTGTAGGACAGCTTGGCGGCCAGCCGGGTTCGGGCGTAGTCAATCATCGGCGCGTGGTCGAAAGCCATGTCCGGCAACGCGTTCACCGGATGCCATCGGGTGTCCGGCGGCAGCACCGGGGTGGCGGGGCAGGGAATCAGCCCGAGGAATGTCGAGGCGATCGTGCGAACGTCCGGCACCCGGCCGGGATCGGAGAAAACGGCCAGTTGTTCCAAGTGGGCGATCTCACGCACGTCGACCTTCTCGGCGAGCTGGCGGCGCACCGAACTGGTGAGGTCTTCGTCAGCGCGCAACCGGCCGCCGGGTAGTGACCACTTGCCGCGCTCGGGTGCCAGTGCGCGTTGCCATAACAGCACGTTAAGCGTGGGTTTGCGGGAACTGACGTCGCCAACCTGGAATACGACGGCAAGCACTTCGTGTTCGGTGCTAGTATGAGGCATGTTTTCGATTGTAAGTCGAAAACCTCGACAGCAAGACAGGAGGCGGAAATGACCGTCCTGGATCGAGCCGACGCCGTCGATAACGACCTTGTCGCCCGCATCACCAACGGCCCCGGTGGGTATGCCGGCGTGAACGGTGACGAGGAATGGGCGGCCGAGGTGCGTCGGCTGGCCACCCTGCGCAACGCGACCATCCTGGCGCACAACTATCAGTTGCCGGCCATCCAGGATGTTGCCGACCATGTCGGGGACTCGCTGGCGCTGTCCCGGATCGCTGCCGAAGCCGCCGAAGAGACCATCGTGTTCTGCGGCGTGCACTTCATGGCCGAGACCGCCAAGATCCTGTCACCGGAGAAGACGGTGCTGATTCCAGATCAGCGGGCCGGCTGCTCGCTGGCCGACTCCATCACCGCCGAGGATCTGCAGGGCTGGAAAGACGAGCACCCCGGCGCGGTGGTGGTGTCCTATGTGAACACCACCGCCTCGGTGAAGGCGCTCACCGACATCTGCTGTACCTCGTCCAATGCCGTCGAGGTGGTGGCCTCGATTCCCGAGGATCGCGAGGTGCTGTTCTGCCCGGACCAGTTCCTGGGTGCCCATGTCCGCCGGATGACCGGCCGTACCAATCTGCACATCTGGGCCGGTGAGTGCCACGTGCACGCGGGAATCAACGGCGACGAGCTGGCCGACCAGGCCCGCAGCCACCCCGATGCCGAACTGTTCGTCCACCCCGAATGTGGTTGCGCCACTTCGGCGTTGTACCTCGCCGGCGAGGGAGCCTTCCCGGCCGACCGGGTCAAGATCCTGTCCACCGGCGGCATGCTCGACGCCGCCAAGGCCTCGCATGCCAAGCAGGTACTGGTGGCCACCGAGGTGGGCATGCTGCACCAGTTGCGGCGTGCCGCGCCGGGTATCGACTTCCAGGCCGTCAACGAACGGGCCTCCTGCACGTACATGAAGATGATCACCCCCGCCGCTCTGCTGCGTTGCCTGGTCGAAGGCGCCGACGAAGTCGACGTCGATCCGGATACCGCCCGGCTGGCCCGTGCCAGCGTGCAGCGGATGATCGAGATCGGTCAGCCCGGCGGCGGAGAATGACCCGCTCCTTCGCCTGCGGCGCGGGTGCGGGAGGTGTCGACTGGCAGCAGCGTGCCGATGTCGTGGTGATCGGCACCGGTGTGGCAGGCTTGGCCGCCGCGCTGGCCGCCCACCGAAGGGGCAGCCGCACAGTCATTTTGAGTAAGGCTCCAGATACCGCGACGTTCTATGCGCAGGGTGGTATCGCAGTGGTGCTGCCGCATACGGACGATTCCGTGGACGCTCACGTGCGGGACACCCTGGCGGCCGGTGCGGGCCTGTGTGAACCCGACGCGGTGCGCTCGATCGTCGCCGACGGCTACCGCGCGGTGGCCGATCTGGTCGACGACGGTGCCCGATTCGATGAGAGCGCCCCCGGACAGTGGGCGCTCACCCGCGAAGGTGGCCACTCCCGCCGGCGGATCATCCACGCCGGCGGCGACGCCACCGGCGCCGAGGTGCAACGCGCGCTCGATCACGCAGCCGCCACCCTGGATATCCGGCGCAATCATGTTGCGCTGCAGATCCTGCACGACGGTTCTGCGGTTACCGGAGTGCTGGTCCGCAATGCCGACGGGCTCGGCATCGTTCACGCGCCCTCGGTCATCCTCGCCACCGGCGGGCTGGGGCATCTCTACCGCGCCACCACCAACCCGGAGGGCTCGACCGGGGATGGCATTGCGCTGGCGCTATGGGCCGGCGTCGGCGTCACCGATATCGAATTCGTCCAGTTCCACCCGACGATGCTGTTCGACCGCGACGGGTCCGGGCGCCGCCCGCTGATCACCGAGGCGCTGCGCGGTGAGGGTGCGGTGCTGCGCGATGCCCGCGGTGAATCGATGACCACACATCATCCGATGGGTGACCTCGCCCCGCGCGATATCGTCGCGGCGGCGATCGAAGCGCGGCTACACGAAACCGGTGACGAATGCGTGTTTCTCGACGCGCGCGCGATCGACCGGTTCGCCCAACGCTTCCCGACGGTGACGGCGGCCTGCCGAGCTGCCGGCATCGACCCCACTCGTGAGCCGATCCCGGTTGTCCCCGGAGCGCACTACAGCTGCGGCGGTGTCGCCACCGATGTGTTCGGCCGCACCGAGCTGCCCGGGTTGTTCGCCGCCGGTGAGGTGGCCAGGACCGGCATGCACGGCGCCAACCGGTTGGCTTCGAACAGCCTGCTGGAAGGCTTGGTCGTCGGCGCTCGCGCAGGTAGAGCTGCCGTCGACCATGCCGGCAACGTGGGGGCAGTGATGGCGAAAGCCGAAGAGCCCCAACATACCGCGCTGGACCGGCAGGTATTGCAGACCGTGATGACCGAGCACGCCTCGGTGGTCCGCGACGCCGCCGGGTTGCAGCGCCTCACTGACGCGCTGGCCGCGGCGACACCACGGCCGATGACCACCCGCGCCGCTGCCGAGGACGTCGCGCTCACCGTGACAGCTCGTGCGGTGGCCGCAGCGGCGTTGGCACGCAATGAATCTCGTGGCTGCCACCATCGTGGCGACCATCCCGACGCCGATCCGGCCCAGGCCTTCAGCCGAACGTTGCACGGCGACCATGCCGAGGTGTGTCTGCGATGAAACTCACCGACGACGAGCTGGCCGACGCTCGGATCACGATCCGTCGCGGCCTCGACGAGGACCTGCGCTACGGCCCCGACGTCACCACGCTGGCCACCGTGCCCGAAGACGCCACGACGGTGGCGTCGCTGGTGACCCGGGAGCCCGGCGTGGCCGCCGGTATCGACGTGGCGCTGCTGGTTCTCGACGAGGTGCTCGGTCAGGGCGGCTACCGGATCCTCGACCGCGTCGACGACGGCACCCGGCTCGATGCGGGGGCTGCGCTGCTGCGGGTGCAAGCCCCGACCCGCGGGCTGCTGACCGCCGAGCGGACCCTGTTGAACCTGGTCTGCCACCTGTCTGGCATCGCGAGCGCCACCGCGGCCTGGGTGGACGCTGTCGAGGGCACCAAGGCCAAGATCCGCGACACTCGCAAGACCCTGCCGGGGCTGCGGGCGCTGCAGAAATACGCCGTTCGGGTCGGCGGCGGGGTCAATCACCGGATGGGCCTGGGAGATGCCGCGCTGATCAAGGACAATCACGTCGCGGCCGCAGGATCGGTGGTGGCCGCCCTGCGGGCCGTTCGCGCCGCCGCACCGGACCTGCCGTGTGAGGTCGAGGTCGACACCCTCGAACAGCTCGACGAGGTACTCGCCGAGGACGTGCAGTTGATCCTGCTGGACAACTTCCCGGTCTGGCAGACCCAGATCGCGGTGCAGCGCCGCGACGCCAACGCCCCCGGCGTGCTCCTGGAGTCCTCCGGCGGCCTTGGGCTGGACAGCGCCGCCGAATACGCTGGCACTGGTGTGGATTATCTGGCCGTCGGCGCGTTGACCCACTCGGTACGGGTGCTCGACGTCGGCCTGGATCTTTAGCTCAGGCGATATCGGCGACGAATGCGCCGACGCCACGTTTGACGCCCCGGCGGGCCACCCCGGGCAGGGACGGATCATCGGTACCGGCAGGCACCACCCGAGGGTTGATCAAGTGCAGCGTGTGGCGTCCGTGGCGGATGTCGGCCTCGCCGGCAGCCAGGACGTTCTTGACCCAGTTGGTCTTGCCGTGGCCCAGCATGACGGCGAGGGTGTCGCCCTTGCGGAAGGCCGAAACGACGGTCTCGTACGGTGTGCCCGAAGTGCGGCCACGATGAGAGATGACCGACATGCCTGGCATGTATTTGGCCAGCGGCTTCACGGCCGGGTTGAAGTACTTGATCTGGAAGTTCTCGAACCAGACCGGGAACTTCATCGGCACGCCGGGGGCATTGTTCGGGTGATCCTTGGTCGCCATGGGGCCCAAGGTTAGGCCGCAGTGCCCCGGCGCACCAGCGACAGCACCACCGCCGCGGCGGCGAACAGGCCCGAGAATGTCCTGTTGAGCAGGGTCTGCTGGCGCGGGGTCCGCAGCCAGCCCAGCAGCCGCGCCGCCAGTCCCGTGTAGGCGCCCATCACCACCAGGTCGACGACCACCATCGTCGCGCCGATGGCCAGGTATTGGGGGAGTAGCGGCGCGGTCGGTACGACGAACTGCGGCAGCACCGCCAGCAGGAACACCAGACCCTTGGGATTGGTGATGTTGACCAGGGTCCCGCGAACCAGCAAGGCAAACCGCCCGCCACTGCCGGTGGCGTTGAGTTGTTCGCCCAGGTCACCGGGGACGGTGCGCCACTGGCGGACGGCCAGGTACACCAGGTAGGCCACCCCGATCCACTTGATGACGGTGAACGCGATCACCGATTGCGCCACCGCAGCGCCCAGTCCGACGGCGACCGCCACCAACTGCATCATCAGGCCGATCTGCAGCCCGGTGATGTTCCAGTAACCGCGGCGCAGACCGTACGCCAGGCCGGTCGCCATGGACTGGATGGCACCGGCGCCCGGGGACACACTGATGGCGATCGAGGCGCCGACGAAGGCCAGCCAAAGCTCCCATTGCATAACGGCAGTATCCGGGCTGGCGCGCCCCGCGCCCAACGGATTTTTATTCGGGTGCATCGATACGGGACAATTGAACCGATGACCAGCTTCGCCTTGAACCGGATCGACCTGCGTGGCCGCACGCTGACTGCCGCCCAACTGCGCGCGGCGCTCCCGCGCGGCGGTGTGGACGTCGACGCCGTGGTGCCCAAGGTCCGGCCCATCGTCGACGATGTCGCCGAACGCGGCGCGGTGGCTGCGCTGGAGTACGGCGAGCAGTTCGACGGGGTGCGCCCCAAGACTGTGCGCGTGGCACCTTCCGCCTTGGCGGCGGCGCTGGCCGCCCTGCCTGCCGATGTGCGCGCCGCACTGGAAGTGGCGATCGATCGCACCCGCGCCGTGCACGCCGACCAGCGCCGCACCGATATCACCACCTTGTTCGACGCCGGGGCTTCGGTCACCGAGCGCTGGGTGCCGGTGGAGCGGGTGGGCCTCTATGTACCCGGCGGCAACGCGGTGTACCCGTCGAGCGTGGTGATGAACGTCGTTCCCGCCCAGGCCGCCGGCGTCGAGTCCCTGGTGGTGGCCAGCCCGCCGCAGGCCGAGTTCGGTGGCCTGCCGCATCCCACGATCCTCGCGGCGGCGGCGCTGCTCGGCGTCGACGAGGTGTGGGCCGTCGGCGGTGCGCAGGCAGTGGCGCTACTGGCCTACGGCGGTACCGACACCGACGGCGCCGAGCTGGCGCCGGTCGACATGGTCACCGGGCCGGGCAACATCTACGTCACCGCCGCCAAGCGAATCTGCCGCTCGCAGATCGGCATTGACGCCGAGGCTGGTCCCACCGAGATCGCCATCCTGGCTGACCACACCGCGGACCCGGTCCACGTCGCGGCCGACCTCATCAGCCAGGCCGAACACGACGTGATGGCCGCCAGTGTGTTGGTGACTGACAGTGCTGCGCTGGCCGAGGCCACCGAAGCCGAACTGGCCGTGCAACTGAGCACCACCAAACACCGCGAGCGGGTCACCGAGGCGCTGCGCGGACGTCAGTCCGGCATCGTGCTGGTCGACGATATCGACACCGGTGTGCGCGTCGTGAACGCTTATGCCGCCGAGCATTTGGAGATCCAGACCGTCGAGGCCAACGAGGTGGCCGGCCGCATCCGCGCGGCCGGGGCGATTTTCGTCGGCCCGTGGTCGCCGGTCAGCCTCGGTGACTATTGCGCCGGGTCCAACCATGTGCTGCCCACCGCGGGGTGTGCGCGGCACTCCAGCGGCTTGTCGGTACAGACCTTCCTGCGCGGTATCCACGTCGTCGACTACACCGAGGCCGCGCTCAAAGACGTATCGGGACATGTCATCACGCTGGCCAAGGCCGAGGACCTGCCTGCGCACGGCGAAGCGGTCCGGCGGAGGTTCGAGCGATGACCGTTCCCGGAGCCCGGGTCACGCTCGCGGACCTACCGCTGCGTGACGACCTGCGTGGCAAGTCCCCGTACGGCGCACCGCAACTCGATGTGCCGGTGCGGCTGAACACCAACGAGAACCCACACCCACCCAGCCCCGCGCTGGTCGAGGACGTGACGCGTTCGGTGCAGGCCGCGGCCGCCGAGTTGCACCGCTATCCCGACCGGGACGCCGTCGAGTTGCGTCGCGACCTTGCCGCCTATGTGCGGGCCCAGACCGGTGTCGAGGTGCAAACCGAAAACCTCTGGGCAGCAAACGGATCCAACGAGATTCTGCAGCAGCTGCTGCAGGCGTTCGGCGGGCCGGGCCGCAGCGCCATCGGCTTCGTGCCGTCGTACTCGATGCACCCGATCATCTCGAACGGCACACAGACCGAGTGGATCGAGTCGGTGCGCGCGGAGGACTTCAGCCTCGACGCCGACACCGCGGCCACCGTCATCGCCGCCCGTGATCCTGACGTGGTGTTCGTCGCCAGCCCGAACAACCCTTCCGGCCAGAGCATTCCGCTGGCGGATCTGCGCCGGCTGCTGGACGCCATGAACCACGGCATCCTGATCGTCGACGAGGCCTACGGCGAATTCTCCAGCCAGCCCAGTGCGGTCGGGCTGATCGACGAGTACCCGAGCCGGCTGATTGTCAGCCGCACCATGAGTAAGGCGTTCGCGTTCGCCGGTGGCCGGCTGGGCTACTTGATCGCGGCCCCGGCGATCGTCGACGCCGTGCTGCTGGTCCGGCTGCCGTATCACCTTTCGGTGCTGACGCAGGCGGCGGCTCGGGCCGCGCTGCGGCACGCCGACGACACCCTGGGCAGCGTCGCGACGCTGATTGCCGAGCGGGAACGGGTCTGCGCCGCCCTTGCCGAACTCGGGTTCCGCGTCATCCCCAGTGACGCCAACTTTGTGCTGTTCGGTGAATTCGCCGACGCCGCGACGGCCTGGCAGCACTACCTCGATGACGGTGTCCTGATCCGCGATGTCGGGGTCGGTGGATACCTGCGCACCACAATCGGATTGGCCGACGAGAATGACGCCTTCCTGGCCGCCAGTGCCCGGCTGGCCACCTCCCACCTTGCCCCAATAGGAGCGACATGAGCCGCATCGCAAAGGTCGAGCGCAAGACGCGCGAGTCCGACATCGTCGTCGAACTCGACCTGGACGGCACCGGAGATGTCAGCGTGCGCACCGGCATCCCGTTCTTCGACCACATGCTGACCTCGCTGGGCACGCACGCCAGCTTCGACCTGACGATCGCCGCGCAGGGCGATGTCGACATCGAAGGTCACCACACCATCGAGGACACCGCGATCGTGCTGGGCACCGCACTGGGACAAGCGCTGGGTGACAAGAAGGGCATCCGCCGGTTCGGCGATGCCTTCATCCCGATGGACGAGACGCTGGCTCATGCCGCGGTCGATGTCTCCGGGCGGCCGTACTTCGTGCACACCGGCGAACCGGACTACATGGTCGATTTCACGATCGCCGGTTCCAGCGTGCCCTACCACACGGTGGTCAACCGGCACGTGTTTGAGTCGCTGGCCTTCAACGCCCGCATTTCGCTGCACGTGCGGACCATCTACGGTCGCGACCCGCACCACATCACTGAGGCGCAGTACAAGGCGGTGGCCAGGGCACTGCGGCAGGCCGTCGAGCCCGATCCGCGGGTCTCGGGCGTGCCGTCCACCAAAGGCTCACTGTGACAGCTAAATCCGTCGTAGTCCTGGATTACGGCTCGGGCAATCTGCGCTCGGCGCAGCGGGCGCTGGAACGCGTCGGCGCCGACGTCGAGGTGACCGCCGACGCGCAGCGCGCGCTGAACGCCGACGGCTTGGTCGTCCCGGGCGTCGGCGCGTACGAAGCCTGTATGACCGGGCTGCGTGGGATCGACGGGGAGCGCATCATCGCCGAGCGGGTGGCCGCGGGCCGGCCGATGCTGGGCGTGTGCGTGGGTATGCAGATCCTGTTCGCCCGGGGCGTGGAGTTCGGGGTGGAATCGACAGGGTGCGGGCTGTGGCCGGGATCGGTCACCCGGCTGGACGCGCCGGTGATCCCACACATGGGCTGGAACGTCGTCGATGCGGCGCCGGGCAGCCTGCTGTTCAAGGGGTTCGACGCCGATACCCGGTTCTACTTCGTGCACTCCTATGCCGCACAGAAGTGGGAGGGCGCACCTGACGCGCTGCTGACCTGGGCCACCCACCACGTGCGGTTCTTGGCCGCCGTCGAGGACGGGCCGGTGTCGGCGACACAATTTCATCCGGAGAAGAGCGGTGACGCCGGTGCGGCGCTGCTCGCGAATTGGGTTGAGGGGCTGTAAGAGTGCCACTGATTTTGTTGCCTGCTGTCGACGTGGTCGAGGGTAAGGCGGTACGCCTGGTGCAAGGCAAGGCCGGCAGCGAGACCGAGTACGGATCGGCGCTGGACGCCGCGCTGACCTGGCAGCGCGACGGCGCCGAATGGATTCACCTGGTGGATCTCGATGCCGCGTTCGGCCGTGGGTCCAACCGAGAGTTGCTGGCCGAGGTGGTTGGTGCGCTCGATGTGAAAGTCGAACTGTCCGGCGGGATCCGCGACGACGAGTCACTCAAGGCCGCGCTTGCCACCGGCTGCACCCGGGTCAACATCGGTACCGCGGCGCTGGAGAACCCGCTGTGGTGCGCCGCGGCGATCGCCGAGTATGGCGACAAGGTGGCCGTCGGGCTGGATGTGCAGATCGTCGAGGGGGAGCACCGCCTACGCGGCCGCGGTTGGGAGACCGACGGCGGAGATCTGTGGCATGTGCTGGAACGCCTTGACAGCGAGGGCTGCTCCCGGTTCGTCGTCACCGACGTCACCAAGGACGGCACACTCACCGGACCCAACCTCGATCTGCTCGAGGGTGTGGCCGAGTGCACCGACGCCCCGGTGATCGCGTCCGGCGGGGTGTCCAGCCTGGATGATCTGCGTGCGATCGCGACGCTGACCGACAGTGGGGTAGAGGGTGCGATCGTCGGAAAGGCGCTCTACGCCGGCCGATTCACGCTGCCGGAGGCGCTGGCCGCGGTGAGCCAGTAACCCCGATGGCAGCGCAGTCGGCAGACCTCGAGGCCCTGGTGGCCCAGGCGGCGGTGATCCTGGACGAGGCGTCCACACCGTTCATCGCCGGGCACCGGGCCGCGTCTGCCGTGCAGAAGAAGGGCAACGACTTCGCCACCGAGGTGGACTTGGCCATCGAACGTCAGGTGGTTCAGGCGCTGGAGTCGGCCACCGGGATCGGTGTGCACGGTGAGGAATTCGGCGGGGCGCCAATCGATTCCCCACTGGTGTGGGTACTCGACCCCATTGACGGCACGTTCAACTACGCCGCCGGTTCGCCGATGGCCGCGATCCTGCTGGGCCTGCTGCGCGACGGTGAACCGGTCGCAGGCCTGACCTGGTTGCCGTTTACCGATCAGCGCTACAGCGCGGTCGTCGGCGGACCGGTCTACTACAACGGCGTCGCCCAGCCGCCGATCGGGCACAGCGAGATCGGGCAATGCGTGGTCGGCATCGGCACGTTCAACGTCGACTGGCGGGGCCGGTTCCCGGGCCGCTATCGGCTTGCGGTGCTGGAGAACCTGAGCCGGGTCTGCTCGAAGCTGCGGATGCACGGTGCCACCGGCGTCGATATCGCCTACGTGTCGGCCGGAGTCATGGGCGCGGCCATCAGTTTCGGCCACCACATCTGGGACCACGCCGCGGGCGTCGCGCTGGTGCGCGCCGCGGGTGGGGTCGTCACCGACCTGTCCGGCCAGCCGTGGACCCCGTCGTCGCCCTCGGCACTGGCGGCCGCGCCGGGCGTGCACGCTCATGTCATGGAGATCCTGGACAGGGTCGGCCCACCGGAGGATTACCTGTAATGGATGTCGCCGTACGTGTGATTCCCTGCCTCGACGTGGATGCCGGCCGGGTGGTCAAGGGGGTGAACTTCGAGAACCTGCGTGACGCGGGCGATCCCGTCGAGCTCGCCGCCGCCTACGACGCCGAGGGCGCCGACGAGCTGACGTTCCTGGATGTCACGGCGTCGTCGTCGGGGCGCTCGACGATGCTCGACGTCGTGCGCCGCACCGCCGAGCAGGTCTTCATCCCGCTGACCGTCGGCGGCGGTGTGCGTTCGGTGGCTGACGTGGACATGCTGTTGCGCGCCGGCGCGGACAAGGTGTCGGTGAACACCGCCGCGATCGCCCGCCCGGAGTTGCTGGCCGAGTTGTCGCGCCAGTTCGGATCGCAGTGCATCGTGTTGTCGGTGGACGCCCGCACGGTGCCTGCCGGCTCAGCATCAACCCCGTCCGGCTGGGAGGTCACCACCCACGGCGGGCGGCAGGGGACCGGTATCGACGCCGTCGAATGGGCTACCCGCGGGGCCGAACTCGGGGTCGGCGAGATCCTGCTGAACTCGATGGACGCCGACGGCACCAAGGCCGGTTTCGACCTGAAGATGCTGCGCGCGGTACGCAAGGCCGTCACGGTGCCGGTGATCGCCAGCGGAGGGGCCGGTGCGGTCGGCGATTTCGCGCCCGCGGTCCAGTCCGGTGCGGATGCGGTTTTGGCGGCCAGCGTCTTCCACTTCCGTGAGCTCACCATCGGACAGGTCAAGGCGGCGATGGCCGCAGAGGGCATAGTGGTGCGATGAGCCTCGATCCGGATATCGCCAAGCGGCTCAAACGCGACGCCAACGGATTGTTCGCGGCGATCGCGCAGGAGCACGGCTCCGGTGACGTGTTGATGGTGGCCTGGATGGACGACGAGGCGCTGGCCCGCACACTGGAGACTCGGGAAGCCACCTACTACTCGCGCTCTCGCGGCGAGTACTGGGTCAAGGGCGCGACATCCGGTCATACCCAGCACGTGCATTCGGTGCGACTGGACTGCGACGGTGATGCAGTGCTGTTGGAGGTCGACCAGGTCGGCGGGGCCTGCCACACCGGCGACCACAGCTGTTTCGACGCCGACCAACTGTTGGGGCCAGAAGCTTACAATAAGCGCGCCGCCAACTGAGGCTGCTCGCGTGCGCCTTCTTCGCGAAGGATCGCGTCACCGCCGTTTTCGGGCTCCGAGCCTTAAGACTGTCGATGCCCCTATGGTCATCAGTCACGTTGCGCCAGAACATGTCCGGCCCGCCTACGATGTGAACTCGTCGATCAGTTCATCGACCACCCACCGCGCGGCCCGTCGGGGCGGGGAATCGGGTAGACCGATGACGATGTGGGTGAAGCCGACCTGGATGGCCTCGCTGATCACCTGGCGGGCCAGCTCGGGTTGGGTGTAGGACACCGGCAGGTGTATCGAGCGGATGATGCTTGCCGGATCGCGCCCGATCTGACGGCAGGCCTGGCTGAGTAGCTCGCTGCGATGGGCGGCGTCGGCCGTGTCGCCGCCGACGATGTTCCATATGTCGGCGTGAGCAGCGGCGATGCGGAGCAGCGAGATCGACCTGCCACCGACCAGGATGGGCGGGAGGGGCTGCTGCAGCGGTCGGGGTTCGCCCAGCGCGCCGGTGAGGTGCAGGTGTCGGCCGGTGAAGTCGAATGGTTCGGTCTCGGTCCAGAGCTTCTTGATGACAATGAGCGCCTCGTCGAGGGCTTCCGCTGCGGGGGCGAAGTTGTCGAAGGCTAAGCCGTGTGCTTGATACTCGCGCCGGGCCAGCGGGTGGCCAGGTCTTGAACCGGCGCCGATACCGAAGTTGAGCCTTCCTCCCGAGATGATGTCCACAGTTGCGGCGATCTTGGCCAATACAGCGGGAGGCCGGAACCGGTTGCTCGTGACCATCACGCCCACGCGCAAGCGATGGGTCTGAGAGGCCAGCGCGGACAACAGTGTCCAGGATTCGTACGTCGGGCCCCTGCCGGTTGGCGTCATCAAGTGATCGGATAGCCACGCGTGATCGATCTGGGGAATCTCGTCAGCCGCATGCCATATGCGTAGGAGGTCATCGTAGGAGCTGTTCTGCGGTGGCGTCATGATGCCGAAACTCGTCACGGTCGTCGGTGTCACGGGATTCGTCCCTTCTGTTACTCCCGAAGCGGGAATCGTTGCGGGAAGACCAATTCGGAAAGAACCTGCATGGGCAGGCCCCGCGGGCGTCGACCAGATCTTGATGGGGTCAAGCAGGTTCTTCCGCGCGCTGAGCTGTCTCGGGCTGGGCGATCGCGCGGTCTCAATGCGTTGCGGACGATGGCCGGTTGTCGGCCGATAAGCAGGCCGCCAGCATGTCGAAGGCGGTCTCTAGCTGCTGTCGATGTGCGTATGCGATATCGGCGATGTCATGTCCGGCGAGTCGGCGCCGGACGGTCTGCACGGCTATGGTGCGGTATGCCGCCACAAGCAAAGCCGCGGTTAGCGCGCAGTCGCCCGTGAACTGGGCGTCGTCGCGGAGTGTTGCGGCCAGCTCCGCCTCGACCTCGAACTGGAACGCCCGTAGCCGCGAGACCAACGCTGGCGAGTCAATCACCGTGCGCATGAAGGGCTCGATGTCACCGGCCAGCCCGGACAGCACATGCTCCTGCTCGGCGAGGTCGAGCGCGATCTGACGGAACGCTTCCACGACGCTGATTTGGTCAGCGCGCTCGTGGACTGCACACCGAATGAGGTCGGTGATGTCGGGAAGGCGGTCGAGTAGCAAGTCTTCCTTGTGCTGGAAGTGCGAGAACACCGTGACCTTCGACACCCCGGCGGTGGCGGCCACCTCGGCGATGGTGACATCGTCGAATCCGTGTTCCAGGAAGAGCTCAGTAGCCACCGCCGCAATATGGGCCCTGGTTTTCGCGCCACCCCGGTCTCGCCGCCGCGCCATTGCAATATCCTTAATGTTGTCTCGGTACAGTTTTCGGGTCAGCTTATCAAGTAAGTTATCCGTCGCGAGGCAAGGAGCGCATATGTCAGGCCGAACGGCCCGTTGTTGGGTCGCCGGGTAGGACGCTCCACCAAGCGCAGTGATGACGTCCCGGCCGGGAGCAGGCAATGGGACGTCGACGTGCGATGAGATTCCGGCTGTTGCGATGAAATGGCTACCGATCGGTGGGGTATCGAGGGAGTCGCCAGTCGCCACCACGGTCTTGGTTCGAGACCCGCGCGACAAGGTCGGGGATGTGCAGGCAGGCAGCCAGTCCCGCTGCGGAGAGAAGAGCATTGATCCCGAACCGTGTCGTCGGCATGGCGACGCGCAGCAACCTAGGTTTTACCGTTCGCTGGATCTCGTCAACGAACGGTCGAAGTATCGTTTCGTAGTTCGCCAGAGCCCGAGGCAGGTCATCGCGATATCGATTGATCTCGCCTGCCAGGACGTAGGCGCCGACCAGGGCACCGGAGACGCCCATGCCACTGAAAGGCGAGGGGCAGTGCGCGGCATCTCCAGCTAACACGACGCGGCCCTTCGACCAGGCGCCCATACGGACTTGCACGACCTCTTGGGAATAGAAGCTGTCGGCTACCGCCATGCCGTCGATGAATCGGTCAGTCTGCCATCCCGCGTCGCGGAAACGGCGAGCCCAAAACTCCTTCTGACGGTCGACTGGCTCGCGATGGACGGCCGAGGCTTCTGTGGACGTTTCCCGCAGTACGAAGTACGCCTGGGTCTCGTAGGAGTTGTGACTGCGGCGCATGATCATGCGACCACCGGGAGCGTTGAAAGTCTCGCGGACGTTGCTGTCGGACGCGATGCGCGGAACAATCCAGTACGACATATGGACCCCGGCCCGCCAGTACGGCGGCGAAGACCCGAGCGGCAGAATGGCTTGCCGGATGCGCGACCCCTGGCCGTCGGCGCCGACCAGCAGGTCGAACTGATCAGACGAGCCGTCGGAGAAGTGCGCGACGACCTTCTTCTCGTCACTTTCGAAGCAGTCGACGCTCGTCCCGAAGACATAATTGACAGCGTCCTTCGTCGCATCATTGAGGATGCGCACCAGGTCGCCGCGCATGAACTCGAACTCTGAGGTCAGCGTCTGGCGTCCCCGGCCGGATCTGTTGGCCATGATCGTCGCCTTTGCCTCGCCCCGTCCGTTCACAAAAGCGACACCGGCTTCGTCCACGAGATGGTTCCGCAACGCGGCGAGAAGGCCCATCGCCTCGACAACCTCGATGCCTTGACCGCGGAGGTCGACCTGGGCGCCGGTGGCCCGCAGCGCTGGGAAACGCTCGACCACAGTCGTCTGATGACCACTTTGCGCCAGCCAGTAGGCCAACGCCTGTCCCGTGATACCGCCACCGCAGACAACGACCTTCAAAGACGTCATGACAACCCAGTTCCAGTTCGTGCGCGAGTGCATGGATCTGATCTGGCCCCGCGCAAGCCACATTACTCGGTAACATTATCAAATATACTTACCGAGTAAGCCACCGGGTGCCGGACTGTTGGCCATTAGTGACAGGTTCGAAGGGCGTTGTAACGCGCGGGCCAACAGAGAGCAGATAGTTTGGATTCTCGGGCGGGGCGAGTATCAGAGGACCGTGGCCGACCTCCGGCGGGGTCGGCAGTGGGAGCGCATCTTCAAGTCGGTCCTTGAGGCTGTCGTCGAGGACGCATTCGTGATGTGCAAGACACGATTGTGTAGCTGGACTCGGATCTAGACGTCGACCGCAGTCGCCTTCGCCCGGGCCGTCCAGCGGCCCTCGTCGTAGCCGACCGCGATCGGGTGGGAGAACGCGGCCGTGACGTTGTCGGTCGAAATCGTCTCGCGTGCAGGGCCGCTGGCCACAGTGCGGCCGTCGGCGATCAGCAGTGCGTGCGTCGTGGTCGTCGGCAACTCTTCGAGGTGATGGGTCACCAGGATTGAGGCGACGTCGGGGTGCGTCCGGTCCAGGGTGTCGATGGTCTCGAGCAGTTGCTCGCGTGCCGCGACATCCAAGCCCGTGGTCGGCTCGTCGAGCAGAAGCAGATCAGGCTCCGACACCAGCGCCCGCGCGATGAGAGCGCGGCCCCGCTCGCCCTGCGACAACGTCGGCCATACGTCTTCGGCCCTGCGGGTCATGCCCACCGCGGCGATCATCGCATCGGCCCGCTCGCTTTCGGCCGGGCTCGGCGTCCAGCGCATCGGGAGGTCGATGGTCGCCGTGATCCCGGTTAGCACCACTTCGCGTACGGTCAGCGAATACTGCAGCCGGTGACGGGGATTCACGTGTCCGATCGACCGGCGCAGTGTGGCCAGGTCGGTACGTCCCAGCTGACTACCGAGGACGCTCACCGTACCCGTGGTCGGAAACGTCACTGCGGCGCAGAATCCGAGCAGCGTGCTCTTGCCTGCGCCGTTGGGCCCCAACAGGGCCCAGTGTTCGCCCGGCTGGACCGCCAGCGATATGCCGTCGATGATCTGCTTGCCGTTGCGACGGAAGGTCACGTCGTGCAACTCGAGGACCGGTGTCATGAGTACGACTCCTTCAATGAACTCAGATGCGACCGGCTGGCGGCGGCCGCCGCGGCAGGATTGCGGTCAGCGATTGCGTCGGCGAGGTCCTGGTGGGCGGCATGGTCAGCTTCATCGGGCACCGGACGAATCTTGAGCATGTCGATCATCGCGAGCCGCAATCGCGGTAGGAACGCGTCGAACAATTGCGTCAGCACGTCGTTGTGGGCTGCCACGACCACCGCCCGGTGGAACGCGGCATCGGCGTCGACGTGGTCGGGGACCGGCAAACCCCTGACCCCACGTGCGGCCAGGGAGCGGCGGATCGCCCGGAGATCGGCAGGGGTCCGACGAGTGGCCGCGAGTGCGGCGGCCTCGGCTTCGATCGCGATCCGCGCCTCGATCACGGCCGCGATGGTCGTGCGCCGCAGGATGGTGTCCCAGTCCTCGACGGCGTCCAACGCGGTGACGAACACCCCAGCGCCTTGGCGGCTGTCGAGTACGCCCTTGCCGGCCAGCTCGCGGATCGCCTCGCGCAGTGTCGAGCGACCGACGCCCAGTTGCGCGGCCAGCGTGGTCTCGCCGGGAAGACGGTGTCCCAGAGGCCATTCGCCGTCGCGGATGCGCCCCATCAACAGCTGGGCCGTTTGCGCGGCCAGCGGGTGACGCTGCACTTGGGTGATCGGCGAAACCATCCCGAACCTCTCTACTTGTCTGAGGAGTAGTGTACAGTCTCGTCATCATGACGTATCTGCTCATCCTTAGTCGCCGCGGCGAGGCCTGACCGACCGGTCCCTCGCCGTGGGGCGTCGTCGCGCCGGTCGGATCCACCCCGAAGTCGACCAGGAAGCAACCACGATGAGCACTGCCGCATTTCCCACTATCGACACTCCCGCCGGAGCCGTTCCAGTCGGTGCGCCCGCATGGAATCGTCAACGACGGTCTCAGATGCCCTCGCATCGCTATGCCAGCGTCTATGACCGTGTGGAAGTGCCACTCACGCAACGGAAATGGCCCGATGCGCAGATCAGCCAGGCCCCGCTGTGGGTCCCGGTCGACCTGCGCGACGGCAACCAGGCGCTGGCTGAACCGATGGACCCCGCGCGTAAGCGCCGATTCTTCGAGCTGCTGGTGGCCATGGGGTACAAGGAGATCGAGGTCGGCTACCCGTCGGCCTCGCAGACGGACTTCGACTTCGTCCGGCTGCTGGCCGAATCCGACATCGCGCCAACGGATGTGACCATCGTCGTCTTCACCCCGGCCCGTCGTGATCTGATTGAGCGCACCGTCGCCTCGATTCAGGGCATCCCGAACGACGTTGTCATTCACATGTACACCGCAACGGCCCCCACCTGGCGTGACGTGGTCCTGGGCAGGAATCGTGCCGAGTTGCGCGAGCTGATTCTGGCCGGCGGCCGCGACGTGCTCGAATTCGCCGGCGATCAGACGAACATCCGTTTCGAGTTTTCCCCGGAGGTCTTCAACCTCACCGAACCCGAGTACGTACTAGGCCTCTGCAACGACATGACGGCGCTGTGGGAGGCCACTGCTGAACGTCCGGTGATCCTGAACCTGCCCGCCACCGTCGAGGTGGCCACACCCAACGTATACGCCGATCAGATCGAGTACATGCACTGCAATCTGGAGCGGCGTGACAGCGTGATCTTGTCGGTGCATCCGCACAATGACCGGGGGACTGGGATCGCGTGCGCCGAGCTGGCGGTGCTGGCCGGTGCGCAACGTGTGGAGGGCTGTGTGTTCGGGAACGGCGAGCGGACAGGCAATGTCGACATCGCCACGCTGGCATTGAATCTGCATGTGCAGGGTGTCGATCCGATGATCGACTTCTCCGATATCGACGAGATCGCCCGCACGGTTTCGCACTGCACGCGGATGCCGATCCATCAACGGCATCCGTATGTCGGTGACATGGTCCACACGGCATTTTCGGGAACCCACCAGGATGCGATCAAGAAGGGCCTGGCCGAACATCGCGAACGCGCACTGAGCATGGGCCGTTCCGAACGTGAAATCGATTGGCGTGTCCCATATCTTCCCATCGATCCGGCCGATATCGGGCGCACCTACCATGCGGTGATCCGGGTCAACTCACAGTCGGGCAAGGGCGGTTTCGCCTACGTGCTGCTCACCGAATTCGGACTGGACCTGCCCCGCGGGCTGCAGATCGACTTCGCCCGGCGTGCACAAACATTCGCCGATGCCCGCGGGGTGGAGATCACCGCCGCCGAGCTCCTCGACCTCTTCGAGGTGGCTTATGTGAATCGGGGCGGTCCCGTCGAACTCAACGAGCCCGTTGATGGGGTGGACGGGCTGATTCGGGTGCTCGCTGGAATCGGCCGGCCGATCGAGGTGATGGCACTGACTCAACAATCGGTCGGCGACATCTGGGTCGCCTACCTGCAGTACCGCCGAGACGATGGCACCGGCTGGGCATGCGGACGCGGCGATTCGGCGCTGGCGGCGTCGATGGCGGCGGTCATGAGCGCTGTCAACGCGACTTGAGTACCTGCAACGCCTTGTCGGCGTGGGCGTCCATGTTGACCTCGCTGGAAATGACCTCGAGCACCGTGCGGTCGGTGTCGATCACGAACGTCGTGCGCTTGACCGGGATGAGCTTGCCCAGCAGCCCGCGCTTGACCCCGAACGCCGTGGCGACCGCGCCGTCGGCGTCGGACAGCAGCGGGTAGTCGAAACTCTGCGAGTCGGCGAACCGGGCCTGCTTCTCGACGGCGTCGGTGCTGATGCCGACCCGGCTGGCACCCAGCGCGGCGAACTCGGAGCCAAGGTCGCGGAAATGACAGGCTTCCTTGGTGCAGCCCGGCGTCATTGCGGCCGGATAGAAGAACAGTACGATCGGCCCGTCGGCCAGCAGGCTCGTCAGCGAGCGCACGGTGCCGGTCTGATCCGGCAGTTCGAAGTCCGCAACCCGGTCTCCACGTTTCATGGGGTGCAGGCTACGCCCGTCAAGCCAGGCCAGCGGGTCTGGGAGGATGTATCTGTGCAATCGAACCTCGCCGCCACCACCACACGCGAGGAGTTCCGTGCGCTGGCCGCCGAACATCGCGTGGTGCCGGTGACCCGCAAGGTGCTCGCAGACAGCGAGACACCGTTGTCGGCGTACCGGAAATTGGCTGCCAACCGGCCCGGAACCTTCCTGCTCGAATCCGCGGAGAACGGGCGGTCATGGTCCCGTTGGTCGTTCATCGGAGCCGGGGCGCCGTCGGCGCTGACGGTTCGCGACGGGGAGGCGGTCTGGCTGGGCGCCACCCCGCAGGACGCCCCGACCGGCGGCGACCCGCTGGCGGCGCTGCATCAGACGATGGCACTGCTGTCCACCGGTCCGCTCGCGGGAATGCCGCCGCTGTCGGGCGGCATGGTCGGTTTCTTCGCCTACGACTTCGTTCGGCGTCTCGAACGGCTGCCGCAGCTGGCAGTCGACGATCTGGGGCTGCCCGACATGCTGCTGCTGCTGGCTACCGATCTGGCCGCCGTTGACCATCACGAGGGCACCATCACCCTGATCGCCAACGCGGTGAATTGGAACGGCACTGACGATCGCGTCGACTGGGCCTACGACGACGCCGTCGCGCGCCTCGATGTGATGACCGAGGCGCTCGGCCAGCCGCTGTCGTCGAGCGTGGCGACGTTCTCCCGGCCGCAACGGCAACACCGCTCACAGCGCACGCCCGAGGAGTACAGCGCGATCGTCGAGCGGCTGGTCAAGGAGATCGAAGCGGGTGAGGCCTTCCAGGTGGTGCCGTCCCAGCGCTTCGAGCTGGACACCGCCGTCGACCCGATTGATGTGTACCGGATGCTGCGGGTCACCAACCCCAGCCCATACATGTATCTCTTGCACATCCCGGATGAGGCTGGGGGAACGGCATTTTCGATCGTCGGCTCCAGCCCTGAGGCGCTGGTGACGGTCAAGGACGGCTGGGCCACAACGCATCCGATCGCCGGAACCCGGTGGCGCGGCCAGACCGAAGAGGAAGACCAGCTGCTGGAGAAGGAGCTGCTGGCCGACGAGAAGGAACGCGCCGAGCACCTGATGCTGGTCGATCTCGGCCGCAACGACTTGGGCCGGGTATGCGTGCCGGGCACCGTACGCGTCGAGGACTACAGCCATATCGAGCGCTACAGCCATGTCATGCACCTGGTGTCAACCGTCACCGGCCTGTTGGCCGACGGCCGCACGGCCCTGGACGCGGTCACGGCGTGCTTCCCGGCCGGCACGCTGACCGGTGCACCGAAGGTGCGCGCGATGGAGCTCATCGAAGAGGTGGAGAAGACTCGCCGCGGCCTCTACGGCGGCGTCGTGGGCTACCTGGATTTCGCCGGCAATGCCGACTTTGCGATCGCCATCCGCACCGCCCTGATGAGCAAGGGCACCGCTTATGTGCAGGCCGGCGGTGGGGTGGTGGCTGATTCGAACGGTCCGTACGAATACACCGAGGCATCCAACAAGGCCAAGGCGGTGCTCAGCGCGATTGCGGCCGCGGAAACGCTGAGTGCCCCGTGATCCGCATCGGGCAGTTGCTGCTGGTCGTCTCTGCGGTGTTGCTGTGGGCGGGCTCGCGGCTGGTGTGGGTCTCGGTGACGTCATTCGATGGACTCGGCCAGCCCAAGACCGTCACGCTGACCGGTGCCAGCTGGTCCAACGCGCTACTGCCGCTGGCCGTGCTGCTGCTGGCGGCGGCGGTGGCCGGGCTGGCCGTGCGGAGCTGGGGTTTGCGGGCGGTCGCGGTGCTGATCGCCGTGGTCACGCTGCTGCTGGGATACCTCGGTGTCAGCCTCATCGTCATGCCCGATATCGGCCCGCGCGCCGCCGAGCTGGCGCAGCTGCCGGTCGCGTCGCTGGTGGCCAGTAGCCGGAACTATGTGGGTGCCGGGCTGACCGTGGCCGCGGCGGTGTGTGCACTGGTCGCTGCCGTGCTGCTGATGCGGTCGGCGGGATCGGGGCGGGGTGTCACGGCGAAGTACGCCGCGCCTGCGGCCAGGCGCAGTGCCGCACGCAGCGACGACGTGGACCCGGCCAGCTCGGAGCGGGGCATGTGGGATGCCCTCGACGAGGGTGTCGATCCCACGGAACGAGGCCCCGACACCGAGGGTCGGTGACGAATGCGCGGCGTACTACGACTACCCTTTCAAAGACACAAGCGAGATCGTCAGGGCCTAGAAGGGATCGAAGTTCGCATGAGTTCGGCAACCGTGCTCGACTCCATCATCGAGGGAGTCCGCGAAGACGTTGCCGCCCGTGAGGCGATCGTGAGTTTGGCCGAGGTCAAGGCGGCCGCGGAGGCGGCGCCGGCACCGCTGAACGTGCTGGCCGCGCTGCGCGCGCCGGGCATCGCCGTCATCGCCGAAGTGAAGCGCGCCAGCCCTTCCCGGGGCCAACTCGCCAACATTGCCGATCCCGCCGAATTGGCCCGCGCCTACGAGAGTGGCGGGGCCAGAGTGATCAGCGTGCTGACCGAGGAGCGTCGCTTCCACGGCTCGCTCGCCGATCTGGACGCGGTGCGTGCCGCCGTCCGAATTCCGGTGCTACGCAAGGACTTTATTGTTCGGCCCTACCAGATTCACGAGGCAAGGGCGCACGGCGCTGACATGCTTCTGCTGATTGTGGCGGCGCTCGAACAACCGGCCCTGGAGTCGATGCTGGAGCGCACCGAGTCGCTGGGGATGACTGCGTTGGTCGAGGTTCACACCGAGGAGGAGGCCGACCGGGCGCTGCAGGCCGGCGCCAAGGTGATCGGTGTAAATGCTCGCAACCTCAAGACGCTGGAGGTCGACCGGGACTGCTTCGCGCGGATCGCGCCGGGGCTGCCGTCGGACACGATCCGGGTCGCCGAATCGGGAGTTCGCGGTACCGGTGACCTGCTGGCCTATGCCGGCGCCGGGGCGGACGCCGTGCTGGTCGGCGAGGGTCTGGTGACCAGTGGAGATCCGCGCAGCGCCGTCGCAGACCTGGTGACCGCGGGGGCCCACCCCTCCTGCCCGAAACCCGCCCGCTGAGTCGTGGCCGATACCTCTACCCCGAACGTGCCGCGCATGAGCGCGGCTGTCGCCGAACCGACGGCGCACGAACCTGACGCTCGCGGACACTTCGGCGTGTACGGCGGTCGGTATGTTCCCGAAGCGCTGATGGCCGTCATCGAAGAGGTGACGGCCGCCTACGAAAAGGCCCGCACCGACCAGGAATTCCTGGATCGGCTCGACAATCTGCAGACCCACTACGCCGGGCGCCCGTCGCCGCTCTACGAGGCGGTCCGGCTCAGCGAGCACCTTGGCGGGGCGCGGGTGTTCCTCAAACGCGAAGACCTCAACCACACCGGATCGCACAAGATCAACAATGTCCTGGGGCAGGCGCTGCTGGCCAAGCAGATGGGCAAGACCCGGGTGATCGCCGAGACCGGTGCCGGTCAGCACGGCGTGGCGACCGCGACGGCCTGCGCGCTGCTCGGTCTGGAATGCGTGATCTACATGGGTGCGGTGGACACCGCGCGCCAGGCGCTGAACGTGGCGCGAATGCGGCTGCTGGGTGCTGAGGTGGTGTCGGTGGAGTCCGGGTCCAAGACCCTGAAGGACGCCATCAACGACGCCTTCCGTGACTGGGTCACCAACGCCGACCGCACCTACTACTGCTTCGGCACCGCGGCCGGGCCACACCCGTTCCCCACTATGGTCCGCGATTTCCAGCGCATCATCGGGCTCGAGGCCAGGGCGCAGATCCTGGCCCAGGCCGGCCGGCTGCCCGACGCGGTGGCCGCCTGTGTGGGTGGCGGGTCCAATGCGATCGGTATCTTCCACCCCTTCATCGACGACCCCGCCGTACGTTTGGTCGGCTTCGAGGCGGCAGGTGACGGCGTTGAAACCGGCAGGCATGCAGCAACTTTCACCGGCGGATCGCCAGGGGCGTTTCAGGGCTCGTACTCATATCTCTTGCAGGACGAGGACGGCCAAGCGATCGAGTCGCACTCGATCTCGGCCGGGCTGGACTATCCGGGTGTCGGCCCCGAGCACGCCTTCCTCAAGGATCTCGGTCGCGCCGAGTATCGGCCGATCACCGATACCGAGGCTATGGACGCGTTCGGTCTGCTGTGCCGGCTGGAGGGCATCATTCCGGCCATTGAATCGGCACACGCAGTGGCCGGGGCTGCGAAGCTGGCGGCTGAGCTGGGGCCCGGTGCGATCATCCTGGTGAATCTGTCCGGGCGCGGTGACAAAGACGTGGAGACGGCGGCCAAGTGGTTCGGGTTGTTCGACCACTCCGGCCCGGGAGCCTCATGACGGTTCAGCACAGCCAGTCGGGTCGGCTGGGTTCCATTTTTTCGGCATGCCACGACGAGGGCAGGGCCGCTCTGATCGGCTATCTGCCGACCGGTTATCCCGCCGTTGATGTGTCGATCGACGCGATGGTCGCGCTGGTCGAATCCGGTTGCGACATCATCGAAGTCGGCGTGCCATATTCCGATCCCGGGATGGACGGGCCGGTGATCGCGACCGCGACCGAAGTTGCGCTACAGGGGGGCGTTCGGGTTCGCGACACCCTGCGTGCAGTGGAGGCGATCAGCGCAGCGGGTGGCAATGCCGTCGTCATGACGTACTGGAATCTTGTGCTGCACTACGGAATTGATGCCTGGTCGCGTGACCTCGCGGCGGCCGGGGGATTGGGCATGGTCACCCCGGATCTGATTCCCGACGAGGCCGATGAGTGGCTGGCAGCCTCCGAGGCCCACGACTTGGATCGGATTTTCCTGGTTGCGCCGTCGTCGACCCCGGAGCGGTTGGCCAAGACCGTGGCTGCCTCGCGGGGCTTCGTCTACGCGGCGTCCACCATGGGCGTGACCGGTGCGCGTGACGTGGTGTCCAGTGCGGCGCCGGAACTGGTGGGGCGGGTCAAGGAGATCTCGGACATCCCGGTGGGGGTCGGGCTCGGTGTGCGCTCGCGTGAGCAGGCCGCCGAGATCGCGGCGTTCGCAGACGGCGTGATCGTGGGTTCGGCGTTGGTGTCGGCCCTGACCGACGGGTTGGCGGCGGTGCGGACGCTGACCGAAGAGCTTGCTGTGGGTGTGCGACAGAAGGTGCCTGCCTCGTGACGACAACCGTCTTGGCTTATTTCCCGAGTCCGCCGCAGGGTGTGTGGCATTTGGGCCCGGTTCCAATTCGGGCGTACGCGCTATGCATCATCGCGGGCATCATCGCCGCGCTGGTGATCGGTGACCGCCGGTGGGCGGCACGCGGCGGCGAGCGGGGCGTCATCTACGACATCGCATTGTGGGCGGTACCGTTCGGTCTGGTCGGTGGCCGGCTCTACCACCTGATGACCGACTGGCGCACGTATTTCGCCGAGGGTGGCGCCGGTATCGGCGCGGCGCTGCGGATCTGGGACGGCGGGCTCGGTATCTGGGGCGCGGTTGCCCTTGGCGGTGTCGGTGCCTGGATTGCCTGTCGGCGCAGGGGGATTCCACTGCCGGCGTTCGGTGATGCCATTGCGCCGGGCATCATTCTGGCGCAGGCGATCGGCCGGCTCGGCAACTACTTCAACCAAGAGTTGTACGGCCGTGAGACGACCGTGCCGTGGGGGATGGAGATCTTCTACCGGCGCGACTCGTCCGGAATGGTCGACGTGCATTCCCTCGACGGGGTGTCGACGGGGCAGGTCGCCGCGGTGGTGCAGCCGACGTTCCTCTACGAGCTGTTGTGGAACCTCGCGGTGTTCTTGTTCCTGATCTACGTCGACCGGCGGTTCAAGATCGGTCACGGCCGTCTGTTCGCGGCGTATGTGGCGGCGTACTGCATCGGCCGGTTCTGGGTGGAGTTGTTGCGCGATGACACCGCCACCCACATCGCGGGCATTCGGGTGAACTCGTTCACGTCGGTGTTCGTGTTCATCGGCGCGGTCGTGTACATCCTGCTGGCGCCCAAGGGCCGCGAAGATCCCGCCACGCTGGGTGGCAAGCAGGCCGCGGAAGGGCCCGATGAGGAATCGCCTGCCGAGAAGATGGCCGAGGATCTGGTGGCCGTCGCCACCGGTGGCGGTATTGCCGCTGCGGTGAATGTGGCCGCTGAGCATGACTCCGAAGATGCTGCCGCCGTTGGCGATGTCGAGAAGCCCGAACCCGAGCCCGCGCCGGAACCTGAGCCCGCCGCAGCGGCAGAGCCAGCGCAGCGCCGCGAATTCCGCGCGGTCGTCCGCCGCGTGCTCTGGGGTGTGGAAGTCCACCGCGACTGAATCTGCCTGCGCGTCAAATCAGGTAGTTCACCTCCCGCGACAGACGACAGCATTCGGTGCCAGGCTGGCAAGGTAGCTTCCAGCATGTCGTTGACGTCGACGGAGTAGCTCTCGGAGTCCCTCTAGAGCTGCGCAAACGTCGTGGCAGTGTGGCATAATCGAATGCATGTTCGATGCATGGCCGGTTGAGTGCGCGGAGCCGTCGAGCGCGGCTGCCGGCTTGTTCGAGCGGCTGGTCAATGTGTCGCGGCTGGAGAATCAGGCCGCCGCAGAACGGTTGCGGGTGATTGCCGATATTTTCGAGCGGCGTCGCCGTGAGTGGGGTGAGCGCGAGGACTGGGCGGTCGATACCTGGGCGGCTGTGGGTGCTGAAGTTGCCGCGGCGCTGCGACTCAGCATGGGCATGGCCAACAGCTACATGAATTACGCGCTGGCCATGCTGCGGCTGCCGGCAGTCTCGGCAGTGTTCGAGGCGGGCGATATCGACTGCCGGTTGTTCAAGACGGTCGTCTACCGCACGCATCTGATCACCGATTCCGAGGCCATGGCTGAGGTCGATGCGGAGTTGGCGGCTGTCGTGGCCCGCTGGCCGTCGATGACTCGCCGCAAGCTGGCCACCGAGATCGACGACATCGTCATTCGACGGGATCCCGACGCGGTGCGGCGGATTCAGGATCGCGGTAGTGATCGTGACGTCGAATTCTGGGAGTCCACCGACGGTTATGTGGAGTTGACGGCGCGGCTCACGATCACCGACGGCGCGGCGCTCGAGAAGCGGCTCAATGTGATGGCGAAGTCCGTGTGCCAGGACGATCCCCGAACGGTGGGGCAGCGTCGCTCCGATGCGCTGGGAATGTTGGGTACCGGTGTTGATCGACTTGTCTGTCGCTGCGGCCAATCTGATTGTGCGGCAGCTGAAACCCCGACAGGCTCAGTTGTCATCCATGTCGTTGCCGATCAGGCGACGCTCGAGGGCGCCGCCAACAAGCCGGCCCATCTGCTCGACACCGGGGACTTGATCTCACCGGAACTGCTGGCCGAACTCAGGACGACGGCTCGTCAGCGTCCGCTGATCGTTCCCGTCGACGTGCCGCCGGTCCCCGGCTACCACCCCTCCCGCGCGCTTGCCGATTTCGTGCGGGCCCGCGACCTCACGTGCCGGGCTCCTGGCTGCGACAAGCCCGCCACCGGCTGCGATATCGACCACACCGTTCCGTGGCCCTTCGGCGCGACGCACGCCGCCAACCTCAAATGCCTGTGCCGCGAACACCACATCCTGAAGACCTTCTGGGGCTGGAAAGACAAGCAGCTCGCCGACGGCACGGTGATCTGGACACTTCCCGACGGCGACACCTACGTCACCACCCCGGGCAGTGTCTTGCTGTTTCCCGCACTCATGACACCCACGGGCCCACCGTCCACCCCGCCACCCACGGTGCACCGCTGCGGCAACCGCTCGGCGATGATGCCCAAGCGCCCGACCACCCGACGGCAGAACCGCGCCCACCAGATCGCCGCCGAACGAGCCAGCAACCGGAGGGACCGCACTCCGGCGGCCCGCGCAGTGGCCGGCCCGGCCCCGCCTGGCCGTGACGACGCGCCGCCCTTCTAGGTTCGGCCGCACTCTGGCATGCTGTCTGGCATGACCGAGCCGCAGTTCGGAGGCACCGATGGCGCACCGCCGCCACCCGGCCAATACCCGCCTCCGCCGAGTTACCCGATGCCGCCGCAGTATCCGGCCCCGGGAGGCTACGACCCTGCCGCGCCGTTCGGCCGGCATCCCATCACGGGTGAACCGTTGTCGGACAAGTCCAAGGTCATCGCTGGGCTTCTGCAGCTGATCGGATTGTTGGGCATCGTCGGCATCGGTCGCATCTACCTCGGCGATACCAAACTAGGTGTCATTCAGCTGGTCGTCGGACTCCTTACCTGCGGGATCGGTGCTGTCGTCTGGGGCATCGTCGACGCCGTCCTGATCCTCACCGACAAGGTGCGCGACCCGCAGGGGCGGCCCCTGCGCGATGGCACGTAGCGCTCTTTCGATTAGGACGGGTGCCCTTTCGATCGGTACGGGCGCCCTCGCCATCGGCGCCCTGGCCTACGTCGGGACGGTCGACCCGCACCGGCCGGGCACACTTTTTCCACCCTGCCCGTTCCGGCTGCTCACCGGCTGGAACTGCCCGTTCTGCGGCGGACTTCGAATGACTCATGACCTGCTGCACGGTGACCTGGGCGCCGCCGTCGTCGACAACGTCTTCGCGCTGGTGGGGCTGCCGCTGCTGGCCATCTGGGTGGCGTGGCGGATCAGGCGAGGTGAGCGCGCCTTTCCGCCGCCCGCGGTCGCTGTGATGGTGGTCTCGGCGGTGATCTGGACGGTGGTCCGCAACCTGCCGGGCTTCCCGCTGGTCCCCACATTAATCAGTCAGTAGTGACCCGCCCTCGCTGATACACTCGGAAATCGGTGCGACGCAACTTCGCGCCGAATCCTCGGGCCGGCGCAGTCCCAGACAACACATGTCAGACTGCGGCAAGGCCACAATGCCAGCGCGTCGCGCGCACACCAGCTTTCCCGCCGCATGACCGACCGCGGAGGAGCCTGGAATGCTGTTCTCAGCACTTCCCGAAGCACAGGGTCTCTATGACCCCCGGCACGAGTCCGACTCGTGCGGCGTCGCAATGGTGGCCGACATCAAGGGCCAACGGTCGCACCAGATCGTCGCTGACGGCCTGACCGCGCTGGAACACCTCGAACATCGCGGTGCCGCCGGGGCCGAGCCGAACAGCGGTGACGGCGCGGGGATCCTTCTGCAGCTGCCCGTCGAATTGTTGCGCGAGGTCGTCGAGTTCGACTTACCCGCACCGACGGCCAACGGCGCCAACACCTTTGCGGCCGGCATCTGTTTCCTGCCACAGGATCCTGTCGAACGGCTGGCTGCCGTGGACCGGGTCCAGGCCATCGCCGACGAGGAGGGCATTGAGGTCCTCGGCTGGCGCAGCGTCCCGGTCGACCCGATCGGCGCCGAGGTCGGTGCGACGGCACTGGGCTGTATGCCGCATATGTCGATGTTGTTCGTCGCCGCCCCGGCACGTAACGACGGCAGCCGCCCCGGCGGGATCGACCTCGATCGCTTGGTCTACCCGGTGCGCAAGCGTGCCGAGAAGATCACCGAGGGTGTCTACTTCCCGTCGCTGTCCAGCCGCACCTTGGCCTACAAGGGCATGCTGACCACGATGCAGCTGCCCAAGTACTTCGCCGACCTGCGCGACGAACGCTGCATGAGCGCGATCGCGATCGTGCACAGCCGGTTCTCCACCAACACCTTCCCGTCCTGGCCGCTGGCCCACCCGTTCCGGTTCGTGGCCCACAACGGCGAGATCAACACCGTGCGCGGCAACCGCAACCGCATGCATGCCCGGGAAGCCATGCTGGCCAGCGCCAAGATTCCCGGCGACCTCAGCCGGCTCTCGCCGATCTGCACCCCCGACGCCTCCGACTCGGCCTCCTTCGACCAGGTGCTCGAACTGCTGCATCTCGGCGGCCGCAGCTTGCCGCACGCCGTGATGATGATGATCCCGGAGGCCTGGGAGAACAACACCACTCTTGCCCCGGCCCGCCGGGCGTTCTGTCAGTACCATGCGTCGCTCATGGAGCCGTGGGACGGTCCGGCCTGCGTGACGTTCACCGATGGCACGGTTGTCGGAGCTGTGTTGGACCGCAACGGATTACGTCCCGGCCGGTGGTGGCGCACCATCGACGATCGGGTGATCCTCGCCAGCGAAAGCGGTGTGCTGGACATCCCGCCGGGCGAAGTTGTCGCCAAGGGCCGCCTCGAGCCGGGCAAGATGTTCCTGATCGACACCGCAGCCGGGCGCATCGTGTCCGACGACGAGATCAAGGATCAGCTGGCTGCCGAGCACCCGTACGGCGAATGGCTGCATGCCGGTCTGCTCGACCTCGCGACGCTGCCTGCCCGCACCCGCGTCTCGCCCAACCATGAATCGGTGGTCCGCCGGCAGATCGCCTTCGGATACACCGAAGAAGACCTGCGGATCATGCTCACGCCGATGGCGGCCTCCGGCCAGGAGCCGCTCGGGTCGATGGGTACCGACACCCCAGTGGCCGTGCTGTCCCAGCGCCCCAAGCTGCTTTACGACTACTTCGTCGAACTGTTCGCCCAGGTGACCAACCCGCCGCTGGATGCCATCCGCGAGGAGATCGTCACCTCGATGGCCCGCGTCATGGGCCCCGAGCAGAACCTGCTCGAACCCACCGCGGCCTCGTGCCGCCAGATCCTGTTGCACTGGCCGGTTCTGGACAACGACGAGCTCAACCGCATCGTCCACATCAACGACGACGGTGAACAGCCCGGCCTGAAGACCGCCGTGCTGCGGTCGCTCTACGACGTCGAACGCGGCGGAGAAGGACTGGCCGACGCCATCGAGGAACTGCGCCACCGGGCAAGTGAAGCGATCGCCAAAGGGGCACGCACACTGGTGATCTCCGACCGCGACTCGGATCACACCAGGGCGCCGATCCCGTCGCTGCTGGCTGTCGCGGCGGTGCACCACCATCTGGTACGCACCAAACAGCGCACCATGGTGGCGATGGTCGTGGAAAGCGGTGACGCCCGCGAGGTCCACCACATCGCCCTGCTGATCGGCTACGGCGCGGCCGCGGTCAACCCGTACCTGGCCTTCGAGTCGATCGAGGACCTCATCCGCGAAGGTGAGCTCACCGGGATCGACGCGGGCACGGCGGTGCGCAACTACCTCAAGGCGCTCGG
The DNA here is from genome assembly GCF_010731895.1 of Mycolicibacterium helvum. Lineage (NCBI taxonomy): Bacteria > Bacillati > Actinomycetota > Actinomycetes > Mycobacteriales > Mycobacteriaceae > Mycobacterium > Mycolicibacterium helvum. Next base: position 5,957,459 of record NZ_AP022596.1, on the reverse strand, counting down.
TAAGGGCGTCATGAAGGTGATGAGCAAGATGGGTATCTCCACCGTCGGCTCCTACACGGCCGCACAGGCTTTCGAAGCGGTCGGGCTGAGCAAGGATGTGGTCGACGAGTATCTGACCGGAACCGTCAGCCAGCTCGGCGGTGTCGGGCTCGAGGTGCTGGCCGAGGAGGTCAAGCAGCGGCACCGCCGCGCCTATCCGGAGAATCCCACCGAGCGGGTGCACCGCAGGCTGGAAGTCGGTGGTGAATACCAGTTCCGCCGGGAAGGGGAGCTACACCTGTTCACCCCGGAAACCGTGTTCCTGCTTCAGCATTCGACCCGAACTGGGCAGGGCGAGGTGTTCGCCAAGTACTCCGAAGAGGTCAACCGGCTGTCCCGGGAGGGCGGCACCCTGCGCGGGCTGTTCGCCTTCAAGAAAGGCCTGCGCCCGCCGGTCCCGCTGCACGAGGTGGAATCCGTCGACGCTATCTGCTCCCGGTTCAACACCGGTGCCATGAGCTACGGGTCGATCTCCCAGGAAGCCCACGAGACCATGGCGATCGCCATGAACAACATCGGCGGCCGCTCGAACAGCGGCGAAGGCGGCGAGGACGAAGATCGCCTCTACGACCCGCGCCGGCGCAGTGCGGTCAAACAGGTGGCTTCCGGGCGGTTCGGCGTCACCAGCGACTACCTGGTCAATGCGACCGACATTCAGATCAAGATGGCCCAAGGCGCCAAGCCCGGCGAGGGCGGGCAGCTGCCCGGATTCAAGGTGTATCCCAACATCGCCAAGACCCGGCACTCCACACCCGGAGTCGGCCTGATCTCGCCGCCGCCGCACCATGACATCTACTCGATCGAGGATCTCGCGCAGCTGATCCACGACCTCAAGAACGCGAACTCAGCGGCCAGGATTCACGTCAAGCTGGTCAGCTCGGTCGGGGTCGGCACGGTGGCGGCCGGGGTGTCCAAGGCGCACGCCGACGTCGTCCTGATCTCCGGGTACGACGGCGGTACCGGCGCGGCGCCGCTGACCAGCCTGAAACACGCCGGTGCGCCGTGGGAGATCGGCCTGGCCGATACCCAGCAGACGTTGGTGCTCAACGGTCTTCGCGATCGCATCACCGTGCAGTGCGACGGCGGGTTGCGTACCGCCCGCGACGTCATGGTCGCCGCGCTGCTGGGCGCCGAGGAGTTCGGCTTCTCCACCGCCCCGCTGATCGTCGCGGGCTGCATCATGATGCGGGTCTGCCACCTCGACACCTGCCCGGTGGGTGTGGCCACCCAGAACCCGGAACTACGAGCGCGGTTCAACGGCAAGCCGGAATTCGTCGAGAACTTCTTCCGGTTCATCGCCGAGGACGTCCGCGCGATGCTGGCGGAGCTGGGGTTCCGCAGTATCGACGAGGCTGTCGGTCACGCCGAGGTGCTCGACACCGACGACGGTGTGGCGCACTGGAAGTCCAAGGGGCTGGATCTCAGCCCGATCTTCGCGGTACCCACCGACGCCCACGGCGGCCCGCTGACTCAGCGCCGTCGCCTGCGGGACCAGGACCATGGCCTCGAGCATGCGCTCGATCAGACGCTGATCGCGCTGGCCGAGGGCGCACTCGAGGATGCCCACCCGGTGCGGTTGGAATTGCCGGTTCGCAACGTGAACCGGACCGTCGGCACATTGCTGGGCTCGGAGGTCACCCGGCGCTACGGGGCCGCGGGCCTGCCCGAGGACACCATCCACATCACGCTGACCGGATCGGCCGGCCAGTCCATCGGCGCGTTTCTGCCGCCTGGCATCACCCTGGACCTCATCGGGGACGCCAACGACTATGTGGGCAAGGGTCTTTCCGGTGGCCGGGTGATCGTCCGCCCGCCCGAGGACGTCTTGTTCCTGCCAGAGGACAACGTGATCGCCGGTAACACCCTGTTGTACGGTGCGACGTCGGGGGAGGTGTACCTGCGTGGCCGGGCCGGGGAGCGGTTCGCCGCCCGTAACTCCGGTGCGCTGGCGGTGACCGAAGGCGTCGGTGACCACGCCTGCGAGTACATGACCGGCGGCCGGGTCGTCGTACTGGGCCGTACCGGGCGCAATATCGCGGCCGGGATGTCCGGCGGCATCGCCTACGTACTCGGCCTGAATTCGGCCAAGGTCAACACCGCCATGGTCGAACTGCAGAGCCTGGACCCCGACGATCTGGAGTGGCTGCACGACGTCGTGGCCCGCCACGTCCACCACACCGGCAGCACACTGGCCAAATCAGTGCTTTCCGACTGGCCAAGGCGCAGTGCACAATTCACCAAGATCATGCCCACCGACTACCAGAAGGTGCTCGAGGCCACCAGGATGGCCAAGGCCGAGGGGCGTGACGTGGACACCGCGATCATGGAGGCAACTCGTGGCTGACCCCACCGGATTTCTGAAGGTTCCCAAGATCGAGGCGGCCAAGCGGACCGTCGACGAGCGGGTCGGCGACTGGCGCGAGGTGTACGAGCGCCAAGATCCCAAGGACCGCGCCGGCGAGGTATCTCAGCAGGCCCGTCGGTGTATGGATTGCGGAATCCCGTTCTGCCACTCCGGAACCGCTGGCTGCCCGCTGGGCAACCTGATCCCGGAATGGAATGATCTGGTGCGCCGGGGACGCTGGGATGCCGCCAGTGAACGCCTGCACGCCACCAACAACTTCCCGGAATTCACCGGCCGGCTATGCCCCGCACCCTGCGAGGCGGCCTGCGTGCTGTCCATCTCCGAGGAACAAACCGGCGGCAGTGTGACGATCAAGCGGATCGAGAACACCATCGTCGACCAGGCTTGGCGCCTCGGCATCATCGAGGCGCAGCCGGCCGCGATCGGCACCGGCAAAAGCGTAGCCGTGGTTGGCTCGGGGCCGGCGGGATTGGCTGCCGCACAGCAGCTCACCCGCGCCGGGCATCACGTCACCGTGTACGAGCGTGACGACCGGCTCGGCGGTCTGCTGCGCTACGGAATCCCCGAATACAAGCTGGAGAAGGCTACGCTCAACCAGCGACTGTCCCAGATGCGCGCCGAGGGAACACGTTTCGTCACCGAGTGCGAGGTTGGTATCGATCTCTCGGTCGAGGAGTTGCGCAACCGGTTCGACGCGGTCGTGCTGGCGGTGGGTGCGCTCCGCGGTCGCGACAACGAGGTTGAAGGGCGGCACCTCAATGGTGTTCACCTGGCGATGGAGCACCTGGTCCCGGCCAACCGGGAGTGTGAGGGCGACGGACCGTCTGAGATCTCGGCCAAGGACAAGCATGTGGTGATCATCGGTGGCGGTGATACCGGCGCCGACTGCCTGGGTACCGCGCACCGCCAGGGGGCGGCGTCGGTGACCCAGCTGGACTACAACCCGCAACCCCCGGAGGTCCGCGACGACGAGCTTTCGCCATGGCCCACCTGGCCATTGGTGCTGCGCAGCTCACCTGCGCACGCGGAGGGCGGCACCGTCCGCTACCAGGTGGCCGTGCAGCGCTTTGTGGGCGACGACGACGGTAATCTGCGCGCCATGCAGATCGCCGAGGTGAAGGTCGAACGGGTCGACGGCCGCCGGGTCATCACTCCGGTTGGTGAATCACTAGAAATCCCTTGCGATCTCGCACTGTTGGCCATCGGGTTCGAAGGTGTCGAACACATGACGTTGCTCGACGATCTGGGTATCGCGCTCAGCCCGCGCGGGGCCATCAGCTGCGGCTCGGACTGGCAGACCGACGCGCCCGGTGTGTTCGTCTGCGGTGACGCCCACCGCGGCGCATCGCTGGTCGTGTGGGCAATCGCCGAGGGGCGCGCCGCCGCCCATGCGGTGGACGCCTATCTCATGGGGGAGTCTGATCTCCCGGAGCCGGTACGGCCGCACCAATTGCCGTTGGCTGTCGGCTGAGTGAACACCATCGCACTGCGATCTGTATCGGTCGAGATGCCCGTGAACGGCGACTATGCTGAGTCGCTGTGACTAGACGCGGAAAGATCGTCTGTACCCTCGGCCCAGCCACCAGCACCGACGAATCGGTCCATGCCCTCGTCGACGCCGGCATGGATGTCGCGCGCCTGAACTTCAGCCACGGCGATTATCCCGATCACGAGGCGGCGTACAAGCGAGTTCGCGCGGCTTCGGACTCCAGCGGTCGCGCCGTCGGTATCCTCGCTGACCTGCAGGGACCCAAGATTCGTCTGGGAAGGTTCGCGCAGGGCCCGACCTATTGGGCCAATGGCGAGACCGTGCGGATCACCGTCGAGGACTGTGAGGGCAGCCACGACCGGGTGTCGACCACCTACAAACAGCTGGCCGCGGACGCTGCGCCCGGTGATCGGCTGCTCATCGACGACGGCAAGGTGGCGCTGGTCGTCGAACACATCGACGGCAGTGACGTCGTGTGCACCGTCACCGAGGGCGGCCCGGTCAGCAACAACAAGGGCCTGTCGATGCCCGGTATGAACGTGTCGGTGCCTGCGCTGTCGGAGAAGGACATCGAGGACCTGGAGTTTGCGCTGCGTCTGGGCGTTGATCTGGTGGCATTGTCCTTCGTCCGCTCACCGGCGGACGCCGAACTGGTGCATGAGGTGATGGACCGGGTCGGCCGCCGAGTTCCGGTGATCGCGAAGCTGGAGAAGCCCGAGGCGATCGACAACCTCGAAGCGATCGTGCTGGCCTTCGATGCGGTGATGGTCGCGCGCGGCGATCTCGGCGTCGAGCTGCCGCTCGAGGAGGTCCCGCTGGTCCAGAAGCGGGCAATCCAGATGGCGCGCGAGAACGCAAAGCCGGTGATCGTGGCCACCCAGATGCTCGAGTCGATGATCGAGAACTCCCGGCCCACCCGTGCCGAGGCGTCCGACGTCGCCAACGCCGTGCTCGACGGCGCGGACGCGGTGATGCTCTCCGGGGAGACCTCGGTCGGCAAGTTCCCGCTGGAAGCCGTGCGGACCATGGCGCGGATCATCCGGGCGGTCGAGGAGAACTCGACCGCTGCCCCGCCGCTGACCCACGTGCCCCGCACCAAGCGTGGGGTGATTTCGTATGCCGCCCGCGATATCGGGGAGCGGCTGGACGCTAAGGCACTCGTCGCATTCACCCAATCCGGGGATACGGTGAAAAGGCTTGCGCGCCTTCACACCCCGCTGCCGCTGTTGGCGTTCACCGCGCTGCCCGAGGTGCGCAGCCAGCTGGCGCTGACCTGGGGCACCGAGACGTTCATCGTTCCGCATATGAAGGCCACGGACGACATGATCAGGCAGGTCGACCAGTCCCTGCTCGAGCTCGGCCGCTACAAGCGGGGCGACCTGGTGGTCATCGTCGCAGGCGCCCCTCCGGGCACAGTAGGCTCGACCAATCTGATCCACGTGCACCGGATCGGGGAGGACGACCACTAGGGAGAGACTTTTGGCCACGTCAGACCTCGACGACCTGCTGGCCATTCTGGATCTCACCCCGATCGGCGACGACGTGTTCGCCGGCGCTCACCCCCGCAAGAATCCGCCCCGGACCTTCGGCGGACAGCTGATGGCGCAGTCTTTCGTCGCGGCCACCCGCACCGTGGCCCACAAGATCGCGCCCAGCGCACTGTCGGTTCATTTCATCGCCGGCGGTGACCCGGCCGCCGATATCGAATATCACGTCGTACGGCTGCGCGACGAGCGGCGCTTCGCCAATCGGCGCGTCGATGCGATGCAGAACGGCACCTTGCTGGCGACCGCGCTGGTGTCTTACCTCTCAGCGGGCAGCGGGCTGGAGCACAACGTCCCGATGCCGGACCTGCCCGCGCCGGAGAACCTGCCCACTATTGATGAGCTGCTGGTCGGGTACGAAAAAGTGGTGCCCGGATTCGTCGAGGCGCTGCGCCCGATCGAGTGGCGCTACACCAACGATCCGTCCTGGATCATGCGCGAAAAGGGCGGCATGCTCACGGCCAATCAGGTGTGGCTCAAGGCCGACGGGGTGATGCCCGACGACCCGATACTGAACACCGCCGCGATGATCTACTCCTCGGACACCACGGTGCTCGATTCGATCATCACCACCCATGGCCTGTCGTGGGGCTGGGACCGCATCTTCGCGGTGACTGTCAACCATTCGGTGTGGTTTCACCGGCAGGTCGACTTTTCGGACTGGGTCTTGTATTCGACGAATTCGCCGGTGGCCGCCGAATCGCGGGGCTTGGGCACCGGCCACTTCTTCAGCCCGGCCGGGGACGTCGTGGCCACGGTCGTCCAGGAAGGAATCGTCAAGCACTTCCCGGGAAATGCCTGATAGAGCGCGTAAGGTTTTCCTGGTGACCGAACCGCCGGTCCAGGAGGCGCTGCGGCTCCGCGCCAGGGAACGGGTTGTCGTCCATGTCGACACCCTGGTTGCTCGCTGGCTGGGCGCGCTGGCGTTGCTCATCGCGGCCAGCTGGCTCGCCGTACTCATGGTCCGCACCCACCACCACGCGAATTGGCATCCTGACGGGCGGTTGGCCTGGTCGCTAACCATCCTGGCCGCGGTCGCACTGATCGCGCGGGGCATCTTCTTGGGCCGCCCGGTGACCGCCGCACATGCGATCGCGGCCGCCGCGTCGGTTGTCGCCGGGTTCGCCGCCCACCTGCTGGCCTTCGACGTCACGGGCGACGTACTGATCGCGTCGTCGGGGCTGCTACTGATGTGGCCGACGACGGCGCGACCGGAGCCGGGTCAGTTACCGCGGGTGTGGGCACTGGTCAAAGCGACCAGCGGCGACCCGGTGGCACCGTTCGCCATGCAGGTGCTCAAGAGCTACTTCTTCAGCACCGACGGCACCGCGGCGATCGCCTACCGCACCCGGCTGGGCTACGCCGTGGTCAGTGGCGACCCGATCGGTGACGAAGACCGCTTCACCGAGCTGATCGCCGATTTCGTCGGGATGTGCCACACCCGCGGCTGGCGGGTGGTGGTCCTTGGCTGCAGTGAGCGCAGGCTCGGGCTGTGGCGCGATCCTACGGTGATCGGCCAGACGCTGCGACCGGTGCCGATCGGCCGGGATGTGGTGATCGACGTGCCCGCGTTCGACATGGTGGGCCGGCGGTTCCGCAACCTACGCCAGGCGGTGCAGCGCACCCACAACTTCGGCATCACCACCGAGATCGTCGCTGAACAAGAGTTGGACGACGACCAGCTGGCCGAGCTGACCGATGTGCTGCTGTCCTCGGCCAAGGGGGCGCGCACCGAGCGCGGCTTCTCGATGATCCTGGACGGCGCACTCACCGGCCACTATCCCGGCATCCTGCTGATCGTCGCGCGCGACGGCGCCGGCCGGGTGCAGGGATTCCACCGTTACGCTCTGGCCGGCGGCGGCAGCGATGTCACCCTCGACATCCCGTGGCGACGCCGCGGCGCCCCGAACGGCATTGACGAGCGGTTGTCGGTCGACATGATCGATGCGATGAAAAACCTTGGTGCGCAGCGTCTCTCGTTGGCATTCGCGGCGTTTCCGGAAATTTTCAACGACAAGGAACGCGGGCCGCTGCGCACCTTCTGCTACGCGGCGATCCACCTCGGTGACTCGCTGATCGCACTGGAGTCCCTATACCGGTACCTGCGCAAGTTCCATGCGGTCGGCGACCGCCGGTACGTGCTGCTGTCCTTGAGTCAGGTGCTGCCGCTGCTGGTGGTGTTGTTGTCGTTGGAGTTCCTGCCGCGGCGGCGGCACCTGCCGGTGGCTACGGTGTCGGCGTCAGCGTGACGCTGAACTTGTTCTCCACGGATTGCTTGAATTCATCGGCGCACTGCTGGACCGCGGACTGATCCTGGCCGGCCTTCTGCAGGCAGTCGATGTAGTCGGTGGCGCCGACTTCCTTGAACACGCCAACCCAGAGCGCAATGAAGGCTAGGCCGATGATGATCGACAGGAATCCGAGGATGACGCCGGCGAGCGCGACGCCGCCGTTGTTGGCTTCACCGCGCTTGGCGCGGCTACGGCCGGCGAAGCCGATGATGACCGCGACGATGCCGAGAACGACGCCGCCGACCACCGAGAACGACGACAGCAGTGCCACGATCGCGATGATCAGTGCGGTGACCCCCAACCCGTTGCGCGGGGCGGTGGGTGGTGGGGGTGCGTAGCCCGCGTACGGCTGCGGCGGGGCAGGCGGATAGCCGCCGGGATAGGGGCCCGCGGCATAGGGGTACGGATACCCCTGCGGGGGCGGCGGCGGGATGGGTTGCTGAGGTGCCTGCTCTGGGGGCTCAGTCATGGGCGATACGTTACCCGTCGTTGTCGATCGATAGTCGTGGACAGACGATGTCGTTGCCAAGTTGATGGGTGGCGACCACCACCGTTCGTTCCGGCGACAGCAGCCCGCGCCGATCGTCGAGCAAAGCCCGCAGCATGCGCTGCCCGTCGGTGGCATCGAGATGCTCGGTCGGCTCGTCGAGCAGCACGATCGGTGCAGGACATAACAACACCCGCGCCAGCAGCAGCCGCCGGCGTTGTCCTGCTGACACTGCGGCGGCACCGCCGGCCAGGACAGTGCTGAGCCCGTCGGGCAGGCTGCCCAGCCAGTCGCCCAAGCCCACCGTGGCCAGGGTGTGCGTGAGTTCCGCGTCGCCGCAGTCGCCCCGCGCCACCAGTAGGTTGTCCCGGACGGTGGTACTGAACAAGTGCGCGTCTTCGGCGAAATAGCTTATGGCGCTGCGCAATTCGGATTCGCTGAGCGAACCCGTCGGGACGCCGTCGACCGTCACCTCGCCGCTGATCGGCGGGAGCAGACCGGCCAGGGTCATCAGCAGAGCAGTCTTGCCGGCACCGCTGCGGCCGGTGATCGCCAGCCGGGCACCGGGTTGCAGGGCCAGGGTGACTGCTCGGCCGGACTGGCTGCCGGGGTAGCCGGCGCGAACGTCGCTGACGCGCAACTCCGGTGTACGGGCCGGTGTGACGACCTCGACGGCCGGCATAGTGGCTGCGGTCGGTACCAGTTCCGTCAATCGCTGTGTGGCTATCCGTGCGCGGGTCAATGCGACCGCGGCGCCGGGGAGTGCGGCGGTGGCCTCGAATGCGGAGAGCGGCAACAACATCAGTACCGCCAGTGCGGTTGGCGCGGTGTGGGCGGCGATGCCGATACCGACAACGACGGCGCCGATGGCGCTCACCCCGATCGCGAGCGTCGGAACCGCGGCCGCCGCAGCGGCCGGTGCGGCGGCGCGGTCGATTGCCGACCCCCAATCACGCTGGCGCTGTTCGGCGTGTGCGATCACGGCGGGCAGTCGGCCGGCGACCCGCAACTCGGCCGCGTGCTCGAGCGCGGTGACCGCCGCGATATCGCGTTCGGATTGAAGGCGGCGGGCAACCGTTTCCTGAGCGCGCACCGCCCGTGCGGCCAGCGCCGGCGCAAGCGCGCCGGCGATCAGCAGGCACAGCGCGAGGACGACGGCCGCGGCGGGGGAGATCATGGCGATGACAGCGGTGGCGGTGACGCCGAGGACGGTGGCCACCCCGATCGGAACCAGAGCGCGGACCAAGACGTCGGCGAGGGTGTCGACATCGGCACCAACCCGGGCCAGCAGGTCACCGCTGTGCAGTCGCGCGGTGATGTCAGCCGGGCCGTGGGCCAGACGACGGTAGATCTCGCTGCGGGCGCTGGCTGCCGCCCGCAGCGCGGTGTCGTGGGAGGCCAGCCGCTCGCAGTAACCGAGCACGCCGCGGGAGATGCCGAATGTCCGCACGGCCACAACGGCCACCGATAGGTCAAGCACGGGCGGCATCTGCCAGGCGCGGGTGATCAGCCAGGCTGATACCCCGGCCAGGGCCAGCGCACTGCCAAGCGCCAGCGAACCGAGAGCGATCGCCAGCACGAGCCGGGGCAGACGCGGCCGCAGTAGCGCCCGAATCTCAGACGCTGGCATGGTGATCGGCTTCCACCGCGATGACGTGATCGGCCATTCCCACCAGGCTGTGGCGGTGGGCGACCAGCACGACGGTGGCCCCCTCCGCGGCCCGTTGGGTGATTGCTTGCAGCACAGTCTGTTCGGTCGCCTCGTCGAGGTGCGAGGTGGGTTCGTCGAGCAGCAACACCGGCGCGCGGGACCCAAGTGTGCGTGCCAGGCCCAGCCGCTGGCGCTGACCGAGCGACAGCCCGGTTCCGCTGCGGCCCAGGATGGTGTCCATGCCGTTGGGCAGTTGTTCCAGTACCTCGGTGAAACCCGCGGCCCGGCAAGCGCTCTGCGGATCGGCCAGCGGCCCGAACAGGGCCAGGTTCTCCGCGACAGTCCCCGGGATGATGACCGGGCGCTGGGCCAGCCAGGCCAGCTGTCGCCACCAGGCTGGACGGTCCAATTCCTCGACGTCGATCCCATCGACGGTGATACGGCCGCGAGTGGGACTGATCAGGCCAGCGATCGCGAGCAGCGTGGTGGTCTTACCGGCGCCGTTGGCGCCGGTAAGCACGGTGATCTCTCCGGGCAGCAGGCGGCCGGACAGCTGGTGCGGCGACTGCCCGTCCCGGCCGGCGACGCAGAGACCGTCGAGCACGATCACCGCACCGGTGGCCTCGACGGTGCGGGTGCCGGCCGGCGGCTCCGGACTGTGCTCGATGAGTGCGAACGCCTTGTCGGCAGCGGCCTTTCCGTTCTGTGCGGCGTGGAACTCGACGCCAACGCGGCGCAGCGGCCAGAACACGTCAGGTGCCAGCAGCAGCACAGTCAGCCCGGCGGTCAGACTCATCTCGCCGAACACCAGCCGCAGCCCGATGCTGACCGCGACCAGCGCCACGCCGAGCGTGGCGATGAGCTCGAGCACCAGAGCCGACAGGAACGCGATACGCAGGGTTGCCATCGCCGATCGGCGATGGGCCGCGCTGAGTTTGGCGATGCGATCGGCCGGGCCGTCGGCTCTGCCGAGGGCGCGCAGGGTGGGGATGCCGGCAATCAGATCCATCAGCCGTGCCTGCAGGGTGGTCATCGCTTCCAGTGCGCCGGCCGAACGGTCGGCGGTGGCCAGGCCGATGAGCACCATGAAGACCGGGATCAGCGGCAGGGCGACGAGCACGATCACTGCCGACTGGAAGTCGTTGAACGCGATGACGACAACGGTGGCTGGGGTGAGGATCGCCGCCAGGAAGAGCGCGGGGAGGTAGGCGGTGAAATACGGCCGCAGACCGTCGAGCCCACTGGTGATCACCGTCGTGGCGTCGTCTCGGCGGGTGTGGAGTGCGCCGGGCGCCTCGGCGGTGACCGTCCGCAGTACCTGGCCGCCGAGGTCGGCGATCACCGCACTGGACCCGCGCTGGCCCAACCGGCCCTGCAACCACTGCACCAGAGCCCGCATGAGCCACAGCCCGGCCAGGATCACCAGAGCGGTCCGCCAGTAACCAATGCTGCGGGTGGCAGGGTCGGTGATGACGCCGGCCACCACATGGCCGAGAACGACGGCGCCGGCGATGGCGCAGCCGGAGATCAGCGTCCCGCATGCCACGGTCGCGACCAGATAGCGGCGCATCGCCGACGAGGCCTGCCACAGACGTGGGTCCAGCGGACCCGTCCGGCGCCGGCCGCCGGCGCTCAGGGCACGCGCCTCAGGGGCAGACCGATCGACTTGGGGATCGACTCGGCGAAGATCCGCTTGCGGAAGATCCAGTAGGTCCAACCTTGGTAGAGCAGGACGATCGGGGTGAATATCACTGCGGCCCAGGTCATCACCTTCAAGGTGTAGGGGCTGGAGGAGCCGTTGTAGATCGTCAGGTTGTAGGCCGGGTCGATGGTCGACGGCACCAGATTCGGGTAGAGCGAACCGAACAGCAGGGTCACCACCGCGGCAACGACGAGCGTCGTCGCCAGGAACGCCCAGCCTTCGCGGGTACCCCAGGCGGCCGCGACGGCGGCCAGTTGGGCCACCACTGCCAGCGCCAGCACCGCCCACGTCCACGGCTTGCCGTGCGCCAGTTGGGTCCACAGGCCGAACGCGGCGACCAGCACGGTGGCGGGCACGCTGAGCTTGCGGGCCAATCCGACCGCGTCGGTGCGCACGGCACCGCCGGACTTCAGTGCCAGGAATACCGCGCCGTGGAACAGGAACAGTGCGCAGGTCGCCAGCCCGCCCAACAGCGTGTACGGATTGAGCACATCGGCGACCGACAACCCGACGACGTTCTTGTCCGGTCCGACCGGAAGGCCGTTGACCAGAATCGCGAACGCCACGCCCCAGAGGATCGCAGGCAACCAGGACCCCGTGGCAATGCCGATGTCACACCACCTGCGCCACTTGGGATCGTCGATCTTGCCCCGCCATTCGATGGCTACGATGCGGGCGATCATCGACAGCAAGATCACCAGCAGCGGCAAGTACAGCGTCGAGAAGACCGTGGCATACCAGTGCGGGAAGGCGGCGAACATGGCGCCGCCCGCGGTGATCAGCCACACCTCGTTGCCGTCCCAGACCGGCCCGATGGTGTTGAGCACAGCCCGGCGGTGCGACTCGGGATCTCCCTTGCCGAGCCGGCCGAGCCACGCCATCACCATCCCGACGCCGAAGTCGAACCCCTCCAGTACGAAGAAGCCGAGGAACAGCACCGCGACGATGACGAACCAAAAGTGTTGTAGTCCCATGATCTAACTCCTCTCCGGCGACTCAGTACGCGAACGACAGAGGAGCGACCTCGTCGTCTCCGGGTGGGGCGGGCGGCGTCGGTTCGGAGTCGTGCTCCAGCGGCCCGGTCGTGATGTAGCGGCGAAGCAGGAAGTACCAGATCACCGCGAGCACGGCGTAGAGCAAGGTGAATGAGATCAGCGACACCCACACCAGACCCGGGCCGTGTAGCGATACGCCCTGGCGCACGGTAAGCCGAACCAGTTGGTCACCATCGGGATTGGGGGCGACCACCCAGGGTTGGCGGCCCATCTCGGTGAACACCCACCCGGAGATGGAGGCCAGGAATGGCGTCGGAAGTGTCACCAGCGCGAAGCGGGAGTACCACCGAGAACCCGGTACCCGGCCCCCGCGAGTCAGCCACAGCGTGGCCAGCGCGAACAAGAGCGGCACCGCCATCAAGCCGATCATGGCGCGGAACGACCAGTAGGTGACGAACAGGTTGGGCACGTACCACTCCGGGCCGAACTTCTGTTCGTATTGCTGCTGAAGGTCTTTGGTGCCCTCCAGCGTGACGCCGGTGAACTTGCCCTCGGCCAGAAACGGCAGGACGTAGGGCACTTCGATGACCCGGGTGATGCTGTCGCAGTTGTTGTGTGTGCCGACGGTCAGCAGCGAGAAGCCCGGATCGGTTTCGGTGTGACACAGCGACTCCGCGGCTGCCATCTTCATCGGCTGCTGGTGGAACATCAGCTTGCCCTGAACATCGCCGGTGAAGAACAACCCGACGCACGCGGCCAGCGCCACCAGCGAGCCCAGGATCGCGCCAGGGCGGTACAAGGCCGTGGCATCCGGGCTGCCTTTGGCGCGCACCATCCACCATGCGCATACCGTCGCCACGAACGTCGACGCGACGAGGAACGATGCCGCCACGGCATGCCAGAAGGCCGCCACCCCGGTGTTGTTGGTGAACAGCTCGGTGATGCTCTGCAGTTCGGCACGACCGGTCGCCGGATTGAACCGCGTACCGACCGGGTGCTGCATGAACGAGTTCGCCGTGATGATGAAGAACGCCGACAGGTTGACCGCGATCGCGACCAGCCAGATCGAGGTCAGGTGCAGCCACCGAGGCAGCCGGGTCCAGCCGAAGATCCACAGCCCGATGAAGGTGGACTCCAGGAAAAAGGCGACCAGACCCTCCAACGCCAGCGGCGCGCCGAAGACGTCGCCCACGAACCGGGAGTACTCGCTCCAGTTCATGCCGAACTGGAATTCCTGGACGATGCCGGTGGCGACGCCGATCGCGAAGTTGATCAGAAAGATCTTCCCGAAGAACTTCGTCAGCCGATACCAGGCCGGGTTGTCGGTCACCACCCAGATCGTCTGCATGACAGCGATCAGCGGTGCTAGGCCGATCGTCAGCGGAACGAAGATGAAGTGGTAGACGGTCGTGATTCCGAATTGCCAGCGGGACACGTCAAGAGCACTCATACCGGAACTCTCCAAGCACACGAAAGGCGCGGATCGCCTATCTACGACAGAGTGTAGTAGGAATCCGCGCCGTTCGCGCTAGGGGCTTTAGGCCCCAGATTTCGAAGAAATTAGGCGGCGCCGATCCGATTGCCGAAGTTCTGGGAGGCCTTACGAACGCCGAAGGACGCCACGATCTCGAAGACACCGATCACGATCAGCCAGATACCCACCACGAGAGTCAGGGTGGCCAGCGACTCGAACGGCGACGCCATGACCACCAGGCCCGCGATGAGGCTGATGACACCGACGAAGATCTCCCAGCCGCGCCCGGGGGTATCGGGGTCGCTGATCGCCGAGACCGCAGTCGCGACGCCGCGGAAGATGAAGCCGATACCAATCCAGATGGCTAGCAGCAGAATCGAGTTCTCGAGGCTGCGGAAGCACAGCACCGCCAGGATCAGGGCGGCGGCACCGCTGATGAACAGCATGACCCGCCCGCCGGCCGACACGTGCAGCGTGAAGGCGTGGAAAACCTGCGAGATGCCCGTCACCAGAAGGTAGGCGCCGAAGAAGATCGCAGCGACGAGGATCGTCTTCCCGGGCCAGACGAGTACCAGGACTCCGAGGACGAGTGCCAGAACTCCCGACAGCAGGACTGACTTCCACAAATGTGGAAGCAGCGGCGGGGTGGAGGTAGTTGTCATGGCCGGAAGTCTTGCACAGCGTGCCGGTCAGTTGCGGTATTTGGGCAGTTCACGACGGCAGACTCACAGCTCGCTGTCGTCCGTTGTCTGATCGGCTGTCTGCTCGGCCACCGACAGCCGGTACAGCACGGTGATCAACCCGAAAATGAGCAGAGCGGCGAACAGATCGGACCACTGGAATGGATAGACTTCGCCATCGATTGAGAGCACCATGACGGTCTCGACGAGTGCGAAAAACAGGAAGAAGAGCCCGATGTACAGCCGGGCTGTCGAGCGATGCAGCTGGGTGCGGCGGACTTCCACCATGAGGCTCAACAACAGGACTGGCAGTACCTGTGCGAGGGTCGCGGCCGTCGGGCCGTCCATAACAGCGAAGTGAAGTCGACTCAGATCGGGCATGCTGGGCCACGCTAGCTGCCGGTAGCTGTGGAACCGCTGCCAGATGGTTACACCTCTACTACTGTTCCGTTACCGGCAGTACAAAACCTGGACCATGCCACTAGTTTCGGGCAGGACAGCCCGGATGCAGTCGAGAGAAAGAGACAACCGTGCTTACTGGATGTCAAGACCATCGGGCAACGAAGAACTGGTGGCGCATCGCTGGAGTGGTCGCCGTGGCGGGCACCCTGGCCCTGTCGGGCTGCAGCAGCAAGAACGACACCGGCGCAGGCCCGTCAACCGCAACCACCGCCGCCAAGGCACAAAAGGTCGACGAGATCGCGGCTACCGTTCCCGATGACATCAAGAAATCGGGCAAGTTGGTCGTTGGCGTGAATATCCCTTACGCGCCAAACGAATTCAAAGATCCCAGTGGCAAGATCGTCGGCTTCGACGTGGACCTGATGAACGCCATCGCCTCCACGCTCGGACTGACCGCCGACTACCGCGAAGCTGACTTCGCCAAGATCATCCCGTCGATCCAGGGCGGCACCTTCAACGTCGGCATGTCATCGTTCACCGACACCAAGGAGCGTCAGCAGTCGGTGGACTTCGTCGACTACTTCTCGGCGGGCATGCTCTGGGCGCAGCGTCCCGGCTCGCCGATCGACCCCAACAACGCGTGCGGCAAGAAGGTGGCGGTACAGGCGACCACCACCGAGGAAACCGACGAGCTGCCCGCTAAGAGCAAGGCGTGCACCGACGCCGGCAAACCCGCCATCGAGATCCTGAAGTTCGACGGTCAGGACGCCGCCACCAATGCCGTGGTGCTCGGGCAGGCCGACGCGATGTCGGCGGACTCACCGGTGACCGCGTACGCCATCAAGCAGAGCAACGGCAAGCTCGAGGCAGCCGGCGAGATCTTCGACTCGGCCCCGTACGGCTGGCCGGTCGCCAAGGGTTCGCCGCTGGCGGCCTCGCTGCAGAAGGCGCTGCAACACCTCATCGACACCGGCGACTACAAGACGATCGCCAGCAACTGGGGTGTCGAGGCGGGGATGATCGCCAAGCCGACCATCAACGGTGGGACCAGCTAAGCGATATGACTGTCGACGAGTCGGCCCCACCTGCCATCAACGCGGTACCACTTCGTCATCCCTGGCGGTGGGTGGGGGCGGCCGTCATCATCGTGCTGGTCGCGCTGTTCCTCTACGGCGCGGGCACCAACCCGGCGTACGGCTGGTCGACCTATCGCGACTACCTGTTCAACGACCGCATCATGCTCGGCGTGTTCAACACGCTGCAGCTGACGATCTACGCGATGGCAATCGGCATCGTGCTCGGCGTGGTGCTGTCGGTGATGCGCCTGTCGCCGAACCCGGTATTCGGTTCGGTGGCATGGGTTTTCCTGTGGATCTTCCGCGGCACACCGGTATACGTCCAGCTGGTGTTCTGGGGACTTATCCCGACGATCTACCAGAAGATCCAGCTCGGTATCCCGTTCGGCCCGACGTTCTTCCACCTTGATCTGCAGAACCTGTCGATTCCGTTCCTGCTGGCGGTCATCGGTCTGGGTCTCAACGAAGCCGCCTACATGGCCGAGATCATTCGGGCGGGAATCACTTCGGTGCCCGAAGGGCAGTCAGAGGCATCAACCGCCCTGGGCATGTCCTGGGGAATGACGATGCGCCGCACGGTGCTTCCCCAGGCCATGCGGGTCATCATCCCGCCGACCGGCAACGAGGTCATCAGCATGCTGAAGACCACCTCGCTGGTGACTGCCGTGCCTTACTCGTACGACCTCTACAGCATCGCCTCCCGGGAGATCGCCGCGCGAACCTTCGAGCCGGTCCCGATGCTGATGGTGGCCGCAACCTGGTACCTGGTGGTCACCAGCGTGCTGATGGTGGGGCAGTTCTACCTGGAGAAGTACTTCTCCCGCGGGATTTCCCGGCAGCTGACCTCCAAGCAGCTCGAGGCACTCGCGAAGGCGCAGACCGCTACGGAGGCAGGACACGTATGACAGCCGAACCCATGGTGCGCGCCGAGCGGGTGTGCAAGGACTTCGGGGCGTTGTCGGTGTTGAAGGGTGTGACCCTGACGGTGGACCGCGGCCAGGTGCTGGTGCTGGTCGGCCCGTCGGGCTCCGGGAAGTCGACCTTCCTGCGGTGCATCAACCACCTCGAGAATGTCAACGCGGGAAGGCTTTACGTCGACGGCGAGCTGATCGGTTACCGTGAGCGCAACGGCAAACTGTACGAGATGGCGCCGCGGGACGCGGCCAAACAACGCCGCGACATCGGGATGGTCTTCCAGCACTTCAACCTGTTCCCGCACCGCACGGCGCTGGCCAACATCCTCGAATCCCCGGTGCACGTCAAGCGGGTCAAGAAGGCGGCTGCCGTAGAGCGGGCCCGTGACCTGCTCAACCAGGTGGGCATGTCGGACAAGGCCGACGCCTATCCGGCACAGCTGTCCGGCGGCCAACAACAACGGGTGGCCATCGCCCGCGCGCTGGCGATGGACCCCAAGCTGATGCTGTTCGACGAACCGACCTCGGCGCTGGACCCCGAGCTCGTCGGCGAGGTGCTGGGTGTGATGAAAAAGCTGGCCAGCGAGGGTATGACGATGATCGTCGTGACCCACGAGATGGGTTTCGCCCGCGAGGTCGCCGACCAGTTGGTGTTCATGGACGGCGGCGTAATCGTCGAAAGTGGCCCGCCCCGGGACGTCCTGAGCAACCCCCAGCACGACCGCACCAAGGCCTTCCTGTCGAAAGTCATGTAGCTCAGCGTGCAGACCAGCGCGGACCCCACGACGCCGCTGTGGCGCGCGGCGCAGGTGTTCCGGTTGCTCAGCTACGGCTATGCCGGCTACTTCCAGCTCACCCGCATCGGCGAACTGGAACGGCCAGCGCTGGGCTGGGTGTTCTTCGGTGTGCTCAGCGTGTGGACCCTGACGTGCGCGGTGGCCTATCTGCAAGGTTTCGGGCGCCGCGCGAGTTGGGTGATCGCTGAGATCGTTGTCGTGGTGGCCCTGATGCTGTCCACCGAGTTGGTGGCCTCCGATCAATGGGTGGCCGACAATCAGTCGTTGGCGACGACGTTGTGGGCCACCAATGCGACGGTCTCGGCCGCGGTGCTGCTCGGCCCGGTCGGCGGAATGGCGGCCGGTGTAGCCGTGATGGCCGCCTCGGCGGTGATGAAGGGCCAGATCAACCTCGACGTCGGCCGCAACGCCTCGGTCGTCATCGAACTGGCGGTGGGCCTGGCGGTTGGTATGGCCGCCCAGACCGCACGGCGTGCGCACGCCGAACTGGAACGCGCGGTGCGCCTTTCGGCGGCGTTGGAGGAGCGGGAACGTCTCTCGCGGCAGGTGCACGACGGCGTGGTGCAGGTGCTGGCGCTGATGGCCAAGAAGGGCCCCGAATGGGGAAGTGAGGCAACCGAACTCGCCAGCGTGGCCGGGGAGCAGGAGCGCGCGCTGCGCCGCCTGATCTCCAGTGCCGGTCCCGAGGATACCTCCGGTGCGGTCGATCTGCGGATGCTGCTCTCCCGCAGGGAATCCGACCGGGTATCGCTGAGCCTGCCCGGCACCGCCGTACTGTTGGATTCCGCGACGGCCGCCGAGTTGGACGCGGCGGTGGGCAATGCGCTGGACAACGTGGTTGCGCATGCCGGTCCACGCGCCCGCGCCTTCGTTCTCGTCGAGGATCTCGGCGATGCGGTCACGGTCACGGTTCGCGACGATGGCGTTGGCATCCCCGCCGGCCGGCTCGAACAGGCCGCCGGAGAGGGGCGGGTGGGAATATCGAAATCGATTGTGGGACGGCTGCACTCGCTGGGCGGCACCGCGACGTTGTCGACCGATTCCTGCGGAACCGAGTGGGAACTGACTGTGCCGAGGGGGACCGGTGGCGGCTGAGCCGACGACGGTGATGGTGGTCGATGACCATCCGATCTGGCGGGACGCCGTCGCCCGCGACCTCGCTGACGACGGTTTCGACGTGGTCGCGACGGCCGACGGGGTGGCCTCGGCCCGCCGTCGCGCGGCGGTGGTGCGCCCGGCCGTTGTGCTGATGGACATGCGCCTTGGTGACGGTGACGGCGCGCAAGCCACGGCGCAGGTGCTGGAGGTATCGCCGTCCTCGCGGGTGCTGGTGCTGTCGGCCTCCGGTGAGCGCGACGATGTGTTGGAAGCGGTGAAGGCGGGTGCCATCGGCTACCTGGTGAAGAGCGCGTCGCGGGCCGAACTGGCCGAGGCGGTGCGGGCCACCGCTGCCGGGCGGGCGGTGTTCACCCCAGGTCTGGCCGGCCTGGTGCTGGGGGAGTACCGCCGGATGGCGAAGAGTCCCGATGGCCCCGCCGCCAGCCTGACCGAGCGTGAGACCGAGATCTTGCGGCATGTGGCAAAGGGGCTGACCGCCAAGCAGATTGCGGCCAAACTCTCGCTGAGCCACCGCACCGTGGAGAACCACGTGCAGGCAACCTTCGGCAAACTCCAGGTTGCCAACCGCGTCGAGCTGGCCCGCTACGCGATCGAACACGGGCTCGACAAAGAGCAGTGATCGGGTAGTACTACTCATCCGCGGGGCACCGGTGTGCTTCACGATCGGTCTCATGAACGATCCGCAGCGCGCTGTGCTGGCCCGGCTGTCCCAGGAATTCGCCGCCATGTCGGCGCAGATGGCCCGGATTTCGGCGACCCTGAACCAACTGGATCTCACGCCTGCGCAGCCCTATTGGCCGCCGCAGCCACCGCCGCAGTACGCGCCGCCGCAGTACGCGCCGCCGCGGCCGGCGGCGGTTGCTGCGGGGGACCCGGATCGGGGCTGGATCGGCAAGGCACTGGCGGTGGCCGGTGTCGGCGTCACCCTGATCGGGGTGGTGCTGCTGCTGGTACTCGCGGCGCAGGCCGGCCTGCTGAGACCGGAACTGCGGGTGGCCGTCGGTGGCGTGTTCGGGGCGGCCCTGGTCGGGATCGGCATTCGCCTACACGCTCGCCCGGGCGGGCGAGTCGGTGCGATAGCGCTGAGCGCCACCGGTATTGCTGCGCTCTACCTGGACGTCATGGCGGTCACGACGCTCTACCACTGGGTGGCGGCGCCGGTCGCGCTGGTGATCGGTGCGGTCGTCGGCGGCGGTGGGTTGAGCCTGGCCCGGCGTTGGGGTTCCGAGCAGCTCGCCGTACTGGTTCTGGTGCCGCTGGTGGTGCTCGCCCCGGTCATCACCGACGGGGTGACACTGCTGCTCATCGGGTTCATGATCGCGCTGTCGGCTGCGGCACTGTTGGTTCAGATCGGCCGGGACTGGCTGTGGATGCACGCCGCACGCACTGCGGCGGTGACGCTGCCCTTGGTGGTTGCACTGGTGGCCGCCCACTTCGAGTCGGCGGTGGACGCCCGGCTGCTGGGCGCGGCCACCGGGGTCGCCGCGCTGCTGAGCGTGATCAGCGCATTGCTGCTGCTTCCGTCGTCAGCCAATCGCGCCGGGATGGCGATCGTGACCGTCGGTGGCGTGGTGCCGGTGCTGGCCGCCGGGATCGCGGTAGACCGGTGGCTCGCGGCGCTGCTGGCCGCCGCGGTTGCGGTGTGCTTGCTGGCGATCGTGCTGATCGCCGATCGGGTGCCCGGCGTCGTGGGGGTGGTGGCCCAGGTGTGGTCGGCGGCGTCGGCCGCGGCCGCGTTGGTGGCGATCACGGTGGCCTTCGACGGTGAGGTCGCCGCGCCGCTTCTGCTGGCGCTGGGTGCCGTGGTCGCCGTTGCGGGCCGTCGCGATCTCGTTGCTCGTTGGGCTGCAACAGGATTGGGCTTCGTGGGCGCCGTGGTGTTCTTCGTCTACGCGCCCGATATCCTCTCCGACGGCTGGCATCTGACGGTCCCGTCGGCGGTCACGACGCTCGGCGGCAGCGCTGTGCTGGTTGCCTGGGCCGGCGCCGTCGACTGGGCTTTCCGTCTCGGCTGGGTGGGCGCCGCTCTGGTGTCGGTCTATGCGCTGACGGTGTTCACTGTGACCGCCGGCGTGCTGATCGGCGGGCCCGCGAACGGGTTCTTGGCCGGACATATGGCGGCCACGATCTGCTGGATCGGGTTGGCGGCGGGACTGTTCGTCGCCGCGCTGCGAATTCGGCGACCCGAGCTGCGGGCCGCACCGATCGCCGGCGGGCTGGTGTTGACCTCGGCGGCGATGGCCAAGCTGTTCCTGTTCGACCTGGGCACCCTCGACGGCATCTTCCGGGTGGTGGCCTTCATCGTGGTCGGGTTGGTGCTGCTGGCCATGGGCACCGGCTACGCGCGCAGCCTGGCCGCCAGACGTGACGAAAGCGACAGCGAACCGCGGCAGGAAATGCCCCTCGCCCCGTGTTGAACCAGCTAGCCGGTTGGACTTTCGACCCGCCCAGACTCTTCCTGGGCGGGTCGAACGGCGTCCGGGGCCGGCGCGGGTCGGCGACTCACCAGGTACCAGGTGTGCATGACGCCCTTGCCTTTGACGTCGACGTCGCCGCGCTCCTCGAGAACGAAGACGTCCCGGAGACGTTCGTAGAGATCCTGGGGCACCTGGATGTGGCCCTCGAGGTCGGTGGTCTCCATCCGGGAGGCGACGTTGACCGCGTCGCCCCAGACGTCGTAGAAGAACCGGCGCGCCCCGACCACCCCGGCCACCACCGGGCCGGCGGCCATGCCCATCCGCAACGGCACCGGCTGCCCGTTGGGGTCGCGCAGGTCGCGCACGGCCTTGGCCATGTCCAGGGCCAGGTTCGCCAATGCCTCGGCGTGGTCGTCCCTGGGCTGGGGAACCCCGCTGACCACCATGTAGGAGTCGCCGGTGGTCTTGATCTTCTCCAGGCCGTGCTTGTCGACCAGGCGGTCGAAGGTGGTGTACAGCCGATCGAGGAATCGGACCAGCTCGGCAGGCGGAATCTGGCTGGCCCGTTCGGTGAAACCGGCGATGTCGGCGAACAGGATCGAGGCGTCGTCGAAGCGGTCGGCGATCACGCCACGGGCCGGATCCTTCAGCCGCGCGGCGATGCTGGCGGGCAGGATGTTGGCCAGCAGCGCCTCGGAGCGCAGGTATTCGAACTCCATTGCCGCCTCGGCCCGGGACACTTCACGCATCGCGTACCAGACCGTCGCGAACACCATCACGCACGCGGACACCGTGGTGATGACAAAGCCGGCATTGACCAGCCAGCGTGGCTGGATCCCGGTGTCACCGGGTACCAGGAACTGCGACGCGATGGTCAGCCCGGCGCCGACCGCGACGACCGTCGACGCCAGCACGACGTGCTCGACGCCGAGCACCAGCACCGCCAGCGACGCCGACACCAGGTAATAGAACTGGATGCCAGAGTCGGTTCCGACCTGCCAGCCGACGATCGTCAGCGACAGGAAGGCGAAGAAGACGAACGCCAGCGCGGCCAGGATCTCGCCGAAGCGGTGCAGCAGCGGAATCACGCCGAAGATGGCTGCGGTGCCCAGATTGACCAGCCCGATGGCCACCAGGTGCTCGCCGGTGACGAACTGCAGGATCCCCACCACGGCGGTGACGACCGCGGCCATCGCCGCCGCGATGTTGAGCACCCGCTGCCGACGCGAGATGGACTCGGCCCAATGCAGGTTGCGGGCCGGCGCCCGGCGCTGCATACGCTCACAGTCCGCGCGCTGGTTCGGGCCGTCCGACGGCACCGACCCAGCGCATTTCCGCAGGCTGCCCACAATCGCAGCCTATCGGTTGGCCGCGAGCACCGAGAGGAGTTCGAATCCGACGTGCGCGGCGGCGATGCCGGTCATCTCCGCGTGGTCGTAGGCCGGGGCCACCTCGACGATGTCGGCGCCGACGATGTCCAGGCCCACCAGCCCGCGCAGGGTGTTGAGCAGTTCGCGTGAAGTCAACCCGCCGGCCTCGGGTGTTCCGGTGCCCGGAGCATGGGCCGGATCGAGCACGTCGATGTCGATCGACACGTACACCGGACCGCCATCAAGGCGCTTACGCATGCGCTCGACAATGCTTGCGACACCGTCGAATTCGTAATCGTCGGAGCGAATGACCTGAAAGCCCAACACAGAATCCTGCTCCAGGTCGGTCTTGCTGTACAGCGGGCCGCGGATGCCCATGTGCAACGAGCGCTCCATGTCGATCAGCCCTTCCTCGCTGGCCCGCCGAAAAGGGGTGCCGTGGGTATACGGCGCGCCGAAGTAGGTGTCCCAGGTGTCGAGGTGGGCGTCGAAATGCAGCACGGCCACCGGCCCGTGATCGCGCGCCAGCGAGCGCAGAATCGGCAGTGCGATGGTGTGGTCACCGCCGATCGTCAGCACGGTGGACCCGTCCTTGCGCAGGTCGGTGATCGCGGTGTCGATCGTGGCGATCGCCTCATCGATGTTGAAGGGGTTCACCGCGATATCGCCGCAGTCGGCCACCTGCTGGGTGGCGAACGGTTCCACCCCGAGTGCGGGGTTGAACGGGCGCAACAGTTTGGAGGCCGCCCGCACGTGTGCGGGCCCGAATCGGGCGCCCGGCCGGTAGGTCACCCCGCTATCGAACGGCACGCCGACGATCCGGACGTCGGCGTCGGGCACCTCGGAGAGCCGCGGCAGCCGGGCAAACGTCGACGGCTCGGTGTAGCGGGGGTACTTGGTCGCGTCGACCTGACCGACGATGTCGGATGCCATGTTTTCTCCCTCTGCCGAGCCGTTGCGGCGAGGCTAGCCTGCTGGTGTGACCCGCATTGCCTGCGCGCAGCTCGCACCGACCATCGGGGCGGTGGCTGACAACATCGAGCTGTCCTCGGATGCCATCGCCGACGCTGTCGCGCAGGGTGCCGATGTCGTGGTGCTGCCCGAGCTGGCGACCTCCGGCTACATGTTCGCCGATGCCGACGAAGCCCGCTCGGCAGCGTTGCATCCCAGCGGTCCCGCGTTCGACGCCTGGCGGTCGGCCGCCGGCGAGGCCGTCGTCGTCGGCGGGTTCTGCGAGCTCGGCGATGACGGACTGCTCTACAACAGTGCGGTGGCGCTGGACCGTGACGGGGTGATCGCCGTCTACCGCAAGACACATCTGTGGGATCGAGAGAAGCTGATCTTCACCCGCGGAGCGGAGTTGCCGTCGGTGCTGGCGACCCGGCATGGGGTGATCGCGGTGATGGTCTGCTACGACCTCGAATTCGGCGAGGTGACCAGGCGGGTCGCACTCGAAGGCGCCGAGCTGATCGCCGCACCGGTCAACTGGCCGCTCTTTCCTCGTCCCGAGGGCGAGCGGCCCGGCGAGATGATCACCGCGATGTCCACCGCGCGGCTCAACCGGGTCGTCATGACGGTGTGCGACCGGGCCGGGGTGGAGCGCGGACAGCCGTGGACCGAGGGGAGCGTGATCATCGATCCCGACGGCTGGGTGATTGCCGAGGCCGGTCCGGGCCCAGCGCTCGCGATCGCCGACGTCGACCTGTCCCGCACGCACGACAAGACGCTGACGGAGTATGTCGACTTGTTCTCGGATCGACGTGTCGACCTGTACTGAGAAAGGTTTGCCTGGGTGGCCGAACGGGTGGACGTGGCGGTCACCGGCCTCAGGGGTGGATCAGGATTGAACGGCTAACGCCCATCCCGATTGCTTTTGTCGTATGATTTCAGCAAAATACGAGGTAAGTACTCACAGTGATCGTCCAGCCCCGCGGGGCCGTTGGTAAATCAGCCGAACCAGCAAACCAGGATGATCCCAACAGTCGGCACACACAGATAGGAAACGCTATGAGCTATGGTCGCCTGACCCGCCAGATCGCACTCTTTGCTGGCGGCGCCGCGATCGTCGGGATGGGGGCGTTGACCGCCTGCAGCTCGAACGCCAAGGAAAGCCCGTCAACGACCACCACGACCACCACTCCGTCTTCTGCGGTGACGCCGTCGCCGACCGAGAAAGCCGTGTCGCCGGGTGGTCCCAACTCGTTCTCGCCCACGGTCAACCCGGCACCCCCGGGACCGGTCTGCAAGGAAACCATCGGCAACGACTGCGTCCGCTGACCTGCTCGGCTAAGCCGCCCAGCCAATGCTGGGCGGCTTAGCCGGCAGTCAGTACCGCGGGACGACAGGCCGGCCGGCAGGCATCGCCGAGACGGCGCAACTGCTGCGAAACTGGTGGTGGGCTGGCGAATCGGGGTGAGTGAGCACATCCCCGACAGCGAGAATCCAACCCCCGACATGATGTCGGGGGTTATTTTTGGTGCCCGCGGTGAGATTCGAACGCACACTGCGCGGGCCGCTCAGCACTCGCCCTGACATGACATTGGCAGGAAATGCGATGCCGACCCCCTGGGAGCTCACCGGCTCGATCTCGCGCCGCATCTCACTGACCAGAATCCGTGTCTGATTAAGTTGACGAATGCGTTAATAACGCTATAGTCACAGCGAAGACACGGGGGTATCACATCATGCGCACAGTTAGGGCCGCGGCGGCCGGGGTCGTCGCCACGTCACTTTCGCTAACGTCAATAGTATTGGCAACGCCGGCGCATGCCATCCCCCCGAATTGCCAAGCGGTCCCATGGGGTTTCCTGGGCACTCAGGTCAGGCAGATTTGTGACAGCCCCATTCGTGCAGATGGGTCGTGGATACGACACCGGATCGAAGGTTACCCAGCTCACTACGAAAACCCGAGTAGTAGTTGCTCGGGCGGCGTGTACTACAGCAACTGCACGTACTATCCCGGCGGCAACGTCGCAGAGCGTGACACCGACGACGAGTACTACCCGGTGACCCCGGACACGGTGCTGCCTGATGAGCCGGGCCACCTCGGTTAACCCCTCAGTTCGCGTTGACCCGCTCGCTCGGGTCGTATGGCTTGGTCGAAACGGCAGCGGAAGGTGACAACATCGAATGCCCAGTGAATCCGATGGCGCGCCTCCCGGTTGGTATCCAGCGCCGCAGGGCGGTCAACGTTATTGGGACGGGGAGCGGTGGCTGGCGCTTCCCGAGCCTGACGATGCCACTCCGTTTCCGGCCGAGGCCACCGGCTCTGCGGAGAAGCCCGCCACCAACAAGAAGAAGCTCGTCATCGTCATCGCCTGTGTCGCAACGCTAATCGTTCTCGCTGGGGCTGGGGTTGCAGCTCTGGTCTGGAAGAACAACCACGACACCCAGATGCGAAACGACGCAAGCGCAGCGGCATCATCCAAAGCCGCCGCTGACAAGGCCGCTGCTGATCAAGCTCAAGCCGATCAGGTCCGACGCGATACCGAGGCAAAGCGTGCTCAACGCGCTGCGGCTGTAAAGGACCTCGAGGCGTCCATAACGACGCTGGCGCAGAAGCACATCAACGGTGGTTTATTCGACGGGCCGGTGTTGTCCGTGTCATGCGATCCGGTCGGTGGCGGATCGACCGATGACCTGACCGCCAGGACCACAATCTTCGAATGCTTCGCTGCAACACGGGACAATGGCGACGGGACGTTGAGCGGTCACAAATACCACGCGACCATGAATTGGGATACGGGCGAATACACCTATGGTCTTGGCGACCGGTGACAACGGCCAAAGCGCAGCTATCACTGTAGGTCGACAAAGGCGCCAGGATCCAATGTGCGTACTCGCTGGTGTGGCTGCGTTGGATGTCACTTACTGACCTAGGTCGACGAGCACATCTTCCACCCGTGAGCTACACGTCCCATCTCGGCCGTGAACTGATGAGGCGCAGCGTCGTTGGCGTAGATCTGAGTCCCGGTGACGTGCGCTGCCGCGCCTCTGACATCGACGGACCTGATGGTGATCTGGGCGGCTCCGTGCTGCAAGCGATAGGCCAGCCACTTACTCTCCAGTTGCGGATTCCACTGGGCGCGTTCGTAGGCGCATAGGTTGCCTTCAGCGCCCCGGACATCCTTATCGTTGTAGGCGTCTGACATCGCTTGCAGGACATGGCGGATCTGATCCTGATCGGAGGTACCCGTCGGCTCGGCGGCGTGTGGCGTGCCACCTACGGTGTCGCCGATGGGATGAGTGGTCAACCACGCGGTTGTCCCGACGACGACAGACACTACGAGCGCAGCGGTGCTGCCACCCGTCCACGAAAATGGTGAGCGTCCCTGCTGCCGTTGGCCCTTGACCACGCGTAGCCTCCCGACCGGCCTGTGGTAATTGTTACGGATGTTACAGGTGTGAAATCGTTATGGGCGATATTTCATTCCGTGTTGCAGGCAGCGGCTTACTACTCGATTGACGGAGAACAGAGCAGCCCCACTCGGCGAGTGCCGACACGAGCGCGTGCCGCAAATATGTGACCCGATCGGGATGAACGCGGCCGTGGGCCGGCCGTGTTTCGGCCCGACGTGGCCGGTACCTCTGGCTGTTTCCGCAGGTCAGAGATGGGCCGACGGATTACTAAACGGATCTCTCCGGATCATGGCACCTGACCTGCGAGGACACTGTGCGTAGGACGTGCGGGTAGTAATTGCAAAAGAAATTACTAGCGGTCCAAATACAGGCATTGACCTGCGGTTTCTGGTGCCCTCGGTGAGATTCGAACTCACACTGCACGGGTTTTGAACTTCTTTCTCTCGACGTTTGCACCTGCGACGATGATGACGGTAGTGAGAATCAGCGCAGATCAGAGTGCTTATTGGTGTTGGTCGATGAGTATGGGTTGGCATGAATGTGCGTAGCGTATGCGTAGCGTCGGATCTGGTGCTCGGCAGCAGAAGAACGGATTTCGTGTCCGTTTGGACGGACAGGCCAGTCCCTGACGGCGCGTGACGTTTTCGTGTACAACGCGAGATCACTTGCCACGCAGTTCGCGGTCGGCAAGGTTCGTGACCGGTGTGCTAGCGGGTTGTAGACGCCATGTCGAGCCGCCAACCCATAGCCGAATTTCGGCTAACGCCTCCGTAACCATTTGCAAATTCGGTTAGCAAGGCCTGAGGGCGCTTCGCGGTACATGTTGAAATTGGCCCTCGTCGGCGTGTCGGGGTGATTGGCGGTCTGGGCGAACTGGTCCCAGATGGTGAGCACGTCGTCGGCAATTTCGTCCAGCTCCGGGCGGCCCATCACGAGAGCCGCGGCCCGACCGATGCTGAAGTGCCCTTGCTGCTTGCTGGACAGATCCCAGACGGTCAACAGCCGCTCATGCAGTCGAGGGTCAGCTTGGTAGTCGGGCAGCCAGGTCGTGGTGCCGAGAACGTCGTGCGCCGTAAGGTCGCCATCGTCGCCGGTTGGCCTTACCATCAGGAACTCGATCAAGGTCCGGGCGTAACTAAAGAACGCGTCGATACCCACCTGCTGCCACAGTTCTGACGCACCTTTTCTGAAGATGGCATCAGGCAACACGTCCAACATCTCTGCAATCTGATGAGCGTGCCGGCGGCCACCATCGATGGTTGCCGGTCCGATCAGTGACCGGATCTTCCGGTTCCATTGCCGCCTGTTCACAGGGGCAATCGTTCCACGGCTGTCTGCGGGTTGCTCAGTCGTAAATGCGTACCGGCTGGCGGCTCCCTGTGCGCTGCCACCGTCGCCCATGAGCGTCGGTGAACCTAAAGACGAGATACTCAGCGGCTGGAGTCTCGTCGAGCAGCTCGCGGTGACCGCTGCCGAGCATGACGGAGACGTCCTGGGTCTGTTCGCCCGGCTGCAGCACTGGGAGCCGGACCAGACGACTCAATCGAGCGCTCGGGCCTCCGAGATGTAGAACCATCACGTCCTCGCTGATCTCTGTCATATCTACGTTGAAAACCGCAGCTGTGCTGTGGTTGGCGACGACAACAGGCCACCTGTGAATCGGCGGTGGTGACCAGTGCTGCGGATCAACCGGCTGAGCCACAATGAGCCGCGCTTGGTCGGCCTCGTTGTCGCGGCGCTCGGTCTGCGTCGCACTCCACTCGCGGGCGGCGTAGAACAGCGCGCCAAACGCTGCGACCGCGGCCACTCCGCCGAAGACACCAGACGCCCATTCGGCCGCGTTGCCCCATTCGATATGCAGGTGTCGATCGGCTAGCTCGATGTGTTGAATCGCCGCGGTCGCGCCGAAGGCGATCGCGAAAAGCCAACCAACTACGCAGACAATCGGCCAGGGGATGCGCCGCGGGCACTTAGACATGGCGAGACCGTATCGCCGTGCGATGGGTGGCCGACCTCACGGCACGCGACCGAGGCATAGACAATTCCTGGGCGGTCGTCGTGCGAGTCGGCGAGGCTACTCCGACCGGCGGTCTTAGGCTCGGCAACCATGAGTGAGGGAACAGCTGCCGAGCTGGCGAGATTGCGTCAAATTGAGGCTGAGGAATGGGCTGCACTCGACAACCTCAAGGCTGAGTGTGTCGCGCGAGTCGCCGACGGGATGGCCGCCGAGGTTGACGCATATGCCAAGAAAATCGCGAATGCGCACCCGGAACAGGCAAAGGCCCTTGGAAAGGAGGGCGTCAGCGCTCTTCGTCGCGAACTGGCTGAAGTGACGGCCGAATTGGCTGACCAGCTACGAGGCGCTGTCGACGAGATCGAGTGGCCAGAGCCCAAGCAGTACGGGAAGCTCGACTCGTCCGCAGTCCATTCAGCACTCTTCAAGTTCCTGTACGGTGCGCGTGTCGATCGGCTTACTAGGGTCTTGAAAGCTCACGGATTCCCTTTCGAACCCACGGCGGGCGTCTTGCCCCAGGACCTATACGACCGGAGTAGCTTTGGCGATCTCGCCGAGGCGCTTCAGAACATCGGCCGAATCCAACAAGAGGTTGCGCAGGCCAAAATTGTCGATGACCGCGATACCGTCGACTCCCTTTGGGAGGAGCAATGAGTGCAATTGAAACTCGTTACGACGGACCAGAGGATGTCTTAGCTCAGCGAGTCGCGGAAGCGCTGGCGGCAACGCACTCCATTCTCTCGCGGCTGGCACGGAAAGCAGACATATACGACGACCGAACGAAGCAGGATCTACTCACGATTGCGGACGCGATTGTGTGGCTCGATCGCGACATCTAGATGTCGGCCGACGAGATGGTGGTACCCGTATCGAGTGGTCGCTCCACCCGTATTTGCGCAGGCAAGGGATTCCGTGATCACTTGCGGCCATCACTCAGCTGGAACTCGATATTTGACTACGGTTTCGGGACCAACCTTTTTGCCCTCACTATCGCCTTCGCGTGCTTAAGAATCTCGGAATTATCTACGACATAGAGCATTCCAAGCGCGACCTCCAGAAAGGCCGCAATCTTGAGCGCGTCGTCCACCGTAATTTGCCCACCTTCGTGAGTCGCGTCGTTTCCAACCCATTTGACTGCCTCGAGCAGGTCGGAGACATCCGGTCGCTGATCCCTGAATAATGTCAAGCGCTGATGCAGAGTGAGCCGTTTCGGCTTCTTCTGACCGGTCGACTCTGCTGGAACGCCGAGCTCGGTCAGCAGGGATTCGAGGCTTCGGCGAAGGCATGTAATTGCTGAGGGCGGGTCGAGCCATATCGTGGCGGCCGCACGGTTCAGATCAATTCGTACCGACTCGGGCGTCGCGATCGGAGGAACGAATAAAGGGACGGCTGGGTGCATCGTACGAACTTTGAGCACTGTCACGTAGCCGAGATCGGAGCCGCCGTACTCGTACGCCTGGTCGGTTCCAAAATCCCCTGCCACTGCGACTACTTCTCGGCAAGTGCTGCGCGAGCACTGGAGGCGCGCGACGAAGACCCCTCCTATATCTGACGGATCACCCCACTCAGTCCAACTTGCGGTATGAGCGTTGACCTTGTCGGCGCGAAGGTCACCGTTGAGCAGGATAAGTCGGCCGATGTCGCACTTTGGGCAAGGAAGTGACGGCCATTCTGACTCGACAAACCACTTGGCGAGTCCCTCGATACTCTCGTCCACCCCGCTGGTGCCTTTCTCATATAGCGATACGACCAAATCTCGCTGCAGGCGATTGCCCGATCGAAAGCTCTTTTGCAGGCTAGGCGCGGCGCTCCCTGTACGAAGCGAAGTCCACCACGGCACCAGGCTCCTTGGGCCTGGACAGAGGTGGAGGATCGGTTGAATTGGCAGGCGAACGCTGGCCGACAAGAAATTCCGCCAGAATGTCCACCGGCCACATCCCTTGCTGGGCGGCGAGCGCCTCTGGACCGCTCACCCCGAATGCGAATTCGATCCATTTACTCAGAAGCCGCGGGCGTTCCGGAAGACGGTCATCCCAACCCGGCTCTGTTCGGCCCCACGTGAATCCAGTGTCTGCGTTGATCCGTGTGTAGAGCTGTTTACGCAACATCTCGTACCGGGCAGAGTCGAGCCCACCAGATTCATGAAGGTGAGTTAGTAACGCGCCCAACGATATTCCCCACTCCTGCTTAACCGGAAGTAGGTTCAACAGCGTCGGAGCGCTCTGTGGAAATGATGCCGCTATGGCTGCGAACGGTGCGAGAAGTTCTGAGGCGAAGCGTGACGCTTCGTCTTCGTGCGTGTTGGTCATTTCATCAACGTCGTTGTGCAGCAATAGATGGCCGATCTCGTGGGCGAGTGTCCAACGAGTTCTTTCCCATGAATCCAATTCGCGCAGCACTACTATCGGGCGTTCGCCGAACTCGCCGATCCATGCCGAGCATCCAAGATGTCGCTCGTTGCGGCCGTGGCTACTGGCCGCAACATTCGAGCCGCTAAAGCGCTCGGCTCGTATCAATACTGGAACCCCGTTGCGCTCAAGAAGATGCGTCAAGTCGCCGATCGGTGTCTCTGCGCCAACCTTCAGGCACTTGCGCGCGTAGGCGGCCGCCGAAGCAATGTCCTTACGAGTCGGCGGTGGTGACAACCGAACGGGCGGAAGTTTATGACGCCGATCCAGCTCGATCAAAAGATCTCCCGATAGCGCGATGAATTGCGCCACCCGGCTTTTTTCGGATTCTGACGTTGACTTGGGGGCGCGGAAAGACAACTGGTTGGGCTCGACTTTGTTGATCGGAGCAGACCGAAGGAAGGCCGCAGGAAATCTCAGTGCCGACGCTAGCGAGGTTAGGTCGGCGTCGGTGATCTTGGCGGTCTCTGACCGCTCCAGGCGGGTGAGTCGTGCGCCTTTCCACCCTACAGCTTGCAGGACCGTCGTCGCCGTCATCCGCCGCATCAGCCGCGCCTGCCGTACACGCAGTCCGAAAATCTCATAGACCGTCGTCAAAGCTCCCCCGATTGAAACCCGAACACCAGTAAGACATTTGACTGATCCTGGCGCACCGCTGACTTCTGCATCACGCCGGGTCGGGTGAGCCGGAACACTCGTCAGGCTTGCGGAAGTCGTCGAAGTCGTCGTCACCCGACTCTTGTGCGAGACGTGGCAGAGAGGTGGATGCCCACACGATCGTTCTCGCCGGATCGTCGATGCCGGCCACCGCAGCCAAGAAAACATCCGGCACTTGGATCGCGTCAGGACTTAAGGTCCAGAGCACATACCAGCGAGAATCGGGGACGGACGCAAACTCATCGAATTCGGGGCCGAAGGAGAGCTGCTCCCCGCCAGTGGCTTGCGGGTACACAACAAGTCGTTCTCGGTCTTCAGCAAACACTTCGGCCGGGGCCTTCCGAACTCGGATCTCCGTGCGACCGACGTTGAGCACCACTGACATCCCCTGGCCGCAGTGAGTCCGAAGGGCAGGCGGAGTGCCATGCCCAATCAGGCCACTTTCGCGATCGACCCTGACCTTCAGCAGCAGACCACGCACGGTCGTGCAATGCCACTGACCGTGAATGTCCGAGGGGTCCTCGAAGATCGGCTCGAAGAGCTGGGCAGCCCCGCGGACGGCGCTAATGACGTCACGCCGGAGTTCGGCAAACGCCGCTTGATTCCGTTGCACAATCCGGTCGCACGCGCGCTGCAAATGCAGGTTCATGCGTGAAGAATTTCACGCGTGTACCTATATCGCAATAGGAACACGCCGGACATTTTTCATGACCCGGCCTCCGTCGGAGGTGGTCGCTGACAGTTTCTGCAGGTCGGGGCAGTCGCGGGGCGCCGCGCAACGGATTGCATGACCTATTTCCCGAAAAAACCCAGGCGGACCTGCGCAGACATTGTGCGTAGTTTATGCGTACGCTACGCATAATTTTGAGCCTATTGCGAATGGATAGTTCAGCTAGATACAGATCCTGAACTGCGGTTATTGGTGCCCTCGGTGAGATTCGAACTCACACTGCACGGGTTTTGAATCCGTTTCCTCTGCCAGTTGGGATACGAGGGCCGACCGCTGTGGCGGTGTCCCACCATAGTTGATCGCCTGGACGGTGCTGCCAACTGGTAGGTCGCGGCGCCCGCGGTTCGCTGTTTGCGCCCGTCCACGCCACAATGGCTGCATGACCGGGCCCACCGACGCGCAAGACCGTGCATCCCGCCGGGTGCTGATCGCCGAAGACGAGGCGCTGATCCGGATGGATCTGGCTGAGATGCTTCGGGACGAGGGCTACGACGTGGTCGGCGAGGCCGGCGACGGCCAGGAGGCCGTCGAGCTGGCCGAGCAACTGCATCCCGACCTGGTGATCATGGACGTCAAGATGCCGCGCCGCGACGGCATCGATGCGGCCGCCGAGATCGCCAGCAAGCGGATCGCGCCGATCGTGGTGTTGACCGCCTTCAGCCAGCGTGACCTGGTGGAGAAGGCGCGCGACGCCGGGGCGATGGCCTACCTCGTCAAGCCGTTCTCGATCAGCGACCTGATTCCGGCGATCGAGGTCGCGGTCAGCCGGTTCAGTGAGATCACCGAACTCGAACGCGAGGTGGCCAACCTCTCCGACCGGCTGGAAACGCGCAAACTGGTCGAGCGGGCCAAGGGCCTTCTGCAAGCCAATCAGGGCATGACCGAACCCGAGGCGTTCAAGTGGATTCAGCGCGCCGCGATGGACCGGCGCACCACCATGAAGCGGGTCGCCGAGGTCGTGTTGGAGACCCTCGACACGCCCAACGACGCATCGCCGTCGAATTGATGCGTTAACTTTGCGTTTCCTCTGACCGCGCCGTTTATCGCGATACGGAATATGCTCACGGCCAGGCGTTGGCCAAGATCACGCGCTGCGGCCACGGGTTGACTATGTTCAACCGCAGTGTCGAGGGGCGGGCCCGGACCGTGGCTTGCAATGTCGGCGCCGAGAAACAACTGACTCGGAGGTGGAACGTGCGCGGACGCGCGACACGCAGTGCAATCGCCGCTAGTTCGGCGCTGCTGGCAGTGTTCGGTATCGCCGGCTGCAATCAGCAGTCCCCATCGAATGGTGGGAACTCCTCGCAAGCCGATCTGAAGATCGTCGAGCAGGTGCAGATCGACCAGAACGGTGCCGAGGTCAAGTCTGATTCGAGCACGGCTCCGGCCGACCCCGCCGGTGACGGCAAAGCCACCTGCCCGCCGGTGTCCATCGCTATGGCCGGCGCGCTCAACGGGCCTGATGCCGCGCTCGGCATCAATATCAAATACGGCGTGCAGTTGGCCATTGACAAGCACAACGCGGCCAACCCGGGCTGCCAGGTGCAGCTGAAGCCCTTCGATACCGAGGGCGACCCGCAGAAGGCCACCGCGATCGCACCGCAGATCGTCGATGACGCCTTCACCATCGGCCTGGTCGGCCCGGCATTCTCCGGTGAGACCAAGGCCACCGGCGCGGTGTTCGATCAGGCCGGTCTGGTCGCGGCCACGGCGTCGGCTACCAACGTCACACTGTCCGAGCAGGGCTGGAAGACCTTCTTCCGCGGCCTGGCCAACGACGGTGTGCAGGGCCCCTCGGTCGCCAACTACCTGAAGAACACGCTGCAGCAGAAGAAGGTCTGCGTCGTCGACGACAGCACCGATTACGGCACCGGGCTAGCGCAGGCGGTCCGCGAGACCCTCGGCCCGGTGGCGGTGTCGGCGTGCAATATCTCGGTCAAGAAGGGCGATAAGGATTTCTCGGCTGCGGTGACACAGGTCAAGGGCCAGTCGCCGGACTCGGTGTTCTACAGCGGCTACTACGCCGAAGCGGCTCCGTTCGTGCAGCAGCTGCGCGACGGCGGCTACACCGGCAAGTTCGTCAGCGCCGACGGCACCAAGGATCCGGAGTTCGTCAAGCAGGCCGGCCAGTCCTCGAAGGACGCGATCCTGTCCTGCCCGTGCGGCCCGGCCACCGGTAGCTTCGCCGACGAGTACACCAAGAAGTTCGGTCAGGCCCCCGGCACGTACAGCACCGAGGGCTACGACCTCGGTACCGTTCTGCTGAAGGGCATCGACGCGGGCAAGATCACCCGTCCAGACCTGCTCGAGTGGGTCAAGAACTACAAGGGACAGGGCGTAGCCCGCAAGTATCAGTGGACCGACACGGGTGAACTCACCACCACCCTGATCTGGATCTACAAGGTTCAGTAGCCGATTGGCGAGACGCGTCCGGGACCGTAAGGCTCGGGCGCGTTCTCGTTTTCGAGACCAAGGAGGCTGCCGCAGAAGATGGTCTATCAGTGCCTCGGCCAGATCTCGTGTCTCGCGAGTGATATCGGTTTCAATATCGACAACCTGCGAGACGGCTTCTGGCAGTTGACCATCGATGGGTTGTCTTGGGGTGCCATCTACGCCTTGGTCGCCGTCGGCTACACCCTGGTGTTCGGCGTGCTGCGGTTGATCAACTTCGCGCACTCCGAGATCTTCATGCTGGGGATGTTCGGCGCGTACTTCTGCCTGGACGTCATCCTCGGGTTCACCCCCAGCGGCAACGCGTACAGCAAGGGCGTGCTGCTGACGGTGCTCTACCTCGGCATCGCCATGTTGTTCGCCATGCTGGTATCTGGCGCCGCCGCAATGGGTTTGGAGGCGGTCGCGTATCGGCCGCTGCGGCGCCGAAACGCGCGGCCACTGACCTTCCTGATCACCGCGATCGGTATGTCGTTCGTGCTGCAGGAGTTCGTGCATTTCGTGCTGCCCAAGATCATCAAGGGCTACGGCGGCAGCAATGCTCAGCAACCGATCATCCTGGTGCAGCCCAAGACTCAGTTCCAGGTGTTCGGTGCGACCGTCTCCAATGTCACCATCGTGATCGTGGCCGCCGCACTTCTGCTGGCGGTGCTGACCGATGTCGCAATCAATCGGACGAAGTTCGGCCGCGGAATCCGCGCGGTGGCTCAGGACCCGACTACGGCGACGCTGATGGGGGTATCCCGGGAACGCATCATCATGACCACGTTCCTGATCGGCGGCCTATTGGCCGGTGCGGCAGCGCTGCTCTACACCCTCAAGGTGCCCCAGGGCATCATCTACTCCGGCGGATTCCTGCTCGGTATCAAGGCGTTCTCGGCGGCGGTACTCGGCGGGATCGGCAACCTGCGCGGTGCGCTGCTGGGCGGCCTGCTGCTGGGTGTCATGGAGAACTACGGCCAGGCGCTGTTCGGCACCCAATGGCGTGACGTCGTCGCCTTCGTGTTGCTGGTTCTCGTGCTGCTGATCCGCCCCACCGGGATACTCGGAGAAAGTCTCGGAAAGGCGCGGGCATGACACACCGCAACGACACCGGGAAGTGGAGTGGTCGAGTGCTGGCACCCGGGGACCGGCTGCGTGAGTGGTGGTCGGGCCTGAGCCGGGTGCAGAAGTGGGGCATCGGCGTGCTGGGCTTCGGGCTGCTGGCACTGTCGCCCCTGTTTCCGCCGCCGTTCTTCGATACGCCCGGAATCAGCTTCGGCGGCACCATGGCTCAGTTCGCCATGGTCGCGATCATCGCAATCGGCCTCAACGTCGTCGTCGGCCAAGCCGGTCTGCTCGACCTGGGATACGTCGGCTTCTACGCCGTCGGCGCCTACACAGTCGCCCTACTGACCAGCCCCGACAGCCCGTGGAGCACGCTGATCACCAGCGGTGCGATCAGCGAGAAATGGGCCTGGCTGGCGTGTGTGCCGATCGCCATGGCTGCCACCGCGCTCGCCGGGTTGATCCTTGGTATCCCCACGTTGCGGTTGCGTGGTGACTACTTGGCCATTGTCACACTGGGTTTCGGCGAGATCATCCGGCTGCTGGCCGACAACCTGTCCGACATCACCAACGGCTCCCGCGGCCTCAACAAGGTGGCCTATCCGCACGTGGGGGAGAGCGACCACCTGCGCGACGGAGTGTTCTCCAGCGGCAATTCGTCCGGCCACGCGAACTATGGAACGTGGTGGTTCTGGCTCGGCTTGATCCTCATGGTCGGCATCCTGTTGTTGGTCGGCAACCTCGAGCGCAGCCGGGCGGGCCGGGCCTGGGTGGCTATCCGGGAGGACGAGGACGCCGCGGAAGTCATGGGCGTCAACACCTTCCGGTTCAAGCTCTGGGCGTTCGTCATCGGCGCCGCGATCGGTGGGCTGTCCGGGGCGCTGTATGCCGGCCAGGTGCAGTACGTCGCCCCGCCGACGTTCAACATCATCAACTCGATGCTGTTCCTGTGTGCGGTGGTGCTCGGTGGACAGGGAAACAAGCTCGGTGTCATCTTCGGTGCGTTCGTGATCGTCTACCTGCCCAACAGGTTGCTTGGTGTGCACGTGCTGGGCATCAACCTCGGCGACCTGAAGTACCTGTTCTTCGGCCTCGCGCTGGTGGTGCTGATGATCTTCCGTCCCCAGGGTCTGTTCCCGGTACGCCAGCAGCTACTGACCTACGGCAAACGGGCGCGCTACCTGTTACGCAACGCCGACGATTCCAAGGCAGCCATATGACCCAACCCGTTGGCGGCCGCACCCAGGACGATCCGGACACCCCGATCGACGAGAGCCTGGCCGTGCTGGACCGCGAGGTTGGGGTCGCCGAGGGGGAAACCCTGCTGGCGACCAAGGATCTGACCGTGAAGTTCGGCGGCCTGACCGCGCTGGATTCGGTGAGTTTCGATATCAAGCGCGGCGAGATCCTCGGGCTGATCGGGCCCAACGGGGCCGGCAAGACCACCTGCTTCAACGCCATCACCGGTGTGTACCGGCCCAGTTCGGGTTCGGTGACATTCGACGGGGCACCGCTGGGGCGGATCAAACGTCACCAGATCACCCGGCGGGGGATTGCCAGGACCTTCCAGAACATCCGGTTGTGGGGCGAGATGACCGCCCTGGAGAACGTGGTGGTCGGCACCGACGCCCGGCACAAGACATCAGTGCCCGGCGCCCTGATGCGCACGCCGCGGCATCGCCGCGAGGAGCGTTCAGCCATCGAAAAGGCCGCCGCGCTTTTACAATTCGTCGGTATTGCGCATCGCGGTGATGAGAAGGCCAAGAACCTGCCGTATGGGGATCAGCGCCGCCTCGAGATCGCCCGTGCACTGGCCACCGAGCCCAAACTGCTGTGCCTGGACGAGCCGGCCGCCGGCTTCAACCCCAGTGAGAAGGCCGCGCTGATCGACCTGATCCGCGCCATCCGGGACGACGGGTACACGGTGCTGCTGATCGAGCACGACATGCGACTGGTCATGGGTGTCACCGACCGGATCGTGGTGTTGGAATTCGGCCGCAAGATCGCCGACGGTCTACCCGCCGAGATTCGCGACGATCCGGCCGTTATCGCGGCCTACCTGGGGGTGCCCGATGACCAGCTCTGAGGCGCAGGTGCTACTCGAGATTCGCGACGCCGTGGTGCACTACGGCAGGATCGAAGCGCTGCACGGGGTTTCGCTTGAAGTGCGGCAGGGTGAGTTGGTGACGCTGCTGGGATCCAACGGCGCGGGCAAGACCACGATGATGCGGGCCATCTCCGGTCTGCGGCCGCTGACGTCGGGATCGATCTGGTTCGAGGGCCGCGATATCAGCCGGGTCAAAGCCC
Source organism: Mycolicibacterium helvum (assembly GCF_010731895.1). Classification (NCBI taxonomy): domain Bacteria; kingdom Bacillati; phylum Actinomycetota; class Actinomycetes; order Mycobacteriales; family Mycobacteriaceae; genus Mycobacterium; species Mycolicibacterium helvum. Next base: position 5,918,674 of record NZ_AP022596.1, on the reverse strand, counting down.
ACCAGCGAGCGATCGACGGACTGATCCAGGCCCCCGAGGGACGCGGGGTGTTTCCCGGTATGAGCGTCACGGAGAACCTCGAAATGGGTTGTTACGGGCGCAAGTTCGATACCAAGGCGGCCCGTCACGAGCGACTGGACTGGGTGTTCGAGACGTTTCCCAGGCTGGCTGAGCGCCGGACACAGGTCGGTGGCACGCTGTCCGGCGGCGAGCAGCAGATGCTGGCCATCGGGCGGGCACTGATGGCGCGTCCGCGGGTGCTGCTGCTCGATGAGCCGTCGATGGGCTTGGCGCCGATGATCATCTCGCAGATCTTCAAGATCATCTCCGAGATCAATGCCCAGGGCACCACGGTGCTGCTGGTGGAGCAGAACGCTCAGCAGGCGCTGAGCCGGTCCGATCGCGCCTACATCCTGGAGACCGGGTCGGTCACCAAGAGCGGGCCCGCCCGAGAGTTGCTGGCCGACGACAGTATTCGAGCGGCCTACCTCGGAGTGGCCTAGTCCGTCACCGTGAGCACGCGTGGTCCGTGTTCGGTGATGGCGATCGTGTGCTCGGAATGTGCGGTGTTGGAGCCGTCGGCTGAGCGCAGCGTCCAGCCGTCCGGGTCAACAGTCAACCGGTTGGATCCGCGTCCCCACCACGGTTCCAGCGCCAAGGTGAGACCGGGCCGCAGCACCAGGCCGCGGCCGTGCTTGCCGCGATTGGGGACGTGCGGATCCTCGTGCATGGTGCGGCCCAAACCGTGGCCGCCGAAGTCGGTGTTGACGGCATAGCCGGCCGCGGCGGCGACGCCGCCGATGGCCGCGGAGATGTCACCGAGGTGCCCGCCCGGGACAGCGGCGGCGATACCGGCAGCCAGGGCTCGTCGGGTGGAGTCGACCAGCGCAGCGTCCGCCGGGTCGGTGCTGGCACCGACGACGACGGTGACAGCGGAGTCGGCGACCCAGCCGTCGATCGACACCGCGAAGTCCATCTTGAGCAGGTCGCCGTCGCGCAACACGTAGTCCCACGGAAGCCCATGCAGCACAGCATCATTGACGGACAGGCAGATAACATTGCGGAAGGGGCCACGACCGAACGATGGTGCGTAGTCCCAGTAGCACGAGGTCGCGCCGCGCTCGGCGACCAGCGCTCGGGCCTGATGCTCGAGCTGCATCAGGTTCACGCCCGGCTCGGCGCTCTTCGTCAACGCGGCCAATGTCTGCGCCACGAATTGGCCGGTGATGGCCATCTTGTCGATTTCTTTGGCGGTCTTGATTTCGATCATCTGGGGCAATTCCTTCCGTCGGTATTTTTATACCGTATGCTGGGCCGCATGGTCCGCGTACCCCTGAGTCCCGAACAGATCCGAGCCGGCCAGCGTCTCGGCGCATTGATCAGGACGGCCCGAGCCGGCCGCGCTCCCGAGGTCATCGCCCGGGACGCCGGAATCTCCCCGGAGACACTGCGCAAGATCGAAGTCGGCAGACTGCCCAGCCCGAGCTTCGGGACGGTGGTAAGTCTGTGCGATGCACTGGGTTTGCCGCTTCAGGACGCCGTCGAGGTCTGGCGCGGCGACGGCGATCAGCAGATGGCAATCTAACTAACTAGTTGATGCGAAACCGCTTGATCCGTGATGTCGCGCCTGACACCAGCGTCACGGCGCCGCGGGAGACGCCAAGATGCTCGGCGAGCAACCGGGCCGCAGCCGCGGTGGCCTTGCCCTCGAGTGCGGGCTCCCGCACAAAGATCGTCAGCGAGCCGTCGGCAGCCGTCTCGACCAGCGGACCCTTGCGGCTGCCGGGCTTGACAGTGACGACGATGGTCTCGCTCACCTAGCGGGCGACGACCACCGAGGAGCCGTGACCGAACAGGCCCTGGTTGGCGGTGACGCCGACCTTGGCGCCCTCGACCTGACGGCCGGTGGCCTGGCCCTTGAGCTGCCAGCTCAATTCGCAGACCTGAGCGATGGCCTGGGCCGGAATCGCCTCGCCGAAACTCGCCAGACCACCCGAGGCGTTGACCGGAATCCGGCCGCCGATCGTGGTGGCACCGCTGCGCAGCAGCTGCTCGGCCTCGCCCTTCGCGCACAAGCCGAGATGCTCGTACCAGTCGAGCTCCAGTGCCGTCGACAGGTCGTACACCTCGGCCAGGGACAGATCCTCGGGGCCGATACCGGCTTCGGCGTAGGCGGCGTCCAGGATCTGATCCTTGAATACCCGCTCCGGGCCGGGTACCACCGCGGTGGAATCCGTTGCGATGTCCGGCAATTCGGGGAGATGCTGCGGGTATTGCGGGCTCTGCAGGCTCACCGCGCGCACCGACGGCACACCCTCGACCGATCCGAGATGCTTCTCGGCGAACGCCTTGCTGGCCACGATCACCGCGGCTGCGCCGTCGGAAGTCGCGCAGATGTCCAGTAGCCGAAGCGGATCCGACACCACCGGGCTGGCCAGCACGTCCTCGACGCTGGCCTCCTTGCGGTAGCGGGCATACGGGTTGTTCAGCCCGTGCCGGGCATTCTTGACCTTCACCGCAGCGAAGTCTTCGAGCGTGGCGCCATAGAGGTCCATCCGCCGGCGGGCCAGCAGCGCGAAGTACACCGTGTTGGTGGCGCCGATCAGATGGAAGCGCTGCCAGTCCGGATCGTCGCGGCGCTCACCGCCGACCGGGGCGAAGAAGCCCTTCGGTGTGGTGTCGGCGCCGATGACCAGGGCGACGTCGCAGAATCCGGCGAGGATCTGCGCCCGCGCGCTCTGCAGGGCCTGCGAGCCGCTGGCGCAGGCCGCGTAGCTCGAGGTGACCGGGATGCCGTTCCAGCCGAGCTTCTGGGCGAACGTCGCGCCGGCCACGAAGCCGGGGTAGCCGTTGCGGATGGTGTCGGCGCCGGCCACCAGCTGGATCTGGCGCCAGTCCAAGCCGGCCTCGGCCAGCGCGGCACGGGCGGCCACCACGCCGTACTCGGTGAAGTCGCGGCCCCACTTACCCCAGGGGTGCATGCCCGCGCCAAGGATGTAGACCGGGTCAGGAGTTCCAGCACTCATTTCGCAATCTCCCAGGCGTAGGTGACGCGCTCGACGCCGTCGTCATCGGTGTAGAGCGGCATCGTCGTCAGCTCGACCTCCATGCCGACCTTCAGATCAGCGGCCAAGGTGCCCTCGACGACCTTGCCCAGCACGATCAGGCCCTCATCGGCGAGCTGGACGGCAGCCACCGCGAACGGTTCGAACTCGTCGGGCGACGGGTAGGGCGGTGGCGGCTTGTACCGGTTCTCGGTATAGCTCCAGACCGTGCCCCGTCGCGACAGGGCGACGGCTTCGAGCACATCGCTGTCGCAAGCCGGGTTGGGGCAGTTGTTGGCCCGCGGCGGGAAAACGTAAGTCGCGCACTGTGGGCATTTCGCGCCGATCAGATGCGGCACACCGGCGTCGTCGTGGTCCCACCATCCGTCGATTGCCGGTAGTTGGGTGGGGGCGTCTGGAGATGCTGGCACGAGGTCATCGTAGGCGATCCTTCGCGCAGGACTGAAACATGTTCCAGTTCAGTGGGACGAAGCATCCAGCTGAGTTTTCGGCGACCCCGCGGGACTATCCCGCGGCAGATTGTGCTTGCCGTCGCAGGACGTAGCTGGTCATGCGCGCCTGCTCCGAGCGGTGTCGGAGCGGTACGTGCGGGTGACGCGGTCGAGGTCGGCGGCGCCCTCGCTGAGCGCACGGTGCATCTGCCGATTGGCGGTTACTACCTCTGCTGTCTCGGGTCTGCGCTGGTTCTCATAGCGGCGCAAGCCGTCGACGCCGCGCACGGCGTATTCGTCGGCCAACACCCGAGCATCGACGATGGCCTGCGATCCGCCGTTCGCTCCCACCGGGTACATCGGATGGGCGGCGTCGCCCAGCAGTGTGACTCGTCCGACACCCCAGTAGGGCAACGGGTTTCGGTCGACCATCGGATAGGCGAAGATATTCTCGGTGCGCGTGACCAGAGTGTCGAGGTCCAGCCAGTCCAGCCTCCAGTGGGTCAGGTGCCGGATCACCTCGGCCGGGTTGGCCGGCAGATTCCACTGCGCGTTGCCGTCGAGCACGCCGGGTTCACCGGTTGGCACCTGCAGCACCCAGTTGACCAGGTCGCCGCCGATCGGGTAGGTGACGAGGTCGACGCCGTTGTCGCCCTTGATGATCGCCATGGTGCGCCCGTCCAGGAACGCCGGCATCGCCGCGGCGCCGCGGTACATCGTGATGCCCGACCACATCAGCGGGTCGGGTCCGGGGTGCAATGCGGCCCGCACCGTCGAGCCGATTCCGTCGGCACCGATCAGCACGGCACCGGATAGCGCCCCAGCCGTGGTCCGCACCCGGACCTGACCCGCATCCTGGGTGAACCCGTCGACACCGATCCCGGCTTGCACCGCGGACCTGCCCAGACGGCTGCTCACCGCCTCGAGCAACAGCATCTGCAACCGACCGCGGTGGACAGACAGCTGCGGATGCGGGTCGCTGGCGGCCAGCCCGCGCGGCTCTCGGAACAACAGCTCGCCGGTGCGGCCGTAGAAGCAGATGGAATGTGGTGCGACCGCCATCTCGTTCAACGCTTCGCCCAAACCGAGGTCGGTGAGTTCGCGGACGGCGTGTGGCAATAGGTTGATCCCGACTCCGAGAGGCCGCAGCGTCCGGGCGCGGTCCATGATGGCGACGTCGACGCCGCGGGCGTGCAGGGCCAGCGCGGTGGTCAGGCCACCGATCCCGGCTCCGGCGATGAGAACAGCGTTGTGGGTCATGTCGTCAAGGTTCGATGCCCACCGGCTATAAGTCCAAGACATTCTTGTTTCTGAAACCATAAGCTGTCGTTATGGAACTGCGGCAGCTCGAATACTTCGTCGCGGTCGTCGAGGAAGCGAACTTCACCCGCGCCGCCGAGCGGGAGTTCGTCGCCCAGCCTGCGGTCAGTGCGCAGATCGCCCGCCTGGAACGCGAAGTCGGCCAGCCCTTGCTGGATCGGACCCGCCGCGAGGTGCGACCGACCGCAGCCGGCCAAGCGATGCTGCCGTATGCCAGGGCGGCATTGGCCGCGGTCGCCGACGCGCGCGCCGCGGTCGACGAGGTGGCCTCGCTGATCCGCGGATCGGTCGCCATCGGAACAGTCACCGCCCACGACGTCGACATGCCGGGATTGCTCGCCGACTTCCACCGGGCCCATCCCCACGTCGACGTCACTCTCGGCACCGACGACACCGCCGGCCTGGTGGAAGGCGTGCAGTCCGGCCGGCTCGATGCCGTGATCATCTCGGTCGGTCCCGACGCGTTGCCCGACGGGCTCGACGGTGTCGTGGTGACCGACGAGCCGATCGTCGGCGCGGTGGCCGTGGATGACGAGTGGGCAAGTCGTCACGCGATCACGTTGGCCGATCTGGTCGAACGCACCGTCATCGCGCTCCCCGGCGGTACCGGAATCCGGCGTCAACTCGACAGTGCTTGTGCGGCAGCGGGTCTCAGTGTCCGGGTGGCGCTCGAGGCCAGCACGCCGTCGGCCATTGCCGACTTCGCCGAGCGCGGGCTGGGGGTGGCAGTGCTGCCGCGGATGGTGGCGACAGCACGGGCAGGGCTGCACCCGCTGCCGATCACACCTCCGCTGCGGGCGCGGCTCGTGTTCGCCTGGCGTGCGCACGGCCCGATGAGCCCGGCGGCCCGGGAGCTGGCCGGGATGGCCCGGGACCGTCTGGGTGTCGGCACGGTTGCCTAGAGTTGGGTGCGTGAGCCCCACCAAGACCGCCACTGCGGCCCCCTCGGCAAAATCCGGCGTCGACACCAAATCGACGTTGATGCTGTTGGACGGCAACTCGCTGGCCTTCCGGGCGTTCTACGCGTTGCCCGCCGAGAACTTCAAGACGAAGAACGGGCTGACCACCAACGCGGTCTACGGGTTCACCGCCATGCTGATCAACCTGTTGCGCGACGAGCAGCCCACCCACGTCGCCGCGGCCTTCGACGTCTCCCGCCAGACCCACCGCTCCGAGAAGTTCCCGGAGTACAAGGCCAACCGGTCGAGCACCCCGGACGAGTTCCGCGGCCAGATCGACATCACCAAGGAAGTGCTTGTCGCGCTGGGCATCACGGTGCTCGCGGAGCCCGGGTTCGAGGCCGACGACATCATCGCCACCCTGGCTACCCAGGGCGAGAACGAGGGCTACCGGGTCCTGGTGGTCACCGGTGACCGCGACTCACTGCAACTGGTCAGCCAAGACGTCACCGTCCTGTACCCGATCAAGGGTGTCAGCGAGTTGACCCGTTTCACCCCCGAGGCGGTCGAGGCCAAGTATGGGCTGACCCCGCGGCAGTACCCCGACTTCGCGGCGCTGCGTGGCGATCCGAGCGACAACCTGCCCGGCATTCCCGGTGTCGGGGAGAAGACCGCCACCAAATGGATCGTCGAGTACGGCTCGCTGCAGTCGCTGGTCGACAACGTCGACGCGGTCAAGGGCAAGGTCGGCGACGCGCTGCGCGCCCACCTCGGCAGCGTCATACTCAATCGGGACCTCACCGAGCTGGTCAAGGACGTCCCGCTCGCCCAGACGCCGGACACCCTGCGGATGCAGCCATGGGACCGCGACCAGATCCACCGGCTCTTCGACGATCTGGAGTTCCGGGTCCTGCGGGACCGGCTGTTTGACACCCTCGCCTCGGCCGACCCCGAGGTCGACGAAGGATTCGACGTGCGCGGCGGCGCGCTGGAGCCGGGCGCGGTGGCTGCCTGGCTGGCCGAACATGCCTCCAGCGGTGCGCGCTGCGGGCTGGCCGTGGTGGGCACACACCTGGCCTACGACGGCGATGCGACGGCCGTGGCGATCGCCGCCGCCGACGGTGAGGGTTGTTACATCGACACCACCACACTGACCGCCGAGGACGAAGCGGCACTGGGCGGGTGGCTGGCCGCGGCGGACCAACCGAAGGCACTACACGAGGCCAAACTGGCGATCCATGATCTGGCCGGCCGCGGCTGGACGTTGGCGGGGGTCACCTCCGACACCGCGCTGGCCGCCTACCTGGTGCGGCCCGGTCAGCGCAGCTTCACCCTCGATGATCTCTCGTTGCGGTACTTGCGCCGTGAGCTGCGGGCCGACAACCCTGAACAGCAACAGCTTTCACTACTCGACGACACTGACGGCGTCGACGATCAGGCGGTGCAGACGCTGATCCTGCGGGCCAGGGCCGTGACCGATCTGGCTGATGCGCTCGACGAGGAGCTGACCCGCATCGACTCCGCGGAGCTGCTCGCCGAGATGGAGCTGCCGGTGCAGACGGTGCTCGCCGGTCTGGAATCGGTCGGGATCGCGGTCGACCTCGACCAGCTGCGGCAACTGCAGAGCACATTCGGCAACGCGATCCGCGATGCGGCCGAAGCCGCATACGCCGTGATCGGCAAACAGATCAACCTCGGGTCGCCCAAGCAGTTGCAGGCCGTGCTGTTCGACGAGCTGGAGATGCCCAAGACCAAGCGCACCAAGACCGGCTACACCACCGACGCCGACGCGCTGCAGGGGCTGTACGACAAGACCGGCCACCCCTTCCTTCAGCACCTGCTGACTCACCGCGATGTCACCCGGCTAAAGGTCACCGTGGACGGTCTGCTCAACGCCGTCGCCGCCGACGACCGCATTCACACCACCTTCAACCAGACCATCGCGGCAACCGGCCGGTTGTCCTCCACCGAGCCGAACCTGCAGAACATTCCGATCCGCACCGAAGCGGGCCGGGAGATCCGGGACGCGTTCGTGGTCGGTTCCGGCGGTGGGATCGAGTACGCCGAGCTGATGACAGCCGATTACAGCCAGATCGAGATGCGGATCATGGCCCACCTGTCCAAGGACGCCGGCCTCATCGAGGCGTTCAACACCGGGGAAGACCTGCATTCGTTCGTCGCGTCGCGGGCGTTCGGTGTGGAGATTTCCGAGGTCACGCCCGAGCTCCGCAGGCGGGTCAAAGCAATGTCCTACGGACTGGCCTACGGGCTGTCGGCCTACGGTCTGGCGTCGCAGCTGAAGATCTCCAACGAAGAGGCCAAAGACCAGATGGACCAGTACTTCGCCCGGTTCGGCGGGGTGCGCGACTACCTGCAGTCCGTGGTCGACCAGGCCCGGAAGGACGGTTACACCTCCACGGTGCTGGGCCGGCGCCGCTACCTGCCGGAATTGGACAGCAGCAACCGCAACGTGCGGGAGGCTGCCGAGCGGGCCGCGCTCAACGCTCCGATCCAGGGCAGCGCGGCCGACATCATCAAGGTTGCGATGATCCGGGTCGACGAGGCGCTGCGCACCTCGGCGCTGAAATCTCGGATGCTGCTGCAGGTGCACGATGAGTTGCTACTCGAAGTCGCGCCGGGGGAGCGCGACGCGGTCGAGGCGCTGGTTCGCGACAAGATGGGCGGTGCCTACCCGCTGGACGTGCCGCTCGAGGTGTCGGTGGGCTACGGCCGTAGCTGGGACGCGGCGGCGCACTAACGCCCGCTAGGCAACGGGTGGGCGGTAGCCGTTCAGCCAGTGCAGCACGGGCCCGGCGGCCGCCCGGGCGGCGACGACGCCGTCCACCTCCAGTTGCTGTAAGGCGAATACTCGGGCGTCACCGAAGCCACGGTCGATGCGGTCGCGCACAAACGCCAGCTCGACGACCTGGATGGCGAATTTTTTCACCCCGCGCCCGGCCGGGCGCCCGCCGTATCCGGTGGCCGCGGCGACCACCTGCTTGCGAGTGTGGATCGTCCCCAGCCAGCCGGCCTCGGTCGGCGTGATCAGGCCGGCGGCGACCATGCCGGGCAGCTTCTCGGCCACGATGCGCTGCTCGCGCCGGCGGCTGCGCACGGCCAGCGTCACGGCCAGGATGAACACCGGCATCATCCACACGAAGTACAGCCCGAAGTAGGCACCCGCGCCCAGCAGTGCCGAGCCGTTCCACAACCCGTGCATGATCACCGCGCCGAGATAGCCGATCAGAACGCAGCCCGCCTTTGTCAGCCGATTACGTTGCTGCAGAGCGAAATACACGCCAATCGCGGTGAACGTGGTGAACAGTGGGTGAGCAAACGGCCCCATCACGAGGCGTATCCCCGCGGTGAGAAGCGAATCGGACAGCGACGCGCCGTCGGCGATGTAGAAGATGTTCTCCAGCCAGGCGAATCCGATCGCCGTCACCCCCGCATAGACCAGGCAGTCGGTCAGAGAATTGAGTTCATTGCGCCGCGCGCCGGTCATCATGATGAGCAGGAACAGACCCTTGGCGGCCTCTTCGACCACCGGGGCGCCCAATGCGATGGTGATTGGGCTGGAGTCCGCCCCGCCGCTGTTCACCGCCGCGTCGACGACCATCTCCAGTGCAACCGAGACCACGACCGCCACCGAAGCGCCCCACAGGAAGGCCAGGATCAGCAGCCGCGGCGGCTCGGGCTCCCAACGGTCCAGCCAGAGATAGGCCAGCAGGACCAGGATCAGCGCCACCGTGGCCAGGGCGAACCCGATCGCCGTGCCGACGGGGTTCACGGCGGTCAGCAGGACCAGGATCAATCCGGCGATGGTGCCGAGAACGATGATGACCGCCAGGGGTGCGCCGACCTTGCGGATCGCTCGGGGCACCGGCGGGGCCACGGCGTGGGGCGGTGGCGGCATCCCTGGGCTGTTCACCCCTGCAGATTAGTGGCGCCGGGGTGGCTACGGACGGGTGGCCCACAGCGGGCTCACAGGCCCGGGTTTGTCCAGCGTGCGCCTAGTCGAGTAGGCTCGGACAGTACCTGTGTGCACTCTGCGGGTACTTCTCTACAAGCACCACCACACTGTCCCTACGATTGAAGCTGTCCGGAGCAACCCAACAATATGCCAAGTCCCGTCGCCACCTCGCCGCAAGTAGCCCTCAATGACATCGGCTCAGCGGAGGATTTTCTCGCCGCCATCGACAAGACCATCAAATACTTCAACGATGGCGACATCGTCGAAGGGACCATCGTCAAGGTTGACCGTGACGAAGTCTTGCTCGATATCGGCTACAAGACTGAAGGTGTCATTCCTTCTCGCGAACTCTCCATCAAGCACGACGTCGACCCCAATGAGGTTGTGTCCGTCGGCGATGAGGTGGAAGCCCTCGTCCTCACCAAAGAGGACAAAGAAGGCCGCCTGATCCTGTCCAAGAAGCGCGCTCAGTACGAGCGTGCCTGGGGCACCATCGAGGCACTCAAGGAGAAGGACGAGGCCGTCAAGGGCACCGTCATCGAGGTCGTCAAGGGCGGCCTGATCCTCGATATCGGCCTGCGCGGCTTCCTGCCCGCGTCGCTGGTCGAGATGCGTCGGGTCCGCGATCTCCAGCCGTACATCGGCAAGGAGATCGAGGCCAAGATCATCGAGCTGGACAAGAACCGCAACAACGTGGTGCTGTCCCGTCGTGCCTGGCTGGAGCAGACCCAGTCCGAGGTCCGCAGCGAATTCCTCAACCAGCTGCAGAAGGGCGCCATCCGCAAGGGTGTCGTGTCCTCGATCGTCAACTTCGGCGCGTTCGTCGATCTTGGTGGGGTCGACGGCCTGGTGCACGTTTCCGAGCTGTCCTGGAAGCACATCGATCACCCGTCCGAGGTGGTTCAGGTGGGCGACGAGGTCACCGTGGAGGTGCTCGACGTCGACATGGACCGCGAGCGGGTTTCGCTGTCGCTGAAGGCCACCCAGGAAGACCCGTGGCGTCACTTCGCTCGCACCCACGCGATCGGCCAGATCGTTCCGGGCAAGGTCACCAAGCTGGTGCCGTTCGGTGCGTTCGTCCGTGTCGAAGAGGGCATCGAGGGTCTGGTGCACATCTCCGAGCTGGCTGAGCGCCACGTCGAGGTGCCGGATCAGGTCGTGCAGGTCGGTGACGACGCGATGGTCAAGGTCATCGACATCGACCTGGAGCGCCGCCGCATCTCGCTGAGCCTCAAGCAGGCCAACGAGGACTACACCGAGGAGTTCGACCCCTCGAAGTACGGTATGGCCGACAGCTACGACGACGCCGGGAACTACATCTTCCCGGAGGGCTTCGACGCCGAGACCAACGAATGGCTCGAGGGCTTCGACAAGCAGCGCACCGAGTGGGAGGCCCGCTACGCGGAGGCCGAGCGCCGGCACAAGATGCACACCACGCAGATGGAGAAGTTCGCCGCTGCCGAGGCCGAGGCCGCCAGCCGTCCCGCGACGGCCAACGGTTCCTCCTCGTCATCGAGCTCGGGTGAGTCGGCCGGCGGTTCGCTGGCCAGCGATGCTCAGCTCGCGGCTCTCCGTGAGAAGCTGGCGGGCAACGCTTAATCAGGCTGCCTAACAACTCCATTCGATGCTGCGCATCGGTTTAACCGGCGGTATTGGCGCCGGAAAGTCGACGGTGTCCGCCACATTCTCAGAATGTGGCGGCATCGTCGTCGATGGGGATGTCATCTCCCGTGAGGTCGTCGAGCCCGGCACCGATGGTCTGGCCAGGCTCGTCGACGCGTTCGGGGCGCAGATCCTGCAGCCCGACGGCGCTCTGGATCGGCCGGCACTGGCCACGATCGCGTTCAGCGACGAGGAGAAGCGGCAGACCCTGAACGGCATCGTTCACCCGCTCGTGGCGACCCGGCGGTCTGAGCTGATCGCCGCCGCCGGCGAGGACGCGGTGATCGTCGAGGACATCCCGCTGCTGGTCGAATCACAGATGGCGCCGATGTTCCCGCTGGTCGTCATCGTGAACGCCGACCCCGAGGTGCGGGTGAAGCGGCTCATCGAATACCGCGGTTTCAGTGAGGCCGACGCCAGAGCTCGCATCGCCGCGCAGGCCACCGAGGAGCAACGACGATTGGTCGCCGACGTCTGGCTGGACAACTCCGGTACGTCGGGGCGGCTCGTCGAGCAGGCCCGTGAGCTGTGGTATCAGCGGATTCTGCCGTTCGCGCACAACCTGGCCACCCGTACCCCGGTGGCCAGTGCGCCCGCACTGGTCGCGGCCGATCCCACCTGGGCCGACCAGGCCCGCCGGATCGTGGCGCGGCTCAACACCACCTGCGGGCACCGGGCCGTGCGGATCGACCACATCGGGTCGACGGCGGTGCCCGGCATGGACGCCAAGGACGTCATTGACGTCCAGGTGACGGTCGCCTCCCTCGAGCTCGCAGACGAGCTCGCCGAGGATCTGTTGCGGGCCGGCTATCCGCGAGTCGAGGCGATCACCTCTGACGCGCCCAAGGCGGGTACTGATCCGGCGTTGTGGCACAAGCGCTTTCATGCTTCAGGCGATCCGGGTCGGCCTACCAACATACATATTCGGGTGGACGGGTGGCCCAATCAGCAGTTCGCGCTGCTGTTCGTGGACTGGTTGATCGCCAATCCCGGTGTGCAGGCGGACTATCTGGCCGTCAAGCGTTCGGCTGCCGGGCATACCGACATGGGTGCCTACGCCGAGGCCAAGGAACCGTGGTTCCTCGATGCGTACCGGCGGGCGTGGGAATGGGCGGCGAGCACCGGCTGGACGCCCGGAACCTGACGTCGCGCCCGGGGGAGTGTCAGCGGCGTTCCAGGATCAGCAGCGGGATTTCCCGGGACGTGTTGCGCTGATAGCCCGCATATCCCTTGTAGGCCTTGACCACTTGCGGCCACAATTCGGCTCGTTCCTCCGGGCTGGCACACCGGGCCAGCATCGGAACTGTCGCGCCGTCAACGGTCACCGTGACATCTGGGCTGGCCATCGCGTTCTTGTACCAGTCCGGGTGATCTTGGTGTCCACCCTTGGATGCCACGACGACGATGCGGTGGTCATCGTGGAGCGGGGAGGTCAACAGGTTGGCGTACGGCTTGCCGGATTTGCGGCCGACGGTGTGCAACTCGACGGGCAGCATTCCCATCACGGTGCGCGGGTAGCGGCCGCCTGTGAGCGCGAGGATGAGCCGGTGACCGTTTTCCAGCAGCCAGGCGCTGACCTCGGCGACACTATCGGGTTTGTGCACGTCCCCAGCGTATCGGCGAATACGGACTCCGAGCCGTTTACGTCGCTGGCGGCGGTGGGGCCGCTACGGGTGCTGCTGTCGGGGCGGGAGTGTCCAAGGGGGCGCCGCATTGCAGCGTGCCGTAGAGCGGGTCATCTTTGGGGCGGAATAGCCGCGGTGCGATGAATTGGTCTGCCTGCGCCACGATCTCGTCGTCCACCAGGATCTCGCAGTGCAAGTTCGATCCGTAGGGCCACTGGATGGAGATTTCCATCCCGGCCTTGTTGGGATCGTGGAGAACCGTATTGACCTCGAAGGTCATCCCCGGCAGCAGTGTGGGTTGGTCGCTGTTGACGTTGTTGTCATCGATCTTGTACGCGACGACAGCGCCGCGGGAGGTGCCGTCCGCTCGGGCCCGGTAGGTGATGTTGTGCAGCAGCTGGGGGTCGGAACCGCCGTTGGCCGCTGGTGCCGGCGCGGGCGGTGGCGTCGGTGCCGGGTCGGCCAGCGCGGTAGCCGCGGTTAACTGAGAACCCACGGCAAGGAGGGTCGCGACGGCGAACCTCAACCATCCGCGCTTGATGGGACTCATAGCTAGGCAGACTACTCGTTGGGTACGGGGGTGCCGATTAGTTGCCCCGTCACGAATGGCTCAGAGCCAGGTCAGGTAGATTCCGTCGGCGGCGAGCCAGGCGTTGAGGTCATGGTCGTGGCGCGCCAGGCCCTCGACGGCAACCACAACATGCCGCAGCGCGGCCTCGGCGGTCGCGGTGGTCACCAGGCCGTCGCGGTGGGCCGCGAACAGTTCGTCGATATCGACGAGGTCGGTGCGGTCCCCGGTGTAGACGACGAGGTCGAGGTAGTGGTCTTCGGCATGCCAGGCCGTATCACCCACGTCGATGTGCCCAATGTCGAGGTAGTAGTCCTGCGGACGCTCATAGCCGGCGTTGAAGTGGAAGACATTGGCCCGCAGCCCCAGCGACGGCAGCAGCCAGGACTCGAGGTAGTGGAACTGGGCGCGGCCCGGGGTCGGGCGGGCCATGTACAGCCCCCATGGGGTAACCCGGTATTCGTCGACGGCTCGCAGGATGCCTTTCGGGTCGGTATTGGTGTAGCCGACCAGGTCGAACGTCTCCTGTTTTGGCGGATGGACGGCTGTCGTCCCCGGTGGTTCGGCCACGGGGTCAGCTTATGGGTGTCCGGGGTCTTCGCGAGGAATGAATGTGTCGGTGGGGGCGCTTAACCTGGACGTTATGGCATTCGCAACCGAACACCCGGTGCTCGCGCACTCGGAATACCGACCTGCCGCCGATGCCGTCAATGGGCTGGTGCGCGCTGGCGCCCAGTTCGAGGTGGTCAGCGAGTACGACCCGGCCGGCGACCAGCCCGCCGCGATCGAGGAGTTGGAGCGCCGCGTTCGGGCGGGGGAGCGCGACGTGGTGCTGCTCGGCGCGACGGGCACCGGCAAGTCGGCGACCACGGCCTGGCTGATCGAGCGTCTGCAGCGGCCGACCCTGGTGATGGCACCCAATAAGACGCTGGCCGCTCAGCTCGCCAACGAGCTACGAGAGATGTTGCCGCACAACGCTGTTGAGTACTTCGTCTCGTACTACGACTACTACCAGCCCGAGGCGTACATCGCCCAGACCGACACCTACATCGAGAAGGACAGCTCGATCAACGACGATGTGGAGCGGTTGCGCCACTCGGCGACATCGAGCCTGTTGTCGCGCCGCGACGTCGTCGTCGTCGCATCGGTGTCGTGCATTTACGGCCTGGGCACTCCGCAGTCCTACCTCGACCGGTCGGTCGAGCTGGAGGTCGGCGCGGAGGTGCCGCGCGACGGGCTGCTGCGGCTGCTGGTTGACGTGCAGTACTCCCGCAACGACATGTCGTTCACCCGCGGCTCGTTCCGGGTGCGCGGTGACACCGTCGAGATCATCCCGTCCTACGAGGAGCTGGCGGTTCGCATCGAGTTCTTCGGGGACGAGATCGAGGCGCTGTACTACCTGCACCCGCTGACCGGTGATGTGGTCCGTCAGGTCGACTCGCTGCGTATCTTCCCGGCCACCCATTACGTCGCAGGTCCGGAACGGATGGCGCACGCCATCTCGAGCATCGAGGAGGAACTGACCGAGCGGCTGGCCGAACTGGAGAACCAGGGCAAGCTGCTGGAGGCCCAGCGGCTGCGGATGCGGACCAACTACGACGTCGAGATGATGCGCCAGGTCGGCTTCTGCTCGGGCATCGAGAACTACTCAAGGCACATAGACGGCCGCGCCGCCGGTTCGGCGCCCGCGACCCTGCTGGACTACTTTCCCGAGGACTTCCTGCTGGTCATCGACGAGTCGCACGTCACCGTCCCGCAGATCGGCGGCATGTACGAGGGTGACATGTCTCGCAAGCGCAACCTGGTCGAGTTCGGTTTCCGGTTGCCTTCGGCGGTGGACAACCGCCCGCTGACCTGGGAAGAGTTCGCCGACCGGATCGGGCAGACGGTGTACCTGTCGGCCACGCCGGGGCCCTACGAGCTCAGCCAGACCAGCGGCGAGTTCGTCGAACAGGTCATCCGGCCGACCGGTCTGATCGACCCGAAGGTGATCGTCAAGCCGACCAAGGGCCAGATCGACGACCTGATCGGCGAGATCCGCGCGCGGGCCGAGCGTGACGAGCGGGTGTTGGTCACCACGTTGACCAAGAAGATGGCCGAAGACCTCACCGACTACCTGCTGGAGACGGGCATCCGGGTGCGTTACCTGCATTCTGAGGTGGACACTTTGCGCCGGGTGGAGCTGCTCCGGCAGCTGCGGCTGGGTGATTACGACGTGCTGGTGGGCATCAACCTGCTGCGGGAGGGTCTAGACCTTCCGGAGGTGTCGCTGGTGTCAATCCTCGACGCCGACAAGGAAGGCTTCTTGCGCTCTGCCCGTAGCCTCATCCAGACCATCGGCCGCGCGGCGCGCAACGTCTCCGGCGAAGTACACATGTACGCCGACAAACTCACCGATTCGATGATCCAAGCCATCGACGAGACGGACCGTCGCCGGGCCAAGCAGGTCGCCTACAACGAAGAGCACGGGATCGACCCGCAACCGTTGCGTAAGAAGATCGCCGACATCCTCGATCAGGTGTATCGGGAGGCCGACGATACGGAAGCGGTCGAGATCGGCGGGTCGGGGCGCAACGCGTCACGCGGCCGTCGCGCGCAGGGTGAGCCGGGCCGGGCGGTGAGCGCGGGCATCATCGAGGGCCGGGACACGTCGAACATGCCGCGGGCCGAATTGGCCGACCTGATCAAGGATTTGACCGCTCAGATGATGACGGCGGCACGCGATCTGCAGTTCGAGTTGGCCGCGCGGATCCGCGACGAGGTCGCCGATCTGAAGAAGGAATTGCGCGGCATGGATGCCGCAGGTCTGAAGTAGGTCAGGCGCTTGAGCTCAACCATGGTTGAGCCTTTACGGTGATGCAATGACCGAGACGACGGCATCGGCCGCGGGTAGCTGGCGTGAACTGCTGGGCCGGGACTACCTCGGTGCTGTGGTGGTTCTGGCCGGTGGTGTGGCGATCTATGCCACCAACGAATTCATCACGATCAGCCTGCTGCCCAGTGCGGTCGCCGATATCGGTGGCGAGCGGCTATACGCCTGGGTGACGACGGTCTATCTGGTGGCGTCGGTGATGGCGGCGACGACGGTCGGCTCGATGCTGACCCGGTTCGGGCCGCGAACGGCCTATCTGGGTGCGCTGTTGTCCTTCGCCGCCGGCAGCGCGCTGTGCACCTTGGCGCCGACGATGCAGCTTCTCCTGGTCGGCAGGGTGGTGCAAGGGCTGGCCGGCGGCGTGCTGGCAGGCCTGGGGTATGCGGTGATCAGTGCGGCGATGCCCGACCGGTTATGGACCCGGGCGTCGGCCGTGGTGTCGGCGATGTGGGGAATCGGCACGCTGGTGGGTCCGGCGACCGGGGGTTTGTTCGCCCAATTCGGTTTCTGGCGTGGCGGATTCGGCATGCTCGCGATTCTTGCGGTGGCAATGAGCTTGCTGGTCCCGCTGGCCTTGCCGGCGCGGACGCAGTCGGATCAGGAGATGGCCCGGACGCGGATTCCGGTGCGGTCGTTGCTGCTGCTCGGCATGGCGGCACTCGCCGTCAGTGTTGCGGTGATACCGCACAGCGCGGCCGCCATCGGCGGCCTGCTCGCGGTGGGGGTGACGCTGGTTCTGGTGTTCATCGTCGTCGACCGCCGAGTTTCGGCTGCGGTGTTGCCGCGCAAGGCGTTTGAGCCCGGACCGCTGAAGTGGATCTACCTGACGCTCGGCTTGCTGATGGCGGCCACGATGGTGGACATGTATGTCCCGCTGTTCGGGCAGCGGTTGGGTGCATTGGCGCCGGTGGTGGCGGGGTTCCTCGGCGCGGCGCTGTCGGTGGGCTGGACCGTCGGTGAGATCGCAAGTGCGTCGATCACCAACGCGCGGGTCACCGTGCGGGTGGTGGCGATCGCTCCGTTGGTGATGGCCACGGGTTTGGCCCTGGCCGCATTCACCCAAACCGATTCCGCCTCAACCAGAATTGTGGCCTTGTGGGCCCTCGCATTGGTCATCACCGGTGCGGGAATCGGAATGGCGTGGCCGCACCTGTCGGCGTGGGCGATGGGCGCGGTCGTCGACGACCCAGCCCAACAAGCCGTGGCCGCCGCCGCGATCAACACCGTCCAGCTGATGTGTGGCGCGTTCGGGGCCGGACTGGCCGGGGTTGTGGTGAACCTGCGGGCGGCTCCCGACGCAACGGCGAGCTCGCTGATGTTCGGAGCGTTTGCGGTGCTGGCTGTCGTCGGCTGTGTGGCGTCCTACCGGTCGGGCCGCGGACAGGCGCACTAGGGACTATTCGTGGTGGTCGTCGAGCTGGCGCACACCAGTGACACCCGTCACGCACGCGATCGTGTTCGGTGCGTTCCGAATTCGTGATCCCGAAAGTGTCAGCAGGACACCGCCGTCGGGGGCGCTGGCTAGATCGTTGAGGCTCCACTGGTGTTTGTCGCAGGCGGCGAGTATCTGGGTAAGTACCCCGCTGTCGATCTCGTACGTGACGCGCAGCCGCACCGAGCCGGCGAGCCGACCGCTGAGGCGCTTACTGAGCGGATTGAAGCCAAGAACGATCACGAAGTGCAGGATCGTGACGATGATCGCGAGCTTGACCAGTCCGGCCGCGGCGGCCATGCCGATGGCCGCGCATTCCCAGATCGCCGCGGCGGTGGTCAGCCCGTGGACCGCACCCTGGCGGGTGATGATCAGGCCCGCGCCGAGGAAGCCGATCCCGGACACGATCTGGGCGGCGACCCGGGACGGGTCGACCTCTACGGTGCCCGCGTTCAGCACATCGAAGAAGCCGTACTTGCTCACAATCAGAATCAGGGCTGATGCCGTACCGACGATGGCCTGGGTGCGCAGGCCCGCGCTCTTGCCGTGGACCTCGCGTTCCAGGCCGATCAGCGCGGTCAGGCCAAAGGCGATCAGCAGTTCGAGGATCTGCCGGGTGCCCTGTCCGGGGCCGCCGAGCAGCGAGGGATCGGCCAACCAGGTCTGCATGTCGCCACCGTATGTGCCGTGGGCCGGTCCGGTCAGCAATCACGCTGAGCCAAACGGTCGGCGCGTCGGCTCCAAGCTGGAACAGTCAGGTTCTGACACGCGGGTGTGGCTGAGTGGCTAGGCACCGGCCTGCAAAGCCGTTCACACGGGTTCGAATCCCGTCACTCGCTCGTATGTTTCGGTAGTTGTTGTTGCCGCTCGTGAAGGCACGAGATCTCGGCGGCATGAAGCCGGAGAAAAAGTGCTGCCGCAGCAAGCCCGGTGTTCACACGAGCGCAAAAATTCTGACGCCCTCTGGCGGACCTGACTGCGGGGGAGCCGCACTTCAGCGGGTATTTGCACAGTGAAATTGTCACCGGTGTAACCGCAGCAACACTGCTTCGTATCAGTTCGATAACCCCCTGAATGGCCCCCGCGTTCCCCTACTTACACGTCTGTAGTTTGCCCTTCAGGCCTCTCACAGAAACGGGGAAATAATGTCTCGGACCAGCTCTCGCGTGGCGGCGGTCACCGCCATGGCGACTGCGGGGTTTTTCTGGACTGCTCCACTGTTCAGCCCCCGTGTGGTTGCCGATGTCGGCAGCCCAGGTGTTCCGTGCATGGGCATCACGCATCAACTGCTCACCACCCCGCCCGACCTGTCCCAGGGCATCCCGGGCACGTCAAACTCGATTTTCACCAATAATCCGCCCAATGTCGGCGGCCCGATTCCGCCCGCGACCGTGCCGGGCAGCGTCCGGGTCCCGCCGGCGAGCGTCCCCGGCTCGCCGGGAGCGCCAGGTACCGGCGGGGTGACCGTCCCGCCGGCATCCGTCCCTGGCGCTCCCGGCACCACCGTCACCCGTAACATCCCCACGCCTCCCGCCACGGTTCCTGGTACTCCACCTGGTGGTGGTGGCGGTGGCATTCCGACTCCGCCTGCTGGTGTTCCTGGTACTCCGCCCGGTGGTGGTGGCGGTGGTATCCCGACTCCGCCTGCTGGTGTTCCTGGTACTCCGCCCGGTGGTGGTGGCGGTGGTATCCCGACTCCGCCTGCTGGTGTTCCTGGTACTCCGCCCGGTGGTGGTGGCGGTGGTATTCCGACTCCGCCTGCTGGTGTTCCTGGTACTCCGCCCGGTGGTGGTGGCGGTGGTATTCCGACTCCGCCTGCTGGTGTTCCTGGTACTCCGCCCGGTGGTGGTGGCGGTGGTATCCCGACTCCGCCAGGGGGAGTGCCAAGCGCTCCGATCAGCGATGCCGCTGGTGTGCCCGCCGGACCTGTCGGTGCCCCCGTCGCCGACGCGGGAGGTGGCCTGCCCGGTGCCGGCGCCGGTGGCGGCGAGGGCGGCGCTCCCGCCGCAGCCGGTCTGCCCGGTGGTGGCGGTGCCGGTGGCGGTTCGGGCGTTGGTGCTGGCGCACCCGGTGCTCCGGTGGCCGACGCGGCCGGTGCCCTGCCCGGCGGCGCGCCGATTTCAGATGCGAATGGGCTGGTGCCGCCGCCGGCGGCCGCCGTGCCCGCGGCCCCGTTGGCTGACGCGTCCGGTCTGGTGCCCGCACCGCCGGCAGCAGTTCCGCCAGCGGCGGTCCCCGGCGGCGGTGCGGTTCCTCCCGGCCCGCCCGCTGCGGTGCCTCCTGCCGAGGTGCCTGGTGGCGGTGGCGTCCCAGGGACCCCGCCCGCTGGCGTGCCCGGTGGTCCCGGTGGCGGTGGTGGTGGAGTCCCAGGGACCCCGCCGGCCGGCGTGCCCGGTGGTCCCGGTGGCGGTGGTGGTGGAGTCCCAGGGACCCCGCCGGCCGGCGTGCCCGGTGGTCCCGGTGGCGGTGGTGGTGGCGTCCCAGGGGCCCCGCCAGCCGCCGTTCCCGGTGGCGAAGTGCCCGAAACCGTTGTCACACCGCCGGTTCCGCCGGCCGCCGTTCCCGGCGGCGAGATCCCCGGTGGCGGCGGCACACCGCCGGCCCCGCCGGCCGCTGTTCCCGGTGGCGAGGTGGACACCTCGGTGTCGACGCCCCCGGCGGCGGTTCCCGGCGGCCCGGGTAATGGGAACAACCTCATCCTCAACACCCCGGGCATCCCGCCAGCCGCGACCCCGGGCAATGTGATCAACGAGTCGTCCGGAACTCTGCCGCCTCCCGGTGCATCGATTCCGGGCGGCTCAACCCCCGGCGGCATGATCAACGTTCCCGGCACCCCGTCGGTCACCCTGCCGGGTGTCCCGATTTCAGGCTCGACTCCGGGCCTCGTCACGCCGCCTGCGGCGGTACCCGGCAGCCCCGGTGTCCCGGTCAATGTGAACGTGCCCGGCACTCCTGCCGAGGTGCCCGGTACGCCGGGGACCCCCGGCATGATGACTCCGCCGACTCCGGACACCGTGATCCCCGGCACACCGGGAACCACTGGCGTCCAAGATCTATCGACTCCGCCGGCAGCAGTGCCCGGCGCACCCGGTGAAGGTACCGGTGGCGGCGTTCCCACCCCGCCGGCCGCAGTCCCGGGAACGCCAGGCGGCAACGTCGTGGAAACCGGAGTGACTCCGCCCGCCGCTGTTCCGGGTACGCCCGGTGAGGGTGGTGGCGGTGGTGTGCCGACGCCTCCGGGTGCTGTTCCCGGTACGCCCGGTGAGGGTGGCGGTGGTGGTGTGCCGACGCCTCCGGGTGCTGTTCCCGGTACGCCCGGTGAGGGTGGCGGTGGTGGTGTGCCGACGCCTCCGGGTGCTGTTCCCGGTACGCCCGGTGAGGGTGGTGGCGGTGGTGTGCCGACGCCTCCCGGTGGTGTTCCCGGCGTGCCGACCGGCGAGGGTGGTGGCGTTCCTGGCGCCGGCGGAGTGCCGGCCGCACCGATCACCGATAACGCCGGCGGAGTGCCGGCCGCGCCGATCAGCGATAACGCCGGGGCAGTTCCGGCCGCGCCGATCAGCGATAACGCCGGAACCGCTGGCGCACCAGCGGCCGCACTGTCAGAGAGTGCCGGCGCTGGGGGTGCAGGTGTCCCCGGAGCCGCCTCCGGTGCCGTTGGTGCTGTCGGCGCACCGGTCGCCGATGCCTCTGGCGTGATCGCACCGTCGGCCGGCGTTCCCGCGGAAGCGATCGCTGCGGCCGCCGCCGGCCTGCCCGCTGACGCTGGTGCAGCTGTACCCGCCGCGGCTGTCGGCGGCGGCGGTGCTGGTGTTCCGACGCCTCCGGGTGCTGTTCCGGGTGGTCCGGGTGGTGGCGGTGGTGGAGTCCCAGGGACCCCGCCGGCCGCGGTTCCCGGTGGTCCGGGTGGTGGCGGTGGTGGAGTCCCAGGGACCCCGCCGGCCGCGGTTCCCGGTGGTCCGGGTGGTGGCGGTGGTGGAGTCCCAGGGACCCCGCCGGCCGCGGTTCCCGGTGGTCCGGGTGGCGGCGGTGGTGGAGTCCCAGGGACCCCGCCAGCCGCAGTGCCAGGAACTCCGTTCACCAATAACGCCGTGACTCCAGGCACGCCGCCGGCCGCGGTTCCCGGTGGCCCGGGTGGTGGCGGTGGTGGCGGAGTCCCGACTCCGCCCGCCGCGACGCCGGGCACGCCCGGCGCCAACCACACGGCGACGCCGCCGACGCCGCCGCGAGTCCTGCCCGGTGGCCCCGGCAACTACGTCGGGCCGACCCCAGGTGGGTTGGGAACCTTGATTCCGTCGGCGCCGATCTCCGACGCCGCCGGCACCTTGCCGACCCCGCCGGCGCAGTTGTTCGGGACGATGGCACAGGGTGTGGCCACGCTGCTCACCCCGCCGCAGATCACGATCCCGGGTATCCCGGGCTTCGGGATCCCGCTGCCGTCGACGATCTCGACGCCGCGCGACCTGCTGTGCATGGGCACCGGATGGTCAGCGACGAAGTCGGGCACCGAAACCGGTGCACCGGCAGGAGCGATCCTCGGCACGGAGCAGCCCCCGATGAATCGGTGGTTCGACAACTAGCGGCAAGCCAAGCGGGCGCGAGGATGTCCGGGTAGCACAGGTGCGCCAGGAAGTGCCCACCTGGCCGCCCATCGGCCAACCCATCGCCGAAAGGTGCTCGACGCCAAGCTGATCCACCATTGCCGCGACGTCGCTGGCCCACATCGAGCCGGCAGGCCAGGCTGCCGTGGGCGGCCAGTTGCACGCTCAAGTTCTCGCCAGGCGCGGTCATGCGACTCGCTTCCTCTTGAGCCGGATCGCCGCCCCGCGGCGGCCGCCGAACGTCGAGGTGCCCAAACCTGGCGAATTCACGACGTTTTGAATTCACACCTTTGATCGTCATTGATGTGTGGTAGCCCCGACAATCGCGAATCTGCTGCGACGTGGATTTGCGACTTCCGTTGATGTCGGGCAGCTCACGCCACTGTCGGCTGCGCTATTTTCCCCGGTAGAGTGGCATCGCTTGGCTGTCTGGAATTGCCGCGTGGCGTGAATCGCATCCTTGCGTGGGGCCGAGGCGTTAATGTTCCAGACGGCGTTGAAATTGGAGACTGGGAGGGTACGAATGGGCGGTTACAAGACCGTAGTCGTCGGCACGGACGGCTCGGATTCCTCGCTGCGTGCAGTCGACCGGGCGGGCTATCTTGCCTCCAGCCCTGGTTCCAAGGTCATCGTGGCGACCGCCTACTTCCCGGCTTCCGAGGACACTCGCGCGGCCGACCTGCTGAAGGACGAGGGCTACAAGATGGCGGGCAACGCCCCCATCTACGCGATCCTGCGTGAAGCGCGTGACCGCGCCAAGGCCGCAGGCGCTGCCGAGGTCGAAGAGCGCGCCGTGGTTGGCGCTCCGGTCGATGCCCTGGTGGAGCTCGCCGAAGAGGTCGGCGCTGACCTCCTGATCGTCGGAAACGTCGGGTTGAGCACGATCGCTGGCCGCCTGCTGGGGTCGGTGCCCGCGAACGTGGCGCGCCGGTCCAAGACCGACGTGCTGATCGTGCACACCACCGGTTAGGCATCCGCCAGGCTGCTGCAGACTGGACTGATGACCCACTGCCGAACCCGCCTGTGGGTCGATGGCGATCTGAAGACCGAGGACTTTCCCCTCCAAGACGTCTCGAACCATCTCGCTGAGGATGGCGCCTTGGTATGGGTCGATATGTGCAACCCGGATCATGACGTGCTGTGCCGACTGGCCGATGAACTCGGCTTCGACCAACACGCCGTCGAAGACACCGTCGCTCATTCCGAACGCACCAAAGCCACCCGGTATGCGTCACACACGTTTCTCACCGTGTACGCCACCGCGCTCGCGCCAACACTGGCCAACGACCTGGAGTCGCGGCTGCTCTTGGCGCGGGTGTCGATCTTCGTGCTGCCGGCCGGCATCGTCACGGTGCGCCACGAGATCGATCCGCAGAAGCCGGTTTTCGACATCGACGAGGTGGTCCGCCGGTGGGACGAGAACTCCGACCTGCTGAAGATGGGGGCACCGGCGCTGCTGCACGGCTTGCTCGATGTGATCGTCGACGGCCAGTTCGACACCATCCAGCAGCTCGATGACGCGATCGAAGCACTCGAGGACGGGTTGTTCGACGACCGTGCGGTGACCCGCACGGTGCAGCGGTCGACCTACCGAGTACGCAAGGAACTCGTGGAGTTGCGTCGTGTCGTCCTGCCGATGCGTGAGGTGGTCAACACCATCATGCGACGCCGCGCTGAGCGTGGCGACACCGTCGAGCTGGACAGCTGGTACTCGGATCTTTACGACCATGTCATCCGCGCGGCGGAATGGACGGAGTCGCTGCGCGACATGATCACCACGGTGTTCGAGACGAATCTGTCGCTCCAGGACGCCCGGCTGAACACGATCATGAAGAAGCTCACCGGATGGGCGGCCATCATCGCCGTGCCGACCGCAGTGACCGGGTGGTACGGCCAGAACGTGCCCTATCCGGGATTTCAGAACGTCGGTGGTTTGGTGTCCAGCGCGCTGATCATCGTTCTGGCGTCGAGCTTGCTCTACGTCACGTTCAAACGGCGCGGATGGCTTTGAGTTTTCTAGACATCTGACCGCGGCAAGGAGGTCGCCGTGCATCAGCGAGTAGAACATCCGCAGAGTGCTGCAGCCCAGACAGTCAACGCCCAGAAGGGCTTTCGTCGGGCAAATGGGTATTAACCCGCCTGGGGACATCGGATTGATCTCGCCTCGGGAGTCGCGAACGGCGAACGAAGATTTGGTCGGCTTGTCCGTTTCGGTCGGGTTGGCGTTTACCCCGCCGTTTCACGCATCTCGCTGAGCACGCGAACCACGACCTTCGCCGCCAGCCATAGCGCTATCTGGTCGTCCTCGGGCACCCCTGCCATCCACTCGGCGATGCGCTGGGTGCGGGCCGAAGCACGCGCGGCCCAATTCCGCTCGCCGGCCTCTCCGAGCATCACGAGCGAGGCTCGGCCGTCCTCGGGATCGCTCCATCTCTCAAGTAGCCCTTGACGTTCCAGGCGCTGAACCAACTGCGTCATGCCCGACTGACTGGCGCTCTCGGCGGCCGCCAGTGCCGTCAGGCGCATCGGGCCCTGACGAT
The DNA here is from genome assembly GCF_010731895.1 of Mycolicibacterium helvum. NCBI lineage: Bacteria > Bacillati > Actinomycetota > Actinomycetes > Mycobacteriales > Mycobacteriaceae > Mycobacterium > Mycolicibacterium helvum. The sequence goes on along the minus strand of NZ_AP022596.1, from coordinate 5,893,689 downwards.
GCAGACGATTCAGCACCAACAGTGCGCTCGCGCTGAGCTCGTCGCGGTCGATCAGATATCGCCACATGGTGTCCGTCGCGAGCGAGATCATCTCGGAGATGGACTCGATTCCGTCAGTGGCCGCTGATTCCATGCGGCCTGTATATCACTGAAGTAATGTAAAAGGAATAAACGCGAGCATCTCGATGTTAGGGGCCAGCCTCTCGGGATGACGCGCTTCTTGCCATTGACATTGACAGAAACCTCACAGCGACCGTGGAGGTGACACTCTGGCGTGCTCGGTTGCGCTTGAACAATCTATTCTGGATGGGATATAAATCCCGAAGGCCTGAGTTGCAGGGTTCCCGGAGGCGATCACATGGGGCAAGAGGTGAACGGCCGGCGTTTGACCGGCCGGATGATCCTGGCCAAAACCTGGCTACCCGTGGTGATCGTCATCGCCGTGTGCGTGGGGGCGCTGTGTATGTACAAGGTGCACCAGTCGACGGCTCCCGGACCGATCCTGGCCGTCAACCCCCCGCAAGCGCCCGAGGAGTTCACGCCCAAGCGGCTGACCTACGAATTGTTCGGCGACGTCGGGAGCGGCGGAATGCTGGACTACATCGACATCGACGGACATCCGCACAAGGTTGATATCACCGAGCTGCCGTGGTCGCACACCGAGACGACCACACTCACGGTAGTGTCCGGCAGCATCTCGGCCCAAGTGCACGGCGGACACGTCGGCTGCCGGATGCTGGTCAATGACGTTGTCCGCGATGAACAATCGGCAACCCGCGACAATGCGGACGTCACCTGCAGGGTGAAGTCCGCGTGAGCGCACATCAGGCGCAGCGTCCGTTCTTCCCCAGAATGGTCCGCCTGCTGGCGATCCCGATCATCATCTTCTGGGCGCTGCTCGCCGTCGTGTCCAACACGTTCGTCCCGAAGGTCGAGGACGTTGCCACCGAACTCGCCGGACCCGAGATTCCGACCTATGCGCCATCACAATTCGCCCTGTTGCACATTGGCGACAAGTTCCAGGAGTCCAACTCCACCAGCCTGACGATGGTCGTCCTGGAGGCCGACCACCCGCTCGACGAACAGGACCACCAGTACTACGACGGCCTGGTGCAGCGCCTGAAACAAGACACCCAGCACGTCCAGTACGTGATGGACCTTTGGGGCAAACCGATCACCGCGGCCGGAGCGCAGAGCATCGACGGCAAGGCCACCTACGTGCTGCTGCGGCTGGCCGGCAACGTCGGCCAGATCCAGGCCAACCAGTCTGTGGAAGCCGTGCGGGACATCGTCAAGAACAACAGTCCGCCGCATGGGCTGAAGGTCTACGTCAGTGGGTCGGCACCGATGGCGTCGGACACGTTGTCGATCGCGAACTCGAGCCTGAACAACATCACGATCATCACGGTCATCTTGATTTTCGTGATGCTGCTGTTGGTGTACCGATCCCTGACCAACGTGGCCGTGCCGATGTACAGCGTGCTGTTCGAGATCCTGATCGCCAAGGGCGTCGTCTCGACCCTCGGTCACTACGGATTCATCCCAATGTCGTCGTTCGCGGTGAACATCGTCGTGTCACTGACTCTGGGCGCTGGCACGGACTATGGCATCTTCTTGCTGGGCCGCTACCACGAGGCCAGACAGTTAGGCGAGAGCCGGGAAGAGGCCTACTACACCGCCTATCGGGGCGTGGCCCCCATCATCATCGGCTCCGGCCTCACGATCGCCGGTTCGTGCTTCTGTTTGACGTTCGCGCGCCTCGACTACTTCCACACCATGGGCCCGGCGGTGGCGATCAGCATGCTGTTCACCATCGCCGCCGCACTGACGCTCGCCCCGGCGCTGCTCACGCTGGGCACCCTGTTCGGATTGTTCGATCCCAAGCGGCCGCACCGCGGCCACCTGTATCGGCGGATCGGCGCCAGCGTGGTCCGTTGGCCGGTGCCGATCCTCGCGGCCAGCACCGCTGTGGTGGTACTCGGTGCGATCTTCGTGCCCAGCTACCAGGTCAGCTATGACGACCGGGCCTACCAGCCCGCGGGCGGCGCAGCCAACCAGGGGTTCACGGCTTCGGATCGGCACTTCCCGCCCAGCAAGCTGTTCACCGAGATGATGATGGTCGAATCCGACCACGACATGCGCAACTCGGCGGACTTCATCTCCCTGGACCGGGTCGCCAAGGAATTGATTCGGCTGCCCGGTGTGGCGATGGTGCAGAGCATCACCCGACCCCTCGGCCGGCCGCTGGACCACGCCAACGTGCCCTACCTGTTCACCGTGCAGGGTGGTGCCGCCGGTCAACAGCTGCCGTTCAACGAACATGCCAACGACAACACCGATCAACAAGCCCAGATCCAGGCCGACACCGTGGCGACGCTGGGCAAGACCATCGACCTGACCCAGAAGTTGGCCGACGATCTGCACACCACGGTGCTCACGCTGGAGAATCTTCAGCAGGTCACCGACGAGATCAACCAGGACATCTCGAACCTCGACGATTTCATCCGGCCCCTGAAGAACTACTTCTATTGGGAGCCACACTGTTTCGACGTTCCTGTGTGCTTCGCGTTCCGATCACTGTTCGATGGGCTCGACGGTATCGACGCGCTGGACGAACAGATCCACAACGCCGTCACCGATTTCCAGGCCGTCGATGCCCTCATGCCGCAGATGGTCGCCCAGTTGAAGATCACGCGCGACGAGACTCAGGCGTTGCAGACCATCATCGTCAACAACTATGGCCCGGCACATCTGCAATCCACCCAGACAGACCAGACGTTCGACGATCAGATCAATGTGGGCAACGACTTCGATGCGTCGCGCAGTGATGACTACTTCTACATGCCCAGAGAAGCCTTCGACAACGAAGACGTGAAAACCGGTATGCAGCTGATGATGTCACCGGACGGCAAGGCGGCACGCTTCGTGATCACCCACGAGGGCAACGCGATGGCCCCCGAGGGCATCGATCATGTCGACGCCTTTCCCGACGCGGTGAAGGCGGCGCTGAAGGAAACATCGTTGGCCGGCGCGAAGATCTACATTGGTGGCGCGGCGTCGAACAACAAAGACATCAAGGGGTACGCCGCCGGGGATCTCAAGATTGTGGCCATCGCCGCCTTTGTGTTGATCTTCCTGATCATGCTGGTGCTGACCCGAAGTCTGATGGCCGCCATCGTGATTCCCGGCACGGTGGCGTTCTCGTTCGCGGGTGCGTTCGGCCTGTCGATCCTGGTGTGGCAGCACCTTATCGGCCTGCATCTGCACTGGTTGGTGCTACCGATCACGTTCGTCATCCTGGTGGCGGTGGGTTCGGACTACAACCTGTTGCTGATCGCCAGAGTCAGAGAAGAGATCGGCATCGGGTACCAAACCACTGGGCTGCACACCGCACTGATCCGAGCTCTCGGCAGCACCGGCGGCGTGGTGACGTCGGCGGGTCTGGTGTTCGCCTTCACCATGCTGGCGATGCTCGTCAGCGACTTGAGGACGATCGCCCAGGTGGGCTCGACCGTGTGCATCGGCCTTTTGCTGGACACGCTGATCGTGCGGTCGTTCATCGTGCCGTCGTTGATTCGCCTTCTCGGGCCGTGGTTCTGGTGGCCGACGTTGGTGCGGCCGCGACCGTTGTCGCCGAAATTCCTGGAGGTGGCGCGATGAGCTTCAGCACCCACACCCCGGGATTCCGTCTCTGGGGTCTTCTGATGTTCATCGCTCTGGGCTTCGAATTCCTTTTCGGCGCTGTGGCATTCGTCTACACCCGACGGCTGCTGCGCCTGGGGGCGCTGCCGGGCAGCGACGATCTCAATGGCTACCAGAAGGCGTTGCGCAAGCTGCGTAAGGACGAACCGATGACGCAGGACGAATGGAATCTCGCCGAGCGGATCATCGACATCCGGAGATCCCCACTGGCCTACTCGGTGCCCGCCACCTTCATGACGATCGGCATCTTCTACGTCTTCGGCAGCCTGGAGTACCTGCACGGCCACACGCCGTCGGAGCGGACATTCCTCGGGTTCATCCCGATGTTCACCGCCACCAACCTCATCATTCAGGTGCGCAAGAGCGCACGGCTGAAGAAGCGACTGCCGAAGGCGACGATCGTGGAGCCGGTTGCGGTGGGTTAGACCGCCGTCCGCGGCTCAGTCGCCCGTCACAGCGGCTCGCCGATATCGGGGAGCAGCGAAATGCCTTCGGGATTGGGCTCATCGGGGCGGCGCCGTCGAAAGTTTGCGGCCAATTCGCGGACGCGGCGCTTGGCCCATTCCGGGTTGAAGCGACTAAGTTCGTCGTACTCGTATTGAAATCGCTGTTTGCGGTCAGACCATGCCGCCGCGTCGTCTGCGACTCTGTCTTCGAAGTACCAGTAGAGAGCGTCGTCAAGGCTCCCCGCCCGATCGAATCCGAGCTGGCCGCGCTCGTAGAACGTGAAGTGGTACAGGCCGGCGTCGTCGACGTAGACGTTAAGACCGTCGTTGGTCAACAACCCAACGGTCATCGGTCGAATACCAAGTTGCGCTGCGACCCGATTGATCTCGGCTTGCAGTTCGCTCGACTTAGCGTCCAAGGGGCGGCCCGGCACGATCAAGCACACCTTCCTCAAGGAGGTCCCGCACTGGAACCTTGGCTCCATCGGGGCCGACAATCATAAATTGGGGAACACCAGGCGCGGGTGTCTGCCCGAACCAAGGTTGTACCGGCCCCTCGACGATCTGCCACCCGTCGGGAAGCTGTTTGCCGGTGATCATGTAACGGTTGTATTCTCCGCCAACACTTTCGGGCATCACCGGCATTCCGACGCTCAATGTCGGCGACAGTCAGCGCCTCGGCGGTGCCTCATCGATCAGCCTGCCCCCTCGAAGCGACATCCCATCTCCCTCGGACCTGCTGACTCATAGATATCAACAACCGCGAGGACCGGTCCAGTCACCAGCCGCGCTGACGCCATTCGTCAAGATGTGGCCGTTCGGCGCCGAGGTTCGTGTCGTCGCCGTGGCCGGGGTAGACGACGGTGTCGTCCCCGTAAGCGCCGAACAACCGGCTGTCGACGTCGCCGAGGAGTTGCTCGAACGCCCCGGGCTCCCACGTCTTACCGACCCCGCCCGGGAACAGGCAGTCGCCGGTGAACAGGTGGGTGGCGGTGCGCTCGCCGCTGGGCCGCAGCGCCAGCGCCACCGAGCCGGGGGTGTGGCCGCGCAGGTGGATCACGTCGAAGACCAGATCGCCGACGGTGATGGTGTCGCCGCCGGCCAGGAAGCGGTCCGGCTTGACCGACAGCGGTTCGGCGTCGAGCTGGTGGGCGGCGGTCGGCACCCCGGTCGCCGCGGCGAGGGCCTCCAGCGCCTGCCAGTGGTCGGCGTGCTGGTGGCTGGTCACGATCAGCGTCAGCTTCGGGCCATGCTCGCGCACCAGGTCGACCAGCAGGTTCGGATCGTTGGCGGCGTCGATCAACAGGCTCTCGCCGGTCCGGGAACAGGTCACCAGGTAGGTGTTGTTGTCCATCGGGCCCACCGACATCTTGATGATGGTGGCGCCGGGCAGCGTCCGGCGGGCCGCGGCCTGCGGTTCGACGTGTCCGGTGTAGGTGTCGTCGACGACTGTCATGGCCGCCACGTTACTTGTCGGTGGGTCGACATAGCATGGGGATCAATGAGCCGTGTACGAGATGGAATGCCCTCTCGGCGGCTTCTTCGTGCCCATATACCTGCAGGAAGGGGCGCTAGTGGCTGACCGCCTGATCGTCAAAGGCGCGCGCGAGCACAACTTGCGCAGCATCGATTTGGACCTGCCCCGCGACAGTCTGATCGTGTTCACCGGGCTGTCCGGATCGGGCAAGTCCTCGCTGGCGTTCGACACGATTTTCGCCGAGGGTCAGCGCCGCTACGTCGAGTCGCTGTCGGCCTACGCCCGCCAGTTCCTCGGACAGATGGACAAACCGGACGTCGACTTCATCGAGGGGCTCTCACCCGCGGTCTCGATCGACCAGAAGTCCACCAACCGCAACCCGCGGTCGACCGTCGGGACCATCACCGAGGTCTACGACTACCTGCGTCTGCTCTACGCCCGCGCCGGCACTCCGCACTGCCCGGTCTGTGGTGAGCGAATCGCCCGGCAGACCCCACAGCAGATCGTCGACCAGGTGCTGGCCATGGACGAGGGCATCCGGTTCCAGGTGCTGGCTCCGGTGGTGCGCACCCGCAAGGGCGAGTTCGTCGACCTCTTCGACAAGCTCAACAGCCAGGGCTACAGCCGGGTCCGGGTGGACGGTGTGGTGCATCCGCTGACCGATCCGCCCAAGCTGAAGAAGCAGGAGAAGCACGATATCGAGGTGGTGGTTGACCGGCTGACGGTCAAGGCCAGCGCCAAGCAGCGCCTCACCGACTCGGTCGAGACAGCCCTGAACCTCGCCGACGGCATCGTGGTGCTGGAGTTTGTCGACCGGGACGAGGATCATCCGCACAGGGAGCAGCGGTTCTCCGAGAAACTGGCCTGCCCCAACGGCCACGCCCTGGCGGTCGACGACCTCGAGCCGCGGTCGTTCTCGTTCAACTCGCCCTACGGCGCCTGCCCGGAATGCAGCGGCCTGGGCATCCGCAAAGAGGTCGACCCCGAGCTGGTGGTCCCCGATCCCGACCTGACGCTGTCCGAAGGGGCGGTAGCGCCCTGGGCGATGGGCCACACCGCGGAGTACTTCACCCGGATGATGGCGGGCCTCGGCGAGTCGATGGGCTTCGACATCGACACCCCATGGCGCAAGCTTCCAGCCAAGGCGCGCAAGGCGATTCTGGAAGGCTGCGACGAACAGGTCCACGTCCGCTACAAGAACCGCTACGGTCGGACCCGGTCGTACTACGCCGAATTCGAAGGCGTGATGGCCTTCCTGCACCGGCGCATGGAGCAGACCGAATCCGAGCAGATGAAGGAACGCTACGACGGCTTCATGCGCGACGTGCCCTGCCCGGTCTGTGACGGCACCCGGTTGAAGCCGGAAATCCTCGCGGTGACGCTGGCGGCGGGGGAGCACGGCGCGCTGTCGATCGCCGAGGTGTCCGCGCTGTCCATCGCCGACTGCTCGAAGTTCCTCAATGACCTGACGCTTGGCAGCCGGGAATCGGCCATCGCCGGGCAGGTGCTCAAAGAGGTGCAGTCGCGGCTGGGGTTCCTGCTCGACGTGGGGTTGGACTATCTGTCACTGTCCCGCGCGGCGGGCACGCTGTCCGGCGGGGAGGCGCAACGCATCCGGCTGGCCACCCAGATCGGGTCGGGTCTGGTCGGCGTGCTCTATGTGCTCGACGAGCCGTCGATCGGGCTGCACCAGCGCGACAACCGTCGTCTGATCGAAACCCTCACGCGCCTGCGGGATTTGGGCAACACGCTGATCGTCGTCGAACACGATGAGGACACCATCGCGCACTCGGACTGGGTGGTCGACATCGGTCCGGCAGCCGGTGAGCACGGCGGCCAGGTGGTGCACAGCGGGCCCTATGCCGACCTACTGCGTAACCCGAACTCCATCACCGGGGCGTACCTGTCGGGTAAGCAGAGCATCGATGTGCCGGAGATGCGTCGCCCGATCGACCGGCGCAAGCAGCTCACGGTGATCGGCGCGCGGGAACACAATCTGCGCGAAATCGACGTTGCGTTCCCGCTCGGGGTGCTGACGTCGGTGACCGGGGTGTCGGGCTCGGGTAAGTCCACGCTGGTCAACGACATCCTGGCTTCGGTGCTGGCCAACAAGCTCAACGGCGCACGGCAGGTCCCGGGCCGGCACACCCGGATCAACGGGCTCGAGCATGTCGACAAGTTGGTGCGGGTCGACCAGTCGCCGATCGGGCGCACGCCGCGCTCCAATCCGGCCACCTACACCGGTGTGTTCGACAAAATCCGCACGCTGTTCGCCGCCACCACCGAGGCCAAGGTCCGCGGCTATCAACCCGGTCGGTTCTCGTTCAACGTCAAAGGTGGCCGCTGCGAGGCGTGTTCGGGTGACGGCACCATCAAGATCGAGATGAACTTCCTGCCCGACGTGTACGTGCCGTGCGAGGTGTGCCACGGCGCTCGCTACAACCGGGAAACCCTCGAGGTGCACTACAAGGGCAAGACCATCTCCGAGGTGCTCGACCTATCCATCGAGGACGCCGCCGAGTTCTTCGAGCCGATCTCCTCGATTCACCGGTATCTGCGGACCCTCGTCGATGTCGGGCTGGGCTACGTGCGGCTGGGGCAGCCGGCGCCCACGCTGTCCGGCGGTGAGGCGCAACGCGTCAAACTGGCGGCCGAACTGCAGAAGCGCTCGACCGGACGCACCGTCTACATCCTGGACGAGCCGACCACCGGTCTGCATTTCGAAGATATCCGTAAGCTGCTCAAGGTCATCAACGGCCTTGTCGACAAGGGCAATTCGGTGATCGTCATCGAGCACAACCTGGACGTCATCAAGACCTCGGACTGGATCGTCGACATGGGGCCTGAGGGTGGTTCCGGTGGTGGCACCGTCGTCGCCCAGGGGACACCGGAGGAGGTGGCCGCGGTGCCCGAGAGCTACACCGGGACGTTCCTCTCCGACGTGCTGGCCGCACCGGCCCCCAAGAAGACCTCCCGAGCGCCCCGGCGGCGCAAGGTCAGCTAGCCCTGCACGGTCGGCCGAATGGTGATGTCACCGATCTCGACATCACGGGGCTGTTCAATCGCGAACGCGATGGCTCGGGCGACCGCTTCCGGGGGCATGCCGAAACTCTCCATGGCCGCGCGAGTCTGACGGCGGGCCTCGGGATCTCCGATCGACGAGTCCAGCTCGGTGTTGACGTAGCCCGGCGAGATGGACGTGGTCCGGATGACGCCGTCGGTGGATTCCTGACGCAACGCCTCCAATAGGGTGCGCACGGCGTTCTTGGTGGCTGCGTAGATGCCCATGTTCGGGACGATCTTGATACCGGCCGTCGACACCACAGTGACGAAATCGCCGTGGCCCTGGCGGCGAAAGACCGGCAGCGCCGCGGCGATGCCGTGCAGCACCCCCCGCAGGTTGACGTCGATCATCGCCGACCAGCCGTCCACGTCGAGATCGGTGGTCGGCCCGATCTTGCTGATGCCGGCATTGCCGACGAACACATCGAGTCGGCCGAACGCCCGCACGGCGGTATCGACGAGCCGCTCGACGTCGGCGCGCTGCGTCACGTCGGTGGCGACCGTCAGGGCTGTGCCGCCCGCGTCGCTAATCTCGTCGGCCAGTGCGTGTAGCCGATCCTCGCGGCGCGCGCCAAGGACGACGGTCGCGCCGCGCCCGGCCAGCAGCCGCGCGGTCGCGGCGCCGATACCGCTGCTGGCGCCGGTGATCGCGACGATGGGCCCGCTCAAGGCTGATTCGGCTTGTGCATCGACGCGCGGATCTCGTCCAGCCGCTCGGCGGCCGCCTTCTGCCTGGCCTCGTACTGCTCCTCGGCGGTACGGCCCTCAGGCGTCTCGGCGGCCAATTCGGCTGAGCCGAGCGCGGTTCCATACCGCGTTTCGATTTTCTCCTGCACCGATTCGAAGGTGGGCACCCCGGAGTCGCTGTAGCCGGAATCCAGTGCGGGTTTGGTGGCTGGTTCGTCGGGCATACGAATTACCGTACCCCCGGCGGACCTCCTGCGGCCGCGATCGTAACCGGGCCTGGCGGGCGCACCGGCGGCCCCGGCAGGGCGACCGAAGCGACCCCCGGCGTGTGGACCTGACCGGCCAGCCACGGCAGAGCGCTGGCGAAGGCGCGCGCCGCGAACGGCCAGTCGTGCTTACCCGGCTCGGCCACCACCGCGCAGTCGATGCCGTTGGCACTGCCCACCCCGCACAACGCGTTCGCGGCAGCCGTCGGGTCGCCGGGACTCGGGGCGGCATCGCGCCCACCGAGGCCACTGGCGCCGGCGTCGAGCACCGTTGGCGGCGTGCGCTGGGCCGATGGATTGCCCGAGATGGCGAACCACCCCGAAAGGCCTTGGTAAAGACCATGTCTGGTCATGATGGTGGCTGGATCGAAATCAGCGTAGGCAGCGGCGTTGCCGCCGAACAGCCGCGTAATCGTCTGGGTCTTGGTGCCGGAATTCGGCGCGTAGTCGCCCGCGATGTCCTCGAAGGTGCTGAACATGTCGGGATGCATGGTGGTCAGGTCGACCGCGCAGGTGCCACCCATGGACCAGCCGACGACGCCCCAGTTCGTTCGGTCGGTGCTGACACCAAAGTTCGAGACCATGAACGGCACAACATCTTTTGTCAGATGGTCGGCGGAGTTCCCTCGCGGGCCGTTGACGCATTCGGTGTCGTTGTTGAACGATCCGCCAGAGTCGACGAATACGAAGACCGGTGCGTTGCCGTGATGGGCGGCCGCGAAGTCGTCGATCGTCTTGATGGCATTACCGGCCCGCAGCCAGTCGGCGGGCGTATTGAATTCCCCACCGATCATCATCACCGTGGGCAGTTTGGGTGGGGGATTGGTGGCGTAGTACGCGGGGGGCAGGTAGACGAGTTCCTGGCGATGCGCGAAATGCGATGAGTCCGACGGGATTGTCACCGGCACCACGGTGCCCTGGGCAGGGACGGCGTGCTGGACCACCATCTGGGTGACGGTGGCGCGGTCGGTCTGGTCCGGCAACGGGCCTGCGGTCATCTGGTTCCAGGCGGTCTGCACGGTCGGGAAGTAACCCACCCACAGGTTGAGCATCAGGGCAGTCGCCAGCGCGCACAGCGGTATCGCGAGCACCGAGACTCCGCGCCGCCACCAACGCGCGCTGCGCCAGCCTACGACCGCCACCACGGCGGCCAGGGTGGTCACGGCAATCCACACCCACAGCTGGTGCGGGGCCGGATCGCCGGCCAGTCCGTCATTGGAGATGCTCCACTGGGCATACCACGCGGCGCCAATGCCGACGAGGGCCGCCAGCGGCAGCCACAACAGCCGCCAGCGGCGCGTCCGCCAGCCGACAGCCAACAACAGAACGAGCCCGGCCACGATCTGCACCGTCAGCGGCAACCATCCGTGCATCAACGAAATGTGTTGGTGATTAGCCGGTATCACGCTTTCATAGTGACCACGTTTCCTTGGCGGTCGCTGTGAATCCGCCTGCGCGGGCTAACGCGGTTTGGCCAGCGGGAAGGGCAGCGTTTCCCGGATGCTGCGTCCGGTGATCAGCATGACCACCCGGTCGACGCCCACTCCAAGACCTCCGGTCGGTGGCATGGCGTATTCCATCGCCTGCAGGAAATCCTCGTCGAGTTCCATCGCCTCGGGGTCGCCGCCCGCGGCCAGCAGGGACTGCTCCTGCAGCCGACGCCGCTGTTCGACCGGATCGGTCAGCTCGCTGTACGCGGTGCCCAGTTCGACACCCCACGCGACCAGATCCCAGCGCTCCGCGACGCCGGGCTTGCTGCGGTGCGGGCGGGTCAGCGGCGACACCGAGGTGGGGAAGTCGGTGTAGAACGTCGGCGCCTCGGTGCAGTCCTCCACCAGCCGCTCGTAGAGCTCGAGCACCACGGCACCGGCATCCCAGTGGGTGAGGTAGGGAATGTGCGCGCCGTGGCACAACCGGCGCAGCTCGGTCAGTTCGGTTTCGGTGTCGATCTGCTCGCCGAGGGCTTCGGAGACGGCGTCGTGCACGGTCTTGACCGTCCAGGTTCCGGAGATGTCAACGGGCTCGAGCTGATCGGGGGCGCCATCGCGGGGCCGCATCACGACCGCGGAACCGTTGGCGGCGATCGCCGCGTTCTGGATCAGCTCCCGGCAACCGTCGATCCACACCCGGTAGTCGGCGTGTGCCTGGTAGGCCTCGAGCAGGGTGAATTCCGGATTGTGGCTGAAGTCGACGCCCTCGTTGCGAAATGCCCGGCCCAGCTCGAAGACTCGCTCGACACCGCCGACGCACAACCGCTTGAGGTAGAGCTCGGGAGCGATGCGCAAATAGAGGTCGAGGTCGTAGGCGTTGATGTGGGTTTTGAACGGCCGAGCGTTGGCGCCGCCGTGGATCTGCTGCAGGATCGGCGTCTCGACCTCGAGAAAACCCTTGGTGAACAAGGTTTCCCGGATCGAGTGCAGGACATTGCTGCGGGCGCGGATGAGATCGCGGGCTTCGGTGTTGATCGCGAGGTCGACGTAACGGGCCCGCACCCTGGCCTCCGGGTCCTGCAGGCCCCTCCACTTGTCGGGCAAGGGGCGCAGGCACTTTCCGAGCATGCGCCACTGCTCGACAAGAACCGACCGGGTGCCGTTCTTGCTGTAGCCCATGTGTCCGGTGACCTCGACCAGGTCGCCGAGGTCGACGGCGGCGAAGTCCTCGGTGGCGCCGTCGAGCGTGGCCTTGTCCAACAGCAGTTGCACGTCGCCCGACCAGTCCCGCAGTTGGGCGAACACCACGCCGCCGTAGTCGCGGGCCCGCAGGATCCGGCCGGCGACGCTGAGGGTGACGGTGTCATCGGCGGTGAGTGCCTGCGCGATCGTGTGGGTGGGGGGCTGGCCGACCGGGTAGGCGTCGACACCGTTGCGCTGCAGCGTTTTGAGCTTGGCCATCCGGACGCGCACCTGGTCGGGAAGTCGCTGTGTGTGTCCCGACTTCTCCTCGGCGGATTCGTCCGGATCGGGCGCGCTGCCGTCGGCGTGCAGCCGCCCGGTGGCGGCAAGGTCTTCGGGGACGGCCGAATAGTGCCCGGTGTGTTGCTTGCCGCGCCGGGAGAACGGCAGCACCAGGAAGCCTTCGGCGATCACCGAGGCGACACCGACCCGCGGGATCAGCCGCGCGTCCTCGTAGCAGGCATACCGGGGTACCCAAACCGGCTGGTACTTCATGTTGGACCGGTACAGGGTCTCCAGCTGCCACCACTTCGAGAAGAACACCAGCATGGCCCGCCACAGTCGAGCGACCGGGCCCGCGCCGAGTTGGGCGCCTTGTTCGAAGGCCGCGCGGAACATTGCGAAGTTCAGCGAGATCCGGCTGACGCCAATATCTTCGGCGTTCTGCAGCAGTTCGGTGACCATCAGCTCGATGGTGCCGTTGGGGGACTTCGGCGAGCGGCGCATCAAGTCCAGTGACAATCCGTTGTTGCCCCACGGCACCAGCGAGAGCATCGCGACTACTTCGCCCGACCCCGGGTCGCTGCCTTCCTGCCCGCCGGTATCGCCGCCATCGACGGCCTCGACCAGCAGGCAGTCCCCGTCGGCGTGGTCACCGAGGCGCCCCAGCGCCATCGAGAAGCCGCGTTCGGTCTCAGTGTCGCGCCAGGCGTCCGCGCGGGCCAGCACCGCGGCCATCTCGTCGGCGGAGAAGTCGCGGTGCCGCCGCATCCGCACCGTCAGCCCGGCGCGACGTGCGCGGGTGACGGCCTGGCGGACGGCGCGCATGTCCGGGCCCGACAAGTGGAACTGGTCGGGGTAGAGGATCGCCTCATCGCCCAGCTGCAGGGCATTCAGGCCCGCGTCGCGGTATGCCTGGGCGCCAGTGGAACTCGCGCCCATCACGCCAGGGGCCCAGCCGTAGTCCTGGCACAGCGACAGCCATGCCGTAATCGCCTGCTGCCAGGCACGCGGATCGCCGATCGGGTCACCGCTGGCCAGGCAGACGCCGACCTCGACGCGGTAGGTGACCGCGGCTCGGCCGTTGGCCGCGAACACCACGGATTTATCGCGGCGGGTGGCGAAATAGCCCAACGAGTCGTTCTTGCCGTACACCTGCAGCAGACCGCGGATGGCGGATTCGTCCTCGCCGGTCAACGCATTCTCGGCGCGTTGGGATTGGAACAGCACGACCGCGGCCACCATCAGCGCCAGCGCGCCGAACAGACCGAGCAGGGCGTTGACGAAGGTGTGCGGATGACCGGTGAAGGATTCGGCGCCAGCCCCGGCGAACGCACTGACGCGGTTCAGCGCGTACCAGAAGCGGTCTTCGCGGGCCAGGGTGCCGGGGAAGAATTCGAGCACCATCCAGCCGATCAGCGTGCCCACGGCCAGGCCGGCCACCAACGCCAGGGCCGCCTTGACCAGAGCGCCGCGGCGGACCCTGGCCCAGAATTCCTTGTAGGCCAGGACGAGGGCGCCGGCCGCGGCGATGTGGAAGACCAAGCCGATGACCTCGCCGGCGTCCACGGCCGCCGTCTCGTCGCCACTGAGCAGGTCGGTGATGTTCCATACCGACGCGGCCACCATGTAGAACACCAGAATCCACCAGGCGATGCGCTTGCGGGCCGCGAGCGCGGCGGCTAGCAGCACCAGCACGAATGCCCAGGCGAAGCTGGTGTCCGGGAAATTGAACAGGTAGCTGTTGATGAATTCCCGGGGCATCCGGATGAGGTGCCGAACGATCGTGGACACGCTCGACAGCAGCGAGAGCGTCGCGATGACGCCGATGATCCAGCCGGCTGCGGCAGGCACCCAACGGAAGCGTGACGTTGGCCGACTAGTGGTGACGGTCATAGGCCGCGAGGATATTCCCTCGGCGTGCGAATTGTCTGTGCCGCGCTACCAGACGGGACCGGTGTATTTTTCGCCCGGTCCGGTGCCGGGTTCGTCGGGCGCCGCACTGGCTTCCCGGAATGCCAACTGGAGACTCTTCAGTCCGTCCCGAACCGGGCCGGCGTGCGGGCCGAGATACTCGGCTGAGGCGGTCACCAGACCGGCTAGCGCGGTGATCAGTCGGCGGGCCTCGTCGAGGTCGCGGTGTTCGCTGGCGTCGGGATCCGGGTCGGACAACCCGATTTTCTCGGCGGCGGCGCTCATCAGCATCACCGCGGCGCGGGTGATCACCTCGACGGCGGGAATGTCGGCCAGTTCGCGGATGTTTTCGGGGTCCGTCATGCCTGCTAGACTGGCATGCACGACCGTCCCGGCGTACGCCAGGGACAGCAAGTGGAGTCCCACTCCCACCGCTCGCCACGGAAGTTTCCGCAGGTAAAGCGGTCCGGTCACAGATACCGCAACGGTATCTGTTCTGCGGTTTCGCAGGCGGCGGCAGCCGTGATCGGTCGGCATTGGGCCCTGCTTTTGCAGGGCCTTTCTGTTCGTTTGAGCAGAATGCTGGTGGTGTGAAGGTTCCCAGCTGCTCCCGACGTGTGACACCGCGGTGGTCCCCAGAGGAAATCGAACCAGGGAGGCCCCATCAGCACTGAGACCCGCGTCAACGAGCGCATCCGCGTACCTGAGGTCCGATTGATCGGACCGGGTGGGGAGCAAGTAGGCATCGTGCGCATCGAAGACGCCCTCCGCGTCGCCGCGGATGCCGATCTCGACCTTGTCGAAGTAGCCCCGAATGCCAGGCCACCGGTCTGCAAGATCATGGACTACGGGAAGTACAAGTACGAGACGGCTCTGAAGGAGCGCGAGTCTCGCAAGAACCAGCAGCAGACCGTCGTCAAAGAGCAGAAGCTTCGGCCCAAGATCGACGACCACGACTACCAGACCAAAAAGGGTCACGTCATCCGCTTCCTCGAGGCGGGGTCGAAGGTCAAGGTCACGATCATGTTCCGCGGCCGCGAGCAGTCCCGGCCCGAACTCGGGTACCGACTCCTGCAGCGGCTGGGCGCCGATGTGGCCGATTACGGCTTCATTGAGACGTCCGCCAAGCAGGACGGACGCAACATGACGATGGTGCTGGCACCGCACCGCGGCGCGAAGACTCGCGCCAAGGCGGCGCACGACGCCGACGTCCCCGCTGGGCGCCCGGCTGAGCCACAGCCCACCGAAAACCCTGAGACCACGTAGAACTGAGGACCAATGCCCAAGGCCAAGACTCACAGCGGCGCTTCCAAGCGGTTCCGCAAGACCGGCACCGGGAAGATCGTGCGGCAGAAGGCGAATAAGCGCCACCTGCTCGAGCACAAGGCCAGCAAGCGGACCCGTCGTCTCGACGGCCGCACCACTGTGGCGCCCAACGACACCCGGCGTGTCAACGCGATGCTGAACGGCTAAGCGCCGTAACCCCTCAACCTTTGACCGAACGAGAATAGGAACACCGCAATGGCACGCGTGAAGCGCGCACTCAATGCCCAAAAGAAGCGGCGCACAGTACTGAAGGCGTCCAAGGGCTACCGCGGCCAGCGCTCGCGGCTTTACCGCAAAGCCAAAGAGCAGCAGCTGCATTCGCTGACCTATGCCTACCGGGATCGCCGTGCCCGCAAGGGTGAGTTCCGCAAGCTGTGGATCTCCCGCATCAACGCGGCAGCCCGCGCCAACGACATCACCTACAACCGGCTGATCCAGGGGCTCAAGGCCGCCGGCGTCGAGGTCGACCGCAAGAACCTCGCCGAGATCGCCGTCAGTGACCCGGCCGCGTTCACCGCGCTGGTCGAGGTCGCCAAGGCCGCACTGCCGGAGGATGTCAACGCACCTTCCGGTGAAGCCGCCTGATAACGGCACTCACTGAACGATCCGCCCGGGTGGTCGCTGCAGTTAAATTGCAGCGCCACACCGGGCGTCGTCGTGCTGGGCGCTTTTTGGCCGAAGGGCCGAATCTGGTCGAGGCGGCGGCTCGCCGGGGTCTTGTGCTCGAGGTGTTCGCGACGGAGGCTGCCGCGCAGCGCCACGCGGAGCTGCTGGCCGGGCTGGCGGTGCATGAGGTGACGGAGCGGGCTGCCAAGGCGCTGTCGGAGACGGTGACACCCTCGGGTCTGGTCGCTGTGTGCACGCTGCCCGACGGTGATCTCGCCGACGTATTGGCCGCTGCGCCACGGCTCGTGGTAGTCGCCGTCGATCTGTCGGAGCCCGGGAACGCGGGAACGCTGATCCGGTTGGCCGACGCGATGGGTGCTGCGGCAGTGGTATTCGCCGGGCACAGTGTGGATCCGTACAACGGGAAGTGCCTGCGGTCCTCGGCGGGCAGCATCTTCGCGGTGCCGGTGCTGATCGCCGACGATGCCGGTGCGGTGCTGGCAGAGTTGCGCGGTGCGGGGTTGCAGGTGCTGGCGACGACGCTGGACGGCGAGGTCAGTCTGGACGACGCCGCGTTGAGCCCGCCGACGGCCTGGGTGTTCGGCGCGGAGGCCCAAGGGTTGTCTGCTGAGGTGGCGGCACTGGCCGATCAGCGGGTGACGATACCGATGGCCGGCGGCGCGGAGAGTTTGAATGTTGCTGCTGCCGCGGCGATTTGTCTGTATCAGAGCGCGCGGGTCCATCGCGCTGAACCCACGCCCGGCTCAGGGCGGCCCCGCTAGGTCGTGAACCGTCACCGCGGCGGTGAGGTGCATGACCGACGCGGGGTCGTCGAGATCGTGGTTGCAGAGTTTCTCGATCCGACGCAGCCGTTGGGCCACTGTGTTGGGATGGATGACCAATGCGGTCGCCGTCGCGGCTCGGTCTCGGCGACACGAGATGTAGGCACGTAACGTCGCAACGAGTTCGGTCCGGTGATTGGCGTCGTAATCGATCACCGGCCCCAGGGTGCGCAGAGCGAAATCGCTCAGTTTGGCCGGGTCGTCGATCTGGAGGAGCAGGCCGAGGATGCCCAGATCCTCGACCGTGACCACCGTGTTGGTGCGCCCGGCCCGTACTGCAATCTCGAGCGCTCCCTTGGCAATACGGTAGGAGTCGCCGTAGGCGCCGGTCACGTGATCGCAGACAGCTACGGTCACCGCGACACCGGGAAGAGACGCTTCCAGGGCTCGCAACACCACAGTTGCCGCGGTGGGGTGTGGATCCGAGGTCGATGCCGGCGGTTGGGCCTGGACTGGAGTGGCCTCAAGCGGCCACAGCACGACGATGTGTCCTGCGTGCATGGCGACCAATGGGCGGGGGCGGTAGCCGGATGCGAGCTTGGACACCTGTGCGAGCGCCCGCTCGTAGCTGCGGGGGTCCGCCTGCCCTGCCAGCGCGGCCACTATCGCCACGTGCGGCAGGCTGAGATCATGGCCTAAGCGTTGAGCCCGGAGTAGCAGCGATTCGGGTGGGGCTGTTCGGCTGGATAACAAGTCGGCCAGAAGCTCACCGCGCAGCCGATGTTCGACCTCGACCGCGGTTCGGGCCCGAAGCAACTCCAGGGCCACCACAAGCGATCCGTGCTCGACTGCCCGCAGATCGATCGGATCTGCTGGAGAGTCGTTGGCAGGAAACCAGATTCGCGCCACGACCTCGCTGCCCAAACGGACAGTGCTGACGAACACGGAGTCGCCCTCCCCGTCGTGGTCGCCGCCAACGAGCACCGGTGTTGATCCGGCGGCGTCGTCGTTGCCCTCGAGTGCCGAGGCCCGCAGCGCCGCATCGGGAAACCGGTCGCCGTCACCGGCCAGCGCGAGCACACCGTGGCGGGCATCGTCGATGAGCACCGGCCGACCGATCAGTTCCCGCAGGGTCGCCGCGATCCCGTCCAGTCCTCCGGAGCGCAGCGTCACGTTGAGCAGTCGTTGGTGGATCTGTTCGGAGCGCCGCAATGCGTCCCGCTGTTCGAGCAACGACACGTTCAGCGAACGCAGCTCGTCGAGCCGGTTGGCTGAGGTCAGTGCGATGGCGGCGTGGTTGGCCAGCAGGGTCATGCGTTGCACGGCGTGCTGGGTGAAGGTGTGGATCGGGGCGTAGTAGCCGTTGAGTGTTCCCAGTACCTCGTTGTGGGCGATCAGGGGCACCGCGATCATTGCGCGGTAGCCCTGTTCGCGCGCGATACCGGCCCATAGCGCGAACTCCGGTTCGGCGGTCACGTCGCGGATCGCCACCGGCGTGCCGGTGTGAAAGGCGCGGCTCGAGGGCGAGGTGCTGTCCAGCTGGATCGGCCGGTCGGAGTTGACCCGCTCGACGTAGTCGTCGGAGAGTCCGCTCCAGCCGGCGATCCGCAGCCGGTCGCGCGGCGGATCCGGCACCAGGACACCGCAGAAGTCGAACCCGAGCAGTGTCCGTGCGGTGTCGGCGACCAGGCTGAGCACCTGTTCGACGTCGGCATCCGCGGTCGCCGCCGCACTCAGCACGCCCAGCGCATCAAGCCAGGTCAGCAATTCCAGTCCTGGTCGTTGAGCCGACGGTGGGGCAGCCATCGGTCCATTGTGCCGCAGTGAGTGTCTCGTCAGACATCAATAAGTGAGAAATATGTCTCTTACAACATTGATGGCGTGAGGTTGTGTGACCACACTCATAATCCATGAGCTACGTCAGCGCCGAAACACCGACCGTTCGGCCCATCGTCAACCCGTCGACCGGCGAGGTCATCGCCACGGTGGCCGAGGGGACGGCCGCCGATGTGGACGCCGCAGTGGCGCGAGCCCGTGCGGCGTTCGACAGCGGGCCGTGGCCGCAGATGGCGCGCAGCGAGCGGGGCCGGCTGCTGCTGCGCCTGGCAGATGCCATCGAGGCGGCCAACGAGCGGCTCTACACGCTCGAGGCGCAGAACAACGGTCGCCCGATCACCGAGACCAGGGCACAGCTGTCCCGGGTTCCGGAGTGGTTCCGCTACAACGCCGGACTACTGGCCGCGCAGCGCACCGCGGTGCTCCCCGGCGACGGGCCGTACCTGACCTACCAGCAGCGCCTTCCGCTCGGGGTGTGCGGCATCATCACCCCGTTCAACCATCCGATGCTGATCCTGGCGCGCAGCCTGTCCGCCGCGCTGGCCAACGGCAACACAGTGGTGGTCAAACCGTCGGAACTCACTCCGCTGACCACGCTCGCGCTGGCCGACATCCTCAGCGAGGCCGGCCTTCCCGACGGGGTGTTCTCCGTCGTGACCGGCGGGCGGCCGGCCGGACAACGACTCACCGAGCATCCCGACGTCGCGAAGATCACGCTTACCGGCGGCACCGAAGCGGGTCGCTCCGCGGCGGTCGCGACGGCGTCGCGGTTCGCCCGGGTGACCGCTGAACTCGGCGGCAAGACCCCGATCCTGATCTTCGATGATGTCGATCCGGCGATTGCCGCCGAGGGGGCGGCGTTCGCCGCGTTCGTCGCCGCGGGCCAATCCTGCGTCGCGGGTTCGCGATTCCTGGTCCAGCGCGGGATCTACAACCGCTTCGTGGATGCGCTGGCAACCCGCGCCCGCGCGATCCGGCTGGGCGATCCCACCCTGCCCACCACGCAGATGGGGCCGCTGATCAGTGCTACCCAGCGCGACAAGGTTCGCGCGCTGATCGAGACGGGCATCGCCGAGGGGGCGCGGCTCGCCGCCGGCGGTGGGTGCCCGGACCTCGCGCCGTCGCTTCAGTCCGGCTTCTTCCTCGAACCGACTGTGCTGTCCGAAGCCACCATGGCCATGTCGGTAGCGAGCACGGAGATCTTCGGCCCGGTCGCCGTGGTCATCCCGTTCGACGACGAGGCCGAGGGCGTGCGCATGGCCAACGACAACCGCTACGGGCTCGGTGCAGGTGTATGGACCACCGACGTCGCCCGCGCGCACCGGGTCGCCTCCAACATCGTCGCCGGAATGGTATGGGTCAACGACCACCACCGGCTGGAGCCCTCGTTGCCGTGGGGTGGGGTCAAGGAATCCGGTATGGGCAAGGACGCCGGAACCGAATCGTTCGACGACTTCTCCTGGGTCAAGACCATCGTGGTGCGCACCGCCGCCGACTCGGTCGACTGGTACGGCGACCGGCAATCCGACCGGCTGAACTGATCCAGCACAGCCAAACAACAACGCAGCGAGGGGAATTCAATGGCGATAGACACCGCAGTCGGAGCCAGGGCGGGCACCGGCTGGCGCCGGGACATCACCCGGACCCAGTGGCTGGTGCTGGCCGGCACCACCTTGGGGTGGGGGCTCGATGGCTTCGCAGGCAGTCTCTATGTCCTTGTGCTCGGTCCCGCCATGACCGAGCTCCTGCCGAACAGTGGGCTGGAAGCCACCCGCGCCTCGATCGGCGTCTACGGCGGCCTGACGATGGCGCTGTTCCTCGCCGGATGGGCGACCGGCGGCATTCTGTTCGGCATCCTGGCCGACTATTTCGGCCGCACCAAGGTGCTGTCGGCGGGGATCCTGACCTACGCAGTGTTCAGCGCCGCGGCGGCGTTCGTCGACAACTGGTGGCAGCTGGGCATTCTGCGCTTCATCGCAGGCTTGGGCTCGGGGGTGGAAGCCCCGGTCGGGGCCGCCCTGATTGCCGAGACCTGGCGCAACCGGTTCCGGGCGCGGGCCGGCGGTGTGATGATGTCGGGCTACGCCGCAGGCTTCTTCGCTGCTGCCGGTGCTTACGCGCTGCTGGGCAGCCAAGGCTGGCGTGCCATGCTCCTGCTGGCCGGCCTGCCCGCCATCGTGGTGTGGTTCATCCGGCGCTTCGTGCCGGAGCCGCCGGAGATCCGCGCCCACCTGGATTCGCGGCGACAGCGGAAAGCTCAGGGCACCAGCACATCCCACGACAGATTCGTGCTGTGGCGACTCTTCAGCCCGCCATTCCGGCGACCGATGCTGGTATGCACCGCCCTGGCCACCGGCGCGCTGATCGCCTTCTGGAGCGTATCCACCTGGTACCCACAGATCATCAGGCAGCTGACGACGGCCGCCGGTCTGTCGCCGGCCGTGGCCGATCACCGGGTCGCGATCGCGGCGATGCTCTTCAATGCTGGTGGTGTCCTGGGCTACGCCTCCTGGGGCTTCATCGCCGACCTGATCGGTCGTCGGAAGACCTTCCTGATGAGCTTCCTCGTGTCGGCGCTCAGCATCGCGTGGATCTTTCCCTTCGACCGCAGTTACACCGAATTCCTCTCTGCCATGCCGATTCTGGGCTTCGGCCTCTTTGGCGCGCTGTCGGGCACATTCATCTACGCCCCGGAGCTGTTCCCCCCCAGCGTCCGGGCCACCGCCCTGGCGGTCTGCAACAGTGTCGGTCGCTACGTCACCGCGCTCGGGCCGCTCAGCGCCGGCGTTATCGCCACCAGGTGGTTCGGCGGAGACCTGGGTCAGGCGACCGCATGGGTGGCCGCACTGGGACTCATCGCCATCGTCGGGCTCGCCTTTGCCGCCGAGACCCGGGGGGAGCCCATGCCGGCCGACCCGGTCGCCGAACCCGCACTCCACCACGCCGAAAAGAGCGAATCGTGAACGAGTACTCCAGCGCAACGGCCGTCGTCGTCGGCGGATCCATCGGTGGGCTCACTGCAGCACTACTGTTGCGGGATCTCGGATTTCGTGTCGAGGTCTACGAACGCACCCCCACACCCCTGGACGGGCGGGGCAGCGGGATCGTGTTGCAGCCGGACACGGTGCGCTGGTTCGCCGAGCGCAGCAGCCAGCAGCTGGCCGACCTGCACACCTCGACCTCGTACGTCCAATACCTGCACCGCGACGGCGAAGTCGTCCACCGCGAGAAGGCGACCTGGACCTATACGTCCTGGGGGACGTTTTATCGGGCGTTGCTCACCGACTTCGGCGCCGACCACTACCACTACGGCGAATACGCATGTGGCTTCAGCCAGGACGACGACCGGGCGACGGTGCGGTTCGTCAGCGGCGCCACCGCATCAGCGGATTTGGTGGTCTTCGCCGACGGCATCACTTCGACCGCGCGGGAACGCTTCGACCCCGACGCCAAACTGCGCTACTCCGGCTACGTCGGCTGGCGCGGCACGGTGGCTCAGTCGGCGTTGACCCCACAGACCCGCGAGCTGCTCCAGGACGCGATCACCTACGACGTCGTGCCGCACTCGCACATCACCATGTACCCGATACCCGGTGAGGAAGGCTTGGGGCCGGCGCACCGGCTGATGAATTACGTCTGGTACCGCAATGTGCCGGCCGGCCCGGAGCTGACCGAACTGGCGATCGACAAGCGGGGATTCCACGGTTCGGTGTCGGTGCACCCCGGTCAGGTTCAGGACCGCTACGTCGCTGAGATGCGCGACGCGGCCGCGGCCTTGTTCGCGCCCGCGGTCGCCGAAGTGGTGCTGGCAACTGCGGATCCGTATCTGCAAGTCCTCTACGACGTCAGGTCCTCGCGGATGGCGCAGGGGCGTGTCGCCCTTATCGGCGATGCCGCCTGCGCATCCCGGCCGCACGCCGCCGCCGGGACAGCCAAGGCCGCCGCCGACGGCTGGGCGCTGGCCGCGGCACTGCGCGATTCCGGCGGTGACATCGTCGCTGCGCTCACCAAATGGGAACCCGCCCAGCTTCAGCTCAGCGACGCATTACTGCGTCGTGTCGTGGACATGGGGGAGCGCTCCCAATTCCACAACACCTGGCGTCCCGGCGACCCCGACCTGCGCTTCGGACTATACGGACCCGGGCGCTAAGCCCACTGACAGATAAGCCCGACAGAACGGAAACACAATGACCGACAACAGTTTTCTCGCCGACCTGCCGCTGGCCGGCGACCTCGTCGCGACGGACTTCGGGACCTGGCCCGACTGGCTCAAAGCCGAGTTCGCCGAGCACGCCTACGACGGCCACGTCGGATCGCGGCTGCTCAGCGAGAACGACCGGGTCCGGGTCTGGGAGATCAGGCTGGCCCCCGGCGAGCGCTGGCATGCTCACCGGCATGTACTGGACTACTTCTGGACCGCGGTCAACGCCGGGCGCAGTCGTCAGCACACCTACGACGGCACCACCCGCGAAGTCTCGTACCAGGCCGGAGAGACACGCCATTTCCACTTCGGCGCCGGCGAGTTCCTTTTGCACGATATCGAGAACATCGGCGAGGATGATCTGGTGTTCACCACTGTCGAACACGTCGACAGCGTCAACGCACCCCTGGACCTGAACGATCCGACGACCGAACAGCGAGGTGCACAGTGATCACGACCCCACTGGTCGACGGGGTGGTCGACGTCCATGCGCACTGGCTGCCGCGGGCCTTGTTCGGTCTTCCTCCCGGCGCGCCCTACGGGGCGATGCATGATCGCGGCGGCCAGTTGTACCTCGGTGACCTGCCGCTGTCCATCGCCACCGAGGCGATGAGCGATTCGGGCGCGACCCTTGCCGACATGGACCGTGCGGGGGTGGGCGTGCGGGTGTTGTCGGCGCCGCCGTTCGCGTTCCCGCTGGTGCCCGGCCCCGGAGCCACCACATATGCCGATGACTTCAACGCCGCGCTGGGTGACGTCGTCGCGCGTGCTGGTGGGCGCCTATTGGGCATGGGGGTGGTCACCCTCGGCGACAGCGCCGAAGTCACCCGTCAGCTCGGCGCGCTGGCCGACATCGAGGGCATCGCCGGGGTCGCGATTCCGCCGCTGGTCGGCAGCGGCTCCCTTGACAGCGATCCGCTTCGACACGTCCTGGCCGAAGCGGCCCGGCTGAACCTGGCGGTGCTGGTCCATCCCATGCAGCTGGCGCGCCCCGAATGGTCGGACTACTACCTGACCAACTTGATCGGCAACCCGGTCGAATCGACAACCGCGGTCGCCACTTTGCTGCTCAGCGGGTTGATCGACGAGCTGCCCGGTCTGCGGATCTGCTTCGTGCACGGTGGAGGTTGTGCGCCAGGCCTTGTCGGCCGCTGGGCGCACGCATGGTCGGCGCGAACAGACGTCAGCGCCCGTGCGGCGCGCAGGCCCACCGAGTCGTTCCGCGACTTGTACTTCGACACCGTCACGCACGGGAGCGCGCAACTGGCGATGCTCGCCGAGCTTGCCGGTACCGACAAGATCCTCTGCGGCAGCGACTATCCCTTCGACATGGCCGAAGCCGAACCCGCCCGTTTCGCCACCGAGCACGGGCCTGGACCGGATTCGTTGCGCCGCTCCGCGGAGACGTTCCTGGGGTTGGCGGCCCACCCGCCGGCGGCACGAGCCGCATCGTGAGCAGCCTTTTCGCACCGCTGACGCTGCGCGAGGTCACCTTCGCCCACCGGGTCTGGATGTCGCCGATGATGCAGTTCTCGGCGGTTCCCGACGGCCCGCAGATGGGTTCGCCGACTGACTGGCACGTGCAGCACCTCGGCTCGCGAGCGGTGGGCGGTGCGGCGCTGGTCATGGTGGAGGCGACCGCGGTCGATCCGGTCGGGCGTAGCAGCATCTACGACGTCGGGCTGTGGAATGACCTTCAGGCCGACAACTTTCGGCGTATCACCGACTTCATCTCCGGCCAGGGAGCGGTGCCGGGGATTCAGCTCGTCCATGCCGGGCGCAAGGGGTCGACCGGCCGGCCGTGGCCCGACGAAGCGCGACAGCCCCAGAGCTGGCCCACGGTTGGCCCGAGCCCGATTTCGTTCGGGCGGCTGCCCGCACCGGCCGAGCTCGCGCTGAGCCAGATCGAATCGATCGTCGGGTCGTTCGCCGACGCAGCCCGGCGGGCGGCAGGTGCGGGTTTCCGGGTGCTCGAATTGCACGGCGCGCACGGGTATCTCATTCACCAGTTCCTGTCCCCGCAGTCCAACACCCGCACCGACCGCTACGGCGGCAGCCTGGAGAATCGGCTGCGGTTCGCACTCGAGGTGGTGGCGGCGGTTCGCCGGCAGTGGCCCGACGAGCTGCCACTGTTCTTCCGTGCCTCGGCGACCGACTGGCTCGCCGGTGACACCGACGATCCCCGGCCGGGGTGGACGCTGGCCGATTCCGTGGTGCTGGCAGCCCGGCTCAAGGAGCTCGGCGTCGACCTGCTGGACGTCTCCACCGGCGGCTTGGTTCCCGACGCGGTGATCCCGGTCGGACCCGGCTATCAGGTTCGGTTCTCCGAGGCGATCCGTGATAAGGCCCAAATTCCCACGGCCGCAGTCGGAATGATCACCGATCCCGAGCAGGCGGCGGCGATCATCGCCGATGGACAAGCCGACGCGGTGTTCCTGGCCCGTACGCTGCTGCGTGATCCGATGTGGGCCCGCCATGCCGCCGGCAGCCTCGGTGTCCCGCTCGCGCCCCCGCCGCAGTACACCAGGGCGTTCCCATGACCGATGGCGGTCGGCAGGTCGGGCAGCCGGTGGCGCGGGTGGAGGGCCGCGACAAGGTGACGGGTCGGGCCGTGTACACCGCGGACACCGTCGTCGGGGACCTCGCCTACGCGGCCGTGGTGCAATCGCAGGTGCCACACGGGGTGGTGACCACCGAGTCGCTGCGGACCAGTGCGCGCCGTGCGGCCGCGGCTCCCGGTGTTGTCCATGTGCTGACGCCGCTGAATTGCCCACCACTGCAGACGCTTCCGGTGGACATGACATTCGATCTGCCGATGGAGCGGCGGCCGCCGCTGTCCGACCTGACGGTCCAGCACGTCGGACAACACATGGCGCTCGTCGTCGCGGATTCGGCAGAGAACGCCACCCGCGCCGCGGAGATGTTCGACCTGCGTTACGAGATCTTGCCGCCGCAGCTCAGTGTCGACGCGGTGCTGGCCGCGCCGCCACCACTCGACGACAGCGGCCACCAGATCCGGCACGGAAGTTATTTCCCCGACCACTTCGTGAAGCTGGACGAAGAGAAGTTGCAGGACCATCGCGGCCCGCGCGAGGAACCGGAGCTACCCATCCGGGTCGCCGCGAGGTACACGACACCGCAGAACGCGCACTATCCCATCGAGCTGTCGGCGACCATCGCCGAATGGGCGGGCGAGCTGCTCACCATCCATGACACCACCCGGTGGATCACCGGCGAACGAGCGGCGCTGGCCGCGTATCTGGGCCTGCCCGAGTCGAACGTCCGGGTGATCTCGCCTTTGGTCGGCGGCGCCTTCGGCTCCAAGAGCTTTCTGTGGATGCACGTGGTGTTATCCGCGGTCGCCGCGCGGGAGATCGGCCGCCCGGTCAAACTGGTGCTCAGCCGCAGCCAGATGTTCTCCTCCACGGGGCACCGCCCCCGCACCCGGCAGGACCTCACGCTGATCGCGGAACACGACGGGACACTGGCCAGCATCGAGCACCATACCGTCACCGAAACGTCGACGGTGGCGCACTTCTGCGAGCCGGCCGGCCTGTCCACCCGGATGCTCTACCAGTCGCCGCGGCTGGTGGTCTCGCACCGCGTCGCGCGGATCAACGCCGCCACGCCGTGTTTCATGCGCGGGCCGGGGGAGGCGCCGGGTCTGTTCGCCCTGGAATCCGCGATCGACGAATTGGCGGTTGAAGTGGGCGTGGATCCGTTGGAGCTGCGTATCCGCAACCATGCCGACGTCGACCAGGCCAGCGGCCTACCGTGGTCGGGCAAGCATCTGCTGGACTGCTACGCGCTCGGGGCGCAGCGGTTCGGGTGGGCGAAAAGGCCCGCGGCACCGCGGTCGCTGTCAGATCGAGGGGTGCAGATCGGCTGGGGGATGGCCACCGCAACCTATCCGGGCAGGCGGATGCCGGCGTCGTGCAGCGTGACCACTGCCGCCGACGGTTCGGCCCGATTCGCTTCGGCCACACACGAAGTCGGCACCGGTGTCCGTACCGTCATGAGCCAGGTCGCCGCCGATGCCACCGGCTTGGCGCTGGCGCAGGTCACCTTCGACTCCGGTGATTCCTCCTTCCCCGACGCGCCCTACAGCGGAGCGTCGCAAACCACTGCGACGGTGGGATCGGCGGTCTTGGCCACCGCGTCGGAGTGGCGACGACGATTGATCGCCCTGGTCGGCGCCGACCCGGCGACACCCTTCTACGGTTGCGCGCGCGACGAACTCGGTGTCACCGGCGGCGAGGTGGTGAGCGCGGATCGCCGCGCGACCGTCGCCGAGTTGATTCGCGGGGGAGGACAGCGCTATCTGGACGACTTGACCTTCACCCTGTCGGTCGACGGCGGTCAGGCGCGCGGCACCGCATCCCAGTCGTTCGGTGCGCATTTCTGCGAAGTCGAAGTCGACGAGGAAATCGGCCGGGCGACAGTGACCCGCTGGGTGGCTGTCATCGACTGCGGGCGGGTGCTCAACCCGGACCTGGCCCGCAATCAGGTGATGGGCGGCATCACTTTCGGTGTCGGCATGGCGCTGCTGGAGCAGGTGCCCTACGACACACGCACCGCGCAAATGATCGGTGAGTACTACGTCCCCACCCATGCCGACCGTCCCGATTTCGACATCTCCTTCATCGACGTGCCCGACTTCGACCTGGACCCGATCGGTGCTCGGGGGATCGGCGAGATCGGCGCGTGCGGTGTCGCCGCCGCAGTCGCCAATGCGGTCTTCCACGCCACCGGCCGCAGGCTGCGAGACCTGCCGATCACCGTCGAGCAGCTGATGAACCCGGAGGACTGATGGACACGCATCCCGAACACCGCATCGAGTTGCGGATCAACGGATCGCCTCACCGGATGAGCGTCGACGTCCGGACCACGCTGCTGGACCTCCTGCGCGAACGAATCGGGTTGACAGGCACCAAGAAAGGCTGCGATCACGGGTTGTGCGGAGCATGCACCGTTGCCCTTGACGGCGAACGGATCCTCAGCTGCCTGACCTTGGCCGTGTCGATCGACGGCGCAGCGGTGACGACCATCGAGGGGCTCGCTGCCGGTGACGATCTCGACCCCGTACAGGAAGCGTTTCTGGAGCACGATGCTTTTCAATGCGGCTACTGCACGCCGGGTCAGATCTCGTCTGCGCATGCGATGCTGCGCGAGCACTCTCGCGGCGACCTGTCCGCTGCGTCGTTCGACGGTGACCGTCACGCTCTGCGCGACGGCTGCCCAGCGCTGACCGAAGCCGAGATCCGGGAACGGATGGCCGGCAACGTCTGCCGGTGCGGTGCGTACTCCAACATGGTGGATGCGATCGCCGCGGCGGGGAAGACGACGGCACGGTGAAGACGTTCGCCTTCCAGCACGCGGGTTCGGTGGACGACGCCATCCGATCAGTCGCCGACACCGGCGGCGCCTACCTGGCCGGTGGTACCAACCTCGTCGACCTGATGAAAAACGGTGTCGCCCAACCGCCTGCGCTGGTCGACATCGGCCGCCTCGGCCTCACGGCGGTGACCACCACCGCCTCGGGGGGTGTACACATCGGTGCGGGTGTTACCAACAGCGCGCTGGCCAACCATCCGCTGATCCGCGCCCAGTACCCGGTGCTTTCGCAGGCGATCCTCAGCGGTGCCACCACCCAGCTGCGCAACATGGCCACCGTCGGTGGCAACCTCATGCAGCGGACCCGGTGCCCCTACTTCATGCAGACCGAATTCGACCATTGCAACAAACGCGTGCCCGGTTCGGGATGCGCTGCACGTGACGGGTTCAACCGCGAGCACGCGCTCTTCGGCGCCAGCGAGCACTGTGTGGCCACCAACCCGTCCGACATGGCGGTGGCCCTGACGATTCTCGACGCGGTCGTCCACCTCCAGGGCCCCGACGGGCCGCGATCAATCCCGATTGCCGAGTTCTTCGCCCTGCCCGGCGACACTCCGCATCTCGAAAACTGCCTGAAACCAGCGGAGCTCATCATCGCTGTCGAGCTGCCACAGTCACCGTTTGCGGCGCACTCGTGGTACCTCAAGCTGCGCGATCGGCACAGCTACGCCTTCGCATTGGTGTCCGCGGCGGTGGGAATCGAGGTAGTCGACGACGTGATCGCGTCAGCGTCGGTGGCCCTGGGCGGGGTGGCAGCCAAACCGTGGCGGGTGTCGGCTGCAGAGCGGGTTCTGATCGGCAGCCGACCCAACGACTCGGTGTTGCGCTCGGCGGCACAGCGGGCGATGGCGGAAGCTCGCCCCCTGAGTCAGAACGCCTTCAAGGTCCAGCTCGGGCGCGCGGCGGTACACCGTGCACTGGCGCGTGCTCTGGCCGCCAGCGGCTCTGGGGACAACTAGGGTTGGTGCCCGCCTCTCAGCGACAAAATGCCGTGTCAGTGGGTTGTGCGACGTTGTCGGTATGAGTAACTCGCTGGTCTTGCGGGGAACCGAACTCCGCTACGTATTGACCCGCTACCTGCAACTCAACGGCCCGACAACCGTTGCCGGCCTCGTCACGGCGATCGACGGCTGGGGGTTCGCGGTGGCGGGTCGGCCGTCCAAAACGATTTCGGATGCCCTCCGATGGGAGATCGGCAGGGACCGAGTCCGCCGCCGAGGCCGCGGGCGATATGCGGCGACGCTCGGTATCCCTCGCGGCACCGAGCACCGGATTAGTCAGCGTGTCGCCGCACTACGGGCAGTAGCTCGCGAGTTGTCGCTCGAAGGCGGGCATCAACCCTGTGGGCCGGGTGAGATCCTCACCCGAGAGCTCAGCCGCTGAGCAGCCCCTTGGCCACATGCGTGATCTGCACCTCGTTGCTGCCGGCGTAGATCATCAACGACTTGGCATCTCGGGCAAGCTGTTCCACTCGGTACTCGGTCATATACCCGTTACCGCCGAACAGTTGGATCGCCTCCATGGCCACGTCGGTCGCCGCCTGCGAGCAGTAGTACTTCATCGCCGACGCCTCGGACAGCGAGATCGGTGTACCCGTCTGCCCGCATTCGATCACCCGGAACAGCATGTTGCGCACATTCATCCGGGCCACCTCCATGTTGGCCAGCTTGAGCTGGATCAACTGGAACTGCCCGATCTCCTTGCCCCACAACGTGCGTGTCTTGGCGTAATCCGTACACAGCCGCAAGCATTCCTCGATCACCCCGAGCGCCATCGACACCACACCGATGCGCTCCGCGGCGAAACTCGATCTGGCGCTGTCCCGGCCGTCGCCGGAGGAGTTGTTCTCAGTCTCGCCCAGTAGCCGATCCCGGCCCAGGCGGACGTTGTTGAAGAACAGCTCGCCGGTGCGCGAACTGTGAATTCCCATCTTGCGGAACGGCTTGGCCTGAACGAAGCCTTCCATCCCGCGATCCAGCACGAACGTCAGGACCTTGCGGTCGCGCTTGTCGATCGAGGGATCACCCTCGTCCAACTTGGCGTACACCACGACGACGTCGGCGTCGGGCCCGTTGGTGATGAACGTTTTCTGCCCGTTGAGGATGTAGTCGTCTCCGTCCCGGACGACATAGGACTTCATGCCGCCGAACGCATCCGAACCCGAATCCGGCTCGGTGATCGCCCACGCGCCGATCTTCTCGTACGTCACCAGTTCGGGCAGCCAGCGCTCCTGCTGGGCCAGCGTGCCGCGGCTCTGGATGGTGGGTACCGTCAGCCCCAGGCTCACACCCATCCCGGTGACCAGCCCCATGCTCACCCGGCACAGCTCACTGATCAGAACGAAACCCATTCCGGCCGAACCACCGTCGCCGAACATGCCGCCGCCACCGCTGGACTTCTTCTCCGTGCCGGCCCGCATCCGATCCAGCCGCTTGGACAGCGACTCCCTGGCCATCTCGTCAATGCCGAAGGTGGAGAACAGCTTCCGGACGATGGGGTAGGGCTCCATATCGCCGCTCTCGAGATCGTCGATATACGGGCGCACCTCTTTGTCGACGAACTCGCGGACTGCGTCGCGCACGGCAATATCGACGTCGGACCATTCGATCATGGATTCTCCGGTTCAGGCGGCGGCGGTACGTCCTCGGGCGGGCCGCAAACCGGCAAGTGAGAACGTTGTGTGGACCAGCGACCCCGCACGGGCGACGAGGCTCTTGTGTCGAGGGACATAGTGCATGGGCATGCCACGGCGGTCTTTAGGGGGTGCCGTGAAACCGGGTGCCTCGACCAGTGGAGCGTCGGCCGGGATCTGCCCGGCGGCCCGTCGATAGGCCGACAACGCCCGCGGGTGCAGCCGGATCTCGTCGGGTACCGCCCAGAACGCCAACTCGACGGCCTTGCCGAATAGCCGCAGCGCGACCTCGTCACCGGGGGTCCAGCGCATCCCGGCCCGCTCGCGCACCGCTGGATCGAACAGGCCGGCAGCTATCCAGCGTTGCCCGGCCACCATCGGCTTGAACAACTGGTCCCACACCGGCGTCGGCATCAGCACGAACTTGGGCTTCGGGATCCGGATGTCGAAGATCTCCAGCGTCGCCTTGTTGATCTCCAGCTCGTCGCGACACACTCGCTCCCAGTACTCGCAGAATTCCTCCCACGTGTCGGGCACCGGCTTCATGCTCATCCCGTACATGGCGTACCACTGCACGTGCTCGTCGAAGAGCTGGCGCTTCTCGGCCTCGGTCAGCCCGCCGCAGAAGTACTCGGCCACCTTCAGGATCAGCATGAAGAAGGTGGCGTGCGCCCAGTAGAACGTCTCAGGATCGAGCGCGTGATAGCGCCGTCCCGCGCTGTCCACGCCCTTGATCCCTTTGTGGAATCCCTTGATCTGCTCACCGGTTTGCCGGGCGCGCTCGCCGTCATAGACCACGCCCATGATCGGGTAGACCGAGCGCGCGACCCGCTGGAGTGGTTCACGCAGCAGGATCGAATGATCTTGCACTCCGGCGCCCAGCTGCGGATACATGTTCTGCAGCGACCCGATCCACACCCCGAGCATCCCGGTGCGCAGGTCGCCGAAGTATTTCCAGGTCAGCGAGTCCGGCCCGAGCGGGGTCGGTGTGGCGGGGTGAGCGGTCGTCGTTGACCTCATCGGATCACGATAGGTCTGACAACACCCGTTGTCCATGTCGGCGACGAAGCTGTGACCACACGTTTGGCGTAGCGATACGTTGGCCGCGTCACACAGTTGGCTCGCCCGAAATCCTTTCCCTAGGCTGGATCTCGTGGACGTCGAGCCGTTCGACGATCAACCCGATTCCCTCGTTGACGTCAACCAACCCGGGCGAGGGCCCGCGGCGTGGTGGCACAACACCAACCACAATCCGGGCATCATCGCCCTGGTTCGTCGTGCCCGCCGCATGCTGCCCGGCGACCCCGACTTCGGTGACCCGCTCTCGGCCGCCGGCGATGGCGGTGCCCGCGCGGCCGCGCGAGTCGCCGACCGGTTGCTGCGCGACCGGGAAGCGGCCACCCGCGAGGTGAGCTTGGCCACACTTCAGCTCTGGCAGGCGCTCACCGAACGCGTCTCCGGACGGCCGCGCGACCGAGAGGTGACGCTGGTCTTCACCGACCTCGTCGGGTTCTCCAGTTGGTCGCTCGCCGCCGGCGACGACGCCACGTTGCGTCTGCTGCGCCGCGTCGCCCAAGTCGTCGAGCCTCCGCTGCTCGACGCGGGCGGACACATCGTCAAACGCATGGGCGACGGCATTATGGCGGTCTTCACCGACCCGGTCACCGCGGTGCGGGCCACCATGGCCGCCCGCGACGCGGTCAGAACGGTCGAGGTCGACGGGTATACGCCGCGGATGCGCGCCGGTGTCCACACCGGTCGCCCGCAGCGCATCGGATCGGATTGGCTCGGCGTCGATGTCAACATCACCGCCCGGGTGATGGACCGCGCCACCCGCGGCGGACTAATCGTCTCGGAGAAGACGTTGGAGCTGATCGAGCCCGACGATCTCGAATCGCTCGGAGTCACGGTCAAGCGGATCAGGCGCCAGGTGTTCGCTCCGCGGGCATCCGGGGTACCCACCGATCTGGTGATGTACCGCCTCAAAACCCGCAGGGATCTGCCAGTCGAAGACGACGGGGACGATCTCGAGGCCCAGGCATAGTAGGTAGGGATGGTTTTCGCAGTGCTCTCGCGGCTGGACCGCGTTCGGTTCACGCTTGGCTACACGGCCGCGCTCGTGACGGTGGCGGCCGTGCTGCTGGCGCTCGGGCCGCACGTCCGCGATCAGGTCGTCTGGCGCGCGAGCACCAATCTGCACAATCTCGGTGAAGGCCGTCTGGGCACACTGATCGGCAGCGCCTTCGTCACCGACCGGGGACCCATCTACGTGTGGCTGCCGGGCCTCTTCGCGATTCTCGGCCTGGCCGAACTGCTGTGGCGCAGCCGCCGGATGGCGGTGGCGTTCGTTGTCGGCCACGTCGGCGCGACGTTGTTGGTGGCCGCCGGGCTGGCCGCGGCGCTGGCTGCCGGGCTGACCTCCTGGTCGATTGCCAACGTCACCGATGTCGGCATGAGTTACGGCGCGGTCGGTGTCCTGGGTGCGCTCACCGCGGCCATCCCGCGCCGCTGGCGCGCAGCGTGGACCGGCTGGTGGTTGGCCGTGGCATTCGGTTCAGTGGTGAGTAGCGCCGGCGACTTCACCAACGTCGGACATGGCGTCGCCCTGGTCCTCGGCATGGTGGTCGGCACCCGGTTCGGCCACCCGGCGCACTGGACGACCGCGCGGTACGCACTGCTCGCGGTCGCCGCGTCGTTCGGCTACCTGATCATGGCCAACACCGGACCATCGATCCTGACCACGGCCACGCTCGGCGTGCTGGGCGCCCTGGTGGCCGCGCGTATCGCCCGACGCCGCGCGGTCCGCCGCGCCTTGGCCGGCACGGCCGCGCCGCTGTCTGCGCCCTCCTAGCGGGGATCTAGCGGAACTCCTCGGCGCACGCCTCAATCCAATCCGAGCGCCACGACTCGGGCGGATCATCGAGTAGCTCGCCGGGCATCAACCAGTCGTAGATCTCGGCGTAGGTGCGGGTGCGCTGGCCTTCGATGCGGCGGTTGAGCATCGCCGGCTCGAGCTCGTCGAATCCGCCCAGGCCCATGGATGCGACGATCTGGGCAGCGCTGGCCACGGTCGCCCGCTGGAAGTTGACCACTCGTTCGGTCTTGTCAGGAACGTCGAGTGCCCGCGCCCTGCCCTTGTCCTGGGTGGCAACCCCGGTGGGGCACTTGTTCGTGTTGCACTTCATCGCCTGGATACAGCCGACCGCGAACATCATTGCGCGCGCCGACATGGTGAAATCCGCGCCCTGGCAGATCCGGCTCACGATGTCCACCCCGCTGGCCACCTTGCCCGATGCG
This sequence comes from Mycolicibacterium helvum, assembly GCF_010731895.1. Taxonomy (NCBI): domain Bacteria; kingdom Bacillati; phylum Actinomycetota; class Actinomycetes; order Mycobacteriales; family Mycobacteriaceae; genus Mycobacterium; species Mycolicibacterium helvum. Next base: position 5,859,169 of record NZ_AP022596.1, on the reverse strand, counting down.
CCGATCCTGATGTGGTCGCGCAGCCCCGTCCCGACCAGTGCGTTGTGCACCAGCATCAGGCCCTCGGTCAGCGGCATGCCGACATGGTCCTCGAATTCCTGTGGGGCTGCGCCGGTTCCGCCTTCGGCGCCATCGACGATGATGAAGTCCGGGGTGATTCCGGTGTGCAGCATCCCCTTGCAGATGGACAGGAATTCGGTGCGTGCCCCGATGCACAACTTGAACCCGATCGGCTTGCCGCCGGACAGGCTGCGCAGCGTCGCGATGAAATGCATCATCTCCACCGGCGTGTGAAACGCGGTGTGCGCCGGCGGCGAGACCACCGTCAGGCCGATCGGCACCCCACGTGTCGCGGCGATCTCCGCACTCACCTTGGCGCCGGGCAACACCCCGCCGAGGCCGGGTTTGGCGCCCTGGGACAGCTTGATCGAGATCGCTTTCACCGAAGGCAGTGCGGCCTTCCCCTCGAACAGGGCGGCGTCGAAATGCCCGTCGGCGTCGCGGCACCCGAAGTATCCCGAGCCGATCTCCCAGATCAGGTCACCGCCGTGCTTGAGGTGATAGGGGCTGATCCCGCCCTCACCGGTGTCATGGGCGAACCCGCCGCGGGCCGCCCCGCCATTGAGCGCTTCGATGGCGTTGCCGGACAGCGCCCCGAAGCTCATCGCCGAGACGTTGAACAGCGCGATGTCATATGGCTGCGCGCAGTCCGCGCCACCGAGGCGCACCCGGGGCGCGAGCTCGGAGGCGACATGGGCGCGCAGGGAATGCCGGAGGAACTCGTAGCCCAGTGCGTTGACGTCGCGCTCGGTGCCGAACGGCTCGTCACTCTTGGTGCCCTTGGCCCGTTCGTAAACCATGTCGCGGGTTTCCCGGTCGAACGGGGTGGCCTCGGTGTTCGACTCGATGAAGTACTGCCGGATCTCCGGGCGCAGTGCCTCGGCCAGGAACCGGAAGTGTCCGAGCACCGGGTAGGCCCGCAGGATCGTGTGCCGGGTCTGCAGCAGATCCCAGGTGCCCAGTGCCGCGACCGCGGCCACCGGCCCTGCGGGCAGCCACCACCACGGGCTGAATTCCAGCGCCAGCCCCGCGAGGGCCAGCGCTACCGCCCACACTGCTGTGATGGCGAGGGCTCTGAGCATTGGGTGTCCTTGGGGTGAAATGCCTGCGAGACGTCATTCTGGCATCACCTATGATCGGCACTTGCGTCACATCCGTGGTGCAAACAGCCCGGTTTGGAGAAGGAGCGTTTCGCCGCGTGGGTGACCAACCCGTCGACTTGTCGCAGGAATCGTTGACCAAGGCTGTCAGCGCGGCCCGGCATGCCTTCGAGCTGGCCGCGGACCTGGACGCGCTGGCCCGCGCCAAGACCGAGCACCTGGGCGACCGCGCACCGCTGGCGCTGGCCCGCCAGGCGCTGGCCCGCCTGCCCAAGGAGGACCGCTCCGAGGCCGGCAAGCTGGTCAACGTCGCCCGAGGCGAGGCCCAGCGCAGCTACGACGAGCGCCTGGCTGCATTGCGCGCCGAACGCGACGCAGCAGTGCTGGTGGCCGAGGCCATCGACGTCACCCTGCCCTCGACCCGCGAGCCCATCGGAGCGCGGCACCCGATCACCATCCTGGCCGAGCACATCGCCGACACGTTCGTCGCGATGGGCTGGGAGCTGGCCGAAGGTCCCGAGGTCGAGACCGAGCAGTTCAACTTCGACGCGCTGAACTTTCCGCCCGACCATCCGGCGCGCAGCGAGTCCGACACCTTCCACATCGCCCCGGAGGGATCGCGGCAGCTGCTGCGCACCCACACCTCCCCGGTGCAGGTGCGCACTCTGCTTGACCGTGAGCTGCCGGTCTACATCGTCTCGATCGGCCGCACCTTCCGCACCGATGAGCTCGACTCGACTCACACCCCGGTCTTCCACCAGGTGGAGGGCCTGGCGGTGGATCGTGGCCTGACGATGGCCCACCTGCGCGGGACCCTCGACGCCTTCGCCCGTTCCGAGTTCGGGCCGACAGCCCGCACCCGCATGCGGCCGCACTTCTTCCCCTTCACCGAACCCTCGGCCGAGGTGGACATCTGGTTCCCCAACAAAAAGGGCGGCGCCGGCTGGGTGGAGTGGGGTGGCTGCGGCATGGTGAACCCGAATGTGTTGCGCGCGGCCGGCATTGACCCGGACGTGTACTCCGGCTTCGCCTTCGGGATGGGTCTGGAGCGCACTCTGCAGTTCCGCAACGGCATCCCCGACATGCGCGACATGGTCGAGGGTGACGTGCGGTTCTCGCTGCCGTTCGGGGTCGGGGTCTGATGCGCCTTCCCTACAGCTGGCTACGTGACATCGTCCAGCGCGGTGCGCCGGGCTGGGACGTCGAGCCCCATGATCTCGAGCAGGCGCTGATCCGCGTCGGCCATGAGGTTGAGGACATCATCACGCTCGGACCGGTCAGCGGCCCGCTGACCGTCGGGCGGGTCACCGCCATCGAAGAACTCACCGAGTTCAAGAAGCCGATCCGCGCCTGCAAGGTCGATGTCGGCGAGGGCGGTGACCGCGATATCGTCTGCGGTGCAACGAACTTCGCCGTCGGTGATCTCGTAGTGGTGGCGCTGCCCGGTGTTACGCTGCCCGGCGATTTCCACATCGCCAGCCGCAAGACCTACGGCCGGCTCTCCGATGGCATGATCTGCTCGGCCGCCGAATTGGGTTTGGGTGCAGACCATTCTGGGATCATGGTGCTGCCGCCGGGAACCGCGGAACCTGGAGCTGACGCCATCGGCGTGCTCGGCCTCGACGACGTGATCTTCGATCTCGCCGTCACACCGGACCGCGGTTACTGCATGTCGGTGCGCGGGATCGCCCGCGAGATCGCCTGCGCGTACGACCTGGATTTCGTGGATCCCGCCGATGTTCCACCCTTGCCCGTCGAGGGCCCGGCGCTACCGGTCACCGTCGAATCCGGCACCGGCGTCAGCCGTTTCGCGCTGCGCCCGGTCACCGGAATCGACCCGAAGGCTTTGTCGCCGTGGTGGTTGCGCCGGCGGTTGATGCTCTCCGGCATCCGGCCGATCTCACCGGCCGTCGACGTCACCAACTATGTGATGCTCGAAATCGGCCACCCGATGCACGCACATGACCGCAGCCGCATCAACGGCGAGTTCATCGTCCGGTTCGCCAAGCCGGGGGAGACGGTCGTCACCCTCGACGACATCGAACGCAAACTCGATCCGGCCGACGTGCTGATCGTCGACGACGTCGCGACCGCCGCCATCGGCGGCGTCATGGGCGCGGGCACCACCGAGATCGATGACGACTCCACCGACATCCTGCTGGAGGCCGCGGTCTGGGACCCCGCCGCGGTGTCCCGCACGATTCGCCGGCTGCACCTGGTCAGCGAGGCCGGCCGGCGCTACGAACGGTCCGTCGATCCGGCGATTTCGGTGGCCGCACTGGACCGGTGCGCGGCGCTGCTCGCCGAGATCGCGGGCGGCACAGTCGAGCCCACGCTGACCGACTGGCGTGGTGACCCGCCGCGCGACAACTGGTCGCCGGCACCGGTGCGGATGCGGTTCGACCTCCCTGACCGGATGGCCGGTGTCGAGTACGACGGCGGTGCCGCGGTGAAGCGGTTGACCCAGATCGGTGCCGACGTCGTCGAGGACGACGCCGACCGGGCCATTCTCGTGGTGACGCCACCGAGCTGGCGTCCAGACCTCGTCCAGCCCGCCGACCTGGTCGAGGAGGTGCTGCGGCTGGAAGGGCTCGACAAGATCCCGTCGGTGCTGCCCACCGCCCCGGCCGGCCGCGGGCTCACCGCCGGGCAGAAGCGGCGCCGCGCGGTCGGCAAGTCGCTGGGCCTGTCGGGCTACGTCGAGGTGTTGCCCACCCCGTTCCTGCCTGCGGGAATCTTCGATACGTGGGGTCTGGCTGCTGCCGATCCCAGGCGTGCCACCACCTCGGTGCTCAACCCGCTGGAGGCCGATCGGCCGCACCTGGCCACCACGCTCTTGCCGGCACTGCTGGAAGCCTTGTCCCGCAACGTCTCTCGTGGCTTCGTCGACGTCGCGCTGTTCTCCATCGCGCAGGTGGTGCACCCGACCGAACAGACCAAGGCCGTCGAGCTGATCCCGACGCATCGGCGGCCGAGCGACACGGAGATCGCCGCGCTGGACGCTTCGTTGCCGCGCCAGCCCGTCCACGTCGGCGCCGTGCTGACCGGACTGCGTGAGCCCCGCGGTCCCTGGGGGCCTGGGCGCCCGGTCGAGGCCGCCGACGCCTTCGAGGCGGTGCGGATCATCGCGCGCGCCTGCGGGGTGGACATCACGTTGCGCGCCGCGCAGCTGCTGCCGTGGCATCCGGGGCGCTGTGCGGAGGTCCTGGTCGACGGCCGAGTCGTCGGGCATGCCGGCCAGCTGCATCCGGCGGTGATCGAACGTTCGGGCTTGCCGAAGGGCACCTGCGCGCTCGAGCTGGATCTGGATGCCGTGCCGATCCCTGAGACGCTGCCCGCCCCGCGGGTGTCGCCGTTCCCGGCGGTGTTCCAGGACGTCAGTCTGGTGGTGGCCGGTGATATCGCCGCTGCGGCCGTGGTCGACGCCGTGCGCGACGGTGCCGGGGAGTTGCTGGAGGATGTCGCGCTGTTCGACGTGTACACCGGGCCGCAGATTGGCGAGGACCGTAAGTCGCTGACGCTGGCGCTGCGGTTCCGCGCGTCGGACCGGACGCTGACCGAAGACGAGGCCAGTGCCGCCCGGGACGCTGCGGTGGCCGCGGCCGCCGCACGCCTCGGCGCCGAACTCCGGGCCTGATCACCGCCCCAGCGGAATGTATTTGCATCATGGTGCATAACCATGCAGAATTGGCTGCATGACTTCGGTGGCGATTGCCGGCGCCAGCGGCTACGCCGGCGGTGAGATTCTGCGCTTGTTGCTCGGGCATCCGGCCTACGCGGATGGACGCCTGACGATCGGTGCGCTCACCGCCGCGGCCAGCGCGGGGACCCACCTGTCCGAGCACCACCCGCATCTGTTGCCGCTGGCCGACCGGGTGCTCGAACCCACCGAACTCGATGTCCTGGCCGGCCACGATGTGGTGTTCCTGGCCCTGCCGCACGGCCATTCCGCAGCCCTGGCCGAACAACTCGGCGCGGGCACGCTGATCATCGACTGCGGCGCCGACTTCCGGCTCACCGACGCCGACGACTGGCAGCGCTTCTACGGCTCCCCACACGCCGGCAGCTGGCCCTACGGCCTGCCCGAACTGCCCGGCGGCCGGGATCGGCTGCGCGGCGCCACCCGGATCGCGGTGCCCGGTTGCTATCCGACGGCCGCCCTGCTGGCCCTGCTGCCCGCCGTCGCCGAGGACCTCGTCGAGCCGGCCGTCACCGTCGTCGCGGTCAGCGGCACATCGGGGGCGGGTCGCGCGGCCAAGGTCGACCTGCTGGGCTCGGAAGTGATCGGCTCGGCGCGGGCCTACAACATCGCCGGTGCGCACCGGCATACCCCGGAGATCGCCCAGGGTTTGCGGGCGGTAACGGATCGGGCCGTCACCGTCTCGTTCACGCCGGTGCTGATCCCCACCTCGCGCGGCATCCTGGCCACCTGCACCGCGCGCACCCAGGCGCCGGTGTCCCAGATTCGCGCGGCCTACGAAAAGGCTTACGACGCTGAGCCGTTCATCCACCTGCTGGCAGAAGGCCAGCTGCCCCGCACGGGCGCGGTGATCGGCAGCAACGCCGCGCAGCTGGCTGTGGCCGTCGACGTCGACGCCGGCGTGCTGGTCGCGGTATGCGCCATCGACAACCTGGTCAAGGGCACGGCCGGTGCGGCAGTGCAGTCGATGAACCTCGCACTGGGCTGGACCGAGACCGAAGGATTGTCAATCGTGGGAGTGGCGCCGTGACGAGCCTTGATCAGACCAAATTGGTGCGGAATCAGGGGGTCACCGCCCCCGCAGGCTTCCGCGCGACCGGGATCGCCGCAGGCATCAAGAAATCCGGCGCACTGGATCTGGCGCTGGTGTTCAACGAAGGCCCCGACTATGCGGCCGCCGGGGTGTTCACCCGCAACCAGGTCAAGGCCGCCCCGGTGCTGTGGAGCCAGCAGGTCCTGTCCACCGGCCGGCTGCGCGCGGTGCTGCTGAACTCCGGTGGCGCCAACGCCTGCACAGGAGCGGGCGGCTTTCAGGACGCGCACGCCACCGCCGAAGCTGTTGCCGCAGCCCTCAGTGAATGGGGCACCGAGACCGGACCGGTCGAGGTCGCAGTCTGCTCGACCGGTCTGATCGGCGATCGGTTGCCTCTTGACAAGGTCTTGGCCGGCGTCACCGAGATCGTCCACGAACTCGCCGGTGGGCTCACCGGCGGCGAAGAAGCCGCGCGCGCCATCATGACCACCGACACCGTGCCGAAACAGGTTGCGCTGCATCACTCGATCGAATCGGGGGAGAACTGGACCCTCGGCGGGATGGCCAAGGGTGCTGGCATGCTGGCGCCGTCGCTGGCCACCATGCTGGTGGTGCTGACCACCGACGCGGTGGCCGACGCCGACGCGCTGGACACCGCGCTGCGCAGGGCGACCGCCAAGACCTTCGACCGCCTCGACGTCGACGGCAGCTGCTCGACCAATGACACCGTGCTGCTACTGGCCTCCGGCGCCAGCGAGATCGCGCCCACTCAAGAGGATCTGGACGCGGCCGTGCTGCGGGTCTGCGATGACCTGTGCGCGCAGCTGCAGGCCGACGCCGAGGGCGTCACCAAGCGCATCGCGATCACCGTGACCGGGGCGCCGACCGACGACGATGCGGTGATCGCGGCCCGGATCGTTGCGCGCGACAGCCTGGTGAAGACGGCGCTGTTCGGCTCCGACCCGAACTGGGGCCGGGTGCTGGCCGCGGTGGGCATGGTGCCGTTCGAGATCGATGCACAGCGGATCACCGTGTCGTTCAACGGCTTCCCGGTGTGCGTTGACGGCGCAGGCGCACCCGGTGCCCGCGATGTGGATCTGGCCGGTGCCGATATCGACGTAACCGTCGACCTGAAACTGGGTGACGGGCAGGCGACGATTCGCACCACCGATCTGTCGCACGCCTACGTCGAAGAAAACTCGGCCTACAGCTCATGACCGCAACCGTGAACGCCAAGGCCGCGGTCCTCGCCGAGGCGCTGCCCTGGCTCAAACAGCTGAACGACAAGATCGTCGTCGTCAAATACGGCGGCAACGCGATGACCGACGACCGGCTCAAGGCCGCATTCGCCGACGACATGGTGTTCCTGCGCAACGCCGGAATCCACCCCGTCGTGGTGCACGGCGGCGGGCCGCAGATCGGTGCCATGCTCAAACGCCTCGGCATCGCCGGGGAATTCAAAGGCGGCTTGCGGGTTACCACCCCCGAGGTACTCGAGGTCGCGCGGATGGTGCTGTTCGGCCAGGTCGGTCGCGAGCTGGTGAACCTCATCAACGCCCACGGCCCGTACGCCGTCGGCATCACCGGTGAAGACGCTCAGTTGTTGACGGCAGTGCGCCGGGGGGTCACGCTCGACGGAGTGGCCACCGATATTGGCCTGGTCGGCGACGTCGAGCACGTCAACACTGCGGCGGTCCTGGATCTCATTGCGGCCGGCCGCATTCCGGTGATTTCGACGATCGCCCCTGACATCGACGGCGTGGTGCACAACATCAACGCCGACACCGCGGCCGCAGCCGTGGCAACGGCGCTGGGCGCCGAGAAACTGCTGATGCTCACCGATGTCGAAGGCCTCTACACCAACTGGCCCGACCGGAATTCGCTGGTCAGCCAGGTCGACACGGATACGCTGACCGAGCTGCTGCCCAACCTCGAAACCGGCATGATCCCCAAGATCGAGGCGTGCCTGCGGGCGGTCGAGGGCGGGGTACCCAGCGCGCATGTGATCGACGGACGTGTCGAACACTGTGTGCTGGTCGAACTATTCACCGACGAAGGCACGGGCACGAAGGTGGTCCCATGAGCGAAACGGGGAGTCAACACAGCCTCATTGAGCGTTGGTCCGAGGTCATGATGGACAACTACGGCACGCCGCCGCTGGCGCTGGCCAGCGGTGACGGTGCGGTGGTGACGGACGAGAACGGTAAGACCTACCTCGACCTGCTCGGCGGTATCGCGGTCAACATCCTCGGCCATCGCCATCCCGCGATCATCGAGGCCGTCACGACCCAGCTCAACACCCTGGGCCACACGTCGAATCTGTATGCCACCGAACCGGGTATCGCGTTGGCCGAGGCGCTCGTCGACCAGCTCGACGCCCCGGCCCGGGTGTTCTTCTGCAACTCCGGCACCGAGGCCAACGAGGTCGCCTTCAAAATCACCCGGCTGACCGGGCGCACCAAACTCGTTGCCGCCCAAGGCGCCTTCCATGGCCGCACGATGGGCTCGCTCGCACTGACCGGACAGCCCACCAAACAAGCGCCGTTCGAACCATTGCCCGGCGATGTCACGCACGTGCCCTACGGGGACGTCGAAGCACTCGAGGCCGCGGTCGCCGACGACACCGCAGCCGTCTTCCTCGAACCGATCATGGGCGAGGGCGGCGTCGTCGTGCCGCCGGAGGGCTACCTTGTCGCCGCACGCGAGATCACCAGCCGCCACGGTGCGCTTCTGGTTCTCGACGAGGTTCAGACCGGCGTCGGGCGCACCGGCGCCTTCTTCGCCCACCAGCACGACGGCATCACTGCCGACATCGTCACGCTGGCAAAGGGTCTCGGCGGGGGACTGCCGATCGGTGCGTGCCTGGCCATCGGACCCACCGCCGATCTCCTGACCCCCGGGTTGCACGGCAGCACGTTCGGTGGCAACCCGGTGTGCACCGCGGCCGCGTTGGCGGTGCTGCGGGTGCTGGCCGCCGAAGACCTGGTCAACCGCGCCGATCTGCTCGGCAAGTCGCTGAGCCACGGTATCGAGGCGCTGGGCCATCCGCTGGTCGATCACGTCAGGGGCCGCGGCCTGCTGCGCGGTGTTGTGCTGACTGCCCCACAGAGCAAGGCCGTCGAAACCGCGGCCCGCGACGCCGGATTCCTGGTCAACGCCGCCGCACCGGACGTGGTCCGGCTTGCGCCGCCGCTGATCATCACTGACGTGCAGATCGATGATTTCCTGACGGCATTACCGGCGATCCTGGATGAGGCGGCCCAATGAGCACCCTGAGGCACTTCCTGCGCGACGACGACCTGACTCCCGAAGAGCAGGCCGAAATCCTGCAACTGGCCGCCGCACTCAAGAAAGATCCGATGAGCCGGCGGCCGCTGGAGGGCCCGCGCGGTGTCGCGGTCATCTTCGACAAGAACTCCACCCGCACCCGGTTCTCCTTCGAGATGGGCATCGCCCAACTCGGCGGTCACGCCGTCGTCGTCGACGGGCGCGCCACCCAGCTCGGCCGGGAGGAGACCCTGGAGGACACCGGTCGGGTGCTGTCACGCTACGTCGACGCGATCGTCTGGCGCACCTTCGCCCAGCAGCGCCTGGCCGCGATGGCCTCGGGGGCAACGGTTCCCGTCGTGAACGCGCTGTCCGATGAGTTCCACCCCTGCCAGGTGCTCGCCGACCTGCAGACGCTGGTCGAACGCAAGGGCTCGCTGCGCGGCCTGCGGATGACCTACTTCGGCGACGGCGCCAACAACATGGCGCACTCGCTGATGCTCGGCGGAGTCACCGCAGGCATTCACGTCACGATCGCGGCCCCGGCCGGCTTCGAGCCGCACCCGCTGTTCGTCGCCGCCGCCGAGCGGCGCGGCCAGCAGACCGGTGCCACGGTCACGCTGACCGCGGATGCGGTGACCGGCGCAAAGGGTGCCGACGTGCTGGTCACCGACACCTGGACGTCGATGGGGCAGGAGAACGACGGCCTTGACCGGGTCGGGCCATTCCGGCCATTCCAGCTCAATGCCGGCCTGCTCGATCACGCCGATTCCGAAGCTGTTGTGCTGCATTGCCTTCCGGCGCACCGCGGGCACGAGATCACCGACGAGGTGATCGACGGCCCGCGCAGCGCGGTGTGGGACGAGGCAGAGAACCGGCTGCACGCACAGAAGGCGCTGCTGGTGTGGCTGTTGGAGCAGTCATGACCAGCGAGGTCAGCACCACCCGAGCCGGGCGCCAAGCCCGGATCGTGGCGCTGCTGTCCTCGCAGTCGGTGCACAGCCAAAGCGAGCTGGCGGCGCTGCTGGCTGACGAGGGAATCGAGGTCACCCAGGCGACGCTGTCGCGCGACCTCGAAGAGCTCGGTGCAGTCAAGCTGCGCGGCGCCGACGGCGGCGTCGGTGTCTACGTCGTACCCGAGGATGGCAGCCCGGTACGCGGAGTGTCCGGCGGCACCGAGCGCGTCTCGCGGCTGCTTGCCGATCTGCTGGTGTCCACCGACGCCAGCGGTAACCTGGCCGTGCTGCGCACCCCGCCCGGGGCCGCGCACTACCTGGCCAGCGCGATCGACCGGGCGGCGTTGCCCGACGTCGTCGGCACGATCGCTGGGGACGACACCATCTTTGTGGTGGCCCGCGAGCCGATGACCGGCGCGCAACTGGCCACCATGTTCGAGACCATCCACTAACTACATCCAGTAGAGACCAAAAGACAAAGGAGCACTTCATGTCCGAACGCGTCATCTTGGCGTATTCCGGCGGCCTGGACACCTCGGTGGCCATCAGCTGGATCGGCAAGGAGACCGGCAAAGAGGTGGTGGCTGTGGCCATCGACCTCGGCCAGGGTGGCGAGGACATGGAGGTCGTTCGCCAGCGCGCCCTGGACTGCGGTGCCGTCGAAGCGGTTGTGGTCGATGCCCGCGACGAGTTCGCCGAGCAGTATTGCCTGCCGGCCATCCAGTCCAACGCCCTCTACATGGACCGCTACCCGCTGGTATCGGCGCTGAGCCGGCCGCTGATCGTCAAGCACCTGGTGACCGCGGCGCGCGAACACCGCGGCGGGATCGTCGCGCACGGCTGCACCGGTAAGGGCAACGACCAGGTGCGCTTCGAGGTCGGATTCGCCTCGCTGGCACCTGATCTGGAGGTGCTCGCCCCGGTCCGTGACTACGCCTGGACCCGGGAGAAGGCGATCGCGTTCGCCGAGGAGAACGCCATCCCGATCAACGTCACCAAGCGTTCGCCGTTCTCCATCGACCAGAACGTGTGGGGCCGCGCGGTGGAAACCGGCTTCCTGGAACACCTTTGGAACGCCCCGACGAAGGACGTCTACGACTACACCGAGGACCCGACGCTCAACTGGAACACCCCCGACGAGGTGATCGTCGGCTTCGAGCACGGTGTGCCAGTGTCGATCGACGGCAATCCCGTCACGGTGCTGGAGGCGATCGTCGAGCTCAACCGGCGCGCCGGTGCCCAGGGGGTCGGCCGCCTCGACGTCGTCGAGGACCGGCTGGTAGGTATCAAGAGCCGCGAAATCTACGAGGCCCCAGGTGCGATGGTGTTGATCACCGCCCACACCGAACTCGAGCATGTGACGCTGGAGCGCGAGCTCGGCCGGTTCAAGCGCACCACCGACCGCAAGTGGGGCGAGCTGGTGTACGACGGCTTGTGGTTCTCGCCGCTGAAGCGGTCACTGGAAGCCTTCGTGGCCAACACCCAGGAGCATGTGACCGGCGAAATCCGGATGGTGTTGCACGGTGGACATATCGCCGTCAACGGCCGGCGCAGCCCGACCTCGCTGTACGACTTCAACCTGGCGACCTACGACGAGGGCGACAGCTTCGACCAGTCGTCGGCCAAGGGCTTCGTGCACGTGCACGGCCTGTCGTCGAAGATCGCCGCCCGCCGGGACCTGGCAGGCAATCAGACGTGAGCACCAACGAGGGCTCGCTGTGGGGTGGGCGTTTCGCTGACGGGCCCGCGCCGGCGCTGGCGGCGCTGAGCAAGTCCACGCACTTCGACTGGGTGCTCGCGCCGTACGACGTCGCTGCCTCCAAGGCGCACGCAAAAGTGCTGCACCGGGCGGGTCTGCTGACTGATGAGCAGCGTGACGGCCTGCTGGCCGGTCTGGATAGCCTGGGCCGAGACGTCGCCGACGGCAGCTTCACGCCGCTGGTCACCGACGAGGACGTGCACGGGGCGCTCGAGCGCGGCCTTATCGACCGCGTCGGCCCCGACCTCGGGGGCCGGTTGCGGGCGGGCCGGTCCCGAAACGATCAGGTGGCCACGCTGTTTCGGATGTGGCTGCGCGACGCGATGCGCCGCGTCGCCGATGGTGCCCTGGAGGTGGTGTCGGCATTGGCGACGCAGGCCGCCGCGCACCCGACCGCGATCATGCCCGGCAAAACCCACCTGCAGGCTGCCCAGCCGGTCCTGTTGGCACACCATCTGCTGGCCCATGCCCACCCGCTGCTGCGCGACGTCGACCGCATCGCCGATTTCGACGACCGCACCGCGGTATCGCCCTACGGTTCGGGTGCGCTCGCCGGTTCGTCGCTGGGCCTGGACCCCGACGCCATCGCCGAGGAACTGGGATTCGCTGCGGCGGCAGATAATTCGATCGACGCCACCGCATCCCGCGACTTCGCCGCCGAGGCCGCCTTCGTGCTGGCGATGATCGCCGTCGACCTGTCCCGGTTAGCGGAGGACATCATCTTGTGGAGCACAACCGAATTCGGTTATGCCACGCTGCACGACGCCTGGTCGACCGGCAGTTCGATCATGCCGCAGAAGAAGAACCCGGATATCGCCGAGCTGGCGCGCGGCAAGTCCGGCCGGCTGATCGGCAACCTCACCGGCCTGCTGGCCACCCTGAAGGCTCAGCCGCTGGCCTACAACCGGGACCTGCAGGAAGACAAGGAGCCAGTGTTCGACTCCGTCGCGCAGCTGGAGCTGGTGCTGCCCGCGATGGCCGGGCTGGTCGCCACCCTGGTATTCGACACCGAACGGTTGGCCGCGCTGGCCCCCGCCGGCTACACCCTGGCCACCGATGTCGCCGAATGGCTGGTGCGCCGCGGGGTGCCGTTCCGGGTCGCGCACGAAGCCGCCGGTGAAGCGGTGCGTGTCGCCGAGGGTCGCGGGGTCGGGCTCGATGAGCTGACCGGCGACGAGCTGGCTCAGATCAGCGCCGAACTCACCCCCGAGGTGCGTGAGGTCCTAACTGTCGAAGGATCGGTGTCCTCCCGCGACGCCCGCGGCGGAACAGCCCCGGTGCAGGTCGCCAACCAGCTTGGTGTCGTGCGAGAGACCGCCGAGAGATTGCGGGTTCGTTTGCGACGCTGACCACGCCGCGAGACCTATTACGATCGCTTTCGTGGCGGGCACACCGGGTGGGGGGCGCATCCGGCGCTGGTTCGCCGGTCTTGGGTTCTCGCAGATGGGCCAACTGCTGACGGTGGCGGTCCTGGCGGCCACCGCATTGTTCGGTGGCCTGGACACCGTCAGCACCACGGTGACACCGTTCAAACCGGGTGAGGAGTTCAGCGACGGCGCGTTCACCGTCACCATCGACCGCGCGTCGTTTCCTCGCGAGGTCCGTGCGGGCACGTGGCTGGTGGCACCGAAGGCAGCGGGTTTGCGCTACCTTGCCGTCGCCGCGACACTGCGCAACGACGGCACCGTACCTGCCTCCGTCGACAATGAACTCGATCTTCATGACGAGCCGGGCAAACGCTTCTTCGGGGTATTCCGGATCGCCGACGGTAGCCGCATCACCCGGCTCGGGCCGGGCCTGAGCGAGCAGGTCGCCACAATGTGGACGCTGCCGGAAAACGCACTGCGCGACGGTGATTCGGTGACATTGCGGATCTGGAAGAAACAGTTCCACGAGTTGATGGTCACCTACGGCCAGACCTGGGTGGACAGTCTCACCGATTACGGGCAGGTCAGCGTCCCTGTCAAGGTTGCACCGTGAGTCGCCGGTTCGCAGGTGCGGCAGTGCTCACCGTTGTCGCGGTCGCACTGGCCGCACTGATCTGGCATCACCTGCCCGCCCAGTCCAGCATCTATGCGCCGTTCGATGTCCATGCCGGGATCAACACCGCGGCGGTCGGAGACAACCTGTCGGCAACCGTGACCGGTGCGGCTATCGCCCCGACGATCGAGAAGCCGCCGTCAAACAAACAGATCGCCGCGGCCGGAACGTGGCTGATGGCCGCGACCTCGCTGGATGCCACGAATGCGCCTGTGCTGCCGCGCGCCGACCTACTGGTGGGACCCAACACCTACGCACCGACCGATCGGCTGTTGTCGACCAACGGACTGGTGCAGCCCGGTCTCACGCTGCGTTGCGTGTGGATATTCGATGTTCCGGTCGACGTGCTGAACTCGGTGAAATCGGTGGTGCTTCGGGTGTGGGGCGGTGATGAGCGGCTCAGCTCGCGCCTGGTCATGGACATCCCGCTCGCCGACGCCAGCGTCAACCGGTCGCACTCGATCGTCATCCCGCCGGCCGAGACTGTGCCACGATGAGCCGGCTCCGGGCGCCCGCCGCGTTGTGGCAGCGCAACATCATCGGCGCCGTCGTTGTCGCCTTGGCGCTCACGGTTCTGGTGGTGACCGAACTGGCTCCGGATTGGTCGCGCTACCGCCATACCGTCGTCCCGGCCCATGTCGTCGCCGCGGGCGCAACAGGGTCGTTCGACGGGCAGACCTGGACCATCACCGGGGTCCGGCACCTCAACAAGGCGACTCGTTCGGGAGCCAAGCCATTGCCGGTCGGCACGGTGCTGCAGGTGGTCGCTATCGACCGCACCGGTGCGCCCGAAGGCGACATGTGCATCGGCATGATCACCGATGGTCTGCGCCGCTGGCAGGCCGAGGGGATGACGGGGTACGGGCCGCAGGTGCCAGATGGCGCGTCCGACCGGTGCACGGGCACAGGGCCGGTGCAGTTCAGCTTCCTGCTGCCGCGTGACGTCGTGCCGACCGCGGTCGACGTGGTCGATTTGGACGGTCGGATCAGGGTGCGGCTGCAGCTGTAGCTGGCTGCGGTGGCGCCGGATCCGGGGCGACCTGCTCCAGGCAATACGCAAAAGTGCTGGCGATCAGGCAGATTCGCAGCGGTTCGATGATGGCGTGCGAAATGAGGCTCAGCGTCTGGCCGAACCCGTCCCAGAACGGTTCTGGGTGCGGGCCCAGCAGCCAGGCCGCACCGCGCAGCAGATAGCCGTCGCCGAGCTGGGCCCGGTAGAAGCTGCCGGTCATATCCAGCCACGCCAGGCCGGCATAGGCCAGTACGTAGAGCGCCAGTGCCAATGCGCCGGCGTGCAGCACGATGCGTGCCGAGTCGGTGATCGGCCGGAATTTGCCGAGTTGCTCGATTGCGTGGTCGGTGACTTTCTCCCGCAGCGTCTTCGGTAAGACGGTCCAGCGTTTCTGCCACCGCTTGCCGGCCGGGGCGGATCGCTCGAAGACCACATCGGCACGACGGCCGACGACGCGCTGGGCCACCTTGCGCCAGTCGGTAGTCACGGTGACGCCGTAGACGATGCCGGCCAGCGCCAGCCAGATGAGCGGGACAGCCGCGCCGCCGAACGCGGTGCGCAGCATCCACATGGCGGCGTCCCAGGCTTTCTCCAGCGGCGCGAAATGAGAGAACAGGTCGGCGCGGGTGGTGCTGAGCCACACTATGATTCGGCGCTGCGCAATCCACCCGGCCGGATTGATGAGTACCGTCAAACCCTGATTGACCGAGAAGCTCAGCACCAAGAACACCCATAGCGCATCGACATAGAGCCGGATCGCGACGAGCCACGACGGCAACCGGTCCTTGAGCTTGCTCAGTGCCGTGCGGGTCACCAATGCCGCCGCGATCAGGACCCAGGTGACCGCCCCGACGGGCAGCGATTGCGGATGCAGATCAGTCGGTGGAGCTCCGGCTGCCACGGCTGTCATCGAGTCACCGACGCGATAGATCAGGGCTCGGCTCTCGAAAGCGAGCCAGTCCTCCCGGAACATCTGCCAGGCCAGATAGATCGCGAAGAACGGCACGATGACGGTGGAAAACAGATCGATGCTGCGGGCCGGGCGCCGGCCGAGCGTGGCCAGCACCGGAAAAGCCGGGCGCAGCACCAGGAACATCGCCACGTACGAGCCCAGCCGCGCCATGCCCGCCAGCGGCATGATCAGCGAGGCCCACCAGTCGTTGTCGTAGCCGGCCCACGCTGCCCAATCGATCGCCAGGTGCCGGCCCAGCAGACCCAGCAGATAGCAGGCAAGCAGTTGCGGGAAGTACCGTGCCCAGACGCTGAACGGCCGCAACAGGTAGCCCATGGTGGACAGTCTAGGAATCAACTCCGGTACTGATAACTTCTCGGGGTGGGTGGGGGATACGGGCTGTTTCGCCAGCGCCAATTCCGCGACCTGTGGTCGGCCAATCTGGTGCTGAATCTGGGCCAGGTGATGCTACTGCTGGCCGCCGGCTGGATCATGACGTCGCTGACCAGCAATGCGGTCCTTGTCAGCCTGGTGCAGGCCACCACCAGCCTGCCGTTCCTGGTGCTCGGCATCCCGGTGGGCATCATCTCCGACAGCATCGGTCATCGCAGGCTGCTCGTCGTCGCCCACCTGTGGATGGGTTCCTTGGCCGTCGTCTTGGCGCTGATCGAGTGGCTCGGCCACCTCACCCCGTGGCCGCTGTTGACACTGCTGTTCCTGATCGGAGCCGGGCTGGTGGTCCAGCAGTCGGCCTGGAAGCCGTTCCTGCACGACATGGTGCCAGAAGACAAGCTCGTCGCCGCGATTTCGTTCAATGCGCTGAGCAGCAAGCTTGCCCAGGCGATCGGCCCGATCATCGGCGGCTTCCTCATGGTCGTCGGCGCGGCGTTCGTCTTCGCGGTGCGGGTGCTTTCGCACCTCGTGATGATCCTCGCGTTGCGTCATGTGCCCAAACCGGCAGCCGGCGCAGCCGAACAGCGTGTGGCCGTCACCCGGTCGTTGCGCGACGGGTGGCAGTACTTGAGGAAATCGCCGGCACTGTACGGCCCGATGATTCGCTCGGCCGTGCTGATGGCCCCGGTCGGCGGGGTGCTGGCGCTGCTGCCGCTGGAGGCGCGGGACAATATTCAGACCGGGGTGATCGGGTACGGCGGACTGTTGACAGCCCTGGGCATCGGAACCGCGACGGGCGTGTCGGTCATGCCGCTGCTGCAACGCCACATCCGAATCAATGTGCTGACAACCGGTGCGCTGGCGGTATTCTCGGCCACCGTGCTGGGCATCAGCCGGTGGGACAGCATGCTGCTCGATGCGTCATTTCTGCTGTTCTTCGGCTTCTCCTGGAGCGTCCTCAGTGTCAGCCACCAGTACTCGGTGCAGACGTCATCGCCGGAGCGCATGCGGGGGCTGATGACCTCGTTCTACAACATGACTCTGCAGGGCTCGATGGCACTGGGCAGCGTCGCATTCGGTGTCATCGCCGAAAAACAGGTGGTCAGCGTTGCCATCCTGATTGCGGGGCTGGTCGCAGCGAGTGGTCTGCTGCTGGTCGGCCGGTATCCGGTATCGGATGGCCGCGCAGTCGATTAGCTAGTCGACCAATTCCGACAGCTCGAGCCACCGGTTCTCTTTGTCGGCCACCTCGGCCTCCAGTTCGCGAAGTTCCTGCGTCAATCGGCCCAGGCCGACATGATCAGATTGGTCGAACTCGGCCAGCTCGACGTGTTTGGCGTTGACCCGGTCGGACAGCTTGACCAGCGCCCGGTCCAGGGACGCGATTTCCTTTTCCACACTGCGCAATTCGGCACCGGAAAGTGCCTGGGTGGCGGGCTCGCGAGTCGACGTTGACGCACCGCCCGTCTCGCTGCGTGCCTTGATCCGCAGATACTCGTCGATACCGCCTGGCAGATGACGCAGGTGTCCGTCGAGGATCGCGTACTGCTGATCGGTGACCCGTTCCAGCAGATACCGGTCGTGGGACACCACGATCAACGTGCCGGGCCACGAGTCGAGCAGATCCTCAGTGGCCGAGAGCATATCGATGTCGACATCGTTGGTCGGCTCGTCAAGCACCAGGACGTTGGGTTCCTCGAGCAACGTCAGCATGAGCTGCAGGCGCCTGCGCTGCCCGCCGGAAAGCTCGCCTACCCGCGAGGACAACTGCTCACGGCGAAAACCCAAGCGCTCCAACAATTGTGTAGGAGTCAGCTCCTTGCCCTCGACCTGATAGCCGGCCGGCAGCCTGCCGACGACCTCGCGAACCATATCGCCGGCGATATCGGTGAGTTGGCTGGACTGCTGATCGAGCATCGCCAGTCGCACCGTCTTGCCGCGCTTGACCCGACCGGAATCGGGGGCTACCGTCTCGGCGATCAATCCCAGTAGCGTCGACTTACCCGCGCCGTTGGCGCCGACGATGCCGGTGCGCTCACCGGGGCCGATACGCCATTCCACATCGCGCAGAACGGGTTTCCCGTCGTAGGCCACCGAAACGTCGAGGAGGTCGATGACATCTTTACCCAGCCGAGAGGTGGCCAGTTTGGCCAGCTCGACACCATTGCGGATCGGCGGCACGTCCTCGATCAGCTGGTTGGCCGCGTCGATGCGGAACTTCGGTTTCGAGGTTCGTGCCGGTGCCCCGCGGCGCAGCCAGGCGAGCTCCTTGCGCATCAGGTTCTGCCGCTTGGCCTCGGCGGCCGCGGCGACGCGGTCACGTTCGACGCGTTGCAACACGTATGCCGCGTAGCCACCGTCGAATGGTTCGACGATCCCGTCGTGCACCTCCCACGTCGTGTTGGCGACCTCGTCGAGGAACCACCGATCGTGGGTGACGATCAGCAGACCGCCGGAGTTGCGCGGCCAGCGGGTCTTGAGGTGCTCGGCCAGCCAGGTGATGCCCTCGATATCGAGGTGGTTGGTCGGCTCGTCGAGGGCGATCACATCCCAGTCGCCGATCAGCAGCTCGGCCAACTGGACGCGGCGGCGCTGGCCGCCGGAGAGTTGGCCCACCGGGGTCTGCCAGTCGATATCGGAAACCAGACCGGCGACGACATCGCGGATGCGGGGGTTGCCGGCCCACTCATGTTCGGGCAGGTCGCCGACCAGCACCGCGCCCACGGTGGCTTCTGGGGGCATGGTGTCGGCCTGGTCCAGTGCGGTCACCCGCAGCCCGCCGCGCAGGGTCACCCGGCCGGCGTCGGGCGAGATGCGTCCGGTGAGCATGCCCAGCAGGCTGGACTTGCCGTCGCCATTGCGCCCGACGATGCCGATCCGGGCGCCGTCGTTGACGCCGACGGTCACGGATTCGAAGACCACCTGCGTCGGATACTCGAGATGGAGCGCTTCAGCGCCGAGCAGGTGTGCCACTGGGATGAGGGTACTGGTGCCCCACCAAAGCAGCGGGACACAGATCGGCGTTATGCCATGATGTGCTGGCTGTCGGGGCCTTATGCGGCAGGGACGTGGGACAGGGGAGAAGACCCGTGGATCTGAAGTTGTCGGCGGTCACCAGGCCTGTTGAACGCCTGATGGCGACGGCGCAGAACGGTTTCGAGGTACTGCGCTGGGGCGGTCTGGAAACCGGCGCGGTGCCCTCGCCGCACCAGATCGTCGAAAACAAGCCGATGTACAAGCTCCGGCGCTACTTCCCGCCGGACAACCGGCCGGGCCGGCCGCCCGCCGGGCCGCCGGTTCTGATGGTCCACCCGATGATGATGTCGGCGAACATGTGGGACGTCACCCGCGAAGACGGCGCCGTCGGCATCCTGCACGAGGCGGGCATCGACCCGTGGGTCATCGACTTCGGTTCGCCCGACGAGGTCGAGGGCGGCATGGAACGCAACCTCACCGACCACATCGTGGCGCTCAGCGAGGCCATCGACGCCGTCAAGGACGCCACCGGCCAGAGCGTGCATCTGGCCGGCTACTCCCAAGGCGGCATGTTCTGTTATCAGACCGCGGCCTACCGGCGCACCAAGGACATCGCCAGCATCGTGGCGTTCGGCTCCCCGGTGGACACTCTGGCGGCCCTGCCAATGGGCATTCCGCCGAATCTGGGTGCGGTCGCCGCCGACTTCATGGCCGACCATGTCTTCAACCGCATTGACATTCCAGGCTGGTTGGCGCGCACCGGATTTCAGATGCTGGACCCGCTCAAAACAGCCAAGGCGCGCCTGGATTTCCTGTTCCAGCTACATGACCGGGACGCCTTGCTGCCACGGGAGCAGCAGCGGCGGTTCCTGGATTCGGAGGGCTGGATCGCCTGGTCCGGTCCGGCGGTGTCCGAACTGCTCAAGCAGTTCATCGCCCACAACCGGATGATGTCGGGCGGGTTCGCGATCAACGGCCAGCTGGTGACGCTGTCCGACATCACCTGCCCGGTGTTGGCGTTCGTCGGCGAGGTCGACGACATCGGCCAACCGGCCTCGGTTCGCGGCATCAAGCGCGCTGCACCCGCCGCCGATGTCTACGAGGTGATGATCCGAGCTGGTCACTTCGGCCTGGTCGTCGGGTCCAAGGCGGCGACGGCGACGTGGCCGACGGTGGCGGACTGGGTGCGCTGGCTGGCCGGCCAGGACTCCCGGCCGGCCAATATCGCGCCGATGCAGGACAGCACCGCCGAGCCCGACGAATCCGGGGTGGCCCTGTCCGCGCGGCTCATGCACAGCGTGGCCGAAGCCTCAGGGCTCGCGCTGTCGCTGGCGCGCGGTGCGGCAGACGCGGTGGTCAACGCCAACAAGTCGGCGCGCACGCTGGCGGTGGAAACCGCCCGTACGCTGCCACGGCTGACCCGGCTGGGGCAGATCAACGACCACACCCGCATCTCGCTGGGCCGCATCATCGATGAGCAGGCCAACGGCGCCCCCAACGGCGAGTTTCTTTTGTTCGACGGCCGGGTGCACACCTACGAGGCAGTCAACCGCCGGATCAACAACGTGGTCCGCGGGCTGATCGGCGTCGGCGTACGCCAGGGCGGACGGGTCGGTGTGCTGATGGACACCCGGCCGTCGGCGCTGGTGGCGATGGCCGCGCTGTCCCGGCTGGGCGCGGTGGCCGTCCTGATGCCGCCGGACGCCGACCTCGGGGAGGCGGTCCGGCTGGGTGGGGTCACCGAGGTCATCACCGACCCTGGCAACCTCGAAGCGGCACTCGCGCTGCCGGTCCAGGCACTGGTCCTCGGCGGCGGCGAGAGCCGCGACCTGAATCTGCCCGAAGGCAGCAATGTCATCGACATGGAGAAGATCGATCCGGACGCAGTGGAGCTGCCGGGTTGGTACCGGCCCAATCCTGGCTTCGCCCGGGACCTGGCCTTCGTCGCCTTCAATTCGGTCGGCGGCGTTTTGGTACCCAAGCAGATGACCAACTATCGGTGGGCGTTGTCGGCATTCGGCACCGCGTCGGCCGCGGCACTGGGGCGCAGCGACACTGTCTACTGCCTGACCCCGCTGCACCACCAATCCGGGCTGCTGGTCAGCCTCGGTGGCGCGGTTGTCGGCGGCGCCCGGATCGCCCTGTCGCGCGGGCTGCAACCCGACCGCTTCCGCGCTGAAGTCCGTCAGTACGGGGTCACCGTCGTGTCCTACACCTGGACGATGTTGCGTGACGTCGTGGATGACACTGCCGACCCGGCCCTCTTCCTGCATGGCAACCATCCGGTCCGGTTGTTCATCGGCTCGGGAATGCCGCCGGGCCTGTGGCTGCGGACCGTCGAGGCGTTCGCGCCGGCCAGCATCGTGGAGTTCTTCGCCACCACCGATGGGCAGGCCGTCTTGGCCAACGTGTCCGGCGCCAAGGTGGGCAGCAAGGGCCGCCCGCTGCCCGGCGGCGGCCAGGTGGAACTGGCTGCCTACGAGGCCATGGATGACCTGATCCTGGAGGACGACCGGGGGTTCGTCGTGGTCGCCGAACCCAACCAGGTCGGTGTGCTGTTGGCCCGGCCGTGGGGGCCGATCGACCCGACCGCGTCGGTCAAGCGGGGGGTCTTCGCCTCTGGTGACACCTGGATCTCCACCGAATACGTGTTCCGCCGTGACGCCGACGGCGACTTCTGGCTACTGGGGAATCGGCCCTTGCTGATCCGCACCGCGCGCGGTGTGGTGTTCCCGGAGTCGGTCACCGATGCGGTCACCCGGATCAGTGCCGTGGACCTCGCCGCGACGTACGGCGTCGAGGTGCCAGGCGGCACGATCGCGGTTACCGCGATCACGCTGCGGCCCGGCATGGCCGTCACCACCGCCGATCTCACCGACGCCTTCGCGGCGATGCCGGTCGGACCCGCGCCCGACATCGTCCACGTGGTGCCGGAAATCCCGCTCAGCGCCACCTCTCGGCCGACGGCGTCGGCGTTGCGCGCCGAAGGAGTGCCCAAGGCGTCTCGTAACGCCTGGCATTTGGAGCCCGATACGGGAAAGTACAAGCGTTTGACGGCTGCGGCACGAGCTCATCTCGGTGGTACCCAAGACTGAGCTTCTGCCCAGGTCGCGAAGCGCTGTTAGGCTCGCCGAGAGTCCCAGGTGCCAACGCGTCGGAGGAATGCATGCCAACCCAGGCCGTTTCACGTCACTGGCGTCGCGCCGTTCGCGGCACGGCGATCGGTGCCCTGACCGCTGGGCTGCTGGTCGGCATGGGCACGCCGCAGGCGCTGGCCGATCCGGTCACCACGCCGGCGACCCCGAACTCTGACAATGGGGTTCCGCAGTTCCAGAGCGCCGACCAGTTGCTGCTCTTCATCGACCAGGAGTACGACCAGGGCGCCGGTGGCGGTCAGCTGTCGAACCTGATCAAGCAGGTCATGAAGTTGCGCGCCCAGGGCATCAAGCCCTCACGCACCAACATCGCCGAGATCCAGAACGCGCTGCAGTACCGGCCGAACCAGAAGCCGCTGATCGAGGCGCTGCAGAACACCTTGGGTTACCAGCAGAAGATCTACGCCCAGATGCAGCTCCTGCAGCAGGCGCAGCAGCGCCAGCAGAACAATGCGGTGATGGGCGCCGGTCAGATGCCCAGCGACGGCGCTCCTACCATCGGCGGCAGCGGTGCTCCGGCTGCGGCCGCCCCGCCGAGCCCGTAATCGCATCGTGTTCGACGACAAGCTGCTGAAGATCCTGGTGTGTCCGGCCGATCGCGGTCCGTTGGTGCTCGTCGATGAGGTTCTCTACAACCCCCGGCTGCACAAGGCCTACCGCATCGAGGACGGCATCCCGGTGTTGCTGGTCGACGAGGCGGTCGACATCGGCCCCGAAGAGCACGAGCGTCTGATCGCGCGGTCGGGGTCTTAATCCACCGGCAAGTCCCCAGTGAGATAGCGCTGCAGGGTGGGTGCGATCGTCGCGGCCACCCGTTCAGCAGGCAGCGATGCGAACGGTTCAAGCCCGATGATGTAGCGCGCCATCACCACGCCCACCAGTTGCGACGCCACGAATTGCACTCGCAGGCGTCCGCTTCCCAGCGGCTTGTCGATGCGAGGTGCGACTTCGGCGGTGATGATCTCCTGCAGGAACGAGCGGATCAGGCTGACGTCGGAGCCGGCCAATAGCGATCGGATTGTGGCGATGAGCGCGGCGCCCATCTCCGAATCCCACAGTGGCAGCAGCATCGACGGCAGGGCGTAGCCGAGTTCCTCGACCGGGGTATCCCGCAGCGGCACCAGGATGCTCATCGGGTCGATCGGAATGTTGATCGCAGCGGCGAACAGCTGCTGCTTGGTGCCGAAGTAGTGGTGTACCAATGCCGAGTCGACGCCGGAGGCAGCGGCGATCGCACGGATCGATGTTTTGTCGATACCGTTTCGGGCGAACAATTGCCGTGCGTTGGCCAGAATTCGGTCCCGGGTGTCGGTGGTGCCGCGGGGGCGGCCGGGACGTTTCGGCTGCGGGTCCGCGGTCACGGCGTGCGCCGGCGTAGGGTCGCCGCAGCTAGCGCCATTGCTGCCACTGCGAACGCCAGGACGACGACGATGTCCCGGATGGCGACATCGGTCAACCCGGTGTTGGCGTTGACTTCACGCAGGGCTTCCAGCGCGTAGCTGGCCGGCATGGCGTTGCTGATCCACTCCAGCCAGGTCGGCATCTGATCACGAGGCACGATGATCCCGGCCAACAGCAACTGCGGGACGATGAACACCGGCATGAATTGCACGGCCTGAAACTCGGTGCGGGCGAAGGCACTTGCCAGCAGTCCGAGTCCGACGCCCAAGACCGCGTTGATGACGGCGATGAGGAACACCCAGACCGGACTGCCCTTCGTGTCAAAGCCCAGCAGCCAGAACGCCACGACGCAGGCCAGGATCGCCTGCGCAGCCGCGGCGACCGAGAAGGCGGTGCCGTAGGCGGCCAGCAGATCCAGTCGGCGCAGCGGTGTGGTCAGGATGCGTTCGAGGGTTCCCGACGCCCGTTCGCGCTGCATGGTGATCGACGTGATGAGGAACATCACGAACAACGGGAACAGCCCGAGCAGGATCAGGCACGCGGTCTGGAACGGCGACACCATGCCCGGGAACGACGGCACATCGTGGAACATGAAGTACATCAGCGTGATCACCGCGCTCGGAACCACGAGGATCATTGCGACACTTCGGTGGTCGGCGCGCAGCTGGCGCAAGATACGGGTCGTGGTCGCCAGGTACGCCCGGGGGCTCAGCTTGCTGAGGCCGCGGTGCTGTGCGTGATGACGGAGAGGAACGCTTCCTCCAGTGACGTGCATCCGGTGTCCTCTCGCAGGCGGGCTGGGGTGGTGTGGGCCAACAGCCGGCCCTCGCGCATCAGCAGCAGGTCGTTGCAGTGGTCGGCTTCGTCCATCACGTGACTGGACACCAGCAAGGTGGTGCCCCGGCGGGCGAGCTTGTCGAACTGGTTCCATAGGTCGACGCGCAGGACCGGGTCGAGCCCGACGGTCGGCTCGTCGAGCACCAGCAGGTCGGGCTGGCTGACCAACGCGCAGGCCAGCGAGACCCGGGTGCGCTGCCCGCCGGACAGATTGGCGCAATAGGCCTCGGCATGGTCGAGCAGTCCGACGTCGTCGATCGCCCGGTCGGCGGTCGCCACAGCCGCGCCGTAGAGGGCCGCGAAATAGCGGACGTTGTCGATGACTCGCAGGTCGTTGTAGATGGTCGGGTCTTGGGTGACGTAGCCGACGCGGTGGCGCAGCGCGGGGGAGCCGGCCGGATGTCCGAGCACGGTGACGGTTCCGGAAGCCACGATCTGGGTGCCGACGATGCTGCGCATCAGTGTCGTCTTGCCGCAGCCCGATGGGCCGAGAAGTCCGGTGATCGTGCCGCGAGGGATCTGGACGGAGAAGTCGTGCAGGGCGACCCGTTTGCCGCGGACCACTTTTAGGTTCTCGACGTGAACAGCGGCTTCGACACCGCTCGTCAATAATTCATCGCTCGATGAACTCATCACACGATGAATAATCCTCCCCGAACTTCGGCGGGTCAATGGCTGGGGCAGAATC
Source organism: Mycolicibacterium helvum (assembly GCF_010731895.1). Lineage (NCBI taxonomy): Bacteria > Bacillati > Actinomycetota > Actinomycetes > Mycobacteriales > Mycobacteriaceae > Mycobacterium > Mycolicibacterium helvum. The sequence goes on along the minus strand of NZ_AP022596.1, from coordinate 5,833,840 downwards.
TCCTCCGATGAGTGTCGATCTGCTGGACACCGACCCGGTCTCAGCGGCCCGCGTGCTGCTTGGCGGGGTGATCTGCTGTCGCGGAGTCAGCGCACTGATCGTTGAGGTCGAGGCCTATGGCGGCCCGTCTGACGGGCCGTGGCCGGATGCCGCCGCGCACTCGTTCCGGGGACCGCGCATTCGCAACAAGGTGATGTTCGGTCCGCCCGGCCGGCTCTATACCTATCGAAGCCACGGCATTCATGTCTGCGCCAACGTCGTGTGCGGTCCGGACGGAACGGCCGCGGCGGTCCTGATCCGGGCGGCCGCGATCGAGTCGGGGCTGGAGGTGGCCCAGGCCCGCCGCGGTCCGTTGGTGCGCCCGACGGCGCTGGCCCGCGGGCCCGGCAATCTGTGTTCGGCGCTTGGCGTCGTGATGGAGGACAACGGCGTCGACGTCTTCGACCCGGAATCTCCGGTGACGCTGCAACTCGGTGGAGGCGGTCACCAGAGTTGCGGGCCGCGGGTCGGGGTCTCTCAGGCGGCCGATCGACCGTGGCGGTTGTGGCTTACCGGACGTCCCGAAGTGTCGGCCTTCCGGCGCAGTCCGCGCGCGCCACTCCCGGGCGCGAGCGACTGAGCGAACCCCATACGGGAAGATCAACGCATGGCCACGACGATCCTCGACGAGTTGGGCTGGCGCGAGCTGATCGCCCAGTCAACCGATATCGACGCGCTTGCCGCCGCAGCCGCGCAGCCGCCCATGACCGTCTATTGCGGATTCGACCCCACCGCGCCGAGCCTGCATGCGGGAAATCTGGTGCCGTTGCTCACACTTCGGCGATTCCAGCGGGCCGGGCACCGCCCGATCGTGTTGGCCGGTGGTGCGACGGGCATGATCGGTGATCCTCGTGACACCGGCGAGCGGACGATGAACACCACCGACACCGTCGCGCAATGGGCCGAGCGGATTCGCGGTCAGTTGGAGCGGTTCGTCGATTTCGACGATTCGGGCAGTGGTGCCGTCGTCGAGAACAACCTGAGCTGGACCTCACAGCTGAGTGCCATCGATTTCCTGCGTGATGTCGGCAAGCACTTCTCCGTGAATGTGATGCTCGACCGTGACACCATCCGCCGCCGGCTGGATGGGGAGGGCATCTCCTACACCGAGTTCAGCTACATGCTGCTGCAGGCCAACGACTATGTGGAGCTCAACCGGCGGTACGGCTGCGCGCTGCAGATCGGTGGGTCCGATCAGTGGGGCAACATCATCGCCGGTGTGCGACTGGTCCGTCAGACGGTCGGTGCGACCGTGCACGCGCTGACAGTGCCGTTGGTCACTTCCGCGGACGGCACGAAGTTCGGCAAGTCCACCGGCGGGGGGAGTCTCTGGCTGGATCCCGAGATGACCAGCCCTTATGCGTGGTACCAGTACTTCGTCAACACCGCTGACGCCGACGTGATCAAGTACCTGCGCTGGTTCACCTTCCTGTCGGCTGACGAGCTCGGCGAGCTCGAAGAGGCCACCACGACTCGACCGCACGAGCGGGCGGCGCAGCGCCGGCTAGCCCGGGAGCTGACGACCCTGGTGCACGGCCCCGGTGCGACCGAGGCGGTGGAACACGCCTCCCAGGCGTTGTTCGGCCGCGGTGAACTTTCCCGGCTCGATGAGCCGACTCTGGCCGCGGCGCTGCGGGAAACCTCAGTGGCCGAGTTGGGGCCGGGCAGCCCGGACGGCATCGTCGACCTCTTGGTGGCCACGGGTCTGTCGTCGAGCAAGAAAGAGGCCAAGCGCACCATCAGCGAAGGCGGCGTCTCAGTCAACAACGAGAAGATCGACAGCGACGACTGGGTGGCACAACCGTCCCACTTTCTGCACGGCCGCTGGATGGTGCTGCGGCGCGGGAAGCGGAATGTGGCTGGGGTACAGCGGGTTTGAGGATCCTGTCGGCGTCGAAAACCTGCGTTACGCAGCGGATTTGACTCCCCGTTAGCACTCACGTAACTTATTCCAAGTCAGAGCGGCCCGGCCAAGCCGGGGAGCGCGAAGACCTCCCGGGAATCAAACCTGGTAACAGGGTTGTTCCTCTTGTCCGCACGATATGTACGCGGCCTTCGGGTCGCGGGATTACTGCGCGGTCGAGTGGGTACTGGGGTGTGTTGTTTGAGAACTCAATAGTGTGTTTGGTGGTTTTTTTAGTTTGTTGTTGTTTTTTGCCGCATTCTGATACCCCCGTGTTGGGGTGTGGCTTTTTTTTGATGCCAGTTTGTTTGGTGTCTTTTGTTTGGTTTCAGGCTTGTTCTGATTCGAATTCTTTCGGGTTTGTCCCGGGGTTTTTGTTTGGAGAGTTTGATTCTGGCTCAGGACGAACGCTGGCGGCGTGCTTAACACATGCAAGTCGAACGGAAAGGCCCTTCGGGGTACTCGAGTGGCGAACGGGTGAGTAACACGTGGGTGATCTGCCCTGCACTTTGGGATAAGCCTGGGAAACTGGGTCTAATACCGAATATGATCATGGCCTTCATGGGTTGTGGTGGAAAGCTTTTGCGGTGTGGGATGGGCCCGCGGCCTATCAGCTTGTTGGTGGGGTAATGGCCTACCAAGGCGACGACGGGTAGCCGGCCTGAGAGGGTGACCGGCCACACTGGGACTGAGATACGGCCCAGACTCCTACGGGAGGCAGCAGTGGGGAATATTGCACAATGGGCGCAAGCCTGATGCAGCGACGCCGCGTGAGGGATGACGGCCTTCGGGTTGTAAACCTCTTTCAGCAGGGACGAAGCGCAAGTGACGGTACCTGTAGAAGAAGGACCGGCCAACTACGTGCCAGCAGCCGCGGTAATACGTAGGGTCCGAGCGTTGTCCGGAATTACTGGGCGTAAAGAGCTCGTAGGTGGTTTGTCGCGTTGTTCGTGAAAACTCACAGCTTAACTGTGGGCGTGCGGGCGATACGGGCAGACTTGAGTACTGCAGGGGAGACTGGAATTCCTGGTGTAGCGGTGGAATGCGCAGATATCAGGAGGAACACCGGTGGCGAAGGCGGGTCTCTGGGCAGTAACTGACGCTGAGGAGCGAAAGCGTGGGGAGCGAACAGGATTAGATACCCTGGTAGTCCACGCCGTAAACGGTGGGTACTAGGTGTGGGTTTCCTTCCTTGGGATCCGTGCCGTAGCTAACGCATTAAGTACCCCGCCTGGGGAGTACGGCCGCAAGGCTAAAACTCAAAGAAATTGACGGGGGCCCGCACAAGCGGCGGAGCATGTGGATTAATTCGATGCAACGCGAAGAACCTTACCTGGGTTTGACATGCACAGGACGCCGGCAGAGATGTCGGTTCCCTTGTGGCCTGTGTGCAGGTGGTGCATGGCTGTCGTCAGCTCGTGTCGTGAGATGTTGGGTTAAGTCCCGCAACGAGCGCAACCCTTATCTTATGTTGCCAGCGCGTAATGGCGGGGACTCGTGAGAGACTGCCGGGGTCAACTCGGAGGAAGGTGGGGATGACGTCAAGTCATCATGCCCCTTATGTCCAGGGCTTCACACATGCTACAATGGCCGGTACAAAGGGCTGCGATGCCGTGAGGTGGAGCGAATCCTTTCAAAGCCGGTCTCAGTTCGGATCGGGGTCTGCAACTCGACCCCGTGAAGTCGGAGTCGCTAGTAATCGCAGATCAGCAACGCTGCGGTGAATACGTTCCCGGGCCTTGTACACACCGCCCGTCACGTCATGAAAGTCGGTAACACCCGAAGCCGGTGGCCTAACCCCTTGTGGGAGGGAGCCGTCGAAGGTGGGATCGGCGATTGGGACGAAGTCGTAACAAGGTAGCCGTACCGGAAGGTGCGGCTGGATCACCTCCTTTCTAAGGAGCACCACGAGACTTGGACCCGCCCACATCGTGTGGGGGTTCGGTGATTCAAGCGATTCGTTGGATGGGCTCGTATCTGTAGTGGATCGGGTTCTGGTGCACGACAGACTGTTGTTCGGCGGGGATGCCGGCGGCGAAAATTCATCAGACACACTATTGGGCTTTGAGACAACAAGCCCGTGCCCGGTTGTCCGGGTGGCGTCACCGTTGGGTGGTGTCGGCATGTTGTTGCCTCACTTTGGTGGTGGGGTGTGGTGTTTGATTTGTGGATAGTGGTTGCGAGCATCTAGCACGCAAATGGTGCGTCGGTCCTCTGACGAGGTTCGGCGTGGTTTGTGTGTTGATGTGCAATTTCTTTTTTCGAATTGGTTTTTTGTGTTGTAAGTGTTTAAGAGCGCATGGTGGATGCCTTGGCACTGGGAGCCGATGAAGGACGTGGGAGGCTGCGTTATGCCTCGGGGAGCTGTCAACCGAGCGTGGATCCGAGGATGTCCGAATGGGGAAACCCGGCACGAGTGATGTCGTGTCACCCATACCTGAATACATAGGGTATGGGGGGGAACGCGGGGAAGTGAAACATCTCAGTACCCGTAGGAAGAGAAAACAAGTAAGTGATTCCGTGAGTAGTGGCGAGCGAAAGCGGAGGATGGCTAAACCGTATGCATGTGATACCCGGCAGGGGTTGTGTGTGCGGTGTTGTGGGGCCTGTCTTCTCAGATCTGCCGGTCTGGGCTGCAGTGAGAAAAGAATGTGTTAACCGAAGTGGCCTGGGATGGTCTGCCGTAGTGGGTGAGAGCCCCGTAGGTGAAAACATGTTCTCTGTGGTGATGGGTACCCGAGTAGCAGCGAGCCCGTGGAATTTGCTGTGAATCTGCCGGGACCACCCGGTAAGCCTGAATACTTCCCAGTGACCGATAGCGGATTAGTACCGTGAGGGAATGGTGAAAAGTACCCCGGGAGGAGTGAAATAGTACCTGAAACCGTGCGCTTACAATCCGTCAGAGCCCTCGTTTACGTGGGGTGATGGCGTGCCTTTTGAAGAATGAGCCTGCGAGTCAGGGACATGTCGCGAGGTTAACCCGTGTGGGGTAGCCGTAGCGAAAGCGAGTCTGAATAGGGCGTATCCAATCCGTAGGGGTTGGTGTAGTGGTGTGTTCTGGACCCGAAGCGGAGTGATCTACCCATGGCCAGGGTGAAGCGCGGGTAAGACCGCGTGGAGGCCCGAACCCACTTAGGTTGAAGACTGAGGGGATGAGTTGTGGGTAGGGGTGAAAGGCCAATCAAACTCCGTGATAGCTGGTTCTCCCCGAAATGCATTTAGGTGCAGCGTTGCGTGTTTCTTGCCGGAGGTAGAGCTACTGGATGGCCGATGGGCCCCACAGGGTTACTGACGTCAGCCAAACTCCGAATGCCGGTAAGTGAGAGCGCAGCAGTGAGACGGCGGGGGATAAGCTCCGTACGTCGAGGGAAACAGCCCAGATCGCCGGCTAAGGCCCCTAAGCGTGTGCTAAGTGGAAAAGGATGTGCAGTCGCAGAGACAACCAGGAGGTTGGCTTAGAAGCAGCCACCCTTGAAAGAGTGCGTAATAGCTCACTGGTCAAGTGATTGTGCGCCGATAATGTAGCGGGCTCAAGCACACCGCCGAAGCCGCGGCATTCAACGTGAGTTGGATGGGTAGGGAGCGTCCTGCACACCGGTGAAGCAGCCTGGTAATGGAGCTGTGGAGGGTGTGGGAGTGAGAATGCAGGCATGAGTAGCGATAAGGCAAGTGAGAACCTTGCCCGCCGAAAGACCAAGGGTTCCTGGGGCAGGCCAGTCCGCCCAGGGTGAGTCGGGACCTAAGGCGAGGCCGACAGGCGTAGTCGATGGACAACGGGTTGATATTCCCGTACCCGTGTATGAGCGTCCCTGATGAATCCATTCTGCTAACCGCCCAAAAGGTGGTCCACCAATCCCTTCGGGGAGCGGGGACTGCTGGCTGCGCGGGACCCGGGTGGGTAGTAGTCAAGCGATGGGGTGACGCAGGTAGGTAGCCGTACCAGTCAGTGGTAATACTGGGGCAAGCCGGTAGGGAGTTGGATAGGCAAATCCGTCCAACACATATCCTGAGAGGTGATGCATAGCCGAGTGAGGCGAATTCGGTGATCCTTTGCTGCCAAGAAAAGCCTCTAGCGAGCACACACACGGCCCGTACCCCAAACCAACACAGGTGGTCAGGTAGAGAATACCAAGGCGTACGAGTGAACTATGGTTAAGGAACTCGGCAAAATACCCCCGTAACTTCGGGAGAAGGGGGACCTCCTACTGTCATCACCCTTGCGGTGGGCAGCGGTGGGGGGTGGCACAAACCAGTGAGAAGCGACTGTTTACTAAAAACACAGGTCCGTGCGAAGTCGCAAGACGATGTATACGGACTGACGCCTGCCCGGTGCTGGAAGGTTAAGAGGACCCGTTAACCCTTTGGGGTGAAGCGGAGAATTTAAGCCCCAGTAAACGGCGGTGGTAACTATAACCATCCTAAGGTAGCGAAATTCCTTGTCGGGTAAGTTCCGACCTGCACGAATGGCGTAACGACTTCTCAACTGTCTCAACCATAGACTCGGCGAAATTGCACTACGAGTAAAGATGCTCGTTACGCGCGGCAGGACGAAAAGACCCCGGGACCTTCACTATAGCTTGGTATTGGCGTTCGGTTCGGTTTGTGTAGGATAGGTGGGAGACTGTGAAACTCACACGCCAGTGTGGGTGGAGTCATTGTTGAAATACCACTCTGATCGTATTGGACTTCTAACCTCGGACCGTATATCCGGTCCAGGGACAGTGCCTGGTGGGTAGTTTAACTGGGGCGGTTGCCTCCTAAAATGTAACGGAGGCGCCCAAAGGTTCCCTCAACCTGGACGGCAATCAGGTGTTGAGTGCAAGTGCACAAGGGAGCTTGACTGCGAGACGGACATGTCAAGCAGGGACGAAAGTCGGGACTAGTGATCCGGCACCCCCGAGTGGAAGGGGTGTCGCTCAACGGATAAAAGGTACCCCGGGGATAACAGGCTGATCTTCCCCAAGAGTCCATATCGACGGGATGGTTTGGCACCTCGATGTCGGCTCGTCGCATCCTGGGGCTGGAGCAGGTCCCAAGGGTTGGGCTGTTCGCCCATTAAAGCGGCACGCGAGCTGGGTTTAGAACGTCGTGAGACAGTTCGGTCTCTATCCGCCGCGCGCGTCAGAAACTTGAGGAAACCTGTCCCTAGTACGAGAGGACCGGGACGGACGAACCTCTGGTCTACCAGTTGTCCCACCAGGGGCACCGCTGGATAGCCACGTTCGGACAGGATAACCGCTGAAAGCATCTAAGCGGGAAACCTTCTCCAAGACCAGGTTTCTCACCCTTTTTAGAGGGATAAGGCCCCCCGCAGACCACGGGATCGATAGACCAGACCTGCACGCACCGCAAGGTGTTCAGGGAACTGGCACTAACCGGCCGAAAACTTACAACAACCAAAACAAAACACCCTTTTGATTCGGTAAAAGTAAGACACGCACATCTGCCCGCAACCACACCACACCAATCACAACACCGCACCCCACCACCAAAACACCAGATTCACACTCAACAACGAGTGAATAGAGTTACGGCGGCCATAGCGGCAGGGAAACGCCCGGACCCATCCCGAACCCGGAAGCTAAGCCTGCCAGCGCCGATGATACTACCCAACACGGGTGGAAAAGTAGGACACCGCCGAACACAATTTAGTGAAATGCCCCCCGAGAAATCGGGGGGCATTTCCTTTTTTTCCAGTCGATTTCCTGCACTAATTCAATTGTCCGAATTGTGGCCGTCTGACCGGTGCCCGTATCCTTTACGGGTGGTCGATGACAGGCAAGGTAATTCCGGCGGGCGTCCGCCGCGTCGCCCCGTGGGCGCCGGCTCTGCCGGTCGTGATCGCCGGGGCGGTAACGTCCCGCACCGGTCGGGTCCGGGACGCGCCCGTCGGGCCCAGCCTGAACACACCCCCGAAGGTGGCGACGGCACGCAGCGGCCGGCTGCCCCTGCCATTCCGGCGTCCATCGAGGCCAAGCAACTCTCGCCTGAAATACGGGGTGAGCTTTCAACTTTGGATCGTTCGACCGCCGACACTGTGGCCCGCCATCTCGTCGCGGCCGGGGAACTGCTCGACGATGATCCGCAGGCCGCCCTTGAACACGCTCAGGCCGCCCGCGCACGCTCCGGGCGAATCGCGGCCGTCCGAGAGGCGGTCGGTATCGCCGCCTATCAGTGCGGCGACTGGGCTCAGGCGCTCTCGGAGTTCCGTGCCGCCCGGCGGATGGGCAGCAAGTCTGCGCTGCTCCCGCTGATCGCGGACTGCGAACGCGGTGTTGGCCGGCCCGAACGTGCCATCGAGCTGGCCCGCAGCCCCGAGGCCGCGCAGCTCACTGGCGACGACGCTGATGAGCTGCGGATCGTCTCTGCCGGCGCTCGCGCCGATCTCGGCCAGCTCGAACAGGCCCTGGCGGTGCTGTCCAGTCCGCAGCTGGACCCGACGCGCACCGGCTCCACGGCCGCACGACTGTTCTACGCCTACGCCGAAACGTTGTTGGCACTCGACCGCGGTGCCGAGGCATTGCAGTGGTTCATCCATGCCGCAGCCGCCGATCTCGACGGTGTCACCGACGCCGAAGACCGGGTCGGCGAGTTGGCCTGACGTGACAACCCTTGCCCAGCAGCATGATTGCCTGCTGCTTGATCTGGATGGCACGGTGTTCCGCGGCCATGAGCCGACCGAGGGCGCCATCGCGGCCCTCGACGCAGTGCACACCCGCAAGCTGTTCGTCACCAATAACGCGTCCCGCGCCGCCGACGATGTGGCGGCCCATCTGCGCGAGCTCGGTTTTACCGCCCACGCCGACGACGTGGTGACCAGTGCCCAAAGCGCGGCGCGCTTGCTCGCCCAGCAGCTCACGCCCGGGTCGAAGGTATTGATCATCGGCACCGACGCGCTGGCGGGCGAGATCGAGGCAGTCGGTCTTCGCCCTGTGCGCCAGTTTGCCGATGAACCCGCCGCAGTCGTGCAGGGGCATTCGATCTCAACGGGCTGGCCGGACCTGGCCGAAGCCGCGCTGGCGATCCGGTCCGGCGCACTCTGGGTGGCCGCCAACGTCGACCGCACGCTGCCCACTGAGCGGGGGCTGCTGCCCGGAAACGGCTCGATGGTCGCCGCACTACGAGCTGCCACCGACGCCGAACCTCAGGTGGCCGGTAAACCCGCGACTGCGCTGATGCGAGATGCGCTCGCGCGCGGCTCATTTGACGACCCACTGGTGGTCGGCGATCGCCTGGATACTGACATCGCCGGTGCCAATGCTGCGGATCTGCCGTGCCTGATGGTGCTGTGCGGGGTCAGCACCGCGGCCGAGGCGGTCCATGCCTCACCCGAGCAGCGCCCCACCTATATCGGGGCCGACCTTCGGGATCTACACGCCGGGGTCGACAGCCTGGCGGTGGTCGAGCAGTCGGCCTGGCGGGTCGAGGTGAGCGACGGTGCGGTCACCGTCGTGACCGCCGGAGGCGATCCGGGTGGGGACGGGCTCTCGATCGTGCGGGCTACCGCGCGAGCCGTCTGGGATTCAGCCAGCGACGGCCGTCGCCTCGCGGTGCACGCGGGTGACGACACCGCACGCGCCGCGCTGCAGCGCTGGTCCCTGCTGACGACGGTCGATCGGCTAGCGTGAACGGCGATATGAGTATCGACCCCGATCAGATCCGCACCGAAATCGATGCCGCGCTGGCACAGTTGCCCAGCGTCGACCCGCACAGTGCCGACACCACCGGTATCGATATCGACGCGGTCGGCCGCCAACTCGAGGAAGCGCACCAGATCCTGGTCAATGCGCTGGAATCGGTGGAGAAGGGCTGAGATCGACCGATGACGCGGCGTGCCCGGGTTGACGCCGAGCTGGTTCGTCGAGGACTGGCACGGTCGCGGCAGCAGGCCGCTGAACTCATCGACGCGGGCCGGGTCAGCATCGATGGAATGCGAGCGGTCAAACCGGCGACTGCCGTCGCGGTCACCGCCAACCTCACCGTCGAGGCGAGCGGCGAGCGTACCTGGGTGTCCCGCGGCGCGCACAAGCTGATCGGGGCGCTGGACGTCTTCGGTATCGATGCGACGGGCCGTCGTTGTCTGGACGCGGGCGCCTCGACTGGTGGCTTCACCGAGGTGCTGCTGGATCGTGGCGCAGCCGAGGTGGTGGCCGTTGACGTCGGCTATGGACAGCTGGCCTGGTCGCTGCGTTCGGACCCGCGAGTGGCCGTCATCGAACGCACCAACGTGCGTGACCTCACCCCGGACACCATCGGCGGGCCGGCGGGGCTGGTGGTCGCCGACCTTTCATTCATCTCGTTGGCCACCGTGCTGCCTGCACTGACCGCATGCGCGTCGGGCGACGCCGATATCGTTCCCATGGTGAAGCCACAGTTCGAAGTCGGACGAGAGCAGGTCGGCTCCGGCGGCGTGGTGTCCGATCCGGAGCTGCGCACGTCCGCGGTGCTGGCCGTCGCCGCCCGCGCCGGTGCGCTGGGCTGGCAGACTGTCGGCGCGACCGCGAGCCCGCTGCCCGGGCCGTCGGGCAATGTCGAGTACTTCCTGTGGCTGCGCGCGGACACCGAACGCGGGCTACACGGAGACGAGTTGGACACCGCGGTGCGCCGCGCCGTCGCGGAAGGACCGCAATGACTTCTGAGCGGGTGATCCTGCTCGTCGTGCACACGGGTCGCGACGAGGCCACCGAGACAGCGCGCCGGGTGGAAAAAGTGCTTGGCGACAACGGGATCGGACTGCGGGTGCTCTCCGCAGAGGCCGTCGATGGCAGCGCGCAGCTTCTGGCCCCGGCCGACATACAGGGCCTGGGAGCCGATATCGAAGTCGTGGACGCCGAGGCCAACGCCGCGGTTGGCTGCGAGCTGGTGCTGGTGCTCGGCGGCGATGGCACCTTCCTGCGGGCCGCCGAACTGGCTCGCAACGCCGAGATCCCGGTGCTGGGAATCAACCTCGGGCGCATCGGTTTCCTCGCCGAGGCCGAAGCCGAAGTCATCGACACCGTCCTCGAACACGTCGTCGCCCGCGACTATCGCGTCGAGGAACGGATGACGCTGGACATCACCGTCCGCGCCAAGGACGAGGTCATCTCGCACGGCTGGGCGCTCAACGAAGCCAGCTTGGAGAAAGGCGCGCGGCTCGGGGTCATTGGTGTGGTCCTGGAGATCGACGGTCGGCCGGTGTCGTCCTTCGGCTGTGACGGTGTGCTGGTGTCAAGCCCGACCGGGTCCACCGCCTACGCGTTCTCGGCCGGCGGGCCGGTCGTGTGGCCGGATCTGGAGGCAATTCTCGTGGTACCCAACAACGCTCACGCGTTGTTCGCCCGGCCGATGGTCACCAGCCCGACCGCGTTGATCGCGATCGAGATCGAGGACGACAGCCACGATGCGCTGGTGTTGTGCGACGGCCGCCGGGAGATGCGGGTGCCGGCCGGCGGGCGCCTCGAGGTGACCAAGTGCACGACGCCGCTGAAGTGGGTGCGGCTGGACAGTGCGCCGTTCACCGACCGTTTGGTGCGTAAGTTCCGCCTGCCGGTCACCGGCTGGCGGGGGCAGTGAAGCGCCGATGCTGGCTGAGATCCGAATCGAGTCACTGGGTGCGATCAGCGCCGCGACCGCGGAGTTCGACCGCGGTCTGACCGTGCTCACCGGTGAGACCGGCACCGGCAAGACGATGGTGGTGACCGGGCTGCACCTGCTGGGCGGGGCACGAGCCGACGCCACCCGGGTGCGATCAGGGGCCGAGCGGGCCGTCGTCGAGGGCCGATTCGCCACTGCCGAACTCGATGACGCGACCGCCGCCCACATCGACGAGATCCTGGATTCGTCCGGCGCCGACCGCGACGACGACGGCAGCATCATCGCCCTGCGCACCGTCAGCCGGGACGGCCCGTCGCGCGCCTATCTGGGTGGGCGCAGTGTGCCGGCCAAATCGCTGACCACGTTCACCACCGGGCTGCTGGCGCTGCACGGGCAGAACGACCAGCTGCGGCTGATGCGTCCCGAGGAGCAGCGCGCCGCGCTGGATCGCTTCGCGGGCGTCGACTCCAAACTCGAGCGCTACAAGAAGGTGCGCGATCAGTGGCAGGTGGCCCGTCGCGACCTCGTGGACCGGACCAACCGCGCTCGCGAACTGGCTCAGGAGGCCGACCGGCTCAAATTCGCGCTCACTGAGATCGACGGCGTCGACCCGGCGCCGGGCGAGGACGAGTCGCTGGTGGCCGACATCCGCCGGCTCTCGGAACTCGACGCGCTGCGCGAGGCGGTCGCCGGTGCCCGTACCAATCTGTCCGTTGATGAGCTCACTGACGGTGAACCCCATTCGGCGACAGACACTTTGGGCCGTGCGGTGGCACTGCTGCAGTCCACCGACGATCCTGCGCTTGGCGCCCTGTCCCGGCAACTTGCCGACGCGTTGACCGTCGTCGGTGACGTTGCTCGCGAGCTTGGCCACTTCCTGGGCGACCTGCCCGACGATGCGAGCGCGCTGGAGACCAAGCTGGCCCGCCAAGCCGAGCTGCGCAGCCTGACCCGCAAGTACGCCGCCGACGTCGACGGTGTGCTGGCGTGGGCCAAGCAGTCCCGGGAGCGTCTGGCGCAGCTGGATGTGTCCGAGGATGCGCTGGCTGGGTTGGGCCGCCGGGTCGACGAGCTCGCCGGGCAGGTGGCCACCGCTGCGCTGGAGCTGTCCAAGGTGCGGATAAAGGCGGCCAAGGGACTGGCGAAGGCCATCACCGCCGAGCTCACCGGCCTGGCCATGACGCACGCCGACTTCGCGGTCGGGGTATCGCTGATGCCGGCCCGCGACGACGACAGCGCGCCGCTGCGGTTGCCGTCCGGCGAGACTGTGCACGCCGGCGGCGAAGGTATCGACCTCGTCGAGTTCGGCTTCACTGCTCACCGTGGCACCGACGTCCTGCCGCTGAACAAGAGCGCATCCGGGGGCGAGTTGTCGCGCGTGATGCTCGCGTTGGAAGTGGTGCTGGCTGCCTCTGCCGAGGGAACGACGATGGTGTTCGACGAGATCGATGCCGGGGTGGGTGGTCGGGCCGCGGTTCAGATCGGGCGCCGGCTCGCGCGGCTGGCCCGCAGCCATCAGGTCATCGTCGTCACTCACCTGCCGCAGGTGGCTGCCTACGCCGACAGCCACCTCGTGGTCGACAGCGCCGGCAACGGCACCAGCGAGGTACGTCGCCTGGACACCGAACAGCGGGTGGCCGAGTTGGCCCGCATGCTGGCTGGCCTGGGGGAATCCGACACCGGTCGCGCGCACGCCCGCGAACTGCTGGAAGCCGCGCAGGAGGAACAGCTCAATTGAGCTGGATGACCACGGCGTAGCCGCAGGGGCCAGTCTTGCTCGGCGTGCACGTCGACGGTCATTTCCGGCAGCGGCCAAACCGTGTTACTCCTGTGACAAAATGTGACTTGTGGGGCTGTTGTTACGGCGCGCCTCCGCTGATATAGGCGCCGACGCCGACAGAATCGCCCCATGAAGATGTCAGCGCTTCTCTCGCGTAACACCGGTGCACGACCAGGCGTCACGGGTACGGCCCGCGTCGATCGCGACATCGACCGCCTGCTGCGCCGCATCGGCCCGGGCGACATCGTCGTGCTCGACATCCTCGATCTGGATCGCATGACCGCTGACGCTCTGGTCGACGCCAACATCGCGGGCGTGGTCAACGCCTCCCCGTCGATCTCGGGCCGCTACCCGAACCTCGGCCCGGAGGTGTTGGTGGCCAACAACATCACGCTGATCGACAGCGCCGGCCCGGAGGTCTTCAAGAAGATCAAGGACGGCGCGAAGATTCGGCTGCACAACGGTGGCGTGTATGCCGGCGATCGCCGGCTGGCCATCGGGGTGGAGCGCAGCGACGAAGAGATCGCCGACCTCATGCAGGACGCCAAGACGGGACTCGTCGCGCATCTCGAGGCCTTCGCCGGCAACACCATCGAGTTCATCCGTAGCGAGAGCCCGCTGCTGATCGACGGGATTGGCATCCCCGAGATCGACGTCGACGTCTACCGCCGCCACGTCCTGGTGGTAGCCGACGGACCCGGCGCCGAGGAAGACCTCAAAGCGCTCAAGCCGTTCATCAAGGAGTACCAGCCGGTGCTGGTCGGTGTGGAGAGCGGCGCCGACATTCTGCAGAAGCACGGGTATCGGCCACAGCTGATCGTCGGTAATCCCGATCAGATGAGCGCCGACGTTCTCAAGAGCGGTGCGCAGGTGGTGCTGCCCGCCGACTCCGACGGACACGCCAACGGTCTGGAGCGCATTCAGGACCTGGGCATCGGGGCGATGACGTTCCCGGCCGCGGGCTCGGCCGCCGACCTGGCGCTGCTACTGGTCGATCACCATGGCGCAGCGCTGATTGTCACCGCAGGCCATTCGGCCAGTATCGAAGAGTTCTTCGACCGGTCCCGCCAACAGAGCAATCCGTCGACCTTCCTCACCCGGTTGAAGGTGGGTGAGAAGCTGGTTGATGCGAAAGCCGTTGCCACGCTGTACCGCAACCACATCTCCGGCGGCGCGATCGCCATGCTGATCCTGGCGGTTCTGTTCGCCATCATCGCCGCGCTGTGGGTATCGCGGGCCGACACGTTCGTCATCGACTGGATCGTGACCTACTGGAACCGTTTCTCGCTGTGGGTGCAGAGCTGGGTGACCTAGGCGTAGGGCAGAAAGGCTCATCGCTGTGATTTCGCTACGCCAACATGCCATTTCGCTGGCTGCAGTATTCCTTGCGCTGGCTGTCGGGGTGTTCTTGGGTTCCGGCGTGCTCTCGGACACGCTGCTGTCCGGGTTGCGCGCCGAAAAGCAGGATCTGAACAAACAGATCACCACGCTTACCGATCAGCGCAATGCGGTCAACGAAAAGCTGGGTGCTGCTAATGATTTCGACGCCCAGATGTCGGGCCGGATTGTGCGCGACGCACTGGCCGGCAAATCGGTGGTGCTGATCCGTACGCCGGACGCCGACAACGACGACGTGGCAGCGATGAGCCGGATCGTCGGCCAGGCCGGCGGCGTGGTCACCGGGACGATCGCCCTGACCCAACAGTTCGTCGACGCGAATTCCGCGGAGAAGCTGCGCTCGGTGGTGAATTCCTCGATCGTGCCCGCCGGGGCGCAGCTGAGCACCACGATGGTCGATCAGGGATCCCAAGCCGGTGATCTGCTCGGCATCGCGCTGCTGATCAATCGCAAGCCCGAGATCAGACCCGCCGACGACACCCAGCGCGACACGGTGCTGGCTGCGCTGCGCGACACCGGCTTCCTGACCTACCCAGGCGATCACATCGGCGCGGCCAACACCGCGGTCATTGTCACCGGGGGAGCGTTGGGGGACGACGCCGGTAACCAGGGTTCGACGGTAGCGCGGTTCGCCGCGGCCATGGCTCCGCACGGGGCGGGGACCGTGCTGGCCGGCCGGGACGGCTCCGCCAGCGGAACCGCAGCGGTGGCGGTGACTCGTGCCGACGCGGGGATGGCCGCCGACGTGACCACCGTCGACGACATCAGCGTCGAGTCCGGCCGGATCACCACCGTGCTGGCCCTGCAGAACCTGATCAACGGTGGCCCGACGGGCAAGTTCGGCATCGGGCCTGGTGCTTCGTCGATCACCGTCCCGCAGTAACCCGGCCGGGGAGTAACCCCGTAGTAACGCAGCCCACTGGCGTGTTAGCGCCACCTTGTCGGCGTCGGTGTTAGGGTGAGATTCCGTGGGTCGGCAGGCCCCAGCTAGTTCACAGCGATCCCCTGCCCGTCGTCACGGAGGTTGCTCTTGCCACCACTGCGTAAGCACCCGCAGACCGCTACCAAGCATCTCTTCGTCAGCGGTGGAGTCGTCTCGTCTCTGGGCAAAGGTCTGACAGCAAGCAGTCTCGGTCAGTTGCTGACCGCACGTGGCTTGCAAGTGACGATGCAGAAGCTCGACCCTTACCTCAACGTCGATCCGGGAACGATGAACCCGTTCCAGCACGGCGAGGTGTTCGTCACCGAGGACGGCGCCGAAACCGATCTCGACGTCGGCCACTACGAACGCTTCTTGGACCGCAACCTCTCCGGCTCGGCCAATGTGACCACCGGTCAGGTGTATTCGGCGGTGATCGCCAAGGAGCGCCGCGGCGAGTACCTCGGCGACACCGTTCAGGTCATCCCGCACATCACCGACGAGATCAAGCGCCGCATCATGGCGATGGCCGAACCCGACGCGTCCGGCGCCCGGCCTGACGTGGTGATCACCGAGATCGGCGGTACGGTCGGCGACATCGAGTCGCTGCCGTTCTTGGAGGCCGCGCGGCAGGTCCGCCACGAGGTGGGCCGGGACAACTGCTTCTTCCTGCACGTCTCGCTGGTGCCCTATCTGGCGCCGTCGGGTGAACTCAAGACCAAGCCCACCCAGCACTCGGTGGCGGCGCTACGGAGCATTGGCATCAGCCCCGACGCACTGATCCTGCGGTGCGATCGCGACGTTCCTGAGCCGCTGAAGAACAAGATCGCGCTGATGTGCGACGTCGACATCGACGGGGTGATCTCCACTCCCGACGCGCCGTCGATCTACGACATTCCCAAGGTGCTCCATCGGGAGGAACTCGACGCCTACGTGGTGCGCCGGCTCAGTCTGCCGTTCCGCGACGTCGATTGGACCCAATGGAACGACCTGCTCGGCCGGGTGCACGACCCCAAGGAAACCGTGCGAATCGCATTGGTGGGCAAGTACGTCGACCTGTCTGACGCGTACTTGTCAGTGGCCGAGGCGCTGCGGGCCGGCGGCTTCGCCCACCGCGCGAAGGTGGAGATGCGCTGGGTGGCCTCTGACGACTGCGAGACCGACAGCGGCGCAGCGACTGCACTGGGTGATGTGCACGGGGTACTGATCCCCGGCGGATTCGGCATCCGCGGGATCGAGGGCAAGATCGGCGCGATCCGCCACGCCCGCCAACGTGGGCTTCCGGTCCTCGGCCTGTGCCTAGGACTGCAGTGCATCGTGATCGAGGCGGCCCGTTCGGTCGGCCTGACCGAAGCCAACTCGGCCGAATTCGACGAGGACACACCTGATCCGGTGATCTCGACGATGGCCGATCAGCGTGATGCGGTGGCCGGCGAGGCCGACCTGGGCGGCACCATGCGGCTGGGTGCCTACCCCGCGACGCTGGAAGCGGGATCGATTGTGGCCGAGGCCTATCAGGCCACGCATGTGTCCGAGCGACACCGGCACCGCTACGAGGTCAATAACGACTACCGCGATCAGATCGCAGAGAGTGGCCTGCGGTTCTCGGGCACGTCGCCCGACGGTCACCTGGTCGAGTTCGTCGAATATCCCCGCGAGGTCCACCCGTTCCTGGTCGGCACGCAGGCACACCCTGAACTCAAGAGCAGGCCGACTCGTCCCCATCCGCTGTTCGTGTCGTTCATTGGTGCGGCCATCGAGTACAAGGCCGCCGAGCGGCTGCCGGTGGAGATTCCCGAACAGCACTCCAACGGTAGGGAACATTCGGCGCAGCCGCTGGCCGAGCAGGTTCCAGAGCACTCATCTCGTGGCTAAGCACGATTTCGAGACCGTATCCTCCGAAACCGTTTATCGCGGAAACATTCTCGCCCTGCGAGTTGATCAGGTCCGAATGCCGGGCGGCAACGTCGCCAAGCGCGAAGTCGTCGAACACTATGGTGCGGTGGCCGTCGCCGCGGTCGACGAAACCGGCCGCGTGGCGATGGTCTATCAGTACCGGCATCCCGTCGGGCGCCGGTTGTGGGAGCTGCCGGCCGGGCTGCTCGACGAACCGGGGGAGGACCCGGTGGTTGCCGCGGCGCGCGAGCTGGGTGAGGAAACCGGACTGACTGCCCAACGCTGGGATGTGCTGGTCGATTTGATTTCCTCTCCGGGCTTCAGCGACGAGGCGTTGCGGGTGTATCTGGCTCGGGGACTGAGTGATGTCGGGCGCCCCGAAGGGCACGATGAAGAAGCCGACATGGAAGTGCACTGGGTGCACGTCAAAGATGCTGTACAGCAGGTGCTGTCCGGTGAGATCGTGAATTCGACTGCCGTGGCGGGCATTCTGGCCGCGCACGCGGTGATCGTGGACGGCCATTCGACCAGGCCCGTGGACACGCCGTTCCCCGACCGCCCGACCGCGTTCGCCGCGGGGAAGGCCGGGTCATGACGACCTTCTCGGCCGATGTCCCGGGTCGCTCCGCTCCTGCCCTCCGAACCGATATCCCGGGTCGCTCCGCTCCTGCCCTCCGAACCGATATCCCGGGTCGCTCCGCTCCTGCCCTCCGAACCGCACTCGACGATCAGCTGCAGGGCTACCTCGACCACCTCACCATCGAGCGCGGAGTGGCGGCCAACACCATCAGCTCGTACCGGCGTGACCTGCGTCGCTACGTCGAGCACCTGGCTCTGCGTGGGATCGACGACCTGACCAACGTCACCGAGAACGACGTCAGCGACTTCCTAGTGGCGCTGCGCCGCGGCGACCCCGACGCCGGCACGGTGCCCCTGTCGGCGGTGTCGGCGGCACGGGCGGTGATCGCGGTGCGCGGGTTTCACCGGTTCGCCGCCGCGGAAGGGATTATCGGCATCGACGTCGCCAGGGCGGTCAAGCCACCCACGCCCAGCCGGCGTCTTCCGAAGAGCCTGAGCCTCGACGAGGTGCTGGCCCTGCTCGACGGCGCCGGCGGGGACAACCCGTCCGACGGGCCGCTGACCCTGCGCAACCGCGCCATGCTGGAGCTGCTGTATTCGACTGGCGCCCGAATCTCCGAGGCTGTCGGACTTGATGTCGATGATGTCGACACCGAAGCGCGGTCGGTGCTGCTGCGTGGGAAGGGCGGTAAGCAGCGGCTGGTTCCGGTCGGCCGGCCCGCGATCGCGGCGCTGGACGCCTACCTGGTCCGTGGCCGCCCCGATCTGGCGCGCCGGGGACGCGCCACGCCGGCCATCTTCCTGAATGCGCGCGGCGGGCGGCTGTCCCGGCAGAGCGCCTGGCAGGTCTTGCAGGATGCCGCCGAGCGGGCGGGCATCTCGGCGGCGGTGTCGCCGCACACGCTGCGGCACTCGTTCGCCACCCACCTGCTCGACGGTGGGGCCGATGTCCGCGTGGTCCAGGAGCTGCTGGGACACGCATCGGTCACCACGACGCAGATCTACACCCTGGTCACCGTGCACGCGCTGCGCGAGGTCTGGGCCGGCGCACATCCGCGGGCATGATGTCGCGGGTCTGCCATTCGGCGAGCCGGCACACCGTTAGACTTTCGCGGATGTTCGCCACGCCGCCGAATCGCCTGATGACGGGGGGGCACGGCGTGACCGACGAGGCAGACGATTCCGCTATCGGTCTCACCGGCCGCCCGCCCCGCCACATTCCCGAACCACAGCCGCTGACCTCGCATGGGCCGGCCAAGGTCATCTCGATGTGTAACCAGAAGGGCGGCGTCGGCAAGACCACCTCCACGATCAACCTGGGGGCGGCCCTGGCCGAGTACGGCCGCCGGGTGCTGCTGGTGGACCTCGACCCGCAGGGTGCGTTATCGGCCGGGCTGGGCGTGCCGCACTACGAACTCGCCCACACGGTGCACAACCTGATGATCGAGCCGCGGGTGAGCATCGATGAGGTGCTGATCAATACCCGGGTCAAGAACCTGGACCTGGTGCCCAGCAACATCGATCTGTCGGCCGCCGAGATCCAGCTGGTCAACGAGGTCGGCCGCGAGCAGACCTTGGCGCGCGCGCTGCACCCGGTGCTCGACCGCTACGACTATGTGTTGATCGACTGCCAGCCGTCGCTGGGCCTGCTCACCGTCAACGCGCTAGCCTGCTCCGACGGGGTGGTCATCCCGACCGAGTGCGAGTACTTCTCGCTGCGTGGGCTGGCACTGCTCACCGACACCGTCGACAAGGTGCGCGAGCGGCTCAACCCGCGCCTGACGATCAGCGGGATCCTGATCACCCGCTACGACAACCGCACGGTCAACGCCCGCGAGGTGATGGCACGTGTCCTGGAACGCTTCGGCGACCTGGTGTTCGACACCGTGATCACCCGCACCGTGCGCTTCCCCGAGACCAGTGTCGCCGGCGAGCCCATCACCACCTGGGCGCCGAAATCCGCTGGTGCACAGGCATATCGATCGCTGGCCCGTGAGGTCATCGACCGCTTCGGCAAGTGACCGAGCAGCCGGCGCCTGAAAAGGGCTTCCGTGTCACGCTGACCAACTTCGAGGGTCCCTTCGATCTGCTGTTGCAGCTGATCTTTGCCCATCGCCTCGATGTGACCGAGGTCGCACTGCATCAGGTGACTGATGAGTTCATCGCGTACACGCGTGCGATCGGTCCCCAACTCGAGCTCGACGAGACCACCACATTTCTGGTGATTGCCGCCACGTTGCTCGATCTCAAGGCCGCCCGGCTGCTGCCCTCCGGGGAAGTGCACGACGAAGAGGACCTGGCGCTGCTGGAAGTGCGCGACCTGTTGTTCGCGCGGCTGCTCCAGTACCGGGCGTTCAAGCACGTCGCCGTGATGTTCGCCGAACTGGAGGCCGCGGCGCTGCGGAGCTACCCGCGCGCCGTCGCGCTCGAGGACCGGTTCGCCGACCTGCTTCCCGAGGTCATGCTGGGTGTCGACGCGGCCAGCTTCGCCGAGATCGCGGCCGCCGCGTTCACCCCACGGCCGGTGCCCACCGTCGGCACCGAACATCTGCACGCATCGCAGGTGTCGGTGCCCGAACAGGCCGAGCGGTTGCTGGAGTTCTTGTCCGCACGCGGGGTGGGGCAGTGGGCGTCGTTCACGGAGTTGGTTGCCGACTGCGATGAGCCGATCCAGATCGTCGGGCGCTTCCTGGCGCTGCTCGAACTGTATCGAGCCAGGACGGTAGCATTTGAGCAATTAGAACCGCTTGGTGTGCTCCAGGTTTCATGGACCGGAGACCGGCAGGTAGACGATGAGCTGGTCAGATCCGAGTGGGAAGAAGAGCAGAACTAACCATGACCGAGGACGCGGGCGAAGTACCCGACCTGGACAGCGACGTCGCCCACGCCGATCTGGACGACGACGAACTGGGCCGGGTGCTGGAGGCGCTGTTGCTGGTGGTGGAGACCCCCGTCAGCGCAGAGACGTTGGCAACAGTGACCGAACAGCCGGTGTATCGAATCACCGCCAAACTGGAGTTGATGGCCGGCGAGTTGGCGGCCCGGGACAGCGGTATCGATCTGCGTGAGGCGGGCGGTGGCTGGCGGATGTACACCCGGGCCCGGCTGGCCCCCTATGTGGAGCGGCTGCTGCTGGACGGGTCACGGTCGAAGCTGACCCGGGCGGCGCTGGAGACGCTGGCGGTGGTGGCCTACCGCCAGCCGGTCACCCGGGCACGGGTCAGTGCGGTACGCGGCGTCAACGTCGACGCAGTGATCCGAACGCTGGTGGCACGCGGGCTGATCACTGAGGCCGGCGCCGACGAGGACACCGGCGCAACGACATTCGCGACGACTGAGCTGTTCCTCGAGCGGCTCGGACTCTCGTCGCTGACCGACCTGCCCGATATTGCCCCGCTGCTTCCCGACGTCGACGTGATCGACGAGATGAGTGAAAACCTGGACGACGAACCACGTTTCGCCAAACTGTCCGGTGGCGGTAGCGCAGAGCCCAACAAGTCCTTCGAGGTGGACACCGATGCCTGAACCAGAAGGCGTGCGACTGCAGAAGGTCTTGTCGCAGGCCGGAATCGCGTCACGACGGGTCGCCGAGCGGATGATCCTCGACGGCCGGGTCGAGGTCGACGGACAGATCGTCACCGAAATGGGTACCCGGGTGGACCCAGCCACTGCCGACATCCGCGTGGACGGGTCGCGGATCGTCCTGGACGACACGATGATGTATCTCGCGATCAACAAGCCCATCGGCATGCATTCGACGATGTCGGACGACCGTGGCCGGCCGTGTG
The DNA here is from genome assembly GCF_010731895.1 of Mycolicibacterium helvum. Taxonomy (NCBI): domain Bacteria; kingdom Bacillati; phylum Actinomycetota; class Actinomycetes; order Mycobacteriales; family Mycobacteriaceae; genus Mycobacterium; species Mycolicibacterium helvum. The sequence continues at coordinate 5,811,965 of NZ_AP022596.1, read as the reverse complement.
TCGGCGATCTGGTCGAACACCGGGTGCGCGGCAACAAGAACCTGTTTCACGTCGGGCGCCTGGACGCCGATACCGAGGGCTTGTTGCTGCTGACCAACGACGGCGAGTTGGCACATCGGCTGATGCATCCGTCGTTCGAGGTGCCCAAGACGTACCTGGCGACGGTGACCGGTTCGGTGCCAAAGGGTTTGGGCAAGACACTGCGAGCGGGTGTCGAGCTGGACGACGGGCCGGCATCGGTCGACGATTTCGCGGTCGTCGATGCGGTGCCGGGTAAGACGTTGTTGCGGCTGACACTGCATGAAGGACGCAAGAGAATCGTGCGCAGGCTGCTCGCTGCAGTGGGCTATCCGGTGGAGGCGCTGGTGCGGGTCAGCATCGGTGAGGTGACACTTGGTGAGCAGCGGCCGGGCAGCATTCGCGTGTTGACCCGCAAGGAAGTTGGCGAACTGTACAAGGCGGTAGGGCTGTGAGTGGTGTGGTAGTCGCGGTCGACGGTCCGGCCGGGACCGGAAAGTCTTCGGTGTCGCGAGGATTGGCGCGCGCGCTGGATGCGCACTACCTGGACACCGGGGCAATGTATCGGCTGGTGACCCTGTCGACACTGCGCGCCAAGGTCGACTTGAGCGATCCCGAGGCGATCGCGGCGGCCGCCGATGTTCCGTTATCGGTGGGCAACGACCCGGATGTCGATCGCGCTTATCTTGGCGGCGAAGATGTTTCGGCCGAGATCCGCGGCGACGAGGTCACCCGTGCGGTGTCGGCGGTGTCGGCGGTGCCCCGCGTGCGTACCCGACTGGTGGCATTGCAGCGTGAATTGGCCTCCGGGCCAGACAATGTCGTGGTCGAAGGCCGCGATATCGGCACCGTCGTGCTGCCGGATGCCGATGTAAAGATTTTCCTCACCGCTTCGGCCGAGACCCGGGCACGTCGGCGCAACGATCAGAACGTCGCGGTCGGGTTGTCCGACGATTACGAGACGGTGCTGGCCGATGTGCGGCGCCGCGATCACCTGGACTCGACGCGTGCGGTGTCGCCGCTACGTCCGGCCGATGACGCGGTGATCGTCGACACCAGCGAGATGACCGAGGCCGAAGTCGTGGCACACCTGCTGCAGCTGGTCGAACAGCGAAGCGGGGCAGTGCGATGAGTGACGGTACTTGGTCTGACGAAAGCGACTGGGAGCTCACCGAAGAGGGTTTCGAGGGCGAGGACGGCGAGGCGTTCGCGCCGCCGCCGGTGGTCGCCATCGTCGGGCGGCCCAACGTCGGCAAGTCGACCTTGGTGAACCGGATCCTGGGTCGTCGCGAGGCCGTCGTGCAGGATCTGCCAGGGGTGACCCGCGATCGGGTGTCCTACGACGCCTCCTGGATCGGGCGGCGCTTCGTCGTGCAGGACACCGGCGGATGGGAGCCCGACGCGAAGGGTCTGCAGCAGCTGGTGGCCGAGCAAGCTTCGGTGGCGATGCAGACCGCCGACGCGATCATCCTGGTGGTGGATGCGACGGTCGGTGCGACCACCGGCGACGAGGCCGCGGCGCGAATTCTGCGCCGGTCGGGGAAGCCGGTGTTCTTGGCGGCCAACAAGGTTGACAACGAGAAGGGTGAGGCCGACGCCGCGGCATTGTGGTCGCTGGGGCTGGGGGAGCCGCATCCGATCAGCGCGATACACGGCCGCGGGGTGGCCGATCTGCTCGACGAGCTCGTCGAGGCGCTTCCCACCGCGTCTGAGGTCGCTCCGGCGGCCGGGGGGCCGCGGCGCGTTGCGCTGGTCGGCAAGCCGAACGTCGGCAAGAGCTCGCTGCTGAACCGGCTGGCGGGTGCCGAGCGCTCAGTGGTGCACGACGTCGCGGGTACCACGGTCGACCCGGTGGACTCGTTGATCGAATTGGGCGGCAAGACATGGCGTTTCGTCGACACCGCTGGCTTGCGCCGACGGGTTGGGCAGGCCAGCGGACACGAGTTCTACGCCTCGGTGCGCACGCACAGCGCGATCGATGCCGCCGAGGTGGTGGTGGTGTTGATCGACGCGTCACAGCCACTGACCGAGCAGGACCAGCGGGTGCTGACGATGGTCATCGAAGCGGGCCGGGCACTGGTGCTGGCGTTCAACAAGTGGGATCTGGTCGACGAGGATCGGCGCTACCTGCTCGACAAGGAGATCGACCGCGAGCTGACGCAGCTGCAATGGGCGCCGCGGGTCAACATTTCAGCCAAGAGTGGTCGGGCGGTACAGAAGCTCGTACCGGCGATGGAGACCGCGCTGTCGTCCTGGGATGCCCGGATCTCGACGGGTCAGCTCAACACGTGGATCAAGGAAATCGTCGCGGCCACACCGCCGCCGGTGCGCGGCGGAAAACAGCCGCGGATCCTGTTCGCGACCCAGGCCACCGCGCGTCCGCCGACGTTTGTGCTGTTCACCAGTGGCTTTCTGGAGGCCGGCTACCGCCGGTTCCTGGAGCGCCGGCTGCGCGAGACGTTCGGTTTCGAGGGCAGTCCGATCCGGATCAACGTTCGCGTTCGGGAGAAGCGCAAGCTCAAACCGCGTTAATCGGCGGGTTTGACGGGATTTCACGGCTGCCACCCAGTAGATTGACAGGCATGGAGTTTGCTACGTCTTCAGTGCCCGCCCGTCGCCTGGTCTACGGGATCGCCGGATTAATGATTGCTGCTGCACCCGCGGTCGCCGTGTTCAGCGGCGCCTTTCAGGGTGCTGCGCCCCGGGTGCTGGCGTGCCAGGAAACTGACACCGAGGACAGCTTCTCGATGGACTGCGCGCCGTCGGTGATCCCGGACACCAGTGACATGCTGACCGAGGCCGAAGTGGCCGAACCGGGATTCAACGCTGGTGGGGGCGACTTCCACGGTGGTCCGGCGGGCGGCGCCCCCGGCAGCGGCGGTGGCCACCGTTAGGGCTTGAGCCACCGATTTCCGTACGAGTCGAGGTGCACCACGTCCTCGACTGATTTACGGGTGGTTGGGCCGTAGCGTCCCTTCGGCCAGCCCAGGGGAATCACACAGACCGGGGTTACCGACAGCGGTAAGCCGAGAGTTTTGCGTGCCGACGTGACGCTCCACAGCGGCATCGTGATCAGTGACGCGCCCAATCCCATGGCACGTGCGGCGAGCAGCAGATTCTGCACGCTCGGATAAATCGACCCAAAGAAGGACGATTCACCGACGAACGGGGTCGGGACGTAGGGCAGGCGCATGCCACCACGCAGGCAGGGAATGACCAGCACCGGGATCTCGCTGAAGTGCTCGACCTGCCATTTCACGGAGCGCAGGATCTTCAGCATCGATTCGTCGCCCTTGGCCATCCGCTCGCCCATGGCCCCGTAGAGCGACCAGCCTTGGCGGTAGCGCTTGCCGAGCTTGTCCTTGACCCGTTGGTCCTTGACGACGATGAATTCCCAGTTCTGGCCGTTGGAGCCGGTGGGGGCGCGCAGCCCGAGCTCGATGCATTTGGCGACGATGGCGTCATCGACCGGGTCGGGTTTTACCCGTCGGATGGCTCGCTGGGTCATCATCGCGTCGAGGAGGGGCATGCTCAGGGCGGCCAGCGCCTGGTCGGTACTTGGTATCTCGCTCATAGAGAACGAGGTTATTGGTCTCGTGCTCGACGTAGTCCTGTGTGACGTATCACGTTGCAGTGGAGACTGTTTGGTGAGCGCGATGCCCACTGTCGGCGATGATCGGCAATCCGGATAGGGTTTTTCAGTGTCTGTCTCCCACATGATCGTTATCGCCTTGGCCGGCATGGCGGCGGGAGCGATCAACTCGCTGGTCGGTTCGGGCACACTGATCACCTTCCCGACGCTGGTGGCACTGGGATTTCCGCCGGTGACAGCGACGATGTCGAACGCGATCGGCCTGGTGGCCGGCGGGGTATCCGGGACGTGGGGATATCGCAAGGAGCTCGGCGGGCAGTGGGATCGGCTGCGCTGGCAGATCCCGGCGTCGCTGTTCGGCGCAGCAATCGGGGCGTTCCTGCTGCTGCATCTGCCAGAGAAGGTGTTCATCCAGATCGTTCCGGTGCTGCTGATCTTGGCGTTGGTGCTGGTGGTGATCGGGCCGCGAATCCAGGCCTATGCGCGTCAGCGTGCCGAGGCGACGGGGCGGTCGGTAGAGCATGTGTCGCCGAAGCGGATGGCGGCGCTGGTGTTGGGCACGTTGGCGGTAGGGATCTACGGCGGGTACTTCACCGCGGCGCAGGGGATCCTGCTGATCGGGGTGATGGGCGCGCTGCTGCCCGAGGACATGCAGCGGATGAATGCGGCCAAGAACCTGCTGTCGCTGCTGGTCAACGTCGTCGCCGCGGTGGGCTACACGGTGGTGGCGTTCGATCGGGTGAGCTGGGAGGCGGCGGGGCTGATCGCGGCCGGGTCGCTGATCGGGGGGTGGCTGGGCGCGCACTATGGGCGACGGCTTTCGCCGAACGTGCTGCGCGCGGTGATCGTGGTGGTCGGCCTGATCGGGCTCTACCGCCTGTTGACGGTGTGACACCTGTGGCCGATTCGGGTGTCTGCGGGGGCCTACGGTAGGCTTTCGATCTGCTGCCGGGGGATCCCGGACAGCGCCGCGGGCTGTGGCGCAGCTTGGTAGCGCACTTGACTGGGGGTCAAGTGGTCGCAGGTTCAAATCCTGTCAGCCCGACGCAGGTCAGAGGTACTTTCCGGAGGTTCGGAAGGTGCCTTTTTCCGTCTGTACCCAAACCCTGTACCCAAACCACGTCGCACGCCTGTTCACAGGCCGAGGGCAGAGCCCAGACCGTCGACCGCGGCACGCGCCGTGTCGTCGCTGGTGTGTCCGTAGAGGTCGCCGGTGATGGCGATCGACGAGTGGCCGAGCAGGTCGGCGGCCGCCTTGATGTGCACCCCGGATTCGAACCACGCGACCGCGGCGCTGTGGCGCATGGTGTGCGCGCCGACATCTTCGATGCCTGCCTTGTTCGCAGCTATCTCGACGGTGCGGAGGATGTTGCGCGGGTCCACCATCGTCCCGAACTCGGTTGCAAAGACCACGCCGGAATCGGTCCACAGATCACCGGCCGCGAGGCGTTCCTGGAGCTGTTGTTTGCGCCACCCCCTGGATCGCGGCCACCGCCCCGGCGTGCAGCGGCACCCGCCGACGTGACCGGTCCGTTTTCGGTTCGGTGAGCACCAGCTCCCCATCAACGCGCGACAGGTGCACGTAGCCCGCGGTGGCGTCGTGCGCGTCGCGGCCGCCGGTGCCGTCGCCGCCGGTGCCGACGTGCAGGTGGGCGCGGGCGGCGCGGCATCCACCGCCACCACCGGCGTCGTCGTCGGGTTCGCCGTCACCGGTGCCGCCGACGGTGCCATTGCCGAGATCGCGTTCTACGTCTAACCCGAAAGGACCCCGCCATGCCTAACGCGCTCCTCCCCGAACTCAACGGCCGCGCCCTCACCGTCGACATCGCGCTCAAGTCGCCGACGATCATCCGCGATCAGATCGCGAGGCTCGCAGATTCTCAGCTGCTATTGGGGCACCGTCGATGTATGGGAGGACAAGTCCACGCGATCGTGGGTCGTCCAGACCTACGCGGTCCCGGCGTTTGCGGTGGACCGTCCGTACGCCGTCAAGAAGCTGCTCGGTATCAGCTAGTTCGGAAGGGATGCAGCACAATGGAACGCACGCTTAACGAAACGCGGACCGCGGCACTGCTCGAGGCGCTTGGCCTGCCTGCCGACACCAACGACCCTGACCTGGTCGCGGCAACCGCAACCGACCTCGCCGCGCAGGTGCAAGCGCTCGACCCGGCCAAGCCGTCGACAATTGCCGCAGCGGCCAAGCGGAACGGCATGGAGGTCATCGACACCGACACCGCCGCAGCACTGCGCCGCGATGCGCAGGAGGGTCGCCGGATCGCCGCCGCCGCAGCGCGCGAACGCATCGAGGCTGCCGTCGATGACGCGATCAGCAAAGGCAAGGTCATGGCGTCGCGCCGGAAGCATTGGGTGACGCTGATCGAGGCCGACCCCGGCATGGCCGAGGTTCTCGCCGCCACACCGAACGAGACCGCGGTGCCACTATCAGAGATCGGGCACGCCGCCGACAACACCGGCGACCTCGCGCAACCCGCCGGGTGGTTCTACTGATTGACCAGGGCGGGACGGTGCCTCCAGTGCATCAGAGAGGTTTGCGCATACGATTCGGTTCGTGGCGAAGCCTCCAAAACGCGGTTTACCGAAAACGCTCTATCACTACACCGATATAGACGGCTTCGAAGGAATCTACGGGTCGGGGGAACTGTGGGGCACCCATGCGCTCTACTTAAACGACGCGTCAGAACTCAAGATTGGCCTTGACGCCGTTCAGGTCGAGCTGGACGAGCTCAGGTCTGGCCTGCTGAAAGACCGTCCCGACGGCGCAGCCGATGCTGGTCTTGCGGAACATCTCGAAGACGTTGCAGAAATGAGTAGGGTCGTCCGGCGGGCTCACGACGCAGACTGCTACATCGTCAGTCTGTCAAAGAATGCCGATCAGTTGAGCCAATGGCGCGCATATGCGAAGTCGGGCTATTGCATCGGCTTTGACACCGAGGCGCTGTTTCAACACTTTGATGCTTTCCACCGGATGGGGCTGGTCAACTACTACCCGGACGAGCACAACGTAGACATTCCATCCGCAATGATTCTCCTCATGCAATCTCAGCTGGAGGAGATGAGAGAGAACGAATCAATACCTGACGAGTCTCGTGAGTTTTGGACCGCGCACTTTCTCGCTGAGAAGGCTGCCTTCATGAAAGATCGCACGTTCGTCGAAGAGGGAGAGGTTCGCATCGTCCAAGCTGTGCGGTCGGATAGCTGCTTCTTCACGCCGAGTAAGTACGGCATGACACCACGGACGAAAATTCCTCTTGCCGAGAATGCAATTACGACAGTCATTGTCGGACCCGGAGCTCATGCTGACCTCCGCCTGCGGTCACTCTCCATGTACCTTCAGCGCACTGGCTTCAAAAGGGCCGAACGTCAGGAGGGCAGTCCCGTACCAAGCGTTGTGCCATCGAAGATTCCGTACCGCGATTGGTGACCTGATGTGGTCCACCCACACCCCCAAGAATGTTGATGGGGGGTGGCTAGCTGACTAACCCCGCGGTAGTCACCTTTTTTTGCGGCAGGTTCGAATGCTTTGCGATGACGGCCGCGACTCGGTTTCCTCGCCGTGATTGAAGTGGCCCGCGCGGATCTTTTGCCGCGCTTTCTCGAACCGGCGATCGCTGATCGAAGGCGCTGCAGCATCCGATTCCGTCTTGGCGGTTCCGATGGTTGTAACGTAGCCGCGCCAGGCGGCGTGGTCCTCCGCTGCGTCGGGGTGAAGGTCAACTTCGCGATGCTGGCGTGCAACGACCCGGATGGCTCCCAGGGCCCGTGCGGCGGAAAGATGTTGGGCAGCAGTCTCTTCCGGCTTCACGAAGGTGAGTATGGCCGATGCCAAGGCCGCCAATAATGCCAGGCCGCCGGACAGCACGGGCGACTTATCAGCGACGATCGTCGCGGCGGCGGCGGCGGCACTAACAGTGGCGATCAGCCCGAGCCACATGTGGGCCTTTTTCAGTTCCTCTGCCGCTACGAAATGCCCTTTCTCGGTGAAGAGCATGTCCTCTTCGAGTCGTTCAAGCTCGGCGGTGATTGCGGATCGGTAGGCAGACATATCGCTCACCAGCCGGGATAGGGGTAGTCGTATCCGAAAACCGACGTCATGTGCGACCAGTAGTCGGAGCGGTTGCCAGCGGATTGTGCGGCTTCGGCCGCTTCCAGGTGGCCGAGAGCCTCGCGTGCCTGTCGCAGGGCGGTGGTGCGGTTCGCCTCGGACGATGTAGCCGGGATTCGTGGAACAACGCCGAGCGGGTCATTCATAGGGCGCATCTCTCCGGCAACGAGTCGGCGGAACACCGCGCGCAGGTCAATGTCGTAGATGATGGCGCTCTCGTCGCTTGAGTACTTGACCGTCCGCATCTCGAGATAGAACGACGAAACGGGAACACCCTGGCTGTATTTCCACGCCTTCACCAGTCGGACGAGCGTCTTAACCTTCTTGCCGAGGCGGTCGTTGACCTCGCTCACATACTTGTTGTGTGCGAGGGGAATTGACTCTATCCACTCGTCGTTAGGCCCAGGAATCCGGAAAACAACGATGCCCCCTTGCTCTCCCTTGTAGAAGGCAGGAACGATTTCGAAGTGCGGGGGCGCATAGAACGTGACCTTCACCGTGGGACTCGAAATGTCCAATTTCGTAACGGACCAATGGGCTCCTGTAAGAGCCTGTTTCAGGTTCGATAGAGCCGTCGATGGGAGGACCGGTCTCGAGGTCCCAGGAATGAAGGACATGTAGTCGACATCGCTGTGCCCCTTCAATGAAGTCCCATGACTCCACGAGCCGGACTCAACGAGGCCGACGGAGGTCGTCTTCGCCTTCACTGCATCCTCGATCGGCTCCCGGCGCTCACTGACCGTGGTCCGATCGAGCGCGGGCGGGACCAAGGAAGCGGCGAACGCGTCGAGCGCCGAATCGCTCATCGTCGACAGATCCCCGCGACACGCCCGCCGAGGTCTAGTAGGGATGTAGAGCTGCGGCCGGCATCCCCCATGGCCAAGAACGCTACTTCTGACGGGGCTGGCTCCCGAGGTGCGACACGCCTCGCACGATTCGCTGTTAGCGAACCGGAACGCTGGTTTGTGATCAGCTACCCATTCGCGGCACGCAGGGCGGCCACTACGCACTCGCCTACGGCGTCGTTGTAGGTAGTCCAGTCGCCGATTACGTCGCGGCCGTCAGGTACGAGGGTGTGCCGTCGGGCGTCGCTGCTCAACCCGTAGATCGCACCGCCGGACATCACCCATGAGTCCGCGCTCGACACCCGCGTGCCGGTGGCGTCAACGATGTTGCCGCCGACGATCACGGTGCCTGATGGGCCAGACACCGACTGCATGTTCTCGAGGTGCTCGTTGTTGCTGAAAGCGGCGTTAATCATCTCAACGATCCGCGCCGGTGCCTCATCGCATCCTGACCCGGCAGCGGGTACTGGCCTGATCGGCGTCGATGGCGCGGCGGGCGTGTTTGACGGGACTGGCATCGGCACCGGCGATATGCGCGGGATGGTGTCAGCTGCCGACGCGGTGGTTGTGGTGGTCGTGGCGACGTCGGTGCTCGATCCGCCGCTGCACCCGACAAGCGCCACTGACACGGCAATGGAAACGAAACCAATAGCAATCCCCCGCATGGGTGGGCAGCATAGCTCGGCCGCAGCCCGTGGCATCGCCGTTTGCTTGCACACAGACACCGTTCGCGCGCGTTGACCTCCGCTTTTACCCCCGTCGGCGTACCCAAACGCCTACCCAAACCAGGTCGAAAAGTCCGCCGGTATGCGCCGATATCCGGGGCGGTCCGTAGTGAATTTATTCGCCTGTGGCACAACGCCTTACGAACCTCCGAAGACACCCCGCGAACACAGGCGAACACACATGTGATGCCTGGGGGTCAAGTGGTCGCAGGTTCAAATCCTGTCAGCCCGACTTAGAGATGCAGGCTTTGACCTGCATTAATGCCGTAATCGCGGCATCAGAAGTGTGTGTGGCATCGCCATAACTGCGCGTGGTGAGACCGGCGGAATTTATCGATGGCGGGTTGAAGATTCGCCAGTTGGTCCTCATCGATGCCCTGTCGCGGGAGGGCTCGGTCGGCGCGACCGTTGCGCTCGGTATCGCGGCTCAACGGAGTACGTTCAGTCACCATCTCCCGTGCGGCGGCTCCGTTTAGTTGCCCGCAGCAGGCGCGCGACAGTGGCGTCCAGGCCCTTGCGACTGGCAAACCCGGCAGCGGCCGCTGCCTCATTCCAGGTGCTGCCCGCGATGGCGAGTTGTGCAGCGTGGGCGAGTCGATCGCGATTGGGACGCTGGGGGAGAGTGGCGAGCGCGGTGAGTATCTGATGTCCGCGAGCCCGCCGGACGTACGCGTGCTCCCACTCGGACATGGCTTGCGTCTTTTTTGGCTCCAGGCCTTCGGCTAAGGCGTCCCATACCGGCCCGTCGTTGACGATCAGTGGATTCGATGCGCGGTTGCTGGGGCTGTCGGTGATCCATGCGGTGATCACGTGCTCGAAGGCGAGGACGATCCAGAGGTACTTGTTGGATTCGAGTTTGCGACGCAGCGACATATAGGTAATGCGGCCGGTCCGCAGAGCAGTTTCGACGGTGACCAGTTCCCAGTGCTCGGGTTGGAAGTAGCTCAGATACTCAAGTGGGATCTCTCGCTCGGTGAAGCGGGATTTCGCGTGCGGTATCTCCAGACTCAGCCCGGCCAACGCCTTTAATTGCTCGCGTGCAGTGTCGAAAAGCAGCTCTGGACCATGCTTGGAATGGAAACGGAGAGTGCGAATCCTGGTCATGGCTGAGCGCCGTCATCCAGAAGAGCTGCGTCCGGCGCGGGCGGTGACTCCCCGGTCTGGACCATGTCGCACAGTGCGTCGGATACGAGCGGTTTGATCCCGGCCAGCGCCTCGTGCGGTGCGGGCGCCACGAACGACAGCGAGGGGAATTCGCCTGCTCTACCGAGGAACTCGCCGTCCTCGTCCGACCAGTCGACGTAGTACTTGTAGTGTTCGGGCCGCTGGCAGTCTGGCCCGTGCACGTGCGGACAGTCGACGTAGCAGCATGCACAGAGCGAGGTGTCGCCCTCACCGCCGAGAAGGCCGGTGGTGTTGGTGCACTCGCAGTCGCGGCACTGGCACGACACCAGTGGTTCGCTGTCGAGTGTCATGATGCGCAGCTTGGCACGTAGCACCGACAGGGAGTCGGCGCGTCAGCTCATCGTGGGCCACCCGGTGGCGTTGAACACCGCGATCGGGTCGAGGTAGTCCCGCCAGTGCGTCACCTTCCCGTTGGCGACGGTGACGATGGAGACGAAGCGGTTGTCGTAGGCGCCTCCACCGTGCACGGGATGACCGTGCACCTCGTACTCGAGGACCACCACTGAAGCGTCCGGGTCGCGGTATACGCGCAGCCCGTCGGCGCTGTAGATGCTCATGTAGTCGTCGTAGCCGCGGTACAACTCCAGCACCGCGTCCCGGCCTTCGACGCGGCGGGGATACCCGGGCACCGAGATGACGTACTCGAACACGACGTCCTCGGCGAGCAGGTCGAAGTAGTCCTCTCCGTCGACCAGCCCGGCGAGCCCGGTGCGGATAACGTCGAAGAACGACCCGTTGGCGCCGAAGGCCGAGGCGTCGTCGATGTACGTGGTCACGTTCTGCTCCTGTCGCTTCTGGTTCAGTGGGTCCACGCCGTGGCGTTGCGTCGGGCGAACGTCGCGAAGTCGGTGGCCGGGCGCCCAAGCACTCGTTCGACGTCCCCGGTGGGTCTAGCACCGTCGCCGTTGATGATCGTGCCGGTCAGCCACTGCAACATCACCGCGTAGTCGGCCGGTACGCCGGCGGCCACCGCACCGTCGATCCACGCCTGCTGATCGACGTCGACATACGTCACCGGTCGGCCGCTGACTTCGGCGACGATCCCCGCGACTTCCTTGAAGGTGAGTGTCGAGGGACCGGTCAGGCGGTAGCGGGCGCCGTCGTGCGCGGCGGGTTCCAGCAGCGTCCGGACGGCCACCGCCGCGATGTCGTCGGCGTCGACGAAGGCTTCGGCACCACCGCCGCTCGGAACTATGAGCGTGTCGCCGATCAGGGGGAGGTGCTCGTCGGTGAAGTTCTGCATCACCCAGGCCGGACGAAGGATCGTGTGTGTGACGCCGAGTTCGGCGACGAGCTTCTCCACGGCGGCGAGGTCGATCACCGACGGTGCCCGATCCGCGCCGTACGCGCTGAGCAAAGTCACGTGCCGGGCCCCGGATCCGACGGCCGCGTCCAGCAGCGCGGCCACCTGGTCGGCGAACCGGACGCGCATGGTGGGCGGAACCAGGTGATCATGCCTCGACTGTTCCGCCCGGCCTGCGCGTGCATCAATGCTTCATCCGCTTGACTTGTTAAGCGAGCGTCTCGTCGGCTTGTTCGCCGTGAGCGCCTAGCGCATTCTGATTCTCGTGGACCTGCTGTACGACCACCTGATGCGCGCCCGGGCGACGGGCGCCGTCTTCGCCCGTACCGTTGTGACACCGCCGTGGGGATTGCTGCTCGGCGGTTCGGTCGAATTGGCGGTGCACCTGGTGATCCGGGGCCGCGCGTGGCTGTGGCGTGAGGACGTGCGCGAGGCGATCGAACTGATCCCCGGCGAGATCACCCTGGTGCGCGGCGGGGTGCCGCACCACCTGGCGCATGAGCCCGGCGCCGTGTGCATGGATCCGGACTATTTCCGTCGGCGGCTACCGCCCGCCGGGTCGCCGGACCACGGTTCTACGGTGTTCCTGTGCGGCGCTTACCGTTTCGCCGGCGACGTCGCCGGCGGGGTTGTCGATGCGCTGCCGCCGGTGTTGACTCTGTCCTCGGCTGCGGATGACCCCCTCCGGGAAGTCATCAGCTTGCTGTCACGGGAACTCACGGTCGCCGAAGCCGGGCAGCAAACGGTGCTGGACCGGCTCCTCGACGTGCTGCTGGTACTGGCTCTTCGCACTGACTTCCGGCATAGCCCGAACGCACCGCGATGGTATCGGGCGGCGGCTGACCCGCGTCTGCGAGACGTGCTGCAGGCCATGCACGATGACCCCTCTCGGCCGTGGACCGTGGACGAGTTGGCGACGGTCGCGGGTCTGTCCCGAGCGGCATTCGCGCGAACCTTCGGCGAGGTGCTCGGCCAGCCGCCGCTGCAGTACCTGACCGATCACCGTATGTCGCTGGCCCGGGATTTGTTGCGCACCAACGATCTTGGGTTGTCGGGCGTCGCCACTCGAGTCGGTTATGGCTCGCCCTACTCCTTCGTGGCGGCGTTCCGTCGTCATCACGGCCTGCCGCCGATCGCCTGGCGACGCCAGCACGAAACGGAGCAGCGGGTGCTGAGCGCGGATTAGCTACCCGCGGCAGCAAGTGAAAACAGTCGCGCTGCAGGCTAGGTCATGGCACCGAGGTATCCAACGGCGCGGCGAACATGGATCGATGTCCACCGCTGTGGCCGCGAGCGCCTGGTGCCGGCGTTTGCGGCGTTGCTCAGGGTAGGCGAGAACATCGTCGAGAGTCGGTGACTGCATTGGCGGCATGCACTGTCGCGACGACTTTGGTCAATGCTTGGTGCACTGAACGCGGCAGCTCGATGCGGTCATGTTCACCGGTCCCACGTGGGCAGAACTGGCGATGCCACCGTTACGCTCCTATCAGAACTATCCGAATTAATTTTCGGAACGTTCGAATAAGCTCACCGCTGGAGGCGAGCTGGAACAAATCCAGCAATTGGCGAGACGTCGCGTCGCCCCCGGTCGTTACGATCCGGACGTGAGACTGACGTCGGGGGAGCACTTCGCAGGATTTCGTGTCATCGAGCCGCTTGGGGCCGGGGGCATGGGCGAGGTCTATCTGGTGGAGCATCCCCGGCTGCCGCGTCGCGAGGCACTGAAGGTGCTTTCTACGGACTTCACCACCAACGAGGAATTCCGTCTGAGGTTCCTGCGCGAAGCGGAGCTGGCTGCGGCTCTGTGGCACCCAAACCTGGTCACCATTCACGACCGCGGGGAAGCCGAGGGGCGATTGTGGATCTCGATGGACTACGTCGACGGCGCAGATGCCGCAAACTTGATGCGCATGCGGTATCCCACTGGCATGCCGGTGGACCAGGTAATCAGCATTGTCACTGCCATCGCGTCAGCGTTGGACTCCATTCATGCCGCCGGCATGCTGCACCGTGACGTCAAACCGGCCAACATCCTGTGCTCTGAGCCGGCGATGGGCGCCCGCCGGATAGCGTTGGCGGACTTCGGGATTGCTCGTCAGATCAACGACTCAAGCGGCATCACTGCGACGAATACGACCATCGGAACAGTCTCATATGCGGCTCCAGAACAACTCATGGGTAAGCGGTCGGACGGTCGGGCGGACCAATACGCGTTGGCGGCCACTGCGTTCCACTTACTAACGGGTGCAGCGCCGTTTGTGGACTCCAACCCAGCTGTCGTGATCTCCCAGCACCTCAGTGTGCCACCGCCACGACTCGGTAGCATTCGCCCAGAACTGTCGCAGCTTGACGCCGCGTTCGCGAAAGCGCTGGCGAAAGATCCGGCGCAGCGGTTTGCCTCCTGCGCTCACTTCGCTGAAGCGCTCGCCGGTGCGGTAGACGTCCTAGTGGCGCAGGGAGGCAACACGATGGCCACACCGGGATCGGCCCCTGCACTTCTCCCGCCGCCGCCGACCGAATCGAAAGCCGCACCAGGATCAGCTCGAAGGAGTCTCTTCAGCCCGGCCGTTTTGGTCCTGGCTGTCTTGGGTCTGGGCCTGATAGCGGCCGTCGTCTTCGTGGGTTGGCAATTGGCAAACCGGCAGCAGAGCTCTGCCTCGGCTCCGCCGGCCCCTCTGTCCGTCAAGACGACGGCAGGCCCAACATCGCCCCAGGCCCCAATCACCGTGACGGTGTCGGCGTCCCCAACAAACGTCGCCCGTCCACCGGCCAGCCAGTCTTCGACGGCGCCAATGCTGCTTGCCGACGCCGACGTGCACGGATTCGTAGGCTTTGGCGGTGACGCACGCTGCAGTGGAAACGATCGCGCCATTGCGGTCATGCGCACGCCGGAGTCCGCACTAGTGGTGTGCCAGTCCCCAGGAGGGGGCGCGTACTACCGCGGTTTACGGCTTAGCGACATGGCGACAATTGAGCTCACCAACATCGCGGTGACCGACTCTGGCTCTACGATCGTGGTGACCAACAACTCTGACGGCACCCGGTATGACATCAGCAGAACGGGCCTTCAGATCGTTAAGGATGGCGAGGTGCTCGGCAGCGAGCCCGCGATCGAGTTCGCCGCGCGGTAGGACAGATCCTCAACGCGGTTATGCAATCTCTAGTGCCCGGCTTTGATTTGTGGGACGGCTTTCTCGACGGGCAGCGCGCTAGACGGCGTCGTTTCGGTGACCGTGCCGCCCATGTTCATGCCGGGAACGGCTGGCGGTGCATAGGTGGGATTATTGTTGCCGCCCGCGACCACGTGTCCGGGACCAGCGACACTGGTGTCGGGTTGGGCCAGGGTGAGGAACACGGCAGCCAGCACGGCACCCGCGCCAACGATCGTGCCGAACGCCTTGAGCCGCGACGACCGTCCTGCCGTGGGCGTCGCGTAGTTGCGGCGTCTGGCAAGTGAATCCTGGTGCACGTGCGGTTCATTTGACATCATCGTCGGTCTGCTCTTCCTGTTCTTGCCGGTGGTGGTCCATCGCCACCGGTTCTTGTAGGTAGTGAGCCGTAGAGTTCTTAGAGCGTCCAAATTTGTGAGGGGTCGAGAACTGAACCCTTCGGCGACCTACCCGTGGAGACTCGAACACTCAAATGGCCGAAGTGTGTGACTGCCAACATTGATCAGGCCTGCTGCGCTGCTCACAATCGGACGGTGGGAAACAGCGGCCAGCAAGAGCGCCCGGACGGCGGATCCGGCGGTTTTCCCCTCGTCGGTCGCGATGAGCTGGTGACACTGGCCACCGACGTGGCGCGCGGGGCCGCTGGGGCTCCGTCGGCACTCCTGCTGGTTGGACCGGCCGGCGTGGGAAAGTCGGTCCTGCTGCGCACCACGTTGGCCGCAGTGTCCGGTGCGGATGTCCGCCTGGTGTACTCCGCAGGTGACGGGTCGACTTCTGGGCGGCCATACGCGGCGCTGAGCGAATTGATCTGGCCGATCGTCGGCGCTGTCGATACCTTGCCCGTGGCGTTGGGGCGAATCGTGACCGAGCTCCTGGAAACGCCGGACGGTGCCGCCCGGTATGAACCGACACTGGTCGTGCAAGCGATGTCGGCTCTGTTCGACTCGGCCGCCGCGACGATGCCCCTGCTGTTGGCGATCGACGACGTCGACGGTTTCGATGCCGCCTCGCGTGACGTTGTGGCCGCGGTGATCGCACGGTGGTTCGGCGGACGAGCCCGGGCGTTGCTGACCGCCAGCGGGGGCGAGGCGGTGCACCGGTTCGACCGCATGGTCGATGTGGTTGAGGTTCCGGCGTTGTCGGATTCCGCGGCCGCTGAATTGCTTGACTTGCAACCTGATCCACCCACCGCGAGGGTGCGCGGCGAGGTGCTCCGGTGGGCCGGCGGCAATCCCTCGGCGCTGATCGAGGCGGCACGTGTACTGAGCCGTAGTTCTGGGACAACGTTTCCGACCCAAGGCTTGGGCAGTCCCGGCGGTGTCTACCTGCGGTTCGCCGAACAACTCGACAGTCTGCCGGCCGATACGCGCACCCTGGTGTTCTACGCGGCGGTGGGGGCTGGCGAAGAGACGGTCGACGCATTGTCCGACGCCGCCGGTGTCGGTGACGACTGGGCACCGGCGGTCGCGGCCGGTGTCGTGCGCGTCACCGCCGAGCGCTTGGTCCAGTTCGGCCATCCCGTACTGCGGGCGGCGGCCTACGCCGAAAGCTCGGCGCAGCAACGCCGTGCCGCCCATCAAGCCCTGTCCCGATGCGCGCACCTGGATCCGTTCCACCGCGCCTGGCATGCGGCGTGGGCGACAGCGGAGGCTGACGAGGCGGTCGCGGCGGCCCTGGAGCAGGCAGCACCACCGGCGACCCGCGACCACCACGGGCACCTGCGCATCGCGCGGGGATTGCAACGCGCCGCTGAGCTGAGCCCGGACCGCAACGACGCCGCACGACGCTACGGGTTGGCCGCCACGGCAGCGAACTTCGGCGGTGATCCCGCGTGGGCGCTTGCATTGAGCGACGATGCCACGCACCTCACCGATGACGCCGATCTGCGGGGGTACGCGGCCTTGACCCGTGCCTCGATCTTGCTGCAGTCGGCGCACCCACTGGAAACTTTTTGTCTGATCCAGACGGTCCTCAACGATCCCACGCCACCGCGTGGCAGCGTGGCACTGCACTTGACGTATCTGGCGGCCTCGGCCGCGTACTACTCCGGTGAACCTCGGGTCCGGCGACAGTTACACCGCTGGCTGGCCTTGGCCTCCGACAGTTCTGATTCGGAGCCCCCGCTTCCGGCCGCGTTTCCCACTGCCGCAGCCGACCTCCAGCGGGCCTACGTCCGGATGTACGCCGACATTCCCGACTCCCCGCACGGGCGACCCGCCGGGCTCGGGGAACGGTGGGTTCAGCCCGTGGCGGCCCCTATCGAGCCATACCGACGGTTGGTCGCCGGGGTGGCCGGATACGTCACCGAGGACAGCGTCCTGGCCGCCCGAGATCTCACCAAAGCCGCCGAACTCCTCCAAAACAACGGGGGACTCAGAGGATTCAGCTACGCGCTGGCACCGCTGGCGTGGGCATTGTTGGACACCGGGCGGTGGAAAGCGCTGTCGACCTTGCTCGCCGATACGGCGTCTTTGTCCGCCATCGCCGACCTTGCGTTGTTGGATAGCGAAACATGGGCATGCCGGGCGCAACTGCTCGCCTACCGGGGCGACGTGGACGGTGCGGCACGGGCCCTGAACCGCGCACGACGGGAGTCCTCCGCGGCCGGAGGATCTCGCGCGACCGAGGTGGCCTTGCGCCGGGCCGCTGGCTGGCACGCCCTGTGCGCGGGCGACTTCGACGGCGCCTATCAGATATTCCGGCAGTTGTTCACCGACGACGGGGAACCCGCACATTTTGTGGTTTCCTATCGCGGTATCGCCGATGTGGCGTGGGCGGCCGCGCGCAGCGGGCGGACCGACGAGGTGAGGCCGCTGTTGGCCGCCATCGACGCCCAGTTGGGCACCCATCCGCCGGTGCGGTTGGGGCTGTTGCGCCACCAGGCCCTTGCGTTGGTCGCCGCCACGGCGCGGGAAGCGGAACACCATTACCGGCTCGCTGTCTTCGATCCGGCCGGCGACGATTGGCCGCTGGAACGTGCCCGGGCCCGTCTGCACTACGGCGAATGGCTGCGCCGTGCCCGCCGACCTGCCGAAGCCAAGCTCCTGTTGACCGCGGCGGCCGACGTCTTCAGCGAACTGGGCGCACAACCCCTTGCCGAGATCAGCGCTGCGGAGTTGCGGGCGGCCGGCATCACCGCACTGGTTGCTCCCGCATCGGGTGCCTTTGCAGCGTTGACCGCTCAGCAACAACAGATCGTGCAGCTGGCCGCATCCGGGCTGACCAACCGCGAGATCGCCGACCGGCTGAACCTGTCGCCGCGCACTGTCGGCTCGCACCTGTACCACGTCTATCCGAAGCTGGGCATCAGCCGCAGGCATGAACTGCGAGAGTTCGCTCCCTAGCAGTCCGTAGGCTCCGGACACCGATCGGCTTGTCGTCAGTCACTCGACTGATGCGCCCTGGGTGCCGGGCGTCGGATACTCCGGTGATGAGCAATGCGCGTGACTTCGAAGCACCGGATGCGGCGACCCGCAGTGCGCAGCGCGTCGTGGATGTTCTTGCAGCACAAGGGGTACCATTCATCTTCGGTATCCCCGGGGCAAAGGTCGACGCCCTCTTTGATGCCCTGCTCGATGGGGGACCGCAGCTGGTGGTATGCCGCCACGAACAGAACGCAGCCTTCATGGCTGGTGCGATCGGTCGCCTCACCGGTACCCCGGGCGTGGTACTGGTGACCTCCGGTCCCGGGACCACCAACCTGGCCACGGGACTGCTCACCGCCACCACCGAGCAGGACCCGGTGCTCGCGCTTTGCGGCGCGGTCAGCCGTGAGAATCGGCTCAAACGTACCCACCAGTCGATGGATGCCGCGGCTATGCTCGCCACGGTCACCAAGTTCACCGGTGAAATCGCTGACCCAGACAACGTCGCCGAGGCGGTGATGAACGCAATGCGCGCGTGCACGACCGAGCCTCAAGGCGCCGCAGCTGTCGTCCTGCCGTCGGATGTACTGGCAGCTCCCACCGCGGCGCGGCTGACGCGCCCCACGGCGGTGCCCGTCCAGGGATCAGCACCTGCGGATTCCATCGCCACGGCAAGCGATCTCATCCGAAGGGCCAGGCGGCCGGTGATCCTGGCAGGCATGCGAGCCGCCGACCCGGTCAGCTGCACCGCACTGCGCGCCCTGGTGAGCGCAACCGGACTACCCGTTGTCGAGACATTTCAGGGTGCCGGCATCATCTCCCGGGAGCTGGAAGACCAGTACCTGGGCCGTATCGGGCTGTTCCGCAACCAGCCCGGTGATGTTGTGACCGCGCAAGCTGATGTTCTGATCACCGTCGGGTTCGACCCCGTGGAATATGACCCGGCACTGTGGAACACCGACCCCGGCCGCACGGTCATCCACATCGACACCCTCGTCGCGCAGCTCGACGCGCACTACCAACCCAGCCTGGAGCTCCGCGGGGCGATCGCCGCCACGCTCGAGCGCCTGACCGCTGGTCTCGCAGATCTTCGTATCGGTCCTGATTTCGAGGCCGAGCTCGACCGACAACGCCGAGCGCTCGCCGACCTCGATACCCAGGCACGCGCCGTGCGCGACACCGATGCCGGGGTCAACCCCGCTGCGCTGGTCCTGGCCATGCGCGATGTCCTCGATGACGAGGCCACCATCGCCTGCGATATCGGCTCGAACTACATCTACATGGCCCGCCATTTCCGGGTGTACCACCCACGGCACCTGCTGTTCTCCAATGGACAGCAAACGCTTGGTGTCGGGCTGCCATGGGCCATGGCCGCCAGTTTGGTCAGGCCCGGCACCCAGGTGGTGTCGGTCTCCGGCGATGGCGGATTCCTGTTCTCGGCACAGGAACTGGAGACCGCGGTGCGATTGGGTCTGACCTTCACCCATGTGCTGATGCGCGACAACACCTACGACATGGTGGGATTCCAGGAGAAGCTCAAGTACGGTCGCGTCTCGGGTGTCCAACTGGGCGACTACGACATCGTCTCCTACGCGAAGGCCTTCGGCGCCAAGGGTTATCGGGTCTCCGATCTCGCGGAGTTCACCACCGTGCTGAGGCAAGCGCTCACCGAGAGTGGTCCCACGCTGATCGACGTGCCCGTCGATTACACCCACAACACCGACCTCGCCGCGTACCTGCACGCCGATCAATTCGAATGAGCGACATGACAACTGCGAAAAACGCGGGTGCACACGAACACTTCCCTCGATGGGCCAACCGGATACTGGCCCACCATCGCCACACTGAGCTCTACCAGACCGCCACGATGGATGCGTTGCTGGCCGGAGTGTACGACGGTGACGTCACCATCGGCGAGCTGCTCTCGCACGGCGACTTCGGGCTGGGTACGTTCAATCAGCTCGACGGCGAGATGGTGATCCTCGACGGAGTGTGCCATCACTTGCGATCCGACGGATCTGCCGTCCGCGCTGGATCCGAGGAACGCACACCGTTCGCCGCGGTCACCTGGTTCCGCAGTGAGCGCACCCTGACGGTGAGCGCGCCCACGACATGGTCTGACATCTGCGCGCGCGTCGACACCGTCACCGGCAGTGCCAATTTGATATACGCCCTGAAAGTCGTGGGCCGCTTCGACACCATCCGCACCCGAACGGTGCGTGCGCAAACCCAGCCGTATCCGCGGCTGGTTGACGCCGCCGAGGGGCAAGCCGAGACCAGCTTCGCCGACCTCCGTGGGACGCTGGTCGGATTCCGGATGCCCGACGGTGACGAAGGTATCTCGGTGGCCGGCTACCACCTGCATTTCCTGGACGAGGCGCAGAGCCGCGGTGGGCATTGCCTGGATTTCCAGATGAGTCGTGGCACCGTCGACATCTGCACCATCTCCGACATGCACCTCAGCCTGCCGCGGACCCCGCAGTTCCTTGCCGCTGCGCTCGGGTCCGCTGACAGCGCAGCTCAGATCCGCAAAGCGGAAGGCGGCCACGATGCCGCGAACCGGGGATGAGTAACCAGACCCGTTGTCACGCAAGGGCAGCATGCACGGAACTGATTGCGCTGGATCCCTCCCCGACAGCCGCAGCGACCCTTTTGATCGAGCCAGATCGGACATCACCGACTGCCATGATTCCCGGGACGCTGGTTTCGAAGGGCAGCGGTCGGCGACCCAGTTCAGCCCACCGCGCGCCGAGGGCACTATCGGGTATCTGGGCATCGGTGAGGATGAACCCGTGATCGTCGAGGGCGATGTCGGTGAGCCAGTCAGTGGCTGGCGCGGCACCGATGAAGCAGAACAACCCGACGCAGTCGTGGTCGGCGGTGATGGGCCGCCCATCGGCGTCGGTGGTGCTCATCGTGATCGCCGCCAATCGATCAGTGCCGGCCAAGGCCGTCACCTCGGTGCTGGTGCGCACCGTGATCCGGGGGTGGGCGAGGATTCGGTCGGCGAGGTATGCCGACATGCCCACCGTCAGTGAGGTATTGCGCACACAGATGTCGACCCGGCTGGCGCGCTCGGCGAGAAACAGGGCGGCCTGGCCGGCTGAGTTTGCCCCACCGACAACGGTGACCGGCGCCGCGGTGCAACGTCGGGCTTCCAGTTCGGTTGCAGCGTAGTAGATCCCGGCGCCTTCGAATTCGGCCCATCGATCCAGGGGCAACGATCGGTATCGTGCGCCGGTGGCGATGATGACCGCGCCAGTGGTGATCGTGGTGGAGTCGCTCAAGCGGATGTGAATCCGGCCCGCGGTGGCTTTGAGGTCCACAGCTCCGCGGGGGGAGTCGATGCGGGCACCAAACTTCTGGGCCTGTATCGCGGCCCGGCCGGTGAGTTCGGCGCCGCTGAGGCCTGAGGTGAACCCGAGGTAATTCTCGATGCGTGAGCTGCTGGCAGCCTGACCGCCCGGGGCGACGGCTTCGACCACCAGTGTCTCCAGTCCTTCCGAGGCTCCGTACACGGCCGCACCAAGTCCGGCCGGGCCGGCGCCGATGATGACCACGTCGACTTCGGCGTCCTCGGCGGAGGTACTGGTAAACCCGAACGTGTGCGCGAGTCGGGTGGGGGTGGCGTGGGGGATCACGGCTTCGGCGGTCACGATCGCGGGCAGGTCCGCGGGATGTAGGCCGCTCTCGTGCGCGAGCCGAGTCCCCGCCTCGGAGTGGTAGTCGGTCCAGGTGAACGGCAGTTGGAGGCGATCGAGGTAGGTGTGTAGGGCCAGCGTGGGTGCCGATGGGGCGTCGGCGAGCACCTCGATGGTGGCAGCCTGGCGGGTCAGCAGAGCTTGGCGTCGTGCCACCAGTGCCCGCAGGATGACGTCGGACAAGTCAGGTTGTTCGTCCATCAGGCGGCGGAAGCGCGGCGGGTCGATCCGCAGTACGGTGCCTGCGGTGGCGGCACGGGCCTCGAAGTAGGTGGCCTGCCCGGTCAGCAGGTTCAGTTCACCGGTGAATTGCTTTGGCCCGTAGTGCGCCACAAGAATCTCAGCGGTGTCGGCGGTGGCCCGCCGTACTACTTCGATGGTGCCGGTTTCGACGACGATCATGTCGCATCCGGTCTGCCCCGCGTGGAAGAGGATGTCGCCGGCATTGACACTGTGGCGAGTTCCGCAGGTGGACAGCAGATGCCACTGCTGCTCGGTGAGTTGTGGGGCTGCTGGGTTGTGGCCTGACCCCGGCGAGCAGCCCAGTGCGATTGCCAACGTGGAGGTCGTCTGCCGCAGGGCGGCGATGACCGACGGCGACGCTGCCAGGGTATCGAGGGCCATGAAATCGTGGACCATCCCGCCGTAGCGTGTCGATATCGTGGGTACGCCCGCTCGACGCAGTGCTGCTGCCAATGCTTCGCCCTCGTCTCGGACGGGGTCGGACTCTGCGGTGATGATCAAGGTGGGCGGCAGCCCCGACAGGGTGTCGGGATCGATTCCCTGCAAAAGGGTTTCCGTCGGTGTCTGGTTGCCGGTGTAATGCTGCCACCAGCGCCGAGTGGTGTCGCTGGACAGCAGGAAACCGTCGGAGAAGATCTGATGTGACGGCATCACCTGAAGGGGATCGGTCAGCGGGCACAGGGCGGCCAGGCACCGGAGGTGAACGTCTTTGCGGTGCAACGACATCAGGGCCACGCTGATCGCCAGCATGGCTCCGATAGAGTCACCGGCAATCGCGATGCGGGTGGGGTCGATGCCGTGGGCGGTGCCGGTGGTGGTGATCCATCGGCACACGGTGTAGATCTGCTCGACGGTCTGCGGATGGCGCGCATCCCAGGCGGAGCCGTAGTCAGGGCAGACCACGGCTGCGCCAGTGTTGTCAACGAGGTGCTGGACGAGGCGGTCCCGGGTCGCGGCGGCCCCAGACAGGAGGTCCCCGCCGCGGATATACACGATCGCGGGGACGGGGTCGGTCACCGCGGTGGGCCGAATGACACGGACGTTGATCCGGCCGGAGTGGTCGCAGTCGACCACCGTCCATTCCTCGTGATCAGTGTCGATGCCGGGCCCGTGCTCGTGGAGGTGGTCGGCAGGTGTTTCGTTCCGCCGGGCCGGTGCTGTGCTGCTGTTTTCTCGGCCGCGGACTGATTCGCCGAGTAGGGTGCGCACCGCAGGATCGAGTGCATTGATCGGCACACCCTCGTCGGCCATCGCGTTCCTTCCTGGATCGATCCCTCAGCGTGGAGCACACACACGCCGATTGTCATCGGTCATGTGACTGATGGATCAGGACGCAATTCGGAGCACCGTGGCGCCCGCGCAGCGCATCCGGGGGTCGCCAGGTGCGTTTCTGCGCTTACCGCTGGCCGGTAGCGCGGGGTACGGATTCCCGCCAGCCCCAATGCCGGTGAGCGGTGATGATCACGGCGCCGGTACCCGAAATGATCAACAGGTCACAACCGCTCACTCGGTCTCCAGGCAGGCGAGAGCATCAGTCGGCTGACTGATGGCAACCGGCCTGGCGGCGCGCAGAGTGAGGACGAGAAACGCCCTCCCACAGGGGGAGCCTGAAGCAGGAGTGGATCATGGAGTTCATCTTCACCGACGAGGCCTTCAAGTTCGAGACGCTGCGCGCGGCAGGATTCGCTGCGGACGCCGGATCCGATATCGGCGAAGTCGTCGTCACCACTGCGCAGATCCCCGAAGGGGATGAGGACGCCTGGACTGCAGCGTGGAAGGCGACCGCGGAGCGCACCGCGCAGCGCGGTGAGGACTCCCTGGAGATCGGTGACACGGTCAGTGCCCGTGAGGCGTTCCTGCGGGCATCGAGCTACTACCGCTCCGCCGAGTTCTACCGGCGCCAGGACCCGCTCAATGATCCTGCGGTCCTGGAGCTGTCCCGGCTGTCCAAGGACTACATGGTCAAGGGAGGCCAACTGCTGGACGGCCCGTTCCGGGAAGTGGAGATTCCGTTCGAGGGTGACTCACTGCCCGGCTACCTGTTCTTGGTCGACGACAGCGGCACTCCGCGCCCAACTGTCATCTACACCAATGGTTTCGACTCCACCCGGGAAGAGGGATTCTTCGTCATTGGTGCCGCGGCGCTGCGGCGCGGGTACAACTTCTTGGCCTACGACGGACCCGGTCAGGGCTGGATGATCCGCGAGAAGAAGGTGCCCTATCGGCCTGACTGGGAGAACGTGCTCGGCCCGGTGGTGGACTACGCGTTGACCGTCCCCGACATCGATCCTCGCAAGATCGTGCACTTCGGCTACAGCCTCGGCGGTTATCTGGTGTCCCGGTACGCCGCCCACGATCACCGGTCCGCGGCGATCGTCTGTAACGACGGTATGACGACCTTTTACGCGTCGTACCCGCCGATCCCGGCGGACACCTTGGCTCTCATCGAGGAGGGCCGCGATGCTGAGGCACTGCCCATGTTGGAGACGATGATCAAAGACGACACCAATGCCCGCTGGGGTCTGCAGAACGGCGTGTGGGTCAACGGTGTCTCCAATTTCGCCGAGTACGTCCGCAGCACACGCGCTTACACGCTCACCGATGAGGATATCCACCAGATCCAGACTCCCACCCTGCTCCTCGAAGGCGAGGATGACAAGGTGTTCGCCGGGCAGGCCGCACACGTTGCCGGTCAGTTGCGGGCGCCGCACGAACATGTCGTGATGCGCAGCGCCGACGGTGCCGGCGCACACTGTCACGAAGGCGCGATGTACCTGCTCCACCAAACCGTCTTCAACTTCCTGCAGAAAGTCCTTGCCTAGAAGTGCTTCTCGCGCAGCAGCGCCTGCCCGCTGACAGTGGGCAGGCGCTGCTACGTTTCGATGTAGTGTCGTGCCCGGCGCAGACCGGGCTGACTTCGGCGGCACCCGTCAGTGCGCGTGGGTGGTGCCCAGCCCCTCAGCGGATAGGTATAACGGGCCGGCCGGACCCAACGCCGACTGACTGGCAAGCCGGATGCCGGCCAGGGCGACCGCGCGCAGATGGGCCAGACGACCACTCTCCCAAGCCTGCAGGGCGCGCAGCGGTGGGGACTGGCTGGGCTGCCAGCCGCTGAGTGCGTGGGCCAGAGCGGCGGCATCGCCGAATGCCTTGGACGTGCCCGAGGCGGTGTGGGGGCGCACCGTTCCCGCGGCGTCTCCGATCAGGGCCAGGTGATCGGCCAGCATGGAGGTGGGTGCGAGATCGAACACCGGTTGCAGGAACACATGCGATAGCTGGATCAGATCGGCGAACGCAGCGGGCAGTTCATGCTCGGCCAGCGTCTGCAGTGCGGACTGTGAATCGTCGGTGAGCTCACCCGGGGGCAGGAACTGGTCGAACCGCTGTCCGGAACGTCCGGTGAGCAGCGCTGCCAGTCGCGCCTCGGCGGTGTTGACGTAACACACCCAGTTGACGCGCCGCCCACCGACGCTGCGCTCGCCATCTGCCCCGGGCACCAGATAGCACAACATCTGCAGCCCGGGCACCGCGAACATGGTGAACCGGTCGGCCAACAGCGTGCGTAGCGGCTCGGGGATTTCAGATTCAGGTTCCAGCCCGCGGAAGGCGACGTAGCCGGCGTACCGCAGGTCGTCGTGACCGGTGACCAATCGTCTGCTGGCAGAACCGATGCCGTCGGCGCCTACCAGAAAGTCACCGTCCGCGGCGAATCCATCGGCGAAGGTGGCACTCACCGACCCGGCATGGGTCGTGAACGCGTTCAGGGTGCTGTCCATGCGCACACACGCGCCGGTGAGCGGCTCGCGCAGTGCGTGGTGCAGGGTGTCCCAGGCGGTCATCCACTGTGGGGCCGAGTAGCGCTGGGGGTCGCCGTGTCGATGAAGGTGCTGACGTTCCAACAGCGCCACGCTGACCGACGGGACTGTCCTGCCGAGGCGGGCCAGCAGGTCGGCAACCTCTTGCTGCATCACGATGCCGGCGCCGCGCGGCTGGGTGCGGTCCACGGAGCGCTCGTAGACAGCCACGTCGGCTCCGATTGCGGTCAGCTCGTGGGCGGCGGCCAGTCCGCCCAGCGATCCTCCGATAACGAGGGCACGCATGTCAGGCGAACGCCCGCGCATAGCGCGGCGGGTGCGGGAGCACATGGCCGAGCGCTTCGGCCGCTTGAGTGATCCACGCCGGGTTGCGCAGCAGGACCCGTGCCAGGAACACCGCGTCGGCTTCGCCGCTGGTGATGATGGTGTCAGCCTGTTCCGGCTCAGTGATGAGTCCGACTGCGGCGGTGGGAATATCGATCTCCTTGCGGATGCGAGCCGAGAACGGGACCTGATAATTGGGTGCGACGGGGATGGCGGCATCGGGTGCCGACCCGCCTGAGGACACGTCGATCAGGTCGACGCCGAGCCCCTTGAGCCGGCCAGCCAGCTCCAAGGTGTCGGCCAGCGCCCACCCCGGGCGTAGGTCGTCGGTGTCGCCGGCAAGCCAATCGGTGGCCGAGACCCGGAAGAACAGTGGCAGTCCCTGTGGCCAGTTTGCGCGCACCGCAGCGGCCACTTCCACAGCGAATCGCATGCGGTGTTCCAGCGATCCGCCATAGCCGTCGCGGCGGTGGTTGGATTGCGGGGACAGGAACTGGTGGATGAGATAGCCGTGGGCACCGTGGATTTCGAGTACCTGAAACCCCGCCGCGGCGGCACGCCGGGCGGCCGCCGCGAAGTCATCGACTATTGCCGCGATGTCTCCGGTGCTCAGCTCGGTGGGCGAGGGGAGCCGCCCGAACGGCACCTCGCTGGGGCCGACGGTGTCCCAGCCTTCGTGGGCGGGTTGGTTGTCATCAAGCCATGGCACACCGGTGGATCCCTTGCGCCCGGCGTGCACGATCTGGATGCCCGGCACCGTTCCTTGCGTTCTGAGGAATTCGGTGACGCGGCGAAATGCAGCTGTCTGGCGGTCGTTCCACAGCCCGAGATCGTGATGGCTGCTGCGACCGGTCGGGTGCACGGCGGTGGCCTCGACCATGACCAGTGCGGCTCCGGCGACCGCTCGAGAGCCCAGGTGCTGCAGGTGCCAGTCGGTCGGTGTACCGGTGTCGGGCCCCTCGGGTACGGCAGCGAACTGCATCATCGGTGACATCCATGCGCGGTGTGCGAAGGTGATGTCCCGCAACGTAAATGGCGTGAAGAGATGCGGCATGACGTGCCCCTGTCAGGCTTTCAGGAAGTCGAGCAGGTCGGTGTTGATGACGTCGGCGTGGGTGGTGGGCATACCGTGCGGGAAGTTGTCGCGGTAGGTCTTGAGCGTCCCGTTCTGCAGCAGTTGGGCTGATTTCGGGCCGGCGGCGACATACGGCACGATCTGGTCGTCGACGCTGTGCATCACCAGGGTGGGGATGGTGATCGTCTTGAGGTCCTCGGTGAAGTCGGTCTGTGAGAACGCGACGATACCGTCGTAGTGCGAGAGGGCGTCGCCCATCATTCCTTGGCGCCACCAGTTTTCGATGATCGCTTCCGAGGACTGCACACCGGCCTTGTCGAAGTTGTAGAACGGCCCCGACGGCAGCGCCCGATAGAACTCCGAGCGGTTGGCCGCCAATTGCGCTTGCAGACCGTCGAAAACAGATTTGGGCAGTCCCTCCGGATTGGCCTCGGTGCGCACCATGAGCGGGGGGACCGCACTGATCAGCGCGGCCTTCGACGCGCGGGCTTGCCCGTGGCGGGCCAGGTAGCGCACCACCTCGCCGCCGCCGGTGGAATGTCCGACATGGACGGCGTCGTGCAGGTCCAGGTGCTCGACCAAGGCGGCCAGATCATCGGCATAGTGGTCCAGATCGTGTCCGCCGGGGGTTTGGGTGGATCGGCCGTGACCGCGACGGTCGTGGGCGATGACCCGGTAGCCCTGGGCCAGGAAGAACAGCATCTGGTTGTCCCAGTCATCGCTGGACAGGGGCCAGCCGTGGCTGAACACGATGGGTTGCCCCGTGCCCCAGTCCTTGTAGAAGATCTCAGTGCCGTCGGTGGTGGTGATGGTGGACATGGTCACATTCCTTCCGGTTATCGGATCGGTGGTCGGGAAGTCAGAGTTGGCCGATGCCGTGTGTGTCGAGGGCGTTGATGCGGCTGACGATCAGCGGGTCGGCCGGGGTGAAGGGAAAGGCTGGGAGATCGTCGATGTGGGTGTTGAACGTCGCCGCCAGGACTTCCCGGGAGTAAGCGCTGGCCGAGGCTTTGAAGCCGATGTCGGCGGGGAACGGTTGGTCGAAGAAGATCAGGAAGTGCCAGTCGTCGGTGCCGATGTTCTCGATGTGGTGCGGGTACGCCCGCGGGATGAAGTACATGTCGCCGGTGGTGAGGTTCCAGGTGTCCAGCGTTCCGTCGGGATTCATGATCGTCATACGGGCATCGCCGTAGCGCACGTAGCCCATCTCTGCGGTGACCGGATGCCAATGGGGTTCGCGCATACCACTTTCGGTGACACGTAGTGAGTACATCGACATGTCTTTGAGGGCCGGCCAGAACTGGTCGCGGGCGAAACGGGCATTGCCGCTGGCGAAGTTGAGCCCGGGAGCCTGGGCTTCGATGTCGAATTTGTGCGGGTCATTGAAAGATGCTGCAGTGGGCACCGTCGGATCGCCGATGCGGCCGGCCAGTTTGTGATCTTCGAGATTGCCTGTGCTGCGCCGGATCTTGCTGAGGTCGGCGGCCGGTAGGTCATAGGTGTTGCCCAGCACTGCATCGGTGAAGGCGCCGAAGGTGGCGCCGAGGCCGAAATCTTCGGGACGTTCGTTGCGGAAGGCGATGATGAACTCCGCGACGTCGGTGCCGATGTTCTCGATGTGATGCAAGGCCCCGGAGTCGACGTGGAACATCTGGCCCGCGGTGACAATGAAACTGGAGAACGCACTGTGGTTGTCCAGCACGGAGACCAACGCGGTACCCGAGACGCAGTAGGTCAGTTCATTGGCGTTGGCATGCCAGTGCGGAGTGCGCATGGCGCCGGGATTGAGCAGCACCCGTTTGATGGACAGGTTCTTCAGGATCGGCAGATTGTCGACGGTCACTCGGCGCATCGAACCCAGTTCGGATTCCTCGACGATCTCTCCGTCGAGCAGGGAGACGGAGTGGATGCTGCGGGCGTTGGGCGTGGTCATGATGCGTCTCCGGATCTGTCAGGCTGTCAGATGTCACTGTTGTCGACTGGGGGTCTGGTGTCATGGACGCTGACCACAATCACGGGTTGCCGCAGGCGCTACCTCGTCCCTTCCTGCTAGCGGTATAGACAGCGTCCCGAGCTGGTTTCGAGTGTCAGCCCAACGCGCTGCGGCGTCATCAGTCGGATGACTGATGAATTTCTGGGCAGGTGAGTGCGACGATCGCCAGACCGGTCGTCTGTCGGTCGGGCGCAGTTGTCTTTTCCACCACGCGGCGCTTCGGGGACCGCGTCCGAGCGGGTGAGGACACCATCAGTGAGTACCGATCGGCGACCTGGCGGTGTGGTCCTCGATGCGGCGACCGCGGCTCTGCTCAAGGCGATGCGGACTCCGCCCACCCTGCGCGAGTTGGGTCCCCAAGACGGAAGGATGGCGCTGCAGGAGGCGCAGCAGTCGACGATCGAGAGCCCCGGTGTGGTGGCACGATTCCACACGGCTGCGGTCGGCCCGTCCGGGCTGACAGGGTTCTGGGTTGTTCGGCCCCGGGAAGTTCGAGAACCGCTGCCGGCGGTGTTCTATCTGCATGGCGGCCGGTGGATGTTCGGTGATGCGCAGACCCACGGCGCCATCGTCGGTGAGTTCGCCACCGGGTGCCGGGCTGCGGTGGTCCTTCCGGAGTACAGCCGAACCCCCGAAGCGCGCTATCCGGTGGCCTTGGAGGAGTGTTACGCGATCCTGCAATGGGTCCACGCCACTGCAGGTGATCTGGGGCTCGACCCTAAGAAGTTAGCGATCGCCGGTGATTGCGCAGGCGCGACGCTGGCGGTCGCGGTGGCGATGCTGGTCAAATCCCGCGGCGGGCCGCGGCTCAAAGCCCAGCTTCTCTACTATCCGCCCACCGATGCGCGGTGCTCGTCGCAGTCCCATCGCACTTTCGGCACCGGCTTCCTCCTGCACAGCGAGGAGCAGGCGTGGTACTGGGATCAATATTGCGATGACGGTGCGGAATGTCCCACAGTGTCACCGCTCTACGCGACACTCGAGGATCTGACCGGTCTACCGCCGACGATGGTGGTGACTGCGGAGGCCGATGTGGTCCGCGACGAGGCCGCCGGATTCGCCGTCAAGCTGCGCGCCGCTGGAGTCGACGTCACGGCGGTGCGCTACCTGGGCACGATTCACGACTTCGTGGTGTTGCGGCAGTTGGTCGGTACCGCACCCAGTCGCGCTGCCATCGAGCAAGGCGTGTGGTTTGTCCGGCAGGCGCTTTCCGGCGCGCTCAGCGGCTGACGGAATCCTCAAGGGCGGCTGTCAGAATCGACGCGGCCTGCGCGGTCGCAGCCCTGGCGGCGCTGGACTCCTTGAGCGCAGTCAGCACGGCGAAGCCGTGAATCGTGCCCTCGTAGCGCACCGCCGTCGAACGGGCGCCGGCCTCCCGTAGGCGTGCCGCGAACGCCTCGCCTTCGTCGCGCACGACGTCCGCTTCGGCGGTGATGATCAGCGATGGTGGAAAACGGGCCAGGTCACTGGTAGCTGCGCGCAGTGGTGAGACGGTGTCACGCAGACGGTCGCGCGGATCAGGCACGTACTGATCCCAGTAAAACTGCATCACGTCGCGGCGCAGACCGAAGCCTTCGGCGAACGAGCGGTAGGAGGCAGTATCGAAGTCGGCATCGATGACCGGGGTGAAGGCCACCAGTTGCCGAAATACGACGGTGCTGCGCTGTACGGCCAGCAGCACGGCGGCGATGGCGAGATTGGCGCCCACGGAGTCGCCGGCAATGGCGAGCCGGCATGGATCCAGTCCGTGTTTGCCGCCATCGGTACTCAACCACTGGGCGGTTGCGTAGGCCTGTTCCAGGGCGACGGGATAGCAGGCTTCCGGTGCGCGGGCGTACTCGGGACAGACGATCGCCGCCCTGCTCCTGATCGCCAACTCGCGCACGATCCCGTCGTGCGTGGCGGCATCTCCGCTCATCCACCCGCCGCCGTGCAGATACATCACGGCTGCTGACGGTGCGCAACGATCGGCTCGTTCCACGATGTGAACCCGGAGTGAACCGTGTGCCGGTGTCGTGATGGTGACCCAGTGCTCCGTCGTGGCAACAGATCCCGACCGGGGCTCGGGGCGCTGGCGTTGTAGCGCGGACGATGCCGAGCGCACCGCGGACGGTGACCGATATTGGGGCAGCGGGTCTGACGATGTGGAGTCCAGGAAAGCGAGCGCGGCCGGATCGAGGCCGAATCGATGCGGATCCACCGTCACACCACCGCGCCTCCTGATTTGGCTATCGCCTCAAGTGTGAGCGACCAGCGCGCGTCGTCCATCCGTCAGGTGACTGACGATCAAGATGCAGCCTCGGTTGCCGGGTCCCCGGCTGCGTCGGGCGGTACCGCTGGGCTAGGGACGGCGTTGTCGATGAGGACGGCGGCGGTGGCGGCGGCGGTGGCGAAGGTGTCGGTGTTGAGGACTCGGTTGCGGGCCGACGCGCCATCCAAAAGAAGCGCCAGCTGTTCGCCGAGTCGTTCGGGGTTGGAAGCGCCTGCCTGCCGAGCGGTTTCGGCGAGCCGCGCGGCAAAAGCCTTCTTGTAGTCGGCGGCGTGTACGCGTGCCGGGTGGTCCGGGTCGTGGATTTCGACGGCGGCCGCGATGAACGGGCACAGCGGCGCATGAATATCGAAGACGGCGAGGAGCCGTTCGCGGGGTGTGAGGTCGGTGCGGTCGAACACCTCGGACAGGACGTCGGGGTCGAATCGGCGGAGGTGTTCGGCGATCAGCTGATCCTTGCCGGTGAAGTGCTGGTAGAACGTGCGCTTGGACACCTGGGCCACCGCGCAGAGTTGGTCCAGGCCGGTGTTGTTGATGCCTTGATCACGGAACAGTTGACGTGAAGCGCCGAGGATGCGCTCTCGCGCGCCCCTGCCGCGGCGCAGGCCGCGCGGCCCCTTCTCCAACTCCGTCATGCGCCCAGCGTAGCCCAGCGGGGTACCGATCGGTGTACATAGCTTGCGTTGCCCATGGCCGGTCGCTACATTAAGTAATCAGATCGGTGTACATAACATCGGCAATCTCAAACGAGCGGAGTGAATCGTGGGAAAGCTCGATGGCAAGGTCGCAGTGATCACCGGCGGAACAAGTGGCATGGCGCTGGCCGGTGCCAAGGTGTTCGTCGAGGAAGGCGCCCACGTCTTCATCACGGGCCGACGGAAGGACGCGGTGAACGAAGCCGTCGACTTGATCGGGCGGAACGTGACTGGCGTGCAAGGCGATTCGGCTGACCTCAGCGATCTGGACCGTTTGTACGACACGGTCAAGCAGGAAAAGGGCTCGATCGACGTGTTGTGGGCAAGTGCCGGGACGGGCGCGCAGAGCCCGCTCGGCGAAATCACCGAGGAGGACTTCGATGCCGCCTTCTCGCTGAATGCGCGCGGCACGCTGTTCGCCGTCCAGAAGGCGCTGCCGCTGTTCAATGATGGCGGCTCGATCTTCATGACCGGGTCGAACGCATCGCTGCGCGGCTACCCCAATTGGAGTGTGTACGCGGGAAGCAAGGCCGTGCTGCCCGCCTACGCACGGGTGTGGGTGTCGGAGTTGAGGGACAGGAAGATCCGGGTGAACGTGCTGACCCCCGGGCAGGTCGCCTCGCCGATGTTGGCAGAGGTGATGGACGACGAAATGAAGGCGCAGTTCGAGTCCGTGATCCCGCGGCGAGAGATGGGCCGCCCAGAGGAGATCGCTGCGGCCGCGTTGTTCCTCGCCTCCGATGACTCGAGCTATGTCAACGGCCAGGAACTCGTCGTCGACGGCGGCACCACGGTGATCTGACTGAGACTCTCCCAAACCACAAGCAAAATAGGACATTAGGAGTACTGTGACGGCCTTTGCCCCGAACCGTGGCACCGTGGAATTCTTCGTCGACACCATGCACGGCGGCGCCGACGCAAGCGCCCTTTCCGGAATCCTCGCCGAGGACGTGGTGATGTACGGCCCGCTCAGCGACGAGCCACTCACCGGCCGGAAGGCAGTCCTTAAAGCCATCCAAGGAGTCGGCGCGGAGGCCAACCTCACCTACTCCGAAGTCCTTAGCGGACAGACGCACCACGCCGCGTACTTCCGGCTGCAAATCGAAGACACCGCCGTCGACGGGATGGATTATTTCCTGCTCGACGCGGACGGCAAGATCGCCGAGGTGACCATATGGTGGCGTCCCTTGCCTTCCGGCGTCCAGATGCAGGGGCACCTTGCGGATGCGCTCGGGATGCAGCCCTGGGAACTGCGCACGAACGAGTAGTGACGGCGAACGCCGTGCCCTCTTTTCTCAATGCTTGGGGCGATTTATCGGTACTTGTCCGCCGGCCGTTGGCGGCGCACCCGGTTGACCAGGTTCAGGGTCGAACGGGTCGCGGCGGCCAGTGCTTCACAGTCCGGTCCGTCGATGGTGCCGCACACCCAGTCCCAGTGGGCGCTTACCGTGGTACCCAGTGCCGGTCGCGGTGCCAGTGACACCCCGTCCTCGCGGCGCCACCGCACCCGCTCCGGCGCCGCGTCGCCGAGCACGAGGAGACCGGAGTCGTAACGGACCGGCGATGAGGTGATGACGACATGGTGGTCGTCCACCGAATCGACGACGCCCCACCGGATCCGGCAGGACTGCAGGATCCGCAGGGGATGACCGGGATCGGCGTCGAGAAATCGCACCCAGGGATACACCACGAACACGTGGAAACTGTGGTGAGCCAACAGCTCCGACGGGTCGTCAAGATCGTCGAGTAGTCCAGTGGGTTGGCCGGGCAGCGCCGCGCGCAACCGGTTCAGCATGCGGTGACCGTCCACCCGGGCCAGCAACGGGCCGCCGACCCAGTAGGAACGAACCGCCTCCGGATCGAGCGGGTCGTGCAGGCCCGACGCCGTCGCGATCTCCTCGAGATACGGCCACGCGCCGTCGAAACCTTTGGCGTGCCGGTCGATGGCGGCCGGGCCTTGTCCGCTGAGCAGCACCGTCGAATCGGGTGGGCCGCAGTAGCCCAGCTCGTTGGGCGGAAAGGCGTAACTGGCGAACAACTCCCGGCCGGGCAGTGGAGTTTCGGACACCGCGGTCACGGCGGGCCCGAAGAGAGTTCGTCGAGACCCGACCCCATCAGCCGAAGGCCGGCCATCGCCTCGTCGGCGCCGGCCTTGTCGGTCTTGTCGACCACGAATCCCATGTGGATGATCACCCAGTCGCCGGGGCGGAACGTCTCTTCGGGCAGCATGCCGATGTTGACCTTGCGGTTCTCGCCTGCGACGTCCACCAGTGCCAACTGGTCACCGTAGCCGTCCAGCATGCGGATCACCTGACCGGGAATTCCCAGACACATCGGTCAGCCCTCCCGCAGCATCGTCAGCACTGTCTGCACCGCGTGCACGGCTTCTGGCACGGCGGCGTTCACCACGTCACTCAACCCGATTCCGTCAGCGACCGTCTGGACTTCGCAACCGATCACCACGGTGCGCGGCGCGGTGCCGCCGAGGGCGGTCAGGCTGGCGAACACCGTACCTGGGTCCATGCTGTGCGCATCGAAACCGGCTGGTGTGGAGAGTGTTTCGTGATCGGCTTCGAAGACTCGGACGGTTCCCGGTGCGCCCCGGTCAGGGATGGCATCCACCAGGACCAGTGCGTCCCAGCCGTCGAGCAGGTCATAGGCCAGGTGCATTCCGCGGATGCCGTAATCGGCAACCCGGACCTGATCGTCGGGCGGGTGGGCTGCCACATGTCGCAGTACCTCGGGGCCGAATCCGTCGTCTCCGAGGAAGATGTTGCCGATACCGGCGACGAGTATGCGAGACGTGGGCTACATGCTCCGCATCTTGAGGTAGCGGCGGATATCGGGGATGGAACTCACGCCCACCACCACACCGCCGACGATGATGACGCCCACCGCGACGGTCGCCACCCACCCTATTGTTGCCATGTCGAACTCCTCTCACTGCTCGATTCCAGGCTCGACTCCAACGGCTCGAGCTCGTCGGGCGCGAAGTACAGATATCGCCCGTACCAGTCGTGAAGGTCGGCGGCCGGGTCGTCATCGACCGTCACCCCGACTTGTTGATCGCCGTCGACGGTCTCGTGCACCGAGGCGACGGTGGCGACCCTGCCCGCGAAGAACATGTCCTGTGCGTCGGCCCGTCGCGACGGCCGCAGCCGCACCTTGGCGCCCCGCGCCAGCCGGATTCCGTTGACCAGGACCGCATCGATCTCGGGTGCAACGGCATTGTCGGCGACCGGATCCCACCAGTTGACACCTTCGGGGATTTCGGGGATCAAGCCGGCGTGCGGGTCGCGAAGGACACCATGCAGCCGCTGCATCGCCTCCGGCGACATCGCGTCGCAGCGATCGATGATCTGGGCGGCCAGGGGGTCGGTGGCGCGCGCCTGCGCCTTCTCCTCGTCGGTCATCGTCATCACCCGCAGCGTCAGGATCTCGTCGATCTCGGTCGAGTCGTAGAGGGCGCCCTCGCTCTGCTCGGCGATCTCAGGATGGTCGTAGAGGATGATCGGCGATACCAGCAGCAGCCCAAGGTCACCCGGCGGGCCTGCCAGTACCGGGAAGCAGCGGTGTTGGTGGCACCGGCCGACCGCGGTCACTGCCGAGTCGGGCGGGTCGAGCAGCGAGACCAGCTGTCCTCCGCTCACCTCGGCGACGAGGTGGGTGCCGATCATCGACATGGCGATGACCGCCTCCTTGTCGCGGGCGAGGTCGTTCGTGACCTCGGTGGTGTTGTGCAGCACGGTGGTGATCCGCCACAGCTCGCCGTCGGGTTCGCTCGTCACTGTGAGACGTCCGTGTACCGCGCGGCGGGAGCGGACCAGGCGGCCGCCGTCGACGTTCTCGACGCTGCGCGCCGCCGGAGCCGCCACCTGGAACGTCCACGACTGCCCGTGGCCGTCGATGCTGAGCGGACCGAAAGTCAGCTCAGCCTCCACCGCCTCGTCCCACGTCAGCCAGGACGTTGTGGCACAGGATAATTCGTCCACCGGCTCGAAACACCCATCTTCGGTGCGCTTCTCGACGGCGCGTCGCTGCAAGTGCAGGAACCTGACCACAAGCATGAGCGCGGCGTCGCCGTCGATCAGGAACTGCGCCGACAGCGTGTCGTCCTCGCCGAATGCTGCCTCGGCCGCTCCCGGTGGTCCCAAAACCCCGAACTGCCAACGAGAGTGGTTCTTGGCCGACGACGCGCGGTAGGGGTAGAGCAGATATCCCTCGTAGAGCACCGCGTCGGCGATGGTACGGGCACGGTCCCAGCCCGCGATCACCGAAGATCTCCGGCCCGTGCGCCGGCCAACAACGCGGTGACCGCCTCGTCGATATCCAGCATGCCCCGCTCGGATTTGTAGGCGGCCAGCGCGGTCACCGTGTCACGCCTCAGCCGCACCCACCCGCTGTTGGGGTAGTGCTGACGGATCAGGTCGTGCCAGACACTGACGGGCATGTCGTACTGATCTTCCTGGTCCCACGGCACCTGCTGGACGGCGAATCCGCCCTGCCCGCCGGCCAGGGGTGGGCCGAAGATGGTGCCACTGAACAGGAACTGCAACGGAACGGTTCCCTCGTGCAGCGCGTGCAGGTACTTCGACCCGGTGACTTCGAAGTCGTAGGTGCATTCCAGCGGCAGCGCCACCTGGGTGCTGTCGGTGAAACCCTGCACCATTACCGCGGCGTGCTGCCAGATAAAGGTGCGCTGGGTGTTGGCCCACCGTTCGCGTGGGCCGAACATGTCGGCCAGGCCGACGGCCTCGTCATCGCTGTACGGCCGCCGATGTGGGTCCATTCGGACCTGGCACCGCAACGCAAGCGCATGCACGGGCTCGTCGGC
This sequence comes from Mycolicibacterium helvum, assembly GCF_010731895.1. Lineage (NCBI taxonomy): Bacteria > Bacillati > Actinomycetota > Actinomycetes > Mycobacteriales > Mycobacteriaceae > Mycobacterium > Mycolicibacterium helvum. The sequence continues at coordinate 5,774,690 of NZ_AP022596.1, read as the reverse complement.
CACCACGTCGATCCGCGCGGTGAGCTGTGGGCTCACCGCGAAGGGTTCGACGACCACGTCGAGCACAGCAAAGCTCACCCCTGTCATGACACGGGTTCCCTCGTCACGTGTCGACAGCGTGCGGCGATCTGCTCGAAAAAGTCCTCGATGTACTCACGTGCCTGCTGGCCGCCGTCGAAGCCGCGCCACAGCATCCGCAACCTGCCGACGAACTCGTAGCAGGCGTCGATCGGCACCAGGTAGCACTCGGCTTCCCCGGCCCCGTCGGGCGCGCGGACCAACAGCGCCTCGACGTCCTCGGCCATCATCGTCAGCCTGGGGTCGGCAGTGCTGATCAGTGACCAGGCGTCCAAATCCAGTTCGGACTCGGTGGCGCCTGCCGGGCCTGGATAGAACCCGACGGTCCTGTCCAGCGCAGAGTTGCGGAAGAAGAACGCCAGTCCGACGGGAATCTGGAGGGCCTCCCACTCCAGCTGCCCAAGCGCAAGATCGGGGAAGTGCAGGTAGCGGTCCGGCACCGACCGGTACCGCAACTGGGCGGTGCTGTCGGTGAACAACAAATAGCAGCCGCGACACACGCACATCAGCTGTCTACCTTCAACATTCACGACATGCTGATGTTCGTCGGCGATATCCTCCGAACACATCTCACAGCGTTCCCCGGGCGGCTGCGCAGCCTTGCCGGCCCGGATGCGGGACAGCACGTCATACGCGCTGTCCATCACATCACCGCCGTGGGCGTCGGCTGGACCGCCATCGACAGCACGCCGTCGCGCACCAGCAGTGGGATGGGATCAAGATGCACTTCGGGGCCAGCGTCGGCGTCGACGGCGGCGCCGCCGTGGATGACGTCGAAATGGGCGCGGCAGCGGGGGCACCTCAGCACCGGCCCGCCGATTGCCGCGCCCATTCGCCGGTGCAGCGCGGCGCCGGCCAAGGAGGCGTCGCAGCTGCCGCACCGGTCGTGATAGGCGAACAGTTCGTCGCCGATCCGGCAGGCGAGAACGGTGGTCCCCGCGACCATGAACCCGCCGACCTCACCGTTGTGCAGGTCGGCCAGATCAGGGACCGGGTGCCAGCTGGTACCACCGTGATCGTCCGCGTGCACCCGGCTGAGTAGGGTTTCGGCGGGGATGACGGTCGGGGATGGATTCGGTTCGGCCGCAATGACTTGGATCTCGCTGATCTCAGGGGCGGCGGTACGCAGTGCATCTTCCACCGTCAACTCCAGCGTCACCGCGGACGACGGGCAGCTCTTACAGCTCCCCGTGAATCTGAGCCGCACTGTCGCCCCGCGGATCTCGAGCAGCTCGACGTCGCCGCCGTGCGAACCGAGATAGGGCCGGACCTTGTCGAGGGCGTCGCCGACCCGACGGCCCACATCGTGCGGGTGCAGGCCGTGGACCAGCAGCAGGCTGGCCACCAGATCGTCGGCGACGCACTGGTCCCGCACCTCGGGATCACGCTCCGCGGCGATCTCAAGAAGCCGTGCCAGCCCGGCACCGTAGAGGTCGGTGACCTCACAGACCAGCTGTTCGGCTCGCTCCCGAGCGGTCGGACCGCCTGCGGCGCTGGCATCGAGGAGGGTCTGGATGCGATCGCCCGCGGTGCGCCAGTGCGCCTCGTCGTTCACTCGCCGGTGACCGACTGGGTCGGCGAATGCAGCCTGTCGAGTGACGTGCCGTCGCCGAGATACATGTGCACACCGCATGGCAGGCAGGGATCGAAACTTCGGACCGTGCGCATGATGTCGATGCCCTTGAAGTTCTCCCGGTCGTTCTCCTCGAAGATCGGCTGACCCTGCACCGCGTCTTCATAGGGGCCTGGTGTGCCGTAGGTGTCGCGCGGATTGGCATTCCACGGAGTGGGCGGGTACGGGTGGTAGTTCGCAATCTTTCCGTCCCTGATCACCATGTGATGGCTGAGGACTCCCCGGACGGCCTCGGTGAATCCGCAGCCGATGGCCTCGTCCGGAACGTCGAACTTCTCCCACGTCTTGGTCCGTCCGGCGCGGATCTCCACCAATGCCTTCTCGGCGAAATGCAGCGCGCATGCCGCCGCGTACGCCTGGAAGTAGGTGCGGGCGCGGTTGCGTTCCAACGTATTGCTGCCGTGCTCGGGGATCTTCCACTCCAGCTCGACGGGACCCTTGAGAATGGTCTTCGGCAGATTGATCTTGACGCTGTGACCGGTGGCCTGCACGTAACCGATGTCCACCAGGCCCGCCAGCGCGGTCGACCACAACCGGGCCAGTGGTCCGCCGCCGGTGTCGAGCGCCAGGTGGTCGGTGCCGTCGAACCAGCGTGGTGACATCACCCAGCTGTACTTGTCGTCCATGTCGCGTTTCTGTGGCCTGGGATTGGTGTGCTGGTTCCAGGGGTGCCTGCGGTCCACCGGGTTGCCGAGCGGGTCGGTCTTGACGAACATCTCCTGATCGGTCCAGTCGTCGTAATACGAACTGCCCAAAAGGATCCGGATACCGAGGTTGATATCCACCAGAGAATGGGTCACCAGTTTGCCGTCGACGACGACACCGGGGGTGACGAACATGGCGTTACCCCACTTCTCCATGTCCTTGTAGGCGAAGTTGCAGACGTCGGGGTCTTGGAAGGACCCCCAGCAGCCAAGCAAGGTGCGGCGCAGGCCGACCTTCTCGTAGCCGGGGAGCGCCTCGTAGAAGAAGTCGAAGAGGTCGTCGTGCATCGGCACGACCTTCTTCATGAACTCGACGTAGCGCATCAGCCGCGTCATGTAGTCCGTCATCAGCTGGATCGTCGCGACGGTCCCGACTCCACCGGGATAGAGCGTCGACGGGTGGACGTGCCGGCCCTCCATGAGGCAGAACATCTCTCGGGTCCACCGACTGACCTGCAGCGCTTCGCGATAGAACTCACCGGTGAAGGGGTTGAGGGAGCGCATGATGTCGGCGATGGTCCGGTACCCGTGCGCCTCGGAGTTGGGCGCCAGGGTGTTCTCGGCTTTCGCCAGGACACTGGGGTTGGTTTCGGAGACCATCTTCTCGCAGTAGTCCACGCCGACCAGATTCTCCTGAAAGATGTTGTGGTCGAACATGTATTCGGCGGCCTCGCCGAGGTTGACGATCCATTCGCCGAGGTTCGGGGGTTTGACGCCGTAAGCCATGTTCTGCGCGTAGCACGAACAGGTGGCGTGGTTGTCACCGCAGATCCCGCAGATGCGGCTGGTGATGAAGTGGGCGTCGCGCGGATCCTTACCCTTCATGAAGATCGAGTAGCCGCGAAAGATCGACGAGGTGCTGTGACACTCGACCACTTCACGGTTTTCGAAATCGATCTTGGTGTAGATGCCGAGGCTGCCGACGATCCGGGTGATCGGATCCCACGCCATTTCGACCAGAGAACCTGGATCCCGCTTTACCTGCGACGGTTCGGGGATGATTGTTGTCATCAGTCTTCGCTCTCGAGTTGACTACTGAATACTGCTAGCGCAGCGCGTTTCGTACGACACCGACTACCAGGTGCGGTGCGCGCCGGTGGTGAGTTCACGGCCTTTGTGACGCCACTTGGGCTCTTTGTCCACCGTTCGCCCCGTCACGTGGCGCAGGTTGCGGATCACCGACCCGTACAGTCCCGACGCGGTGGTGGAGATCTTGCCGCCCGGCGGCTCATCCATGAAGGGCATGAACTTGTCGGGGAAACCGGGCATGGTGCAGCCGATGCAAATGCCGCCGACGTTGGGGCAGCCGCCGATACCGTTGATCCAACCACGTTTGGGCACATTGCATTTGACGACCGGACCCCAGCAGCCCAGCTTGACGATGCACTTCGGCGATCCGTACTCGGTCGCGAAATCACCTTGCTCGTAGTAGCCAGCTCGGTCGCAGCCTTCGTGAACCGTCCTCCCGAACAGCCACGTCGGGCGCAGAGCATCATCGAGCGGGATCATCGGTGCCTGGCCGGTGGCCATGTACAGCAGGTAGGTCAGGGTCTCCGCCATATTGTCGGGATGGGCCGGGCAGCCTGGCACGCAGACAATCGGTATGCCCGCCTTGCTCTTCCAGTCCCAACCGAGATAGTCCGGAACACCCATGGCACCGGTCGGGTTACCCGCCATGGCGTGGATTCCGCCGTAGGTGGCGCAGGTGCCGACAGCGACAATCGCGGTGGCTTTCGGCGCCAGCCGGTCGAGCCACTCACTGGTGGTCATCGGCTGCCCGGTCGCAGGATCGTTGCCGAATCCGCACCAATAGCCTTCGCTGTGCAGCTGTTCGTTGGGTATCGACCCCTCGACGACAAGGACGAACGGCTCCAGCTCCCCGCGGTCGGCCTTGAAGAACCATTCGAGGAAATCGTCGGCTCCGCCAGCGGGTCCGCATTCGAAGTCGATCAGTGGCCAGTGCACGGCGATCTGGGGGAGACCGGGGAGGGCGCCGAGCGCGATCTCCTCGATGCTGGGCTGGGTGGCGGCGGTCAGTGCGACCGAGTCGCCGTCGCAACTGAGCCCGGCGTTGATCCAGAGAACGTGGATCAATGTTTGTTCTGCCTTGACTGCTGCTTCCGTGAGCATGCTGAAGCTTCCCGGGACCGGGCTGGGGTCCCTACGGCGCAGGAGTCGCCCTTCGGCCCACTTGCGCGTCGCTAAGACCCAGAGTGGCCCAGCTCACACGTCGTTGTCAATGACTTCCAGGTGAGATGTCAGAAGGTCGTCGAGATGCGGTGACCGCATCCAGTGCGGGCGGGTCGCAGCCCAGCAACGCGCGCTTCGCACCCAGCACGGTGGTCCTGCCGGAACCGGACGGGCTCATATGATTGAACACCCGAATGTCGTTGGCCTCAAACGCTTCCCGGCTGAGATCGGCCCTGCCGTGTTTCGCACGGTCAGGTGACGTCGAGCGACGTCACCAGAAACTCGTCGCCGCGTACGACCTCGACGTCGGCGCTGTCGCACAACGGACACAGGACCGACCATCTCGACGCGATCTCGCAGCGCTGTCCGCACGACCGGCAGACCACCTCGGCTGCGATGAACTCGAGTTCGAGTTCGGCATCGGGCATGCCTTCGTGTTCCCGCAGCAACGACCAGCAGAATTCCAGCGACTCCGGTACCACCTGGCGCAGGGCGCCCACCTGGACCCGGACGATATCGACGTGTCTGCCGACCGCGTGCGGCCTGACCACACCGGCGATGGCCTGACACAGGGAGAGTTCGTGCACACAGCCATGTTGCCCCTATTCAGTCCCGACGTGAACGCCACGATCATCGGCCGTGTCGTTGTGACGGAGTCCGCGTTACTGAAGCCAGGCCCTGGAGTCAGCCGCGTCGATACGTTTAAGGCGCCGTCAAATAGGGAAAAGACGGCCAGGTTCAGACCCGAGCCGGACGTCTTGACGAAGCCACGACGCATGGAACGAGGACTTTCATGAGTGAGCCCGCCGCCGAACGCGAGTCTGAATACGCCGACGTTCTGGCGATGTTCCGCCTCCTGGCGACATTGGACCCGGACTCAGCGGCATTCCAACGGCAACGCGACGCCATCATTGCACGATGTCTGCCGTTGGCCGACCACATCGCTCGTCGCTTCGCCAACCGCGGTGAGCCACTCGAGGACCTCGTCCAAGTGGCACGCGTCGGACTTGTGCAGGCAGTGAAGCGGTTCGATGTCGAGGCAGGCTCGGATTTCCTGTCGTTCGCGATCCCCACCATGATGGGGGAGGTACGCAGATACTTCCGCGATCACAGTTGGTCGTTGAAGGTGCCGCGGCGACTCAAAGACCTGACCGTGCAACTTAATCGGGGCAGATCAGAACTCTCCCAGACGCTCGGACGGGCGCCGACAGCCACCGAACTCGCCGCGCACCTCGGGATGGACCGCCAAGAGATCGTTGACGGTCTGGTCGCTGCAAGCGCCTATGCCACCCAATCCACCGATGTTCCCGTGCGGGCCGAGGATGGCCAGCAGGCATTGAGCGAACGATTGGGGACTGTCGATGTGAATATCGAGAGGGTCCTGGACGTGGAGACGGTCCGTCCGCTGCTGGCGGCATTGCCGGAACGCGAACGAACTGTGTTGGTGCTGCGGTTCTTTGAGAGCATGACGCAGTCGCAGATCGCCGATCAGATTGGTGTTTCGCAGATGCATGTCTCCCGGATCTTGACCCGGGCGATCGCGGGCATCCGGCAGCGGGTGCAGGATGCGGAGGCAGTGTCGCCCACGCTGCCGATCTCACACCGCCGGGCGGTGATGGCGTCAAGGGATCTTCCTCGCCCGAACGCGACAGCAGAAAAGGCTCGCAGGCCAGGGGAGCCCACGGCAAGCGAGCCCGGCGCCGTCGCATAGCCGACGATCCTGTGCGATCCCGGTCCACCTGACTGCGACGGCAGCGTAGCCTCAAGGCATCCCCATTCCTGATCGAGGCCCAGCGACCGATCCGATACGAATCGCGGTGCTCGCGCCGATTGCGTGGCGGACACCGCCGCGTCACTACGGACCGTGGGAACAGTTCGCCTCGTTGCTTACCGAGGGATTGATAGCCGATGGGCATCAGGTAACCCTGTTCGCCACTGCGGACTCGATCACGACGGCCAGGCTGCACGCCGTCGTGCCACGCGGCTGGTCAGAGGATCCGACGATCGACACAAAAGTCGCCGAGTGCTTGCATATCGCGTCGGTCTTTGAACGAGCCGATGAGTTCGACATCATCCACAACGGGTTCGACTTCTTGCCGCTCACCTACAGCGATCTCGTGTCCACTCCGGTGGTCACCACGATCCACGGCTTTTCATCGGACCGCATCGTTCCGGTTTACGAGCGTTACGACCGGACAACCACCTATGTGTCGATCAGCGACAGCGATAGGCACCCGAATCTGCATTACGCCGCCACTGTTCACCACGGTATCGATATCGAGGAGTTCGCGGTCCATCCGAGGCCAGGCGGCCATCTGTTGTTCTTCGGGCGAATCCACCCTGACAAGGGCACCGCGCACGCTATTGAGGTCGCGCGGATATGTGGTCGCCGGCTCGTCATCGCCGGGATCATCCAGGACGAGAATTATTTTCGTACCGCGGTGGCACCACACGTCGACGGAGATCGGGTGTGTTACGTCGGCGCCGTGGACGCCTCGATGCGCGCGGAGGTCCTCGGCAGTGCGCACGCGTTACTACACCTGATCGACTTCGACGAGCCCTTCGGCTACAGCGTCGTCGAGGCGATGGCCTGTGGTACGCCGGTCATCGCGTACTCGCGCGGGTCGATGCACGAGCTGATCGAGCCTGGCGTCACCGGCTACTTGGTCGGGAACGTCGCATCGGCGGTCGCCGCGGTCGGTTCTGCGGGCGACCTCGATCGGCGCGAGATCGCCTCCCGCACCGCCGAGAGATTCTCGGTCGAGTCCATGATCGACAAGTACGTTGCCGTCTACCGCCGCGTCCTCGGCAGTCGGAGATGACGGCGCAGCACGCTGCCTGGTGGAAGTCCGCCGTCGTCTATCAGATCTATCCCCGCAGCTTCGCCGATTCGAACGGCGATGGGTTCGGCGATCTGGGCGGCATCATCGAGCGCCTCGGCTATCTCGAGGCGCTCGGGGTGGACGTCATCTGGCTGTCACCGATCTACCCGTCACCACAGGCCGACAACGGCTATGACGTCAGCGACTACCGGGATATCGATCCACTGTTCGGCACGCTCGCTGAGTTCGACGTGCTGCTCGCACAGATCCATGCGTGCGGAATGAAGCTCGTGATGGACCTGGTGGTCAATCACACCTCCGACGAGCACCCGTGGTTCGTTGAGTCACGCTCCTCCCGGCACAATCCGAAGCGGGATTGGTACATCTGGCGCGACGCGCGTGAGGCTGCCGAGCCGAACAACTGGGGCTCGTTCTTCTCTGGATCGGCGTGGACGAGGGATGCGACGACCGGCCAGTACTACCTGCACCTGTTCGACCGCAAGCAACCGGACTTGAACTGGGAGAATCCTGACGTACGAAAAGCCATGCAGGACATCATGGTTTGGTGGCTCGATCGCGGTGTCGACGGCTTCCGAATGGATGTGGTCAACTTCATCTCCAAAACCTCGGGACTCCCAGACGCGCCGACGCTCCCCGGCCATCGCTACGTCATCGCCGTTGACGAGTTCGTCGACGGACCGCACGTGCACGAGTACCTCGCCGAGATGTCTCGCGAGGTTTTCGGGAACCGCGATGGCGAGTTCATCACGGTGGGTGAGATGCCCGGGGTGACCACCGACCAAGCGCGCTTGTATACCGATCCGGCTCGGGGCGAGCTCGACATGGTATTTCAGTTTGAGCACATGTCCGTCGATCAGGGCCCGGCCAACAAATTCGAATGCCTGGGACTCGACCTGGTCGTCCTCAAGAAGGCCCTCGGCCGATGGCAAGCGGCATTGGCTGAAACCGGCTGGAACAGCTTGTACTGGGAGAATCACGACCAGCCTCGCGTGGTGTCGCGGTTCGGCGATGACAGCCCGGCCTACTGGGCTGCGTCGGCGACGGCACTCGCCACGATTCTGCACGGCATGCGCGGTACACCGTTCGTCTATCAAGGCGAGGAACTCGGAATGACGAACTACCCATTCCAGGGTGTGCAAGACCATCAGGACCTCGAGGCCGTGAACTACTACGCGAGCGTGCTCGACCTGCGCGGCGACGCGAGTGTTGCCCTGGCCGGCCTGGCCGCGATGGGCCGCGACAATGCCCGCACACCGATGCAATGGAGCCCAGGGCGCAACGCAGGGTTCACGACCGGCGATCCGTGGATGCCGGTCAACCCGAACCACACCTGGCTCAATGCGCAATCACAGCTTGCTGCACCGGATTCTGTGTTCACCCACTATCAGGCGCTCATTCGGCTCCGCCACGAACTGCCGATCCTCGTGCACGGCGACGTGACGCCGCTGATGGAGGAGGACCCGCAGATCTGGGCCTACACCAGAGCGACGCCGGACGGGGCAATCCTGGTGATCGCCAATTGCGGTCGCGAGCCGAGGACTGTCGAGGTAGGTGCAGGGTGGACCGGCGCCAGCCTGTTGCTCGGCAACCTTGCTGGTACCCCCAGCGCGCTGACATCGACGTTGCTGCGGTTGGCAGGGTGGGATGCACGCATCTACGCCGCCAACTGATCAGCGGTTCAAGCGCCAGCGGCTCGCTCGTGACGACGCCTTTCAACCGTTATGGGTGTAACCTGGTGGACGTTGGTACCCCCAGCCAGTCTGGAATGGCTCAGCTTCTGACGCTGACCTGCCCGAGCATCCGCTCACGCCGGACACACTGTATTACCGCTCAGTCGGGATATTTTTTTGAACGCTATGCCGCTATTTCAACCGTTGTTTTCTCCCCTTGGAGTGCAACATTTTTCGAGGATCCCGAGTTTCGGGATTCTCAGCACGCACCCACCGACACCGTGCGGGATCGCGACGTTCAGCGCTGCGCTCTCCGACGGGCTGGAGGCCAACGGCGCCGATGTCACGGTGGTTCGCGTGGCCGACGAGTTCGCTTCTGCGCGCGCCAACGTCATCGGTGAACTCGTCAACGGTTCGCCGAAGTCCGTCGCGGAATGCTCGGAGCTGCTGAACCAGAGCGATATCGCAGTCATCCAGCACGAATACGGCATCTATGGCGGTCCCGATGGCGACGAAGTCGTGCAGATAATGGCCGGCTTGCGCGTCCCGTCGGTCGTTGTCGCTCACACGGTGCTCAAAGATCCGACGCCGCATCAGCGTTCGGTACTCGAGGCGGTCGTGGGCAGCGCAGACCAAGTGGTCGTCATGTCCGAGGCAGCCAGGCACCGACTGGGTGCGAGTTACGCCATCGACCGCACCAAGGTGGTCACCATCCCGCACGGCGCGACGGTGCCCGACATCACCACCCTGAGGCGCCCGCGGCGACCCATCATTTTGACGTGGGGCCTCTTGGGACCCGGCAAGGGCATCGAGCGGGTCATCGACGCAATGGTGTCCCTCAAGGATCTCCCCGGCCAGCCGCGGTATCTGATCGCCGGTCGAACCCACCCCAAGGTGCTCGCCGCCGAGGGGGAGGCGTATCGCGAAGCCCTCATCGAGCAAGCACGGCGGCTCGGAGTCGCCGCGTCGGTGTCGTTCGATCCCGTCTACCGCAGCCCTGCTGATGTGATCGCGCTCGTCCAGTCCGCGGCCGTCGTCGTGCTGCCGTACGACTCCAAGGACCAAGTCACCTCCGGCGTGCTGGTCGACTCCGTGGCCAGCGGACGTCCAATCGTCGCAACCGCCTTTCCCCATGCTCTCGAGATGCTCGGCAGCGGTGCGGGCACCGTCGTCGCTCACGACGATCCCGATGCAATGGTCGGTGCCCTGCACCGATTGCTAACGGATCCGCGTGTCGCGGGCTCCATGGCCGCGGAGTCTCGGGAACTGGCTCCCATGATGGCCTGGCCGATCGTCGCCAATACCTATGTGGCTCTGGCCCAGCGGCTTCTGGGTGCACGGTTGGCACTGACGTGACCGGCACTTCGCCCAACCCGTCGTTCGCCCATCTGTTGCACATGACCGACCACCAGGCCACCTTCGAGCATGCCCTCCTGACCGAACCCCGTCGTGATCACGGCTACTGCACCGACGACATGGCCAGGGTGCTTGTGGTCACCACTCGCGAACCTGAGTCGCCGGGCCCAGTGAACGGTCTTGCAGGCAAGGCCCTGCAGTTCCTCAACGATGCGCAGTCCTACAGTGGCGCCTGCCGTAACAGGATGGACAAAGCCGGACGTTGGCTCGATGAACCCACGACGGAGGATCACTGGGGCCGGTGCATCTGGGGGCTCGGCACCGCCGCCGCCAACAGCGATGTGAGCCTGGTGCGCAAGCTGGCTGTCGTTCAATTCGAGCGTGCTGCCAAGGCTAGATCGCCGTGGCCGCGGGCTATGGCGTTCGCCGCTGTCGGAGCCGCCGAGGTCATCAGCGTCGAGCCGCGAAATGCGGCAGCGCGAACGCTGCTGGCGGACTATGCCGCTTCGGTCGACACCGGAAGCGACGATGCCGACTGGCCGTGGCCCGAACCACGACTTACCTATGCGAATGCAGTTCTGCCCGAGGCGATGATCGCGGCGGGCGTCGCGCTCAATGACGCGGATCTGCGGCAGCGTGGTTTGAATGTGTTGGAGTGGCTGCTCGCCCACGAGACCGCCGACGGCCACCTTTCGCCAACTCCCGTAGCAGGGCGTGGACCAGGAGACAGTCGGCCCGCATTCGACCAGCAGCCGATCGAGGTCTCGACCCTGGCCGACGCCTGTGCGCGTGCAGCAACCATCGATGCGCGTTCGCTCTGGACCGAGGGAATCCGCTCCGCCGCAGCCTGGTTCGACGGCGCCAATGATGGGGGACAGCCAATGTGGGATCCGGCGACCGGTGGTGGCTTCGACGGCCTGCACGCAGACGGCGTCAACCTCAACCAGGGCACGGAGTCGACCCTGGCGGTCATCTCGACCTTGCAACGCGCACGGCGCTTCTCGCCCGCGCTGCAATGACGTCCACCCGAACAGAGCTCGTCACGCGCAGTGCGCAGCGGGTCGCGGCCGACCCGGCGCGGGTGATCACGCGGCTCTTCGTCCCGGGCCAGGAGGGTTTTGAGCTGCAGGAGTCGCGGTCGGGAGTTGTGCTCGCGCGCATCCTTGCCCTCACCGACGACGAGGTCCAATCATCCCTGGATGATGTCAAGGCGCGTTTCGACAGCCGTCACCGTGACCTCGCGGGCATCTTCCGCCGGAACGCCCGCGAACTGGCCGACCGGTTGGATCCGGACCGCGGCGTTTCTGATGAGCGCATGCTGTTGCTTGGCGCGGCATTCACGAACGAGTACGCCATCGAAGGCGCTGCGCTATGCAACCCCAGCATCGTGGCCCACCCCGATCAAGGGGGTGTCGCGGCGGGAGGCCTGCGATTCATACTCAGCGTCAGGGGAATTGGGGAAGGGCACCGATCCTCCATAGGTTTCCGCACCGGCATCATTGACGCAGTAGGCCGCGCCACGATCGAGGATCCGTCCCCATTCGTCACCACCGGACGCCTTGAACCCACACTCCTCGACAAGGCGGTATTCCGTGCTGAGCTCGACCGGCACGCGAATGTCGGTGAGGCCGCGGACTATGTGCTCAACGCAGTCGGTGACCTCTTCACCAGATCCGACCTCGACGAGCGGCTTGACGATCTGGGTGCCCACCTCAGTACGCGCGGCCACGCGCAGGACGCCATCGCCTTGATACGTGGCATCGCCGACCGCTGCTACGCCGTCGAATTCCCCGATCAAGTACCTCTTTCCGAGCGTGTCCTATGGCCTTCGATGGAGGCCGAGCACGCCGGCATCGAAGATGCCCGCTTCGTTCGTTTCGTCGACGTCGACAGCACGGTGACCTACTACGCCACCTACACGGCCTACGACGGATCCCACATCAGTCAACAGCTGCTCAAGACGAACGACTTCCAGACCTTCACCTCGTCGCCACTGGTCGGGCGCGCCGCGGCGAACAAGGGACTGGCGTTGTTTCCGCGCCGGATCCGCGGCAAGTACGCCGCCATGTCACGATCCGACCGCGAGACCAACACCGTGGCCTTCGCCGATCACCTGTCAGTGTGGCCGAATGCATCGCCGTGCCAGCAGCCGTCCGAGGTTTGGGAGACCTTGCAACTCGGAAATTGCGGCCCGCCAATCGAAACCGATGCGGGTTGGCTGGTGCTGACCCACGGGGTTGGGCCGATGCGGACCTACAGTATCGGCGCGATACTGCTCGACCTGGACGATCCGACCCAGGTGATCGGCCGGCTGCGACGGCCGCTGCTCACCCCCGCAGCTGACGAACAAAACGGCTACGTCCCCAACGTCGTCTACTCGTGCGGCGCGCTCATCCACGCCGGCACACTGGTACTCCCGTACGGGATTGGAGACGGTGCCATCGGGATCGCTACGGTCCCCGCGTCTGAGTTGCTAGCTGCGCTCGGCGACTAGCGACCGGCCCCCACGCCGGTGCGGGTGATCTTGCCCTGGGCGATGAGTTCGAGTGTCACGGCGACCGCGCAGGTTTGTGATAGCAGTATGGACAGCAAGATCAGTATCTGTACTGCGCCGGCTTGCATTGCCGATCCCGTGCTGAGCAACACACCCACGAAGGCGCCGGGAAGCGTGACGACACCCACCGTCCTGGTTTGGTCGAGGTTGGGTAGGAGTGCGTCCGCAGCAGTAGGGCCGATGACCTCCATCCGCGCGTGCCGGTCGCGGAATCCCAGGCTGAGCAACGCCTCAACCTCGCCAGCACGGGTACCGAGGGTGTCCAGTGCCCGCCGCGCAGCGACCGCGGTCGACGTCATGGTGCTTCCCAGGAGGATTCCGGCGATGGGCACAATGGCGATACCGGTCATGGGAACAAGCCTGAAGGCCAGCAACAGAGGCACCACCGAAATCATGCCCGTCGTGAGCGACAGCGCGAGCAACCACGATCGGTTGGCTTCGCTGCGGTGCGCTGCGGTGACCGTTGCGGCCACGAACATGACGCCCAACACGACGAGTGAGGTCGAGAGGTTGCGCAGTGCGGCAGTCAGAATGGCGGCGACGGCGGCGAGCTGTAGTACAGCGCGCACGGCGGCGCGTGGCACCGTCCATGCTGAGCCGAATGCTGTCAACCAGTAGACGGCCGCGGCGGCAAGCACCATCAGCAGACAAACGATGATGAGCGTCGGGCCTACGATGTGTTGGGACAGCTGCACTCTGTTGATTCTCCTGCACCACCGTGCCACGCGAGAGTTCAACGTCGAAAATGACGGGGGCGGCCTGGCGAGGATCGCCCCAGATCGCCGCGTGCTCAGATTCGTTGTACCGGAATCATGTCGGCGATCTGCTGATGTTCAGGCGGTGCTCTGGTCCTGTGCGTTCTGCGTGAAGATATCGCCGGACGTTTGACCCTGGTCGTTGACGCTGTCGCCGTTGTCATCATCGACGGCCACGACGTGACCGCTAACCGTGTCCGGCCCGGCCAGTGGGAATTGGGTGCTCGACGAGGCCGCGCCGCATAGCGCGAGGGTGGCAATGGTCACGGCTCCGGCGAAGGTCACCGCCTTCGAGTGCCCAGCAATAGTCATGCCTAACATCAAGCGCGTCGTTCTTATCAGCAAGATGGGACGATGCTGTTTTTCCGCTGTGAATGGGGGATGCAGTAGTGGACTACGCGTGTCTGGTGAAGTGGTCGGGCCGCGTTCGGCACGCGGATGGTTCACCGCGCCTTCGGCAACGAGTTCCAGAAGATTCCGGTGCTGATCGCTGAGGTGAGTGATGCAGATGTGCCACGCACGGCCCGAAACCCGTTGTCCACCAGGACCGCCTCGATGGAGCGATCGGCTCTTCAATTTCGCTCAAACTGTCCAGCCGAGGGGCTAAGGTATTTGCCCTGGCATCGAAACAATTCGAATGCGGAAGGGCCCGTGCTGATGAGCTCGCGATTTTGTGTGCTGAGTGCCACTGTGACCACCGCGGTAGTTCTGCTGATTCCGATCGTGGCGACTCCGACAGCAGCCGCCTTGCCTTGGTGTGCAACCGATTCGATAAGCCTGAGCACGAGTGCGCCGGGATCTCCCGGCGATGCCACGCAGATTCACTTCGACGTGATCCTGACGAACACCTCGCCGCAACCCTGTGCGCTGCAGGGCTACCCTGGCGTGGACCTCATCGGCCCCGACGATCCGACGTGGGGTCCGGACTATCAGCTCCCGCAGCAGGCGGGCGATCCACAACAGGTCACACTCGCGCCCGGCGCCGCTGCCATCAGCCGTCTGACCTTTCTGCCAGACCCCAACGGCTGGGTCCCCAACACCATCGCGGTGACGCTGCCGAACGCGCCAGGGCGGCTTGAGACCTCGTGGGTCGCGGGTGGCATTCCCGTCGCACGGCAGGATGCCGCGAGCCACCCCGGCACCTACATCGGACCGCTGCAGCCCGCCGGCTGAATCCCGCCCAATTGGAGTAGCAGTTTCGGTCTCTATGGCTCGGCTCGCAGGCAACGGTCAAGCCGGCGGAATGCTCTGCTCGTAGGAGAATATGTTGTCAGCGTCGTAGGTCGTCTTGATCTTTCGTAGCCGATCGACGTTGGCTCCCCAATACGCCTGCTCCCAGTCCGTCATACCCGCATTGGGAACATTGGCGTACGCCCCGTTGACGTAGGGTGCCATCGCTTCGGTGAACTCGGCGACCCACCCAAGTGCCGCCGCCGTCTCCTCCGCGGAGGCGGGCTCCCCGCCCCGGACACCCCAACCGGCACCGGGTTCGGCGTAGTACAGCGCGTCGCGGTGGGCGAACGCCGAGCCGCCCGACGGCTCGCTGGTGTGCACGGCGCCGCCGAAGGCGTTGGTGAAGTAGTTGCAGCCCGCGGGCGCCGCCGCCATGAACGCGCTGATGATGCGTATCGCCTCGGGCGGCAGCGGCTCAGTGATGAACTGCGAGGTGAACTTCCAGTTCGCCGGTTCCTCCTCGATGGGGATCTGAAAGCCTGTGTAGATGTCAGGCCAGCGCCCGCCCTGCACCACGGTGTCGGGGCTTCCGATGGACAGCACCGCCGAAAGCAACCGCAGGGCTTCGGCTTCCGAGCCCGACGCGAGAGCAGCGTGTAGTGCGAACCTGTCTCCTTCGATCTCGAGCTGGCTGGTGAGCCGGTTGTCGACATAGGGAGCAGAACGCTGCCAGGCCTCGATCACCGCTTCCAGGTCATCAAGACCGGTCCAAGCCGCGACGACGAAGATCGCCTGTGTCAGTGGATGAATGCCGTAGGTGAGCGACGTGACGATGCCGAAGTTTCCGTTACCCGCGCCGCGCAGTGCCCACAGCAGATCCGGGTTGGTCTGTTCGTCGGCAAGCACCACCTGGGCCCCGCCGTCGGCCGAGGCGACAACGACCTCTGCCGAAAGCAGATTGTCCGACGCCATCCCGTAGCAGCGGGTGAGCAGGCCGAACCCTCCGCCGAGGGTGGCGCCGGCAAGTCCGACGGTGCCTTCGGTCCCGGTGGGCGCTACGAATCCCGCTGTACCGAGCTCGATGACCGCCTCTAGTTGGTTGAGTCCCGCACCGACGGTGGCCGTCCGAGCTGTCCCGTCGACCGTCACCGACTTCAGCGCACTGACATCGATCACGAGCCCGTCGTCGATTCCGGACCAGCCCTCCAGGGCGTGTCCGCCGCTGCGGACCCGGAATGGGACACCGTGTTGGCGCGCCCACGTCAGCGCGTTCACCACGTCCGCGGTGTCATGGGCGAACACCACCGCCGCGGGTTTGTGGGTGAAGAAGTGGTTCCAGCCCTGGCTGGCGTGGAAGTAGTAGCTGTCGCCGGGACGAACCACCCGGCCGGTAAGGGCTTGAGTGTTCATGATTGCTCCACTTCTTCAAACATGGTGGGATCGCCGGGTTCGTGCTCGAGGACCTCGCGGTCGAACTTCCACATGTAGACGAAGTACAGCCCGCCTGCCGCGGAGAGACCGAAGGCGATCACGACCGGGGCCATTGTCGGAGAGGTGGTGATCACGATGAACAGCGAAATGATCACCCAGACAAGCGCTCCGATCGCGACGGGCCACTCCCAGCGGCCGAGGTCGAAGCCGCCAGGCTTGCGGTCGAGTTTGTGACGCGTTGCCAGGTACAGAATGATCGTCATGAGATAGGGCAGGATCGTAACGATCGCGCCGGCCATAATCAGTTGCAGCAGCGCATCACCCGGCATCACCGCCATCAGGATGACGCCGACCACGAGCACCAGCAGTGTCGCCGGGATCGGTGTCCGGGTCTTGGGATTGACCCGGCGCATCACTGGGTAGCCGGGGAAGCGGCCGTCGCGCGACATCGCGTAGATGTAGCGAGCCCCTGAGACCATACTGACCAGAGCGGCACCGAAGAACGCGAGCGTGATCGCGGCCAGCAGCGGTCGCTCGAACCCAGGCCCGAAGCGCTGGTTCATAATCTCGGCGACCGGCGACTCGGTGTTGGAAACTTTGGCCATATCGGTGATCGACACGGTCAGCACAATTACGAACAACATCCCCAACACCGAGGCCGCCACCACCGACCCAATGATGGCGCGCGGCACGCTCCGGGTCGGATTCTTGGCTTCCTCAGCCATATTCGACGCGGTCTCGAAACCGACCAAGGTGGACAAACCCATGATCGAGGCGGCCATCAGTCCGCCACCGACGACGAAGAAGTCGGGATCACCCTCGGTGATCCCGCGCGAGAACAGATTGGCCGCTGACCCGTTGCCTGTCACCAAGATTGCGACCGTCAAGGCGACCCCGATCACCAACAATATGCCCAGTTCGACGCCCACCGACAGCGAGTTGACCCAGCCGACGATGCGTGTTGCGGCGATAGCGAGGACGGCCTGAATCACCAAGACAATCACCGTGATCACCCGTGCGGTGTTCTCGTCGGGCACCATGCCGAGCAACGGCATCAGACACTGACTGGCCAACGCATTGTCAATCGTCACCGGGCCGGCGACGGCACTGATCACCGCGAGCCAGCCGAAGGCCCATCCGACCTTCGGGCTGACCAGTCGCGACGCCCACGCGTACGAGGAGCCGCTCAGCGGTATCCGAGCCGCAAATTGCGCGTACACCAACGCCACCAGAATCTGTCCGATCGCCACGATGGGGAACAGCCAAATTCCGATCGGTCCGGAGTCGCGCAGTACGTCGTCATAGGTGGCGAAGATGCCGACCGCCACCGACAGCGACGCGAACGAAATGGCAAACA
The DNA here is from genome assembly GCF_010731895.1 of Mycolicibacterium helvum. Lineage (NCBI taxonomy): Bacteria > Bacillati > Actinomycetota > Actinomycetes > Mycobacteriales > Mycobacteriaceae > Mycobacterium > Mycolicibacterium helvum. The sequence continues at coordinate 5,756,946 of NZ_AP022596.1, read as the reverse complement.
CCTGAAAGCCATTCAGCGTTCGCTTCAGTTCCGGTTCGTAGCCGCAGTCCTCGCAGAACTCGTCAGCGGCCTCATTGGTGGCAAGTGCTTCGGTCATTGGTCTCACCTTGCGATTCGTATGGTGACGTTCACTTGCCGTGCTGCGCAGTGTGAGTGGAGTCGTCGCCGTGCACCGGGATGACGGTGCCCCGGTGAATGACTTCTTGGTCTCCGTCCTGTCGCGAGGGTCCAGCCTGCGCAGCGATCTGAACGGTGCTGGCTGAGCCTAGCGCGGCGTTGGCCTGCGCCAGCCCGGAACCGACGCCAAGAGCGGCAGCGCCCAGGCCGCCGAGGAGTACGCCGTAGACGGCGAGCTTCTTGATGCCCGTGAGGGTTGTGGTGGTGTTCATGTCGGGTCCGCTCCGTTGATCGTGCTGTGTCGAGGTGCGATCAACGTATGGCGCACCCCGGTGGCAGCACGTCGGGCGAACTATGTGTTCTGGGTCGGCACGTATGGGGCAAATGATGTAGGCGAGAGATGGAGCAGCGTCACAGCCAGGCGCTACGGTGTACCGCCGCGACCGCCGGCACCACCGTTGGCGCCTGCTGGCCCGTTCGGTGGGTTGCCCGTGTGGCCGGGCTGACCGACATGACGCCCGAAGCCGCCCGTCCCACCGCTGGCCCCGGCGCCGCCGGCACCTCCCGACCCGGAGTTGCTGTTTCCGCCGCTGGCGCCGTCACCTCCCTGGCCGCCGAAGATCGTGCCGTTGCCGCCGCGACCCCCGTCGCCGCCCTGGCCGGCCGCGCCGGCGGTGACGCTGCCGCCCCGGCCACCGAATCCGCCGCCGCCACCGGAGATCCCGCCGCGCCTCCGGTGCCGCCTTCGCCACCCCTGCCGCCGGTGCCGGTCGTGCTGCTACCCCCGATACCGCCGGCGCCTCCCGCACCACCGAACCCGAACATCCCGCCGTTGCCGCCATCGGCGCCGTGACCCCCTTTGAGACCTCCGCCGCTGCCGGCGTTTCCACCGGAGCCGCCGTTACCGCCGTCACCGGAAATGGCTCCGCCATTGCCACCGTGACCGCCCGCTCCACCCGGCGCGTTGGCGCTTCCGTTGCCGCCATCACCGCCATCACCACCGTCGTTGGACAGGCCACCATTCCCGCCGACACCGCCGGCGCCGCCGCTGCTGAGGCTGGTGGCGCCGTTACCGCCGTTACCGCCGTCGCCTCCGTGGCCCCCGAACAGGCCCGCGGTGCCGCCGTTGCCGCCGTTGCCGCCGTTACTGCCCGCGGAGCCCGTCCCGCCCGACCCCCCATGTCCGCCGTTGCCGCCGAACAAGCCGCCGGAACCACCCCGGCCACCATCGCCACCGCCGGCAGCACCACTTCCGCCGTTGCCGCCGCTGCCGAGGAGGACGCCACCGCGTCCACCCGCTCCGGCGTTGATGTGGCGATCGGTCCCGTCGCCGCCATGGCCGCCGCTGCCGAACAACCCCGCGCTGCCACCATTGCCGCCGTTCGCGCCATTGCCGCCATTGCCCGCGAGCCAGCCGCCGTTTCCGCCGTGGCACTGGGTGCCACAGGTGAGCGGGTCGGGGCTGTATCCGTTGCCGATGAGCAACCCGCCGTTGGGGTGGTTGGCGGTGCCATCGCCGACGAGCGTGAGCAGGGGCAACCGTGCGGGAACAGCCGCGGGTACGGGGCCTCGCTTCTGCTCGGTGCACAGTTGCTGTGCCGAATCACATCGTCCCGTAATCGGTTCTGGGGCCGCGGACGCCGATGCAGCGTTGGCCGCCGCGAGTAGGTAGCCGGTGGCGATGATGGCCGCGCCCGCTATCCCGGTGGGCAGATCGGGGAGACGCGATGGCGAGGTGCGATGTCGAGACATCAGCGGAATGTATGAGCGGACGTACGCTGCCCGCATCGCTCGGCTCGGCCATCCTCGGCCGGTGGCCGATTCCGGCTAGCTCACTCAAGATGAACTGACGATGGCTCCAGCATGACGGTTCGGCGATGTGCCCGGCGATTCGCCGCCTATGCGCGGGCGGCTCAGGCTATGAATCAACGGTGAGCAACCACCACGTGAACCTGACCCCGCAGGAAAACTCGTTGATCGCCGAGAGCCATCCCGACGCTCTGGCCCGCATGGACGAGAAGCAGTTGAAGGAACTGCAGAGCCGCCTGCGGCAAGCACGAGAGAAGAACTTCAGTCTGCTCCGGCGTGAGGGCGCGGCCCGAGTCGAGGCTGAAGCTGCGCGCGGTGCCGCCCAACCGGCCAACGAGAAGCGCAGCGAAAAGGTGGAGATCTTTGACGAGGCCCTTGCTCGGGTGAACCAGCACCTCGACGCCGCTCACGATGGTGAATAGCAGCGGCTAGTTCGCCGCAACCACGATAACTTCACCGTTGGGCCGCTGCGGGCGCCCGGTGCGGCGGCTGATCGGCATCGGCAACGGTTCCAGCGGGTGACGGCGGATGTCGACAGTCTGGTAGCCGACAAGCACCACCATTGCGATGATGAGCACGGCGGAAGCACCGGCGTTACCCCAACCGAGGCCGCCGTGATCGCGGCTCTTGCTCAGGATGTTGCCCACCTCAGCGCCCCAGGGCCGGGTCAGGATGAAAGCGATCCAGAACAACAGCATGCCGTTGATGGTGGTGAAGTAATGCGCCGCCAACAGCGCCAGCATTACTGCCGTCAGTATCAGCGCTGCGGGTCGCAGGCCGACCCCCAGACCGCTCGCCAGGTAATCGCCCGTGGACGTGCCCAGACTGTTGGAGAACACGACGGCGATCCAGAACAGCACTTCGCCAGTGAGGGTCGCGACGTTCTCGACGTTGAGGGTCTGACCGCTGCGCCACCAGACCAGTAGCACGACGGCCAGCCCGCTGCCGAGAATCAACGCGCCGGTGGCTTGCCCCAATCCAGACGTGTAGTTGATGAAGTCCGAGATCGTGGTGCCGGCGGTACTGGTAAGGACGACCACAGTCCAGAACAGGGCGGGGTGAAAGTGGCTGGCGCGCAATTGGATTGTGACGGCAACGAGGAAAACGGCGAGAAGTAGCGCCGCGGCGCGGAGGGTGCCCAGCCCCAGCGTCTGCGAAAAGTAGTCGCCGGCCGTCTCACCTAATGTGGTGGCCAGGATCTTGATCGCCCAGAACAGCGCGGTGATGTGAGGCAATTTGCGCCTGACATACCGGCCAGGGGTCAGGGGCACAGCCGAAACCTTTGCACAGGACGGAGCGCTATGCGCCCCGCCACAACGAGATGGCAGCCAACGCACAGATACCGACCACAATTCGCCCGACACAGGCTGCCCATCGGATGAAGGATTTCCCGAGGTCGGAGGCGTTATGCATGGCGAAGGAAATTTCTTTGAACCCGGCAACGCTGTCCCTCGTGTCCTACCCGGACGACGTTCCGGGCCGCCGAGAGATAGGGGCATGCGATGCGGAGACCGGCAGAGTGACACCTCCGATGAGCTAGAGCACCGCACATCGTGGAACAAAGCCTGATGGGACTTGCCTTCGGCGCCGGATTGGTAGCAGTACTCAATCCGTGCGGCTTCGCCATGCTCCCCGTCTACATGACCCTGGTCGTACGAGGCGACGCGGCCGGCCAGCTCAGCGCATTGCGCCGCGCGGTTGTGGCCACCATCGAAATGGTGCTGGGCTTCATGACGGTGTTCGGTGCCTTCGGATTGCTCACCGTCTCCGCTGCCTCCGCAGTGCAGCGCTACCTCCCGTACGTCACGGTGTTGATCGGCTTCGTGCTGGTCGGGCTGGGTATCTGGTCCCTAACTGGCCGGCACCTGCCGGGACTCAACCCGGTCATCCGCAGTGGCCGGTGGGCGCCGACGGTGCGCGGTGGCTCGATGTTCGGCTATGGGATCGGCTACGCCATCGCGTCGCTGTCCTGCACGATCGGACCGTTCCTGGCCGTCACGGCGGCGAGCTTCCGCACCGGCCTCATCATCGATGGTTTGCTCACCTACCTGGTCTATGCCGCGGGTATGTCGCTGATCGTGGGCGTGTTGGCCATCGCAGCGGCATTCGCCAACCCCATCGGGATGTATCGGATGCGTCGAATCCTGCCGTACACCAATCGGATTGGTGGAGCTCTAGTCCTGATCGTCGGGCTGTACGTCGCTTACTACGGTGTCTATGAAATACGCATCTTCAGCGGATCCGCGGCCCCGGATGATCCGGTGATCGCAACGGCCGGACGGATCCAGAGCGGCTTGGCGATGTGGGTGCACGGACACGGCGGCTATCCGTGGCTCGTGGCCTTGTCAGCGCTGGTGCTGAGTGCATTCACGGTGGCCTGGGGCAGGACGCTGCGCCGGACGGCCAAGGTTCGCCGGGTACTGAAGCTGCGTTCCGGTGAGCTGACCGTGTCGTCCTCGTAGCCCGAATTCGCCAATCTGCGGCAAACCCGTGGATTTCCTGATCTTCTGCTGAACCAACCAATCCCGTCAACCGTCTCTCAGATTAGGGGAGACTGACTGATTGGTCAGGGACGTGATCGAGGAGCGAGGAGCGTCGATGTTGACACCAGCGGTTTCGGAGGACGACCGGGTGGGGTTTCCTGAGGTCACGCCGGGCGACGCTCGGCAGCGCATCCTGCACGCGACCGTGGAATGCTTCCGCGCCCACGGGTACGAGAAATCGTCGATGCGCTTGATCGCGACGACGGCCAAGGTGTCCCAGACCCTGCTGCACTATCACTTCGAGACCAAAGAGAAGCTCTTTGATGCCGCCATCAACGACGTGGCAAAGGAACTGTTCGCCACAGCGGAAGCTCAACTGACGCAGGCTGCGTCCGTGCCCGATGGACTGGCCGACGCCGCCGGCCTGCTGTACACGCTGTTCATCGACAACCTCGATACGGTCACCTTCGTCGTCGAATTCGGTGCGGCGGCCAACCACAACGATTTCCTGCGGTCCGCGTACCTCGAGTTTCGCGATGCGCAGCGTGAACAATTCGCCCGATTGCTCCGCACGATCACCGGAGCCGATGCACCCGACGACCAAATCGACGAGTCGGTGCGGCTGATGGAAGTCGTGCTACTGGGCATGTCGATGCAGCGCCCATTCATGACTGACGCTTTGCGATTTCGGGGTGACTTCGACAGCTTTGTCCTCATGCTGATCACCCGGCTGATCGAAGGAATGGCGTCGAGGTGACGTGATGACGACGCTTGACGGCTCGCCGTCACCCGGCGGTACGCACGAGCACGCACTGTGGGATGCGGCATATGTGCTGGGCTCCCTTTCCAGTTCGCAGCGTCAGGAATTTGAGGCGCACCTGCGGGTCTGCCGGTCGTGCACCGAGGCCGTCGGCGAGCTCAGCGGTGTGCCGGCGCTGCTGTCGCAGATTGACCGCACCTACGTCGATACGATCGATGAGCACGATCCTCGCCTTGCGCTGCCGCCCCTGCGGGGCGAGCTACTGGCCAAGGTGAGCTCGCGCCGGCGTCGCTCCCGCGCCCTGGCGTGGATGTTGGCAGCGACTGCCGCAGCGGCGATCGGTATCTTCGTCGCGATCGAGTCCAACCCGATAGCGACGAATCCGATGGATCGGCAGGCCGCCGCCTCGGCGCTCGCGATGACGCCGACCAAACCCGTACCGTTGCGCGCCACAGTGACTCTCAGCTCCCGCGCGTGGGGCACCCACATCGAGATGAACTGCACCTACATCGGGCCAACAGGTATCTATTTCGATAGTCACTACGACAAGCTGGTGATGGTCGCGGTGGGGCGCGACGGAAGTCACGTCCAACTGGCAACCTGGACAGCGCATGCCGGAATTCCCGCATCATTGGGCGGCAGCACCGCAATGCCGATCGACCAGATCGCTTCTGTTCAAATCGTTTCCGCTAACGCAGGAGCCGTGCTCCTACGTCGCGACCTATAAGTTTTACGGTCGCGGGTCTGTGGCCAACGTCGGCTCGCCAGTGGCCGTGAATGAGCCGTCCGGGGTGGCCGGAATGTCCTCGGCCTTTATCAGTAGTGACGCGCAGTTCGGTGTGCCCGAGGGCGTCGGAGCGGTACTGGACGTGCTGCTGCTCGCCGACGTGGTTGACGTCGCCGAACTGCTCGACGCCGACGATGAGGACGACTTCGCCGAGTCATCGTCCTTACCGCAGCCGGCGAGAACCATTCCCGCGGCCACAACGGCGGCGGTGAGGGGACGACCGTTCGCGTGCGCGCAGAGTCCATGACGTCGCTCTCTCGATCCGGCCGCACCCCGACTGGCCCGCTCAGGCCGGAGATTACCAGTGAAACTGTGAACTTCTCGGAATCGACGAATCAGCCCATTGTGACCAGGTTGTGCCACAAGTTCCGAAGGCTATCTGTCCCACCGAATAACGTCGTGAAGTGCGTCGAGTCGATGAGAACGATGTCGCCGGCACGCCTTCGGGTTGGTGGCATCCAGATCAGCGCATTGAACTCGGAGTTCCCCGCTTGGGTGAACGGATGCGGCCGATTCGGGTCGATTTTTTGACGGCCCAGGACTCGGAGGTCCGGTCCCTCGGGTGCGGTCAGTTCATAGTGCGGCAGATGCGGGTGAAAGTTGAAGGTCGTCACATTGTCGAGTAGCCGCGACGAGTCCAGATCGCGAAAGCCACTGAGCGGCTCAATCTCCCGGGTCCCTTCGACGACCGCGGGACGCAGCCCCCACGTGTTGTGTACGGGCACCTCTAGTGCCTTCATCAGCGAGCGGGTGTACTGGCCGAAGCGCTGTTGTCGGGGGACCAGTCGATCGCCGTGGTGTTCGTATTCGATTTGCCGCTGGGCGAAGTCGTCGGTGAAACCGACGTCATGGTGAGGCGCGAGCACCAGGCAGGTGCCCTCCCGCTGCAGCCACGCATCGATGGCGGCGATCTCCTCGGGTGCGGCGTCCTGTTCGGAAACCACGTGATCGAGCCCGAACACCATCAGGGTGTCGGTGTCGGCGAGGATACGTTCGTCGATCGGAAGCCGGTAGCCGGCCTGGTCGATGCGCTGGAACACCGCCACGGGATGCCCGGTGGCTCCCTCGGCGAGCTCCTGGAACGACAGTGTGGACCGGTGGAACAGTTCGAGCGTTCCGGCGATGCCCTGCAGGAAGTTGGCCGCCGCGTACTCCGATGTTTCGTAGGCCGGCCAGGCGACATTGCGCACTTCGGTCATCGTGGAGAAACGGTTGTAGATCTCCGCCGGATCCCGCTGGGATTCCCAGGGATAGCTCCACGTCCAGTAGATGCTGACCCGCCGGCGCCCGTCATGGTTGCGTGCGACATGGCTCTGGTTGTAGGTGCGTGCCTGCATGATGATCCCTTTATGTGCCGAGTGTGGCGAGATAGCGCAGCGCGTTCAGTCCGGGCAGGAAGAAATAGGCCCCACCGGTGAGGGTCGTGAACGCGGGGATGCCTTTGTGCACCTTGCGGATGGGCCGCTTGGGGACTGTGAAATCCATTGTGCCATCTTGAGATCCGCAGATTGGGTCATGTTCGTTGCCCAGCTCGTGGAACGCCTTGTCGTTGATCCAGACGTTCTGGGCGAACTCGAACTGGCGTACCAAGTCGGCGCAGATGATGAACGCGGCGATCCCGCGTTCCACACCGTCATCGGGTGCATCATCGGGCAGCGCAGGCCCATACGTTGCGCCGCGCCGGATCATCCGCCGGCGATTCATGTAGTGCGCGGTATCTCGTGGATTGAGTCTGCGTGCGTGGGATCCCAGCGGGCACGCATAGCCGAAGGGGTCCATCTCCTTGTAGTTGTAGTCGTTGTTGCGCATCGGATCGGCGCCCAACTCGGGATCGTCCTTGTCCGGTGCTAACACCAGGGGTGCACCGCTGCGCCAGCGGCCCATGAACTTCGCGGCCAGCAGCTCCTCGCCCTCCGCATTGTCAGCGTGGGAGCGCAGGTAGTCGCGGAATAGGCCGACATGCTCCGCTAACCGCCGGTAGGCCATGTAGCTTCCGTTGCGTGACAACGCATCCGGCTGGGGAAGATTGGCAACCGGTCCGTTCTCGTCTGGATAGCCGAGGATGAACTCGCCTGGTTCCAGCGCTTCGCCCGAGCCTGGCGTCGGTTCTTCTCCGGAGCCCTTCATGACCGGCTGCGACAGCCGATCCCGAAAGCCGAAGTGGTCGTGGGCGTAGTTGAATGGCGGGCTGGCGTTGAGGTCGAGATACGACAGACTCCGTACGCCATCGGTCCGTGCGAGTAGCTTGTCGTGTTCCTCGATGGAGCGCGCGCACTGCTCGTCGGTGCGGGAGAACAAAATGGCGATTGCATGCAGGTCATCGCACCCCAGCCCGCCCACCCAGTGCTCCGGCGCGGCGGTGCCGATGTCGCCCAGGATCCCCGCGCGGGCCGGCATCCCTTCGCAGAAGGCGTCGGGGAAGGAGGTCAGCGATTCCTCTGGCACCCCGATCGCCCGCAGCCCGGTCCACGTGAAGGCCAGTGTGACCCAGCGATCGGAGCTGTCCATCGTCGCCTGCACGTCGGCAGCCGACTGCACCTTGTCCAACAGTTCGGTCAGCCAGGCGCGACCACCGCCCGGGGTGTCAAAGGACAGGAACTCGTAGCGGCCGGTGATGGCCGGTGTGCGGGTCAACAGGATGTGCTGGATGTCATCGAGTTCCAGCGCTGTTCCTGGCGCCGAGGTCATTGCATCTGGTCCAGCATCGTCGAGAAGGCGTCCTTGAGCCGCAACGCTTTCTTGATTTCGTCGGCGGTGACGTAGGGGTATTCGCCGTACTCCAGGAAGCTCGGGCACTGATGATCACGTACGAATTTCACGAACGCGTCCGGGTTTTCCTTCCAATCCTCCGGGAAACCTTCGAGATTCGTGAATACCGTGGTGATGCCGGTCTGGCTGAACAACTGCACCGCGTCCTCGGTGTACTTGTCGAAGTCGGTATCGAAAATGCCCTGATATTGGAAGTGCAAACCGGAGCCGACGTCGAACAGCACCCACCTCAGGTAGTGCAGCCGAAGCGGAGCCAGGACGTCGGGGCTGCCGGCGATAGCCTCCTCGATCTGCTTTCCGTACGCCCGGACGGCCTCTTCACGACCCTCTTTGACTTTGGCGATGATGGAGAAGCCGTAGCACGCGGGCGTGCGGGGATAGACCGGCCCGTACCGTCCGCGTTCCAGTTCGAAGTAGCCCTCTTTCGGGATCGCCTTCGCGGCGGGATGTGCCCAATCCTGATCTGACATGTCAGTGCCCCCACTTGTCGTCAGTGATGAACGGAACGTAACACCGCAGGACGTCCTTAACGCCAAAATGGAGGCCATGACCATCCTGGCCGCAGTCATCGTTCTCGTCACGCTCATCGTGATGACGACCGGCCGGCAACCGGCGGTCCTGGCGCTGATCTGCGCGCTCGTCGTCGCCGGCCTCACCGGTATCGCAACTCCGGCCGAACTGTTCGGCGGGTTGAGCAACGGTGGTGTCATCACCATCGCCGCGATGCTCGTCATCGCGAAGGGTGTCCTCTACACCGGGGTGATCAGCCGCGTCACCTACCGCCTGCTAGCCGGGGCGCAGACCACCGGGCAGGTTTTGCGCCGCCTCATCCCGCCGGTCGGCGTTGTCTCTGCTCTGATAAACACCACGCCGATCGTGGCCATGCTCATCCCGGCCACCAAGGAACTCGAACAGCAGTCCGGCATTCCCGCTCGCGGGGTGCTGCTGCCCATCGCCCACGCCACCACACTCGCCGGCTTGGCCACCCTGATCGGCACCAGCTCCAACCTGCTGATCGCCGGCTTGGCAGCACCGGCCGGCGTCGACGTCAAGATGTTCTCGTTCGTGCCGATCGCGGTACCCGTCGCACTGGTCGGGTGGTTGGTGTTGCTGATCGCCGCGCCGCTCATGCTGCGGGGGCGCGCCGAGCAGACCGAGCGAAAGCTGGACTGGCGGGCCGAGATTCCGGTCGCCGCCGGCGCCAATGCCGTCGGCCGCACCGCCGCCGATCTCGGGGTGCGCGCCACTCCGGAATTCGAGTTGGTCGAGATTCAGCGCTGGGGCGACGTCGTCGGTCCGGACAGCTCTGTGCGGGCCGACGATATCCTGGTCTACCGCGCCACTGAGTCCGGTGTCCGGATGCTCTGGGCCAGCCCGCGTTTCGGCCACGCAGCCCAGGCGCTCTACGTGGTGTCGATCGCCACCGACGAGTCGGCGAGCATTCTGACCTTGAAGAAGAGGAGGATATTCAGGTGGTTGCCGCGCGGTCCACCAAGCGGCTACGCGACACTCCAGCACTGCCTGGAAAAATGTGCCTTGTCACAACGAGTTCCGCTGCCGTGCTCGCTGACCACCCGCTGGTCGGGGTGTGGCAAGCGGTCGCGGGCAAGGCTCCGCAGACCGCCAAGACGTGGATCGCGCTGGCGATCCTGCTCGGAGTCGTCGTCAGCGCGGCGTTCAACATGGCGCCGATCGAGTTGATCGCCGTCACCGGCGCGACCCTGATGGTCCTCACCGGGGTGCTCACCCCGCGATCGGCCGTGCGGGCGCTGAACTGGAACATCCTCGCGATCATCGCCGGCTCGATCGGTTTGGGTGTCATTGTCGTGAACAGCGGTCTGGGTGAACACATCTCATCGGCTATTCTGCAGCTGTCGACCGGAAGCCCCGCGCTGGTCATCCTGGTCATCGCCGTCGTCACCACCGTGCTGACCAACGTCGTCACCAATGCGGCGGCCGCGGCCATCCTTACCCCGGTGGCACTGACCGTCGTCGGCGCCACCGGCCTGGATCCGCTCCTCCTGCTCACACTGATCGGCACATGCATCTCGTTCACGTTCCTCAACCCGTTCAGCCACCAGTCCAACCTGATGGTCATGAAACCGGGGGGTTACAGCGTGGCGACGTTTGTGCGATTCGGCATCCCGCTGACGGTGATCTCTGTGGCGAGCGCGTTTGCAGTCGCCTGGGTGAACTCGCGGTAGCAATCACCGCGCACGGGGGGTGACCGGCTGCCGGCGGCGTGCTAGGACAACGGTGCCATCGAAACAATCGGCCAGTCTTGCTATTTGGACGCCGAGCCGGCAAACCGCAACCGGGTGAACAGAGCCTGGGAGTTACGGCATGAACACCGGCAATTTTCCGTTCCTGCAGGGACCGCTCTACTTCTCCTATAGCCCCGACGGTGTCGGTCCGGCGTACCCCGACGCCCGCACGTGATCTCCTGGGCAATCAGGAACCGCCCAGCTCGGCGGCCACCTCGACCACAGTGTCCTCGTCACACAGCCTGAGCTCAACAGCGAGCTGCGCGGCCTGTGCGGCGTCACCCACAAGATGAAGTGGAATACCTTCGGCCCGAAGCGCTTCGGCGTGCTCGTGCAACAGGGCGTTGCGCTCGTCTGCGTCGGAGCCGACCTGTCGGATCATGGCCAGCAGCACTCGGCTGGGAAACTCCCGCGCCATTTCCTCGTAGATAAGCGGATCGCGCTGGCCGCTGTCGCCGATCAGAACGAAACGCATTCCCGGGTAGGCCTCGAACAGCCGGCGAACAGCCGCACGCTTGTGCTCGGCACCGCTGCGCCGCAGGTACCGCTCGGTCGGGCCCCAGTCGGTGAGGAACATCGGCCCGGGAGGGAAGGTGCGCAGTTCGACGAACTGCTCCAGCATCGAATAGAACGACCAGCTCCCGGTCGACACATAGAAGAATGCTGGCTCCGGGCGAGGTTTACCGGTTCGGCCGGGAACGCCCCGGGCTAGTCCGCGATAGAGCGCCGACATGCCGGGAATCGCACTGCGCTGCTCCACATCACGTAGCAGTGTTCTGGCCACCATCGTCAGGCCCTCGGTCAAGCCGGTGAGCAGAATCGTGTCGTCGATATCGGAGATCACCAGAAACGGCGCGGCTAGCGATGGCTTGATCACCCAGCCCGTGCCGACGGCCGGCTCGTCGTCGCCGATCCCCGCGGCAACCGCTTCGGCCGCGTGCCAGCCGGCGCGCAGCTTCGGCACCGGCAACGAAAAGTTGGCGAAGCCGTGGCTGTCGGTGACCTCGGTGGTCTGGTGCCGGCCGACGCGCAACTCCACCTCGGCGCCGACGATCGACAGCGCGGCATGCCTGCGAAGATTGCTCTGCGCCACCTCCCAGTACGGGATACGGCTGTCGCCGGGCAGCTCTGGAGTCTCGATCACCCTGACCCGCACTTTGGCGACGTCGTCGGTCACGAAACCGCGGTAGACCACGACCCGGACGCCGCGGAATGCCCCGGACTGCATCTTGTAGTCGCGGCGCCGCTCGGTCAGCTTGCTCTCGAGCCCTGCCACCACTGCGGCAGTCTCGGGGCTGCGCAGCCTCGCACTGAGATCCGATGCGATCCGGCGGGGGAGTCGGGGCATGACAACAGCATGGCAGCACGACAGCGTTTTCCTGCTGCAGGCGCGGTGTCCCCCGATCGGTGGACACGCGATTCATCCCCTGCATCCGCCAGTCGCCCGACGCCGCCCGGGCTGATGACCGGGCAGAGTCAATGCCAACGACGACAGAGGAGGTTCGCCATGTTGGGTCGGATCACACGTTGGCTCGAGCGGGCCGGCAGCACCTTCGCCGGGGCAGCACCGCTGACCCCGATCGACGCGTCGTATGGTGCGTCCTGGTGGGGCGTCGCGGCGCTGGATGAAGGCCGCAGCCGAAGCGCCGGGCGTCTGCCGCTGGTGGCCGCAGCGCACCTGCCGGTGTTCTGAGCCGGCGGTCTGGAGCCGACTCAGGCCAGCAGCTGATCGATCGCCGCGCGAGGAACCAGCACCTGGGTGGCGCCCGCCGCTTCGGGCAGCAGTTGACCCTGGCTGAAGAAGAAGATCACGCCATCGTTGGTGATGGCGAAGTCTTGGTAACTCGCGGGGTCCATACCAGTGGTCGGGTCGACAACGATCGGCTGGCCGGTCTGCTTCTGCAATTCCGAGACCACGATCGGAAAGACGACCTTCAGCGGGTCGGAACCCGGCTGCCACAGCGTGTCGTAGGTAATCGGCTTGCGGTAAGCCTGATCCCAGTTGAATGCCTTGAACGATGTCACCGGGTGTGCGCCGCCGATGTTCTCATAATTCTGCAGGACAACGGACTGGGTGCCGCGCGGCGGAATGGCTGAGCTATAGCTGGTCGCGGTGATGTCCAGCTCGTAGGGCACGTTCAGCGGGTTGGAGCTTTTGGCCACGTTGACGAAGCCGTCCCGAGTCTGGCTGACGTAATCGGCGATCGACTTCAGGTCCGGGTAGTCGCTGGGGAAGCTGATGCTGACCTGGTAGGCCGGGTTGGACACCTGGATCTGGCAGGTCTGGCCGTTGTCGATGCCTTTGAGGTCGGCGCAGTAGGTCTTCGGTGCGGCGCCCGCCACGCCGGGAGCGCTCGCGACCGCGATTGCCGTGACCAGCGTTGCCACCTTCAGCATGCGCATAACCTGATCCTCCTCGGTGCTGACGGCGCGGACACCGCCGACGACACAGACTAAGACATGACTATCCGCGTGAGATGGTGCGCCGTGATCGGTGTCAGGACGAAGAGGGGACCGCCGTCACCGGGATGATGACCGTGCCCTGGCAAGCACCGCTGTCGATGGTGGTCTGGAAGGTGCCCGCCAGTGATCCGTCCGGCTGCGGTTTGTACGTGGTCACCGAGCTGGCCGGGTCGTAGGTGATGGTGCCGTCCGGCAGCGTGCAGTCCCATCTCCAGCTATTAGAGCGCGACCATTGGGAACCGTTCCATGCGAACGTAGTCGACTGCGCGACATTGTCTTTGGGGGTCGGGCCGTCGAGCACCGAGGCGATGCAGGTGCCCGACGAACAGTCCGTCACGATCTTGTACGAGGCGGCATACGGTGTCTCCTGCTGCGTTGCAGCGATGCTGGAGCCCGACTTCTGGTCGGTGTGGAAGGTGATCTTGTACCAACCGCCCCAGAACACTTCGTCGGCGTGTGCAACCGGCGCGGCCATCAGCGCACCGCTCATTAATAGGACAACCGCGCCAAAGTGCCTGGAATCAGCCAAAATAACTCTCGCCACCGGTGGGATAGCCGCCACCGTCGGTGGCGATGTGGACATGAGTGTAGTGGTTGGCGTCGTCGGAACCGAGATTGCCCATCAGGAAGGGCTTCCCATTCTTGTCGTACATGATGCGGCGCCAGATCACATGGTTCAGTGAGAGCCGGTCGGCGTTGGCGATCGCGAATGCCGCGATGCGGTCGCCCAGTTCTTTACCTTCGGGGCTCTGATAGTTCGGGATCATCACGTCGATGGCCATTCCCATGGGATGCCACTTCAACGAGTCGGGCCGGACCCCGCCGATGTTGTGGATCTCCGGAAAGTAGGCACTGACCAGACGTTCGGCGAGGATGGTCTTGATCTGTAGGCCCCGCTCGATACCCACGCCTGCGGGCAATGCATGCAGAGTGGTGCGGTTGACCGCGCTTCGGCTGGCCACCAGATCGGCCTGGGTCATGACGACGTAGTGCGCGCCGATCGGCGGGGCGCTGAGGTTCATCGGTCCAGCGGTCACGAGTTCGGCGCAGCACTCAACGCTGCGTTGTGCGGTGACCTTGTTGGGCAGTCCGCCCGAGCTGGCGGTAAGGATGCCGGCCACCGGGAGTGCGGCGAGCGCGACCACGGCGACCGACCAACGGCGCCGTGGCTTGGCTAACCGGTGTCTGCCCACGGACGGCACTTTACCTGGACAATTCCGGTGGTTGAACACCGTTCGCTATCTTCCGTCCGGTGCTGGGCCGGGCCATCGACGAGACGCGGCGTTGCTGTCGGGGCCGCGCCGCCGCCTGCCGTCAGGGCCGGAATCAATCCGACATATGCTCGCTGAACTGGGTGTTCATCTCGTGTTCACCCAACCGAATCCGTACCGATACCGTCGGTCTTTCAGTTCGCTCCTTGCGCGTCAGCGAACTTCAGCCGGGCACCAGAAAATCCCGTGAGCGTCGAGTTGTGGCCGCGAAAATGCCGATTCGACGACAACAACTCGACGTTGGGCGCGGCTTCAGTCCTCTTTGGCGATCAGCCGCTTGAGCGCGGCCCGGTCGGGCTCCAGCAGCTCGGTGATCCGGTCGTGGTTGACGTCGGCGACGATGATCTCACCGACGTCCTTGTGGACATTGCTGAAAATGCCGTGCGCCTTCATCTTGTCGGCCTGATAGATGTTGTCCTCGGTGGGCGTCACGTAATACACCGCATCGGCCTTGAACCGGTGGACCATCCACAGGTGGATCAACGTCATGAGGCGCTTCTGGCGCAACTTCTCGGCGAAGGTGTTCTGGTCGCGCACGGTCAGGATGCTGCGGCCGTGCCGGTCCTTGATCGGGTCGACAAGCACATTGGCCAACAGCTCCTCTTCGCCGCCGTCCTCCCTGGCGCCGTAGATACCGAGCTCGAGGACCTCGCCGCCGGCCCGCCGTGGCCGCAGCTGAACCCGTAGCTTCTCGCCGAGCTGATAGTGCTCGCTCCAGAGCGCCAGCCACTCTTCGAGAAGCTTCTTGGGCACTTCGGTCTGCACCAGATGCTGGTGCTGCGTGGAGCCCTTGCCCATCGATTTTGTGGTCGCGGTGCGGCCCGAAGACGCCGCCAACGCCGCATCGCTGCGCGGACCACCCACCAGTGTTTGCGGTGTGCGGTAGGGGGATTCGACCAGCCGCATCTTGCGCTGCAGGCGTGCCAGCGCCAGCATGCCGTCCTGGCGCAGGGCAGTGGCGAACTCCTCGGCCGCGACGCCGTCGATCTGGTGACCGCCGTAGGTCATGAAATTGAAGACGAAGCCCATCTTGGCCAGTTCTTCAGGGAAGGCGCGCATCTCCTCGTCGGTCATCCCGGTGGTATCCCAGTTGAACGAGGGGGACAGGTTGTAGGCCAGCATCTTGTCCGAATGCACCGCGTGGACGGCTTCGGCGAACTCGCGGGCGTCGGCAAGGTCGGCGGTCTTGGTCTCCATCCAGAGAAGATCTGCAAACGGCGCTGCCGCAAGGGATTTCGCGATCGCATACGGGATGCCGCCGCGGACCTGGTAGTAGCCCTCGGGCGTCTTGGCGCGCTCGGGATCCCACGGAGCGTCGACGCCCAACTCGCGGGCCTTCTCCCGGGCGGCGTACAGCGATGCGGTCTTGGCGAACGCACGCCAATCCGCGGCGCTCATCTCGTGCGGCTCGCCCTCGCCTTCGCGGAACTTCAGGAGCTCGGCCACCGCGTCGCCATAGGTCTCCAGCCCGGCGTCGTCCTGCCAGGCGTCGATGAACTTCGACTCGACCTTGTCGAACAGGGCGTCCAGCGAACGCTCCTGGCCGTCACGCCAGGCGGCGGCCTGAGCGGCGATCAGATCGACGATGCCCTGCCGTTGCAGCCACGCATCGGCCACCGCGTACTCGCCGTCGGGCAGCGCGTAGAGCAGATGCCCATTGAGCTCGGTGACGCCCGCCTCGTAGAACCCGCGCACCATCGCCAGGAAGCAGGACTTGTACGGCGGAACCTTGAGATTGGTAGCCCCGAGCACGAACGGCTGATCCCGCTCGTCGGCCCGGCTGTCGATCAGGTTGGCCGCCTCGGCATCGGTACGGGCCACGATGATGCCTGGCACACCCATGATGTCGAGTTGGAAGCGAGCGGTGTTGAGGCGCTTGAGCTGTTCGTCGGACGGCACCAGCACCTTGCCGCCCTGATGTCCGCATTTCTTGGTGCCGGGTCTCTGGTCCTCGATGTGGTAGCCGGCCACTCCGGCCTCCACAAAACGTCGAATCAGGTTGCGCACGTGCGGATCTCCACCGTGCCCGGTGTCGGCGTCGGCGATGATGAACGGGCGGTAGTCGACAGCGGGCTGCGCTGCGCGTTGTTCCGGGGTCATTTGCAGGCGCAGATACTGCTGGTTGCGGTCGGCGGTCAGCAGTGCGCGCACCAGCCCGGCGGCTTCGTCGGGCACCTGGCTCAACGGGTAGCTGGCGAGGTCGGGGCCGGGGTCCTCGGTGGTCGACCCCTTGGCCGATGTCGCCCAGCCGCCCAGGTAGATGCCCTCGATACCCATCCGCTTCATGGTCACCGCCTGGCCCGGTGAGTACGGGCCGAAGGTAGTGATGCTCTTCTTGGCCGCGAAGAGCTCGCGCAGACGCTTGTGGAATGCCGTGGACGCCTCGCGCGCGACGGTGTGGTCGACCGGGATCGTGCCGCGCTGTTCGACGACCTGTCGTGCGGTGTAGAGCCGAGTGATCCCCTCGAACCGCGGACTGTCGAAGTACCGCTGTGTCTCGGCGACCTCACGTTCGAACGGTGACTGGGTCGCGGCGTCCGCTTCGATGATGGACATGAATCTCACGCTCCTCGCTGAGCTGGTTCCCGCCGGCGACAACGCCCGGGCGGCGATCTCGATTATCCCGACTCCACCTCCGGCTGGAGTGGGTTTGGCGCACCCTCACCGTCGGCATTGCCATTCACCGGCCACCGGCTCGAGTCCAATGCGAGGGGAGTCGGGCAACCAGCAAATACGACGGACCATGGGGGCGTCAATTCGGGCGGTCGATGGAGGAATTGCGATACCGACTCAGAATCGGCTGCGGTTCAGCGCTTTCCGTCACTGGGGATGCTCCCTGAATTATTGACGACAGTGATAGTGAATTTCTGCTATCGCCATTGCGGCGAATTGCGCCGATGCCATTCACGCTGGTTGCGAAATCGGGTACATTCCTGTGGTCCGCCTCACTGGCCCCGGGTCAGTGTGACGGGAGTCCTTTTCGCTCGGGGTGGGGGCCAAGGAGGAAGCGACATGCCCGGCGGTTGGCCGCAGGATCGGGACCCTGACAGTTGGGCGTCGCGGTGAGCCGGCGCCGCGACCGGCCCCCGCTCAAAACCGCGGGCATTCTGTTCCTGGTCCTCATCGTCGGCGTCGTCTCGCTGATCTATCTGCAATTTCGCGGCGACCTGTCACCGCGGGCGACGCTGACCATGGTCTCCGACCGGGCGGGCCTGGTGATGGATGCGGGTTCGAAGGTCACCTACAACGGGGTGATCATCGGCCGGGTCGGCAAAGTCGCCTCTGCCGAGCGCGATGGAAAGACGATTGCGAAGGTGACGCTTGATGTCGACCCCCGCTACCTGACCAGCATGCCGGCCAACGTGCACGCGGATATCAAAGCCAGCACGGTGTTCGGCAACAAGTATGTGGCGTTGTCGACACCGAAAGACCCGGACGCGCAGCGGCTGACCAGTTCCGATGTCATCGACGCGTCCTCGGTCACCACGGAGTTCAACACGCTTTTCGAGACGGTCACCTCGATCGCCGAGAAGGTGGACCCGATCAAGCTCAATGTGACGCTGTCAGCGACTGCTGAGGCACTGAGCGGACTGGGCACTAAGTTCGGGCAGTCGTTGGTCAACGGCAACGCGGTCCTCGACGACGTCAACCCACAGATGCCGCAGCTCCGCCGCGATATCCAGGGGCTGTCTGAGCTGGCTGATGTCTACACCAAGGCCAGCCCGGACCTGTGGAGCGCGCTCGACAACCTGGCCATCACCGCGCACTCGCTCAACGCACAGCAGAAGGATATCGACGCCGCACTGTTGGCCTCCATCGGATTCGGCAACACGGGTGCCGACATCGTCGAGCGGGGTAGCCCTTATTTCGTGCGCGCGATGGCCGACTTGGTGCCCAGCAGCCGCCTGCTCGACACGTATAGCCCGGAGCTCTACTGCAGCCTCCGCAACATCGCCGAGGCATCACCAGCGGCGCTGGATGCCTTCGGTGGCAACGGATACTCGCTGAGCACGATGACCGAGATCCTGGGCGCCCCCAATCCCTATGTCTATCCGGACAATCTGCCGCGAACCAACGGCCGGGGCGGGCCCGGCGGCGCGCCGGGATGTTGGCAGAAGGTCGACAAGAGCTTCTGGCCGGCGCCCTATCTCGTGGTCGACGACGGTGCTTCGCTGGCGCCGTACAACCACTTCGAACTGGGCCAGCCATTGCTCACCGAATACGTGTGGGGACGTCAGGTCGGCGAGAACACCATCAACCCCTGACCATCGCGGTTAGCCTGATTCGATGCGCGTCCGTCTCGAAAGGTCCAGATGCGTGGGCCATGCACAGTGCTATGCCGTCGACCCCGAGCTGTTCCCGATCGACGATATGGGTTATTCGATCCTCGCCGATCATGACGTCGCGCCCGGGGACGAACAGCGCGCCCGGGACGGCGTGGCTGCCTGCCCGGAGGAGGCATTGATGCTCGACGAGCAAGCCTGAGTGCCGCAAGGCTTTTGACGACGAGCCAGCCGCACGGGTGGCGGGGCTGCTAGGCGGGTTGGGGAGCGGGATCTACTGGCGGCGGCGCCATTTCGGCTCCGACAGGCACGATGTCACCGGCAGGCGGTGGCAGCTGATCTCCGGGCGGTGGCGCGTCCACCGCAGCGTCGACGAACACCGGTGCGTCCGGCGGGGGAGCATCCGGGACGCCGGGTGTCGGCGGTGCCAGCGGATCTGTCATCTCCTCGGCGGGCATCGGCAGGTACATGTGGTGGGTGAACTGCGGCTGGTAGGCGCCGCCACCGCCGATCCGCACGCCGCCACCCTCGCCGCTGGACACCGGAGTGCCGTCGGGCAGCGTGACAGCGGTGTGTACGCCGTTCCAGCCGATCACGAGCGAGTTGGGCGCGGTTCCGTAGTGGAACCCGCGCGCGAGGAGGGCAGCTTCCTCGTTGCCGGTGTGGAACCGGCTGCCGTAAACCGGCCTGCCGGTGGCCGCATTGGACACCCAGGAGGCCAGCCCTGAGCAGTCGGTGCCAGCCGGACTGTCCCCACCGGGGATGTACGGCGTGCCTGACACCTGACTGATCAGAGTCATCAGCGTCGCGATTGCAAACATGTGGCCGAAACTAACAATTAATTTGCGCGCATACCAAAGCCTGTGCTTTCCAACACGTTTCGCAAAACGGTGTGGCGCAATTAACAGTTGCGCTGAGAAATCAGAAGGGAATCGGGAGATTCACCTTTGCGCGTTCTGCGAATTAAACGCCATACCAGGGTGTTTAGACAAATCGAGATTGTCAACGGCCGCACAGGTGAGGTGGGCCCCGTCAACGGCCTGGGAGTGGCCGTGACACGTATGTAATGACTTGATCGATTCAGGTGAGCTGAAAACGGTGCTTTGCCGTGATCGCGCTCGGATGACAAGAATCAGGCGGGATCAGCTCTCGGCGCGAACCTGGTCCTTGACGGCAGGCACAATGGGCGGAGCGGTCTTCCAGTTCGGCAGGCCGTCCTGCTCCAGGCCCACCGGCCAGCCGTTCTCGTGCACCTGCGCCCAGTGCGAGTGATTGAGCTGGTGCAGGGTGAAGCAGGCGTTCAGCGCGTTGTAGAAGCCCATGTTGTCGACCGTCTGGTTGACCGCTTCCTTGGCCAGCAGCGCCGCCATGGTCGGCACCTCGGCGATCCGGCGGGCGAACTCCAGGGTCTTGTCGGCGAGTTCGTCCTGCGGGAACACCTTCGAGATCATGCCCAGCTGATAGGCCTCGTCGACCGTCATCGCGTCACCGGTGAGCATCAGCTCCTTGGTCTTGCGGGGGCCGAACTCCCATGGGTGGGCGAAGTACTCGACACCGCACATGCCCAACCGCGCACCGACGACGTCGGCGAAGCGGGTGCCCTCGGCAGCCACGATCAGGTCACACGCCCACATCAGCATCAGCGCGGCGGCGTAGACGTCACCGTGCACCTGCGCGACGGTGATCTTGCGCAGGTCGCGCCAGCGGCGGGTGTTGGCGAAAAAGTGATGCCACTCCTGCAGCATCAGGCTCTCCGCACCCTCCCGGGTGGCGCCGTTCACCTGGAAGCTCGGGTGCTGGTCAGGTCCGGGAGTGTGCTCGGCCCGCGACACCGCGGATCCGAGATCGTGCCCGGAGGAGAACATCGGGCCGTGACCGCCCAGGATGACGACCCGGACGTTATCGTCGGCCTCGGCCCGCAGAAACGCCTCGTTGAGCTCTACCAGCAGGCCGCGGTTCTGAGCGTTGCGCGCCTCGGGCCGGTTGAGCATGATGCGCGCGATGCGGCCGTCATCGAGGTCCTCGTAGGTGAGGAAGCGGTAATCGGTGGACATAGCGGCATTCTATGCAGAGGAGAATGTCGTTACCCGAGCCGGGCGCGCAATTCACGCTTGAGCACCTTGCCGTAGCTGTTCTTCGGCAGCTCGTCGACGACGACGTAGCGCTTGGGACGCTTGAAACGGGCGATCCGATCCAGCAAGTGAGCGTCGAGCGCATCGCCGGCCGCGGAGCCGACGATGAAGGCCACGACGACCTCGCCCCACTCGGCATCGGGTGCGCCCACCACGCAGGCCTCGGCCACGTCCGGATGCTCCAGCAGTGCCTCCTCGACCTCGCGTGGATAGATATTGCTGCCGCCGCTGATCACCACATCCTTGGAGCGATCCCGCAGGGTCAAATAGCCGTGCCGGTCATACGAACCCATGTCACCGGTGTAGAGCCAGCCATCCTTGATGGTGTCGCGGGTTGCGTCGGCGTTGTTCCAGTACCCGGACATCACTACATCGCCGCGGCAGACGATCTCGCCGATCTGGCCCGGCTCGACGGGCGTGCCGTCCTGGCCCAGTACCGCCACCTCGACCCCGGCACGTGGATAGCCCACCGAGCCGAGGATCGCGTCGGCGGCCGAATCGTGGTCGGCACGCCGCAATCCGGTGATGGTCATCGGTGCTTCGCCCTGGCCATAGATCTGGGCGAAGATGGGCCCGAACGCCGCCATCGCCTTCTTGAGGCCGTCGACGTACATCGGGCCGCCGCCGTAGACGATCGTGCGCAGCGCGGCTGGCGCGTTGCGCCCGGTCCCGACGAGGCGCGCAATCATGGTGGGCGCCAGGAAGGCTGACGATCCTGGATGCAGATCGCAGAGGTCGAGGAACTCGTCGGGGTCGAACGCGCCCGATGCGGGCACCACCTGGCGGGCGCCGCGCAGCACGTAGGGCGCGATGTAGAGCCCCGACCCGTGCGACATCGGTGCGGCGTGCAACAGGCTGCAGTTCTCGTCGGGGGAGTCGATGTCGGCCAGATGTGCCACGGTCATCGCGGTCAGGTTGCGATGCGAGAGCATCGCGCCCTTGGACCGACCGGTGGTGCCGCTGGTGTAGAACAGCCAGGCCAGCGCCAACGGGTCCGTCGCGGGGGGCGCCAGCGGTGACGCGGCGAAAAGCTGTTCGTAGTCCGGGCCGCCGATCAGCTCGACGACGACCGGCGACTGGGGCGTCAGCTCCACTGCAATCTTCGGTGATGCGAATACCGTTGCCGCACCGGAGTCTTCGAGGATCTGCACCATCTCGCGGGGATGCAACTTGAAGTTGACCGGGACGACGACACATTCGGCAGCCCACACCGCGTAGAACAATTCGACGATCTCGGCCCGGTTCTCGCTGGCGATCGCAATCCGCTGCCCCGGCGCGTAGGTACACCGCAACGACGCGGCCAGCCGCAGCGCACGCTCCCGCAGCTGACTCCAGGTGTGCAGCTGCTGCGCGCCGCGGTATACCGCGCCGCGGTCACCGAATCGGGCGGCGGCCTGATCGAGAGTGGCGAACAGGTTCACCGCTGCACCCAGTCCGAGTTCAGCGCGAAGTCCGACAGGTACTTGGTGGAGCTCCAGCCGCCGTCGACCACGATCGTCTGACCGTTGATGAAACTGCCTGCGGGGGAACACAGGAACGCCACCGTGCCGGCGATGTCCTCGACCCGTCCCAACCGGGTGTGCGGGGTCATTTCGGTCTGCATCTTCTTGAAGCCGGGGTCTTCCAGGCGGTGCTCGACCATCGGGGTCACCGTCACCCCGGGCGCGACCGCGTTACTGCGAATCCCCTGCGCGCCGTACTGACATGCGATGTGCAGGGTGAGCGCCGTCAGGCCGCCCTTGGCCGCTGAATAGGCCCCGCCGCGCAGTCCGCCGACCACAGCGAAGGTCGAGGTGACGTTGATGATCGCCGAACCCGGCTGCATGTGTGGAATCACGTCGCGGGCCAGTCGGAATGGGGCGCGCAGCATCACACCGAGGAAGTAATCCAGTGTCTCGTCGTCGGTCTCGTGCAGCGGCTTGGGGCTGCCGACCCCGGCGTTGTTCACGAGAAAGTCGATGTGGCCCCAGCGGGACACCGCAAGGTCGACGATCCGTCGCGGGGCGTCGACGTCGGTGAGGTCGACGGCGAGCGTGGCGACCCGGTCGGGATCGCCGATCGCGTCGGCCAGTGCGGTCAGGCGGTCGGGGTCGCGTCCGGTGCCGACCACGGCCATCCCCATCTCGGCGAGTTGTGTGGCGCAGGCGTACCCGATTCCGCTGCTCGCGCCGGTGACCACCGCTACCTGCATATCACCCATCCGTCTCGACCAACCTTGCTCGGATCTGATGCTTGAGTACCTTGCCAGCATCGTTCTTGGGCAACGAATCCCAGACGACAACCTCTTCGGGCCACTTGAATTTCGCGACACCGGTGGCCTGCAGGAAGTCCCGTAGATCGGTGACGTCGGGCTCCGGTAAACGGTCGGCGACCACCACTGCGCACGCCCGCTCCCCGGTGCGGGGATCAGGAACCCCCACGATCGCGATCTCACGAATGCCGGGGTGGCCGAGCAGCACGTCCTCGACCTCCTTGGGCGCGATGTTCTCCCCGTTTCGGATCACGATGTCCTTGGCCCGTCCGGTGACGACGAGATGATGACCGTCCACCCAATGGCCGAGATCGCCGGTGCGGAAATAACCGTCGGCGTCGAACGCGTCGGCCTCGTCCTCGGGATGGAGGTAGCCCAGCAGCATCTGTGGTCCGCGGGCTCGGATTTCGCCGGCGCCGCCGGACCCGGCGATCACGACGTTGGCGATCCCGGGCCGCCCGTCGGTGTCGGCGGCATGGTCGAGATCACCCAGAGCGCCGACGGTGATGACGGGGACTTCGGTGGAGCCATACACGCGGGTGATGACGGCATTGTCGAAATAGTCAGCGGCACTGCGGATCAGCGCCGGCCGCACCGAGGCGCCGCCGCAGATGAACACCTTGAGGTATGGGAGTCGGGTGCCGGCGTGCTCGGCGGCGGAGAGAAGATGCTGCAGGAACGGCGTCGCGCCGGCCATGTGTGTGCACCGCTCACCGACCATCAACGCGACCGCGGCGTCGGGATCCCAGCTATCCATCAGTACCGCGGTCGTGCTCAGCAGGATCGGGAATTCGAAGGCATAGATCGAACCGCCGATGTGCGCGATGGGGGAGGGCACCAGTGACACTGATCCTGGCGTGACCCGCCAGTGCTCACCGAGCTGCCGGATCAGTGCGTGGATCGAATTGTGGCTGTGTAAAACACCTTTCGGTCGACCTGTGGTCCCGGAGGTGTAGAGAATCATCCGGACCGCGTCGGGATCGAGCACCGGCGGTGTGAGCTGCTCTGAGTCGAGCGAGTCGAACGCGACCTGCCCCGGGTGCGGCTCGCCACGCACCACCACGACGGTGGGCGGCGCCGGCATCGCCGCGGTGACCCGCTGCAGCATCGCCGCGTAGTCATGGCCGCCGAACTCCGCGGGGATGACGATCATCCGGACGTCGGCATCGGCCAGGATGAAGGCCAGCTCGTGGTCGCGCAGCGACGGCAGGATCGGATTGGCCACCATGCCCGCCAGTGTCGCGGCGTGATAGACGATCGCGGCCTCGTGCCAGTTGGGCAGCATGAACGACACCACGCTGCCAGCGGTCATGCGGGCTGACATCGCGCCGGCCAGCTCGGTGACCCGGGTGTGCAACGTTGCGCAGTCCAGGCGCACCGGACCGTCGATGAGGACCTCCCGATCTGGGGTGTCCCGCGCGGCGGCGGCCAATGCGTCGGCAAGGGTCTGGCTCACCCACAATCCGCTGGCGTAGGCCTGTGCGGCCAACGCGGAATCCCGCCGTGCGGTGCGCACGCCCGGCTAGCCCTTCACCCGTCGCATCGTCATCGAATGGCGGAACCGGGCGCCGGGGTGCGTGTTCACCGTCACCTGGGCGATCTCGCCGTCGGATGTCGTGTATGTGCGCTGCATCTCCAGCGCGGGCGTGCCCGGTTCGACCTTGAGCGCGTCCGCCAGCTCAACCTCCACCTGGACGGCCGAGATCTCCTGGCGTACTTCGACGATGCTGATCCCGAACAGATCCTCGATGAGGGGGAAGATCGGTCCGGTGTGGTTCTGCAGCATCCGGCCCACCGCCGCGAATGCACGGTTGATGTAGTACTCGGTTCGGCAAACCGGGGCGTCGGCACCCTCGGCTCGGCGGAATCCGCGCACCGCCAGCCATTGTTCACCGGGTGTGAGCCCGCTGCGCTGCGCCAGCTCGTCATCGACTGTGACCATGGTGATCGATTCGATGGCGAATCGCGCACCCGTGGCGAAGGCCAACAGGTCGTTGATCGATACGACGTCCTGGACGTAGGCGTGCGACGACGGCCGCGGTACCACCATCGTGCCCGCCCGGGGCCGTGACGACACCAGGTTGTCCTCGCGCAGGCGGCGTAGGGCCTCGCGAACCGTGTAGCGGCTCACCGAAAACCGCTCGCACAGTTCGTGTTCGGTGGGAAGCTGTGACCCGACGGGGTAGACGCCGTCGACGATCTCCTTGCGCAGGGTGCGGGCCACCTGGATATAGCGGTGATCCGCGGACTCGGTGTGGGTCATCTCAGTCCGTCCGCTGGAAGGCCAGCACACTGCCGTCGGAATCCGCCGAGACGTACAGGGTGCCGTCGGGCCCGGCGGCGATCCCCGCGAACGGGCCCTGGGGTCCCGAGAATGGCGGCATGCCGCGCAGTGGCTTGGGGGTAACCCCGGGTGGCGCGCCGACCGGCAGACCGTTGGCGATGGTGGTGCGGACTCCACTGGCGAGATCCACCTCGATCAGCGACTTGGCGTCCGCGTCGACGATGTAGAGCCGGTCGCCGGAGACCAGAATTCCCTGCGGGCAACATAATCCGTCGACCACCGGCTCTGTGCCGGCTCCGTTCACCCTGACTACTCGGCCGCGCTCGCTGACCAGCGGGTTGCTGTCGGGTCCGATGGCCACCCCCACAGGGGTGTCCAGGCCGGTGGCCAGCACCTCGGTGCGGCCGTCGTCCACGGACAGGAGCCGCCCGGTGCCCTGTTCGACAGCCACGATCCCGCGCGGGCCGAGCGCGACGCCATAGAGCTGGTCCAATCCGTCTGCCAGGACATCACTTTCGCCGTCGGCCGGGCGGAATAGCGCCACCTGCCCCCCCGAGGTCGTCACCACGAACTCGCCCGGGCCGGCGGCGGCCACGCCGCGCACGAAGCCGGGGTAGCCGGGGCTGAACAGCATGCCGAGGGTGTGCAGGGTGCCGTCGGCGCGCAGCAGGTAGAAGTACGTGCCGTCGGCGATGTACAGCTCACCGTCGGGTCCGACCGTGAGATCCAGTGGCCAGTTCAGCCCGCCCGGGAGCGCCGCGCGGGTCTGCAGGCCGTCAAGGACCTCGGTGATCTCGCCGGTGAAGTTCGAGACGAACAGCCTCCCCTTTATGAACGTCAGGTTGTCCAGTCCCGGATTGAGATTGGCCAACACGGTCTGCTCCCCGTTGCGGGGGTTGATTCGCAGCACCTGACCGCTGTGCACCTGAGTGGAGACGAGGAAGCCGTGCGCATCGAATTTGACCGCATCGGGTACACCGAGACCCGTCGCCACAATTTCCGGACTGCCGCCGTCGGGATCGATGCGCCAGATCTCGTTGGCCCCCATGACCGGGAAATACAGCAGCCCGTCCGGGCCGACCTCCATGGCGTTGGGAGAGGGCACGTTCTCCAGCAGAATGCGCGTCTGGCCGCCGGCAGGATCCAGCTCCAGTAGCCGGCCGCCGTCGCGGCACTCGCCGACGAACAACCGGCCGCGATGCACGGTGATGCCGTTGGCGCACGGCAGGTCATCGCGAAGTACCCGCGTGGTCCCGTCGGCGGCACGGACGCTGACCCGGCCGTCCATCACCTCGGTCGCGTAGAGGTTTCCGGCGTCGTCGAACGCGACGTCGTCCGGGGCGATGATGTCGCCGCCCTTCGCGCTGACGGTGTCGACCGAACCGGTGCCGACGTCGAGTGCGCTGATCTGGCTGCCGGTGACCTGGGCGATGTACACCCGGCCGTCGGGGCCGGTGCGCAGACCATTGGCGCCGAACAATCGGCTGGGCGCGGTGCGGTGGGCGATCCGCCATCCCTCGGCGAGGACCGGCGGCCGGGCGAGCGGGAAGCGCCCATCCTGCTGCGATGTCATTGGCGTGACCGTACCAACCAGATTAAGTCCAGACAATAGCCTCAGATGATCTGGCGACACCCCTTGACGGTGCTATAACTGCTGCGGAATCATATTCTCCATTCAGTAGAGGCATGATATTTGTCCGGACAAAACGGTGAACGAAAGCAGGGTATGACCGATCTCCTGAGGCTCGACGGCCGCATCGTGGTGGTGTCGGGCGCCGGAGGCGGCGGCATCGGAACAACCGTGACCGAGATGGCGGCCCGGGCCGGCGCCACCGTCGTCGCGGTCAGTCGCTCGCAGGACAACCTCGACCACCATGTCGGCCCGCTGATCGACGGTGGGCTGCCGATCGTGCCGGTCGCCGCGGATGCCGCCACCGATGCCGGGATCGCCGCAGTTCTCGACACGGTGCGCCGCACCGAGGGGCGGCTGTACGGACTGGTCAACATCGCCGGCGGTGCGGCGCCCGCGACGTGGATGCCGGCCACCCGGGTCAGGCGCGCCGATTGGCGTGAGCTGTTCACCGCCAACCTCGAGACCATGTTCTTCATGAGCCAGGCGATAGCCGCCGAGATCCGCTCGGCCGGCGGTCCGGGGGCCATCGTGTCGGTCTCGTCGATCAGCGGGATGAACACTGCGCCGTTCCACATCGCCTATGGCACCGCCAAGGCGGCGATCGTGGCGGCCACCCGAACCATGGCGCTGGAGCTCGCGCTCGACGGTATCCGGGTCAACGCCGTCGCACCCGGCGTCACCGAGACCGCGGCGTCACGCGCCTACGTCGACTCCGAACCCGATCGGGACAAGGCCGCCATCGCGATGGGGCGCCGCGGCCGTCCCGCGGAACAGGCCGGCGCGATCCTGTTCCTGTTGTCGGATCTCTCGAGCTACATCACCGGCCAAACCTTGCTCGTCGACGGGGGTCTGGATCTGCGCTGGAGTCACGTCGGTGCGGACAACACATCACTGTTCCTCAAAGACGACGACTTCCGCAACGAAATCAGCAGGCCCTGAGAGGAGTTGGTGATGGGCGAACTGGAGAGTGCCGAAGAGCTCGCGGAGCCGATGACCATCGGTGTGGAGGCGTACATCTCGCCGGAGTACGCCCGTGCCGAACGCGACAAGTTGTGGCGCAAGGTCTGGCAGCAGGTCGGCCGGGTCGAGGAACTGCCCGAGGTCGGCAGCTATCTGACCTACGACATCCTCGATGACTCGATCATTGTTGTGCGGACGGGCGCGGACACCTTTGCCGCGCACCACAACGTCTGTATGCACCGGGGTCGCCGGCTCGTCGACACCCCGCCCGGCGCGAAACAGGCTGTCGGCCGGGCCCGTAAGTCGTTCGTCTGCGGGTTCCACGGCTGGTCCTATGGTCTGGACGGCGCATGTACGCACATTCGCGAGGAAGCCGACTGGCAGGGTGCGCTGAATCCGGCGAGTACCCGGCTCCGGTCGGTGAACGTCGACGCCTGGGGCGGCTGGTTGTGGATCAATATGGATCCCGACTGCGAACCGCTGGCCGACTACCTGTTTCCGGCAGCGAAGATCCTTGATCCGTTCGGGCTGGAGAACATGCGCTGCAAGTGGCGCAAATGGGTGCACTTCGACTGCAACTGGAAGGTCGCCCTCGAGGCGTTCAACGAGACGTACCACGTCTTCACCACCCATCCCGAGTTCAACAAGTTCGGTGAGTTCAAGGGCTGGGCCAAAGCGCAGGGTCGCCATAGCAATATCGGCTACGACGCACCCGAGGACATGGCCGAAACCAAGTCCAAGATCCGGCTCGGCACCGGCGATCCGCGGACCTCCACCGCGGAGATGCAGGTGTACACGATGGAGGAGACCAACGCGACCACCACGCAGACGCTGGTGAACGCCGCGCTGCGACTGGTCGACGAACTGCCCGAGGACACCCCGGCCGACAAGGTGCTCGAGCATTGGCTGGCATCGGCGCGGCGCGACGACGCGGCCCGGGGCGTGGTGTGGCCGACGATCCCCGCCGACATCCTCGGTCAGAGCGGAACCGCCTGGCAGCTGTTCCCGAACTTCCAGATCGGGCAGGGCCTGACCAGTGCGCTGTGCTACGGCGCGCGCCCCGATCCGGGCTATGACCCGGACAAGTGCATCTTCGAGGTGTCAGTGTTCGAGCTCTACCCCAAAGGCACCGAGCCGCAGGCGGACTGGGAGTACACCCCGGTGGGCGATCCGCGCTGGCGCAGCGTGCTTCCACAGGATTTCTCCAATATGGCCGCCGTCCAGCAGGGGATGAAATCTTTTGGTTTCCCCGGCACACAACCCAACCCGTATCGCGAGCGCAGCACCGTCAACCTGCACTACCAGTTGTCGAAGTACATGGGCACCGGGGAACCCCGCGCGCTAGCAAAGGAGAACGATCGATGACCGCGGACTGCGGCCCCACCCAGACGCCCGCCGATGTCGATATCGATGCGCTGCGGGAGAAGTACCGCGTCGAGCGGGAGAAGCGGCTGCGCCCAGAGGGCTCCGCGCAGTACCTGGAGCTCGAGGGCGAGTACGCCGGCTTCGCCGAGGTCGATCCCTACACGGTGGTCACGGCGCGGGATCCGATCGCCGAAGATGCCGACGTCGTGATCCTCGGTGGCGGTTTCGCCGGACTGCTGGCCGGGGCGTACCTGAAAAAGGCGGGCGTCGAGGGTGTCCGGGTCATCGAGATGGCCGGCGACTTCGGCGGGGTGTGGTACTGGAACCGGTTCCCGGGGATCCAATGCGACAACGACGCGTACTGCTACATCCCGCTGCTCGAAGAACTCGACTTCATGCCGTCGAAGAAATTCGCCGACGGCGCCGAGATATTCCAGCACTGCCGCAATATCGGAAAACACTTCGGCCTGTACGACGGGGCGCTGTTCTCCACGCAGGTGCGCGAACTGCGCTGGGACGAGGAGCTCAAACGCTGGCGGATCAGCACCGATCGCGGTGACGACATCCGGGCCCGGTTCGTGGTCATGGCGCAGGGCTCATACAACCGCCCCAAGCTGCCGAACATCCCCGGTATCAACAACTACCGCAATGCCGGCGGGCATGTGTTCCACTCCGCACGCTGGGATTACAACTACACCGGCGGTGACGCCAACGGCGGCCTGGACAAGCTGGCCGACAAGAGGGTCGCCCTCGTCGGCACCGGGGCCACCGGTGTGCAGCTGGTGCCGCACCTGGGCCGAGATGCCCAGCACCTCTTCGTGTTCCAGCGCACACCGTCATCGGTCGACGAACGGGCCAATACGCCGACCGATCCGCAGTGGGCAAATTCCCTGCTGCCGGGCTGGCAGGAAGAACGCAAGCGCAACTTCCACAACTGGTCGCCATTCGTCGGGGTGGTGTTCGGCGAGCCGGACCTGGTCTGCGACTTCTGGACTGAGCTCGGCCGCAACCTGACCGCGCGGATCGCGGCCAGCGAGGACCCCGCGTCGGTGAGCATCGAGCAGATCATGGCGTTCCGGGAAGAGGAAGACTACAAGATCATGGAGCGCCTGCGCCGCCGCATCGCAGGCCTTGTCGACGACCCGGACACCGCCGAAGCGCTCAAGCCGTACTACCGGTTCATGTGCAAACGGCCGTGTTCGAGCGAGGAGTACCTCACCGCGTTCAACCGGCCAAACGTGACCCTGATCGATGTGGCGGAGTCCAAGGGCGTGGAGCGGCTGACCGAGAAGGGGATAATCGCCAACGGCGTTGAGTACGAGGTCGATTGCGTGGTCTTCGCCAGCGGCTTCGAGATCTCCACGGAGATCAGCCGCCGCTATGCGATCGACACCATCGAAGGGCGCGCCGGGCTGTCGCTGTTCGAATCCTGGAAGGACAACTACCAGACGCTGCACGGCATGACCAGCCGCGGCTTCCCTAACCAGTTCTTCACCGGGTTCATCCAGGGTGGCGTCTCGGCCAACACCACCGCGATGTTCGAGCAGCAGGCCAAGCACATCGCCTACATCATCGCCGAGGCGCAGAAGCGCGGAGCGATCACCGTCGAGCCGAGCCGGGACGGCCAGGACGCCTGGGTGGCGACCGTTCGCGAACTTTCGATCGATAACTCGGCGTTCGAACTATCTTGCACGCCTGGCTATTACAACAACGAGGGCCGAGGCGGCGGAGAAGGCAACGGATCGTTCCTCGGCGACTTCTACTCGCCCGGCTTCTACGCCTTCGACGAACTTATCGCCGAATGGCGGGCCAAGGGCGATCTCGACGGACTGGAGCTCGGACACTAGATGGCACAAGCACGATTCGACGATCGCGTCGCCGTCGTCACCGGCGCCGGCCGGGGACTCGGGCGCGAGTACGCATTACTGCTCGCCCGGCTGGGGGCTAAGGTCGTGGTCAACGACCCCGGCGGCACGTTGACCGGCGACGGTGACGACAGCGGGCCGGCCCAGCAGGTCGTTGACGAGATCATCGCGGCGGGCGGGGAGGCGATCGCGTCGACGGAGTCGGTGGCCACCGCGGTCGGCGGTCAGGCGATCGTCGGGGCGGCAATACAGCGGTATGGCCGGATCGACATCCTGATCCACAATGCCGGAATCGTGCGAAGCGCGCCGCTGGCAGAGATGGCCGCCGAGGACTTTGACGCGGTGCTCGACGTCCACCTGCGCGGCGCGTTCCACGTTGTGCGAGCCGCGTTTCCGGCGATGTGTCAGGCCGGCTACGGACGCGTCGTGCTGACGTCGTCGATCGGTGGGCTGTATGGCAACCACGCGGTGGCCAACTATGCCGCCGCCAAGGCCGGGGTGATCGGGCTATCCGATGTCGTCGCGCTGGAAGGCGCCGAGCACGGGGTGCGCTGCAACGTCATCGTCCCTGCCGCGGTGACCAGGATGGCCGAAGGTCTGGACACGTCGGCCTACCCGCCGATGGGTGCCGACCTCGTCGCCCCGGTCGTCGGCTGGCTGGCCCACGAGGACTGCTCGGTCACCGGGGAGATCCTGACCGCCATAGCGGGCCGGGTCGCCCGGGTAGTGGTCGCGGAGTCGATCGGCGTGTACGAGCCAGAGTGGACCGTCGATCAGGTTGGCGCCCGCATTGAAGAGATCCGCGATATCAGCAACCCGCTGATCTTCCCGGTGGTGCCGGACGGACACCGCGCTCATATCAGCCACAGCTTCGGGATGGCAAGGGGCGCACATGAATAGCATGGGCCCGCTGGCCGGAGTGCGGGTGATCGACCTCACCGCGATGGTGATGGGCCCCTACTGCACCCAGATCTTGGCCGACATGGGCGCCGACGTCATCAAGATCGAGCCGCCCGCCGGCGACGACACCCGCTACGTCTCGGTCGGTCCGGCGCCCGGCATGAGCGGGGTGTTCGTCAACGTCAACCGAGGCAAACGCAGTGTGGTGCTGGACCTTCGATCCGACGAGGGGAGGGCGGCGCTGCGCGCCCTGATCGCCGGTGCAGACGTGTTCATCCACTCGATGCGCGCCAAGGCCATCACCAAGCTCGGGTTCGGCTACGACGATGTCGCCGCCATCAACCCCGCGATCGTCTACACCAACTGCTACGGCTACGGCAGGCGCGGGCCCGACCGCGACCGCCCCGCCTACGACGACACCATCCAGGCCGAGTGCGGCCTACCCGCGGTGCAGGCCGAATTGACCGGTGAGGCCAACTATGTCGCGACCATCGTGGCGGACAAGGTCGCCGGGCTGACCGCGGTGTACGCGACGACGATGGCGCTCTTCCACCGCGAGCGCACCGGTGAGGGTCAGGAGGTCGAGGTCGCGATGTTCGAGACGATGGCCTCGTTCATGCTCGTCGAGCACGCCAACGGGGCGATGTTCGACCCGCCGCTGGGCCCGGCGCTGTATCACCGGACGGTCGCCCCCAACCGCAAGCCGTATCGGACCAAGGACGGCTACATCTCGGCGCTGATCTACAACGACAAGCATTGGGCCGGATTCATCAATGCCGTGCAGCCCGCGTGGAACCAAGAGCGCTACGCCACGCTCACGGCGCGGGCCGCTGAGATCGACACCGTCTACTCACTGGTGGCGCAAACCATGACCGAACGCACCACCGGGGAGTGGCTGACGTTGTTCGTCGAGCTGGAGATCCCGGCCGCACCGCTGAATTCGCCGCAGGCATTGTTCGACAATGAACAGCTCAACGCCGTCGGCTTCTTCGAGACAGTCCCCACGCCGCAGGGCCCGGTCCGGATGCCCGGTGTGCCGACCTGGTTTTCCCGGACCCCAGGCCGGATCGCGGGACCAGCCCCCGAACTCGGTGCCGACACCGCCGCCGTGCTGGCCGAGCTGGGACTGGCTGAGGTGGAAAGCGCAGCGATGAGGAGGAGCGGCGCATGAGCCTGGACTTCGACATGGGCGCGCCCGCTGCGGCGTTGCGCGCACAGCTGCGAGAGCTGGTGAAACAGCATGTCCCCGAGGGCTTCCTCGGAGCGTTCACCGACAACCCGGCCGATCTGGCAGCCGCGCAACAGTTCTGCCGGACGCTGGCCGAAGAGGACCTACTCTGCCTGGCCTGGCCGCAGGAGTTCGGCGGGTGCGGCGCCTCGGTGTGGGAACAGACCGTGGTGCGTGAGGAGATGTGGGCCCATCACGAACCGCGCGGCGCCCAGTACATGGGAGTGAACTGGGTGGGGCCGACGCTGATGCGCTACGGCACCGAAGCTCAGCAACGCCAGCATCTTCCGCCGATCTCCCGCGGTGAGGCGATCTGGTGTCAGGGGTTCTCCGAGCCGGAGGCCGGCTCAGACCTGGCATCGTTGCGGACCACCGCACGGCGGGACGGCGATGGCTGGCGGATCAGTGGCCAGAAGATCTGGACGTCGTACGCGACAATGGCACAGTGGTGCTTCCTACTCGCACGCACCACCAAAGCCGAGAAGAAGCAGCAGGGCTTGTCGATCTTCCTGGTCCCGATGGACGACCCGGCGATCCAGGTCCGCCCGATCCGCACGATGATGGGACCACACCACCTCAACGAGGTGTTCTTCGACGAGTTGCGGGTCACCGAGGCCGACCTGCTCGGGCCGCTGGACGGTGGCTGGTCGATCGTGCAGGACGTGCTGTCCTTCGAACGCGTCGGCATCGCGAGATACGCCCGTTGCGAACGACTCCTGACCCTGGCGCCCAAGCAACTCGGCGACCGGTGGGAGCAGCTGCCCGACGAGCTGCGCGGGCGCTGGGCTCGGATGCTGGTGCACTGCCGTCGGGCTCGGCTGCTGGCCTACCGCGTGGTCTCACTGCAGAGCAGCGGGCGCATCGCACCCGGTGATGCCGCGGGCTACCGCATCGCGGTGACCAAACTGGACCAGGACAGCGCCGAGGTGTTGATGGAGATCATCGCCTGTGTGCCCCGCGACGACGAGGACACCCCCTATTACCGGGCCGAGGTCGAGGATCACTGGCGCTACTCGCAATCGGCCACCGTGGCTTCGGGCAGCATCGAAATGCAGCGCATTCTGCTCTCGCGTGCCCTGCTGGCGGGAGCCCGATGATCCTCGAACTTTCCGACGACGCCGCCGAATACGGCCGCCAGGCCTTACGCGCCTTCGAGGCTGCCGGTGGGGATGCGTTGATTCAGCAGGCCGAGGCCAAACCCGGTGATCGCGAGGCTCTGGTGGCTCCGGTGCTGACCGACCTGGGCGCCTTCGAACTCGATGTGCGCACCGACCCGGAATCGGCCGAGGCGGCGGCCGCGCTGTGCCGCAGCGCCGGCTATTGGGCGCTGCCTTACCCGTTGGCCGAACGGCTGGCAAGACCGACCGACCTCGACGCCGACGGGCTGCTGGTGGTGTCCGACGTTGCCCCGGAGGCGGCGGTCACCGGTCTCGGAAACCGCTGGGTCAGCGTCACTCTCGACGGCGTCCGCGGCACGGCGGTTCCGACGAATGCCGTGGGTCCGGGTTTCGCGGTCGCGCTGGAGCTGACACCGATCGATGCCCACGGTGCGAATGATGTGGCACTCGGCCTGGTGTTGCCGTGCTGGACCCTACTCGGCATGCTGGACCGCGCCATCGAACTCACGATTGCCCACGTCACGTTGCGCAAGCAGTTCGGCCAGCCGTTGTCGGCGTTCCAGGGGGTGCAGTTCCAGCTCACCGATGCGGAAGTGGAGCGCAGTGGTGTCGAGGTCCTTGCCAAACACGCGCTGTGGAGCGGCAATACCGAGGACGCGCTGGCGCTTAGGCTGGCCGCCATCGAGGCTGCCGAGGTCGTGTTCCGGGTCTGCCACCAGCTGCATGGGGCCGTCGGCTTCTGCGACGAGACCACCTTGTCCTGGCTGTCCAAGTACAGCCAGCCGTTACGCCGGCTTCCGTTCGGCCTGTCGGCCACCCGCGATCACCTGACGCGCCGACTCGGCCGGCAGGGGCTGACAGGGCTGTTCGCGTGAGCCTGGACGACTTTCGGGCGGGAGTCCGAGCGTGGTGCGAGACGCACGTGCCGACCGACTGGCGAGCCAGCCAAACCGGCGCCACGGATGAGGAGTTTGCGGCGTTCCAAAAAGCTTGGTTCGCCGAACTGCACGCCGCAGGCTTCGCTGTGCCGCACTGGCCGGCGCAGTGGGGCGGTGGTATGCCGGTCGACGAGCAGATCGTGTTGTACTCCGAACTGGCCGCCCATGACGCCCCGCGCCTGGTCCTGGCCTTCGTCGGCATCCACCACGCCGCATCCACCCTGTTGGTCGCGGGAACCGAAGAACAACGGCAACGCCATCTCCCCGCGATCCTCGACGGCGAGATCTGGGTCCAGGGGTTCTCCGAACCCGAGGCCGGATCCGACCTGGCCGCCCTTCGCACCACCGCGCGGCGGGCGGGGGGCACATTTGTCGTGGACGGGCAAAAGCTCTGGGCCAGTGGGGGATTACACGCGGACTGGTGCTTGCTGCTGGCCCGCACCGATCCCGACGCCCCCAAGCGACAGGGTATCTCCTACTTTCTGCTCGACATGAGCAGCCCGGGCATCGACGTGCGACCGATCCGCAATGCCGTCGGTGAGTCGCACTTCTGCGAGATCTTCCTCGACGGGGTGGAAATCCCGGTAGCCAACCTGATCGGCGCGGAGAACCAGGGCTGGCAGGTCGCGCAGGCCACGCTCGGCGCCGAACGGGGCATGACCATGCTGGAACTGGCCGAGCGGCTGGGCAATGCGGGTTTCCGCTGGCTGGTGCAAGAGTGCCAGCCAATCGACGATCCGCTGGTCGCCGACCGGCTGGCGCAGTTCGAGATCGAGATCGCCGGCCTCCGTGGTCTGTGCCGCGAGTTGGTGCAGCACAGCGAGGCAGGCTCGGTCGGACCGGCCGAGGCCTCGGTGGTCAAGTTGTACTACAGCGAATTGCTCCAGCGGATGACCGATTTCGGGACCGAGATCGGCGGTATGGCCGCCCACACTCACCTCACCAAACCGGCGTCCAGCGGCTGGGAATCCGGATCGTGGCTGCTGGACTTCATCGGCTCCTGGGAATGGACGATCCCGGGCGGCGCCAGCGAGATCCAGCGCACCATCATCGCCGAACGTGGCCTCGGCCTGCCGCGCGAGCCGAGTCCGAGCGGGGCCTTGTGAGACCGCGAGAATCAGGCAGAGTGTGATGGCAGGGCAATTCGACGAATTCCACGCCGAGCTGCGCGCGGTGGCGGGTGACCTGCTCGCCAAGGACAGGTCGGTCGCGTGGCCGGCGATCGCCTCGGCGGGGTGGGCCGGGCTCGAGGTGCCCGAACACCTCGGCGGCGCCGGGGCGACCTTTGCCGAGGTCGCCGTCATCTGTGAGGCGATCGGCCGCGCGGCCAGCGCCAACAGCTTCCTCGGCAGCGCTGTGCTGGCCGTCGGCGCGGTAAATGCCCTGCAGCCCAGCGATACCCGTGACCGGTTGCTGGCCGATATCGCCTCTGGAGCCACCCGGGTGGCCGTCGCCTTCGCGCCGTTCGATTTTGTGCCCGACGCGCAGGGCGCCGACCGGATCTTGATGATCGACGCCGACACGGTGGTCGAGGCGCACATGACCGTCACCCCACGGCCCGTCCTGGACGAGACGCGCAGGCTGGCCGCCGTGACCGCGGGCGGGGTTGTGCACGTGCATCGGTTCGCTGGGGATCCGCACGCCCAGGCCCGCCGCGTCCGTGACCGGGCGGCCGTCGCAGTGGCCTGCGACAGTCTCGGGGTGGCCGAGGCCATGCTTGCCGCGACTGTTGCCTATGTGAAGGTGCGTGAGCAGTTCGGCAGGCCCATCGGCTCCTTCCAGGCTGTCAAACACGCCTGTGCCGATATGCACGTCGCAATCGCTGTCTCTCGGCAACTGGTAAGTGCCGCAGTACAAGCCGTCGCGGAGAACCAACCAGACACCAGCGTCGCAGCGGCGATGGCGAAGTCATACGCGTGCGCCGCCGCGGTCGACGTCGTCGGCAAGGCCATGCAACTGCACGGTGGTATCGGCTATACGTGGGAGAGCGGCATCCACGTCTACCTGAAGCGGGCCGCGCTGAACCGTTCGCTGTTCGGTTCGCCTGCGTCGTATCGCAAAGAGCTTTCCCAACGTTATCTGTAAAGCAATCAAGGAGTTTCGCATGGGTGTACCGGTCTACAAGCGCATTCTCGACCTGTTCGAGGCCGAGGGTGTCAACACATTGTTCGGAATTCCGGACCCGAACTTCGTGCACATGTTAACCGAGGCCGACGCACGCGGCTGGTCGGTGGTGGCGCCGCACCACGAGCTGAGTGCGGGCTTCATGGCCGAGGCGGCGTCGCGGATGACGGGCAAACCAGGCCTGTGCATCGGCACACTCGGTCCGGGGATGGCCAACATCGCCGGCGCGATCCAGTGCGCACTCGTCGAGAACTCACCGGTGATCTTCCTGGGCGGGCAGCGGGCCCGCGTCACCGAGCGCCGGGTCCGGCGCGGCCGCATCCAATTCGTCCAGCAGGAACCGCTTTTCGCCGCGTCGGTGAAGTACAGCAGCTCCATCGAGTACGCCGATCAGACCGACGAGATCATCCACGAGGCGATCCGCAAGGCGATGTCGGGCACGCCGGGGCCGACCTACGTCGAGTTCCCGTCGCACGTGATCCTCGAAGAACTTGACGTCGAGGCCGCCCCCGCGCCGTCCAGCTATCGGCTGGTCAACCAGGGCGCCGGTGCCCGCGAGGTGGCCGAGGCGGTCAAGCTGATCCGCGCGGCCACAAGCCCGGTGCTGCTGGTGGGCCACGGCGTGCATACCTCGCGGACCCAGCAGCAGGTCAAGGAACTGGCCGAGCTGATGGCCTGCCCGGTGATCCAGACCTCCGGCGGCACGTCGTTCATCCCGGGCCTGCAGGACCGGACGTTCCCGTACCTGTTCTCCCCGGCCGCCAACGAGGCCGTCGAGGAATCCGACCTGTGCGTCGCACTGGGAACCGAACTCGGTGAACCCATGCACTACGGCCGAACTCAGCATTGGGCTGCTAACAATGCGACCCGCAAATGGGTGTACGTCGAGCAGGATCCGACCGCCATCGGGGTCAACCGGCCTGTCGACGTGGCGTTGGTGGGCGATCTGCGTGGCGTGGTGCCGCAACTGGTCGATGCGCTTCGGGACACTCCGCGTGCCCCGTCGGCCAATCTCAAGGCGCTGGTGACGGCCGACGCCGCGGAGATTGCCAGGGTGGCCGAGGAGGCACCGTCCGGACGCTCGCCAATCCATCCGGCGCGCTACGTCGTCGAAGCCACCAAGGCATTCGACGAGTGCGCGCAGGACGGCATCATGGTGCGCGACGGCGGCGCGACCGTCATCTTCGGTTGGACGTATTCGCAGACCAAGCCCCGGGACGTGATCTGGAACCAGAACTTCGGACACCTGGGCACAGGCCTGCCGTACGCGGTGGGCGCCTCGGTCGCCGAGGGCGGCAAGCGTCCGGTCATGCTGCTGACCAGTGACTCGGCGTTCCTGTTCCACATCGCCGAATTGGAGACCGCGGCCCGGCTCAACCTGCCGTTGGTGTGCGTGGTCGGCGTGGACCATCAGTGGGGCCTCGAAGTGGGCGTCTACAAGCGCACGTTCAGTCAGCCGTCCCCACAGCCCGGCGTGCACTGGAGCAAGGACGTCCGGATGGACAAGATCGCCGAGGGCTTCGGGTGCCACGGCGAGTACGTCGAGAAGGAATCCGAGATTGGCCCGGCGATCGCCCGCGCCTACGCGAGCGGCAAAGTCGGTGTCGTGCACGTGTGCATCGATCCGAAGGCGAACTCCGAGGAGATGCCGAAGTACGACCGATTCCGGACCTGGTACGCCGAAGGCACCCAATAACCCGTCGAGATTGAGGAGGATGTTTCCATGCGCGAATATCTGAAGTTCTATATCGATGGCCAGTGGGTTGATCCGGTCGAGCTGCGGACCCTAGACGTCGACAACCCCACACTCGAGCAGGTCGGCGGCAAGATCGCCATCGGCTCCGGCGCCGACGTCGACAAGGCCGTCAAGGGCGCCCGCAAGGCGTTCAACACCTGGTCGCAGTCCACTCGTGAAGATCGCCTCGATGTGCTGCAGGCCATCCTCGACCAGTACCAGAAGCGCGCCGGCGATCTCGCCGACGCGGTGCACGAGGAAATGGGCGCGCCCCCGTCGCTGGCCGCCGGGCCGCAGGTGATGATGGGTCTCGGTCACCTGTCGACCGCCATCGACGTCCTGAAGAACTACAGCTTCGACGAACAGCGCGGCGAGAGCATGGTGGTCAAGGAGCCGATCGGGGTGTGCGGTCTGATCACACCGTGGAACTGGCCGATAAACCAGATCGCCTGCAAGGTGTTCCCGGCGTTGGCGGCCGGCTGCACCATGGTGCTCAAGCCGTCGGAGGTTGCACCCTTCTCCGGGCAGATCTTCACCGAAATCATCGACGCCGCCGGGCTTCCCGCCGGGGTGTACAACATGGTCTTCGGTGACGGACCGGGTGTCGGCGCAGCCCTGTCCAGCCATCCCGGCATCGACATGGTCTCGTTCACCGGTTCGACGCGCGCCGGGATCGAAGTGGCGCGCAATGCCGCACCGACGGTCAAGCGGGTGGCCCAGGAACTCGGCGGAAAGAGCCCGAATATCGTGCTCGACGACGAGGCCTTCAGCCAGAGCGTCGCCGCGGGTGTCGCGGTGATGATGATGAACTCCGGACAGAGCTGTAACGCGCCGTCCCGCATGCTCGTGCCCAAGTCCCGGATCAACGAAGCCGCCGCCGTGGCCCGGGCCACCGCCGAAGGCGTCAAGGTCGGTGACCTGGCCGACAGCTCGGCGATCGGACCGGTGGCCTCGCGAATGCAGTTCGACAAGGTGCAGGGGCTGATCCAGAAAGGGATCGACGAGGGTGCGACGGTGGTCGCCGGCGGACCGGGCCGCCCCGAGGGGCTGACCCAGGGCTACTACGTGCGCCCGACGGTATTCGCCGACGTCAACAACGACATGACCATCGCGCGCGAGGAGATCTTCGGGCCGGTGTTGTGCATCCTCGGCTACGACGACCTGGACGAGGCCGTCGAGATCGGCAACGACACCGACTACGGCCTCTACGGGTACGTCTCGGGAGCCGACCTGGACCAGGCGCGGGCTCTGGCGCGGCGGATCCGGGCCGGTGCCGTCGCGATCAACCACGCGTTCGACATCAAGGTCCCGTTCGGTGGCTATAAGACCAGTGGCAACGGCCGAGAGTGGGGCGAAGAAGGCTTCGAGGACTTCCTGGAGACCAAGGCGATCCTGGGTTACTCGCCGGCCGGCGCCAGCGAGTAGCGCTATCGCCCGTTAGCATCGGCGCTCATGCGAGTGCTGGTGCAACGGGTCACGTCGGCGTCGGTATCGGTCGGCGGCCAGGTGGTCGGCGAAATCCGGCCACCGGACCAGGGCTTGCTGGCCCTGGTCGGTGTCACCCATTCCGACACCGACGACATTGCCCGCCGGCTGGGTGAAAAGCTCTGGCAGTTAAGGATTCTCGACGATGATCGGTCGGCAGCCGACATCGATGCACCAATCCTGGTGGTCAGTCAGTTCACGCTGTACGCCAACACCGCGAAGGGACGCAGGCCGACCTGGAACGCGGCTGCGCCTGGCCCGGTTGCCGAGCCCCTGGTCACGTTGTTCGCCGATACCCTGCGCGGATTGGGCGCCCACGTCGAAACCGGGGTGTTCGGCGCCGACATGCAGGTCGAGTTGGTCAACGACGGTCCGGTAACGGTGCTGCTGGAGTTGTAATCGCCAGCGCCCGCAGCGGTTTGGCGGCAGTCCAGCGCAACGTCAACACCGCGAGCAATGTCACCACCGCGGTGATGACCACGTAAGGGCCCGCGGCGTGGTCGTTGCCGGATCTGGTCGTGGCGTACCAGCGAGAGTGGTTGACTGGTGGACGAGACCGGCACGGATTGGAGGTTGAGCAATCGCCGATTCGGAATATGTAGACGCTGATGTCCCCGATGAGGTCCGTCGAACGGTGTTGTCGGCCGCCTATGACGAGCTGACCCGGTGGGGCTTGGAGCGGTTCGACATCCCGACCATGTGCGCTCGCCACAAGATCGACGAGGCACTGGTCACCCAGTATTGGGGTGATGGCAGCAGTCTTGCCCTCGATGCATTGGTGCACTGGAGCGACGACGTCATGACTTCACCGGATACCGGATCCCTTCGCACGGATCTGAGGGCGTTGGCTGCAGCAGTGGGCCGTCAGGTCAACAATGACATCGGCAGGAGTCTGTTGCGCGCAATGGTCGTCGATGACCGTGCCGCATTCGCCAACGACACCCGCATGGCATTTTGGTTCAAGCGTTTCAGCAGCATCCGCTCGGTGTTCGATCGGGCCGCCGAACGCGGGGAGATACGGTCTGGCGTCGACACGATCGCCGCAATGCAATTGGTGCTGGCACCGATCAATGTGCGCGCGCTGTACACCAAGGATCCCATCGAGGAGAGCTACTGCGACGCCATTGCCGATCTGGTGTGGCACGCCATCGCGCAGCACTGAGCCCGCTCGACACGCCCGATTTGTTACCGGTCCGCGGCCTGCGGTCAACCTCCGGCGTGAGACGGTAGACCTCTATGCATACCCACACCTTCGTCACATACGAGGAATTCGGCCGCCGATTCTTCGAGGTAGCGGTGACCGAGGAGCGTGTTGCCGCGGCGTTCGCCGAGATCGCCGGCGGCGAGTTCGAGATGGGCCCGATGGCACAGGGACCGGCCGGGCTGGCCAAGGTCACCGCGAAGGTGAAGATCCAGCAACCGGTTGCTCGGCGCAGCGTGGGGGACACCATCACCTTCAACGTCCGGATCCCGCTGGTGATCGAGCTCATCGTCGACCTGCGCCTGGATAAACAACGTTTCACCGTCGACGGTGACATCGCGTTGCGGGCCACGGCGCGCGCGGCCGAACCGCTGCTGCTGGTCATCGACATCGCCAAGCCGCGGTCGTCCGACATCGCCGTCAACGTGACGTCGAAATCGGTGCGCGGCGAGATCCTGCGCATCCTCGCCGGAGTCGACGCCGAGATCCGCCGTTTCGTCGCGGCCTACGTCGCCGATGAGATCGACAGCCCGGCGTCCCAACAAGCGAAAGTCATCGACGTCGCCGAGGCCGTCGCCTCAGCCTGGGACTGAAGAGACAACGACAACGCCGGTGGGCCCGCCGCAGCCGGACTAGTTGCGGCGGGGCCAGCCGGTCAGATTCACCGGCAGGCCGACGGCGCTGAGCTGGGTGAGGACATCCTCGATGCGCCCAGTGGGGACCTCGGCGCGCCACAGCGGCAAGTTTCCCGTCAGGTGCAGCGTGCCGGGCCCGAACGACAGACTCGACAGGGTGAGGCCGCTGGCCAGCTCCGGTAACCGCACCGGGTAGGCCGGCGTCCTGACCGGCAGCCGCCACCGGCGCCGGCTGGTCCGTACGGCCCGGGGATGCAGCCACAGGGTGGAGCCGTCGAGTTCCACCTCGACCTCCACGCTGCCCAGTCCGGGCCGGCGCGCCCAGCGCAACCGGGCGACACCGTCGTCGTCCACATGTCCGGATAAGCGGGGCAGCGCATCGGAGAACACCTCGTCGAGTGCGTGCGTCGAGACGTCCATGCTCACCTCTACGGGTGCAGCTACCAACACCGGAGGTATTCCCGGCTGCAGGTGGACATTGCGCAAGACGACCGCGGCGCGCTCGAAATACCTTTCATCCCAACGTATATCGGTGGCGGCCAGCCGCACATCGTGCAACTGTCCGACCGCAAGGCGCCGAATGTCGAGGCGCGAGTCGAACTCGGTGACGGTGAGCGTGACGTCCCCACCGTCCAGCCGCACGGTGAGGGTGCGCCCCACCACCAATCGCTTGACGGTCATGAACAGGGTCCGATACG
This sequence comes from Mycolicibacterium helvum, assembly GCF_010731895.1. Lineage (NCBI taxonomy): Bacteria > Bacillati > Actinomycetota > Actinomycetes > Mycobacteriales > Mycobacteriaceae > Mycobacterium > Mycolicibacterium helvum. The sequence goes on along the minus strand of NZ_AP022596.1, from coordinate 5,713,388 downwards.
CCACCGCGGCACCGGAACTCACTGCCGACGACGACCACACCGACGACAACATGTCCAGTGGCCGCAAAAGATCCCAGCGAGCAAGACCCAGCGAACGGGCCATTACAGGTCCAGCTCCAGATGTCCACCCTCGGGTGCGCGTGATACACAGGTCAGCATCAGCCCGGCGGCTTGCTCCGGCCCAGTCAGGAGCGTATCTCGGTGCTGGACAGCACCATTGATCACCCGAGTTCGACAGGTGCCGCAGAAGCCTTGCTGGCAGGAGTACGGTGCCGCCACCTGTTCGCGCCGTAGCGCCGACAGCAGTGTCTCGTCGGCTCCGACCGTCACGGTCGCTCCCGTCGAGGCGACCATCGCGGTGAAGTTCGTGCCGTCGACCACGGGCGCTGCGGCGAACCGCTCGAAATGCAGTTCCACGTCGTCGCGTCCGGCCAACGCCGCCCGGATCGCCGTCAACATCGGCGCCGGACCGCACGTGTACACGCCGGCGCCATCCGGGCAGTCGCCAAGCAAATCGGCGGCGGTGGGCACTCCGTGCACGTCGTCGGTGCGGATCTGCACCCGCGAGCCGAACCGGCGCAGCTCGTCGAGGAAAGGGATGGACTCTGCGCTGCGGCCGGCGTAGATCATCGACCAGTCGACACCGAGGCGCTCGGCAAGGCCGAGCATCGGCAGAATCGGGGTGATGCCGATGCCGCCGGCGATGAACCGCAGCCGCTGTGCGGGTGAGCCGTAGCCAGGAACGGTGAGCGGGAACGCGTTTCGCGGACCACTGCTCGTCACCGTCGCGCCGACAGCGAGTCCTTCGTGTACTTCGATCGAGCCGCCACCGCCGTCGGGGATGCGCCGCACGGCGATTCGGTAGCAGGTATGCAGGCCCGGGTCGCCGCACAGCGAGTATTGCCGGATCCGTCCGCTGGGTAGGTGGATGTCCAGGTGCGCCCCGGGATGCCAGGGCGGCAGCGGCCGCCGGTCCGGGGTGGCCAGTGTCAGCGCGACGACGTTCTGATCGCGGGCGACCACCTGACGATCGGCCACCTGCAGTGTCAGCGTGTGGTCGCGGTCCGGGGGAGCCGCCGGCCTTCGGAACGTGCCGCTGATCGCCCACAGCGTGGTGATGGCCGCATCGGTGAGGCGCAGCGGAACATCGTGACGAGTCCGCCCCGACGCGCTGGGCGGGGACTCCCGCAAGCGGGCCAACGGTTTCACAGGTGGGCGGCGCGGGCGGCGGGCGAGCTGGCCAGGTAGGCGACCGCCTGCGCGGTGGAGCCGACGTCCTCCGGCGAATAGTTCGGCCGGAAATAGGTCAACGTCGCGGAGCCGAACAGGTTGCGGTACTTGGGTAGCAGACCGCGCTTGGAATCGTCGGCCCGCAGTCGCTGCATCCGCCACCAGCTCATGCCCAGGGTGGGGTCGGTGCGGCACAGATACCAGGCGCCGCGGTTGAAGAAGCCGGCGATCAGCGTCGCCGCCATGCCCATCGACCGAATCCGGTCGAAGTAGCTGTCATGGAAGTAGACCGCCACGTCGTGGGCGACGTTGCGGTGTTCGACCTCTTCGCTGCCGTGCCAGCGGAACACGTCGACCAGGGTGGGATCAGCGCCATAGTCGTCCCACGCACTGTTGAGGGCGAAGTCGCCGAGCACGGCGGTGTAGTGCTCGATCGCCGCGATCAGCCAGAGCCGGTCGCACAGTTGGTTCAGCCGGCGCCGCGGATCACTCGAGGCACTCGGCGAGAGAATCTGGCCGAAGACGTAGTCGAGCTGGCGCAGGATGGGCTCGGCGTTCACGCCGCGAGCGACCATCAGATCCTGCAGGACCTTTTCGTGGGTATCGGCGTGGGTGGCCTCCTGACCGATGAATCCGCGCATGTCCTCGGCCAGCTGCGGATCCTTGACCAACGGCAACGCCTCGTTGTAGGTGGCAACGAACCAGCGCTCGGCCACCGGAAGCACGACGTTGAGCAGTCCGATCACATGGGAGGCGACGGGATGGCCGGGAATCCAGTGCAACGGGGCCTCGGACACGTCGAAGTCGACCTTGCGGGCCTGGATCTGCACCCGTCCGGGATCGATCTCGTGTTCGAAACGACGTGGGCGCAGCATGGGCGAAACCTCCAGCAGTGGCTGTCCGGAAGTTTAGCCGAGCGCGGCGATCAGCCGACCTGAGTCGGCGTCACGACCACCGTGCCGGGAGCTCCCGGTGTCGGGCGGCTGCCGCCGTCGGCGGGAATCGTGGGCCCGGCGGGTGCGGTGCCGGCCGAGCTAGGCGGCGGAGCGTCGGGCTGGGCGGCCTTGGTGCAGTTCAGCATCAACGACATCTTGCCGCTGGCCAGGTATTTCTGGCTCTGCACAATGCACTTGGCCTGGGGCACATCGCTGCCCACCGAGCCGCCGAATACGGTGGAGATACCTTGCGCGTGCAGGATGGCGACCGCCTTGTAATACGGTTCGCCGAGAATGTTCATCGTTCCGCCGGCGTTCGGGTCGGCGTTGCTGGAACCCATGCTGAGCGCGGCTGCTGCCGAACCCGCGGCAAGCGCTCCGGCGGCTACCAGGATGAGCCTCTTCACTCGAACCTCCGTCTGTGTCTGCGGTCGAACATAGCGCAGGATGACTCAAGATCGCCCGACGACCAGATCCCACCAGCCTCTTGCGACCTCTATCGTCACAACGACGCCAGAACGTTTCAGCGGCCTGTCGCAGCGGTGCCGAACTCGACGTTGAGCCGGGCTTTAGTCGATCAGCCGCCGTTGCCGCGCAGGATCTCCTCGGCGCACCGCAGCCGACTATGCCCGGTTTCCTGCATGCAGATCCGGACCGGGGACTCGTTCTCGGTCGGCGGCGCGGTCGTCGGTGAGGAGGTCACCACCGGGTTGGGGATCACGTCCTGGTGGACCGACCAGAGGTAGCGGTTGGTGTATTGCAGCTGCGTGCAGTAGGCGGTGGCCCCGTCCGCGGTGGTGCCGGTGGCGCCCGGTTCGGTGCAGTTCGAGCCGATCACCGCGGTGGGCGTCGGCGCGACGGTGACGGTGTCGGTCGGGGTGCTGGTGGTCGTCGTGGTGCTCGTCGTGGCCGGCGACGCTGGTGGTGGGACGACGCTGGTGGTCGCCGGGGTCTGAGCCGTCGTCGTCGCCGCCGTCGTGGTGGTGTGGACATCCTTGGTGGCGACCGTCTCACCACGGTCGCGTCCGGCGATGAACGCCGCGGCGACCGCGATCAGCAGAACGACCAGCACCGGAATCAGGATCGCCGGCCGCAACCACGACTTGTGCGTCGTGGGTCCGGGTTCGCCACCATCGGGAGCGGCATCGGCGATCGGCGTCAGCCGGGTGGCATCGGTGTCGGTCAGGCCGTCACCGGACACCGGCGTGGTGATGTAGTGGGCGAGGGCACGCGCGAAGTCCACACAGCGGTCGAAGCGGTCGGCCGGATCCTTGGACAGTGCCTTGCGCAGCGCTGAGTCCAGGTTGGCCAGCTCGGGGCGGTGCTCGGCCAGGCTGGGGGGCAATGCCGACAGATGCTGGCTGATCACCACTGCGGGGTTGGAGTGCTGAAACGGTGGCTTGCCGGTCAGCAGGTGGTAGGCGGTGGCGGCCAACGCGTACTGGTCAGCCCGACCGTCCAGGTCGCGGCCCATCAACTGTTCGGGGGCGGCGTAGGACACCGTGCCGACGGTCATGTTGGTCTGGGTCAGGCCGCTCGCATCGTTATCCCAGCGGGCAATGCCGAAGTCCGCCAAAAGAATTCGTTCGTCGCCGGTCTCCTGCTTGGATACCAGGATGTTGGCGGGCTTGACGTCGCGGTGCAGTAGATGCCGCTGGTGCGCGTAGTCCAGCGCCTCAGCAACCGCTGTGACCACGTTGAGCACTTCCCGCTGCGGTAAGCCGCTGGGATAGCTCTTCAACAGCTCGCCGGCGTCAGTGCCGTCGACGTAGTCCATCGCGATCCAGAGCTGCCCGTCGAACTCGCCGCGGTCGTGGACGCCGACGATGTGTGGATGCCACAGCGTGGCGGCGATATCGGCCTCGCGATCGAACCTGGCGCGGTACTCGGCGTCGCTGCTGACCGACGACGGCAGGACCTTCAGGGCATCCTGGCGGGGCAGCCGGGGATGCTGGGCGAGGTAGACCTCACCCATCCCTCCCGCGCCGAGCAGTCGCAGGATCGTGTAGCCGGCGAATATCTCGCCTTCGGCTAGCGGCATGGCCCGATCCTAGAGGTCAGCCGACGCCGACTCCCACGTCTTTGCGTCCGTCGGCATCGCCGTAGCGGGCCAGGTGGTGATGGGTGCTGGCCCGCAAGCCGGCAAGACCGTCGTCGGTGACTCCGAGCACCCGCAGGCAGGCGTCGGCAACATGACCGGCCAGCGTCGCGTAATCGGGCTTCGGGGGCTGTGACCACATGTTCACCAGCGACTCGACCAGGCGGAACGGCAGGTCGGCGGCATCGTCGGCAACCCCGGTCGCGGCCAGAATGGACCGGCTGACGTCGAGGTAGGCCAGCCGCAGTCGCTCGCGTTCGGTCCAGAACGTCGCCAACCGGGCTTCCCGCAGCTCGGGCAACAGATACAGGGCGCCCAGGTTCCACCGCGCGGTCAGCAGCTGAGCACCATCGAACGCAGCCAGGGCGTGCAGGCACTGCGCCGCCGACGGATCGGCCTGCCGCAGCGTGGACAGGAACGCCAGGGTCGGTGTGACGGTCTGATGCAGCAGTGCCGACAACAGCTCGTCCTTGGTCTTGAAGTAGTGGTACAGCGAGGCCTGCCGGATACCGACCGCCTCGGCGATCGCCCGGGTGGACGTGCTCGCATAACCGCGGGTGGTGAACAGTTCACCCGCGGCGTCGAGGATCTCCTCCCGGGCGGTGGTGCCGGGCCTGCGCCGTTCGGTCAAGCGCGGGCGGCCCGCCCGCGTTGTCTCCATGAATCCGATGTTGACCCACATCACCTGCGAAAAGACAGACCCCGGGATTTTCTGTCACACGACAGAAACGCGCGATACCTATCGGTTACGCGCCGTCTTGGTTTGGTTACGCCAGCGACACCCACCGCGACACGAGGCCCGCAAAACTGTCAATCGACAGGCTGATGGCTCACCGGTGAGCTCATCCTCGCGACCTTTGAGACCCTCGGGGAGACTCCGTATGGCGAGCGCCGCAAGTGTTGCGCTACGACCTGACGCCCCGGCGACGACGCCGGCCGGTGACGTGGTCGCGGCAGTAGATGATCTGCACGTCACATTCCGCCGCAACGGCAAGGATGTGCACGCGCTGCGTGGTGTGTCACTGGCCATCGCCCCCGGTGAGATCGTCGGCCTGGTCGGCGAATCCGGCTCCGGTAAGAGCGTGCTGGGGTTCAGCATGCTCGGCCTGCTCGGAGCCGCCAAGACCGGCGGCAGCGTGCAGGTCTGCGGTACCGACATGCTCACCGGCGCGGCCAAGCAGCTTCGTAAAGTCCGGCGCCTGGACCTCGGCGCGGTGTTCCAGGACCCGATGACGTCGCTGAACCCCACCATGCGGATCGGTGAGCAGGTCGAAGAAGTGGCCGGCAGCAGTGCCGAGGCGCTCAAACTGCTGGCCGCCGTTGGCATTCCGGAGCCCGAGCGGCGGATGCGGGCCTACCCGCACGAACTGTCTGGCGGTCTGCGGCAGCGGGTGATGATCGCGATCGCGGTGGCCGGCGACCCCGAGCTCATCATCGCTGACGAGCCAACCACCGCGCTCGACGTCACCGTGCAGGCCCAGGTGCTCGCGCTGCTGCAGCGGCTGCGCACCGAAATCGGCTGCAGCATTGTGCTGATCACTCACGACCTCGGGGTCGCGGCTCAGATCGCCGACCGCATCGCGGTGCTCTACGCCGGGCGGATCGCCGAGATCGGCCCGACCGCACAGGTTCTGGCCACCCCCGCGCATCCCTACACCCACGGTCTGCTGCAATCCCGGCTGACGTTGGACACCGCGCGCGACCGTCCACTGGCCGCAATGGCCGGCCAGGTGCCCAGCCCGACCACCCCGCTGCCCGGATGCGCCTTCGTGCCGCGGTGCGCGCTGGCCCGCGCCGAATGTTCGGCCACCCCGCCGGATCCGGCCGTTGTCGCGGCGAACCGGGTGAGCGCCTGCGTCATCGCGCCCGAACAGATGCGCGCCGAACTGGCCGGGGTGATCGCCGCCGAGACCGACGCCTTCGCCGACCGTGCCGCCATCGATCCTGCGCAGCCTGCCGCCGTCGATGCCCGCACGATCACCAAGTCATTCACCGTGCGCCGGCGCTGGCTCGACCGCTCGGGTCCGCAGCAGAGCAAACTCCAGGCCCTGCGCGGTGTGTCGCTGACCGTCGCACATGGCGAATCGGTGGCCCTGGTGGGGGAAAGCGGCTCGGGGAAATCGACACTGCTGCGGATCATCGCGGGTCTGGAGAAGGCGACCACCGGCGAGGTCGAGCTGGCCGGAAACCAGCGCCCGCAGATGGTCTTTCAGGACGCCGGTGCGTCGCTGACACCGTGGCTGTCGGTGGGTGAGCTGATCGGCGAGCGACTGCGCAGCACCACGATGTCGCGCGCCGAACGCAAGGAAGCCGTCGCCGCGGTGCTGGAGCGGGTCGGTTTGCCGCAGGACGTGGTCAAGTCCCGGGCCGCCCAGTTGTCCGGCGGCCAGCGGCAGCGGGTGTCGCTGGCACGGGCCACCGTGATCCCGCCGCAGGTGCTGTTGTGCGACGAGCCGACCAGCGCGCTCGACGTGTCGCTGGCGGCCTCGGTGCTCAACCTGATCGGCGAATTGCGCCGCGGACTGGATATGTCGGTGGTGTTCGTGACCCATGATCTGTCGGTGGCGCGCGTGGTCGCCGATCGGATCGCGGTGCTGTACCTGGGCCGCATCGTCGAGATCGGTCCCGCCGAGGACGTCATCGGGCGCCCGACCCACCCCTACACCCAGGCATTGGTCGACGCCATCCCGGATCTGGGGCGCGACTGCCGGATATTGGCCGGTGAGCCTGCCAGCCCGCTGTCTCCGCCAACGGGCTGCGCCTTCCACCCGAGGTGCCCCATCGCGATCGACACATGCAGCGATAGCGAACTCGACGTGCGACTGGAGGGCATACCCGGTAGCCCGCATCAGGTTGCGTGCCTCGAACGGAAGGCGCGCTGATGGCTATCGCGATGCCCGCCCCGGCGCTACTGCGCAGCCGCGAGAAGCGGATGGCGGCACTACCCAAGGACCGTGCACTGATCCTGAATTGGCTTGGGGTGTCACTGATCTTCCTGGTCACCGTGATCGCGGTCGCCGTGCCCGTCCTCGCTCCGCACGATCCACTGGTTCCGGTCGGCATGCCGCTGCAGGCGCCGGGCAAGGACGGATTTCTGCTCGGCACCGACAGCGTGGGGCGCGACATCCTGAGTCGGGTGCTCTTCGGTATCCGGTCCAGCTGGTTCGCGGCGCTGGTGGTGGTCGCGGTCGGGCTGTTGATCGGCGGCGTGATCGGGCTGATTGCCGGGGCCACCGGCGGCTGGGTGGACGCCACCCTGATGCGCATCACCGACGGGTTCCTGTCACTGCCCGCACCGGTTCTCGCGATCGCCGTCGTCGCCGCGCTGGGACCGGGGTTCATCCACACCCTGATCGCGGTGTCGATCGTGTGGTGGCCGTTCTACGCCAGGCTGATTCGCGGCGAGATCGCCCGGCTCGCCGCCCGACCACACGTCGAGGCCGCCCGGCTGGCCGGGGTTGGTCGGCTGCGGCTCGCCCTACGGCACCTGTTGCCCGGCGCCGTGCCCAACGCGTTGGTGGCCGCGAGCCTGGACCTCGGGACGCTGATTCTCACCCTGGCCGCACTGTCGTTCCTGGGGCTCGGCCAGTCGGCCCCAGCACCCGAACTGGGCGCTGATGCCGCACGCAATCTCAGTTATTTCCTGCAGCAATGGTGGGTTCCGGTGATGCCCGGCCTCGGGGTGCTGGTGCTGGCGCTGATCGGCAACATCGCCGGCGACAGCCTGCGCAACCTGATGAAGACGAGCTAGGAGGACACAGCAGATGAGAACCTTCATCGTCTCCCGGCTGGCAGCCACCGCGGCGATCCTGGTCGCGCTGACCGCGGTGATGTTTGTCCTGCAACGCATTTCGCCGCTGGATCCAGTCAAGGCTCAGATGGGGGCACAGGCCTCCGCGTCGGCGGTCGCCGCGCGCCGCGAAGCGCTCGGCCTCAACGACCCGATGTCCACCCAGTTCTGGAACTACCTCACCGCCGCCGTGCGCGGTGATCTCGGGACGTCCTACCGGACCCGGCACCCCGTCGCGTCGGATCTCGGCAGCTTCTTTCCGGCGACCCTGGAACTGGCGCTGTACGGGATGGGAATCGCATTGCTACTCGCCGTATTGCTGGCGTTCAGCACCACATTGAAGTGGCGCGGATCCGCGGCACTGCGGGCGATCCTGTTCACCGGCGCCTCGGCCCCGATGTTCCTGCTCGGCATCCTCGGCCTGATCGTGTTCTACCAGAAGCTGGGTTGGGTCCCGGCCAACGGCCGCACCGGAATCAGCAACCCGCCAACCGGACCCACCGGGTTGTTGACGGTCGATGGTCTGCTCAGCGGTCGTTTCGACGTCGTCACCGACGCCCTGCACCACCTGATCCTGCCGGCACTGGTGATCGCACTGGGCCCGGCGGTGGCAATCGGCAGGGTGCTGCGGTCAAGCCTGCTGGCCGATATGAACAGCGATTACGCGCGCACCGCACGGGCGAAAGGGCTGTCGGAGAGCCGGATTGTTGCCCGGCACGTGCTGCGCAACTGCGTCGGCTCAGCCCTGTCGATGACCGGCCTGCAGGTGGGCCTGATGTTCTCCGGTGTGCTGGTGGTCGAGCAGGTATTCGGCTGGCCGGGCATCGGTCAGTACATCGCGCAAAGTATCCCGGTCGCCGACTTTCCGGCGATCGCCGGCGTGACGCTGATGCTCGGCGCCCTCTACGTCTTCATCAATACGGCCGTGGACCTGCTCCAGGCCGCCGCAGACCCCCGTATCGCAGTCACAGGAGGATAAGTTAGGTGCCGAAACAGCCACTGATCGTGGGCAATCCGGTTCTGGTCGTGGTCGACATGCAGGAGAGCGGCGGAATGCCCGCCGAGGAGATGGGCATCGCCCACATGTCGGGCTACGACGACCGGATCGAGGTTGCCGAGCGGTTGATTGCCACCGCCCGCAGCGCGGGGATCCCCATCGTGTTCTTCCAGGAGGTGCACCGGCCCAACGGCGTGGACTTCGGCCGCGAACTCGACGGCACCGAAGGTGTGCACTGCGTCGACGGGAGGCCCGGCACCGCGCTGCATCCTCGGCTGTTACCCGACCTCGACGGTCCCAACCAGGAATTCCACATCGTCAAACGGCGCTATTCCGGTTTCATCGGAACGGAATTCGAGATCGTGTTGTCCGGACTGAAGGCGTCGACGCTGATCCTCGTCGGCGGGCTGACCAATGTCTGCGTGCACTACACCTTCGCCGATGCCCACCAGCGGGACTTCTACGTTCGGGTCGTCTCAGACTGCGTGGGCGGCTCATCGGTGGACGCACACCTGGCGGCTCTGGACGCCATGGAGTACCTGCAGTCCGGCGCGGTACGCACCAGCGATGAGATCCTCGCCGCCTTTGCCGAATGTGACCGCCCAGGCGGCTCCGGCACCTCTTTGACCACCCCGGTACTTGAAGGAGCCGCCCGATGAAGAAACTCCGTACGATCCTCGCGATCGGCGCGACAGCTGTGCTCACCGTAACCGCCTGCGGCGGATCCAATTCCGGCGGCAGCAGCACTCCCAACGCGGCCCCGACGGACAAGGTCCTGCATCTGTCATTCCTGCAGGATCCGGGCCAACCGCCGGACCCCGACATCTACTACGCCGGGCAGGGTCTGCTGCTGACCACGAACACCTATGAAGGCCTGCTCCAGTACAAGGGCGCCACCGACAAGCCTGTGCTCGAGCCGCTGCTCGCCACCGAATGGAACGCCTCGCCTGACAACAAGGTCTTCACCTTCAAGCTGCGCGAAGGCGTCAAGTTCCACGACGGCACCCCGTTCACGTCGGCCGCCGTCAAGGCATCCTTCGACAGGAGGGCCGCGGTGAACCAAGGACCGGCGTACATGGTCACCGACGTCGATTCGGTCACCACACAGGGTGATTACGGTGTCACTATCACCCTGAAGGCGCCCAACTCGGCGTTCCTGGACTACCTGGCCTGCCCGTACGGGCCCCGCATGCTCAGCCCAGAAGGCCTGAAGAAAAACGCGGGCACCGACAACGCCCAGGGATATCTCACCAACCACGATCTGGGCACCGGTCCCTACACGCTGACCGCCGCCGAGGTCGGCTCGAAATACGAACTGACCGCCTTCGGAGATTACTGGGGCAACAAGCCCTATTTCGAGAAGGTGGAGCTTCCGGTGATCACGGATGTCTCGGCCCAGCAGCTGCAATTCAACAACGGTCAGATCGCGGCGATCCTGCATGACCTGCCGTCCTCGGCCGTGCAGTCCTACTTGGACAACAAGTCTTTCGCCAATTACTCGCTGCCGACCATGATGTCGAACTACGTGTACATCAATCCGCGTAAAGGAATGATGACCGACGCCAAGAACCGCAACGCCGTGATGCAGGCCATCGACGTCGACGAATTGGTCAAGCAGACCTACTTCGGCCGCGGCAAGAAGGCCGAGCAGATCTACCCGCCGAACATGATGGCCGCCGAGTTTGGCAAGCAGACGGTGCCGCACGATCCATCGGTGCTGAGTGGAATCGCTGGGGGGCTGCCGGCCGACCAGAAGACCGTCACCATTGGCTATGACTCCAGCAATCCCGACAACCAGCTGATCAGCAACCTGATTCAGACTCAGCTGGCCGCGGCCGGATTGAACGCCAAAGTCCAGGCCTATCCAACCTCTGAGATCTACGGATGGGTTGGCGGCGACGGGCAGTCCGCACCGGATATCATGACCTATCTCGGGTGGCCGGACGCGCCCTCGCCCTACACCTGGGGCCACATCTCCTGGGATGCCGACGGGGGGCTGAACTTCTTCGGGTGCTCGGCGCCGGCGGTCACCGACGCACTGACCAAGGGGCTGCCGACCGGTTCGGACGCGGACTTCTCGACAGCCGGGGAGGAAGCGGTCAAGACCGGTTGCTGGCTCAACGTCGCCGATGTCAACGATTTCATGGTGGCGCAGCCGTGGCTCAAGGGTGTCGAGCAGGCGCACGTGGTGACCGACCCGAACACGCTGCGGCTGGCCGCGCTGTCGGTCGGATAAGCCGATGGCGTTGGGAAAGGGCAAAGTTCGCCGGATCGTCCTGCTGACGCTGGGGTGGGAGGAGCTGCCGAAGTCGGTGTCGGTCTACGGATCACCACCGGAGCTGCGGATGCGCGAACCGGTGCCGGGTGTGCTGTTGCAGACAGACGGCGGCTGGGTGTTGCTCGACACCGGGTTCAACACCGCGCTGATCCGGGATCCGGCGTTGTACCGGCGGTTCTTCCCGACCGTCGAGTACATCCCGGTGCTCCCAGGGCCTGGTGAGCCGATCGAGGAGTCGTTGCACGACATCGGCATCGACGTTGACGACATCCACCTCGTGGCGCTGTCGCATCTGCACCACGACCATGCCGGCGGTGTGAAGCTGTTCGCGGGCAAGGTCCCGGTGCACGCGCAGCGCCGCGAGCTGGAGTACGGTCTGTCGAATCACCCTGAGCCCGAACGGAATGCGATCGTCCGAGTGGACTTCGACGATCCGCGCATCGACTGGGTGCTGGCCGACGGTGAAGCCGAGATCGCGCCAGGTATCACCGCGGTACCGACCTACGGGCACACGCCGGGGCATCAGAGCTTCGTCGTGGAGCTCGATCCGAGCGTCGGCGGCGGCGGTTTCGTGTTCGCGTTCGACGCCGCTGATCTGACCGAGAACATCGAGCACGAGCTGCCGATCGGCGGGTTCATCGACGTCGACCCGGCCGAGACGGTGGAGCCGATCCGGCGGCTGAAGAAGCTGGCCAGTGCGAAGGGGTATGAGCTGGTTCCCGGCCACGACCCGCACGTCTGGCCGGAACTGACAGCGCGGCTCGAGGAGCGGTTCGGCCCGGTGCGGCCGCGGTGAGCGGGCCCGCCGTCGAGCACGTCCTTCGCGCCCCGCGCGCGGTGGTCGGCGGTGTCGTCCGGCCCGCTGCAATCGGTTTGGCGGACGGCATGATCCGGGTAGTTTGCGAGGTCGACGCCGATCTGGGCTGCGCCGAGCAGACCATCCTGGATCCCGACGTGGTACTGCTGCCCGGTTTGGTGGACACCCACGTGCACATCAACGATCCGGGTACGGACTGGGAGGGCTTCGCCACCGCGACCGCGGCGGCGCTCGCCGGCGGCATCACCACCGTCGTGGACATGCCGCTGGACAGCGATCCGGCGACGACGACGGTGGCCGCGCTGGACATCAAACGCTCAGCGGCCGCCGGGGTGTGCCGCGTGGACACCGGGTTCTGGGGCGGCATCGTGCCGGACAACCTTGGTTCCTTTGGCGAACTCACCGATGCCGGGGTGCTCGGATTCAAGTGCTTTCTGTCCGAGTCGGGCAACCCGAACTTCCCGCCGCTAGACGTGGCCGAGTTCCGTGCCGCGATGGCCAGAGTCGCCGAACTGGATTCGGTGCTGCTGGTGCACGCCGAGAGCGCCAGGGTGCTGGCCGGTTGCCCGCCACCGGCGGGCCGCGACTATGGCGACTTCCTGCGGTCGCGACCCGACGCCGCCGAGCAGGACGCGGTGCAGATCGTGCTCGATGCCGTTGCCGAGACCGGCGCGCGGGCGCACATCGTGCACGTCTCCAGCGCAGCCGTGCTGCCACTGATCGCCGATGCCAAACGGGCCGGGCTGCCCGTCACCGCCGAAACCTGCCCGCATTACCTGACTTTCACGGCCGAGAGCATTCCCGAGGGTGGCACGGTGTTCGCGGCCTGCCCGCCCATCCGCGGTGAAGGCAACCGGGCCCTGTTGTGGGCGGCGCTGGCCGAGGGCACCCTGGACATGGTGGTTTCCGACCACTCCCCGTGTGCGCCGCAGCACAAGGATCTGCACGGCGGCGATTTCGGCCGCGCGTTCGGCGGGATCAGTTCACTGCAGATCGCGCTGCCCGCGCTGTGGACCCACGCGGCGCGCGCTGGGTTCGAGTTGCCGGATGTATGCCGGTGGATGGCACAGGCACCCGCCGGGCTGGCCGGCCTGACCGACCGCGGCGTGATCGCACCCGGCACACGGGCCGACTTCTGTGTGTTCGACCCCGACGCGGCGTGGGTGGTGCGCGGTGCCGAACTACACCACCGCCATTCGCTCACTCCATACGAGGGAGCCCCGCTGACCGGCGCGGTGCGTCAGATGTGGCGTGGCGGCCGGTTGGCGGACGAGAACACGTGCGGCGAGCTGCTTTGGGCAGGAGTACGGGAGCCGGTGTGAAGATCCTGGTGCTCAACCCCAACACGTCGGCGACGATGAGCGCCGAAATCGACGCCGCGGCCCGGGCCGCCGCCGGACCGGGGACCGAAATCCTCACCACCCAGCCGAATTTCGGGTCGGTTGCCATCGACTCGGCCGCCGAGAGTTACCTGTCCGCGGTCGGGGTGATGGACATCGTCGCCGCCCAATTGGCGAGCGGGACTTTCGATGCCGACGCGGTGGTGTTGGCGGGCTTTGGCGAACACGGCAAAGACGCGCTGCAGGAGATGCTCGAGGTGCCGGTGCTCGACATCACTGAATCCGCCGCCCACGTCGCCCAGCTGATCGGCCGGCGATTCTCCGTGGTGACCACGCTGGCGCGTTCGATCGCCCCGATCGAGGACCGGTTGCTGCTGGCCGGGCTGGCAGCACACTGCGCGTCGGTGCGGGCCTGCGGGTTGGGGACCGCGGAACTCGACGCGGATCCAGCCGGTGCGGTCAAAGCGATCGTTGCCGAAGCCGAACGTGCGGTGATGCAGGACGGCGCCGACGTGATCTGCCTGGGCTGCGCGGGCATGGCCGGGGTGACAGGGGCGATCACCGACGCGCTCGGTGTGCCCGCCGTCGACGGGGTGGCCGCCGCGGTCGGCTTGGCCCAGATGCTGGTCGGGCTGGACCTGTCGACCAGCAAGGCCGGCGCGTACGCACCGGGACCGGACAACGTGCGCACCTACTGGCCACTATCGAAGGCGTTGGGTCTATGACGATCGAGCGGGACTGCGGTCTGGATCTGGCTTGTCGCGCGGTCGGCGGCAGTGTCATCGCCGCCAGTGACGAGTCGTTCGGATTCAAGGAACGGCTGATCGACCCGGCCGAACCGGATTTCGTCCCAGGGACGTTTGACCTTCGTGGGGAGGTGGTCGACGGCTGGGAGACGCGTCGGCATGCACCGCAGGGGGACTGGGCCATCGTCCGGCTCGGCGTCCCGGGCAGGCTGCGCACCATCGATGTCGACACCCGCTTCTTCACCGGCAACCATCCGACGGGCTGCACGCTCTTCGGCGCCACGCTGGCGGCATCGGACGACGCGTGCAGTGCAGCTGTGGATTGGCGCCTGCTGGCGCCACCCGCACCGCTCAATGCCGACGCGCACAATCCGATCGCGGTCGCCGACCCGCGCCGCTACACCCATCTCAAGTTGGTGATCGCCTCCGACGGCGGGGTCGCCAGGCTACGGGCCTATGGGGACCCCGTCCCCGACCCGGCACTATGGTCGGGCGTCACTGTCGAGGTCTCGGGGGCCGAGCAGGGCGGGCGCCTCGAACACTGCAGCGACACGTTCTACTCCGATGCGCGCGCACTGATCTCGGCCGACCGGCCGCACAATATGGGGGCGGGCTGGGAGGCCCGGCGTCGGCGTGACATCGGACCCGACACCCACGACGCGGTGACGATCTCTTTCCTGACCGCGACCGATCTCGATCGCGTCGAGATCGACACCTCCTACTTCGTCTTCAACGCCTCCCGCGAGGTCTGTGTGCGCGGCACCCGAGACCGGCCGAGCGCCGGGCGGCCCTGGTGGGCACTGTCCTTCGACGAGATCGTGGTGCCCCGCAGCAGGCTGCTCGCGGATGCTCGCCAGGTCTTCGTGGTGGACGCCGCCGCGATCACCGCGATCCGGGTGCAGGCCTACCCCGACGGCGGCATCGCCCGGGTGCGGGCGCTAGGGCGGCCCACCCAGGCTGGGCTGGCTGCGCTCCACGACGGCTGGGAGGCTGCATTGTGACACCTGCGATCGCCGAGTGTGCCGGCCTGTGGCGGCGGACGCTGTTGATCGAGGCCGACGGCTCCCGCGACACGGGCGCGAATGTCGTCTGGCTGCAGGGACTTTCACTGTTCGTCGACGTGCGCGGACCGGGCGAGGGGTTCGCCGGCCAGCTTGATCAACGACTCGATGTCTTCGAGTGGACCAGGCTGGTCGATCTACAGCCGCCCGGACTGCCTGACGCCGGACGGATGAGCTGGGCCGAGGACACTCTCGTGGAGATCGGGGTGCACGCCGATTACACCGAACATTGGCAGCGTGAGCCAGGACCGGCGGAACCGTGCTGGGGCCTGCGTGTTGCGGCGCCCGACGACGCGGCCGGGGTGTTGCTACGGGTGGGGGAGCGCTTCGGTTGGGCGTACCGGCGGCCCGGCGCGACGAACGTCTCGCTGGGTGAGATCACCGAAATGAATTGGCGCATAACTGTGTCCGCTGACGCATCCCGCGTGGGAATGACAATCAGTCCCCGATTCGCATCAGGACAGCTACGAGTCGACGAGGACATCGCATGGGAGATCAAGGAAACTGAAGGAAGCGTGACATTGTGAGTGGGGCATTCCAGTCGGTACCGGTCGTCGATATCAGCGGGTTGCGGTCGGCAGATCGCACCGAGCGGGAGCGCGTGGCAGCTGAACTCGGTGCAGCCGCCCGAGAGGTCGGGTTCTTCTACATTTCCGGCACGTCGGTCAGCGACGAATTGTTCGACAAGCTGCTGACGGCGACCAAACAGTTCTTCGCCCTGCCGATGGATCAGAAGATGGCGTCCTACATTGGCCTGTCGACCTGCCATCGCGGCTACGTGCCGGTGGGCGAAGAGGGCCTCTACGGCGACAAACCGGACCTCAAGGAGGCTTTCGACACCGCACTGGATCTGCCCGCCGAGGACCCCGATCACCTGGCCGGCAACCCGATGCTCGGGCCCAATGTGTGGCCCGATGTTCCTGGTTTCGCCGAGACAGTCACCGAGTACTACCAGGCGGTGCTGGGCGTCGGCCAGGAATTGTTGTGGGCCTTCGCGGTAGCGCTTGGAGAAGATCCCGACACGTTCACCCGGCATGCCACCAAGACGCCGAGTCAGCTGCGGCTCATCTACTACCCGTACAACCCGCAGGCGCAAGACGCCCAGGGCATCGGCGCGCATACCGACTACGAGTGCTTCACGCTGCTCAAACCGACCGCACCGGGACTGGAAATACTCAACGGCGCAGGCGAGTGGATCGACGTCCCACCGATACCGGGCACTTTCGTCGTCAACGTCGGTGACCTGCTCGAGCTGTGGACCAACGGCGCGTTCGTCGCCACCTCGCATCGGGTGCGCAAGGTCTCCGAGGAGCGTTACTCGTTCCCGTTGTTCTTCAACGTGGACTACCACACCGTCGTACAGCCGCTGCCACAGTTCGCCGACGGGCCCACCCGGCCGGCACTGGTCGCCGGGGAGCATCTGTTCGCCCAGACCGCACAGACATTCGCCTACCTGAGGTCCCGGTTGGACAGCGGTGACCTGATGCTGCCGGAAGGCTCGGTGCGGACCGGCACGTTCGGGCAGCAGGCGCTGCAATCGCGTAACTGACCCCTCGGTGCGGAGTAGGTGCGCTAACATCCGCTCGATCAGCGGCAATGCCGGACTTCGGGTGGGCAGAGCTGGGTGGGCGTGACAGTGAGCGGGGGTCCTACGTGGTCCGACTATCGGGTGCGCTGTCGCGAGGTGGTCGGCTGCGATCTCTGGGATTCCAGTCGAAGCTGCTGATCATGTTGCTCGCGGTCAGCATTGTCTCGGTCGTGATCGCCGGTGCCATCGGATACATCTCCGGCACCACCTCACTGCGAAATGCCGAATTCCAGCGGCTGACCCAGTTGCGGGAGTCTCGGGCGCGTGAGATCACCTCGTTCTATACCAAAGTCACCGACGCGGCGTCGATCGTCACACATGGGACTCAGACGATCGCGGCGGCCAACGAATTCAGCAAGGCGTTCAACGAACTTCAGACGACGCCACTGCCGCCGGGCGCCGAACAGGCGGTGGCCAAGTACTACTCGACCGTGTTCGGTCCCACCCTGGCCGAGCGCACCGGTCAACCCGTCGACGCCTCGCTGTTCCAGCCCACCAGCAATGCGGCAACGTATCTGCAGTACCACTACACCGTTCCGGCCCAGGGCGATTTCGAGGCGTCGATCAAGGTGAACACCGCGGGGGATCCCAGCGCCTGGTCAGCGGTCAATGCGCGTTATCAGCCGTTCTTCGCTGACCTGACCCAGCGGTTCAATTTCGAGGACGCGGCGATCCTCGACACCCAGGGCAATGTCATCTACACCGCGTACAAGGGCGCCGATCTCGGCACGAACGTGACCAACGGCCCATACAGCACAACCGTCCTCGCGCAGACCTATCGCAAAGCTCTGCAGGCGACATCGGTGGATCAGACCTTCATCAGTGACTTCGAGAGGTACGCGCCGGCGTACGGCAAGCCCACTCAATGGGTGCTGTCGCCGATCGGCCGAGACGGTGCCATCTCCGGGGTGCTGGCATTGCAGCTGTCCCTCGATGCGGTCAACGATGTGATGACGGGGCAGGGACGCTGGGTCCAAGACGGCCTCGGGCAGTCGGGTGAGACGTACCTGGCCGGGCCGGACAAGCTGATGCGATCGGTATCCCGGGAATTGCTCACCGATCCCAAGCACTACGCCGAAGAGGTGATCGCCGACGGCACCCCCGACGAGATCGCCGAGCGCCAAGTGGCCGTCAAGGGCAGTGTGCTCCTGCAGCCGGTGGACAAGCTGGCGGTCAACCGCGCGCTGACCGGGGCGACCGGGGTTACCACTGCACGCGACTACATCGGGCCGGAGTCGCTGGTCGCTTACGCGCCGCTGGATATACCGGGCCTCGACTGGGTGCTGGTGGCCAAGATCGACAGATCGGAGGCACTGGCTCCGGTTACCACGTTCGCCCGCAACATCGCGCTGTCGACGGCGGCGATTGTCCTGGTGGTGTCGCTACTTGCGTTGTTGTTCAGCCGAATTCTCACCCGGCCGATCAAAATACTGGGTACCGCGGTACGTCGCGTCGCCGGCGGTGAGCTCGGGGTAAGCGTCCCCGTCACGGCCCGAGACGAAATCGGGGAATTGGCTTCGGCTTTCAACGATATGAGCGCCAGCCTGCAAACCAAACAACAGCTCATCGACGAGCAGCGGCGCGAGAACGACGAACTGCTGGCGAGCCTGATGCCCGAATCAGTGGCGCGGCGTTACCGCGACGGCGAGGAGAACATCAGCACCCATTACCGCGACGTCTCGGTGATCTACGCCCAGTTGCTCGGGTTCGACGAATTCTCCCGCTCGATGCCCTCTGGAGAATCGGTCGCCATGCTCAATTCGCTGGCCGAGGCCTTCGACGGGGCGGCCGAACGACACGGCGTCGAGCAGGTTCGCAGCATGCAGGACAACGGGCTACTGGCCACCTGCGGTCTGGTGGTGCCGCGCGTCGACCACGCCAGCCGGACGATCGCCTTCGCCAACGAGCTCACCGACATCGTGCAGCGTTTCAACGACCAGCACGACGCGCGACTGGCCATCCGGGCGGGCATTGACAGCGGCCCGGTGACGAGCGGCCTGGTGGGGCAGCGGTCGAAGATCTACGCACTGTGGGGAGAGGCCGTCGACCTGGCGAACAGGGTGCACGCGGCGACCAAGACACCTGGGGTGTTCGTCAGCGACCGGGTGCATGAGGCGGTGGTCGGTATCTATTCGTTCTCCGACGCCGGCACCATCAGCGGCTCAGCGGGCAACGAACCGGTGTGGCGGTTGGACGTCGGAACGCGGCAGTCGGCATGAGCGGACTGACCTCGCAACCCTGGTTCTGGCCGGCGTTCGGTGTCATCATCGGCCTGCCGCTAGCCCTGCTGCTGCTCAACGAACTTCACGGAGTCCTGACTCGCCGGAACAGTTCCTACGCCAAACCAGTTGCCCTGCTGCGGAACTGGGTGCTGCCGGCATGTGCGGTCTACCTGCTGATCGCACAGCTGGAGCAGGCAGACGTCGACGCCACCTGGTCCAAGATCGCCGCGACAGCCTTCGGCTTCCTGATCATGCTACTGCTGTTGTCCGGCGCCAATGCCGCGTTGTTCGGCACAGCGCGGGCCGGGAGCTGGCGCGAACGCCTGCCAGGCATCTTTATCGACCTGGGCCGGCTGGTGCTCATCATCCTGGGCGTCGGGCTGCTGCTGTCCTGGGTCTGGGGAGCCAATATCGGCGGGCTGATCGCCGCAGTCGGCGTGACGTCGATCGTGATCGGCCTGGCGGTGCAGACCGCGGTCGGCCCGGTCATCGCCGGGCTGCTGCTGTTATTCGAGCAACCGTTCCGCATCGGCGACTGGCTGGACGCCGCGCCGGCCAAAGGCCGCGTGGTCGAAGTGAACTGGCGTGCCGCACACATCGACACCGGCAATGGCATCCAGATCGTGCCGAACGCGATGCTGGCGACCGGTTCGTTCACCAACCTCAGCCGGGTGCAGGGTGCGGCCTATCAGGCGGCAGCCACGCTGACGTTCGGCCCCGACGATCCACCGGGCGCGGTGGCGGCGGCGCTGATGGCGGTGGCCACCGGATTGCCGGCGCGGCTGGCCACTATGCCGGCCAAAGTGGTGGCGCTCGGGGAAGCGAAGTACAAGGTGTCGGTGCCGATCGCCTCACCGGCCGACGAATCGCGCACCAAGGCGCTGTTGTTGCACCGCGCGTGGTACGCCGCGCAGCGGGCCGGACTGCACCTGGACGAGGCGAGTCCTGACCCCGAGGCCGCCAAGGCCTACGTGGACGGTGCGCTGCAGCGGATCGCGGCCGGGCTGGGGCTTGGGCAGGAGGCGGCGGCCGCGATGTCGGCGCAGGGCCGCCAGCTGCTCTACGCCGAAGGCGAGATCATCCAACCGGTCAACACCATCCCGGAAGCGGTCTGCTTCATCACCGCCGGATCGGTCGGGATGGTCGTCTACGCCGAAGACGGCCGCGAGTTGTCGCTGGGCACCCTGGGTGTGGGGGAGTACGTCGGGGGAACATCGCTGACCCGCCAACGG
The DNA here is from genome assembly GCF_010731895.1 of Mycolicibacterium helvum. Classification (NCBI taxonomy): domain Bacteria; kingdom Bacillati; phylum Actinomycetota; class Actinomycetes; order Mycobacteriales; family Mycobacteriaceae; genus Mycobacterium; species Mycolicibacterium helvum. The sequence goes on along the minus strand of NZ_AP022596.1, from coordinate 5,693,054 downwards.
ATGATCACCGGTGTCGTCGCACTCACCGACGCCACGATCGTGTCCGTACCCCGCGCCGCGATGAATTCTGTGGTGCAGAACAATGCCCGGCTGGCGCGCCAGATCGGAGACGTCATCGAAATGCGCCGCAAGGCCGCAACCGACGCGCTTGCCGAAGCCGCCGCCGGGGTGCGATAGGAATCAGCGCAGGCGGCGGGTCGGCCGCGTCTCGATCGCGTTGATCGTCAGGGCGCGCCGCGCCACAAGCCAACCCGACTCGCCCCGCGCGTACTCGTCGTCGTAGCGCAGATACCAGACCAGGTCGACGATGCCCTCGTCACGGCGGCTCCAATGATGCGCGGTCGCCGCGATACGCCCAAGTGCCAGATCGGGATTCGAGTCCACGGTATAGACCTCGGAATCGATGGCGTGATGCGTACGCCCGACGTTGGTCGCCGCGGCCAACGCGGCCCCGATAGTGTCCGGACCATGATGGCGGCGCACCGGTGTCAGCACGTCCGGCGGATCGGGCAGGACCAATTCCCCGTCACCGCGGAACAATCCGAGCACCGTCTCGACATCCTGATCGTCGACGGCAGCGGCATAGCGATGCACCAGCTCTGACAGCGCCAACCGATCCGCCACCGAAAGACTCACGGCCGCATGCCGAGCCGCTGCGCGCACGCTGACGCGATGTCCTTGGCCTCGTTGATATCGGTGACCGGCGGCATCCCCAGCACCAGCCGGTCAGCCCCCACCTCGGCCAGCCGTCCAGCGCGGTCGGCGTCGACCTTGGTGACGAGATGGCCCAACGACAGCTCGAGCGAATCCGGATCGCGTCCAGCGTCCTCGGCCGCCACCCGCATGACCTCGACCAACGTCGTCAGCTCGCCGCCGGCGACCCCGAGCGGCTGGAATCCGTCACCCAACCGTCCTGCCCGGCGCGCCGCCAGCCGGCTATGCCCGCCGATATGAATCGGAACACCTTGACTGGCAACCGGTTTGGGGTACGACATCGCGTTGGCGAAATCGTAGAACTCGCCGTGATGGCTGACCCCATCGGGATGGTCGGCCCAGAGCGCCCGCAGCACCTGAATCTGCTCGTCGGCGCGCCGGCCCCGGGTATCGAAATCGGCTCCGCAGGCTTCGATCTCCTCCTGCAGCCACCCCACCCCGACACACAACCGCAGCCGGCCGCCGGAGAGCACGTCGACGGTGGCGGCCCGTTTGGCCAGCATCACCGGATGGTGGTTGGGCAACACGAGGACACCGGTGGCCAGCCCCAACGTCGTGGTCTGGCCGGCCAGAAATGCCAACAGCTCCAGCGGATCGGGCACCGGACACTCCGGGGCCACCTCGACCCGGCCGGACGGATCGTAGGGATACACGCTGGCGTACTGCGTCACCAGCACGGTGTGCTCGGCCATGATGATCGACTCGAAGCCGCAGGCCTCGAGGTGGCGGGCGAATTCACCCATCCAGACGGGATCGGCGGTGACCCCGGCCGCGATGGGAGCGACGACACCGATCATCATTGCGTGAGGCTAACCCTCCGGGCCCGGATCGCCTTCACCGAGTCCCGACTGATGAGCCATCAACAGATCCAGGAACACCACGTGTCCTTTGAGCAGCTTCCGCCGTGCCTGCGCCACCGCGAACCACGCCACCCGATCCAGCTCGGGAAACTCCTGCAGCCGTCCCGACCCCTTCGGCCATTCCAGCGTGAAGGTGTTGCTGTGCGCATCGGCCACGTCCAGGTCGGCGTTGACGGCGAACACCGTCAGCACCTTGCCGCTCGGCTGCTTGACCGCATCGAACGCGATCCGGGGACCTTCGGGGACAGCGCAACCCAGTTCTTCGGCGAACTCGCGTTGCGCGGCCGCCCACGGGTCCTCGTCGGGCTCGTGCTCGCCCTTCGGGATCGACCACGCGCCGTCGTCCTTGCGCGCCCAGAATGGTCCGCCCGGGTGACCGATCAGTACCTCAGCGACCCCATCGGTTACCCGGTGCAACAGCACGCCCGCACTGAATTTCGGCATCGCTATTCCTGGCGCGCGAGGGTGGCAGCGTGCAGCGCGGCAGCCAGTGTCTGTGCCCGCGGGTCGGTCAGCACATCCTCCAGCAGCATCGGTGCGCCGTCCGGCCCGGTCAGCGGGACTCGCCAATTCGGGTACTCGTTGGTGGTGCCCGGCTGGTTCTGGGTGCGCCGGTCGCCGACGGCGTCGGTCAGTGCCAGCGCCAACAGCCGGGACGGGGTGCGGGCCAGATACCGGTGGAGGGCCAGGATCACCTGCTCCTCGTCGGGATCGGAGCCGAGCAGACCGACCCGGCGCAGTTCGGCCATCCACGCCGCCTGCTCGGTCCGGTCGTCGGCCAGTTCGTCCTCGGCGGGCCGGGTGAGCAGGCCCAGCTCGTCGCGCAACCGCACATGTTCGCCGGCCAGATAGCCGGGCGTCGGCGGCAAGTCGTGGGTGGTCACCGAGGACAGACACAGTTCGCGCCACCGCTCGGCTCGCAGCGGACCACGGTCACCATCGTTGTCCCGTTCGAACCACAGGATCGACGTGCCCAAGATCCCGCGCGCGCGTAGATAGTCACGCACCCACGGCTCCACCGTGCCAAGGTCCTCGCCGACGACGACAGCACCGGCCCGGTAGGCCTCCAACGCGACGATGCCGATCATCGCGTCGTGGTTGTAGCGGACGTAGGTGCCCTTGGTCGGCGCTGCACCCGCGGGAATCCACCACAGCCGGAACAGCCCGATGATGTGGTCGATGCGCACCCCGCCCGCGTGCCGCAGGATCGTCTGGATCAATGCCCGGAATGGTTGGTAGCCAAGCTCTTCGAGCTGATCGGGGCGCCAGGGCGGTTGTGACCAGTTCTGGCCCAGCTGATTGAACTCGTCGGGCGGCGCACCCGCGGCCACCCCCAGCGCCAGTACGTCTTGAAGTGCCCAGGCATCGGCGCCGTCGGGATGCACACCGACGGCCAGATCGTGCATAATGCCCAACGCCATCCCGGTGCGGACCGCCTGGGACTGGGTGACGGCGAGTTGATCATCGAGCTGCCACTGCAGCCACCGGTGGAAATCGACGCTCGCGCTGTGCCGCTCGGCGAACGCGAGCACCTCGGGGCCAGCAGGGTGCCGCAGCGATTTCGGCCACTCATGCCAGTTGCTGCCGTACTTCTCGGCCAGCGCCGACCAGGTGGCGAAGTCGTCGAGGGCGCGTCCTTCCCGCTCCTTGAACGCTTCGAACGCCAGCTGGCGGCCCGCCGACCGGGGAACCCGGTAAATCGCCTTCAGCGCAACGCGTTTGGCTGCCCATGCGGCGTCGCGGTCGATGGTGTCGACTTTGCGAGCGCGTCCCTGGATCGCGGCGCGCAGTTTCCATACCCGGCCGCGTTTGGGCAGAAAGGCGAATTCGGGGACGTTCTCAACCCGCAGGTACAGCGCGTTGGTGAATCGCCGCGACGACGGCAGGTAGGGGGAGGGCTCCATCGGTTCGGTGGGCGCCGACGCCTGCAACGGGTTGACAAGGACGTACCCGGCGCCGTGGCGCGCCCCGGCCCACACCGCCAGATCGGCGAGATCGCCGAGATCCCCGACACCCCATGAGTTCTTCGAGCGCACACTGTAGAGCTGGGTGGCCAGCCCCCAGGTGCGGCGTGCTCCGAGCCGCGTCGGCAGCCCCAGCCAGGCTGGGGTGATGATCAGCGGCGTGCTCGACTCCTGACCGCCGGAGCGCAGGTGGACCCGGTGATAGCCCAGCGGCAGATCCGCCGGCAACACGAACGTCGCCTCGCCCACCAGCCTGCCGTTCAGATCGAACGGCGGCGTCCAGTTGTCAGCCTGGCGCACCCCGGTACGGACCGTGCCGTCCTCGAGGCGAACCCAGACGTGCGCCGGATCGCCGTGGCTGACATGAACCCAGAATGACGTCTCGCTGGCCGCACGGCCAATGATCGTCGGCGGCAGTGACCGCGACCAGTACCGGTTGTTCTCGGCCGAAAGTGCCGCTGCACGGCACTCTTCGGTTCCGGCTTCGACGCCGAGCGCGGCCAGCACCGCCACCAGGGTGGCCTCGTCGACCGTCTCGAGCCGTCCCGTCCAGTCGTGATATTCGGTGGCCACGCCGAACCGGTGGGCCAGTTCGGACAGCGACGAATCAGTCATGGCTGCCATCTTGCTTGGTTACCCGTAACCTCGCCTCACGTGGGCACCCCCGAACTCGACGTGCGCAACCGCCGAGCCCGGGTCGCGACGGCGGCGCTGTTCTTGACCAACGGCGCGCTGTTCGCCAATCTGCTGCCGCGTTATCCCGAGATCAAGGCGGACCTCGGGTTGTCCAATACGGCTTTCGGTCTGTCGGTGGCCGCGTTCTCGGCGGGTGCGCTGCTGACCGGTCCCACCGCGGCCGCACTGATCCGTCGCTACCGCTCCGCGGTCGTGGCGGTCGTCGGGAGCGTGCTGATCGCGGTGTTCGTCTTCGCTGCCGGGTTGGCGCCCAGCGGCGCGATGCTGGCCGCGGCGTTGTTCTGCGCCGGCGCCGCCGATTCGGTGACCGATGTCGCCCAGAACATGCACGGGTTGCGGCTTCAACGCGGCTACGGGCGGTCGATCATCAACTCACTGCACGCGGTCTGGTCGTCGGGCGCAGTCCTGGGCGGCCTGATCGGCGCGGGCACAATCTATCTCGGCGTTCCCCGGGCGGTACAGCTGTCCGCGTCCGGTCTGCTGCTCTGCGCGGTCTGCCTGATCAGCTACCGCTTCCTGCTGCCCGGTCCCGACCATGACGAGCCTGCTCACCAGCACCAGGCCCAGGCGACCGCCCGGTCGGGCCGCCCCATTTACCTCGTGCTGGCCGCCCTGGTGACCATCGCGATCGCCGGCGCCGTCGTCGAGGACGGGGGTAGCTCGTGGGCCACGCTGTACCTGCACGACTCGCTGTCGGCGCCGGCCGCGATCGCCGCGCTCGGATACGTTGCCATGGTCGGCTGCCAGCTCATCGGCCGGACGTTCGGTGATCGGATGGTCGACCGGTGGGGGCAGGCAGCGGTGGCCCGGGCCGGCGGCGTGATCGTCGCGCTGGGCATGGCGGCCGCGCTGGCATTCCCGAGCGTGCCCGGCACCATCGCCGGCTTCGCCGCCGCCGGATTCGGTTCAGCCACACTGGTGCCTGGCGCGATGCACGCCGCAGACGAGCTGCCGGGTCTGCGCTCCGGCACCGGATTGACGGTGCTGACCTGGCTCATGCGGGTCGGGTTCCTTGGCTCACCGATCGTCGTTGGCGCGATCGCCGATGCGGTGTCACTGCGGGTGGGGCTGCTCAGCGTTGTCGCGGCCGGGCTGGCGGCGGTGGCGCTGGGCTGGGCACTCAGCCCACGGAACCCGTCAGCTCAATCGTGAGCACTCCGGCGATGATCAGCCCGATGCCCGCCACCATCAGCGGGGTCAGCGGCTCGTTGAACAGCGCCCGCGCGATCACAGCGATCAGCGCCACACCGGCCGCCGACCACACCCCGTAGGCGACGCCGACCGGCATGCCCAGCGACAGCGTGACCGACAGCAACGTGAACGACACCAGATAGCCGATCGCCATCGGCGCGATCCAGATCTTCTTGCGGAAGCCGTCCGAAGCGCGCAACGACAGGGTCGCGCACACCTCGATAAGGATGGCCCCCGCCAGCGTCAGCCACATCACGGCGGCGTCTCCTGGTGCCGCGAACCGAGCTCCACCAAGAGCACCCCGGCGATGATCAGCCCGATACCCGCGATGATCGGGGTGGTGAACGGGTCACCGAAGATCACGGCGGCCAGCGCCGCCGTCGCCGCGGTTCCCACCGCACCCCAGACGCCGTAGGCCACGCCGACCGGCATGCCGGCCCGCAGCACCAGCGCGAGGAAGTAGAACGAGGCGAGATAGCCGACCACCACGACCACCAGCCAGGCGCGCTGGTCCTGGGATGCACGCAGCGACAACGTCCCGGTGACCTCGACGCAGATGGCGGCCAGGAGCAGCGCCCACTTCCGCACGCTCGGCACCTCCATCGGCTAGCAGCCTGGTCAGGATAGCCGGGCGGGGGATTGTGGTCGCCGCCATACGCGGTGCCCGCGGTGAGCAGGGCGACGGGGCAGCGACCGTTACCCGTCGGTAACGTGGGCGGGATGACAACGGAAGCCAACATCCGGCGGGTCGTCGACCGGCCGGTCGTCGCGACCAGCTACGGCCCGGTCCGCGGCACCGACGACGGGCGGGTCACGACGTGGAAGGGCATCCGTTACGCCGCCGCGCCCGTCGGGGAACTGCGCTGGCGTGCGCCGGTGCCCCCACAGCCGTCGGCCGAGGTCATGGATGCGACGGAATTCGGGCCGGTGAGCCCTCAGCCGCGCAGTCCCATCCCGATGGGCCTTGGCACCCGCGCCGACGAGGACTGCCTGTTCCTCAACGTGTGGGCGCCATCAGGGATCGATTCCGCTGATCCCAAGCCGGTGATGGTGTGGGTGCACGGCGGGGCCTACATCTTCGGCTCCGGCAGCCAGCCGCTCTACGACGGCACAGTGCTGGCCGACGGCTCCGATGTCGTCGTCGTGACCATCAACTACCGGCTCGGCGCGCTGGGCTTCATCGACCTCTCATCGGCCGGTTTCGACAGCAATATCGCACTGCGCGACGTGCTCGCCGCGCTGCGCTGGGTGCAGGACAACATCGCCGGCTTCGGCGGCGATCCGGACCGGGTGACGCTGTTCGGCGAATCCGCAGGCGCCGGGATCGTCACCACCCTGCTGGCCGTGCCGCAGGCTGCGGGGCTGTTCTCCCGGGCCATCGCCCAGAGTTCGCCGGCCACGTCGATCTATGACAGCAGCCGGGCCGACGCGGTGGCGCAGCTGCTGCTGGACCGGCTCGGAATGACCGCCGCCGAGGCACACCGGGCGCCAGTACAGGCCCTGGTCGACGCCTCCATGGAGGTGTTCGACCACGTCCCGACCGCCACGCCGGGACGGCTGGCGTTCGCCCCGACCGTCGACGGGGACCTCGTTCCGGATTATCCGGTGACGCTGGCCCGCGCCGGGAAAACGCACCCGGTGCCGTTGTTGATCGGCACCAACAAGGACGAGGCCGCGCTGTTCCGGTTCATGCGCTCACCGTTGATGCCTATCGCGCCCAAAGCAATTCGCACGATGTTCAACGAGATCGCCGACGACCAGCCGGGTCTGCAGCTGCCCACCGCCGAGCAGATCGGTATGGCCTACCCGGCCCGGCGGGCCCGCGCCCGCAGCCTCGGGGTGGCCAGCGACATGGGCTTCCGGATGCCCACGGTGTGGTTCGCCGAGGGGCATGGGGCCACCGCCCCGGTGTATCTATACCGATTCGACTGGGCAACACCGATTTTCAAGGCGATCCGGCTCGGTGCCGCGCACGCCACCGAGCTGATCTACGTGTGGGGCAACCTGGTCTCCGGGGCTCGCGACGTCACCTTCAAACTCGGCGGCCTGAAAACCGGCGAGGCACTGTCGGAACGCATGCGTACCCGGTGGACCACGTTCGCGGCGACCGGCGATCCCAACGTGCCGATGGGGCAACCGCAGTGGGCGCCCTACCGCAGCGACGATCGCGCCACCCTGGTCATCGATCGGGACGACCGCGTCGTCGACGACCTGGACCGCCAGATCCGGCTGGCCTGGGGCGATGAGGTGCTCAGCTTCCGCTGATGCGGCTTCCTGACAACGTGTCTAACAACGCGGACAGATCGCGTTAGACTCCCGGCTGGGAGGCCGCTGGGCCGGCGACATCGGAGGAAGCAGGCATGGATCGAATCGGAGAAAGGTTGTCCGTTCTCCCGCAGCCGATGCGGGACCCGGTGCTGTTCGCGATCCCGTTCTTCCTGCTGCTGTTGATCATCGAATGGACCGCCGCCCGCAAGCTCGAGCGGTTGACCGACGAGTCGGACCGTCCCGCATCGGGCGCCTACCTCACCCGCGACTCCTGGAACTCGATCTCCATGGGGCTGGTGTCGATCGCGACGATGGGCGCCTGGAAGTTCTTGGCCCTGCTGGGTTACGCGGCGCTGTACACCTACGTCGCGCCCTGGCATCTGTCGCCGCGGCAGTGGTACACGTGGGTGATAGCGATCGTCGGGGTAGACATCCTGTTCTACGCCTACCACCGCATCGCTCACCGGGTGCGGCTGATCTGGGCCACCCATCAGGCACACCACTCCAGCCGCTATTTCAACTTCGCGACCGCGCTACGCCAGAAATGGAACAACAGCGGCGAGATCATCATCTGGATTCCGTTGCCACTCTTGGGTGTTCCGCCGTGGATGGTGTTCACCGGTTTCTCGATCAGCCTGATCTACCAGTTCTGGGTGCACACCGAGCACATCGACAAGCTGCCCCGGGCATACGAATTCGTCTTCAACACACCGTCGCACCACCGGGTGCACCACGGGATGGATCCCGAGTATCTGGACAAGAACTACGGCGGCATCTTCATTCTCTGGGACCGGCTGTTCGGCACCTTTGCACCTGAACTGTTCCGCCCGCACTACGGGCTGACCAAGCCGGTCAACACGTTCAACATCTGGAAGCTGCAGACCCGCGAATACGTGGCGATCGCCCACGACGTGCGCGCAGCCACCCGGTGGCGCGATCGTCTGGGATACGTCTTCGGCCCGCCCGGCTGGACGCCCACTGTCGCGCCGCAATCCACTACGGTTGCTAACGCATAGTCAACAGCGGTGCCGTCATCGAGGATGGAGCCCATGGAGGTCAAAGAAGTCCTGCTGCCCGGCGTCGGGCTGCGCTACGAATTCGACAACGCCGACGGTAACCGCATCGGCGTGATCGCCCGCCGCAGCGGAGATTTCGAAGTCGTCCTCTACGGCGCTGCCGACCCCGATCAGGCCCGCCCGGTATTCCGGCTGACCGACGAGGAGGCCGAGGCGCTGGCTCAGATCCTGGGCGCCCCGCGGTTGGTGGAACGTTTCGCCGACCTCACCAAGGAGGTGCCGGGCCTGGACGCCGGTCAGGTGGAGATCGTGGCGAGCTCGCCGTTCGTCGACCGTCCGCTGGGCGACACCAAAGCCCGAACCCGCACCGGCGCGTCCATCGTGGCGATCGTGCGGGACGAGGAAGTACTGGCCTCGCCGGGACCCGCGCAGGTGCTGCACGCCGAGGACGTCCTGGTGGTCATCGGCACCGAAAACGGCATCGCAGGCGTCCGGCGCATCGTCGACCAAGGCTGACGCTGGTGGCTGTGTCGGCGGCGCTCCTCCTCGAACTTGGCGTCATCTTCACGGTCCTGACAATCCTGGGAACGCTGGCCCGCCGGTTCGCGCTGTCGCCGATTCCGCTGTATCTGGTCGCTGGCCTGGCGCTCGGCAACGGCGGTATCGCGCCGATCCCGGCGGCGGGGGAGTTCGTGTCCACCGGCGCAACGATCGGCGTGGTCCTGCTGCTATTGACCTTGGGCCTGGAGTTCTCCATTGGCGAGTTCGCCGCCAGTATGCGGCGGCACCTGCCGTCGGCGGGCGTCGACCTCGTCCTCAACGCCACCCCGGGCGCCATCGCCGGCTGGCTGCTCGGCCTGAACTTTGTCGGCATCCTGGCGATGGCCGGTATCACCTTCATCTCCTCGTCCGGCGTGATTGCCCGGCTGCTCAACGACCTGCGCCGATTGGGCAACCGCGAAACCCCGGCCGTGTTGTCGATTTTGGTGCTCGAGGATTTCGGGATGGCGGCCTACCTGCCGCTGCTCGCGGTGCTGGCAGCGGGTGGCACCTGGTGGGAGGCGCTGCTGTGGATGGGCGCCGCAATGATCGCGCTGGTGGCGGTGTTCGCGGCGTCGTATCGCTGGGGCCATCACGTCGGCCGGCTGATCGCCCACCCGGACGACGAGCAGATGCTGTTGCGCATACTGGGGCTGACGCTGCTGGTGGCAGCCGCCGCCGAACATCTGCACGCCTCGGCGGCGGTGGGGGCGTTCCTGGTCGGGCTGACGCTGACGGGGGAGACCGCCGAACGGGCCCGCGCCGTGTTGACCCCGCTGCGCGACCTATTCGCCGCGGTGTTCTTTCTGGCTATCGGGTTGTCGGTCGATCCCAAAGATCTGGTGCCGATGCTGCCAGTGGCCGCGCTGCTCGCAGCCGTCACGGCGGTGACCAAAGTGGCCACCGGGGTGTACGCCGCCCGACGCGACGGTGTCGGCCGGCCTGGCCAGCTGCGCGCCGGGACGGCGCTGATCGCCCGCGGTGAGTTCTCCCTGGTGATCATCGGGCTGGCCGGCACGTCGGTCGCCGCGATCGGATCCATCGCCACGCCATACGTATTCGTGTTGGCCACCGTCGGGCCCCTGCTGGCGCGATTCGCCAAGTAGCGCGCCAGGCCATGGCACCATGCTGAGGTGCAGACCGTATTCGATCGCCGCGTCGACCCCGACCTGATCTCCCGGGCGCTGGCGTCCGCGTCCTTCGGATCGATGTGGCTCGACATCCCCCGGCCCGAGTATCCGAGGCTGACCGGCGGCCTGAGCTGTGACCTGCTGGTGGTCGGCGGCGGCTATGCCGGCCTGTGGACTGCGCTGCACGCCACCGAACGCAACCCCGGCGCGCGGGTCGTGCTGATCGAGGCCGAGCGGGTTGGCTGGGCGGCATCGGGACGCAACGGCGGCTTCGTCGAGGCCAGCATCACCCACGGCGCGGAGAACGGTAAATCCCGCTGGCCCAGCGAGTTCGACCAGTTGGAGAAGCTCGGCCTGGCCAACCTCGACGGCATGCAAGCCGATATCGAGAAGTACGCCATGGCGGTCGACTGGGAGCGCTCCGGGATGCTGACCGTGGCGACCGAACCGCATCAGGTCCAGTGGTTGCGTGAGGGGGCCGACGACGGCGACGGACGGTTTCTGGACCAGGCGGCGGTTCGCGCCGAGGTCGACTCGCCGACGTATCAGGCCGGCCTGTTCGCGGCAGAGACCTGTGCGATTGTCCATCCCGCACGGCTGGTGTTCGAGCTCGCCCGCGCCTGCACGGACGCCGGTGTGCAGATCTTCGAGCACACCTCGGCGCTGTCGGTGGACCGTGAGCGCAGCGGCGTTGCGGTGAGCACCCGCACAGGTGTGATCGAGGCTGATCAGGTTGTGCTGGCGACCAACGTCTTTCCCAGCCTGCTCAAGCGCAACCGGCTGCACACCATTCCGGTGTACGACTACGTGCTGGCCACCGAACCGCTGACCCCGGAGCAGCTGGACCGCATCGGATGGCGGTCCAGGCAGGGGATCGGCGACAGCGCCAATCAGTTCCACTACTACCGCCTCTCCGCGGACAACCGGATCGTCTGGGGCGGCTACGACGCGGTCTACTACTTCGGCCGTCGCGTCAACCCGACGTACGAGGACCGGCCGGAGACCTACCGCAGGTTGGCCGCCCACTTCTTCATCACCTTCCCCCAACTCGAAGATGTCCGGTTCGGCCACCGCTGGGCGGGGGCCATTGATACCAACACCCGGTTCTGTGCGCATTGGGGGCTGGCCGGACGCGGGCGGATCGCCTATGTCAACGGATTCACCGGCCTGGGCGTCGGTGCGGCCCGGTTCGCCGCCGACGTCTGCCTTGACCTGCTCGACGGGCATCCCACCGAGCGCACCGAGCTGGAAATGGTCAACCGTAAACCGCTGCCGTTCCCGCCCGAACCGGCGGCCAGCATCGGTATTCAGGCCACCCGATGGTCCCTCAACCAGGCCGATCACCACGCCGGCAAGCGCAACATCTTCCTGCGCACCCTCGACCGGCTGGGCCTGGGGTTCGACTCCTAGATTGCCCTGCTCGGTCGGTGGGATCGGGTTCGCTGAAAAGCCCTTTCACCGATTGTGCGCAACTCCCCACGGCGCTGTTCGCCGTCAGTAGGCTCGGCCTCACACGCCCTGAATGAGGACGTCGAACAGGAGGAAAAGCCATGGGAGACACTCTCGCTGAAGGACAGAAGCTCGGAAGGGGCGAAACCCTCACCTCCAACAACGGCGCCTACACGCTGACGCTGCAAGACGACGGCAATCTCGTCCTCGCCGCCCGGGGTGAATCGGTGTGGGCAACCGGCACCAACGGTCAGGATGTTGTCCGCGCCGAAGTGCAGACGGATGGCAACTTCGTGCTGTACACCTCGGACAAACCGGTCTGGCACACCGACACCAAGGGCAAGACGAACGTCAAGCTGGTTCTGCAGGACGATCGCAACCTGGTCCTCTATGCCGCCGACGGGCCGGCGTGGTCGTCGCACACCGAGACCGATGCCCCGCCGCCGGCCGCTGCGGTCGAGGAGGCCGTGGCGGACGTCGCCGTGGCGGCACCAGAGGAGGTCGAGGCTGCACCGGTGGTCGCCGAGGAACCGGCTCCGCCCGCACCCCGGACCTACACCGTGGTCTCCGGCGACACCCTGTGGGCGATCGCTGAACGCTTCTACGGCGACGGCAACCGGTACCCGGAGATCGCGAACGCCAGCGGCATCGCCAACCCCGATCTCATCCAGCCCGGGCAGGTAGTCACCATCCCTTAACCGTCTCTGACGGGCTTTTATCCGCCTCTGACGGGATTCCTGCGGCGACACGCCGGTATCTCATACTTTGTTGGTAACGATTTGAGATCGATGCCGATACACAGTCGAGATACTTTCGCGGCGCGTTCTTGACGTGTTGCCGACCGATCGGGGTGTACCGTGGCGCGTTTTCCTCAGAGAGTTGTCTTTGCCGTTGCGGCCGTTCTGGCCGTGTCCGCGACTTTGACGCCTGCGGCCCAGGCCACTCCTGGCGCGGTGGTGTCACCGGGGATGGAAATCCGTCAGGCCAGTAACGTCTGCACGCTCGGTTACGTCGACCCAGTGGCGCGGATCGCCTATTCGGCCGGGCATTGCCGGGCTGATGGGCCCGTCACCGACCGCGACGGCCGTTTCATCGGCACCGTCTCGATGTCCCAGGACAACACCCCCGACGGCGCCGTGGTGCGCACCGACGAGGTGATCTCCGATTACGAGACGATCACGCTGGCCGCCGACGTCGTGGTCAACAACATCCTGCCCGGCGGCCGCCAGCTGGTCGCCGAAGCCGCTCCGGCGATGGCCGCCGGCCAGCCGGTCTGCCACTTCGGGGTCGTCACCGGCGAAAGCTGTGGCTCGATCGAGCGGGTCAACAACGGCTGGTTCACCATGGAGAACGGCGTGGTGAGCCAGAAGGGTGACTCCGGCGGACCGGTGTACGTGCCGATCGACAACAACAAGGCCGTGATCATTGGGCTGTTCAACAGCACGTGGGGCACCTATCCGGCGGCGGTGTCCTGGGTGGCCACCAGCCAGCAGGTCCGCGAAGGCATTGGTGTGGTCAACGTGGCCGCAGCCCAAGAAGTCAGCGCAAACTAACGCGCCAGCGCGAACACCGGGATCAGCGGGGCGGCCGCGCGCAGCTGGTCGGCACTCGACTCCGGCGTAAGACCGGCGATGTGCCCTTTGACCTCCCAATACCACCGATCTAGATAGCGCTCGAGCACGGCGGGCTTGTCGTCGTCGGCGACCTCGGTGAGCGCAACCGGGGTGTGCCGCCAACGCGGCCCGAGCTCCACGGCGCCGGCTGCCCGAGCGTTTCGCGTCCACTGGGTGTTTCCGCGGGGGGACACCAGGTAGTCGGTCCCGTCGATGCGCAGCACGTTGACGACGACGCTGTGCAAGGCGCCGGACTTGCGGCCACGCACCCGCAGTGCGCGGGTGCCGGCGATGCTGATACCCGCCTCGGCGAGCCGGCGAATGACGGCATTGAAGGCGCGTGCGGTGGCGTTCGGCCGGTCGTAGTGCTGGTTCATCGGTGGCGTCCCGTCAATCGAAGGTTGAGAGAGCAATGCTCTCGTTTTGAGGATGCCAGTCGAGCGCCGCAAAAGCAAGAGCAGTGATCTCGAATGTGCGACACTCGCCGCATGGGCAAACGCGAGGAGGCGCGGCAACGCATCGAGGCGCAGATCATCGAGCTGGGCCGTCGGCAACTGGCCACCGTAGGCGCGGCCGGGCTGTCGGTGCGCGCGATCGCCCGCGAACTGGGCATGGTCTCCTCTGCGGTCTACCGCTACGTCGCCAGCCGCGACGCCCTGCTGACCCTGCTGCTGATCGACGTGTACTCCGACCTGGCCGACGCTGTCGGGCAGGCTCGGACGGGCGCCGACAGTGGATGGCGAGCCGATGTCGCAACGATCGCCCACGCAATGCGGCAGTGGGCGATCGACCAGCCTGCCGACTGGGCGCTGCTGTACGGCACTCCAGTACCGGGCTATCGAGCCCCCGCCGAACTGACCACCGGACCGGGCACCCGGGTGATCGGGATGCTGTTCGACGCGGTGGCCTCGGGGGTCATCACCGGAGATATCGCGCTCACCGAACATCATGTCGCACAACCGATGTCAGCCGACCTGGCTCGCGTGCGCGATGAGTTCGGCTTTCCCGGCGATGACGCGCTGGTGATCCGCTGCACTGCGGTCTGGGCACTGATCATCGGCGCCACCAGCCTGGAGGTCTTCGGCCAGTACGGCGCGGACACCTTCACCGATGCGGGTGTGTTGTTCGACGAACAGATCCGTCTTGCCATCGACCTGTTGACCGCTGGGCCACAGAACTAGAACACGTTCTAGCCAGGCTGACGGGCCGGGGATATCCTCGAACCGATGACCAGCCAGACACCTGTCCAGATCGCCTGGGTAACCCGCGATCTGGAAGCCACCGAAGCGGCCTTGACGACGCTGCTCGGGGCCAGGAAATGGATCCGAATGCCCGATGTGCATTTCGGTCCCGACACCTGCGTGCATCGCGGTGCGCCCGCCGACTACCACGCCGATATCTCGCTGAGCTACGCCGGCGACACCCAGCTGGAGCTCATCGCGCCGACCCGCGGCGAGAGCATCTACACCGAGTTCCTCAACGAAAACGGCCCCGGCCTGCACCACATCTGCGTGGAAGCCGCCGACGCCGGTGCCTTCGAAGCCGCGCTGTCCGAAGCCGCGGCGACGGCTCCGGTCGTTGCCCGCGGCGAGATGCCTGGTGGCATGCAGTTCGCCTACCTGGCCGCTCCCGCGGCTGGGGTGCCCTACCTCGAGATCGCCTATATCCCCGACGAGATCCGCACGTTTTTCGACTATGTGAAACAGGAGCAACAATGAGTGGCCTGGACATCCCCACGACCGTCGACGCCGCCGACGTGACCGAGTGGTCCGACGACGTCGATGTCGTGGTGATCGGTTTCGGCATCGGCGGCGGGTGTGCGGCGGTGAGTGCGGCGGCCGCCGGTGCCAGGGTTCTGGTGCTCGAAAAGGCTGCCGTCGCCGGCGGCACCACCTCGATGGCGGGCGGGCACTTCTACCTCGGCGGTGGTACCGCCGTGCAGCAGGCGACCGGTCACAGCGACAGCGTCGAGGAAATGTACAAGTACCTCGTCGCGGTGTCGCGTGAACCCGAGTTCGACAAGATCCGCGCCTACTGCGAGGGCAGCGTCGAGCACTTCAATTGGCTGGAGGAGCTCGGCGTCGTCTTCGAGCGCACCTACTACCCGGAAAAGGCTGTCATCCAGCCGAATACCGAAGGCTTGATGTTCACCGGCAACGAGAAAGTGTGGCCGTACAAGAACATGGCGGTACCGGCCCCGCGCGGACACAAGGTCCCGGTGCCAGGGGACACCCAGGGCGCGGCAATGGTGATCGACCTGCTGTTGAAACGGGCCGCCGAGCTGGGTGTGCAGATCCGGTACGAGACCGGCGCGACGAACCTCGTCGTGGACGGCCACTCGGCCGACTCGGCCGTTGTCGGGGTGTCGTGGAAACGCTTCAGCGAGACGGGGTCGATCCGGGCCAAATCCGTGGTGATCGCCGCGGGCGGGTTCGTGATGAATCCCGACATGGTCGCCGAATTCACTCCCAAGCTGGCCGAGAAGCCGTTCGTGCTCGGCAACACCTACGACGACGGCCTGGGCATCCGGCTCGGCGAGTCGGTCGGCGGGGCCACCAAGCATATGGACCAGGTGTTCATCACCGCGCCCGTCTACCCGCCGTCGATCCTGCTGACCGGCATCATCGTCAACAAGTTCGGCAAGCGGTTCGTCACCGAGGACGGCTACCATTCGCGCACTTCGGGTTTCGTGATGGACCAGCCCGACAGTGCGGCATATCTGATCGTCGACGAAGCCCACATGCAGCGCCCGGAGATCCCGCTGATCACCTTCATCGACGGCTGGGAGACGGTCGAAGAGATGGAGGCGGCACTGGGCATCCCGACGGGCAACCTCGTCGAGACACTGAACAACTACAACGAACACGCCGCCAAGGGTGAGGACCCCGAATTCCACAAGCAGCCGGAATTCCTTGCGCCGCAAGATAAGGGGCCGTGGGGTGCCTTCGACTTGACGCTGGGTAAGGCGATGTATTCCGGGTTCACCGTCGGCGGGCTGGCCACCGACGTCAACGGCGAGGTATTGCGGGCCGACGGCAGCGTGATCCGTGGCCTATACGCGGCGGGGGCCTGCGCGTCCAACATCGCCCAGGACGGCAAGGGCTACGCGAGCGGCACCCAGCTCGGGGAGGGCTCCTTCTTCGGCCGGCGCGCCGGGACCCATGCCGCCGCAACAGTGAACGGCTAACGACCGAAAGCTCCGCCTTCGATCAGGATCGCCAGGCCTATCGCGACGAGGACCACGGGCAAAATGACGTGGCCCCAACGGGATAGCAACCTGGCGACGGGCGGGCGGCTGGCGAAGTACTGTCCCGCAGCGCACCAGATCGCCACGCCGACGAGGAATGTGCCGATATAGCCGGCCATGCTGCCGACGCCGGCGACGGCGAACACCGGAACGTAAGCCCCGACGTTGTCGCCACCGTTGGCGAAGGTCACTGTTGCGACCTCCAGAACGCGCGGACCGCGCCGGGGCGGTTCGCCGTCGGCGCCGTCGGCCCCTCGCGCCTGCCACGCCTGCCACCCGGCCCGGATACCGAGGAATAGCGGCAGCAGGCCAAGGTAGGGAATGACGTTGCGTGGCAGCAGGCTTACTCCCAGCGCGCCCACTACCGATACAACGAGGATCGCGCAGAAGCCGAGATACTGACCCGCGACTACGCGCAGCTGATCCACCCGATGCCGGCCCGCCCGGCCGAAGAACACCGCCAGCACTACCAGGTCGTCGATATTGGTCAGTGCGAACAACACTGCCGCTTGCGCGGTCACACCTTCGCGGGCTCGGTTCCCTCGATGCGGCTCAGCCGCCATTCCCCATCGCCGAGCAGTTCCAGTTGCCTGACGTGGTGCTGCTCGACGGTGCTGCGGTGGCTGACGCTGACCAGAATGGTGTTCGACAGTTCACCGCGGACCAGGTCGTAGAGGGCGAACTCCAGACCCTCGTCCAGCGCCGAGGTGGCCTCATCGAGGAAGACCGCCTTGGGTCGGGTCAGCAGCACTCGGGCGAACGCGATGCGCTGCTGCTCACCAGGCGAGAGCACCTTCGCCCAGTCCTGGACTTCGTTGAGCCGGATGGCCAAGTGGGACAACGCGACCTTGGTCAGCACCCGCTGCAACTGGTCGTCGCTGATATCTCCGGAGGCCGCTGGGTAGGACACCACCGTGCGCAGATCACCCAGCGGCACATAGGGCATCTGCGATAAGAACATCGTGTCGTGATCGTCCGGGCGGCACAGCGTGCCCGAGGTGTAGGGCCACAGCTGGGCCAGGCTGCGTAGCAGCGTCGTCTTGCCGGCACCCGACGCGCCGGTGATCACCAGCGTCTCGCCCGGCTCCAGCCGCAGGTCGATCGGGTCGACCAGCTGCTTGCCGCTGGGCGTGCGGACCTCCACGCGCCGGAGCTCCACCGAACCGTCGTGGCTGGGAAGAGTGTTCAGCTTGGGTAGCTCGCGGGCCTCGGAGTTGGTCTCGACCAGCCCGTGCAGACGAATGATCGCCGCACGGTAGGAGGCGAACGAGTCGTAGGCGTTACGGAAGAACGACAACGAGTCGTGGATGGATCCGAAAGCGCTGGAGGACTGGGTGACGTCACCCAGGTCGATCGCGCCGGAGAACAACCGCGGCGCCTGGATCACCAAGGGAAGCGGGTTGATGATCTGGCTCATCGAGAGGTTCCAGCCGGTCAACGCGATCGTACGGTTCACATACCTGCGGTAGTTCGCGATGATCGCGGCAAACTTGGTGCGCAGCAGGCTCCGCTCCACGTCTTCACCGCGGTAGAAGCCAACGGCCTCGGCGGCGTCACGCAGCCGAACCAGGGCATAGCGGAACACGGCGTTGGTCAGCTCGTTGCGGAAACTCAGCTTGATCAGCGGGTGGCCGATCCAGAACGCGATGATCGTCGCGAACGTCACGTAAATCAGCACCACCCAGAACAGCGCGTGGCCCAGGGTGAACCCAAACAACGTCAGGGGGCCGGACAGGTTCCACAGGATCACGGTGAACGAAACCACCGTCACCAGCGAGTTGATCGCCCCGAACAGCAGCGTGCTGGAACTGCCGATCATCGGCTGGTTCGGGGATGAGCCCACCCCGGCGGTGAAGATATCGATGTCGTACTGGATGCGCTGGTCGGGGTTGTCGATATCGCTGTCGGTGAAGCGGGTGCGGTAGTAAGCGTGGTCGTCGAGCCAGTCGCAGGTGAGCCGGTCGGTGAGCCATACCCGCCAGCGGATGATGAACCGCTGCATCAGGTAGATGTCCAGCATCACGCGGCTGATGTAGATGGTCGCCAAGATGCCGAACAGGATCAGTGCCGCCCAGAAGCCGTGGATACCGGATTGGCGAACTTCGTCGTTGCCACCGCCCGCACCCTGGAAGGCCACCTGCAGCGATGTGAAGAGGTCGTTGCTGTAGTAGCTGAGCAACACGTCGAGGCGAACCGAGATGATGGTCGACAGCAACAGCACGGCTAGCCAGATCCAGACCCGGACGCTCTGCCGGCCCTTGAAGTAGTCACCGGTGATCCGCCAGTACTGCCGCCCCCAGACGGTGTAGCGCGCCAGCAGGAACAACACAACGAGGCTCAGGACGGCGCTGATCGTCCACGCTTTGGAAATCCAGATCAAGGACGGGACGAGCTCGTGTCCCCAGTCCATCGACGGCTTGAACTTCTCCAACGCGTTTCTCCTCCTGCGGCGGCGTCGCGCATGACAACCGATCCGTGTGGCTTCCCGGCGAACCTACCCTTGGAACTCTGTGCAGGCGCGAGTCCGGACCAGATGGCTAGCGAAATGTGAGCTTCAGCGCCGTCTTCAGATCCGCCTGCGCGGGCCAGTCACGAGCGGCTAAGCAAACATACCGTTCGGCGAGATTACGAACACCGCGCGCGGACCGGTCCCGCAGTGGCGCGGATCCGCTTCCGGGCCGATGAGCCGGCACCGGCGACGAGCACGTCGACATCCGTTATTGCGCCGACGGTACCGTTGACCCGTGGCGAAAGATCGCAAGAACAGCGCTGCCGGATCCGGCCGCATCAGCCGGGGCTTCTGGCGTCTCCTCGGTGCCAGCACCGAGAAGACCAAAGCCGAGTCGATGGCCGAGGTGACGGCGTCGGCGGAGTTCGACGACAAGGCCAAGGGCCTGGACGACGAGCAGCTGCTCAAGGCGGCCAAACTGCTCGAACTCGGCGACCTCGCCGCCTCTGCCGACGTTCCGCAGTTCTTGGCCATCGCTCGCGAGGCGGCCGAGCGAACGACCTCGCTGCGTCCTTTTGACGTACAGCTACTCGGAGCTCTGCGTATGCTCGCCGGCGATGTCGTCGAGATGGCCACCGGCGAGGGCAAGACCCTTTCGGGTGCCATCGCCGCGGCCGGCTACGCACTGGCTGGACGCAACGTCCACGTCGTCACCATCAACGACTATCTGGCCCGCCGCGACGCCGAATGGATGGGTCCGCTCATCGAGGCGATGGGTCTGACGGTCGGCTGGATTACCTCCGAGTCGACGGCAGCCGAGCGCCGCGCCGCCTATCAGTGCGACGTCACCTACGCGTCGGTCAACGAGATCGGGTTCGACGTACTGCGCGACCAGCTGGTCACCGACGAGGCCGACCTGGTGTCACCCAACCCCGACGTCGCGTTGATCGACGAGGCCGACTCGGTGCTCGTTGATGAGGCGCTGGTGCCGCTGGTGCTGGCCGGCACCACACACCGCGAAACGCCCAAGGTCGAAATCGTCCGTCTGGTGGGCGAATTGACGGCCGGTATCGACTACGACACCGACGCCGACAGCCGCAACGTTCACCTCACCGAAGACGGCGCGAAGAAACTCGAGGCCGCACTCGGCGGCATCGACCTGTATTCCGAGGACCACGTCACCACCACGCTGACCGAGGTGAATGTGGCCCTGCACGCGCATGTGCTGTTGCAGCGCGATGTGCACTACATCGTCCGCGACGGCGCCGTGCAGCTCATCAACTCCTCACGCGGCCGGATCGCCCAGCTGCAGCGCTGGCCCGACGGCCTGCAGGCGGCCGTCGAAGCCAAGGAAGGCATCGAGACCACCGAGACCGGCGAGGTCCTGGACACCATCACCGTGCAGGCGCTGATCAACCGCTACCCGACGGTGTGCGGGATGACGGGTACGGCGCTGGCCGCCGGCGAGCAGCTGCGCCAGTTCTACAAGCTGGGCGTCTCGCCGATCCCGTCGAATGCGCCCAACGTCCGCGAGGACGCCGCCGACCGGGTCTACATCACCGCGGCGGCCAAGATCGAGGCGATCATGGAGCACATCATCGAGGTGCACGCCACCGGGCAGCCGATTCTGGTGGGCACCCATGACGTCGCCGAATCCGAGGAACTGCACGAGCGGCTGATCCGCCGCGGCGTTCCGGCCGTCGTGCTCAACGCCAAGAACGACGAGGAAGAAGCCACCGTGATCGCGGAGGCCGGCAAGCTCGGCACGGTCACCGTTTCCACGCAGATGGCCGGTCGCGGCACCGACATCCGGCTGGGTGGATCTGAGGAATCCGACCATTCCGCCGAAAAAGAGAAGGTGGCCGAGCTCGGTGGCCTGCACGTCATCGGCACCGGGCGGCATCTCACCGAACGGCTGGACAACCAGCTGCGTGGCCGGGCCGGGCGCCAAGGCGACCCCGGTTCGTCGGTGTTCTTCGCCAGCTGGGAGGACGACGTCGTCCTCGCGCATCTGGACTCAGGCAAGCTGCCCACCGACGCCGACGACGCCGGGAAGATCATCAGCGCCAAGGCCGGCAGCCTGCTCGACCACGCCCAGCGGGTGGCTGAGGGCAGGCTGCTCGACGTGCACGCCAACACCTGGCGCTACAACCAGCTCATCGCCCAGCAGCGCGCGATCATCGTCGAGCGCCGCAACACCCTGCTGAGCACGGCGGCGGCCCGCAACGAGCTCAAGGACCTGTCCCCGGACCGCTACGAGGAGCTGTCCGAGAAATCCAGCGAGGAGCAGCTGGAGACGATCTGCCGCCAGATCATGCTGTTCCACCTCGACCGCGGCTGGGCCGATCACCTGGCTTACCTGTCCGATATCCGGGAGAGTATCCACCTGCGGGCCCTTGGCCGGCAGAACCCGCTCGACGAGTTCCACCGGATGGCCGTGGACGCGTTCGCGAATCTGGCCGCCGACGCGATCGAGGCGTCGCAGCAGACGTTCGAGACCGCCAACATCCTCGAGGAGGAGCAGGGACTGGACCTGTCGAAACTGGCCCGCCCGACCTCGACGTGGACCTACATGGTCCACGACAACCCACTCAACGACGACACGTTGTCTGCGCTGAGCCTGCCCGGGGTTTTCCGTTAGGTTCTCCTCATGACGCGCCACGGCCGCGATCGGGTGCTGACGATCCCGAACGTCCTGTCGGTCATCCGGCTCGTCCTGGTGCCGGTATTCCTGTACCTGCTGCTGGTCACCCACGCTTACGCACTCGCGGTGGCGATCCTCATGTTCAGCGGATTCTCCGACTGGGCCGATGGCAAGATCGCGCGGCTGGTGGCCAACCAGTCGTCACGGCTGGGGGAGTTGCTCGACCCGCTGGTCGACCGGATCTACATGATCACCGTTCCCCTGGGCCTCGGCGCGGCGGGCGTCGTGCCGTGGTGGCTGGTGATCACGCTGATCGGCCGTGACCTCGTGCTGGCCGCAACGCTGCCAATAGTGCGCAGCCGCGGGCTGACCGCGCTTCCGGTCACCTACATCGGTAAGGCAGCGACGTTCGCGCTGATGTCGGGCTTCCCCCTGGTGCTGCTGGGGCAGTGGGATGCCCTGTGGAGCCGGGTGATCGGCGCCTGCGGCTGGGGATTCCTGATCTGGGGCGTCGGCATGTACCTGTGGTCTGCGGTCCTCTATCTGCTGCAGGTACGCCTGGTGGTGACCACGTTGCCCAGGGCAGGCGTCAGCGATGCCCGCGCCTAACAGCGCGCTGGGCGGCTACGACCCGCTGGCCGGCCGCAGCGAACGCCACGGCCTGCACGCCTACCCGGCTGGCGCCGACCGCGTGCCGACGCTGATCCCGCTGCCGGGGCTACTGCGGTCGCTGCTGACCGAACACCTCGACCCCGGATATGCCGCGGCGGCCGCCGAACGGGAGCGCACCGGCCGCTCCCGCCGCCCCATCGCCACCCGCGGGTGGCAGGCGCTGGCCGCCCTGCTGATCGCTGCGGTGTTTGCCGCCGCGGTGGCGCAGGCGCGGACCACCGCTCCCGGTGTCAACGCAGCCCAACAGGTACTCGCCGCCAGCGTGCGATCCGCTGAGGGCACCACCGACCGGCTCACTCACCGCCGCGATGAGCTGGCCACCCAGGCCGACGACATTCAGCGCCGCCAGTTGCGTGACGACACCACCGGGCGAGACCTGCTCAGCCGGCTCGATGCGCTGAGTCTGGCCGCGGCCACCACCGCCGTCATCGGCCCCGGTCTGACCATCACGGTCACCGACCCCGGGATGGGGCGGGGCCTCTCCGATGTCGCCAACCAGCGGGTGCCCGGCAGCCGCCAAGTCATCCTTGATCGCGATCTGCAGCTCGTGGTGAACTCGCTGTGGGCCAGTGGGGCCGAAGCGATCTCGGTCGGCGGCGTGCGAATGGGGCCCAACGTGACGATCCGCCAAGCGGGTGGCGCCATCCTGGTCGACAATCATCCGATCAGCAGCCCGTACACGATTCTCGCGGTGGGACCGCCGAACGGGATGCGGGATACCTTCGACCACAGCAGCGGCCTGCAGCGGCTGCGACTGCTGGAGGCGTCCTACGGTGTCGGGGTGAGCGTGGCCAGCGGTGACGGCCTGTCGTTGCCCGCCGGCGCAGTCCGAGAGATTAAATTTGCCAAGCAGATCGGGTCATAGGGGACCGGTGGGCAGGAGCGAAGCGACCCGGGTATTGGGACCGGTGGGCAGGAGCGAAGCGACCCGGGTATTGGGAAGGCACACATGATTGGAATCGCCGCACTCATCGTCGGCATCGTGCTGGGCCTGGTGCTGCATCCCAGCGTCCCCGAAGTCATCCAGCCCTACCTGCCGATCGCCGTCGTCGCCGCGCTGGACGCCGTGTTCGGCGGTTTGCGGGCCTACCTGGAGAAGATCTTCGACCCCAAGGTGTTCGTCGTCTCGTTCGTGTTCAACGTGCTCGTCGCCGCGCTGATCGTCTACGTGGGCGATCAGCTGGGCGTGGGCACCCAGCTGTCGACGGCGATCATCGTCGTGCTGGGCATCCGCATCTTCGGTAACGCCGCGGCATTGCGGCGCAAGCTGTTCGGGGCGTGAGGTGACCGACAGCGCCGGGCAGGACGCGGGGGAGGACACGCGGGAGGACGTGGCGACCGAGCATGGGCGCCACGAACTCCCTGGCCCCACACCGCCTCCGGCGCGATGGCCCCGCAGCCGCACTCAGCTGGTGTTCGGCGTGCTGGGCGTGTTGCTGTGTCTGGTGCTTGGCATCGGCATCGCCACCCAAGTCCGGCAAACCGAGTCCGGCGACGCGCTGGACACCGCGCGCCCGGCCGATCTCCTGGTCCTACTGGGCTCACTGCAGCAGCGTGAGGCGGCGCTCAACACCGAGGTGGCCGAGCTACAGCGAACTCTTACCGCGATGCAGACCGCAGGCAGCAGTGACCAGGCGGCCATCCAGAACGCCCAGGCCAGGCTGGCCGCGCTATCGATCATGATCGGCACCGTCGGCGCCACCGGGCCCGGGGTGAGCATCACCATCGACGATCCCGGACCCGGCGTTGCGCCGGAAACCATGCTTGATGTCATCAACGAACTGCGCGCCGCCGGGGCCGAAGCCATGGAGATCCGGTCCGGGCAGCGGGCGGTGCGGATCGGGGTGGACAGCTGGGTAGTCGGCAGCCCCGGCGCACTGGAGATCGACACGCAAACTTTGAGCCCGCCGTATTCTGTTCTGGCCATTGGTGATCCACCCACCCTGGCTGCGGCGATGAACATCCCGGGCGGCGCCGTCGACAGCGTCGAGCGAGTCGGCGGGCAAATGACCGTCTCGCAATCCGACCGGCTGGACATCACCACCTTGCGGCAACCGAAAGCCCGCCAATACGCTCAGCCCGTCAAATGAGCGTCCGACACCGAGGAGCACTGTGAGCGAAATCCCAGCCGATCTGCACTACACCGCCGAACACGAGTGGGTGCAGCGCACCGGTGGCGACACCGTGCGCGTCGGCATCACCGACTTCGCCCAGTCCTCGCTGGGCGACGTGGTGTATGTGCAGCTACCCGACGTCGGCAGCGCTGTCACCGCCGGTGAGTCGTTTGGCGAGGTCGAGTCGACGAAGTCGGTCTCGGACCTCTACGCTCCCGTCACCGCCAAAGTGATTGCGGTCAACGGCGATCTGGAGGCAAACCCCGGGCTGGTGAACTCGGACCCCTACGGTCAGGGGTGGTTGTTGGACTTGCAGGTCGACGGCGATACCCTCGACCAGGGGTTGGCGGCGTTGCTTGATGCGGACGCCTATCGGGGCACAGTGACCGAATGAAATTGTTAGGGTGCCTGCCAACCACTGATCCGGCGGTGGTGGGCACAACGGCGACCACTGCGCGGTACGGTCGACGTAAGTGATGGTGGAGGCGGACGGGCGCCTTGTGCGGGCACCCCGCCAAGTATCGCCACGGCAGCTAGTGAGGAGCAACGGGTGACGGACAAGGACCAGAACTCTGGGGCGGACCAGACGTCTGAGGAAGTCACCGTGGAGACGACATCCGTCTTCCGCGCGGACTTCCTCAACGAGCTGGACGCCCCGGCGGCGGCCAGCGGCGACAACGCAGTATCCGGGGTGGAGGGTCTCCCGGTCGGCTCGGCGCTGCTGGTTGTCAAGCGCGGACCGAATGCGGGCTCGCGGTTCCTCCTGGACCAGCCGACGACGTCGGCCGGTCGCCATCCGGACTCCGACATCTTCCTCGATGACGTGACCGTCAGCCGTCGGCATGCCGAGTTCCGGTTGGACGGCAACGAATTCCAGGTCGTCGACGTCGGCAGCCTCAACGGCACCTACGTCAACCGGGAACCGGTCGATTCGGCCACGCTTGCCAATGGCGACGAGGTCCAGATCGGCAAGTTCCGGCTGGTGTTCCTCACCGGACCCAAGCCGTCCGACGACGAAGGTGGTCCGGGAAGCTAGTGTCGGCGAAGAGCGCTCGCGCGAAGAGCTGATGATGCAGCCCGATACTCCCGCGCTCGCCGGGATGTCTATCGGAGCGGTCCTGGACCTGCTGCGACCGGACTTCCCGGACGTGACGATCTCCAAGATTCGATTCTTGGAAGCCGAAGGTCTGGTCACGCCGGAGCGCAGCGCATCGGGATATCGGCGGTTCACCGCGTACGACTGCGCCAGGTTGAGGTTCATCCTGACCGCGCAGCGCGACCATTACCTGCCGCTGAAGGTCATCAAGGCACAGCTCGATGCCCTGCCTGACGGCGAACTGCCGCACGTCGGATCGCCTTACGCCGTACCGCGATTGGTGACGGTCTCGGGTGACTCCGCGGACGACGACGACGCCGCACGCACCCAGGTTCGCCTGAGCCGAGAAGACCTGCTGGAGCGATCCGGGGTCGACGAGGAGCTGGTGGTTGCACTGTGCAAGGCAGGCGTGATCACCACCGGCCCGGGCGGGTTGTTCGACGAACACTCGGTGGTCATCGCGCAGTGCGCGCGGGCACTGGGGGAGTACGGCGTCGAACCGCGGCACCTGCGGGCATTCCGGTCGGCAGCCGACCGCCAATCCGACCTGATCGCCCAGATCGCCGGCCCGGTGGGCAAGGCGTCAAAGACCGGTGCCCGCGACCGCGCCGACGACTTGGCGCGCGAAGTCGCGGCCCTGGCAATCACGTTGCACACGTCGCTGATCAAGTCCGCTGTACGAGACGTTCTCGACCGCTGAGGACTAGACTCCGATTGATGGCAACGGGAGCGCGGAGGTCAGACACATATGGGTGAGGTTCGTGTGGTCGGCATCCGCGTCGAGCAGCCCCAGAACCAGCCGGTTTTGCTGCTGCGGGAATCCAACGGCGACCGCTACCTGCCCATCTGGATCGGCCAGTCCGAAGCCACCGCGATCGCGCTGGAACAGCAGGGCGTCGAGCATTCTCGGCCGCTCACCCATGACCTGATCCGTGATCTCATTGGCGCACTTGGGCATTCACTCAAGGAAGTGCGCATCGTGGATTTACGGGAAGGTACCTTCTACGCCGATTTGATCTTCGACCGCGATATCAAGGTCTCGGCCCGCCCGTCGGACTCGGTGGCGATCGCCCTGCGGATGGGGGTGCCCATCTATGTGGAAGAGGCCGTGCTGGCCGAGGCCGGGCTGCTGATTCCCGACGAGAGCGACGAGGAGTCCACCGGTGCCGTCCGCGAGGACGAGGTCGAGAAATTCAAGGAGTTTCTCGACAGCGTGTCCCCGGACGATTTCAAGGCGACCTGATCGGGTATTCGGGCCCCATGGCTGGTGAACGCCAAGATCACGGATGCGTCTCACTTGGCCGGTAGCGGTTCGACACGCGCGACGGATGCCGGGGAGCGCGCTCAAGGGCAGCCATACTTTCATCACGACGACGAGCGCGACTGCCCGTCGACAAGCGTATGCTCGATGAACTCGGACGCTGGGCTTACGCGGTTGGTGGAGCGGTTAGCGGGGCAAGAGTTCGAACGGCGAGAGGAAGCATCGTGGGCGAGCAGCCACGTCAGGGACAGTTGGACCTTGCCGGCGCGACGTCTGGTTCTTTCAAGGCGGATTCGGCCGTCGGCGCACCGGTCGGTGAGTCAGTGCAGCCAGGCCTGTTCCCCGATGATTCGGTGCCCGACGAACTCGTCGGCTACCGCGGCCCAAGTGCCTGCCAGATCGCCGGAATCACCTACCGCCAGTTGGACTACTGGGCCCGCACCTCGCTGGTGGTGCCATCCATCCGCGGCGCGGCCGGGTCCGGCAGCCAGCGGCTGTACTCGTTCAAAGACATCCTCGTTCTCAAGATCGTCAAGCGTCTACTCGACACCGGCATCTCGTTGCACAACATCCGGGTCGCCGTCGATCATCTGCGGCAGCGCGGCGTGCAGGACCTGGCCAACATCACGCTGTTCTCGGACGGCACAACGGTCTACGAGTGCACGTCCGCCGAAGAAGTTGTCGACCTTTTGCAGGGTGGGCAGGGTGTGTTCGGCATCGCGGTCAGTGGTGCGATGCGGGAACTCTCCGGTGCCATCGCGGACTTCCCCGGCGAGCGTGCCGACGGCGGCGAATCGATCGCCTCGCCCGAAGACGAGCTGGCCTCGCGGCGTAAGAGCCGCGACCGCAAGATCGGCTAGAATCAGCGGCGTATCGCCCTCGCGCGGGAGAGCTTCGTGGCCGCCAGTCACGGACGCCGAAGGAGCAACACCTCTCCGTCAACCTCTCAGGCCCCAGGACCGCGCGTGGCCACGATGCCTCTGGAAAGCGGTGACCTCGCGGTTGCCCGCCCATGGGGAAAGGCTCTCAAAGCCGAATCTCTCAGGCGCCCGGTTTTGGGTGGACGACAGAGGGAGAGGACGCCGCTGACGGCTGCGTCCGCCCGAGTCAGGAGCCCATCCGTGTCCGATCACACCCAGCCCACGTTCGCCGATCGTCATATCGGACCGGACTCCGACGCGGTTACGACCATGCTCGACGTCATCGGCGTCGGCTCGCTCGACGACCTGGCCGCCAAGGCGCTGCCAGCCGGAATCCTCGACGCGCTCGCAAACGGCCTGGCGCCCGGCCTCGATCAGCTGCCCGCCGCGGTCAGCGAGCATGAGGCGCTGGCCGAGCTGCGGGCACTGGCCGACACCAACACGATCGCCGTGTCGATGATCGGGCAGGGCTATTACGACACTCTGACGCCGCCGGTGTTGCTGCGCAACATCCTGGAGAACCCGGCCTGGTACACCGCCTACACGCCCTACCAGCCGGAGATCAGCCAGGGTCGGCTGGAGGCGCTGCTGAATTTCCAGACCATGATCGCCGATCTCACCGGGTTGGATCTGGCCAACGCCTCGATGCTCGATGAGGCCACCGCCGCCGCCGAGGCGATGACGCTGATGCACCGCGGGACGCGGGGGCCGGCCAACCGGCTGGCAGTCGACGAAGACCTGTTCGCACAGACCGCGGCCATTCTGGCGACCCGCGCGGAGCCGCTGGGCATCGAGATCGTCACCGCCGACCTGCGCAACGGGCTGCCCGAAGGTGAGTTCTTCGGTGTCATCGCACAGCTGCCCGGTGCGAGCGGGCGAGTGACAGACTGGTCGAAGCTGGTCGAGCAGGCCCACGAGCGCGGGGCGCTGGTGGCGCTGGGCACCGACTTGCTGGCGGTGACGCTCATCGCCCCGCCGGGGGAGTTCGGCGCCGACGTGGCCTACGGCAGTGCCCAACGATTCGGTGTGCCAATGGGATTCGGCGGTCCGCACGCCGGTTTTCTTGCGGTGCACTCCAAGCATGCGCGCCAGCTCCCCGGCCGGCTGGTGGGGGTGTCGGTCGACAGCGACGGCGCAGCGGCGTACCGGCTTTCGCTGCAGACCCGCGAACAGCACATCCGCCGCGACAAGGCGACGTCCAATATCTGTACCGCGCAGGTGTTGCTGGCGGTGATGGCGGCGATGTACGCCAGCTACCACGGCCCTGAGGGCTTGACCGGGATCGCCCGGCGCGTGCATGGTCACGCCCGGTCGCTGGCCGCCGGCCTGAGTGCGGCCGGCGTCGACGTTGTGCACGACACCTTCTTCGACACCGTGTTGGCGCATGTCCCAAGCCGGGCCGCCGCGGTGCAGGCCGAGGCCAAGGGCCGCGGCATCAATATCTGGCGGGTGGACGCCGACCACGTGTCGATCACCTGCGACGAGGCCACCACGGCCGCACACGTCGCACTGGTGCTCGAGGCCTTCACCGGAGCCGCCCCGGTGGCTGGAAACTACGCGGGTCCTGAGATCGATTCGCGGACAAGTGAATTCCTCACTCACCCGGCGTTCCATCGGTACCGCACCGAGACGGAGATGATGCGCTACCTGCGCGCGCTCGCCGATAAGGACATTGCACTGGACCGCAGCATGATTCCGCTGGGCTCCTGCACGATGAAGCTCAACGCCGTCGCCGAGATGGAGTCGATCACCTGGCCCGAATTCGGCCGCCAGCACCCGTTCGCGCCGGCCGGCGACACCCCCGGGCTGCGCAAGCTGATCGCCGACCTGGAGACGTGGTTGACGGGTCTCACCGGATACGACGCAATCTCGTTGCAGCCCAACGCCGGATCGCAGGGTGAGTACGCGGGTCTGCTGGCCATCCGCGACTACCACATGAGCCGCGGCGACAGCGGTCGAGATGTCTGCCTGATCCCGTCGAGCGCGCACGGCACCAACGCCGCTTCGGCGGCCATGGCCGGCATGCGGGTGGTCGTGGTGGCCTGCCGGGAGAACGGCGATGTCGACCTTGACGACCTGCGTGCCAAGGTCACCGAGCATGCCGAGCGGCTAGCCGCGCTGATGATCACCTACCCGTCCACGCACGGGGTGTACGAACACGACATCGCCGATGTCTGCGCGGCGGTGCACGACGCCGGCGGGCAGGTCTACATCGACGGCGCCAACCTCAACGCTCTGGTGGGGCTGGCCCGGCCGGGCAAGTTCGGCGGCGACGTCAGCCACCTGAATCTGCACAAGACGTTCTGCATCCCGCACGGCGGCGGCGGTCCCGGCGTCGGGCCAGTGGCGGTGCGTTCCCACCTGGCGGGGTTCCTGCCGGGCCACCCGCTGGCCGAGGAGCTGCCGAAGGGGCACGCGGTGTCGGCGGCACCGTACGGCTCGGCATCGATCCTGCCGATCACCTGGGCATACATCCGGATGATGGGCGGCGACGGCCTGCGCAACGCGACTCTGACGGCGATCGCGTCGGCCAATTACATCGCCCGACGCCTCGATGAGTACTACCCGGTGCTGTACACCGGCGAGAGCGGCATGGTGGCCCATGAGTGCATCCTCGATCTGCGCGGCATCACCAAGGCCACCGGTGTCACTGTCGACGATGTGGCGAAGCGGCTGGCGGACTTCGGTTTTCATGCGCCGACGATGAGCTTCCCGGTGGCGGGCACGCTCATGGTGGAGCCTACCGAGAGCGAAAGTCTGGCCGAGGTGGACGCATTCTGCGAAGCGATGATCGCCATTCGTGCCGAGATCGACAAGGTCGGGTCGGGCGACTGGCCCGCTGACGACAATCCGCTGCACAACGCACCGCACACCGCCGAGTGCCTGCTGGTCGACGAGTGGACACATCCGTACACCCGCGAGCGGGCGGCCTATCCGCTGGGCAAGCAGTTCCGCCCGAAGGTGTGGGTGCCGGTGCGCCGCATCGACGGGGCGTACGGCGACCGCAACCTGGTGTGCTCGTGCCCGCCGGTGGAGGCCTTCGCCTGATAGCGTCACCCTGTGCTGCCTGCCAGTGTTCGCCAGTGGCAAGAGGGTGGGCGGATGCTGTCCACCAGCGCGGGGTCGGTATTCGTGCGATCCCAGCCCGGAAGGGGCCCCGCTGTCCTTCTGCTGCATGGTTTTCCATCCAGCTCCTACGACTTCCGCGGCGTCGTCGACCGGCTCGGTGACCGGGCCTGGCTGACCCTGGACTTTCTGGGCTTCGGACTGTCCGACAAGCCCCGGCCGCACCGCTACAGCCTGCTCGAGCAAGCTGACATCGTGCAGCAGGCGGTCGCCGACGTCGCGCCCGGCCCGGTGGTGCTGCTCGCCCACGACATGGGCACGTCGGTGGCCACCGAACTGCTGGCCCGCGACGTCTCAGGCACGCTGCCCTTCGAGATCCAGCGGGCCGTGCTCACCAACGGCAGCGTCATCATCGAGCGAGCCAGCCTGCGGCCGAGCCAGAAGATCCTGCGCGGCCCGTTCGGCCCTGTTCTCGCCAGGCTGACCAACGAACGCGGTTTCCTGCGCGGTTTCGCCAAGCTGTTCAGCCCCGCGCACCCGCTGTCCGACGGGGAGGCCCAGGCGCAGTGGGCACTGCTGGCTCGCGACAACGGCCATCGCATTCTCAACCTGCTGTGCGCCTACCTCGACGAGCGGGTGCGCTTCGCGCCACGTTGGCACGGAGCCGTACGCGACTGGGACAAGCCGCTGGGATTCCTCTGGGCCACCGGCGATCCCGTCGCCACCACCAACGTGCTGGCCGGCCTGCGGGAGCTGCGGCCCGCCGCCGAGGTGATTGAACTGCCCGGCATCGGCCACTACCCGCAGATCGAGGTGCCCGACGAGTTCACCGCCGGCGCAAAGCGGTTACTGGACCTCGATTAGGAAAGCATCGTTGTGACCGCGGTCGCCAAATCCGGCGAGTCCGACGTGGCGATGTTCTGATACGAACCGCCCGACGTCTGCGCTACGGCCTCCCACGTCGCCCGGTCGGAGTCGTCGCCGAAGTCGATGACGTTGATCGCCACCGGCTTGGCCGGGTCGACCGCCGACTTGACGTAGGCCACCAGACCCGGACCGTCCAGTGTCTGGTCGCTGTGCGGGCCCTGGGTGATCACCAATATCGAATTGGACTGTCCGTCACGGAAGTTGGTCAGCGCTTCGCCGTACACCAGGCGCAGCGTGGTGAACGACACCGCGCCACTGCCGGACGGTGCCAGTCCGGCCAACGTGCCGGTCAATGCCGCCGAGCGCGGCTGCCCGTTGACCTGATCGGTAAGCGGTCCCATCGGCACCGACGATTTGCCCTCGACCCCGTTGAACGTCCACAGTCCCACCGCGGCGTTCGACGGCAGCGCGCCGATGCGGTTGTTCAGCGCGGCCACCACGTTGGCCAGCCGTGACTTTCCGCCCTCGTCGGCGCCCATCGCCTGGTTCAGCATGATCGTGGTGGCTGATCCGGTGGCCGGGTTGGACACCGCCGCGGCCAGGGTGGCGCGCTCCGATTCGTCGCCAACCGACACCGGTGCCCCCAGTTCGGGGAAGGTGACGACGTCGTTGCCCGGCGGGGTGGTGCCTTCGGCCCGGAAACCGGCCTTCGCCAGCGCGGTCAGCTGCTCGGGCTTACGCATGAACCGGGCGAATTCGCTGGCGGCACTGACCTGCTCGCTGGACAACCACGTCCCGGACAGCAGCACGGTGGGGTAGTCGGCGATCGTGACCGGGCCCGAGGGCAGCCATTCGGCGACATTGTTCTTGGCGTCGGCTGCCGACGCTCGGCCGAACAGCTGCTGCTCGGTGGTCACCACGGCGTGCACCGGCGCGCCGGCTGCGTCACCTGCGCCCAACAGAGCCTTCCAGGCCGCATCGGCGGAGTTGTCGGTCAGCTTGGGCGCACCGGCCAGCAGTGCGTTGACAGCACCGAGGCCCGCGGTGGCCGGCGCGTTCGCCGGCGCCGAGGACGCGGCGACGGCCTCGGCGGCAAGGTAGGTGGCGTCGGCATTGCCGACAGTCGGCAGCACCAGCCGCAGTGAACCCCAGCCAGGCAGGTTCAGTGAGTCCAGCGCCGCGGGGTTGTTCTGCAGGCCTGGCAAGGCCGCCCAACCCTGTTGAGCCAACGCTTCTTTGAGCTGCGGGCGCACCGCGAGGACCACCGGCGAGCTGACCAGCGAGCGGGCGTCGCTGACCACCTGCTTACCGGCGGTGGCCTGCAGCCGTGCCTCGGCAATGGAACTGGCGGGTATCCACAGCGCCGGACGTTCGCCGAGGTCGCCGGGCCAGTCGGAGACGAATCCGTCGACGACCCGATCTGAATCAGCCGCGGTCACCACCATCTTCACGCAGCGATCGCCGATCGGGGTGACGACGGCGTTGAAACCCTCGGCGAACTTGGCGACGTCGGCGGCGATCGACGGATCGGCGACCACGCCGACGTTGACAGCGCCGGCCAAGCACTTCGCGGCGGCATCGGTCGACCGGTGCGAGAGCGCGTCGCCGAAGAACCGCCAGAGGATCACCGCGCCGACGACCACCACCACGGTGACCAACGCGGCGATCACACCGAGGCTCACCCCGCGGCGGCCGGTCTCGCTACGGTGGCCGCCTTCGAATGCGGCAATTCGCCGACGGGCGGTGTCGGTCAGTGGTGACGGCTCGTAGCCGCCGTCACCGGCACCCCCGTCACCGGCGGCGGCGACATCGTCGCTCGGGCGGGCGAATCTGCCGGTGGGACTCTCGGGTACCTCGGCAGGCTCGTCCGGTTCACCGAAAGACTCCCCGGGTCCGGGTCTGCTGTGCCTGCCCATGGCGGTGCTTGATCCTCTTTCGTCTCAACGGTCGTGCGGTGCGGGCTTGCTTCTCAGGCGCTGGCCTTGTACTCCCTGCGCCGCCGATGCAGGATCGGCTCGGTGTAGCCGTTGGGCTGCGCGGCGCCGGCCAGGATCAGCTCCTGAGCTGCCTGGAAGGCGATGCTGCCCTCGGGATCCGGTGCCATCGGGCGGAATTCGGGATCGGAAGCGTTCTGCTCGTCGACCACCGCGGCCATCCGGCGCAGGCTCTCCCGTACATCGTCGGGGGTAATGACGCCGTGGCGCAACCAGTTGGCCAGCAGCTGGCTGGAAATCCGCAGGGTGGCACGGTCTTCCATCAGCGCAACGTCGTGGATGTCGGGCACTTTCGAGCAGCCGACACCGGCGTCGATCCAGCGCACCACGTAGCCGAGGATCGACTGGCAGTTGTTGTCGACCTCTTCGTGAATCTCTTCCGGCGACCAGGCCAGTTCCTGTGCGAGCGGGATCGTCAGCAGATCGTCGAGGGTCGTGCGGGTCTGGCCGGCGAGCTCCTTGTGCACCTCGTTGACGTCGACGTAGTGGTAGTGCATGGCGTGCAGTGTCGCCGCCGTCGGGGACGGCACCCACGCGGTGGTCGCACCGGCCCTGGGCTGACCGATCTTCTGCTCGACCATCTGCGCCATCAGATCCGTCATGGCCCACATGCCCTTGCCGATCTGGGCCCGGCCGGAGAACCCGGTCGCCAGCCCGACGTCGACGTTCTGGTCTTCGTAGGCCAGGATCCACGGTTGGGTCTTCATGGCACCCTTGCGGATCATCGGGCCGGCTTCCATCGAGGTGTGGATCTCGTCGCCGGTGCGGTCCAGGAAGCCGGTGTTGATGAACGCAACCCGGTTGGCGGCGGCCTTGACGCAGGCCTTGAGGTTGGCCGAAGTGCGGCGCTCCTCGTCCATGATGCCGACCTTGATGGTGTTCTGCGGCAGGCCAAGCACGTCCTCGACGCGGCTGAACAGTTCGCAAGTGAAGGCAACTTCATCGGGGCCGTGCATCTTCGGCTTCACGATGTAGATCGAGCCGGTCCGGCTGTTCTGCCGGGGGCTGCCGTCCTGCGCCTTGAGACCGTGTGTGGCGATCAGGCCGGTGAACAGGGCGTCCTGGATGCCTTCGAAAACTTCGGCGCCGTCGGCTCCGTCCTTATCGAAGACAATCGCGTCGTTGGTCATCAGGTGCCCGACATTCCGGACGAACAGCAGGCTGCGGCCGGGCAGAGTGATTTCACCTTCGTCCGGAGTCTTGTACGTCCGGTCGTCGTTGAGCACCCGGGTGAACGTCTTGCCGCCCTTGCTGACCTCTTCGGCCAGATCGCCCCTGTTCAGACCGAGCCAGTTGCGGTAGCCCAGCACCTTGTCCTCGGCGTCGACGGCGGCCACCGAGTCCTCGAAGTCCATGATCGTGGTGATCGCCGACTCCAACACGACGTCCTTGATGCCGGCCCGATCGGTCTTGCCGATCGGCGATTCTGGGTCGATCAGGACCTCGATGTGCAGGCCGTTGTTGACCAGCAGCACCGACCACGCCGGGGAGCCGAGTTCGCCGGTGTAACCGAGGAACTTCTCCGGGCTGGCCAGACCGGTGGTTTTCCCGTCGCCCAGGGCGATGTCGAGTGCGCCGTCAGCGACGCTGATTCCGGTTGCGTCGGCCCAGGAGCCTTCCGCCAGTGGCACCGCCTGGTCGAGGAAGTTGCGGGCGTACGCGATGACCTTGTCACCGCGAACTTTGTTGTAGCTGCCGCCCGGTTCGGCGCCACCCTCGGTGCTGATGACGTCGGTGCCGTAGAGCGCGTCGTACAGCGAGCCCCAGCGGGCGTTCGCAGCGTTCAGCGCGAAGCGGGCGTTGAGGATCGGGACCACCAGCTGTGGTCCAGCGGTGGTGGTGATCTCGTCATCGACGCCGGAGGTGGTGATCGTGAAGTCCGCTGGCTCGGGCAGCAAGTACCCGATATCGCGCAGGAACTGCTGGTATTCGCCGGCGTCGATACCGCCGATGATCCGCTGCCGGTGCCACTTGTCGATCTGGGCCTGCAGTTCGTCGCGGCGAGCGAGCAAGTCCTGATTCTGCGGAGTCAGGTCGGCGACGACCTTGTCCACACCAGACCAGAAGCTGTCGGGGTCGATCCCGGTGCCGGGTAGCGCCTCGTTGGTGATGAAGTCGTACAACACTTGCGCCACACGCAGGTTGCCGACGGACACGCGTTCGGTCATCTGTCCTCCCTCACGACAAATCAATTCATCTTACCCGCAGGTAGGAACCCCTCCGACAAGCTGTCGTAGGCGCAGTTACGCCGGTCACAGGCCAGCAGCCGGTCGCACCACGCCAGCAGTGCCATGCGCAAGGGAGCCGCGCGCTCGCTGATGGCTCCTTGGCGGCGCACGTATTCGGCTCGTCCGGCGGGTTCCTCGACGGTGATCGGCTCAAATCCCAGGTGCGTCAGATCGTAGGGGCTGGCGCGCATATCGAGCTCGCGGGCTTCGGCAGCGAGTTCCAGGCAGTCCACCAGCAGCTGCGACTCGATCAGCGGGCCGAGCTTGTAGCACCACTTGTAGAGGTCCATGTTGGCGTGCAGGCAGCCCGGCTGTTCCCAGTCGCGCTGGCCGGCTCGGGTCGGCACACCGCGGTTAAGCGGGGCGGCCGCATCGGTGAAGAACCGGAACGCGTCGAAGTGGGTGCAACGCAAGGGCATTGATTCGACCACCGCATCGGTGCCGGCCGCGCCCAGCCGCAGCGGCACGCGGTCGTGGCGAACGGCGGCGGTGCGGTAGACCATCGCCCACTCGTGCATCCCGAAGCAGCCGAATTGTGGCGCGCGGTCCTCGGTGGCTCGTAATAGATCGGCGACGAATCCGACAGTGGGTAGTCGCGAGCTCAGAAAATCCGGGCTGATGGTGACGCCGTCCGGACTGGCCGTGTAGCCGGCACGGCCGAGGTACTCGTCGGCCGCGGGCCCCGCGAGTGCGGTGCCGTAGCCGGGATGCCACACCCGCAGCTGGCGGGGACGCAGGCTGTAGTAGCTGAACAGGAAATCCCACACCGGGTGGGCTTCACCACGCTCAGCCCGACGGCCGCGCGGGCCGACGAAGGTCTCGACCCGGGCCCGGTGGGCGGCTGATCTGGCCATCCAGTCGGGCTCGGCGAGCACATCAGGCACGGTGCATCCCGTCGCGCACCGTGCCGACAAGGTCCTCGACCAGGTCTTCCAGCGCGACCATTGCGATGATTGACCCGTCAGCGCCGGTGACCAGTGCCAGGTGGCTGTTGTCGCGGCGCAGCTGCGACAGGGCATCGGGCAGCGCCATGTCGGCGGCCACCCGGGGCAGGTGGCGCACCACCGAGATGTCGAGCACCGAATCGGGACCGTCGATCTGGCTGAGCACGTCCTTGATGTGCAGGTAACCGATCAGCGTGTCGTCGGTACCCACGACCGGGAATCGGGAGTAGCCCGTCTCGCGCAGCGCCTGCTCGACCTCGCTGACGGTGGGTCCGCAGCCAGGCCGGGCCACCGGGATCGCGCGGATCTCGCTGAGCGGAACCGCGACATCGTTGACCACGCGGTTGCGGATCTGCAGTGCACGCGTCAGCCGCATGTGCTCCTCAGGATCCAACAAGCCCTCGGAGCGGGACTCGGCGATCATCTCCGCCAGCTCGACGGTGGACACGGTGACGTCGAGCTCGTCCTTGGCTTCGATACCGAAGGCCTTCAGCGTGGTGTTGGCCGCCCAGTTGTAGAAGGCGATGAGCGGCCGGACGAACCGCACGTACGCCAAGTAGACCGGCATCAGCAGCATCGCCGTCTTCTCCGGGCCGGCGATCGCGATGTTCTTGGGCACCATTTCGCCGAGCAGGACGTGCAGTGTCACCACAACGGCCAGTGCCACCAGGAACGACACCGTGTGCAGCACGGCGTCGGGCACCCCGACCAGGTCGAAGGGCTTCTCCAGCAGGCCGGCCACGGCCGGCTCGCCGACCCGGCCCAGCAGGATCGAGCACACCGTGATGCCCAGCTGGGCGCCGGCCAGCATCAGTGACAGCTGCTCACCGGCTCGCAGCACGGTGACCGCACTCCGCTTGCCTTGTTCGGCAAGGGTTTCCAGCCGGTCGCGGCGGGCGGAGATCAGCGCGAACTCCGAGCCGACGAAGAACGCGTTGGCGCCCAGCAGCGCGATCGTCAGCAGGACACCCAGGAAGTCGGCGCCCATCAGCGCTCCCCGTCGCTGGGGCGAACCAGCTCGGTCAGCACCAACTGGTCGATGCGCCGGCCGTCCATCGCGACAACGGTGGCGCGCCAGCGGGTCGGATCGTCGAACGGGCCGTCGGGATCAAACGCGGACAGTTCCACCGATTCGCCGGTCTGAGGAATGTGACCGAGCTTCTCCAGCACCAACCCGCCGATGGTCTCGTATTCGCCTTCAGGTGCCCGGAAACCCGTCGCCTCGGCCACTTCGTCGATGCGCAGCAGACCCGACACGCGCCAGCCCAGGCCGGACTTCTGGAAATCGGGAGTGGAGTCGTCATGCTCGTCCCGGACGTCGCCGACGATCTCCTCGATCAGATCCTCGACGGTGACCATCCCTGCGGTCCCGCCGTATTCGTCGACCACCATGGCGGTCTGTAACCCGTGGGCGCGCAGCTGAGACATCAACGCATCACCGTCGAGGGACGACGGGACCGTCGGCACCGGGATCGCCAGTGTCAACAGCTTGGTGGTCGACCGCTGTGCCGCCTGCACACCGAACACCTGCTTGACGTGCACGATGCCGATGGTCTCGTCCAGATCGCCATTGACGACGGGGAAGCGGGAGAAACCGGTGCTGGCCGAGGCGGTCACCAGATCGCTGACCGTGTCGTCGGCCGCCAGCGCCTCGATCTCGGTGCGCGGCGTCATGAACTCCTCGGCGATCCGCGAGCCGAACTGCAGCGACCGGTTGACCAGCGCTGCGGTGGCCTCGTCGAGTGAACCGTGCGCGGCCGAACTGCGAACCAGTGCGCCGAGTTCCTCCGGGGAGCGCGCCGAACGCAGCTCCTCGGCCGGTTCGATGCCGAGCCGGCGCAGGATCCAGTTGGCGGTGCCGTTGGTGGCTTTGATGGCCGGGGTCATCAGGGTGGAGAACATCAGCTGAAATCCGGCCGTCGCCCGCGCGGTCGGGACCGGGCGGGCCACCGCCAGATTCTTGGGCACCAGCTCGCCGAACACCATCGACAGCGAGGTGGCGATCAGGATGGCCAGCACCAATGCGATCCCGGCCGCGGCACTGTCGGGTACGTGCAGGAAGTCCAGAACCGGGTCGAACAGCCGCGCCAGGACGGGTTCGGCGAGGTAGCCGGTGGCCAGGGTGGTGATCGAGATGCCGAGTTGTGCACCGGACAGCTGGAACGACAGCGTGCGGTGGGCGCGCGCGACGTTGTGGTCCTTACGGTCGCCGGTGCGGGCGTTGGCGTCGACGGTGCTGCGTTCGAGGGCGGTCAGCGAGAACTCGGCGGCCACGAACAATGCCGTGCCCAACGTCAGCACGACGATCGCCAGCAGGCTCAACAGGGTGTAGACGATGGTCACCGGACGCGTGCCCTCATTGCCGTGATGTCGCCGGGCCGTGTGCCCGGCCGACTAGTGGAAGGTTCCGCCCCGGAATCGTCCACGGGGGAATCGTCGGCGTGCCCCTCACCCCAGGCAGCCCGATCCGCGGGGGCCTCGATGGGTGCCTGCGGCACGGGATCCCTTCCTCGATGGGGTCAGAACGAACCCCTATGTTAGCTCCCTTGCGCGCCGGGATCCGGCTCACCAACCGGTCGGCAGCGGATGCCCTTCGGCGAAGCCGGCCGCCGACTGCACGCCGAGCACCGCGCGCTCGTGCAGTTCGGCGATGGTGCTCGCGCCCACGTAAGTGCAGGTGCTGCGGACCCCGGAGGTGATGTGATCGAGCAGGTCCTCCACGCCGCCGCGGTCGGGATCGAGCGCCATTCGGGACGTCGAGATGCCCTCCTCGAATAGCGCCTTACGGGCCCGGTCGAAGGCGCTGTCAGCGCTGGTGCGGGCGGCCACCGCCCGTTTGGAAGCCATGCCGTAGCTCTCCTTGTATGGCCGGCCGTCGCGGTCGAGCATCAGGTCGCCGGGGGATTCGTAGGTGCCGGCGAACCAGGATCCGATCATCACGTTGGAGGCTCCGGCGGCCAGCGCCAACGCCACGTCTCGGGGGTGTCGCACCCCGCCGTCAGCCCACACGTGGCCACCGAGTTCTCTTGCCGCCGAGGAGCATTCGAGTACCGCGGAGAACTGCGGCCGCCCGACACCCGTCATCATCCTGGTGGTGCACATCGCGCCGGGGCCGACGCCGACCTTGACGATCGAGGCTCCGGCCCCAATCAGATCGCGGGCGCCTTCGGCGGAGACGACGTTGCCCGCCGCCAGCGGGACACCGAGGTCCAGCGACGACACCGCCTTGATTGTGTCGAGCATCTTGACCTGGTGGCCGTGGGCGGTGTCGACGACCAGTACGTCAACGCCGACCTCGGCCAGCGCTTGCGCCTTGGTGGCCACATCGCCGTTGATGCCGACCGCCGCGGCGATGCGCAGCCGGCCGGCGGCGTCGACGGCGGGAGTGTAGATACCGGCGCGCACCGCACCGATGCGAGTCAGCACCCCGGCCAGGGCGCCGTCGGCGCCGGTGAGGACGGCCACGTCCACCGGAGCGTGCTCGAGCAGCTCGAACACCTCCCGGGGTTCGGTGTGCGCCGGCGCCGTGATGAAGTCACTGATCGCGATGTCCCGCACCCGGGCGAACCGGTCGACGCCGGCGGTGGCGGCCGCGGTGACCAGGCCGACAGGCCGTCCCTCGGACACCACCACCGCTACGCCATGAGCGCGCTTGTGGATCAGCGCGACGGCATCGGAGACCGAGTCATCGGGAGCCAGAACGACCGGGGTGTCGGCCACCAGGTCCCGGCTCTTGACGAAGTCGACCGTCTGCTTGACCGCGTCGATCGGCAGGTCCTGCGGCAGGACCACGATTCCGCCGCGGCGGGCCACCGTCTCGGCCATCCGCCGCCCGGCCACCGCGGTCATATTGGCCACCACGACCGGGATCGTCGTGCCGGTGC
This sequence comes from Mycolicibacterium helvum, assembly GCF_010731895.1. Taxonomy (NCBI): domain Bacteria; kingdom Bacillati; phylum Actinomycetota; class Actinomycetes; order Mycobacteriales; family Mycobacteriaceae; genus Mycobacterium; species Mycolicibacterium helvum. Next base: position 5,652,227 of record NZ_AP022596.1, on the reverse strand, counting down.
CGTCGGACGTCGACAGGTCGACATCGAACCGGGAGGCGACGTCGGATCGATTGGGGACGATGAAGACGTCGTCGTAGGTCAGGTCGTACGCGGGCCGCTGGCCGTCGAGAAACTGCACGTACCTCAGGGTACTGGGGTCAGGCCTCGACCTCGGTGCGGTCGCCGCTCCACAAGGTGTGGAAGCGGGCGGCGGGATCGGCGTCGATCCGGCCGTAGGTGTGCGCACCGAAGAAGTCGCGCAGCCCCTGGGTCAGTGCCGCGGGCAGCCGCTCGGTGCGCAGCGCGTCGTAGTAGGACAGCGCCGAGGCGAAGCCGGGGACCGGGATACCCAGCTTGGTCGCGGTCACCACTACGCGACGCCAGCTGTCGATTCCCGCCTCGACCGCGTCGCGGAAGTACGGCGCCGAGATCAACGTGGCCAGCTGTGCATCCTCGTCGAACGCTTCCTTGATGCGGTTGAGGAATTTGGCCCGGATGATGCAGCCGCCGCGCCAGATGGTCGCCATGTCGCCGAGCGTGATATCCCAGTTGTATTCGGCGCTACCCGCCTGAATCTGGTTGAAGCCTTGGGCGTAGGCGATGATCTTCGACGCGTACAGCGCCTTGCTGACGTCGTCGATGAATTGCTGTGCATCCGTGGGTCGGTCGCCGAGGTCGCCAGAGGCCAGGCCGGTCGTGGCCTTGCGCTGAGCGACCGAGCCCGACAGTGCGCGGGCGAACACGGCCTCGGCGATGCCGGTCACCGGCACGCCGAGGTCCAGGGCCGACTTCACTGTCCAGCGCCCGGTGCCCTTCTGCTCGGCTTCGTCGAGGATGACGTCGACCAGCGGCTTACCGGTCTTGGCGTCGATCTGCTTGAGCACCTCGGCGGTGATCTCGATGAGGTAGCTGTCCAGGTCGCCCTTGTTCCACTCGGCGAAGATCTCGGCGATCTCGGGTGCGGTCTTGCCGAGCCCGTCGCGCAGCAGTTGGTAGGCCTCGCCGATGAGCTGCATGTCGGAGTACTCGATGCCGTTGTGCACCATCTTGACGAAGTGGCCGGCACCGTCGGGGCCGATGTGGGTGCAGCACGGAACGCCGTCGACGTGCGCGGAGATCTCCTCGAGCAGCGGGCCCAGCGACTTGTACGACTCGGCGGGACCACCCGGCATGATCGACGGCCCGTTGAGGGCACCCTCCTCACCGCCAGAGATGCCGGCGCCGACGAAGTGCAGGCCGCGCTCGCGCACCGCTTTCTCGCGGCGGATGGTGTCGGTGTAGAGCGCGTTGCCGCCGTCGATGATGATGTCGCCCGGCTCGAACACCTCACAGAGTTCGTTGATCACGGCGTCGGTGGGATCACCGGCCTTGACCATGATCAGCGCGCGCCGCGGCCGCTCCAGTGCGGCGGCGAACTCGGCCATCGTCTCAGCGCGGACGAAGCTGCCCTCGGAGCCGTGCTCGGCGAGCAGCGCGTCGGTCTTGGCGACCGACCGGTTGTGCAGTGCGACGGTGTAGCCGTGGTGAGCGAAGTTCCGCGCGATGTTGGAGCCCATCACCGCCAACCCGGTAACACCGATCTGTGCAGTACCGTTCGTCTGCGGTGAGCTCATCTGGCGCCTTTCAATTGTGTGAATTTTGTTGTGGAAGAACAGTTTCAGGAAAGAAACAACCGATGAAGCTCAGTCAGCCACGGCATCGCGACCGCGACGGTCGGTACCACGAGGACCGCCGCGGCGGCGGTATAGGCGGCCAGCGAGAGCAGCAGGCTGTTGGGCTGTCCGCACAGCCGGCGCACCCGGATGACCGTCGTGGGACCGCCAGCGGCCAACGCGCCCTTTGGCGTGCGTCCGGACGCACAGGCCACCAGGGCGCGGGCCAGGGGAGTGGGTCCAGCGGTCCGCACCGCCGCATCGTCGGCGAGTAACTCCACGAGCAGCCGTACGGCATTCAGTGCACTGCCGCTACGAACGAAGCGGGGGAAGGCGGTATGCACGGCGATGAACGCCTCGAGGACCAGATCGTGGCGCGCGCGCAGGTGGGCGCGTTCATGGCTGAGGATCGCCGCCAGTTCGCTGTCACTCAACGCCGCCAGGGTGCCCTCGCTAAGCACGACCCGGCTCCGCACACCGGGCAAGCAGTAGGCCAGTGGCTCGGCGACATCCAGCACCCGCAACCCACTCACGCCGTGCCGGCATTCACCCAATAGGTCCACCACCATCCGGTGGTGCGCCCGGCGGCGGCGGGTGGCCACCGCGACCTGGACGCCGGCGATCAGCAGGCGGGCACCGATGACCAGAGTGATGGCGAAGACCAGGACATAGGCCAGCCACAACGGCCAACCCAGTGCAGCGATCTCACTGGTGATCGTCGCGGTCGGGCGCCCGTCGGGGCCAGGGACGAACAGCCGGCTGGCGATCGCCAGCCCAGCGCTGAACGCGGACAGCACAGCGGCCACCGCAATCGACTGCCACAGCACAATTGCCGCCCGCGGCGCACGCAACGGCCAATCAGCCCGGGCCAGTAATGCAGGCACAGGACCAACCAGCATCAAGGCGAGGAAGGTGAAGGCCAGCGCGGACACGCTGACAGTGTCCCTCAGACGCTGGGTGCACCGCCAGCGGGCCAGGTTGAACGGTGCCTGGATTCTAATTCCGCCAGGGCGCGGCGCAAGGCGTCCGCCTCGTCGACCCCGACCCGTTCAACGAAGTGCACCAGCGCGGCCTGCCGACCGCCGGAGTCGGACGCCTGATCCAGCGCGTCGACCATCAGGCCGGCGACCAGTTCGTCGCGACCGTGCACCGGCGCGTATTGATGGGCGCGGTCGTCGCGGATCTGGGATACCAGGTTCTTGCGCGCGAGGCGCTGCAGAACCGTCATCACCGTGGTGTAGGCGAGATCGCGCTCGGTACAGAGGGCCTCGTGGACCTGGCGGACCGTCAACGGTTCGCCAGCGGCCCATAAGTGGTCCATCACCGCGCGTTCAAGTTCGCCGAGACGAGTCAACTTGGCCATTTCCGTTCATTTCGTAGCGATGAAACAAGAGTACTCCCGGTTACTACCGGGCGTCGTATCTAACTTTCCGGCTTAACTCCGGCTGCCGCCGATGCGTTCCCCGCCGCAGTCCAGCGGCCGGTAACCCCAGGACAACGCACCGAATCTGTGTGTTGGCTGTGACAGCATTCACATTAGGCAATGCTAACCTTGCCACACTTCTTATGGTTAGGCTTGCCTAACTGAACCTGAGGAGGTGCCGTGACCACAGCCGTCGTTGATCCACTGATCGACGGAATGACCATTCGCCGCATGCTGCCACTGCATGAATCCAGCAGCCGATTGCGCAGGCTGAGCCCGGATTCCCCGCGGGTGCACGGGGTGGCGGTCATGGCCGATGTGTCACGGCGCCGGTGGTGGGCACTGGACTCGGTGACGACGTCGGGCCGACTGGCAGACATGTTCGAAACCGCGGTTGACGAGCTGGGCGACCGGCGCGCCGTCGCCCAGCAACTGGCGGCAACCTTCACCCATGCCGTCCTGGGCCGAGTGGTCACGTTGTTCGTGCTCGAGGGCCGGGTGTGGGACACCGGGCCGGGCAACCTCTGGATGCACGTCGACTCGGAGGGAACGATCGACTGGGCCGCGGTAGTGGACCCCACCCTCCGGGTGCTGCCCGACGACCCGGCGACCACCGACGTGGTGCGACTGCCCAACGAGCTCGCCCTGGCGACCTGGACGGCACACCGTTGCCACCGCTCGCTGGAGCCGATCTTCGAGTGCTTGTACGAGCTCAGCCGAGGCTCGGTCACGCCGGCGGCGATGTGGCAGATGGTCGGCTCGGCGGTGGTCATCACCGCCACCCAGGTCCCGTTGCTCACCGGAAGTGGCGAGGTCACCTGCATGCGACGCGGCCAGTCGGTGCTCGACGCCTTGAGTGGCTTCGGACTTCCGGTGCGCGCACTGCGTCGGGCAGGGTAGGGCTTGTAACTTAGGCAAGCCTTGCCTATGGTTACACCAACAAAGACGAACGGACCGCGCCGGATGTCCTGAGGGCTGCAGAGACACCCCGGTCCGTGCTGAGGACGGGCCCCGCGTTTCACACGCGGGGCCCGTCCCTCATCTCGGCCACCTGCCTGGTGTAGACACAGATGCGTGCAATCAGAGCAGTCGCCGATCGAGCAGATCGCTTTCTCCGCCCCGTTCGACAACGAGCTCGGCCTGGTGTTCACCGAACTGTCACCCGACGGCGCCAAGGCGCAGCTGGAAGTCCAGCCCAAACTGCTGCAGCCGATGGGCATCGTGCACGGCGGGGTGTACTGCTCGATGATCGAGTCGATGGCCAGCACGTCGGCCTTCGTTTGGCTGGCTGCCAACGGCGGCGGCAACGTCGTCGGCGTCAACAACAACACCGACTTCTTGCGAGCGATCTCCGGGGGCACCGTCTACGGCGTCACCGAGCCGGTGCACCGCGGCCGGCGTCAGCAGCTCTGGCTGGTGACCATTCGCGACGACAAGGACCGGCTGGTCGCCCGCGGTCAGGTGCGCCTGCAGAACCTGGAGCCCGAGCCGCCGCAGGGGTGAGCCCGCCCGCCGACCTGCTGATCACGTCCTGCCATGGCAGGATCGCGCTCTATGCGACTCACACCGCATGAAACCGACCGGCTGCTGATTTCGTATGCCGCCGAGCTCGCGCGCCGCCGGCAGGCGCGCGGGCTGCGGCTCAACCATCCCGAGACGGTCGCGCTCATCACCGACCACGTCCTGGAGGGCGCGCGCGACGGCCGCACCGTGGCCGAGCTCATGGTCAGCGGACGCGAGGTGCTCTCCCGCGACGACGTCATGGCGGGCGTGCCCGAGATGCTGCACGACGTTCAGGTTGAGGCCACCTTCCCGGACGGCACCAAATTGGTCACCGTCCACCACCCCATCCCGTGAGGTGAAAGAAGACACCATGATTCCCGGCGAGGTCTTCCTCGGTGACGGTGACATCGAGATCAACGCCGGCGCCCCGCGTATCGAGCTGGACATCGTCAATACTGGCGACCGGCCGGTACAGGTCGGCAGCCACGTGCACCTACCGCAGGCCAACGCCGCGCTGTCCTTCGACCGCGTCGCCGCCCACGGACATCGGTTCGACATTCCAGCGGGCACCGCGGTGCGCTTCGAACCCGGTGTGGCGCAGCGAGTTCGCCTGGTGCCGCTGGGTGGTTTTCGTGAAGTTCACGGCCTGAGCCTGAACCCGCCCGGAAAGTTGGATCCGGCATGACCGAGCTGTCCCGGGCCCGTTACGCCGCGCTGTTCGGCCCCACCACCGGCGACCGGATCCGGCTCGCCGACACCGACCTCATCATCGAGATCACCGAGGACCGCAGCGGCGGGCCGGGACTGGCCGGCGACGAGGCGGTGTTCGGCGGCGGCAAGGTGCTGCGCGAATCGATGGGCCAGAGCCGGGCCAGCCGCGCAGACGGCGCACCAGACACCGTGATCACCGGGGCGGTGATCATCGACTACTGGGGAATCATCAAGGCGGACATCGGAATTCGCGACGGCCGCGTTGTCGGCATCGGCAAGGCTGGGAATCCCGACATCATGTCGGGCGTACACCCCGATCTGGTGGTCGGCCCGTCCACGGAGATAATCGCCGGCAACGGCCGCATCGTCACCGCCGGCGCGATCGACTGCCATGTGCACCTGATCTGTCCGCAGATCATGGAGGAGGCCATCGGTAGCGGCATCACCACCATCATCGCCGGCGGCACCGGGCCCGCCGAGGGTTCCAAGGCCACCACGGTGACACCGGGCGCCTGGCATCTGGCGCGCATGCTGGAATCGATGGACCATTGGCCGCTCAACATCGCATTGCTGGGCAAGGGCAACACCGTCAGCGCCGAAGCAATGTGGGAGCAGTTGCGTGCGGGTGCAGCGGGTTTCAAGTTGCATGAGGACTGGGGGACCACCCCCGCCGCGATCGATGCCTGTCTGACGGTGGCCGAGGCTGCCGGGGTGCAGGTCAATATCCACACCGACACCCTCAACGAGGCCGGCTTCGTCGAGGACACCTTGGCCGCGATCAAGGGCCGCAATATCCACGCCTATCACACCGAAGGTGCCGGCGGCGGGCACGCACCGGACATCATCACCGTCGCCGCCGAGTCCTATGTGCTGCCCAGCTCGACCAACCCGACCCGGCCACACACGGTCAACACCCTCGACGAGCACCTGGACATGCTGATGGTCTGCCATCACCTGAACTCCGCCGTGCCCGAGGACCTGGCGTTCGCCGAAAGCCGCATCCGGCCCTCGACGATCGCCGCCGAAGACCTGCTGCACGACATGGGGGCGATCTCGATGATCGGCAGTGACGCCCAGGCCATGGGCCGCATCGGCGAGGTGGTGATGCGCACCTGGCAGACCGCGCACGTGATGAAGAAGCGTCGCGGCTTCCTCGAAGGGGACTCCGGAGCCGACAACCACCGGGTGCGCCGCTACATCGCGAAGTACACGATCTGCCCGGCCGTCGCCCACGGCCTGGACCACGAGATCGGTTCGGTCGAGGTCGGCAAGCTGGCTGACCTGGTGCTGTGGGAACCGGCGTTCTTCGGGGTCCGCCCGCACGCGGTCATCAAGGGCGGGATGATCGCCTGGGCCGCGATGGGCGACGCCAACGCCTCCATTCCGACCCCGCAACCGGTGCTGCCGCGCCCGATGTTCGGAGCCGCACCCGCCGCGGCAGCTGCCACCTCGCTGCACTTCGTCGCTCCGCAGGCCATCGAGGACGGGCTGGCCGATCGGCTCGCGGTCCACCGGCGCTTGGCGCCGGTGGGCAATGTGCGCGCAGTCGGCAAGGCGCAGATGCCACTCAACGACGCGCGGCCCCGCATCGAGGTCGACCCCGACACCTTCACCGTGCGCATCGACGGCGAGGTCTGGACCGAACAACCCGCGACCGAGCTGCCGATGGCTCAGCGTTACTTCCTGTTCTGATGGCTGCACATTCCCCGTCGCTTCGCTCGCCCTCGTCGCTGAGCACCCTGCTGACGCTGACCGACTCGCGGTTGCCGACCGGGGGACACGTGCACTCCGGCGGGGCCGAGGAGGCGGTGGCCAGCCAGCTGGTCGTCGACCTCACCACATTGGCGGCTTATCTACGCCGCCGGATCCGCACCAGCGGTCTGGTGACGGCGTCCGTTGCGGCCGCCGTGCACCGCGGGGATCTGACGGTGGCCGTCGCCGACGCCGAAACCGATGCCCGGACACCGGCACCGGCGGCCCGGCAGGCCTCCCGCGCCCAAGGCCGCGGGCTGCTTCGGCTGGCCCGTCGAGTCTGGCCGGACTCGGAGCAGGACTGGGCCTGGGATTCGTTGGGTCCCCGTCCGCATTTGGCGGTGACCGCCGGCCGCGTCGGCCTAGCCAGCGGACTGCAGCCCGAGCAGACCGCGTTGTCGATCGTGTACACCACTATGACCGGCACCGCCACCGCCGCGCAGCGGCTGCTGGCGCTGGATCCCGCCGATGTCGCGGCGCTGACCTTCAGCTTGGCGCAGCTGTGCGAACAGACCGCCGAGTTGGCCGCCACCGCGCTCGCCGACTTGTCCGACCCGCTGCTCGATGAATTGGCGCAGCGCCACGCGCAACGCGAACGTCCCCTATTCGTCTCCTGAAAGAGTCTGTATGCCTCCACATTTCATTGAGGGCCAACCGCACGCCCATGCCGATCGGCCCAAGCGCGCCCGCCAGCCGGGGGAGCCGCTGCGCATCGGGATCGGCGGCCCGGTCGGTTCGGGCAAGACCGCGCTGGTGGCAGCGCTGTGTCGCCAGCTGCGCACCGAGTTGTCCCTGGCGGTGCTGACCAACGACATCTACACCACCGAGGATGCCGATTTCCTGCGGCGTCACGCGGTATTGCCCGACGATCGGATCGCCGCCGTGCAAACGGGCGGCTGCCCGCACACCGCGATCCGCGACGACATCACCGCCAACCTGGATGCGATCGACGACCTGATCGCCGGTCACGCGCAGCTTGACCTGATTCTGGTCGAGTCCGGCGGGGACAACCTGACCGCGACGTTCTCCTCCGGCTTGGTCGACGTGCAGATCTTTGTCGTCGACGTTGCCGGCGGAGACAAGGTGCCACGCAAGGGCGGCCCTGGGGTGACGTTCTCAGATCTATTGGTGGTCAACAAGACGGATCTAGCGCCACTGGTCGGAGCCGACCTTGAGGTCATGCGCCGCGACGCCGCCAAGGTGCGCGAGGGCCGCCCGACCGTGCTGATCTCACTGACCGAGGATCCCGCGGCGTCGGCGGTCCTGTCCTGGGTGCGCGAGCAGCTGCGCGTCGACCAACTCACCTGACGCAATGCGTTCCGATGTCCTCGTGGTCGCCCAGCCCGGACGGCTGCCCCGCATCGAGTGCCGCGGTGCACTGGCGGCGCGGCACACCGAGCCCGACACCGTGCATCTGGTGTCGGCGGCGGCAACGCCACTGGGTGGGGACACCATCTCGATCCGGCTGATCGTGGAAGTCGGTGCGCGCCTGCGCCTTCGCAGCGCCGCGGCCACGGTGGCGCTGCCCGGCGCAGCGACCACTCAGTCGCGGGCATGCTGGCACATCGAGAACGACGGTGAGCTCGACCTCGATCCCGAGCCGACTGTCGTCGCTGCCAATGCACGCCACCTCAGCGAGTTGACGGTCTGGGCGGCCGGCACCTCGCGGCTGCGCATCCGGGAGCGGGTGCAGATCGGCAGAACCGGTGAGCGCGAAGGCTTTTGGAGCGGCGCCATGCGCGCCGACGTGGCCGGCGCCCCGCTGCTTCGGCACCGGGTGGAGCTGGGGCCCGCCTCGGTGGCCGACGATGCGCTGGGTTCCCCACTGGCCTGTGTCAGCGAACTGCGTTACCCCGAGCCGGCCGATGACGCGGCCGGCATCACGTACGCACTGGCCGCCGGCGGCAGCATCTCAACCTGGCAGGGTGCCCGGCTCTAGTCGCCAGGACCGGCGAGGTCGAGCACCAGCCTGGCACCGCCGAGCGGGCTGGCGCACAACGATGCTGTGCCGCCGTGCAATTCGGCCTGCTGGGCAACCAGGGCAAGGCCAAGACCTGACCCGGACCGCGATGCGGTCGAGCCGCGGGAGAACCGCTCGAACACCGCGGCCCGCTCCTCTTCGGGCACCCCGCTGCCGTTGTCGTCGATCGTGATCTGCACGCCGTCGGCCGAACTCGATACCGACAGCTGCACTTCAGTGGCGGCACCGTGCTTGACGGCGTTGGCGAGCGCATTGTCGATGACCAGCCGCAGCCCGACCGGAAGGCCCACCATCAGCACTGCGGGCGAGGGCACCAGCGAGACGGTGAGGTCGCGGTAGATCCGCTCGGCGTCGTGCGCGGCCCGGTCGAGCAGTTCGGCGACGTCGAACGGAACGAAATCGTCTGCCGTGGTCAGCTCGCCCTGGGCGAGTCGTTCCAGGGCGGTCAGCGTGGCCTCGATGCGGCTCTGCGTGCGGATGACATCGCCGATCACTTCGGTGCGTTGTTCGGGCCCCAGATCCAGGGTGGAGAGCACCTCGAGGTTGGTGCGCATGGCGGTCAGCGGAGTCCGTAGCTCATGCGAGGCGACGGCGGCGAAGTCGCGGGCGGACTCCAGGGCGGCCTTGGTGCGGGCCTGTTCGTCGCCGATGCGGGCCAGCATGCCTTCGACAGCCTCGGCGATCTCGACCGCCTCCTTGACCCCGCGCACCTGCACCTCGTCGGGGTTGGACTGGGCGTTGATGGCGCGGGCTTGCTGGGCCAGCACCCGGAACGGGTTGATCATGATCAGCGAGATCAGCCAGCCGATCACCACGGTGCCCGCGATGACGCCCGCGCAGATCAACAGCACCCGCAGGTGCAGTTCGGCGATCCGGCGCTGGGTCTCGGCCAGTGGCGCGCCCAGCGCGATCGTCGCCCCACCGACCGAGAAGGTGCGCACCCGGTACTCGACGCCGTCGATGGTGGTGTTGGCATAGCCGTCGCCCAGGGCAGGCAGCACCACATCGGGGGGCACCGACATCGCCATCGCCCCGACCCGGATGGTGCGCACCAGGTTCCCGTCGGGAGTGGGCGTGCCGACCCCGCTGGGGCCTGCGGTGCTCAGCAGTGAGCTGACATCACCCAGACTGCTGACCGAATCGAGCCGCCGGTCGAGCTGGCTGTACTGATCGTGGGTGACACCCACCCACACCCAGGTGCCCAGCGTCAGCACCAGGATCACCACCGACAGCGCAGCGACGATGACGATGGTACGCAGCGACAGCATGCGGGTAGGCAGCCGTTGCAGCACGCGGTAGACGATCTCGTCGGGCTTCACGACCACGCCGACAACCTTAGGGTGCGCCGCCGAAACGGCACCGGGCCACGCCGGGAGGAGGCTAGACCACGCCTGGGGCCAGCGGACGCTGGATGAGGCCACACCGGTTGCGGAAGTCTGTCGACGGCTGGCGGATGCCATCCAAGTCGGCGCGGATCCCCGGGTTGGCGTCCAGGTACTGCTGGGTCTGGGTCTTGACCTGAGCCTTGGGCAGCCCCTGCAGACCGGTGAAGAACGCGTTGACGTCCGGGTGCGTGAACAGGTAGGTCGACATCGCCGCCGATACTCCGGACATGATTCCGGTCATATCCGCGGTGGTGCAGTTGGGCGGCGGGTCGGCGGCAGCGGGTCCAGCCACGCTGAGCAACACCGCACCTGCGCCCAACGCCGCCGCAGCTGCGCGTCGCACGGAACGATTGAATGTCATCGGGCCCCCTTGTAGTGAGACTGTCATCGCTGATCATGCTAGGGCAGGCAGTGTGCAAACGCCGTGATTTCAGCGTCGCTCACCGACAACTCCCAGCCCACACGGGGCCGGGTCAGCTCGCCGCCTTCTCGTCTTCGACCGTCGCGGCGATCTCCTCGAGTTGCTCAATTCTGGTGCGGGCGTACGCCTGCTGCTCGGTAATCGTCAGCTGGCTGCGACCGCGGCCGAGGAATGTCGTGATCCACGACAGTATGGTCGCGACCTTGGTCTTGAACCCGACCAGATAGACCAGGTGCAGGAAGAGCCATGCCAGCCACGCGATGAACCCGGCGAACTCGATCCTGCCGATCTTGGCCACCGCGCTGAAGCGGGACACGGTTGCCATCGAGCCCTTGTCGAAATAGCTGAACGGTTCGCGGGCAGCAGGGTCGGCGCCCTTGAGCTCCGACTTCACCAGGTTGGCGACGTACTTGGCGCCCTGGATGGCGCCTTGCGCCATACCGGGAACGCCGTCGACCAACGCCATGTCGCCGACCACGAACACGTTCGGGTGCCCGGGAACCGACAGGTCCGGCCCCACCTTGACCCGTCCGGCCCGGTCGATCTCGGCGTCGGACTGGTCGGCGATGATCTTGCCCAGCGGACTCGCCGAGACGCCGGCCGACCACACCTTGGTGGCAGCCTCGATGCGGTCGATGGTGCCGTCGGGGCGCTTGACGGTGATCCCGTTGCGGTCGACGTCAGTGACCATCGCGTTGAGCTGGATTTCAACGCCCAGCTTCTCCAACCGGTCCTGCGCCTTCTTGCCGAGCTTCTCGCCCATCGGTGGCAACACGGCGGGAGCGGCGTCCAGCAGGATCACCCGCGCCCGGGTCGAATCGATGTGGCGGAACGCGCCGCGCAGCGTGTGATCGGCGAGTTCGGCGATCTGCCCGGCCATCTCGACACCAGTCGGGCCGGCGCCGACAACGACGAAGGTCAGCAGCTTTTCGCGGCGCACCGGGTCGCTGGACCGCTCGGCCTGCTCGAACGCGCCCAGGATGCGGCCACGCAGTTCCAAAGCGTCGTCGATGGTCTTCATGCCGGGCGCCCACTCGGCGAAGTGGTCGTTACCGAAGTACGACTGCCCGGCACCGGCGGCGACGATCAGGGTGTCGTAGGGAGTCCGGTAGGTGTGGCCCAGCAGGATCGAGTCGACGGTCTTGTCCGTCAGGTCGATATTGGTGACCTCACCGAGCAGCACCTGGCAGTTCTCCTGTTTGCGCAGGATGACCCGGGTGGGCGGGGCGATCTCACCTTCGGAGATGATGCCCGTCGCCACCTGGTACAGCAGTGGCTGGAAGAGGTGGTGGGTGGTCTTGGCGATCAGCTTGATGTCGACGTCGGCCCGCTTGAGCTTCTGCGCGGCATTAAGGCCGCCGAATCCCGAACCGATGATGACGACCTTGTGCTTATCCGATGGCGTTGCACCGGGGTGGGTCATTTCTGCTCCTCAAAACATGCACAGGACACGTACTACGGTAGTCGCCCGGCCGACAGACTTCGCGCCGGTCCCCGGGCGGATCAGGTGATGTGTGCCACCCGCGGTGGCTAGAGGCCCAGCAGGGGCCGCAGGACCTCGCCAACGGCGGTCACCCGGCCCGGGTGATAGCCGTCGAGGTGGGTCACCGGGCTCAGGATGACGCCGTCGACGCCGGCGTCGAGCACTTTGGTCTTGATCTGCTCGGCGATCTGGTCGGGACTGCCGTATGCAGCACGCTGCTTGACGTCGTCCGGGATGAAATCTGCGGTGACGTTCTCGTCGATGATCGCGAACACCAACATGCTGGTCTCGAGTGTGCCGGGGTCCCGGCCGATGTCCTCGCAGCGTTGCTTGGCCACCGCGACCTTGCGGGGGAGTTCGTCGAAGCCGCAGACGAGGTTCAGGTGATCGAAATGACGGGCCGCCAACGGAATGGTCTTCTTCTCACCGGTGCCGCCGATCATCAGCGGGATGTGATCGCGGAAGCGGGGATTGGCGAACGCCTCCTGGGTGCGGTAGTACTTGCCGTCCACGGTCACCCGCTCGCCGCGCAGCATCGGCAGGATGATCTCCAGCGCCTCGTCGAGCTTGTTGAACCGGTCGGTGAAGGTGCCGAATTCGTAGCCCAGTGAGTCGTGTTCCAGCTCGAACCAGCCGGTGCCGATACCGAGGATGGCCCGGCCCTGGCTGATCACGTCGAGGGTGGTGATGGCCTTGGCCAGCAGTGTCGGGTTGCGGTAGGTGTTTCCGGTGACCAGCGTGCCCAGTTGCACCCGCTGTGTCGCGGTGGCCAGCGCGCCCAGCGCGGTGTACGCCTCCAGCATCGGCTCATCGGGTGCGCCGAGGTTGGGGAGTTGGTAGAAGTGGTCCATCACGAAGACGGAGTCGAATCCCGCTGCCTCAGCCTCCTGGGCCTGCGCTATCACCGTCGGGAAGAGTTCGGGGACACCGGTGCCGTACGAGAAGTTCGGGATCTGAAGAGCGAGTCGGATCGTCACCCAGCAGAGGTTAGTCCCTCTCGGAAAACGCCAGATGAATCACAGTCAGCCGAAGTTGGCCAACGCGCCCCGGCCGACGTGCACGGTCTGGCCGGTGATGTGCCGGGCGGCCGGCGTGGTCAGGAACAGCGCGAGCCGGGCGATCTCCGCGGCCACCGACGGCGGGGTGGTGGACAGTCCGTCGTAGGACGGCTCCGCGCTGCGGCCGCAGGCCACGGTGTTAATGGTGATGCCGCGGGTGCCGAAGTAATCAGCTTGTCCCGCAGTCCAATTCGACACCGCTGCCTTGACCGCAGCGTCGGCGCCGCCGTCGCGCGGATTGTCCGGCACCACGGTCACGATGGATCCGCCCGAGCGCAGGTGATCGCCGATGTTCTGCACCAGCAACACGGCCGAGAGCACGGTGGCATCGAGCGCGGTGCGCCACGCCTTGGCGGTGTCGGCCAGCGTGTAGACCCGGGGGTCGCCGCCGACCCAGGCCGGAGCCGGGACGTGGACGATGGTGTCCAGGTGATGCGGGAAGAGGGTGCGCGCCTCGGCCAGAGCCGCCGGGTCGGTGGTGTCGCACACGATGGCGTCGACATCGAGTTCCTTGGCAGCTACCTCGAGGTCGTCGCGGCGCGCGCCGCTGATGACGACTTTGTGGCCGGCGTCGCGGAAACCCTCCGCGATCGTGCGCCCCAGTTCGGTGTCAGCACCCGTGACCAGCACGTCCATCATCTTTGACCTCCTCGTGCACGCCTTCGAGCGCGGTGGTGTCGATTAGGGAGAAATGTTACTGGACGGTAGCTAATTCAGCCAATGTGGTCGCGACACGATCAGGACACGGCGTGTCGCTAAGTCCTAGGGTGTGACGGGTGAGGCGCAGCGCGGCACACCGGACGCAGCCGCCGCTGCCCCGCTGGGTGTACGTCCCGGCTGTGCTCGGCGCGGCATTCGTGGTGCTCCCGCTGGTGGCCATGGCAATCAAGGTCGACTGGACACATTTCTGGTCACTGATCACCAGCACGCCATCGCAGGCCGCGCTGCTGCTGAGCTTGCGCACGGCCGCGGCCAGCACCGCATTCTGCCTGGTCCTGGGCGTTCCGATGGCGCTGGTGCTGGCCCGCAGCGACGGGCGGGTCGTGCGCGCTCTGCGCCCGTTGATCCTGTTACCACTGGTGTTGCCGCCGGTCGTCGGCGGTATCGCACTGCTGTATGCGTTCGGACGGCTGGGCCTACTCGGGAGCTACCTGGAGGCGGCCGGGATCAGGATCGCCTTCACCACGACCGCGGTGGTGCTGGCGCAGACGTTCGTCTCGCTGCCGTTCCTGGTGATCGCGCTGGAGGGTGCCGCGCGCACCGCCGGAGCCGATTACGACGTCGTGGCGGCGACGTTGGGGGCCAAACCGGCAACCGTGTGGTGGCGGGTGACGCTGCCGCTGCTGACCCCCGGTCTGGTGTCGGGATCGGTGCTGGCCTTCGCCCGGTCGCTGGGGGAGTTCGGCGCCACGCTGACCTTCGCGGGGTCCCGCCAAGGCGTCACCAGGACACTGCCGCTGGAGATCTACCTGCAGCGCGAGAGCGACCCGGACGCGGCGGTGGCGCTGTCGATTCTGCTGGTCGCCGTCGCCGCTGTTGTCGTCCTGGGGCTCGGGATGCGGCGGGTGTCCGGCTGGACCAGCGATGCCTGAGCTGCAGTTCCACGCCGCGGTGGCCGAGCGCGGGTTCGAAGTGGCGTTCGAGGTCGCCGCCGGCGAAGTGCTGGCGATCCTCGGCCCCAACGGCGCCGGGAAGTCCACCACATTGCATGTGATCGCCGGGCTGCTGGCGCCCGATGCCGGGCTGGTGCGCCTCGGCGGACGGGCGCTGACCTACACGTCGGCGGGTATTCACGTGGCCACCCATGACCGGCGCGTCGGCCTGCTGCTGCAAGACCCGCTGTTGTTTCCGCACCTGAGCGTGCAGGCCAACGTCGAGTTCGCGCCGCGCAGTCGCGGGGCGGGCCGCGCCGCGGCGCGGGCCAGCGCCGCGACCTGGCTGGCCGAGGTCGGCCTGGCCGAGCTCGCCGGGCGCAAGCCAGGCCAGCTGTCCGGCGGCCAGGCTCAGCGGGTCGCGATCGCACGGGCGCTGGCCGCCGAGCCCGAAGTGCTGCTGCTCGACGAGCCGCTGGCCGGGCTCGACGTCGCGGTGGCGGCCGCGGTGCGGGCGTTGCTGCGCCGGGTGTCGTCGGCCGAGGGGAGGGCGACGGTGCTCATCACCCACGATTTGCTCGACGTCCTGACGCTGGCCGACCGGGTGCTGGTGCTCGAGGACGGCAGGGTGGCCGAGGCCGGCCGGGTCGGTGACGTGCTGGCCGCGCCGCGCAGCATGTTCGGCGCCCGCATCGCGGGCGTGAACGTGGTGCGGGGTGTGCGCGGCGGCCCGGAAAGCCTGCGGGCCCCCGACGGCACGCTGTGGCATGGCAGGCAGATCGCCGACGAGATCGCCGACGGCGATCTCGTCGCGGTGTTCTCTCCGGCGGCAGTCGCGGTGTACCGCGACCTGCCGCACGGTAGCCCGCGCAACAGCGTCCAGATCCGCGTCGCGGAGCTGGACGCCGATGGTGCGCGCGTGCGGGTGCGCGCCGACGAGCAATCGGACGGCGCACCGGGGCTGGCCGCCGATATCACCGCGGAGTCGGCGGCCGGGCTGCGGCTGGCCGCCGGGGACACGGTGTGGTTCACAGTCAAGGCACAGGAGGTTGCCCTGCACTCCGCAGCCCGCGCAACACCGTGAGCAGGCCACACTTGCGTCACGGCTGTAACACGGTAGGTTCATCGGAATGACGCAGTCGGACCCGATTTCGCGACGCCCGGGCCGGTGGACGGCGTTTGCGGTTGCCGCAGTGACCGCCGCCAGCGCCGTCACGATCGCGTTGCCATCAACGTCGGCGCTCGCGGATCCTGCGACGCCGGCGCCTACGACGGCGGCCCCCGCCGTCCCGGCCGCCCCCGCCGCGCCGCCGGCCACCGAAGTCCCCCCGCCTCCGGCGGACCCCAACGCGCCGCCGCCAGCGCCGGTTGATCCCAACGCGCCGGCGCCGGCGCCGGTTGATCCCAACGCGCCGGCGGCCCCCCCGCCGCTCGAGCCGGGTCGTACCCCGAACACGGCAGGCGGATTCAGCTACCTGCTTCCCGCCGGTTGGATCGTCTCCGACGCGTCCCGCCTGAACTACGGCCAGGCGCTGCTGAGCAAGCAGACCGCGCCACCGGAGAACGGCCAGCCCGCCCCGACGGCCAATGACACCAGCGTCATCCTCGGCCGGCTGGACCTGAAGCTGTTCGCCGGCGCCGAGCAGGACAACAGCAAGGCTGCGATTCGGCTGGGCTCGGACATGGGCGAGTTCTTCATGCCGTTCCCCGGTGTCCGGATCAATCAGCAGAGCGGGGCACTGCAAGCCGGTGACATGCCGGGCTATTTCTCCTCCTACGAGGTGAAGTTCACCGACACCACCAAGCCCAATGGCCAGATCTGGGCCGGCGTGGTCGGCACTGCGGTCCCCAACGCCCCGCGTGATCAGCGCAACCAACGCTGGTTCGTGGTCTGGCTGGGCACCGCGAAGGATCCGATCGATCCGGCAGCCGCCAAGGCACTGGCCGAGTCGATCCGGCCGTACGCCCCGCCGCCTCCGCCAGCGCCGGACCCCAACGCTCCGGTCGCCGATACTCCGGCTCCGGTTCCGGGCGGGCGCGTGCCCGTCGGCGTTCCCGTACCGGTGGAGACACCGGTTCCGGGGATGACGCCCGGTCAGTAGGTGATCGTGGCCGTATCGACCGGCCAATCGTTACCTGCCGGCGGTATACCAGAGGGATAGCGGCCAGCATCGGCGCTGGCCAGTGACACCGAGGAGACCGCGATGGACATGGTGGCAGCTACTGAATTCCTCGCCCGTTCGACGACGCTGACCAGCGTCGGCTGGATTGGCTACATCATCATCGGCGCGCTGGCAGGCTGGATCGCCGGAAAGATCGTGAAGGGCGGCGGCTCAGGCATTCTGATGAACATCGTCATCGGGGTGATCGGCGCCCTGGTCGGCGGGTTCCTGCTGAGCTTCTTCCTCGACACTGCGGCCGGCGGATGGTGGTTCACCCTGTTCACCGCGGTCCTCGGCTCGGTGATCCTGCTCTGGATCGTCGGCATGGTCCGCAAGACCTAGCAGGACACCACCACCTGCGCCCTGCCCGGGCGCGTTGCACGATGGACAGATGAGCACCGAAGGGACCGCGATGCGCGCCTGGCGGGTACGCCGGCCCGGCCCGATGAGCAGTCGGCCGCTGGAGTTGGACACCACCGCCACGATTCCGCAGCCGGCGCCCGACGAGCTCCTGGTGGCGGTGCGCGCCTGCGGCGTCTGCCGGACTGACCTCCACGTCACCGAGGGTGATCTCGCGGTGCACCGCCCGCACGTCATACCTGGCCACGAAGTGGTCGGCGAGGTCGTCGCAATCGGTTCGGATGCCGGCGACGAGTTCGCGGTGGGGGACCGGGTCGGCGTCGCTTGGCTGCGTCACACCTGTGGAGTGTGCGACTACTGCCGGCGCGGCGCGGAGAACCTCTGCCCGAACTCCCTGTACACCGGATGGGACGCCGACGGCGGTTATGCCGATTTCGCCACCGTCCCAGCCGCTTTCGCACACCGGCTGCCCGATGGCTACACCGATAGCGAACTCGCACCGCTGCTGTGCGCCGGGATCATCGGATACCGGTCGCTGCTGCGTGCTGAACTGCCCGAAGGGGGGCGGCTGGGGTTGTACGGGTTCGGCGGCAGCGCCCACATCACTGCCCAGGTGGCACTGGCACAGGGCGCCGAGGTCCACGTCATGACCCGGGGGGCCGATGCCCGCGAACTCGCGCTGGGGCTGGGCGCCGCCTCGGTCCAGGGCGCGGCCGATCCGCCACCGGTCAAACTCGACGCGGCGATCCTCTTCGCTCCGGTCGGTGATCTGGTGTTGCCGGCGCTGGAGGCACTCGATCGCGGTGGGACGCTGGCGATCGCCGGCATCCATCTCAGCGACATTCCGGCGCTGAATTACCAGCGACATCTGTTCCAGGAGCGCCAGGTTCGGTCGGTCACGTCCAATACCCGCACCGATGCGCGGGAGTTCCTGGCATTGGCGGGTCGTCATCGCATCGCGGTGACCACCCCGGAATATTCGCTCGAACAAGCCGATCAAGCACTGGCCGACCTGGCCGAGGGACGCATTGCGGGCGCCGCCGTGCTGTTGCCCTAGGGCCCTAGAGAGCGGCCAGGACCCCGCGCAGCTCGGCGGCGAGGCTGCCGCGCCCGTTGCGGTATAGCGGCCCGGTTCCATCAGAGAGCAGTAACCGCAGCCGGGCCATGCCACGCGCACGCACCGGGCGTGGCGAATGCAGCAACAGCGTGATGTCGTCGATCACGCTCCGGCTGCTGGCCAGTCGCTCGGGATGCACAGGGATCCGTGGGGAGAGGCCCCGAGGGGCGCGACGCAGCTCGGTCAACGCTTGCCGCAGCGTATTGGCGAGGGCTTCCCGTTCCTCGACGGAGGTCAGCCGCGCGATGTGAACGGCCAGCGAGCTGCCCGGCAATGGCACGATGCCCACTTCGACTTCGCGGTCGAGTCGGCCGGCGAAAAGCCGTGCCTTCAAGCGGGAACTGAGCGTCGCGCCATCGAGCAGCTCGGCCGACGCAGGGGCGTCGAATCCGCCCGGTAACCGGATGCTAGTGTCGCGGGCGTTGGCGTGGCGGATGTTGTCTTGAAAATCGTTGGGCCCCATGGCCTTTTCCTGTTCCGAGATGGGCCTCGTCGCCCTCTCTTATGACCAATCAAAACGCTACACCGGTCATGCGTGACCGGTCAAGTTGATTTACCGGTCACGTCCTCCTAGGCTGGGTGACATGACGCAGGCCCCTGCGGAGTGGCTCGGGGACACCGAAGGCAAGCCGGCACCACCGCCGCTGTCTCGGATACAAGCGCTGGTCAACACCGTCGATCGGGAATCCGGCGCCGACCGTTTGGCGCTCGCCTCCGATGCACAGCCATGGCTGCAAGCCCAGGGACTGCTGCCCTCCGGCGACGTTCCCACCAGCGAACAGCTACACACCATTCGCGCCGTGCGCGAAGCGCTGCGCGCCATGCTCGTGCACAACGCGGGCGGCCCGGTGCCCAGCGACGACCAGCTGAAGCCACTAAGGCGGATCACCGATACTGCCGGCGCCCGGGTTCGGCTCGGCGCGGAAGGCACGCTGCGGGTGGCCCCCGACACCGATTCCATGGAAGGGCGGCTGCTGTCGCTGCTGCTGGTGGTCTCCGACGCTCAACGCGAGGGCACCTGGGCTCATCTCAAGGCCTGTGGCAACGACGATTGCCGGTGGGCGTTCTACGACCGGTCCCGTAACCACGGGGGCACTTGGTGTGACATGGCCACGTGCGGTAACAAGCTGAAGAACCGGGAATTCCGGGCGCGACGCAGCCGCCGCGACTAGCTCAGGACAGGTGCCACACCAGCGCGGCAGCCAGCGCCCCGAGGCCGTTGAGCGACCAATGCAGTGCGATCGGCGCGATCAGGCTGCCGCTGCGCCGACGCAGCCAGGTGAACACGAAACCGGCCGCTCCCGTCGCCAGCACCGCCATGACGACCCCAGCGACCATGCCCAGCACACCGCCGCCAAAAAGCCGGGTGAAACCGACATTGCTGCTGGTCAACCCCAGCGAAGTGGCGACATGCCATAGGCCGAACAGCATCGACCCCGCAGCCGCCACGCCACGAAAGCCCCAGGCGCGATCCAACGCACCGTGCAGCACCCCGCGGAACGCCAGCTCCTCGGGAATCACCGTCTGCAACGGGATGATGATCATTGATGCCAGCAGCGCGCCCGACAGGGTGGCGTAGTGGTTGTTCAGGAACATCGGCCGCGTCCAGGGCAGCAGCGCGCCCACCGCGATCACGGTCAGCACCAACAACACCGCGCCCAGCGCGTACAGGGCCCCCGACTTCCAGTGCTCGCGGCCCAGGCCCAGTTCCGTCCAGCCCAATCCGCGCGAGCGCACCAGGAGCACCAGTCCGACAGCGGCCGCCGGCACCACAGCGACGTTGGCCCACGGGGTGGTGAAGTGGGCGATCAGGTTGGTCATCGCCAGCACGACGACGACGATGCCGATGTCGACGTAGACCCGGAAGTGATGCAGCGCGGCCAGCTGCGAAAGCGCGGGATGGGGATGCGGGGCCACCGCGCTCTGCTCGGACATAACCGGCCAAGTGTACGTGTGGCCGCAATATGGCCAGTTCAAGAGCGATCAGCTCGGTTGCTATTCGTTGTCGCCGCCGGTCGCAGCGACAGCGTCGACCGGTCCGCCACCCTGAGCTCCGCGTGCGTCCGGCCACACCCAGTCACGCACCTCGGGGATGTCGTCGCCATAGGCGCGGGTGTACTCGCGGGCGGCCAGACGTTTGTCGACCATCCGCTGGCGCAGCGTGGCACACCGCGACTGCAGCTGCGGCACCCGGTCGATCACGTCGATGACGAGGTGGTAGCGGTCCAAGTCGTTGAGCATCACCATGTCGAACGGCGTCGTGGTGGTGCCCTCCTCCTTGTAGCCACGGACGTGGATCCGGCTGTCGTTGCTCCGGCGATAGGTCAGTCGATGGATGAGCCACGGGTAACCGTGGTAGGCGAAGATGACGGGCTTGTCCGGGGTGAAGATCATGTCGAAGTCCCGGTTGGACAGACCGTGCGGATGCTCGGTGGCGTCCTGCAGCCGCATCAGGTCGACGACGTTCACAAAGCGAACGCGAAGCTCGGGCAAGTGCTGGCGCAGCAGGTCCACGGCGGCGAGTGCCTCCAGCGTCGGCACATCCCCGGCGGCGGCGATCACCACGTCGGGATCGCGTCCGACCTTCTCGTTGCCGGCCCACTCCCAGATGCCCAGTCCGCGGGTGCAGTGCGCGATCGCCTCCTCCATGGTGAGGAAGTTGGGGTGGGGCTGTTTACCGGCGACAACGACGTTGACGTACTGGCGAGAGCGTAGGCAGTGGTCGTAGGTCGAGAGCAGGGTGTTGGCGTCCGGCGGTAGGTACACCCGCACCACCTCGGCACGCTTGTTGACGACGTGGTCGATGAATCCCGGATCCTGATGACTGAAGCCGTTGTGATCCTGGCGCCAAACATGGCTGGACAGCAGGTAATTGAGGCTGGCGATCGGGCGGCGCCACGGGATGTGGTTGGTCACCTTCAGCCATTTGGCGTGCTGGTTGAACATCGAGTCGATGATGTGGATGAACGCTTCGTAGCAGTTGAACAACCCGTGCCGGCCGGTCAGCAGGTATCCCTCGAGCCAGCCCTGGCACTGGTGTTCGGAGAGCATCTCGATCACCCGGCCCGCCCGGGCCAGGTGCTCGTCGACCTCGGGGCCGACGAATTCGGCTTCCCATTGCTTGTCGGTCACTTCGAAGACGGACTGCAGGCGGTTGGATGCGGTCTCGTCGGGTCCGAAGATCCGGAAGTTGTCCGGGTTGAGCCGGATCACTTCGGTCAGCCACTGCCCGAGCACGCGAGTCGCCTCGGCGACGGTGGCGCCGGGTGCGGGCACATCCACGCCGAAGGCCCGGAAGTCCGGCAGTCGCAGGTCCTTGAGCAGCAACCCACCATTGGTGTGCGGGTTGTCGCTCATTCTGAGCTGGCCGGGCGGCGCGAGTGCGGCGATGTGCGGATCCAGCTTGCCGTCGGCGTCGAACAGTTCCTCGGCGCGGTATGACGCCAGCCACTGCGCCAGCACCTGCAGGTGTTCGGGAGTGTCGCGGGCGCTGGCCAGCGGGACCTGATGTGCGCGCCACGAGCCGGTGGTCTTCTTGCCGTCAATGGTGGCGGGCCCCGTCCAGCCCTTGGGGGTGCGGAACACGATCATCGGCCAGGCCGGCCGCTCCTCGTCGCCGGCGGCGGCGTTCGCCTTGATCTCAGTGATCCGGTCCAGCACGTCGTCCAGCAGTGCGGCGAATCGGCGATGCGCGTCGGCATGGTCTGTCGAACCGTCGTCGGGTACCTCGAAGAAGTACGGCTGATGCCCCAATCCGACCATCAGACTGCGCAATTCGTCTTCCGGGATACGCGCCAGCACGGTCGGGTTGGCGATCTTGTAGCCGTTGAGATGCAGGATCGGGAGGACCACGCCGTCGTTGGTGGTGTTGAGAAACTTGTTGGAATGCCAGCTGGTGGCCAGCGCGCCCGTCTCGGCTTCGCCGTCGCCGACCACCGCGACCACCAGGAGATCCGGGTTGTCGAATGCCGCGCCGTAGGCGTGCGACAGCGCGTAGCCGAGTTCCCCGCCTTCGTGAATCGAACCGGGGGTTTCGGGGGCGACGTGCGACGGGATGCCGCCGGGGAAGGAGAACTGACGGAACAGCCGGCGCAGGCCCTCGACGTCCTGGGTGATGTCGGGGTAGGTCTCGGTGTAGGTGCCGTCCAGGTAGGCGTTGGCCACCAGCCCTGGACCGCCGTGGCCGGGTCCGGTGACGTAGATGGTCGGCTGCTCGCGCGCCTTGATGGCACGGTTGAGATGCGCGTAGAGGAAGTTCAGACCCGGGGTCGTGCCCCAGTGCCCGAGCAGTCGGGGTTTGACGTTGTCGCGCGTCAGCGGCGTCCGCAGCAGCGGGTTGTCCAGCAGGTAGATCTGACCGACGGACAGGTAATTGGCGGCGCGCCACCAACCGTCGAGTTGGGCGATCGTGTCTTCACTTATCGACTCCATGCCCCCATCCAACTCCGATCGACGCAACCGTGCCCGCGGGGCACCATTTGTTCACGGGCCGCTCTACTACGCTGGCGGGGTGCTGGGCTTCGCGTTGCCGCAATTCGGTGAGTCCGCCCATGCCGACTTGGCTCGATTCGCCTCGACCGCCGAGCAACTCGGCGCCGAAAGCCTGTGGGTGGGCGATCGGCTCTTGGCAGCGGCGGATCCGTCGGTCGGCTACGGCGGCGGCGATACGGTGCCGCTGAATTTTCGGAGCAGCTTGGATCCCTTCGTCGCCTTGACGGTCGCCGCGACGGAGACCACGTCGGCGCTGCTGGGGTTCAGCGTGCTGGTGGCGCCGTGGTATCCGCCGGTTCAGCTGGCCCGGCAATTGACCAGCATCGACGTGGTCAGCCGCGGCCGGGTACTGCCGGGCTTCGGCATCGGCTGGTCGCCGGAGGAGTATCGGGGTGCCGGCGCCTCGTTCGAGCATCGTGGTACCCAACTCGACGAAATGCTCGACGCGCTCGATGCGCTGTGGACCACTGATCCGGTCTCGTTCCACGGTGATCGATATCGCATCCCGCCCTCGTGGGTGAGTCTCAAACCCGTTCAGCAGCCGCGTCCGCCCATCTATCTGGGGGCGTCTTCGTCCGCGGGGCTGCGCCGGATCGGCCGCCGGGCCGACGGGTGGCTGGCCGTGGTCGGCGTGCCCGGCAACGTGCGGATCGACAAGCTCGATGCTCAGCGCAGGGTGATCGACGATGCAGCACAGGCAGCGGGACGCGATCCGGCGGCCATCGCCACCCACGTCCGGCTCAACGTCGCGGAAGGAACACCGATCGAGGCAGTGGAGGATGCATTGAAAGTGCTGCGGGACAACGCCTATCGTGATGTCTTCGTTGACACTCTCTACGTCGTCGAGGACACCGACACTGCGTTGGAATGGGTGGAGCGGCTGTTGGCGGCCGACTCGTGACGGTTCACGATCGCCTGCTCGCCTCGGTGCGGGTACTGGACCTGTGCGATCAGACGGGCGACGGCGTCACCCGGTTGCTAGCCGACCTGGGCGCCGACGTCATCAAGATCGAGGCGCCCGGAGGTAGCCCCGCACGCCATGCCCGACCGACCCTGGACGGGGTCAGCGTCCCATTCGCCCTGCACAACGCCAACAAGCGCGGCGTCGTGCTCGATCCATCCGACGATGCCGACCGCGCGCTGTTCTTCGAGATGGTCGCCGGCGCCGATATCGTCGTCGACAGCGGGGCACCCGGACTCGCGGCCGCGTTCGGCACCTCGTGCGCCACCCTGGCCGACCAGTTCCCGCAGTTGGTCACCATGGTGGTCACCGATTTCGGGACCCAGGGTCCGCACGCGACCTGGCAGGCCACCGACGCGGTGCTCTATGCGATGTGCTCGGCGCTGTCTCGCTCGGGCCCGGCATCCGGCACTCCGGTGCTGCCGCCGGACGGCATCGCGTCGGCCACCGCAGCGGTACAGGCAGCCTGGGCGGTCCTGGTGGCGTACTTCAATCGATTGCGCTGCGGAACAGGGGATTACGTCGACTTCTCGCGCTTCGATGCGGTGGTCTTGACGCTGGATCCAGCATTCGGCACCCAGGGTCAGGCCGCGACCGCCCGCAACGCTACCGAACGGTGGCGGGGGCGGCCCAGAAACCAGGACGCATATCCGATTTTCGCCTGCCGAGACGGCTACGTCCGGCTCTGCGTCCTCTCCCCGCGGCAATGGCACGGCATGCGGGCCTGGCTGGGGGAGCCCGAGCAGTTCCAGGATCCCAGCTTCGAGTCGATTGCGGCCCGCACCAAGGCATTCGGTGAGTTGAGCCAGCTGATGGCGGCGTTGTTCGCCGACCGGACAATGAAGCAGCTGGTGGCCGAGGGTCAGGCACACGGGGTACCGATCGCCGCCGTCCTGACCCCGTCGCAGGCATTGGGTTCCGAGCACCTCGCCGCGGTCGGGGCCCTGATCGACACCGAGCTGGCGCCCGGCGTTGCCGCCCGCGTGCCGGTCGGCTACTGGGTGATTGACGGCACCCGCGCCGGCTACCGCGCCCCGGCACCTGGGCTCAGCGGCGGCGACAAGCACTGGGAATCAACACCATTCACCCCGGGGGCAACCCGGAAGGTTGGCGGTCGGCCACTGGCGGGTATTCGAGTTCTGGATTTGGGCGTCATCGTCGCGGGCGGGGAACTCAGCCGGCTGTTCGCTGACCTGGGCGCCGAGGTGATCAAGGTCGAGAGTTCGAGCTATCCCGACGGGCTACGCCAGAAGGGACCGAATCAGCAGATCAGCGAGTCGTTCGCTCGCGCCCATCGCAACAACCTCGGTCTTGGCCTGGAGCTGCGCAGCCCGGAAGGCGCCGAACTGTTCAGCCGTCTGGTGTCTGCATCGGATGCGGTGTTCGCCAACTTCAAGCCGGGAACACTGCCCGCGCTGGGCTTTTCCCACGAACGGCTGCTGGAGCTCAATCCCGGTTTGGTGCTGGCCGAAAGCAGCGCATTCGGCGACACCGGCCCCTGGAGCAGGCGCATGGGCTACGGCCCGCTGGTGCGCGCCACCATCGGGGTGACCCGGTTGTGGACATCGGATGAGCCGGCCGCGCCCACCGCGCGGCATGCGTTCTACGACGCGACGACGATCTTTCCCGACCATGTCGTCGGGCGGATCAGCGCGATCGGCGCCCTGGCCGGGCTCATCCGGCGCGAGCGCGACGGCGTGGGCGCCCGGATCCACGTCTCGCAGGCCGAGGCGGCGATCAACCAGCTCGACACGCTGTACGTCACGCTGGCCGCAGCCGCTACCGGCGGGCAACGAATCGATTCGGATCCCACCACGCACCGGGTGCTGTCGTGCGCCGGCGACGACGAATGGTGTGTGGTGTCGGTACGGTCGGACGCGGATCGGGAGGCGATCGCCGCGGTGATCGGCCAGGACGAACTGGCAACCTGGGTGCGAGATCGGTCGCCGCTGCAGGCCGCCGAGGAGCTGCAGGCCGTCGGCGTTCCCGCGGGCCCGATGTACCGGGCCACCGACCTGCGCGACGACCCGCAGCTTCGGTTGCGCAGGGTGTTCAGCGATATGGTCCATCCACTGTTCGACGGGCCGCTGCCCACCGAAGCCGGGCCGGCAGCCTACCGTCACATACCGCCCGCCCCACAGCGCCCGGCGCCGCTTCCCGGCGCCGACACCCGCCAGGTGTGCCGAGACGTGCTGGGCATGGCAAGCGCTGACATCGAGCGCTTGATCGCCGGCGGAGTACTGTTCGCACCCGCAGCGGATACCGAGACCACGGGAGTCACCAGATGAGCACGGCGGCAAAGATTTTCATCGACGGCCAGTTCCGGGCCGCCGAGGAAGCACACCCGGTGATCGAAGCCGCCACCGGCGAGGCGCTAGGTGACGGTGCCAGCTCCACCGAAGCCGAGATCGATGCCGCGGTGGCCGCCGCCGCAGCGGCGTTGCCCGCCTGGCAGTCCGCCTCACCGGATCATCGTGCGACGATGCTGAACGCGTTCGCCGCCGCACTGGACCAGCGTGCTCGGGGCACCGACGAATTGGTGACCCGGGAGAACGGCATGCCGATGTCGTTGTCCCGCGGGGCAAACGGCCGGTTCCCGGCCGCGTTGGTGCGCTACTACGCCCAGCTGATCACTGACACGCCGATCGAGGAGATCCGGCCGAGCATGATCGGGCATACCGTCGTGCGCCGGGAAGCCGTCGGGGTGGTGGCTGCGATCGTGCCGTGGAACTACCCACAGGCGCTGGCCGCGTTCAAGCTGGCGCCGGCACTGGCGGCCGGCTGCACGGTAGTTCTCAAGGCCGCCCCCGAAACAGCTCTGGACGCCTTGGTTTTCGCCGAGGCCGCCGCGGAGGCCGGGCTGCCGCCGGGTGTGCTCAACGTCGTGCCCGGTGGCGCAGCGGCGGGCGCCTACCTGGTAGCCCACCCCGGGGTCGACAAGGTCACGTTCACCGGGTCGACGGCAGCGGGGCGCGCGATCGGCGAGGTATGTGGGCGGCTCCTGCGGCCGGTCACCCTCGAGTTGGGTGGCAAGTCCGCGGCGATCATCCTCGACGACGCGGATCTGGACGCCACCATGAAGGGACTGCGCACGGCCTCGTTCGTCAACAACGGTCAGACCTGCCACCTGAGTTCACGGATTCTGGCGCCGCGGTCACGTTACGAGGAGGTGCTGGCCGCACTGGTCGACATGGTCGACGGCCTGAAAGTCGGTGACCCGCTGGATACTTCGACCGATATCGGGCCGCTGGTCAGCGACCGCCAGCGCGATCGGGTACTGGGCTATATCGAGTCGGGTAAGAACAGTTCAGCCAAACTTGTTGCGGGCGGCTCGGTTCCGGCCGATCAGCAGCGCGGGTGGTTCGTCTCACCGACAGTATTCGCCGACGTGGACAATACCGACCGCATTGCCCAGGAGGAGATCTTCGGCCCGGTGCTCGCGGTGATCCCGTACGACGGCGACGACGAGGCGGTCGCGTTGGCCAATGACAGCGAGTTCGGCCTGGCCGGCACGGTGTGGTCCACCGATGACGAGCGGGCCACCGAGGTGGCCAGGGCGGTGCGCACCGGAACCATCGGGATCAACGACTATCAGCTGGATTTCCGCGCGCCGTTCGGCGGAGTGAAGGCCAGCGGCATCGGCCGTGAACTCGGGCCGGAGGGGCTGGACGCGTTCTTCTCGCTCAAGTCGATCTACCGGGTGGGGCCGGCCGAAACCTGAGTGGCCACTTGCGGCACATCGGACCCGTGTCACAAGTGGCCACTGGCCTCTGCTCGACTATCCGCCGGTACCGATGCAGCCCACGCCGTTGATGCAGCCGCCGCCACCGCCCGGACCACCGCCGCCGCTGCCGACGCCGGGAATGGATCCGCTGCCGCCGCCGGGGCCGCCGCTACCGGTGGGACCACCCGGGATGCTGCCGCCACCGCCACCGGGGCCGCCGCTACCGGTCGGGCCACCCGGGATGCTGCCGCCACCGCCGTTGGCATCGCCGCCACCGGTGACGCCGCCCGGCGCCGTGCCGGTTCCACCGGGAGCCATCGTGTCGGTCGGGCTGGTCGTCGTCGTCACGATCGATGACGTTGGTGACGTTGTCGTCGTCGTTGTCGACGTGGAGCTCTTACCGGAGTCGCCACTACCGCCGCAGCCGACGGTCAACGTCAGTACTGCGGCTCCGCCAACCAACGCCATCGTGGCCCTGGACATCGTTCTCGATCCGAGAGACATGCGGCCCTCACTTCCTTGTTAGGGGACAACTCCGACCGCTTACCCGCCGCGGGCGCGAACAAACCCTGCGCCGCCCAAAAATGGTCCACCCACCGTTCAGTCGCGGGCGAACGCCGCCGCGGCCTCCCGCTCCAGATCCAGGTACTGGTCGCCGCTGACGTCGACGCCGACGCCGAGAATGCGCCCGCCGGTGAACGGGAACCCCGGCGGATAGGCGCGGCTGACCGGGTCGGCGCTGTCGTAGCCCACGCACAGCCCGTCACCGCACAGGGTGAACGGCCCGATCTGCGCCCGCATCGGTCCCTCGGCCACAACCTGTTGTCCGACATACAGTCTCGCCGTCCCCAGCGATTCGCCGTGCTCGCCGGCGCCGTCGCGGACGAACTCCACGCCCAGCGTCAGCTGGCCGGTGTCGAGTTCGGGGGAGACGAAGCTCTGCTCGGGTTTGATACCGAGGAAGTTGTAGACGTAGTGGAGTTTGTGGTCCTTGATGAACAGCGTGTGGCCGCCGAAGCGGGAGCCGTGCGCGAAGATCACGCCCTGCGACTGCGGAGTCACCTCGACGTCAGCGAGGATCTTGTAGGAGCGGCCACGGATGTTGACCGCAGTCGACTCCGGCACTGGTGAGGTGTCGGGGAAGTAGATGTAGCGCGACCGTGGCGGTTCGCCCTGCGGCCGGACGTCGCTGATCTGTTCGATCGCCGGGCGGTCATCAAGGGGGAGAACGAAGTTCGTTTCGGCCTCATCGAACCACGCGTCGATGAGTTCCTGCAGTTTCTCCGGATACCGGTCGGCGATGTTGCGCGCCTCAGCGCGGTCGGAGTCGACGTGATAGAGCTCCCAGCGGTCGGCGTCGAAATGGCCCTTGCCACTGATCGGCGCGTGCAGGGCGGCGGCCTTCCAGCCGTCCTGCCAGATCCCGCGGGTGCCGAGCATCGAGAAGTACTGCCGTTTCTTGGTGGTCGGCGCATGGGCGTCGTCGAAGCTGTAGCGCATCGACACCCCGTTGAGCGGGTACTGCTCGACCCCGCGATACACCGTGGGCATCTCCAGGCCGACGGCTTCGAGGATCGTTGGCACGATGTCGGTGCAGTGGTGGTACTGGTGCCGCATCTCGCCCTTGGCCTTGATGCCCTTGGGCCAGTGCACGACCAGCGGGTCACATGTGCCGCCGGCGTACTGCGCATACCGCTTGAACATCTGGAACGGCGTGGAGAACGCCACCGCCCAGCCGGTCGGGTAGTGGTTGTAGGTCTCCGGGCCGCCCAGCTCGTCAAAGTAGGACATGTTCTCTTCGAGGCTGTCGGGATAGCCGTTGAAGAACTTGTTCTCGTTGACCGACCCGTTGGGGGTGCCCTCACCGGACGCGCCGTTGTCGGCGCAGTACAGGATCAGCGTGTTGTCCAGCTGGCCGGTCTTCTCCAGGTAGTCGACGATGCGGCCGACCTGGACGTCGGTGTACTCCGAGAACCCGGCGAACACCTCTGCCATCCGGCAGAACAGCCGCTTCTCGTCGTCGTTGAGCTCGGCCCATGGCCGCACATAGTCGGCCTCGTTTGCCACGTCGGCGGGCATCGGGTTCAGCGGCGTCAGCTCGGTGCCTTCGGGAAGCACTCCGCGTTCGATCATCCGGGCCAGCACCCACTCCCGGTAGGCCTCGTAGCCGTCGTCGAAGACGCCCTTGTACTTGTCGATGTACTCCTGCGGGGCGTGGTGGGGCGCGTGGTTGGCGCCGGGGCAGAACCACATGAACCACGGCTTGGACGGGCTGGCCGAGCGGATGTCGCGCAGCATCCGCAATGCCTGGTCGGCGAGATCCTTGGAGAGGTGGTACCCGTCCTCCGGCGCGTAGGGCGGTTCGATGAAGTGGCTGTCCTCGACGAGGTCCGGATACCACTGGTTGGTCTCGCCGCCCAGGAAACCGTAGAAACGGTCGAAACCCTTGGACAGCGGCCACTCCGAACGGCTGCCGCCTGCCGACAGGTCCTCCACCGGGACGTTGTGGTTCTTGCCCAGCCACATCGTGGCGTATCCGTTGTCCTGCAGGACCTGTCCGATGGTGGCGCACTCGGCCGGCAGCCGGCCGGCTGCGCCGGGAAAGCCCATCGAACCCTCGGTGATCGAGGCGCAGCGGTTCACGTGGTGGTTGCGTCCGGTGAGAAAGGTGGAGCGGGTGGGGGAGCACAGCGCGGTGGTATGCCACTGGGTGTAGGTGACGCCGTTGTCGGCCAGCCGGTCCAGGGTGGGCATGTTGATCCGGCCGCCATAGGGCGACCAGGCCGCCTGGCCGGTGTCGTCGTAGAGGACGATCAGGACGTTGGGCGCGTCCTCAGGTGCCTTCTTGAGCTGATAGGGCGTCCAGTCGGGGACCGAATCCCTGATGTCGAGCTTGATGACTCCGCGGAATTCTTCGGCCATGGCGGTCCCTTCCCCGGCGGCCGACTTATTGACCGCGACTGGGCCATGCTTGCACCGCGTCCGCGGTGGTGCAGTAGAACCGGCTGTGAATCAGCTCAGTGACGTCCAGAAGTCGGTGAGTGCTTGCGCGCCTCGCGCGGGATCCTGAAGCATCCACCAGTGCCCGAGGCCGTCGAGCACCTCGGTGCGGGCACCCGCCCGCGCGGCGGCCTGTCGCCGCAGGTCGTCGCTGCCGACGTAGGTGTCTTCGGTCGCCAGTAGCGACAATCCCGGACGCGCCGCGGCGTTGCCGAGCGAGAGCCCCGCCTCGGCCATCGCCGGTTGGCTGGCCGAGCGGTACAGCGCCAGGATCGCCCGGCCCATCTCCGGGCCCTGCGCGACGGCCAATTCGGTGGCGACGTCCTCGGGAATCCCGAGCATCGTGAGCTGGGGAACGCGGTCTTCGACCGAGCCGCCGATCATCGCCTCGACCAGTTCTTCGCCGGCGTCCGGGGTCTGCCACACCTGTGCCATGTCATGCCAGACGTAGTCGGGGTGCAGAATGCCGAGCACATCGCTGGCCCAGCTGCGCACCAGTTCTGGACGGTGCATCACGAGGTTGATCACGTGACCGCCGCCCCAGTCATGGCCGACCAGGTCGACGGGGGTGTCGAAACGTTCCAGCTCGGCTTCCAGCCAATCCCGGTACGCCAGGTATGTCATTGGGAAATCCGCGGGCAGCGGAGCCCCGAATCCCGGTGGGGACAGCCGCACCACGTCGTCGCGTTGGAGTGCGGCGACCAGCGGACCCCAGATCGCGTCGGTCTCCGGATTGCCATGCACCAGAACCACCGTCATGGCGACATCCTGACATGGACGCCGATACCAATCGTCGCTGCCTCGGCAGCCGGTGCTAGGTTTTGACAGCCGTCAAACACGGCCATGACTACGGAAGGCATCGTCGATGGATCCTCGGACGCCGGTACTCGTCGGGGCTGGACAGGTCAACCAACGCGACGACGCCGACATCGAACCCGTCGACCTGATGGTCGCGGCCGCACGGGAGGCGGCCGATCCGCGGGTGTTGCGGGCCGTCGATGCGATCCGGGTGGTCAACCTGCTGTCGTGGCGCTACCGCGATCCCGGGCTGCTGTTGGGCCAGCGGATCGGGGCGCCCGAGGCGGCCACTCGCTACACCGGGGTCGGCGGCAACACGCCGCAATCGCTGGTCAATCAAGCCTGCCTGGACATTCAGAACGGCCGCGCCGATGTCGTCCTGCTCGCCGGCGGGGAAACCTGGCGGACTCGGATGCGCCTGCGCGCCAAAGGGATCAAGCCGGACTGGACCCAACAGGACGATACGGTGCCAGTGCCGCCCGGTGGGGAGGACGTTCCGATGTCGGGCCCCGCAGAGGACCGCATCGGGCTGGACCGGCCCTCGTTCGTCTATCCACTGTTCGAGCAGGCGCTGCGGATCGCCAACGGCGAGACCGTCCAGGAGCACCAGCACCGCATCGCGGCGCTGTGGGCACGGTTCAGCGAGGTGGCGGCGGGCAACCCGCACGCGTGGAGCCGCCAGGCGCGTACTGCCGAGCAGATCGGGCAGGCCAGCCCGGACAACCGCATGATCAGCTGGCCCTACCCGAAGTTGATGAACTCCAACAACATGGTCAACCAGGCCGCTGTGGTGATCCTCTGTTCGGCGGAGAAGGCCACCTATCTGCAGATCCCACGCGATCAGTGGGTCTTCCCCTACGCGGGCACCGACTCGCATGACACCTACGCCGTGGCCGAACGCCACGAGTTGCATCGCTCCCCGGCGATCCGGATCGGCGGCAGTCGCGCCCTCGAACTGGCCGGTGTCGGCGTCGACGACCTCGACCATATCGACGTCTATTCGTGCTTCCCGTCGGCGGTACAGGTGGCCGCCCGCGAACTCGGACTGCCCACCGACGACCCGCAGCGGCTGTTGACGGTCACCGGCGGGCTCACCTTCGCCGGCGGACCGTGGAACAACTACGTCATGCACTCGATCGCCACCATGACCGATCTGCTGCGTGCCAACCCCGCTGCCCGCGGCCTGATCACCGCCAACGGCGGCTACCTCACCAAGCACAGCTTCGGCGTCTACAGCGCCACCCCGCCGCCCGCGGCCTTCCGCTGGGAGGACGTCCAGGCCGAGGTCGACCGTAAGCCCACCCGCCGGGCACTCGTCGAGTGGGACGGCGAGGGCACGGTGGAGTCCTGGACCACGCCGTTCGACCGTGACGGGCAGCCGCAAAAGGCCTTCCTCACGGTGCGGACCAGCGACGACGCCAGGGTGATGGCCCTTGTCGAGGACCCCGAGGCGGCAGCGGTGACCGTGCGCGAAGACATCGCGGGCGCCAAGGTGCGGGTGCATGCCGACGGCAGGGCCAGCCTGGTCTGAGCGCGTTGGGCAACCGCCCACTGGATTCTGTTTGGGCGACCGCCCAAAGTGTCGAATTTTTCCCTGGGCCTGCCTATTCTCGTCATTGCACGGGGAAGTAGGGCCTGGCATGCGGATTTTGCTCACTGAGGTCGCCGGAGAGCTGGGTCGCGCACTCGCCCAGAGCTTGCTGGCAGCCGGTCATGACGTCTACGCCATCGCCGAACGAGCCCATCGTGACCTCGATCCCGGAGTCGATTTCGTCTGCGCCGCGCTGACCCACCCGGTCCTGTACCGACTGGCGGAGATCGCAGACGTCATCGTTCACCTCCCAGCCGCCGGCGGCACCACCGGCTCAGCTGACGTCGCCCGGATCTGCGATGCCGCTGCCCGCGGCGGTGCCCGCATGATCTTCCCCTCGCTGTCCCTGCTCGCACCCGACACCTGGCAGCAGGCCGAAGACCTCGTCAGCTCCGGCTGGGCGCCAAACCTGGTGGTACGCATCGCCGCACCGCTGGGTCGCCAGGCCGACGCGCTGGTCTGCCGATCGGTGGCCGCGCTACTGAACACCGACGTCCCGGGGCCGCTGCATGTGCTGCACATCGACGATCTGATCCGGTTTTTGGTTATCGCCGTGGATAGCGACCGCACCGGCGTGGTGGATCTCGCCACCGTCGACACCACCACCGCGGCGTCGGCGCGTCGGATTCTCGGCGGCATTGACCCGCGACCGAAAGTGCGCGGTGTGCAGGGCTGGCCCCAGCTGTGCCCGCCGCTGGATCTGGCCGGCGTCGGCCGCAACTGGAAATTCGAATGCGGCTGGGGCGCAACCGAGGCCGTCACCGATACCGTGCGCGGCCTACAGGGCCGCAAGATGGGTCCGGACGGTGCGGTTGCGGCCGCCGGCCGGATCCCGATGCCCGTCGCGGGTCTTCCGCGCTCAGGCGGCAACGAAGTGCGAAGCGCAGCAATCGGGGATGCCGGCGGCGAATTCGACGATCGCATCGACCCACGCTTCCCGCTGTTCGTCGCCAGTCCGCTGCGCGAGACCACCGCCGGACCGCTCACCCCGATGTCGCTGGATCTGCATCTGGCCGGCTTGCGGGTCGCCGGGCGGACCCTGGCCCAGCTGCTGGATCTGCGCGACCCGGTGGCCGCCGAGTGGGAGAGCCGACTGGTCGCGGTGTTCGGCCATCGGATCTATCTCGGTGCGTCGGCCCTCGCCGCGGCCGAACCTCGTCTGCCCACCCGCGCCTCCGCGTTGTCGCAGCGGCTGCGCGCCCCCGCTGACCGGCCGGCGCCAGGGCCGGGGCTGCTCGCATCGATCACCGCAGCCATGTCGACGACCCGCCTGATCTCCTCAGCACGCATGTACGGTCGTCATCTGCACGCCTACCGCGCGGCCGCGGATACCGAGCGGTGCGACGCCGCCAAGCTCACGTTGCTGGGTGACGCTCAGCTCGAGGCACGAGTGCGACTGCTGCGCAGCAGGATTCATGAAGGATGGGTGCTCGCGGCACTTGCGCTGTTGTTCGCTGAGGTGGCGCCGGCACAGCTGGACGCCGCGGGCGAGACGGTGAGTCTGCGCGCCGAGATCGACTCGTTGGCGCGGGTGTTGCGCGCACACCCCTATGCACAGATCGCACTGGAAGCCGGCGACCTGGCGACCACCCGCACCGCCGCGCCCATGGTCGCAACTGCATTCGACTCCGCCCTCGCCCACCTGGGGCATCGCGGCCCTGGTTCTGCCGAGCTGGCGGCCTCGGTGCTGTCCGACCGGCCCGACGCGGTGATCGCGGCCGCGCTGCGGGTGCCGAGTCCGGCGGCGCGCGAGGACGAGCCGACACTGCCCGGCCCGCAGGCATGCCGGGCGCTGGCGTATGACACCACGATGCGATTCACCCACCAAATGCGGCTTACGGTAAGAGAATTGGGCCGCCGGCTGGTTGCCGAGGACAAGCACACGGCGCCCGGCGACGTCTTCTACCTGACCGTCGAGGAAGCTCTCGGCCCGCCGGCCGACAGCCGACTGCGCATCAAGGGCCGCATCACCGAGCGGGAGCGGCTGCAGGGCGTGCGGTTGCCCGCGGTGATCGACACCACGTGGACGCCTCTCGCGGTGCCCGTTGCGGCGCGGGTTGCCGACGAGCTGCACGGATCTGGCCTCTTTCCCGGTGTCGTGGAGGGCACCGTCCGGGTGATCGACTCGGCTGCCGATGCCCGCCTGCAGGCCGGCGAGATCGCCGTCGTCACCACCGCCGACATCGATTCCGTCCCGCTGCTCGGCACACCGGCCGCGGTACTCACCGACGGCGGAGCCACGCTGGCCGACGCGGCGCGAGCAGCGACCGAACTCCGGGTGCCCTTCGTGGCCGGTATTGCCGATGGTGCCACGCGGCTGTGCTCGGGCATGCGCGTCCGCGTCGACGGTTCGTCCGGGCTGATCACCGTGCTCGCCCCGGCCTGCCACGTCGTGGGGGCGTGAGGTGAGGTATACCGTGTCCCGGTGATGTGGCGGACGATCGCGATCCTCTCGGCGCTGTGGTACGCACTGATCGTGGTGCCGGCCCTGATTGGTACCCGGATGCTCGACCACGTCGGTTCGGCGGCGGCCAGCGGCCGGGTGCTCGGTGTCTGGCTGGTCGGGTACGTCGCGCAGTTCGTTGTCTTCCTGATGATTTCGCGCCGATCACCGCGCCCCGTACTGCCCGGATGGTTCATTGCGTCAATGGTTCCGTGGGCCGCCGACTGGACGGCGCCGCTGTCCCTGTGGTGGCTGGTGTTGTGGACCGTACTTATCGCCGGATACGCGACCTTGCTGGTCGTCCGGGTCGCAGAAGTGGATCGGCTACGCCGCGACGGCGTGCGGGGGACCGGTGTTGTCCTCGAGGTGATCCGGCCGGTCTTCAACGTCGTGGTCAACAAGGATGCCGGCCGCCGTGTGCTGCGCCTGAGCATCGAACGATCCGACGGCGCAGCGTCTTACGAGGCCCGCCTGACCGGGACGTTCACCCTCGGCGAGGTGCCCGAGTCCGAGGACCGGGTGGCGGTGCGCATCGACCCGGATCGGCCAGACCATATCGAGCTGATCGAAGACGAGCCGATCCTGCGGGCCGCCCCACAACCCACTGATCTCGAGCCCGAAGTCGCTGACCGGTTGCGCACGCTGAAAACCATGCGAGACCGGGGCGACCTCACCGACGCCGAATTCGCCACCGCCCGAAAGAGACTCCTCGAACCGGACTCAACGACCGAGTAGCTCGCGGATCCCGTCATCCAGCGAGACGCGCACCAGCGCTGCGGCCAGCGGTGCGACCGCCCGCCCGGTGAGAGCCGCCAGCTTGTCGGGCTCGCGGGGGAGCCCCAGTTCGCTGGCGGTGTCCAGTGCGCGTTTGTCGAAGTACGGCCTCACCCAAGGCCATACATCCTGCACCTCGCGCAGGAAGATGTCGGCCCCGGTGTCGCCGATTCCGGCGAACTGCTTGAGTAGCACCTTGGTGGCCCGCACATCGGGCTTGCCGATCCGGGCCAGGATGCGAAGGTCGCCGTGATAATCCCTGTCGACCCGGTTGGCGATCTGGCTGAGCCGCGACGCAGAGCTCTCGTCGTAGCGCACGTAGCGCGCCCGACTGAATGCCTCGAGCATCGTCGGCCGGTCGGCGGTCAGTACCGAGTTCGGCGTGCGAAGCCCCGCCCGGAACAGCTCCTTGGCGGCCTGTGCCGCGATGGCGGCGTCGATAGGTTTGCTTGCCAGCATGCACAGCACCATCAGCTGGAACAACGGCATCGGGGCGTCCCGCAGGGTGATCCCGGCTTCGGCGGCATAGGTGGTGCCGGCATGCTTGCGCAGCCGCCGCACGAGATCCCGAGCCTCCCAGTCGTCCATCAGGCGGCGATACCCCCGGGGCCAATTAGTGAAACGGCGTCAGTTTTCCCCGCAGCGACCGCGCGTCATTGACACCACTGTGATCAGCGCTTCGTATCGCGCCAGTCGATCATCTTCTCGACGGTGCTGAGGTCATACTTGCCCGCGGACGCGCGGACCTCGGTGTGAAACAACGTCGCTCCCGCTGACAGGTAGTCGTCCGCCGACCGCGGATCGGTCCAGAACGTCGATCGCTCGATATCGCTGTCCGCGCGCCCGAATCCGGTGGCCAACTCGCCGACACGGGTGCTGGCCTCGCGGTAGGCGTCGATCGGCAGGAAGGTATGCCAGATATCGGCGTGGCGCGCGACGGCGGGCAACGTGCGCTTCGGGCCCGATCCACCGATCAGGATCGGAATCTTGCGCAGCGGTGCCGGCCGCAGCAGCTCGAAGCGGCGCTCGATGCGCAGGAGTCCCTCATCGAACAGGTCGGCTCGGGATTTGACCGTTCCGTAGTCGAAACCGTAAGTGGTGTAATCCTTCTCGTACCAACCGGCGCCGACGCCAAGGATGGCCCGCCCACCACTGATGTGGTCGACGGTGCGCGCCATGTCCGCGAGCAGGTCCGGATTGCGATAGCCGATCCCCGCCACCAGCAGTCCGAGCTCGGCACGCGTGGTGATCTCGCCCCAGGATGCCAGCGCCGTCCAGCCCTCGAAGTTGTTCACATCGGGCTGAACTTCGGCCAGCACCGGTTTCGCATCGACGATCGACTCGATGAACGGTGCGTGGAAGTGGTCGTAGCCGAAGATGACGTCCACCCCGATCTCCTCGGCATGCAGGACGGCCTGCCGCCAGGTGGCGTAGTCAGGGGTGTCGGCCGGCTGAATCTGAACGGCAATGCGCACGGGAAAGGTCATGCACGCGACAAGCGGCACTCATCGTGATTTATTCCGGATTACTTCGGCGGCAGGGATCTCGCATAATCGATCCCACGGGTCACCCAGCTCTCCAGCTGGCGCTTGGTTCGCATGCCGGGGTCTTCGACCCGAATCCAGCCACGAGTTTCACGGCCCGCCATGATCATCGGCTCGACGTGCGCACGGGCCACCAGAGCGGCGGTGTCCTCGGGCGGTACCCGAACCATCAGGCCACCGCCCCCGCTGGCCGCCACCGCCATATTGCCGTTGATCAGGAAGGCCAGGCCGCCGAACATCCGCTTCTCGTCGATGCCACGCTCGGCAGCGAGAAGCTCGCGCAGCCGGTTCACCAGATCTTCGTCGTAGGCCATGCGATTTGTCCTACCACGGCCGGCAGACACAAAATCGCACGAATCCGAGAGGATTCGTGCGATTCTGCGACTAGTCGTGGGTGATCAGGCTGCGGTCGTGGCCGCCTCGGCGGCCGGCTCGAGCGCCTGGGCCACGATCTCGGCGACATCGGTCATCGGCTTCACGGTCAGCGCCTCGAGCACCTCAGCAGGAACGTCGTCCAGGTCGGCCTCGTTGCGTTGCGGGATGAAAACCGTTGACAGCCCGGCACGTTGCGCGGCCAGCAGCTTCTGCTTGACACCGCCGATGGGCAGCACCCGGCCGTTCAGAGTGACCTCACCGGTCATCCCGACATCCGAGCGGACCTGCCGCCCGGTGGCCATGGACACCAGCGCGGTCACCATGGTCACACCGGCGGACGGACCGTCCTTGGGCACCGCGCCCGCGGGCACGTGCACATGGATCTTGCGGTTCAGCGCCGCGGGATCCACGCCCAGCTGCTCAGCATGGCTGCGAACGTAGGACAGCGCGATCTGCGCCGACTCCTTCATCACATCACCCAGCTGACCGGTCAGAATCAGAGCCGACTCGCCGACCCCCTCCGATCCGGGTGACCCGGCTTCGATGTAGAGCACGTCGCCGCCCAGCCCGGTCACTGCCAGTCCGGTCGCCACGCCCGGCACCGCCGTGCGCTCGGCAGACTCCGGCATGAACCGCGGCCGGCCCAGGTACGCGACCAGATCAGGCTCGTCGATGATCAACGACTCGACGTCGCCCGCCAACTTCGTGGTGGCCTTCCGCATCGCCTTGGCCAACAGCCGCTCGAACTGACGCACACCGGGTTCCCGGGTGTAGTCCGCCGCGATCTTGCGCAGTGCCGCGTCGGTGACTTCGACCTCTTCGGCGGTCAGCGCCGCCCGGTCCCGCTGCCGGGGCAGCAGGTAGTCGCGGGCGATGGCCACCTTGTCGTCCTCGGTGTAGCCGTCGATGGACACGAGCTCCATCCGGTCCAGCAGCGCGGACGGGATGTTCTCGATCACGTTGGCCGTGGCCAGGAACACCACATCGGACAGGTCGAGATCCAGGTCCAGGTAGTGGTCGCGGAACGTGTGGTTCTGCGCCGGGTCCAGGACCTCCAGCAAGGCCGCCGACGGGTCGCCGCGGTAGTCCGAGCCGACCTTGTCGATCTCGTCGAGCAGCACGACCGGGTTCATCGACCCGGCCTCGCCGATCGCGCGAACGATCCGGCCAGGCAGCGCGCCGACGTAGGTGCGCCGGTGGCCGCGGATCTCGGCCTCGTCACGCACACCGCCGAGGGCTACCCGAACGAACTTGCGGCCCAGCGCGCGGGCCACGCTCTCACCCAGCGACGTCTTACCGACGCCGGGGGGACCGGCCAGTACCATCACCGCGCCCGAGCCGCGGCCACCGACGACCTGCAGGCCGCGTTGGGCACGACGGGAGCGCACCGCCAGGTATTCGACGATGCGGTCCTTGACGTCGTCCAGGCCGTGGTGATCGGCGTCGAGGATGTCCCGGGCCGCCTTCAGATCGGTCGAGTCCTCGGTGCGGGAGTTCCACGGCAGGTCCAGGACGGTGTCCAGCCAGGTGCGAATCCAGCCGCCTTCGGGGCTCTGCTCGCTGGAGCGTTCCAGCTTGCCGACCTCACGCAGCGCGGCCTCACGGACCTTGTCGGGTAGGTCAGCAGCCTCCACTCGGGCCCGATAGTCATCAGACCCGTCGGGCTCGCCTTCACCGAGTTCCTTGCGGATGGCGTTGAGTTGCTGGCGCAGCAGGAATTCCTTCTGCGTCTTCTCCATGCCGTCGCGGAGGTCCTCGGCGATCTTGTCGTTGACCTCGACCTCGGCCAGCAGGTCACTGGTCCAGTCGATCAGCACGCGGAGCCGTTCGGCCACGTCTTCGGTCTCCAGCAGCTGACGCTTCTGCACATCGGTGAGGTACGACGCGTAGCCGGCGGTGTCGGCGAGCGCGGACGGATCGGCGATCTTGTTGACCACGTCGACGATCTGCCAGGCCTCGCGGCGTTGCAGCATGGCCAGCAGCAGTTTCTTGTATTCGGCGGCGAGTGCCTTGGTGTCCTCGGTGGGCTCGGCCGCTGTTATCTCCTCGACCTCGACCCATAGCGCCGCGCCAGGACCGGTGGTTCCGGATCCGATGTGGGCGCGGCTCTCACCGCGCACGACGGCAGCGGCGCCGCCGCCCGGAATGCGGCCCACCTGCACGATCGACGCGATGACGCCGTAGGTGGGGTAGCGATCGTCCAGGCGCGGGGCGATCAAGAGCTTGCCGGTCGGGGTGGCCTGCGCAGCATCCACTGCGGCACGCGCGGCGTCGTCGAGCTCGATCGGCACCACCATCCCCGGCAGCACGATCGGCTCGCTGACAAACAGGACCGGCACAGATTTGGCTTCAGCCATCAATCCTCCAAAGTTCAGTCTGATCGACTCAACCTTGATCGATTCCAGTTTGTTCCCCACACAAAGCAGCGAGCCTGCCGCCGGGGGGCGACAGGCTCGCTGTTGTGTTGTGCGCTGGATCAGCCAGCGGACGGGGTGGCCCCCAGAACCCGCTGCATGTCCGGGATCATCTGCTGCAGCTGCTGTCCCCAGTAGCCCCAGCTGTGCGTCCCGTTCGCGGGGAAGTTGAACACGCCGTTGCGTCCACCAGCCGCGAGGTAGTTGTCCATGAAGGTCTTGTTGGTGCGCAACGTGAAGCCTTCGAGGAACTGCGCGGCCATCAGGTTGCCGCCGCCACCGGAGGTGTCCAGATCCGACGGCGTACCGGTGCCGCAGTAGATCCAGATCCGGGTGTTGTTGGCGACCAGCTGGTTGATGTTGACCATCGGGTCGTTGCGCCGCCATGCCGGGTCAGACGACGGACCCCACATGCTCTGCGCGTTGAACCCGCCCGCGTCGTTCATCGCCAGACCGATCAGCATCGGCCACCAGCCCTCGGAAGGGTTCAGGAAGCCCGACAGCGATGCGGCGTAGGTGTACTTCTGCGGGTAGTAGATCGAGTAGGTCAACGACGCGCTACCGGCCATCGACAGACCGACGACGGCGTTGCCGTTGGGGTCGACACCGTAGTTGGCGGCCAGGTAGGCCGGCAGTTCCTGGGTCATGAACGTTTCCCACTTGTAGGTGTAGTTCTGACCATTGCCCTGCGACGGCTGATACCAGTCGGTGTAGAAGCTCGACTGGCCACCGACCGGCATCACAGTCGACAGGCCCGAGCCGTACAACCACTCGAACGCCGGGGTGTTGATATCCCAGCCGTTGTAGTCGTCCTGCGCGCGCAGACCGTCGAGCAGGTACACCGCGTGCGGGCCACCGCCCTGGAACTGGATTCGGATATTGCGGCCCATCGCGGCTGACGGGACATCAAGGTAGAGAACCGGCAGACCCGGCTTGGAGAAGGCGGCCGCGGTCGCCGACCCGCCGACAACGCCGATTAGGCCGGGCAGAAAGAGTGCGGCCACAACGGCTGCCGCCAGGCGGCGCAACCATGTGCCTCGCATCATCTCGACGATCTTCATGACGGAAACCATCACCTTTCGTACGTGTTTCACAGTGGAGAAGTGCTGTGTGCCGGTAGCTAATCACGATGCGTAGCCCCGACTCGGTACGCGCCGCGGTGCGCCAAGTCGCGGTTCGCTAACGATAAGGAGACGTGCTGGACTCGGGATCTGCGGTATCTCAACAACTTTGAATTAGTCGTCAATAACGGGACGGTCACGCCCCGGCAACGATACGGTGGAGCAATGGATGACCCGTTCGACCTGCAACGCTTCATCGATGCGCAGGATCGTATGTACGACCGGGCGGTCGCCGAGCTGCGAGCCGGCACCAAACACAGCCACTGGATCTGGTTCATTTTCCCACAGCTCGCAGGACTCGGAAGTAGTTCAACGGCAAGGCTTTACGGAATCAAATCGCTAGCCGAAGCGCAGGCCTACCTGGCCCATCCGGTGCTCGGCGCACGGCTGCGTGAGTGCACTCGGCTGCTGGCAGCCATCGAAGGCGCCTCGATCAAGGAGATCTTCCCCTGGCCGGACAACCTGAAGGTGCGCTCGTCGATGACGCTCTTCGCTCAAGCCGGCGACGACAACGCGGATTTCCTGGGGGTCCTACACAAGTTCTACGCCGGCGAACAGGATCCGCACACCCTGCAACTGCTCTAACGAGGGCGCAGGACCAGCCAACCCTGTGGGGGGACGACGACGTCGCTGACGATCTCCTCCGGCGGTGCCGCCGTGCCGCCCACCAGCTGGGCCTGCCCGCCGATGAGCGCGGTCACCGGCAGGGGCATCGGCGAGTTGTCGATATTCAGCGCGACGATCAGCGCATCGTCACCGTTACGGGTCTCGTACGCGTAGGTCCGGTTGTCTAGTTGCAGCGCAGTGGTTTTCGCTTCGTGCAGCCATGGATTTCGCCGGCGCAGCCCGATCAGATACTGGTGCAGGCTCAGTGTCGCGCGCCCAGCCTCGTCCAGTTGCGCCGGTGGCGGGCCGAACTCGGGGCGAACCGCGTCGTCGCCACCGGCCCGCTCCTCCTTGACACCGCGGAATCCGAGCTCGTCGCCGGCGTAGACAGTGGGCACGCCGCCGGTGGTGAACAGCAGCACCAGCGCATGCGCCACATGCTCGGGGCGGTGCAGCTGGCTGGCGATGCGGGTCACGTCGTGATTGCCGACGAAGGTCAGGGGAGCGAAGGTGGCGAGAAAGTCGTTGTGGCGCTGCAGCGCCCAGTCCAGCTCGTGGAAATTGCCGTCGTTGAGGCTGCTCCAGATCGCCTTCCACAGCTCATATTGCGTCACCGAGTCGACGCGGGAGCCGTCGACGAACGCGGCGTAGTCACCGTGGATGACCTCGGCGACGAACCACGCCTCAGGATGCGCGTCGCGGACCCGGGGAAGCACCTGCGCCCAAAAGGATTCTGGCACGGCGTAGGCGGCGTCGAGGCGCCAGCCGTCGGCGCCACGGCCCAGCCAGTGGTTCATCACGTCGACGGTGTAGTCGACGACGGCCGGGCTGCCGTGGTTGAGAGTGACGAGTTCGCCGTGACCCTCGAAGGTGTGGAAGCGGCCGGGCCGGCCGCGGAACCAGCCGATCGATTCCGCGTCTTCGTCCTCGACAGCGCGGCGGTAACGGTCGAAATCGGTTCCGACATGGTTGAACACACCGTCGAGTAGCACCCGCAGCCCACGCCGGTGAGCTTCTTGCACGAGGTGATCGAAATCGGCATCCTCACCAAGGCGGGGGTCGATGTGGAAGTGATCGGTGGTGTCGTAGCCGTGGGTGCGGGACGCGAAGACCGGGCCCAGCGCGATGCCGGAGGTGCCGAGTTCGACCGCGTGGTCGAGCCAGTCGATGACGCGGCGCAGCCGGTGCTCTTTCGCTTCGGGCGGTTGGGCGTTGGGGAAGGCGCCGACGAAGCCCAGGGGATAGAGGTGCCACCAGATCGCGTGACGTACCCAGTTCGGCCCGCTCACGGCGCGAACTTCGCGGCGTAGAGGGCCATCATCTCGTCGCGGTACTCCCGCGCCGGTCCGTCGACCGTGAGCTGTGGGGCCACCGCGGTGATCGGCAGCGTCGCCACCGGTGGAAGTGGCACCCGCCACTCCGTCAGCCACTGGGCCAGTTGCCCGCCGGAAACCGCAAACACGATGCGGCCCAGGCCA
The DNA here is from genome assembly GCF_010731895.1 of Mycolicibacterium helvum. NCBI lineage: Bacteria > Bacillati > Actinomycetota > Actinomycetes > Mycobacteriales > Mycobacteriaceae > Mycobacterium > Mycolicibacterium helvum. Next base: position 5,608,328 of record NZ_AP022596.1, on the reverse strand, counting down.
ACCCAGGCGTGTGCGGCCGCGCACATCGGGCAGTGCTCACCCGAGGTGTAGACGGTGGCGCGAGCGCGGTCGTCGGGGGCCAGGTTGGCCACCGACCACTGCGCGATCGCCAGCTCGGGATGCGCGGTGGCGTCACCGCCTGCGACGTGATTGTGGTCCTCGAACAGGACGTGGCCGTCGGCGTCGACCAGAATCGAGCCGAACGGCTCGTCACCGGCCGTCAGCGCGGTGCGGGCGAGTTCGACACAGCGGCCGAGCCGCCGGATGTCCTCGTCGTCGAGCGCCACGCTGTCTCACTCTACGCACGGCTCCGGCGTCGTAGCAGCCACGACGGATCGATTCCAGGGCCGGGCCGCCTACGGGCAAGCGGATAACACGCCAGCCCGACCATCAGCGCGACCAGATGCCCGACTGGAGTGAACGTGGGGCTGATCAACACCGCCCCGATGAACCACGCGAGCGCGGTGATCAGGTACAGCCAGCGCCACGGGCGCACGATGCGGTAGGTCAGCAGCCCGATGATGCCGACAGCGAAGTAGCTGACCCCGATATCGCGGGCGTTGAGGTAGCGCGGGGAGACTATGGCCTCCTGGATCTGCCAGTACAGGAAGCCTTCACTGGCATAGGTGGCGACGATGTGGGCGGTCAGCCCGGCGATGACGAAACGCAGGTGGCCAAGCCAGCGCTCGGCCGGGGCCAAGAAGAGGCAGAACAGCACGAGATAGGGCCACCAGGCGGCGCCGTCGAGCCACAACAAGCTGGTGATCAGCACCCGGATGGGGTCGGATGCCAGGTGGTGCAGGTTGGTCGAATCCTTGCGCAGCAGCGTCATCAGGTGCCACCGGGGCAACAGATGCTGGGCGAGTGTCGTCAGGAACAGCACCGCCAGCCAGGTGAACGTCACCGGCGCCGAGCGGATGAAATGCGCAATCGGCCGGGACATGACGCGCTGCGCGGTAACCGGCGCGGGTTGTCGGGGGCCGTCGTGCACGTGTTGAGGTTACGTGGGACGGTGTCAGTGGCAACACTCGTTGGCCGGGATCTCGAAGACCTCCAGCCGGCACGCACACGACGCCAGGATCGGCACGTCCGCGCGGGCCTTGGCCAGTTCGAGCTGGCGACCGATGATCATTGCCTCCGCGGTGCGCCCCAGTCGCTGCAGGCATTCGTGATAGCCGTGCAGGCTCCACACGTTGCCCGGATGCTGGCACGGCCGGCTCAAGGTCGGGTCGAGGCCGAGATCAGCGGCATATACCGCGGCCGCCTCGTCGACCCGGTTTTGCTCCAGCAGGAGCGCGCCGTACGCGTGCCGGGTGGGTTGCATCCATCCCCAGGGTTCGTCGTAGGGCAGCGCATCGTCGAGTGCGATCGCGCGCCGCAGATGCTCGAATGCCTGGTCGAAATCGTCGTTCCGGTAGGCGATCTCACCGTCCAGCATGGCCGCCGCGACCGCCAGGATGTCACGGCTGGTGTTGTTGAACAGATAGCGCGATTCCGGGACGCGGGCATACGCCTGCGTGAACGCCTCGCGTTCGGCTGCGGCCTGCGCCAACTGCCCCTTGGCCGCGTGCGCGACGCCTCGACCATAATGGATCGTTGCCGTTGTGCTGCAATACAACTCGGAGTCATCGGGAAGCGGCTCGGCAATCAGCTCGTCCCAGCGGCCGAACCGGATCAGCACATGCACCCGCAGCGGAACGAAGGCTTCCAGCCAGTCGGCCATCGGTGGAGATTCGATGGACAGCAGCTCGGGCGTCAACTGCCCGGACAACTCGTCGGCGGCCTGCAGTGCGATCCGCGACTGGCCGGCGAACATCGCCGAGTAGACGATGAAGTGCAGGTCATGCGCCCGGTAGAGCGAGTAGAAGTTCAGCGGTCCCGCGTGTTCGACGAAACGCCGATCGGCGGTCACCGCGGTCTGGTTGGCCAGCACCGAATCTCGGTAGTTGCCGCACAGCACGTCGATGTGAGACGGCATGTGCTGCAGGTGGCCGGCATCGGGTACCAGCCCGCGCAGCAGATCGGCGGCCGGCAGCGCGTCCTCGGGGTGCGCCGACATTTCCATCGCGTGGATATACAGGTGCAGCACGAAAGGATGGGCGCGGCCGGCCTCGGTGGTCAATGCCTGGTCCAGAAGACGTTTGGCCTCCAGCACCCGCGACCCGGGGGCGGACTCTCCGGTTGTGGTGTCCCACAACGCCCATGCCGTGAGATTCACCAGCGCATCGGCAGCCAGGGCCAGCACGTCGATGTCGTCGGGATAGGTCTGCGCCAGTTCGGCCATCGTATCGGCGTAGGTGGCGTGTCCGGCCACCAGCGCCTCGGTGTCATCGGGGTCGTCGGTGGGGAATCGGGTGGCTAGTGCCGCGATCAGGGCGCGTTCGACGGCGCTGGCACGGCCGTTGGCGGCCAGCGCCAGTTCCATCCGGGCCCGGGCCAGGGAGGCGGCCAGATCAACCGGGTCGAAGGCCTCCCATGCCTTGTTGTAGTTCGGTCCGATGGCGTACGCGATACCCCAGCGAGCGATCGCGAGGTCGGCGTCCAAGGCCAGTGCACGCTCGAAGCAGGCGATCGCCTCCTCGTGGTTGAACGCGTAGGCCCACACCAGTCCGCGATCGACCCACAGCTGCGCCGCAGGCGAAGGCGTGTCGACTCCACGGTGGTAATCCCCGAGGTTGTAGTACGGCTCGGTGTCGCCGAGCGGAACCGTCATGCCGCCCACCCTAGGTGAGCACGCCGAGCCCGGATACCGTTGCAACCGACCAGAACGAAAGGGTGCACACCGTGATTCGCTGCGTGCGTTTGTTCACCGGAGCCGACGAGCAATCTCACGTCGAGATCGGCCGCCTCGACCTGACGCCCGGTCGCAACGGCGACCTGGTGTCGGCGGCGATGTCCGCGATCCACGCGACAGCGGAGGAGACCGCCACCGGCGGCACGCTGGCCTGGCATACCGCCCCGGTACGCCAACTCGTCGTGACGCTCGCCGGGACCCTGGTGTTCACCACCCGCGACGGGCAGGAGTTCACCCTGGCTCCCGGAGACGTGCTGCTGGCCGAGGACACCGTCGGATCCGGACACCAGTGGCGTCTGGTGGGCGAGGACCCGTGGCGGCGGATCTATATCGTGCTGGCCGATGGTGTCGACGTCCCGTTCGTCGTCGACTGACCCTTCCGCGAGCAGTCAGTGCCCGGCGACGATATCGGACTCGTCGACGGTGACCGGTTCCTTGGCGCCTGGCAGCAGCGAGTACGCCAGGCACACCACCGCGAAGAACAGATAGCCCAGCGCCACTTGCGGATTGGCCGCCCACCCAATCTCGGGGGCGTGGATCAATCCGATGAACGACAGTGCGGCCGCCACCACCGAGGCCAGCGCGGCGTACCGGAACTTCTTTTCCAGGATGAACGTCACCATCGTGCCAAGCAGCAGCCCGACCAGGATGGCCCCCTCACCGAGGGTCTGCAGCCCGTCGTAAACGACGCCGGCGCCGCCGAGGGCGTCCATGCCGACCTTGGTCGCCGAGGTTCCAGCGGCGTTGAGCGCGTTGTCGATCAGGCCGCTGGCCCACTGCGCCAGGTTGGGCAACAGTGCGGCGACGACCGCCACCGCGTGCAGCCGCGGCACGGCCTGGAAGGCCTGAGCGCCGATCAACAGGCCGATATAGAGCAGGATCGGCACGATCGCCGGCACCGGCAGCAGCGCGGCCAACACTCCGAACAACCCGAGGAAGCACAGCAATCCGATGACCACACCGCTGGCCAACGAGTAGCCGGCCCGACCGCCGGCGTCCTTCCACCCGGGATGGCCGATGTAGACCGCGGGGGGGAACGGTGAACCGAACGCCGACCCGATCACCGCGCCGGCACCGTCGGCCAGCAGCACGCTGCGCAGGTTGTAGTTGTCCCCGGCGGCCGCCGCGCTCTCCACGTTGCTCATCGCCTCGGTGAAGTTGTAGACGCCCAACGGGATCGCGGTGCCCAGCAGAGGAGCCAGATGCGCGAGACCGGACATCAGCAGATCGAGCCGAAGGTCAGGAATTCCGATGGCGATGTCGGAGACAGCCTGGCTGACATCGGGCGCCGACATGAAGCCGCCGATCCAGCCGATCGCGGTGCCGACCAATAACGCCACCAGGCCGACGGGGATGTTGCCCGGCAGCTTCACGTCGGTGAAGAAGCCGATCAGGATGATCGCCAGCACCGGCAGGCCGATCCAGGCGGCCTCCCACATCTGCGCGGCCGGGCGCATCGAGATGAACGTGATCGAGATGCCGGCCAGCGTGCCCAGCATCGCCGCCCGCGGGGTGAGCTTGCGGATGTAGGGGCCGACGAACCCGCCGATGATGACAATGATGCCGATCATGAATGCCCAGGCCAGACCAGACTTCCAGGCCTCAATCGGATCCTTGGTGGCCAGATAGACCGGGAGCATGACGACGAAGACGACGATGAACATGTGCGGCACGCTGGGGCCGTACGGCAGCGCGGTCACGTCGGTGCGGCTCTCGCGCCGGGCCAGCCTGCGCGCCAGGAACGTGTAGTAGAGGTTGCCCAGCACCAGGGCAACGCCCAGGGCAGGCAGTACGGTGCCCAGCACGTCGTCGGCGGGCAGCTTCACCACGCCGATCATCAGTGTGGTCAGGGTCAAGACGTTGACCAGGATGTTGAACCCGAGCCCGAAGAACGCGTTGAGATCACCGCGGGTCCACCAGGGGATCTTCAGCTCACTCGGCGTCGGTGGTGCTGGCTCAGTGACGTCAGTGCTCATGGGCAGACCTCCTGGGGGCGTCGGGACAGCGTGGCGCGACCCGAGCCGACTCCTGCGTCGCTGTCCGTCGCTAAGAGGATTCTCGACGCTCGCGTTCCAACTGGAGGTCGGTTATATGTCAATCGTGTTAGCCGCGCGTCGAGACCCCGGTTCGACACCGCGTCGGCCCCGTGCTCTAGTGCTGGGGTGCTGGAATTCACCACCGAGGACCTGTCCGCCGAGGACATCGAACGGCTGCGGGCCATCTATGAGCCACTGGCCATCTCGGTGCGGGAGCTGGTCGACGCGACGATCCGTACCGAGGTGGACGCCGAAACCGTTGCCGCGGTGAAGGCCGACATCGACGCGGCGACGGCCCGGCTGCGAAGCGATCAGATCGACGGCGCCTTCGGTGTGCGGAGGACCGCTTCCGGACAGAGCATCAGTTGGGGTAACGCGGTGATCGGCCTGCGCAACGCAAGCGCCCCGCCGCTGGTGATCCACCGCGACGAGGACGGCCGGCGCTGGACCGATTTCCATCTCGGCGCGGCCTACGAAGGTCCGCCCGGGCATGTGCACGGAGGGGTGTCGGCCCTGGTTCTCGATCACGTGCTCGGCGAGGCGGCCAGCCCAGACGGCAAGCCCCGCTTCACCGGCAGTATCACCGTGCGGTATCTACGAGCCTGCCCGCTCGGGCCGCTGCATGCCGAAGCTCAGATCACCCGCGTCGATGGTGTGAAAACCTTTGCCTCCGGCTATATCTCTGACGCTGAGGGCATCACCGTGGAGGCCGAGGGCGTCTTCATCACGCCACGCTGGCTGCGCGACTGAGACTACTGCTTGCCCATCGCCAGTTTGAGCCGATCCGCCGGGGTGATCAGGTGGTCGTGGTTGTCGTCGCCGATGTCGATCTGCACCCAGTCGATCTGCCCGGTAAAGGAGTTGCCGGACGGTCCGTAGTCGGGCGAGGCCGGCGACCCGGTGTCCCGGCCGATATCGCAGGCCTCATCAGCCGAGAACCCCATCGGGATGGTGACCTCTACCCGTCCGGTGCCGACCGGCGTGCCGTCGTGATACAGGGTAACGGTGCCGCCCTTGGCCAATCCGCCACCGTCGTAGGCGAATTCCACCCGCACCTGATGCGCCCCCGCGGGCAGCGGCGTGTCGGCGGTGACGAAGAAGTACTGAATGCCGAAGAAGTTGTAGCAGTACTTCAGCCGACCCTCGTGGACGTACAGCGCCCAGCCACCGACCTGTCCGCCCTGGGTGATGATCACCCCGGCGGCGCCAGTGGCCGGCACGACGATGTTGGCGGTTACCGAATGCGACTTGTTCTTCAGGTTCAGCACGCAACTCTCGCTGACCCGCATGCCGTCGAACAACAGCTGCCGGGTGCCGCGGATGAGCTGAGGACGCCCGGCAATGTCGGGGTTGATCCGCTCGAACGACCGGTCGTCGAGGGGAACAACGTTGTACTTGACCGCTTCGATGAGCCAAAGGCGTTGCAGTTCGGCGAGTTTCTCAGGGTTGTCGGCGACGAGGTTACGGGCCTGGGTCCAGTCGTCGGGACCGTAGAGCTCCCATATGTCGTCGTCGAACGCCGGTGGGGCGTCGGCTTTCCACGGGGTGCGATGCTTGGTCGCCGCCGTCCAGCCCTTGTGATAGATGCCGCGGTTGCCCATGATCTCGAAGTACTGCACGACATGTGACTCCGGTGCGGCTTCGTCCCGAAGCGTGCCCAGCATGCTCACGCCCTCCAACGGCGCCTGCGCAATTCCGTTGACACTCAGCGGCGCCGGGATACCGGCCGCCTCGAGAATGGTGGGGACGACGTCGATGACGTGGTGGAACTGATTGCGCACCGTCCCCTTGTCGGCCAAGCCGTTGGGCCAGTGCACGATGGTGCCGTTGCGTGTCCCGCCCCAGTGCGACGCCACCTGCTTTGTCCACTGATAGGGGGTGCACAACGCGTGCGCCCAGCCGACCGCGTAATGGTTGTAGGCGTCCGGGGTGCCGAAGTCGTCGATCTTGGACAGCAGGAACTCGGTGGTCTCAAGGCCCGCCATGCCGTTGAGTACGGCCATCTCGTTGAAGCAGCCGACAGGCGTACCCTCCGCGGAGGCCCCGTTGTCGCCGATGACGTAGTAGATCAGGGTGTCGTCCAGCACGCCCAGGTCCTCGAGCGCCCCGACCACCCGGCCGATCTCGTAGTCGGTCTGCTCGAGGAAGCCGGCATAGATCTCCATCTGTCTGGCCAGCACCGGTTTCAGCTCATCGGACATGTCATCCCAGGCCGGGATCTCGTCGTGGCGCGCGGTCAACTCGGCGCTCTCGGGAATCACCCCCAGCTCCTTCTGGCGGGCGAAGATCTTTTCCCGCAACACATCCCAGCCCTGATCGAATTGGCCGCGGTACTTGTCCGACCACCCCGCGGGAACATGGTGCGGGGCGTGGGTGGCGCCCGGAGCGAAGTACATGAAGAACGGCTTGTCGGGCATCAGCGCCTTCTGCTGGCGCACCCAGGTGATCGCATGGTCGGCGAGGTCCTCGGTGAGCGTGTAACCCTCTTCGGGGGTGCGGGGCGGCTCGACCGGCGTCGTCCCCTCATAGAGGCCCGGGTAGTACTGGTTGGCCTCACCGCCGATGAACCCGTAGAAGTATTCGAAACCCGAGCCGGTCGGCCATTGGTGGAACGGTCCGACGGGGGAGACTTCCCATACCGGAACCTCATGGCACTTGCCGAACTGCGCCGTCGAATACCCATTGAGCTTAAGGGTTTCCGCGATCGGGGCCTTGTCCTTGGGCCGGATGCTGCTGTTTCCCGGCGCCGAGGTGGCCATCTCGGTGATCGCGCCCATCCCGACCGAGTGGTGATTGCGCCCGGTCAGCAGGGCCTGGCGGGTGGGGGAGCACAGCGCGGTGGTGTGGAACCGGTTGAGCTTGAGTCCGTTTCCGGCCAGCCGCTCTGCGACCGGGGTGTTGCAGGGACCGCCGAAGGCGGAGGACGCGGCGAAGCCGACGTCATCGATCAGCACGATCAACACGTTGGGCGCGTCTTTTGGGGGCCGCAGCGTGGCGATCGGCGGATAGCTGGTGTCGGGGTCCTTGGCGTCGTAGGTGGTCAGCCCGACATGCCGAGTATCGGGGATGGGCAGGACATCGCGGCGTACCGGCGCCGGTTCGGCGTTGCTGAGCTGCGATGAGTCTTTCGCCATCGGTCCTCCTCGACCACGAGGAGACCACGTCACGATCCCCTGAGGCGGGCCAGCCTACGCCGAGCGATCACCGCCAGAGTGGGATCTACACGTTGTCGCCTGCACATTGACAGGTAGGTTCCAGCCATGGAGAAGGTGATAGTCACGCTGCGCACCGGCGCCGCCGACGACCAGTGGGCCGAGCAGATGCGCGGTCCGGTGGCACAGGAGTTGCTCGCCCTTGGCCTTCCCGGGCTGACGGTCAACGTCCGTGACAGCGATGTCCGCGATTCGCTGATGACGTTGACCACGCTGGACCCGCCGGTGCAGGCGCTGGTCAGCCTGTGGACCCAGCAGTACTACGGCGATCAGGTTCTCATGGCGCTGGAGCTGCTCGGCCACCAGGCTGAGGAGATCGCCGCCTACCTGGTCACTGAGTCGGCCCCGTTGCCTCCGCCGCCGACACCACTCGGGGAGCGCGCGCCGGGGTTGTCCAATATGGCGCTGCTGCGTCGGCCGCCCGACATGGACGAGCCGACGTGGCTGTCCCGCTGGCACGGCAACCACACGCCGGTGGCGATCGCCACCCAGTCGACATTCGGCTACGTCCAGAATTACGTGGTGCGCGCGCTCACCGAGAACGCCCCGGTGATCAACGCGATCGTCGAGGAGCTCTTCCCGATCGAGTCGGTGAGCAGCCTGCACGCGTTCTTCGGCGCCGCTGACGACGCCGACCTGCAGAGTCGGATGGAGCAGATGGTCGCCAGCACAGCGGCATTCGGGGCCAACGTCAACATCGACGCGGTGCCCACCAGCCGCTACCTCTACCGGAGCCCGTTCCAGGCCGGCCCGGCATGACCACACTGGGCGAGGCCGTCGCGCTGGCGCAGGCCGACCGCGGCCTGGCGGTCGTCTCTACTCTGCGGGCCGACAACACCATTCAGGCCTCGCTGATCAATGCCGGGATACTGGCGCATCCGGCCACCGCCGAGACGGTGCTCGGGTTCGTCACCTACGGCAGGGTCAAGCTGGCGAATCTGCGGCAGCGGCCGGCGGTGACGCTGACGTTCCGCGACGGCTGGCGGTGGGCAACGGTGGAAGGCCGCGCCGAGCTCGCCGGTCCCGGCGATAGCCCGGATTGGCTGGGCGGGCCCGATCAGCTGCGGCTGCTGCTGCGTGAGGTGTTCACCGCTTGTGGTGGCGCCCATGACAACTGGGCCGAATACGACCAGACCATGGTCGACCAAGGCCGCGTCGCCGTCCTGGTCACACCGACCCGCGTCTACTCCAACGGATAGTCCGGCGTTCATCCACAGCCTCGAGTTCATCCACAGTCAGGGCTGAGTCGCTCGTTCGCGCCGGCAGGCAGACATACGATTCGAACATGCTTTCGATTGATGTGGGTGAGGCGCTCGACGCAGTCGATGCCGCGCTGTCCACGTTGGCGAAGGTGGATCTGACCGGGCTTGCGGTGGCGGATGTGTTGGAGCTGGCCGCCCGGTGTGAGAAGGCGGCCCGCCGCCACGATGTGGTGCGCTACGACGCGAGCCATGAACTTCATCGGCGTGAGATAACTGAAATCGGCGGGAAGCCAGGCAAAGTGCTGGCCGATTGGCTGCGAATCACGCCGGCCGAGGCTCGCCGCCGCGCCGAACTCGCCGAACCTTTGACGCCGGGAACTGCGTTGAGCGGCGCACCGCTTGCGCCGCGCCAGCCGGGGACCGCAACAGCCTGGCGTGACGGCAAGCTCGACGGCGAGCACGTGCGGGTTATTCAAAAGTTCCTCGGCGCGTTGCCATTCGACGTACCGGCACAGGTACGGGACGAAGCCGAACTCTTCCTAGCTGACCACGCCGCGCGGATGCGCCCCGATCAGCTGAGCCGGCTGGCGCATCGGCTGGCCTTGGAGATCAACCCCGATGGCGAGTTCTCCGATGAAGACCGGGCCCGCAAACGGTCTGTCGTGGTCGGTCGCCAACAACCCGACGGCATGACCGAGATCCGCATCCAGGCCACGCCGGAGCTGCGTTCCTATGTCGAGGCGGTGTTCGCCAAGTTCGCCGGCTTGGGCATGTGCAATCCTGCCGACCAGACCGCGGTCACCGAGGGTGAACCCGCTGCAGAACAAGTGCAGGCAGACACCCGCACCGTCGGGCAACGCCAACATGATGCGCTGATGGCGATGCTGCGCAGCAAGCTCGGCGACCCGAAACTGGGCCAGCACAACGGCCTGCCCGTCACCGTCATCGTCTCGACCACCCTGCAGGAACTGCAGAGCAAGACCGGCCACGGCGTCACCGGTGGCGGCACCATGATGCCGATCACCGATGTCATCCGGATGAGTCGGCACAGCTACCACTACCTCACGATCTTCGACGGGGTCACCGGCCAGGCGCTGTGGTTGGGCCGCACCAAGCGCATCGCTTCCGCCGATCAGCGAATTGTGTTGCATGCCAAAGATCGTGGCTGCACCAAACCGGGATGCGCGGTGCCTGGCTACGCCGCGCAAGTCCACCATGCCGCGAAGGATTGGTCCGACGGCGGAAACACCAATATCGATGAGCTGGCTTTCGCCTGCCCACCCGATAATCAGCTCGTCGAAACCGGTGGCTGGGAGACCCGCAAACTCGCCAACGGCGACACTGAATGGATCCCACCGCCACACTTGCCACTCATCGGCGGAGTCAACACCTACCACCACCCCGAGCGCTTCCTACCGAAAAGTGACGAAGGCGGCTAGGTCCCACCTGTCGGGCTTTGGCACCCCGTCACGCGCCATCACCCCGTTAGGCTTCCGCGCGTGACGCTGCTCATCGAAGACGAGAACCGGGTCCGCACGATCACCCTCAATCGGCCCGAGGCTCTCAATGCCTTCAACGAGGCGCTTTATGACGCCACCGCCGAAGCCCTGTTGGCCGCGGCCGACGATCCCGAGGTCGCCGTCGTGTTGATCACCGGTGCCGGTCGCGCATTCAGTGCCGGCCAAGACCTCGGTGATATGCAGGCCCGCATCACCGATCCCGATTTCACGGCGGGCGCACACGGATTCCCCGGCCTGATCACCGCGCTGAGCCAGTTTCCCAAGCCGCTGATCTGTGCGGTCAACGGTGTCGGTCTTGGCATCGGTGCGACGATCCTCGGCTACGCGGACCTCGCGTTCATGTCCTCGACCGCGCGGCTGAAGTGCCCGTTCACCAGCTTGGGTGTCGCCCCGGAGGCGGCCTCGTCATATCTGTTGCCGCAGTTGATCGGTCGGCAGAACGCCGCCTGGCTGCTGATGTCCTCGGAATGGGTGGACGCCCCCGAGGCGCTGCGCATGGGTCTGGTCTGGCGGGTCAGTGAACCCGACGAATTACTCGCCGACGCCCGCAAGCACGCCGAAGTGCTGGCTTCCCGGCCCATTTCGAGCCTGATGGCGGTCAAGCAGACAATGGTCGAACCGCTGCGTCCCGGGATCGCCGAGGCGACCGCGCGAGAGAACGCGTTCTTCGAGACGTTGATGGGGGCGGCCGCCAACGCCGAGGCGCTGGCGGACTTTCACCGCGGCAAGTCTTAGATCAGCTGGCCCGCGCCGCAGCACGGCGGGCGCCGGCATGCAGCTGGCAGAACAGGCTGCTGGTGCACTGCCGGCAGGGCTGCTCGTCGGCGGCAGCGGCGAAGTGCTGCTCGATGATGGCTCGCACGGTGCGACGGCATCGCCCGCAGTCGCCTCCTGCGCCACAGGCCGCTGCGACCTGATTCGACGTGCAAGCTCCGCCGGCGACGACTTCCCGGACGGTCGCACTGGTAGCACCTGCGCAGAGGCACACGTACATCAGCGGTTCCCTCTCATCGCAGGCGGCGTCACATCTGCCGTGTTAGTGCAGACTAACCTTAGTTAGGCCCGCCTACAACACCTTCATGCCGCGAACTTCGCGAGTCCGGCATCGGGCCTGCACTAGGGTGATTTCCACAGCCACCTAGGGGGAGACGTCATGCAAGGTGACCCGGAAGTTCTTCGCCTGCTCAACGAGCAGCTCACCAGCGAATTGACCGCCATCAATCAGTACTTCCTGCATTCGAAGATGCAGGACAACTGGGGCTTCACCGAGCTGGCCAAGCACACCAGGGACGAGTCGTTCGACGAGATGCGACACGCCGAGGCGATCACCGACCGCATCCTGCTCCTCGACGGGCTGCCCAACTATCAGCGGCTGGGCTCGCTTCGCGTCGGGCAGACCCTGCGTGAGCAGTTCGAGAGCGATCTGGCCATCGAGTACGAGGTGGTCGGCCGCCTCAAGCCGGCCATCATCCTGTGCCGCGAGAAGCTGGACTCCACCACGGCCAACCTGTTCGAGGAGATCGTGGCCGACGAGGAACACCACATCGACTACCTCGAGACGCAGCTCGAGCTGATGGACAAGCTCGGCGTCGAGCTCTACTCCGCGCAGTGCGTGTCCCGCCCGCCGAGCTGAGCACAACCTCGGCGGGAAAACTAGAACACGTTCCAGATTCGCCTCCTGCGGCGTAGCATCGCGCCATGAGCCGAATCGGAAACTTCGCCGAAGACGACATCGCTGGCTGGATCGTCAAGTCCCCGGATATCGGAAAGGCGATGGCGGGCTTCAGTGGTGCGGTCTACAGCGATAAGAACCGTCTGCCGATGCGGGTGCGCGAGCTCGCCCGCGCGGTGATCGCCCATGACAACGAATGTGTCTTGTGCCAGAACACCCGCGACGCCGATGGTCCCGCCGCCGGAGTCGACGAGGAGCTCTACGATCACGCCCTGGAGTGGGCAACCTGGCCGGGCTACAGCGAGCAGGAGCGAGTCGCCGCGGAGTTCGCCCACCGGTTCGGCACCGACCACGTGAACCTTAAGTACGACGAGGATTTCTGGGAGCGCGCCCACGCGCAGTTCTCCGACGAGCTGCTGGCCGACCTGACGTTGTCGTGCGCGATGTGGATCGGGATGGGCCGCATGCTCAGCACCCTGGATATCGGGCAGAGCTGCAAGCTGACGCTGCCTAGCCGCGCCTAGCGGTTATCGGGCGCATCCCACGCGTGTGGTCGGCAGAATGACTGCCATGACCACACCGGCTGCCCAACTGGAAGCCGACGGCGTGCACACCGTCGTCGGGACGGTCGTCACCCCCGCCGGCCTGACGCACGCCAAGACCGTGCCAATCCGCCGGCTCGACGCGTTCGCCGATGCGGGGCTGGGTTTCAGCCCGGTCACCCATGGCTTCACCATCGATCGCACCGGGATCGCATTCGCCGAGGGCATCAGCGTCGTCGGCGACCAACGGATCCGGATCGATCTGGATGCGCTACGCACTATCGGCGACGGCCTGGCATGGGCACCCGCCTCCTTCTTCGACCAGGACGGCAACCCGATCCCGGCCTGTGCGCGCGGCACACTGGCGCGCATCGAGTCCCGGTTGGCACAGGCCGGATTCCGGGCCCTGGTCGGCCACGAAATCGAATTCCTGCTCGTCGATTCCAACGGAAACCGGTTACCGGGCAACCTGTGGGCACAGTACGGACTCGCGGGTGTGCTGGAGTACGAGGGTTTCATCCGGGAGGTGACCGTCGCGGCGGGCACCGCCGGTGTGGACATCGAACAGTTCCATCCCGAGTACGGCGTCAACCAGTTCGAGATCTCACTCGCGCCCAGGTCTGCGGTGACCGCCGCTGACCAGTTGATCCTGGCCCGGATCATCATCGGCCGGGTCGCCCGCAAGTACGGTCTTCGGGTGAGCCTGTCCCCGGTGCCGTTCGCCGGAAGCGTGGGTTCGGGTGCTCATCAACACTTTTCACTGCTGCGCGGGGACGTGCCGGTATTTTCCGGCGGGACGGGTACGCAGGGCATGACCCCGGAGGGGGAGAGCGCGATTGGAGGGATCGTGAGCGGGCTGCCGCAGGCGCAACTGATCTTCTGCGGCTCAATCGTGTCGGGACTGCGGATGAAGCCGGGCAATTGGGCCGGCGCCTACGCCTGTTGGGGCACCGAGAATCGCGAGGCAGCCGTACGTTTCGTGCGTGGCACGCATGGCAATCCGCACGGGGCCAACGCGGAGGTCAAGGTCGTCGACCCCTCGGCCAACCCGTACTTCGCCACCGCCGCGATCTTGGGCCTGGCACTTGACGGGATCGAGCACAGCGCCCCGTTGCCACGGGAAACGTCGGTCGACCCGGCCACCCTGTCCGACGACGCACGCGCCGCGGCGGGCGTGCTGGCGCTCAGCGCCGACCAGTCCGAACAGATCACCGCGTTGGACGGTTCCGCGCGGCTGCGAGCCATCCTCGGCGATGCGGCCGTCAACGCGCTGGTCGCCGTTCGCCGCTACGAGCACGAGACGTATTCGCAACTGGACGCCGAGGCGCTGACGGAGAAGTTCCGGATGGCCTGGAGCCTATAAATGTCTTCTGCGCTGGCCGACCACATCGCGGGTGTTCGCCTGGTGGACAACCATGTACACGGCTATTGGCTGACCTCCGGTGATCGGCGGCGCTTCGAGAACGGCCTCAACGAGGCCAACATCGACCCGCTGGCGGACTTCGATTCGGGCTTCGACACCCAACTCGGCTTTGCGGTGCGGGCACACTGCGCCCCACTGCTCGGCTTGCCCGAACATGTTGACCCGCAGACCTATTGGGAGCGCCGCCGCGAATCGACCGAGGATCAGCTGGCTCGGGTTTTCCTTCCGGCCGCGGGAGTCAGTGACTGGCTGGTCGACACTGGTCTGCCCGGCGCGATCGGCGGGCTGGCCGAGATGGCGGACGTGTCCGGCAGCGCCGTCGGCGAGATCGTCCGGCTCGAACAGATCGCTGAGCAGGCGGCGGCAGCCGCGGGCGACTACGCCGATGCGTTCCGGCGAATCCTGCACGAACGCACCGCGACTGCCGTCGCCACGAAAACCGTACTGGCCTACCGAGGCGGGTTTAACGGCGATCTGTCCGAACCCGACGAACGCGCCGTCGACGCCGCGGCGGCCCGGTGGCGTGATGCCGGGGGAGTGCGGCTCGCCGACCGGGTGCTACTGCGATTCGGGGTGCACGAAGCGCTTCGACTGGGCAAGCCCCTGCAGTTCCATGTCGGTCTCGGCGACCGCGACTGCGATCTGCATCGGACCAATCCGCTGTTGCTGCTGGACTTGCTGCGGCAGTCGGGTACGACACCGATCGTGCTGTTGCACTGCTATCCGTACGAACGCGAAGCCGGCTATCTGGCCCAGGCGTTCAACAACGTGTATCTCGATGTCGGCCTGAGCATCAATCATCTCGGCGCCCGCGCCGAAGCCTTCGTCGCACGGACCCTGGAACTGGCGCCGTTCCGCAAGATCCTCTACTCCTCGGACGCATTCGGCCCCGCCGAATTGCACTACCTGGGTTCGGCGTTGTGGCGGGCGGCGATGGCCGCCGTCTTGACCGGGTTCGTGGCCCGCGGGCAGTGGAGCGAACCCGACGCGATCCGGGTGGTCGACCTGATCGGGCGCGCCAACGCCAGACGGGTCTATCGGCTGTAGTTGATCAGGCGGGTGGGAAGTGCACCCATCGCGCGATGTCAGCAGGGCCGGAGCAGATTAGCGGCACGCCCGGCACGTTGACCTCCCACTCGTCGCCGGCCATCCGTTCTTGCGCGGTGGCACCCGGCGTAGAGCAGCGCAGCGAGTTCTGAGCCTCGCCCACCAGCGGGCCGGTCGGCATCCACACACCGCTGGCCGCACAGATGAGAGTGCCGTTGTTGGCGTCCAGCCCGAATACGAAGGAGGGGCTCGGCGTACAGGGCGTGCCGCCGACCACATTCTTGGCCACGTTCGGCACGCAGCTCGCCGAGTGGCACGAGGTGGCTGACGACGGAGGTGCGAGCGAGATCGTCGCGCCGAGTAGACCGCACGCGATAATCGGCACGACGACGATTGTGCGCATCCCTGCCTCCTGGCGGTCGGGCCGACTCTGCCGGCCTGATCAGCGTAGCGCCGTGACCACCCCGTCGCGTTGAGTTTGTCCCGACTACCGGGCCACTGTTACGGCAACCTGATTGCCTCCGCGGATCCACTACCGGGTGGCTGAAAGGCCTGGTCGCGGGGGAAGGGCGGTGCCGGATAGCTGGCGCACCCGGGCGTTAATCCTCCATTGCACCAATAAGGCTGTCGTGCAGCATTTTTGGGCAGATACTCCCCATCGTATCCACAATGTGAACTGTCACCGCGGGAGTTGCTCTTGTCGGCCCAAGCGTCATCGTGCTCCTATCGGTCGTTGAGTGCGAACTCGGCCGCTGAGGTCGGTCGGCGGGTCGGTCAGCAGAGGTTGAGCAGATCCAGGAACTCCAGGGCAGAAGCACTCGGACACTGCGGCCATGATTTCCCGACGTGATCGAGCCACCGGATTCGCCCTGCGATGTGTCGTGGACTTCGGGGCGACGCTAACTACACTGCCAACATGATCAGCCCTGATGGCGCCGGACAATCGCTTCAGCGGCGGATGAAGGACCGCATGCGGTCCGAAGTTGCCGCGATGGCAATCGAATTGTTCATCGCCAAGGGCTTTGACGAGACGACGGTCGACGAAATATGCGCGACTGCGGGCCTGTCCCGGCGTAGCTTCTTTCGCTATTTCACGACCAAGGAAGACGTCGTGATCTCTCAGCTCCCGGTGTTGTCCGACCTGGGCTGCGAGGCCTTTCTCGCCCGGCCTCCTGGCGAGGACGTCTGGACCGCGCTTCGGCACAGCCTGACCCCGTTCGTCGATTGGGTCGACGAGGACCACTCGCGTGCGTTGGCGTTCCTTGCACTGATCGAGAAGTCACCCACCTTGCGATTTCGCTATCTAGATCGCGTTGATCGCTGGCAGGCCGGCCTCGTCGCCGCGGCCCGTAGCAGACTCGCGGATTCCAGCAACGACCTGTATCTGCCGGTGCTCGTCGCCGCTGCCACCGGCGCCTATCGGGCGGCGGGAAAGGTGTGGGCTCAGTCGGGCGGCGGTGACTCGATTTCGAAGCTCTTCGATGAAGCATTCGCGGCCCTCACCCCGGCTCCGTATGCAGGTCGAACCAGCTGAGGCGGTTGGCGACCGCCGAACTCGCCTTTAGGCGGACCGATGGTGCTGGCATTCGGTGCGCCCGGACGCTAATCTGCCACTGAGTGCCACCTTGGCATCAATGGGCCACCAGCGCCGATCGTTTCCGCGCTGGGCTCGGGCGATGCACAGTCAACGGGTTGCCGGAATGAAAGAGGACCAGAGGAATGCTCACTGCACAGGAGCGGGCCGCTCGTATTCGAGGTCAGCGAGAGGCGCAGCCCGAGATCTATGGCTCGATCGACTTCGACACGCTGCCGCTGCGTTTCACGACGGACCCCAGCGTTCCGGCTCAGATGCGAGACGAGCTGGCAGACCAGCGTCCACGACTACTGGCCAATCCGGAGTTGGTGTCGGTAATCGCGGACTACACGATGCTCGGGGATCGCGTCGGCGACGCTTATGCCGGGCTCATGTCGGAGTACGGGTTCAAGCGCCTGGTCGACATGCTGGCCGAGGCCTGTGACAAGGGTGTGGATCAAATCGATGGCGCCCCAACGGAATTAGTCGATTTCATCGAGGATATGGAGCGTGTCCCGGATTGGATCGACCTGGCTCTCGTCGAGCGTGGCGCGCGGCTGGAACGCAACGCCACCGCACACGCGCTGCCCTACGTCATCCGCGGCGGCCTGCTCGGGACCTTTGCCAACAAGTATGCGGCGTTGCCGATGGCTGTGACAGGTGCGTTCAGCGAACGAACCTCCGGCAAGCGGGTCAAGGAGACTGCCGCGTTCTTCGTCTCGTCGGTTCTGCCCGGTGCGCTCGCGCGCGACGGATACAGCTTCAAGAGTGCGGCAATGGTTCGGCTCATGCACTCGATGGTGCGGATCAACGTCATGCGTAAAGGCCGTTGGGACAGTGCCGAATACGGTGTGCCGATCCCGCAAGCCGATCAGATGCCGGCCGGCAGCGCTGCCACGTTCGCCCTGGCGATGAAGGTTCTCGGCAAGGGCCGCCGCGAGTTCACCGCCGACGAACGGGCCCGGGTGGAGTTCCACCGGTACCGATGCTTCCTTCTCGGACTGCCTGAAGAATTGTTGCCCACCACTCCACAAGACATCGTGGATGTCATGGCAACTCGGCACGCGACGCTACGGGCCGGATGGGACGATGACACCTGTGGCCGTCTGGTCAGTGGCACCATGAGTGCCCGCTTCGAACCGGACGGCTCGCTGGCCACTCGTATTCGCGAGCCCTTCGAGCGCAGCCTCAGCAAGGTTTTCTTTGCCCGCACGTACGTCGGAGGCGACACGGCGAAGGCCGCGAAGATGGGCATAATCATTACCCGCGCAGACCGTGCGCGGGCGATCGCCGCCATGCTCCATGTCCTCGCGCAGATGGCCCCGTACGCGATTGCCGATCGGCTGCCTTATGTCAGTGACCTGGCGGACCGTCGTCTAACTCGGAAGGTCTCCACACTGCTCGAACGCTACAGCGGCGCGGAGTTTCGGACCGACGTGACGACCTACCAGCCCACCCCGGGGGCTCACTGACCGGTTGTGCACCCCGGCACCATGCGGGTGCCGGCGGTGGTGGCTGGAACCTCCCAGAATCCGGCCATCAATTTTCCAGTGCGTCGTCAGTTAGCGGGCGGGCGAAGGAGCAGAAGGTCGCTCGAGGATGAGCTCAGCTGCGCGAAGGGCGATCATCATGGTGGGGGCGTTGGTGTTACCAGAGGTGATGGCCGGTATCACCGAGGCATCGGCAACGCGAAGACCATCGACACCGTGTACACGGAGGTCTGGACCGACGACCGAGCCGTCGTCGGTTCCCATCCGGCACGTGCCGACCGCGTGGTAGATGCTGCTTTCAGCGGTGGCGAGCCAACGCCGCTCGTCGCCTTCAGTCGGGCTCAGATTGGCGCCAGTCACTGCACGCATGGCTGGCTGGGATTCGACGATGTCCCGCGTCAGCTCGGCACCCTCCAACAACTTTCGCACGTCCGCGGGCCGGCCCAACCGATCGAATTCGATGAACGGCTTGCCGTCCCGGACGCGAATCCGCCCGCGGGCCTCGGGATGCATCAACACCGTGTAGGCCGTGAATGCGTCGGAGCGCTCCAACTTTGCCCGGCCACTCACGGGGTCGAGCTCGTAACGGGCCGGGGTCACGGCGATCTGAAAGTGCTCGGTGAAAAGCTGAGCCTCGAAGGGGGTGGTGGTCAGCGGGCCCTCACCGCGCGCGATGAATTCTCCAAGCGCCTTGGCGGTGCGGACCGGACCCATGGTGTTGATCGTCGGCACCTTCGAAGCCCAGCGCTGGGTGACGACGAGATGGTCATGGAAGTTCTCACCGACGCCCGGAACGTCGGCAGCGCTTCCGCCCGCGCAGATGCCGGAGTTCATCAGCAGTGCAGCCGACCCGATTGCCCCAGCGCACAGCACCACTTCTTGGCGGGCCCAAATGACGCGTTCACCGACCTGAACACCGACCGCCCGCCCGTGCTCGACGAGTACGCGAGTGGCGGTCGTCCGCGTCAGGACGCGTGGGCGCTGGCCGCGGGGCAACCCGCGCAGGAATTCCCGGCCTGATGAGCTGCGCAAACCCCGGCGCTGGTTCACCTGGCTGCGCGCCACTCCCACTTGGTCGGAACCGTTTGGATCCGGGTTGAGCCGGTGGCCGGCGTCGACCGCCGCCTGGATGAAGGCGTCGTCGATCTCGTGGTGGTGGCCGCACCACGAGACTGCGATGGGCCCGGAGCCGCCGCGATACTCGTCGGGTCCGTCGACCCAGTTCTCCAGCGCTTTGAAGTGGGGGAGCACGTCGCGGTAGGACCAGCCGGTCGCCCCTGCTTGCGCCCAACCGTCGTAGTCGGCTCGTCGACCGCGCGCGTAGACCATCGCGTTGATGGATCCGCTGCCCCCAACGATTCGTCCACTGGCGAAGGCGCTCGGCTTTCCGCCCTTGCCTGGCTCGGGCGCGGTGGGGTACTTCCAGTTGGCCGTCGCGTAGAGGGTCACGATACCGAGGGGGAGGGCCACGTCGAGTCGTCGATCAGTCCCGCCCGCCTCCACCAGGATGACGCTCGCTCCGGCCCCTGCAAGCCGACTGGCGATGATCGAGCCGGCCGACCCTGCTCCGACCACGACGTAGTCCGCCCGGTACTCCTCGTTCATGCCGAAATCTCCTCAACGCCTGATTGGTTGATCAACGACGACCTTCGGTGAGTCCCTGCGCTACGGCCGGTGCAACGAATTTAACACGCGCTAGAATCGACGAACCGTTCCCGACCTTGCTTGATGGCGGCGACCGCGAGAACACCGACAGATTCGGAGGACACCGCAAATGACCACCGATCTTCGCGCCATCGTCGAATCGCGTAGGTCTGATCAGCTTCCGGTCGATGCGGCCACGACGCTGACGCATCTACTTGCCGTCCGAGCGAGCTGCCGAGCGTTCAAACCGGAACCCGTTGCCGAAGGGACTATTCGGGCGATCTTGGCCACCGCACAGCTGACGGCCTCCTGGTGCAACAGCCAGCCCTGGCAGCTCGTGGTCACCAGCGGGGCGGGAACCGAACGGCTTCGTGATGCGCTCTACGCCGCAGCCTCGAGTGACCACCTTGAGACTCCCGACATTCCCTTTCCACGGGAGTATCGCGGGGTTCATCGCGACCGGCGTCGCGAAAGTGGATACCAGCTCTATTCTGCGTTGGGCATAGAACGTGGCGATCACCCGCGTCAGATGGCGCAGACGCTGGAGAACTTTAGGTTCTTCGGCGCACCGCACGTGGCGGTTATCCACACCGATGAGGCACTGGGGCCCTACGGCGCGGTCGATTGCGGCGGATACGTCAGCAACTTCCTCATTGCTGCGACCGCACACGGTGTTGGCAGCATCGCCCAAGCCGCGCTCGCGATGTATCCCAACGTCCTTCGCGAAGAACTCGGTCTGACGACGGACCGCACCGTTGTGTGCGGTATCTCCTTCGGTTACCCCGACATCGACCATCCGACCAACGGCTATCGCACCTCCCGGGCTCCACTCGACGAGGTCGTCGATTGGATCACTGCCTGACCGGCACGCCGCTCACCGTCAGGAGGTCGTCGGTACCGCCGACCAGTCGATCGGTTGCACCCGAAACCCGCGGACATCGCGCATCCCCGGGTCGATGAGCTCGATCTGGCGACGGACGCGGCGGGTGAGCAGCCGGACGATATCGCGTTCCCGGTCGGCGCCGCGCTCGGCGACGAAACGTTCGAGTCGCTGGTCGGCGTCGAGCCAGCCATCGGGTCGCACGCCGAGTAGCTCTTCCTCTTCCTCGCGATCAGCGGCCTCCACCGATGCCGCGGCCGCGGCACTGCGGTGTAGACCCGGCAACAGATCGCGTACGATCGCCAGCCGGAAAGCCACGTGGTCATCGGGGTTCACGTCATCGAGAACGTCGGCGAGGATGCGCTCGGCGGAGACGAAGCTCGGGTCGTTCCGTGGGGGCACCGATGTCACCGCGGGTGGCGATTCCAGCGAGTAGCCGCCCTCTTCGGCGATGATCTGCAGACAGATCATGAAGGACATCAGCGACCAGGCCTGCCATTGCGCCAGATCGAATTCTGCCGGCGGATCGGCCCGCGTCGCTGCCGACAACATGGGTGTCAGCAGTGCAAAGCGCACCGCATGGAAGTTGACCACACTTCGGTCGATCGGTTGTCCGGTCGCGTTCGCGTAGGCGGCGTACGCCCCGGTGAGATCTCCGATGGGCTGGGCCGTATCCCGCATCCGCATGGCGCCCAGGTCCGCGAGTGGGTCACCCAGACAAGAGAATTCGACGTCCATCAGTGCCGTCACCCGGTCGTCGGCATGAAGGAACTGTCCGGCGTCGAAGTGAATCCACGATGTCTGCTCGCGGTGTGTCGGCACGTGGCGATGCAGCCACGACACGATGAACTCGATCGTCGGATCGGGCCCCGGCTTGATCTGCCGGTACCACTTCTCCGAAAGGCCGAAGCCCATGTAGCCGATATCGCGGGGAGTAGCCGGACGGGATAGGCCGATCGCTTGGAACAAGGCTGGGTCCAGGCGATGCGCCTCGGCGAGTTGTGCGACGTAGTCGTTGATGACGGCGCCACGGGTCGCGGCGTCATCGCGTTCATCGAAGCGGTCCCGGCCCCGGATCGACTCCATCAGAATCGATTCGGGTTCCTCGCAGAATGCCAACGGCGCGGGCACCGCGACACCGTTGGCATGTAGGACGCGCATGATTTCGTATTCGCGACGCAACGAAAGGGTTTGTGTCCACGGCATGGATTCCTCGCGTTGGCAACGTGCATAGAGCTCGCGCCGCTGGCCCTGCACCTCGACGGTGAGGAACCATGCCGGACGCCACCGCGCTTGCCGGCGCCAGGACACGATTCGGCCGCCGGTTACCGTTTCGACCCAGGTGAACAGACGGGGCCATGGATCCGCCAGTGTCTCGCGCCTGTCGTCGGCCACGATATCGACGGTCATGTGGTGCGCAGCTGCGCCATCATCTGGGTGACATCCCAGAAGTCCCGATGGCTGGTCAGCGTGCCATCCGTACCGATGTGGCAGGCGGCGACCCCGGGGACGCTGAATCGTTGCCCGTTGGAGGGGACGAGTGAGCCGTCAGCCAGTCGGAGTGCACCTTCGAAAGATCCCTCCCACTGCCATTCGAGGTAGAGCACGCCGTCGCGAGCTGCCGGCGCGCAGAACTCGATGACGGAGTCCGGCGCGAACTTCAGCATCCACCGGTGGAAACGCGCGATGCCGTCGTGACCCGCATACGTTGTGCCCATGGCCATGTCGGTGTATGTGCCTGCCGGATCGAAGAACTCGAGCAGTCCCTCGGGGTCCTTGGTCCACGCAACGGAGTACGCAGCCGCAAAGGCGTCGATGTCGTCTATGGGGTGGGGAATGCTCACGTCAGTCACTGGCCCTTCGATCGGCGATACAGTTTTTACTGTATATTAGAAAGTGATACTTCCACAGTGCAATGCAGTGGGGCCAGCAGCACCTCGGCCTTGTTGACCCTAAACTCTCCGTGTGTACGTATTGGTTTGCTCAGGACGCCCGGCGGGCGAGCCGGTGCAGTGCCGATCGCGCCGTGATGGCGCAGTGCGGTGGGGAACGCCATGAGCTCGCCGTCGCGCCGATCGCAGCGCGAACGAGTGGAGGAGTCGTCACGCCGACTCGCCGAGGCCGCCATCGAGTTGATTGCCGAGAAGGGGTATAGCAACACCACCGCCCAAGAGATCGGCATCCGAGCCGGGTACAGCCGCGCCATGGTGCGTGAGCGGTTCGGATCCAAGGAGGCGCTGCTCGAGGCGGTCCTGCAGGACTACGAAGGCCGCATCGACGTGCCCCAACAGACCGGGACGCCGGGTTTGCAGCGGGTGTTGGCCCCGATCCTGGCCCTACGGGATTTCGCGGCTGAGGACCCACGACTGCTGCGCGCGGTGCTGAGCCTGAACTTCGAAGCGCTGCATGACCATGACGCGCTCCGGCAGCGCATCCAGGAATGGCTCACACAGTTGGAGGAGGGTATTCGCCGCGCCGTGACCGACGGTCAGGTTGATGGTTCCGTATCGGGGTCGTGCGATGCCCACGAGGTCGCTTCGGAGATGATCGCCACCGGCATCGGCTACGCCTACGCGTGGATCCTGGACCCGGCCGCCGTCGATTTCGACGCGGTGTTGACGCGCTGGCACGACCGCATGGCTGAGCGGCTCAGCGGCTGACGGGCGCTACTCGGCCAGGTGCGGCACGTTTTGGAGCCGGAGCTGCCCATGGGCCATGAGACGGGCCGAGTCGTCGCTGATGCGGACCTCCCAAAGCTGTTGCGTACGACCGCGATGTAGTGGCAGCGCGGTGGCGGTGAGGCTGCAGCCATGGGTGACTGGGCGCAGGAATTCAGTGTGATTGGCTAGTCCGACGACTCGGCCTTGGTCGCCGAACCACAGTCCACCGCCGATGCTTCCGGCGGTCTCCACGACGGCGCAATAGACCCCACCGTGAACGATGCCGTAGGTCTGCAGGTGACGATCGTCGATGGACCAGCTGACATCGACGCGGTCGCCGTCGGCGTGATCGAGCCGAAGGCCGAATGCGTGGTTGGGGCCGACCGCCATGAACGTGGCCAGCATCTGTTCCTGTGCGGCCGAGGGGGTGCGGCGGTGGTTTGCGGGGCTCATGCGGTCGGCCGCAGTGCCCGTACCGCGCTCACCGCGTCGGTGTCGGCGATGATCGCAAAGCTGCGTTCCATCAGAACCTGAAGCAGCTCTTGGCCTCTGGGGTTCAGGGTGTCCCAGGAGATCATCGCCAGTAGTGGCAAGGCGATCTGCGCCACGACGGCGATCTGGAACTGCTGCCACGCCTGGTCGAATGGGTAATCGATGCCCGACTCGGCCAAGGTCTCGACGTAGCGAGTGACCAGGGCGCGTTCCCGTCCGGCGCGCTCTTGCGGGGTCAGGCCCTGACCGACCAGATAGGCCACATCCCACATACCGCACCCACGTCCGGCGAACTGATAATCGACGGTGAGATGCGGGCCAGACTCGTTGAAGAACAGGTTGTCGGCCCGAAGATCACCGTTGACCAGCGTGGCCGGCTCGGTCAGCGACCCGAGCAGAGCGGGAGCCAGCGCGGAGTACTGATCGAGGATGTCGGTCAAACCCTCGGGGGCGGTAGCGCGGCCGTGTTGCAGGTAGATCGGCCATCCGGCGCCGGTGCCGACACTGAACAGACCCGCCATACGAGCGTCGTCGAGCCCCAGGAAAGCAGCGTTCTTCGTGGCAGCCGGTTTCATGTCCCAACCCCAAGCATGAAAGCGCGCCAGCTCGTCCAACACGGCCTGCACGCGGTCGAAGCTCAAACCCTCGAGGTGGTCAGCGTTGTCGAGTCCCGCGAGGTCTTCCATGACGATGACGAAATCGGTGCTGTCATCCTCGATAGCGGCGAAGTAGGCCCGCGGTGCGTTGACGGGGGCGGAAGGCGCCACATCGTTGTAGAACGCCACCTCGCGGTCGTAGAGGTGAATCGACTTGGCCAGCTCCAGGAAGGTGGGATAGTCGGTCGGCCATTTGATGATGACTGTTGCCGGACCGTCTCCGTCGAGGTCGAGGTGAGCCCGGTACAGGAAAGACGCGAATCCAACCCCCTCGGCGATCCTCTCCACTCGCATGCGGTGGATGCGAGTTCCCCGCGCGATGGCCCCCGCTGAAACGAGGACATCGGCGAGCCAGTCGGCGGTGAGCTCGGTGGCAGAACACGGGAACCGCGAAGTTATTGAAGTCATATTAGAAAAGTAGTTGTTTACTTGCCCACAAGCAAGTATGAATGTGGTCATGGTTACACATGGCTTAAAAGTCGCCGGCAGCCGCGCACTCGTCACCGGTGCCAGTCGGGGGATTGGCGCGGACCTGGCGCGCGGACTGCGGCGCTGCGGCGCGACGGTGGCGTTGGTCGCCCGCCCATCCGAGGAGTTGTTCGCGTTGGCCGAGGAACTCGGCGCACAGGCGTACCCCACCGACCTCACCGATCACGAGGCTGTTCGAGGACTCCTGGATCGCGTCGAGGCTGACGGTGCCATCGATATCCTCGTCAACAACGCTGGCGACGAGAAGATCGGTCGATTCGACGAAATGACCTCCGAAACCCTGGATTTCATTCTGGACCTCAACGTCCGCGCGGTGGTCGAATTGCAGCGCCAAGCGATACCCAGAATGGTCGCGCGGGGTCGGGGACATGTGGTCAACGTGTCGTCCGTTGGCGGCCTGATCTGCCCGCCCAATCTGGCCGTCTACGCGGCCACCAAGGCGTTCATCACTCATCTGACGGCCAATCTCGCCGCCGAGTTCCATGACGCGCCTGTCGGTTTCACCAAGGTCGAGATCGGCGAGGTGGCCGACACCGGTCTGATGGAGAAGGGGCGGACCGACGCGGTCTTCACCGCGTTGGTGCAGCGGATGTATCGGCTGCA
This sequence comes from Mycolicibacterium helvum, assembly GCF_010731895.1. Taxonomy (NCBI): domain Bacteria; kingdom Bacillati; phylum Actinomycetota; class Actinomycetes; order Mycobacteriales; family Mycobacteriaceae; genus Mycobacterium; species Mycolicibacterium helvum. Next base: position 5,582,393 of record NZ_AP022596.1, on the reverse strand, counting down.
CATGAGTCGGCTGATCACGCCCACGGAGATCACCAGCGCAACGCTGGCTGCCATCGAGAACGGGCGAGGTTCGGTGCGGTTGCCCCGGCGTATCGGCATCAGCTCGTACCTGGTCGATGCCCCGCGTGCGCTCACCAGCTTGCTGGCGCGGGACCTCCGGCGTCAGCAACCGGCAATGGCCGGCCGGTGAGCGCGACCAACGCATCGGTGGCGAGCCCGAAGACCGTCGTCGAGCGCTACAACTACGAGCTCTGGAACGCAAGGAATTACGCCGTCGCCGAGGACATCCTGGGTGCCGAGATCGTCCGCAATACGCCGGGCGGGCGGATCGTGCAGACGCGCGAACAAGCGGTGCAGCGCGTCCGCGATCTCTGGGCCACGGTCAAGAGTGTGCATTTCACGCTATTGCGCGTCGTCGCCGACGATCAACTGTGCTCGATCGTCTACCAGGCGGACATCGTCAATCATGACGACACCCCGGACTACATCGCCGCGATAGAGGTCTTCCGCGTTGACCGCGGGCGAATCGTCGAGGTGTGGAACCCCTGTAATTACGACCATGACCGATGGCCTGAGTTCGCCACGGAGAGGAATGAATGAGTACTTCGATTCGGCCGGAGCTAGGCTTCTACACCCTTGGCGGACAACCAGAATCACCACGGGTGCTCGTTGACGAAATTCGGCACGCCGAAGCACTGGGACTCGGCCACGCCTTCATCTCCGAGCGCTTCAACACCAAGGAGGCCTGCACGCTGTCAGGCGCGGCCGCTGCGGCCTCAGAGCACATCGGCATCGCCACGGGCGCGACCAATCACAACACCCGCCATCCGATCGTCACGGCGGCGTATGCGCTCACGATGCACGGGATGAGCAACGGCCGGTTCACGTTGGGTATCGGTAGGGGAGTGCCACCACTCCAGGACGCGTTCGGCATGCCGCGCATCACGACTGCGCAGATGGAAGACTTCGTCGGCGTCATGCGCCGACTCTTCCGTGGGGAGACCATCATCGGGCATGACGGCCCGATGGGACGATATCCGCTGCTTCGACTCGGCCAGGACTACGACGTCGATATCCCGATGGGCATGGTGGCGTTCGCACCGAACTCGCTGGAGCTGGCCGGCCGCGTGATGGACCAGGTCATCCTGCACACCTTCTTCACCGACGAGACACTGGCCCGGTGTGTACAGACCGTGAAGTCCAGCGCCGAACGGGCTGGGCGCAATCCGGACGATGTCAAGGTGTGGTCCTGCCTGGCAACGATCGGGGACCATATTCCCGAGGAGATGCGGCTGCGTAAACTCGTCGGCCGGCTGGCCACCTATCTGCAAGGCTACGGCGACCTCATGGTGCGCACGAATCGGTGGGATCCTGCAGTCCTGCAACGTTTCCGGGACGATGCGGTGGTCAAGAGCTTCTATGAGGGCGGGCTGCAGGCGATCGACAGCCCGACCACGCCCATCGACAAGCTGGAACACATCGCGACGTTGTTGCCTGCGGAGTGGACGGCGCCCGCAGCGACGGGCAGCGCGCAATCCTGCGTCGCCACCATCCGCGAGCAGCTGGCGCTCGGTGCCGACGGTGTGATCCTGCACGGTGCGACGCCCACCGAGCTCGAGCCGATCCTGGCGGCCTATTAGGATGTGGGTCCACAGTGCACCGCAGATGATCTTGCGGGCCGCGACGATTCAGTCTGGAGTCACAATGTCTGGCTGGTGTGCGGTGCGCTCAACCCGTCTACAGTGAGCGCAGCGCCTCGAAACTGTCGTTGGCGATGATCTGGTCGGCGGCGCGCCGGGCCATCGCTGCGAACATGGCGTCACCGCGCTCTGTGGCCTGCACCCCCATCGACACCGGGATCGTCAGCACCAGAGCGAACAGCGCATGTGCCCGATACTCCTGCAAGCACACCTCGAGCGGATAGTTCGTCACGCCGTAGGACGACAGTTGCTCGTGGTATTCGGTCACCAGGTCGCGTTCGTGCTTCTCGCGCTCGGCCTCGGTCATGGAGGTGCCCAGGAAATAGGACACGTCGATGACTCCGGGGGCGGCGGCCACGCTCTGCCAGTCCACCACCGCCACCGGCACGGCGCCGCCTTGGGCGTCGAACAACAGGTTGTCTAGCCGAAAGTCGCCGTGCCACAGCGTCCGATGGTTGCGTAGCGTCGCCAACCAGCTGCCGACCTCGTCGGCCAACCGGTTCACCGCGGCGACGTGTTCGGGGTTGAGGTACTGACCGAATCGGTCCAACCAGGGAGCCGCGACCGCGGGGATGGCAGAGCCGAGCATGTTCCAGACCGAATCAGCCGGCAGCCACGGTTCCCGCAGATAGTCCTGCTGCCACGAGCTGCCGTGCAACGCGGCCGCCTGTCCCAGTGCCAGTGCCGCCTGGTCGGCGGTGCAGCCCCCGATCTGCTCGACCATCTTCGCCGGGCCCAGGTCCTCCAGCAGTGCGACGAAACTGACACCGTCTTCGGCGATATCGGCGTAGAAGCACTCCGGGGTGCGAGTCCTCACCTGGCCGGCCAATTTCTGATAGAACTGCACCTCGCGGCGGTAGGCGCCCGTGGTGGCGGCCATCTGCCGACTGGCCGCGTCGGTGCTGGCCACCTTGGCCACCACGCAGGCCGGGGCGTTCGGAACGGCCGTGGCATAACGGAGTTCGAGCCGGTAGCTTGCGGCCATCTGGCCTGTGCCGATCGGTGACGCCGTCACATCCTCGACGGTGGCATCCGGGAATTTGCCAGAGCTCCGAATCATCGTGGTGATGCTGTGGGCAGTCAACGACCCGACGGTGTTCTCGGCGGCGAACGGCATGGTGTTCTCCTCGGTGCGAATCAGGTTGTGGGTGCGTCGTTTTGACGCAGCAGCGGAGCGCTAAGTGGCGAACTCTGGCACCTGGGCACCGGGAGGTACGAAGATCGGGCCGGGCTCACCGGCCGACCAACCGCCGTCGACGGCGAACTCCGCTCCAGTGCAGTAACCCGCATCGCTGCTGGCGGCGAACAGCACCACCGGTGTGACGTCGGCAGGGGTGGCCACCCGTTCGATGGCCAACCGTCCGTGTATCGCCTCGTCCGGGATGCCGTCGAGTATCGGCGTGCGCACGTAACCGGGATGGATGGAGTTGACCCGTATCCCGTGCGGTCCCAACTCCATTGCCGCGGTCTTGGTCAACCCGCGGACGGCGAACTTGCTCGCCCCGTAGGCGCCGAGCAACGGCGACCCCATCAGCCCGGCGAACGATGAAATGTTGACGATCGCCCCACCGGTGCCACCGCGCAACATCGACGGCACCACAGTCTTGATCCCGAGGAACGTGCCGTCGAGATTCACCGCCAGCACCCGGTGCCAGACGTCGATATCGGTGTCCACCAGCGTCGTGGGCACCCCGCCGATACCAGCGTTGTTGATCAGCACGCGCAACGGCCCGAATTCCGCCTCGGCGCGTTGCACCACCGACCGCCACTGGGCTTCGTCGCTGACGTCGAGGTGAACGTAGATCGCCGAATCGCCGAGCTGCTCGGCGAGCGCCTCGCCTTCCTCCTCGAGAACGTCGGCGATGACGACCCGGGCGCCTTCGGCGACGAAGCCGCGGACGTGGGCTTCCCCCATGCCACGGGCGCCGCCGGTGACCAGAACCGACTGACCATCGAAACGTGTTGTCATGGAACCAGAACTGCCCTTCCGTTAATGGAACCCGATTCCAGGCGGTCGAACGCGGTGATGCCCTCGGTCAACGGGAACGGCTCGACATCGATCTTCAGCCGGCCGGCCCGTGCCAATGCCACGCATTCGATGAGGTCGGCCTTCGTCCCGCCGTAGGACGTCCGTACCGAGGCGCCGTATGGCCAGCCCTGGCCCAGCCGCGGTTCAGCGGTAATGCGCGGCGCACCGCCGCCGATACCGACCAGTTGATAGATACCGTCCGGCGCGATCGTCTCCACGGCCAGGTCGCTGGTCGGTTGCGCACCGACAAAGTCGAAAATGGCATCGGCGCCGCGGCCCGCAGTTGCGTCCAGAATCGCTGCGGCCGTCGACTCATCGGCGGCGAGCACGATATCGGCACCGTGCGCGGAAGCGGCTTGCAGTCGGTCGGCCAAGACGTCGACGGCGATGATGCGGGCCCCGGTGAGCGTCTTGATCAGCTGAACGGCCACGTGTCCCAGGCCGCCAACACCCACCACGACGGCCGCTGATCCGGGACGCAATGCCCGAGTGGAATTGCGCACGGCGTGATACGGCGTCATTGCCGCGTCGGCGAGCGGGGCTGCGGTCACGGGATCGAGGTCGCCCAGAGAAACCAGGTAGCGAGCGGGAACGGCCATGTATTCGGCCATCCCGCCCGCCGGGCCCAGTCCGGGAGTCGGCGGTTGCGCCATGCGACCCGCGGACTCGCACACATTGTCGTCGCCGCGTGCGCAGGCCGGGCAGGACCCGCAGGCCCAGATCAGATGGACCAGGGCATTGTCGCCGACCGTCCAACCCGATACCTGGGAACCCACGGACACCACGGTTCCGGCCGTTTCATGTCCCAGAGTCAAGGGGAGCGGAAACAATTCGACGGGCAGGTGCCGGATGTGGATGTCGGAGTGGCACAGTCCGGCGCCGCCCACCTTCAGCAGAACCTCATCCGGACCGATGTCAGGGACCGGAATGTCGACGACGGCCAACACGCCCGGATCGACCAGCTGTAGTGCCCGCATCAACCCCGGACCTCTGCACGGGGTACGGCGATCCGGCGCAGAAAGGCGATCTGGTCGCGCAGTACGCGTTCGTGCCAGACCGCGCCGGGGTAGACATCGAAATGGTCGCAGGGGTAGTGGTGCACGGTGGCCCGCATTGCCGTCGCTGCCTGCGTCGCGCATGCCGGGGGTGCAGATTGGTCGCCATCGGCGATCTGGACCAATGCCGGGCAGCGCACCTTCCCTGCGCTGCGGCCCGGACGGTAACCACCCACGGTCAGAACCAAGCGTGCCGCGAACTCGTTTCGCCACGTCGGGCCGGCGGTTGCGAACATACCCGCCTCGGCGCCTTGGGAAGTGAGCGCGGCCAATTCACCGGGCGCGCCCACCACCGGCAACAGGACCGGCGATCGGCGACGCAGACGTGCTGCCAAGTCAGCCAGTCCTCGCGCTGATATTCGCAGCGCGTATCGGATCCCGTGGTCGCGGACCATGCCGGCGATGACCGGCAGGCCGTCGGTAGCCGGAGTCAACGAGAACACACCCGCGATCCGTCGGTCCCGGGCCGCTACTCGGATGACATGCCCCCCGGACAAGGAGACGCCCCAGACGAAGATGCGTTCGGGATCCACACCGGGCAGTTGCCGGGCGTGGTCGACCACCGCCTGGTAGTCCTGGAGTTGTCCCGGGATCGAGACCAGTTGGCGTGGTTGCCCGCCGGATCCGGCGAAGTGCCGGTAGTCAAAGGTAATGGCGTCCGCACCCGCGGCGGCGAATGCTTCGGCGAAGGGGTGCAGTCCGCTGTCCTGGGTGGCGCCGATTCCGTGGGCCAGCACCACGCAGGGCCGCCCAGCCGCAGAGGTCAGCTCGTCGTGAGTTGCCGGAAAGTGCCTGGCCGACAACGTCACTCCGCCACTGGCAATGCTCAGCGTGTTGCTTTGGACGGCAGGCTTCGCCGTCGATGGGATGGTGGTGATGGGGTCCTCCTCAGAGTTGCCTGCCACACCTGGACCAGGCTTCGGTGTAGTTGTTCTGCCGCAGCATGATTCGCCCCCGACCGGGTGTGGCGCTCGAGTGCGCGCTCGTTCATGGCGATCAGTACGTGGGCGAGGGCTCGGCTGTCGGCGGCGTCGAAGGTCGTCGTCCGCACGATGTAGTCGGCGGCGAATTCCTCGTACCGATTGATCCAGCTCTCCCAGATCGTCCGCGCATCGGCATCGCCGTCGCGGGCGTCGAGCATCGCCGCCAGCAACGTGGCGCGCGTGCGCCAGGAATCGACGATGAAGGCCAGCGCGTCGCTGATGTTGATGTCGGGATCGCCGGGTCTCCGCAGAATTGCGCCCACCTGCGTGATCTCGTCGTCGAAGACGTCACCGAGCAGCTGAGTCACCGCGTCGTGCTTACTGCTGAAGTAGAAATAGAACGCCGACCGTCCGAGGCCGGCAGCATCGGCCACGCCGCTGATGCTGATCGCATCGAATGGCTGCGACTGCAACTGTCGTTCGAGTGCTTCGAGCAGGCGGGCCCGACGCTGTTCGCCCCGCGGTTGGGGGCGCCGAGGCTGCCATCGCGAGACAGCCGCAATCTCAGCCGACACCGGCACCCTGCCGCTCGGCGCGGCCGGCCAGCACCACCGGACCGAACTTCTCGACCCGGCGTAACCCCGCGGGGAGTTCGCGCTTGCGCATATCGCGCTCGTAGTCGTAGTAGTCCACCTGCTGGGTGTGACGTGGTTTGTCGGCGAAGTGTCCGACGTACTTGCGCTGGTCGGCCTTGATCGTGCGATGCATCTCGGCTTCGGACGGCGGACGGTACGTGCCGGCGAGATAGGCGGCCGTGAGCCGGGCCTGGCACTCCACGAACGGGAACAGGGTGGGCACCGCCTGAGCGAAGCCCGCGAAGATCAGGTCGTCGAGCCCGGGGGAGAGCATGCGCTTGTAGAGCGGCAGGTGATTGTCGGGCGCCGAGAGGAAGTCCTCGTCGAAGAAGGGGAAGGTGATGTTGTAGCCCGTTGCGTAGATCACCACGTCGGCCTCGATGGCCGAACCGTCGACGAAGTGCACTGTGCTGCCATCGAATCGTTCGATATTCGGCTTGGCCGTGGCGTCGCCCGCGCCCAGGCGCATCAGCAGCTCCGCGGATTGCGTCGGGTGAGCTTCGAGGAAGTTGTGGTTCGGTGTCGGCAGGCCGTAGTCCTCGGGATTGCCGAACAAGAGGCGGGGGATGGGTCGCATGGCGCGGCGCTGCCACGACAGCGGTATCACCGGCAGAGTGCGCGCGATCTTGTCTGCGGTCTTGCCGAAGATGTACTTGGGTACGATCCAGGCACCCGAGCGGGTGGACAGATAAACCGTGTTCTGCCAGGACTTCTGCGACAGCTCGGAGACCAGGTCGGCGGCCGAGTTGCCGATGCCGACCACCACGATGCGCTTGCCGCGCAGGTCCAGCGGTTCGGTGGGATCGATATAGGCGTGCGCGTGGATGCTCTCCCCGGTGAATTCGCCGGGAAAGACCGCGGTGCGCGGATCCCAATGGTGCCCGTTGGCGACCACCAGGGCGTCATACCGGCGGGTCTGCCCGTCGCCGGTGCGCAGTTCCCACCCGCCGCCGTCGAGTCGACGGGCGTGCCGGACCGGGTTCTCGAATTGGATGCGTGCGCGCAGGCCGAAAGCATCCGCGTAGTCGTCGAGATAGGACTTGATCTGGGTGTGATGCGGGAAGTCTGGGAGATCATCACGCATGGGAAAGTCCTTGAACGACAGGCAGTCCCGTGAGGTATCGATGTGCAGCGACCGGTAGGCGCTGGAATGTCCGTTGGGGTTGCGAAACGCCCAGTTGCCGCCGATGCGGTCGGAGGATTCGAAACAGTCGTACTCGACACCGGCGTCGGCGAGGTTCTTGGCGGAAGTGAGTCCGCTGATACCGGCGCCGATGATGGCGGTCTTGGGTGTGGCGTGCATGACCCTCCCTTGGTGGTGTGAGCGCAGTCACTGATGCTGACCGTAACAGGATTCTCTGACAGCAGTCAACAATTCGAAGGCGGAGTTTTTACTCAGGATTAATCGAGTGGATTCGGGTGGAAGACAGGACGGCGAGCCCAATTAATCCGTGAGCGACCAGCAGCGACCCGATCTGTTCTAACGAGAATTCAGGCCAATCGCGTCGCGCTGCCCAGGCGGGTTTGGGAACTCCCCGGTAGTGCCACTGGAGGGATGTGCCGGTCAGTACGAGGCTGCACAGGCACACCTCGCGGAGCTGCCGAGGGCAAACGACAACCAATCGGTGAGGCTCTTGAGCCGAGCGGCGTGATCGACGCGCTCCGCGTGCGACGGCGCCAGTGGCTCGGCAATGAGGCAGCTCACTCCTGCGGAGCGGGAACGGGCATCCCGATCTTCATCTGCTGCTCCTAGATGTGCCGATCCGGCCGAGCAACAGAATTTAGCGCAAAATAAGTAACCGTCCGGAAGGGGTCCGACCTTCGGCGGGTAACCGCGTCATGATCCGGTTGCGATCCAGCGGAGCTACCGAAATGTCGGGTCCCTCGTCCAGGGGACCCCTCCGGCCACCAGCCCGACAATCGCCGCCCGCGTCGGATCAGGAGACGATCAGATCAGCCCGGTGGCGTCGAACATCCACGACATGTCGGCCTGGGCGAGATCTTCCAGCCAGGTCGACGGGGCGAAGCCGGTCAGCCCGTTCATGTCCCAGTAGTCCTTCCACAGCGTGATCTTCCCGTTCTCGACCTTGTGCACCGTGACGAAGCGCAGCACACCCTGCTCGCCGGTCTTGAACGTCCATGTCTCGGAGTGCTCGTACATAGTGTCCACGCCGTTGCTCACCAGAACGCCGTCGTGATTCTCGTAGCCGGCCAATGGCTCCAAGCCGATCTTCAGCCGCTTGACGATGTCCTCGGGGCCGCGCGCGGCCGCGATCGGACCGACCGGCATGTCGACATAGATGCAGTCGTCGGACAGGAACGTCTTGAGCGTCTCCCAATCGCGATTGGACAACGCATTCCACATTCCCAGTACGGTCTGGGCAACCTCTGTGGGGACCGCCGAGGTGTCAATTGACATGGGCCAGCTCCGATTCCTTCGTCGTTCCGGGTGCCGGGGTCGTCCGGCCCACCCGCAGGAAACTCCCGGTGCGCTGCGCACCGAGCACCGGCGTCGGTTCACCGTCACGGACCACCGCGCGCCCACCGATCAACACCAGCTCGACGGCGTCGTTGTTGCGATTGACCATCCGGGACAGGCCTCCGTACTGCTCGACAGGCTGCTCGGCGTAGTCATCGAGGCGGCTGTCGAGGTGATTGGGGTTCACCACGACGAGATCGGCGCGGTCCCCGACGCGCAGGTGGCCGGCATCGATCTGATACCAGTCGGCCAGCTCGCCGGTCATCCGGTGCACGGCCTGCTCGACGGACATGAACGACCGTCCGCTGCGCTGGGCATCACGCACATGACGCAACAGCCGCAACCCGTAGTTGTAGAACGCCATGTTGCGCAGATGCGCACCGGCATCGGAGAAGCCCATCTGAATGCCCGGATCCTTGGCCAGCTTCTTGAGCACCTCGGGTCGGTGGTTGGAAATTGTTGTGCGCCAGCGCAGCTTGGTGCCGTGTTCGAGAACCAGGTCCAGGAACGCGTCGACCGGGTGCAACCCGCCCCGCTCCCTACCGACCTGCCCGAAGGACTTGCCCACCACGGATTCATCAGGGCAGCCGACGATGTCGGCGTCGAAGAAGTCGCGATGCCAGACCCGCACGCCGTACTTGGTGTCGTAGTCCTTGCGGAACTGGCGCCGGTAGGTCTCGTCTTTGAGCAGGGCATTGCGCTCGACCTCGTCACGCAGATGCAGCGCGGCGGCGCCCGAGCCGAACTCCTCGAACACCACCAGGTCGATGCCGTCGGCGTAGACCTCGAACGGAACGGGCAGGTGTTGCCAGCGGAAGTCGCCGCCGAACTTGTTGGTCACCTTGGCCAGCGGACCCAACAGTAGGATGGCGAACGGATTGGATTTGACGTCGGCCGCCGACAGCAGGCTGGTCTTGAGCTTGTCCCGCAACACCGGAAGTGATTGCGCCACTTGCGAGATGAGGTTCATCGGGTTTTGGATGTCGGGGCCGGACTGCAGTACCCGGCCACGCCTGCGCAGCAATGACTTGAGCCGGCGCAGCTCGCGCGGTTTGGCATACGTCGACGGGAGTGTGCGGGATCGGCAGGTCTCGCCGTCGATCTTGTCGAACAACAACTGCATCGAAGACATCCCGACGAACCCGGCGTCGAGCGCCTCGGCGAGCATGCGTTCCATCTCGGCCTGCTGGCTTGCGTTGGGGCGCACGTCGTTCCGGGTGGCGCGATCCAATCCCATGACGGCGGTGCGCATATCGGAATGCCCGATGAACGCCGCGATATTCGGGCCAAGCGCCCGGGATTCCAAGGCCTGGACATACTGCTCGGCGGTGCTCCACGTCTTGGCCCCGTCGACGGCAGCGATGACGTGTTCGCGCGGGATCGCCTCGACCCGGCCGAACAGATCGCCGGCGTCGCTGCCGCCGACATGGATGGTGGACAGCGAACAGGAGCCGAGCATGACGGTCGTGACGCCGTGGCGCACCGACTCCGACAGGCCAGGACCGCCCAGCACCTCGACGTCGTAGTGGGTGTGGATGTCGACCATGCCCGGCATCACCCACTTCCCGCCGGCATCGACGACATCGGCGCAGCCGGTCACGTCGAGCGGACGCAGGCTGACCACGGCGACGCGGCCGTCCTTGATGCCGATGTCACGGATTCCGGACGCGGCGCCGGTGCCGTCGAACCATCGGCCGTTGCGGATGATCGTGTCGTATGTCACGAACGTCAATAGAACCGTTTGCTGGGACGGGTGTCAACGATTTAGTGGACAGTTTTTCGGATGTGTTTACTGCGGGTGTGACCAGGCGCGGCCGTGGCGGCCGTGGCGGCCGGCAACGGGCGCGGTAGGCCGGTCAGGCCTCATGGCCCGGGTCCAGGTCCTTGACGTCGGCGAATGTGACGAGCCGCCCGAGCTGCTCCGGCGCGACGCCGGCGACCGGCTCGATCAGGTGTCCGACATGATCGCCCAGGTCGAACCGATCGAGGATGCGGCCGGTGAACCATGCGGCGGAGTCGGTCAGGACCGGCAGCCCCTCTGGGCCATCGGACCACCGGCAGCGACTGAATTTGTCGATCCGGTCTCCGGTCTCCGCGCCGAAGAGCCGGGCAAGGTCACGGTGTTCTTCGGCCAGCAGGTGCAATGCCAGGTGCGTCGCGCCGCCTGCCGCGACCCGATACGTGTGGTTGCGTTTGGACAATCCGACCAGATAGCGCGGCGGGTTGATCGACACCTGACTGCTGAACCCCACCAGGCAGCCCGCGCGTTCATCCTCGGCCCGCGTGGTCACGACGAACATCGGGTAATCGAGCAGCGCCGCCACCCGTTCGAATGCTTCAGAACCCGGTAGCACCGCGTGCTCAGCCATACCGGCCACCTCCCTCGGGGATCATCCCTACAGTCCACGCTTACCCAAAAGGCGCATACTCGCGAGGGTGACTCCACTACAGAGGTACATCGCCGAAGAGATCGCCACCGATCACGTCGACGGCCTACTGAGCCGCCGAGAAGCGCTGCGCCGCCTCGCACTGTTGGGCGTGAGCACCACCGCCGCCAGCGCACTGATCGCCGCGTGCGCCACGGACACACCAAAGACCGCAGTCTCCTCACCGTCACCATCACCGTCACCGTCCGCGCCGACATCCGACTCGCCGTCGCCGGGGATGGCCAGCGCGCTGGCCACCACGCCCATCACCTGGGCGGGGCCGAAAGGGCAGCTGCGGGGCAGCTGGGCGCAGGCCGCCACACCACGCGGAGCGGTCCTGGTCATCCACGAAAACAAGGGCCTCAATGACTGGGTGCGCACCGTCGCCGGCCGGCTGGCCGGCATCGGCTACTCCGCGCTGGCCATCGACCTGCTCTCCGAGGAAGGCGGCACCGGTTCCTTCAGTGACCCGGCGGCGGCCACCGCCGCGCTCGGCACGATCGCTCCCGACCGGTTCATCGCCGACATAAGGTCAGGGCTCGATGAGGTGGCGCGCCGGTCGCCGGGCCAGAAGCTCGCTCTTGTCGGCTTCTGTTTCGGCGGTGGGCTGGTGTGGCAGCTGCTGGCCGCCGGGGAGCCACGGCTGGCCGCGGCGGTGCCGTTCTACGGTCCGCTGCCCGAGGATCCGGACTTCGCCGGGTCGAAGGACGCCGCCGTGCTCGGCCTGTACGGCGCGCTCGACCAGCGCGTCACCTCATCGGAGCCCGCGGCCAAGGCGGCGTTGGATCAGGCCGGTCTGGTCAACGACCTCGTCATCGAGCCCGACGCCGATCACGCGTTCTTCAACGACGCCGGGCCGCGTTACAACCCAGTCGCGGCCGCCGATGCATGGAATCGCTTGCAGGACTGGTTCTCTCGCAACCTCTAGCGGTCCAGGGACACGGTCACCGTCACGCGGCCGCGGGCGTCCCTGGTGGCGACGGCGTGGCCGGGTTGCTCGGCGCCGGCCAACAGGATGGAGAGCGGGGCGCCATCACCGGTGAAGTTCCGCCACCATTTCTTGCCGTCGGGCATGGCCACCCCGATCAGGATGTCCCCGCCCTTGCGGCGATACCCGACCGGCAGCTCGACCGTGCGCCCACTGCGCCGGCCGGTGTACCGAATTGTGGTCAGCCCCAGCCCCACGATGCGGCCCCACCGCGGTGAGGCGATCAGGGCGGTGGCACCGCGGTTGACTGCGCGTGCGGCCGCCTGGAACGCACCGGAAATCTGCACGGGATCAACGGTAGTCCAATTGTGGCTGTTCACCGCGTGTTCAGGACACCGAAGGGCGGACGTAGCCATGCGCACACCGCAACGGGTTCAGATACGGCCATGATCAGGGTCGCGCAAGTCGCGAACTTCTACGGCCCCCGGTCAGGTGGTCTGCGTACCGCCGTCGATCGGCTCGGCGCCGAATACTGCGCCGCCGGACATGAGGTCTTTCTGATCGTCCCGGGATCGGTTGCTTCCTACACCGAGCTTCCCGGCGGCGTCACCCGAATAACCGTTCCTGCCAAGCAGATTCCGTTCACCGGGGGATACCGCGCGGTCATGCCCGCTCCGGTGACCACCCTGCTGGAGGAGCTGGCACCCGACGCGGTCGAAGTGTCTGACCGGTTCACCCTGCGATCCCTGGGCCGATGGGGAGCGCGGCACGGTGTCACGACGGTGATGATCTCCCATGAACGTCTGGACCGGCTGACCGGCCAGATCATGCCCAAGCGGCTGGCGCGTCGGATCGCGGACATGGCCAATCGCCGGACCGCAGCCAACTACGACACGGTGCTGTGTACCACGAGTTTCGCCCGCGAAGAGTTCGACCGAATCGGTGCCCGAAATGTGATGACGGTGCCGTTGGGCGTCGACCTCGACATGTTTCATCCCGACCGGTTCTGCCCGTTGACCCGTAATCGCTGGGCCGCTCCCGGCCAGCTACTGCTGGTCCATTGCGGTCGGTTGTCGGTGGAGAAGCGGGCCGACCGTAGCGTCGATGCCCTTGCCGCCCTGCTTGATTCGGGTGTCGATGCCCGTTTGGTCATCGCCGGCGACGGACCGATGCGGCCCCGGCTGCAACGGCAGGCTGCGCGGTTACCGGTGGACTTCACCGGGTTCATCGAATCCCGCACTGCGGTTGCGACACTATTGGCCACCGCCGATGTCGCGCTGGCGCCGGGCCCGCACGAAACCTTCGGCCTGGCGGCTCTGGAGGCGTTGGCGTGCGGAACTCCGGCTGTCGTGTCCCGTACCTCCGCGCTGACCGAGATCCTGACATCCGATAGTGGCGCATGTGCCGACAATGATCCGCACGCCATTGCGGAGGCCGTCACCGGTCTCATGGATCGCCCCGAGCAGCAACGCAGGTTCTGCGCGCGGCGGCGGGCCGAAACCTTCACCTGGCCGCGCGCGGCAGCGGGCATGTTGACAGCGTTGAACGGTTTGACGCATGGCCAGGACGGGAACGCCGCTAATTGACGGCGCCGCATCAGCGGCCCGCTCAATGAATGGAGCCGAGGATGGCCACGAACACTGTGTGGATTGTCATCGCCGTGATCGCCGCGCTGATCGTCATCGCGGCGCTGGTCTGGGTTGGACGTAATCGCCAGGTCAGCCGCCGAAGGGCGCAGGCAGGCGAGATCCGCGAGGAAGTCCGCTTGGAAAATGTCAAGGTACAGCGCCGGGAGGCACTTGCCGACGAAACCGCAGCCAAAGCCCGTGCCGCACAAGCCGAAGCAGAGGCCAAGGCCGCCGAAGCTGCGCGCCTGGAGGAGAACGCCGCCCAGCACCGCAGCGTGGCAGCCGAACAGCGCGGCGAGCTCGACGAGAAGTGGTCACACGCCGACGAGCTCGATCCTGAAGTCGAGCATCAGGCGAAGTAACCGCCGAGATTGAACCCACGCAGCAGAAGTACGAGTACGGGTCTGCGTGGGTTCAATCTCGCGAAGTAATGAGCCCGGCCGAGCGGAGGCTGACCGGCAGCTCGGCCCAACCGCGCAACACTCGGGTATCGCGGCGGCTGCCGAGCCCGGCCAGCTGCACCTCGGGAAAATGCGTGAAGAACCTGCGCAGGCCGACCTCACCCTCGGCCCGCGCCAGCGCCGCGCCCAGGCAGAAATGCCTGCCGCCGGAAAAGGCAAGGTGCTTACCGGCATTGGGTCGTCCCACGTCGAAGCGATGCGGATCGTCGAACACAGCGGGATCGCGGTTGGCGGCGGCCAGATAGATCACCACCATCTCGCCGGCCTTCACCGTCGTTCCGGCCACCTCGGTGTCGGTGAGCGCCACCCGGGCTGAGAGCTGCACCGGGGACTCCAGCCGCAGGATCTCCTCGACAGCGTTGGGCCATAGCGAGGGATCGGCCACGAGCCGGTCAAGCTGGTCAGGGGAGTTCAGCAACAGCCGAATTCCGTTGCCCAGCAAGTTCACGGTGGTCTCGAATCCTGCGGCGAGCACCAGGCCCGCGACGCCCTCCAACTCCACTTCGCTCAGCTGCGCGCCGTCCTCGGACGCCGCGATCAACTGGCTCATCAGGTCCTCGCCGGGGTGCTCGCGCAAGTGACGCAGATGCGCCGACAACCACCGGTTGAACCCGGCCAGGCCGTGCTGCACGCGCTGGTATTGCGGCCAGGACAGGCCGACGTCGAGGCTTGGAGCCGCGAGCTCACCGAACTCCAGAATGCGCGGCCGGTCGGCGTCCGGCACACCGAGGATGTCGCCGATCACCGCGACCGGCAGCTGCGCGCAGTACCGCTCGACGATGTCGACGACGCCAGGACCGGCGGCCAGCCCGTCGAGCAGCTCCCCGGCGGTGTCCTCGACCCGATCGCGCAGCGCGGCCACCGCACGACTGGTGAACACCGACGAGACGGTCTTGCGATATCGGGTGTGCTCAGGTGGCTCGACCGCCAGCAACGAGGGCGGGCGAAGCGGGTGCAGGAGATCGTCGCGGGTGTGCCGCTCCAGCCAGCGCACCGGCGCGGGCAGGTTGGCGCCGAGCACGATGACCCGAAAATCATCGGAGCGCAGCAACTCGTGGGCCACGGCGTGGTCGACGGTCAGGTAGCCCACGCGAGTACGGATCATCGGTCCCTGTGGCCGCAGCTCGGTATAGAAGGCGACCGGGTCAACCCGTACCGCCGGGTCGGCCACCATTCGGGCTTGTGGATCACCGCGGCGCGCCGCGAAATTGGCGACCGCGCGAACCATTCCGTGCATCGCTAGCCAGTGCAGCCGTTGTTTCATGCCCACCAACGCTACGAGTGCGGCACCGCTAGCGCCACAACCCCCGCCTAGGCCCAGGTGACCGGCAGCCGCTTGATCCCGTGAATGAACGCCGAGAGCAGCATGGCCGGCTCCTCGGTCACCTCGATGTCCGGTATGCGGCGGTGCAGTTCGGAGAACACCAGGGCGATCTCGCGACGGGCCAGGTTGGCGCCCAGGCAGAAGTGCGCACCGCCGCCGCCGAATCCGACATGGTGGTTCGGTGTGCGGGTCACATCGAAGAGCCACGGGTTGGTGAACTTGTCCTCGTCGCGATTGGCCGACGCGTACCACATGGTGACCTTGTCGCCCTCGGTCATCTTGACCCCGGACAGCTCGATGTCGCGAGTGACGGTGCGGCGCATGTAGATCACCGGCGACGCCCACCGCACCATCTCCTCGACCGCGGTGTCAGTGACGGCCTCGAAATCGTTCCACCAGATACGGCGCTGTTCGGGATAGCGGGTCAGGGCCAGAACACCGTGGCTGATCGCGTTGCGGGTGGTCTCGTTACCGGCAACGGCCAGCAAGATGAAGAACGAGGCGATCTCGGCGGATGTCAGCCGCTCGCCGTCGACTTCGGCTGCCACCAGCGCAGTGGTCAGGTCGTCGCGAGGATTGGTTCTGCGGTCCTCGGCCAGCGCCGTCGCGTAGGCACCGATGTCCAACGCCACCGTGAGAAACTCGTTGAAATCGGTGGTCAGATCGGGGTCGCCGAAGCCAAGGATGATGTTGGTCCATCCGAAAATCCGGTCGTGGTCGTCGTCTGGAATGCCCATCATGTCGCAGATCACCTGCAGTGGCAGCGGCCCGGACAGTTCGGAGACCAGGTCGGCGTTGCCGTCGGGATGGTTGGCGAGCATCGCCGACACCAGTTGCTCGGCACGGTCGCGCACCGACACCTCGGTGCGGGCCACCACCTTGGGGGTGAACGCGCTGCGGACGATGTTGCGCAGGCGGGAGTGTCTCGGATCGTCCAGGGCGATCATGGAGCCGAAATACTCGGCAACCTCGGGGACCTGATCGCCGATGGTGATGTTGGGGTAGGAGCTGAAGATCTCGGGGTGACGGCTGGCGTAGAAGACGTCGTCGAGCTTCGTCAACGCCCAGTGGCCCTCGCCGTGCGGCACTCCCTCCAGCTCGACCTCCTCGAAGAACGTGATCGGTGCCTCGCGACGCAAGGTCGCGAATGCGCCGTCGCGCAGCGTATCGTCGAGCATCCAGAACTCGAAGGTGCCCAGATTGATGTCCGCCAGTGCCATCTCGGGAGGCGCCTGACCGTTGACTCGCGTGGCGATGCCCATGTCGAAACAGTAGAGTCCGTCGGCCGCGGTCGGGATCGTTTCCGAATTCAGGCAAGCTCGGCGTCCTATCTGTCACCCTGGTCATGTCCGTGATCGACGAGCGCAAAGGCATTGAGCCATGAACTTGCCACCGCTGGTATGTCGCTCGTGCAGAAGCGAATTCGGTGTCGCCGAGCTGGCGTGGCGCTGCCCCTGCGGCGGGTTGTTCGACGTCAGCGCGGCATGGCAGCCGGTCGTCGACTCGTCGATCACCCTGGGCGAGGGGAACACCCCGGTCGTGCCGTCTCTGACGTTGGCAGGGGCTCGGTTCAAGCTGGAATTCTTCAGTCCGACATTGTCTTTCAAAGATCGCGGCGCAGCGGTGCTGGCCTCGCTGGCCGCACACCTTGGGGTCGGCAAGGCCGTGGTCGACAGCAGTGGCAATGCCGGGACCGCGGCGGCCGCATATTTCGCCAGGGCCGGCATCGACTGCGAGGTGCTGGTGCCGGCGTCGACCTCACCGGAGAAACTCGCGCAGATCCGGGCACACGGAGCCGAGCTAACCCTGGTCCCTGGCAGCCGCGCCGACGCCGCAGAGGCCGCCGCGCAGATCGCCGATCGTCCCGGGGTGTTCTACGCCAGCCACGTCTATCACCCGTACTTCATGCACGGCGTGAAGGCCTACGGCTACGAGATCTGGCGTCAGAGCGGGAACAGCCTGCCCTCGGCGGTTCTGGTCCCGGTCGGCAACGGGACGCTGCTGCTGGGCTGCTATTTGGCGTTCAGCGAGCTGGTGGCCGCCGGGCTGGCCGACCGGCTGCCGGCACTACTGGCAGTCCAGGCGGCCGGCTGCGCACCGCTGGCCGCGGCATGGCACGACCTGGACGACAACGCCTACGTCACAGCGCCGACCGTTGCCGAAGGTATCGCGATCACCGCACCGCCGCGCGCCGATCAGATCCTGGCCGCCGTGCGGGATTCCGGGGGCACGTTCGTCGCCGTCGACGACGACGCTGTGATCGCCGGGCGCCGGGTGCTGGCACACAGCGAGGGCCTTTTCGTGGAGCCCACGGCAGCAGCCTGTTACGCCGCGGCGGCCGGTGCCGCGAGCCGAACGGGGCCGGGCTGGCCGCTCGTGCGCGAGCTGCTGGCCAACAACGACGTTGTGATCCCGCTATGCGGTGCGGGACTCAAACATCCCGGTGAGTGAGACTTGCCGGCTCAGGCCAGATCCCAGCCCATGTTCTTGGCGAACGTCACCGCATCATCGGAGATGGTTCCCAGTCGTTTCGACGCCTCGATGTAGCCGCGCACCATCGGCATGAAGTTCATCGGGTTGTAGGCGTCTTCCTCGTAACTCCACAGCCCGTCGCCTGCATACTTGAGCACCGACAGGTTGGGCTCCTCGTGGATGCTGCCATCGCCGGGATCGCGCATCCGGTTCTGGAATTCGCAGATCACCCAGCCTTTGTCGACATCGATGGAATGCCAGGTCGCGGGGAAGAACGGCATCTCGGTGCCCGGGAAAGTGTTCATGGTGCCGACGATCCAGTTGCGGATCGCTTCGCGTCCCTGGAACGTCCCGTAGGAGTGCTCGACGTAGGTGGCGTCCTCGGTGAACTGGTCGGCGAACCGGGACCAGTCCCAGCTCTCACCGATCCCGACGACGACCTGCTTGTGTTCTTCGAACGCTGTCTCAATTTCTTCGCGTGACCATCGACCCATGCACCGGTTCTATCAAACCGGTCGGCGACCGCGGCCGAGATTCAGTCGTTCTCAACAACTTTCTTGATTCGTTCCAGCGTCGTGCGCATGTCTCGCCGGTTTCGCCGGCCGCGCAGATACCCGCCGAACAACCAGAACACCCGCATTGGCGCGGACTTGTCGAGCCGGAACGATTCCGTCACGTCGGTCCCGTCGCCACTCGGATCAAGACGGTAGTGCCAGTTGTTGAGTGCACGGTCACCGGCCAGGACGGCGAACCCGAATTCGCGTCCCGGCTCGCACGCGGTGACACGGCAGGTGGTCCAGTACACCGGACCGATCTCGTTGCGGCGCACGTGCCCGCGGAACTTTGCCCCCAGCGCCGGTCCGCTGGCACCGCCAAGCCATTCGGACTCGAACACCTCTGGCGAGAACTCGCCGGTCTTGGTGACGTCGGAGATGAGATTCCAGATCTTGTCTGCCGGTGCAGCCATGTGCACGGTGACGGAGCCTTCCATGAGCGCGATCCTAGATCCGGCGGGCAGGAGCGAAGCGACTCGGGGAAGCTAGGCCGGCGGGCAGGAGCGAAGCGACTCGGGGAAGCTAGGCCGGCGGGCAGGAGCGAAGCGACTCGGGGAAGCTAGGCCGACGTGACGTGCGGTATCTCCGGCTGCAGGAAAACGTCGTTGAGTGTGACCGTGCGCAGATTGCGTGACCGGATGATGTCCACCAGCGCGGGGTAGACGTGAGTGACCGGCAGGTGGTTGAGGTGGCCGATAACGATGTTCTGCTGGATGAAGTACTGGTCGGCCATCTTGACGATGTAGTCCTCGGTCACCAGCGTCGAGTCGGCCAGCGACCCCGACCACAGCGTCGGAACCCGGTACCCCAGATCGGCGGCGACGGAATCGACGTCGTCGTTGTGGCTGCCGTAGGGCGGCCGGAAATACGGTGTGGCGTCGGCGCCGAACGTGGCGCGTAGGAACTGGTCGTTGCGCCGTAACTGATCGGCGATCTGATCCTTGGGCAGCGTGGTCAGGTCGGGATGCGACCAGGTGTGGTTGCCGAGCTGGATCTGGCCGGAGTCCACCAACGGCCGTAATAGGGCGGCGTTGTCGCGCCAGGAGTCGTAGACCCCGTTGACGAAGTACGTCAGCCGGATTCCGGTGTCCTTGGCCAGCTGGGTGTAGAGCCGCACCACTTCGGAGTTCACCCCGTCGTCGACGGTGATGGCCAGTAGGTCGCCTTTTCCGGGCAGCTTGGTCAGCTCAGCGCCGCCCGGCAAGGCGACCCGGGCCGCCGGTGGCGGTGGGGGCAGCAACGGCGCCGCATCGACCGGCGGCAGGGAAGCCTTGGTGGCCGCCGCCGGTGAGTTGGTCTGTGACATTGCGATCGCACTCGATGTCCCGACGAGGCTGGCCGAAGCCAGCAGCCCGATGACGAATTGGCGCCGGGTTACCTCGGGCACTTGCAGGTCCCAGAAACCACATCCGTAACATCCGTCACACGGATAGATTAAGGTTCGCGACCTCGGAAACCGCGCACATCCGTGGCTGTGTCGTGATATCCGGCAGGGTTACCGTGGCGGGGTGAGCGACGTGAAGATCCGGTTCGGTATCAGCTTCGGGAGCAGTGTTGCCGAGCTCCCGCACGTGGTCGACCGGCTGGAGTCCGCAGGCGTCGACTCACTCTGGTTTTCGGAACTGGTCTACACCCCGGCCGTCGACCCGTTCGCGGGCATGGCTTACACGTTGGGCCGCACCGAGCGCCTCAAAGTCGGCACGTCGGTGGCGGTGCTGCCGGGCCGCAACCCGGTTCTGGTCGCCAAGACCCTGGCATCGCTGGCCGCGCTCGGGCCCAAACGGGTGCTGCCCGCGTTCGGGCTGCGCCCGGCGTCGGAGGCGGAATGGAATCTGTTTCCGGTTCCCGACGGCCAGCGCGCCGTGGTGTTCGACGAGGCGGTGGAAGTGGTGCGCGCGCTGCTGACCGGTGACGAGGTGACCTTCGCCGGCCGGTTCTTTGCGCTCACCGCCGCATCGCTGGGCATCCGCCCGCCCACGCCCGTCGACATCTGGCTCGGCGGGTCGGCGCCGGCGGCCTTCCGTCGGGTCGGGCGCCTCGCCGACGGCTGGCTGGGGAGCTTCCTCACCCCCGGCGAGGCCCGCGTCGCCCGGGAGAGCATCGAGCTCGCCGCTGCCGAGGCCGGCCGAGTCATCGAACCGGACCACTTCGGCCTCAGCCTTGCCGTCGCCGATGGCGGCTTGCCCGACGCCGTTGTCGCCGGTGTCCGCGCTCGACGGCCCGACGCGGATCCGGCTGACCTCGTGGCCGGCGGCTGGCAGCAATTGCACGCCCAGCTCGACGGTCTGATCGCCGCGGGGCTGAGTAAGTTCGTCATCCGCCCGCTCGGCGAGACGCCCGCAGACGAGTTCATCGACCGTTTCATCGACGAGTTGTTGCCCCGCCAGAACTGATCCGGCAGAGTACCGCGCAGGGATGCGTACACACCACTGGACATATCTCTAGAAGACTGCAGCGGCGGAGGGGTTTTGCGATGTCGAATCATTTCACCGGCCTGAGCCTTGGCCCGCCACTGGGTGACCAGCGACTGGATCTCTGCGACCTGTATGCGTTTCAGGCGCCCACCGAGCCGACTCGAACGGTGCTGATCCTCAACGCCAACCCGAACGCCGATGCGCTGCACCCAGACGCCATCTATCGGCTGGCGGTCGACAACGACGGGGACCTGCTCAACGACATCGCCTTCAGCTTCGTCTTCTCGGTGCCCGAGGACGGACGCCAGACCGTCGACGTCTTCAAGGCCGTCGGGGACGAGGCGGAATCGCCACTTCCGTTGGGCGAGAAGATTTTCGACGCGGTCGAGGTGTCATTCGGGCCGACCGCCAACGTCCACCGGTCCGGGGACTACACGTTCGCCGCAGGCGCGCGCAGTGACGCGTTCTTCTTCGATTTCGACGGCATCAAGAACTTGTTCGACATCACCGGCGGTCGCAATTTCACCGCGCCCCATCTTGGCGACACCTCACCGTGGACCGGGGTCGACTCCAATCTGAGCGCCAACGTGTTCTCGATCGCCATCGAACTGCCGACGGCAGAACTGGGCGCCAACCCCGATATCCGGATCTGGGGCCGGTGCAGCCTCAAGCAGAACGGGGAACTGCTCCACGTCGACCGTGCCGGGCATCCGTCAGTGAGCAGTTTCTTCAACACTGACGACACCAAACTCGAATACAACGCCAGCGTCCCGATCAACGACCGGGACCGCTGGACCGGGCAGTTCGTCCACCTGATGGGGCACACCGGCGGCTACACCGAAGAGGAGGCCGTCGCAGAGATCGACCGCGAGGGCACCCTGCCCGACATGCTGCACTTCGATCCGGCCAAGCCGGCGAAGTACCCCAACGGACGGGTGTTCACCGACGATGTCATCGACTATCGGCTGGCGTTCCTGACCAAGGGCGACTGCCCGCCCAGCGGGCTGGCTCCGCACACCGACACACTCGACGTCTTCCCCTACCTGGGCAACCCACACCCAGCGAATTAGCCTGTGGGGCAGTATGACCGAGTGGCGACGTCCAACGCCGTGCGGTAGAGATCGTCGAACTGTCGCTCGCCGGCAACGACTCCCTTGGCGGCGGCCAGCGCGGACCCGCAGCCCGGGGAGTTCAGCAGCGGCCACTGCAGCGAGAACTGCTCGACGATCTGACGGTTGAGCCCATCGATCACCGACCGGGACGCCGACAGGTCCGGTGCCGCATTCGGCGCACTGGCCGGGTCGAACTTCCAACCGGCGAACCTCGCATACTCGATCGCCTCGGTCGCATTGATCTGATTGGTGAAGGCGCCTGTGGCGTAATCAGTTGCCACGCCACGGGATTCGGCGTCCTTTGACACCGCATCCAACACCACCTTGACCCGCGCGGGATCGGTGATCGGGCCACCGGTCAGCCACTTGTTGGCGGCCACCGCATCGGCGGTCTGCAGACGCTGCGCCGCCGCGTCCACCAGGTTGTACAGCGGTTCGGGTGAATCGGCCCGCGCCGGTGCGGCCGTCGCTACCGCCAGCATTGCCACCACCGTCGTGGCGCCACGCGCCAGGGCGGTCGACATCAGCCGACCGGTCCCGCGCTGAGCACCAGGCTGGCACTCTGCGGATTGCCGGCGCGGTCCACCCAGCTCAGCAGGATGGTGTCGCCGGGGTGGTGGGCATCCATGACGTTGGACAGGTCCGTGGCGGTATTGATGGGGGCGCCGTCCACCGCGACGATGACATCACCACTCGCGATACCGATTCCTCGGGCCGGCGTGTCCGGAAGTACCTGGCGCACAACGGCTCCAGCAGGGCCGCCGTTGCTCGCGTCGGCAATGCCGACACCGATGAACGCGGTGTCGCCCATGTGCACACCCGGGCCGCCGCCAGATCGGATCGTGTTGGCAATGCCGAGGGCACGGTCGATCGGAATGGCAAAGCCTTCGCCGCCGCGGACGCTGCCCATCCGGTAGGTCAAGGTGGCGGCGACGTTGACGCCAACTACCTGACCTGCCGCATTGACCAACGGACCACCCGAGTCGCCAGGTCGGACGTCGGCGGCCACCCGGATCAGGTCGGTGAGTTCCCGAGTCCCGCCGCCGGACTCGTCGGACGCCCGCACCGAGGCGCCCAGTTGCGTCACATTGCCCGGCGAGAAGCTCGGAGCGCCGCCGGCGCCACCCGCATTCCCGATCGCCGCGATCGGATCACCCACCGCCACCCCCGATGACGTGCCCAGTGCCGCGACCGGGAGATCACTGGCGCCGCGCAACCGGACCAGCGCGATGTCATTCGCGCGGTCATAACCGATGACGTCGACGGGGTAGGTTCTCCCGTTTGCCAAGCTGGTGGCGGTGATCCCGGTGGCGCCCTCGATGACGTGGTTGTTGGTCAGCACCTCGCCGCCTGCGTCGAGCACGATGCCGGTGCCTGCGCCGACCGCGCCCTGATAGTTGAGCGTCGTGTTGATATCGACGAGTCCAGGGGTCACTTGGCCCAGCACCGCGGACTGGTCCAACGGCGCCAGGGGAGCAGGGCCTACCAGCGCCGGTGTGGCGTTCGCGGGCCACGCGAGCAAACCCGGCACCAGCAGAAGGGCCGCCAGCACGGTCATGAGCCGGCGGCCGCGGCGAAGCGGAAGCTTTGCGTCCATAGCTCAACTTTGCCTGAAAAGCGGCTCGTATGGCACTCGGACCGCCGTTTGGCCGCTTCTGGCGTTGCTGGCCTGACCATCGCGGTTTGGTGGAGCACACATTTGGGCAGTCCTTTGCCCAGCATCAATTGCCCGCTTGAGCTCAATCCTCGACATCGCCCGTACCGGACGAGAAGGGACTCCAATCGTGAGCACTCCAGAACGCTCCGAACGGCCCTCCGAACAAGTCCCCAAGCAGCAAGGCCGGGCCGACAAACCGGTGCCGGACGAGCATGCGCGGGCTAAAGCAAAAGACATGATGAAGGCCTACGAGGACCGGCCGACCGCGGTTTTGCCGGGGTCCCACAACACCGTTACCGGCACGGCAGTCAACGAATGGCTTGATGAGGAAGGACAGCCCATTTACGGCAAGGACGACAATGCCGAAACTTCCGCATAGCGACGAACACTTAGCTGCTTCACAGTTTGCTCAAGTGGGGACTTCGCAGTTCAGTCACGTAGGCTACCGGGGTTAGGTCACCCGGGGAGTGTGGTCGGTCTTGCGGGGGTGGGCCGGAGTGCAACGCAAGAACAGGACACCGTTTTGTTAGATACACCGGCCAACGCCGATCAAGCTGAGTACATGGAGCCGCGTTTCGACAACGTGCAGCACCATTACGACCTGTCCGATGACTTCTATCGGCTCTTCCTGGACAGGACCCAGACGTACAGCTGTGCCTACTTCGAGCGCGAGGATCTGACGCTGGAGCAGGCGCAGATCGCCAAGATCGATCTATCGCTGGGCAAGCTCGGCCTGCAGCCGGGCATGACATTGCTGGACATCGGTTGCGGATGGGGAGCCACCTTGATGCGGGCCCTGGAGAAGTATGACGTCAACGTAGTCGGGCTGACCCTGAGCAAGAATCAGGCGCTGCATGTCCAGCAGTTGTTCGACGATTCCGAGAGCACCCGGTCACGGCGAGTCCTGCTCGAGGGCTGGGAGCAGTTCGACGAACCAGTTGATCGAATCGTTTCGATCGGCGCGTTCGAGCACTTCGGATCCGATCGTTACAACGCGTTCTTCAAGATGGCCTACGAGGCGCTGCCCGCCGATGGCCTGATGTTGCTGCACACCATCGTTCTGCCGAGTGACGAGGACTTCGCCGCGCGCGGAATGCCAATCACCATGCGGCACTTGAAATTCTTCAAATTCATCATGGATGAGATCTTTCCCGGCGGCCGGTTACCCAAGGTGACCGACGTCGAAGAGCACGCCACCCTGGCTGGCTTCACTGTCAACCGGATCCATCCGCTGCGGCTGCATTACGCCCGCACCCTCGACTATTGGGCCGCGGCGCTGGAGGCCAACGAAGAAGAGGCCGTGGCCCTGCAGTCGCGCGAGGTATACGACCGATACATGCGGTACCTGACCGGCTGCGCTGAGCTGTTCCGCGATGGCTATACCGACATCTGCCAGTTCACCCTGGCCAAGGGCTGACGAGTCGCTGCCAGCCCTTCGCCTCACCACGTGCGGGTGAACGGGCACACCTGCGCGCATCCCCCGGTGTGCGCCACAATCACGGTGTCGTCGTTGACGCTATCGGCTCCGCGTTGGTGGCGTCGCGAGTCGAAAGGCCCACATCTCGTAGGGCCAATGGTCCTCACCAGGGTGTTAGCATGCGCGCGTCGTTGGTGTCGGTAAGGAGATGCAATGGTCCGCGCAGTGGCAATGGGTAGCGCGGCATTGGCCATGATGGCGGCCGGCCTGGGCGGCATCCCCGGCCCCCGGGCCTTGGCCGACCCGGCTGCGACCGTATATGTGTTCGGCAGTTGCTACGACCCGAGCCAGCCGCTGCAGGAGAAACCGCAGCAGGTGGTGTACGGGTGCGACTCCACCAGCGTTATGGAGAACATGACGTGGAGTTCGTGGGGAGCCGACGGCGCCAGGGGAGCCGGGACCGACAATGCCGTTCAGTGCCAACCGAACTGCGCGCAGGGCCCGCATCTGTACAACCCGATCGTGGTGCACGCCTGGAATCCCGCCCCCGGCCAGCCCGGCTGCCCCGACAACGCAGCGTTCTACACCGATTTCACGGTGGCCTACCCGGCTGGCGTCCCGCCGTGGGTGGTGCCCGGCACCAGCTGGGGGCCGGGCGTGGAATACACCTACGTCGAGGGCATGCCCGCCGTTCACTTCTTCGACCAACGGCCCTTCAGCTGCTCCTCATTGTCTTGATGTGATGCCTGCCGCAACCGGCCTTCGCGCCAAGCCCGCAGTGCCGCTCATCGCGGCTGCACTGCTCGTCAGCCTGGCACTAGGACTGGGTTTCGTTGTGATGCACCGGTTTCGGGATCTGCGTGGGGAAGCCGTCGATCCGGTCGCGCACCCACTGACTGACGAGCAGGCCAAGCTGCAGGTCCTCGAGCCTGCGCAGGAGATCGCCGGCACCGGCAAGCTGAAGGCCGCCACCGCAAGTTATCTGCTGATGTCGTGCAAGAACGCCGATGAGCCGCCTTACCAGGGTGCGGTCTACCTCAACTTCGATGTGCCGGGCGTCTTGGACACCCCGCAGTACTTCGGGTCGCTCGCGGCGGCGTTGACCGCGAAGGGCTGGACCGAGGCGACGCCGCCGAACCGTCACCCCGGTGGCCGGACCTTCACTCGGGACGGGGTTACGGCCATCTACTTCCGCAATTCCGACCAGACCAACCGGGCCACGATGCAGATCTACGGTGAATGCCGGAACACCAGCGACCATCGCAGCGACTCGACCGGTTGGGTCGACGTCACTGCCGCATTGCCTCGCTGAACTCAGCCGGGTCCCCGGAAGATGGGGACTTTGGTCCCTACGGCATGGGCCTTCTACCTCGTGTCTGGTACGCAAAGTTACAGTTAAGCTGCGGTTATGACCTACGTGATCAGCAGTGCGTGTGTCGATATCAAGCACAAGGCCTGCATGAAGGAATGCCCGGTCGACTGCATATACGAGGGTGACCGCACCATGTACATCAATCCCACCGAATGTGTGGAGTGCGGGGCCTGCAAGATTCTGTGCGAAGTGGACGCCATCTATTTCGAAGGCGACCTGCCCGAGGAGGAGAAGAAGTTCCTCGCCGACAACGCCGCGTTCTTCAGCGACATCCTGCCGGGCCGCGACGCCCCGATCGGGAACCCGGGCGGCTCGTATGAGCTGGGGCCGGTCGGCGTGGACACCCCGATGGTTGCCGCTCTGCCGCACGAGCAGCACTGATCGAGACTCTTCCTCGCCGGTAACCCTCGATTCCGGCCGTTATCGGATCGTCGCCGTAGCGAGACCGCACCGTGCTCAGTCGCCGGTATATGCGACTGCGGGTAGGCTCCACGGAGATCGAAACCGACCACGCTGTCCCGGTTCGCTTCCGGCGCTTCCAGCGCGATGCATCGCAGCAGGTATTGACTGCCCCGCGGCGCGCGTTGCTGTGAGACCGGCGAAGTCAGGACCGGAGAGGAGTGCTTCAGTTGGACACGGTCCTGGGACTGTCGATGACCCCGACCACTGTCGGACTCGTCCTTGTCCAAGGTGACGGAGTCGACGGCGCCACCAAGGGGCACGACACGTTCGAGGTGCGCCGCGGCGGATTCAGCCCGGTCACAACGTCGGAGTTCGTCGCAGAGGCGTTGTTGCGCACCCAAGCCATTGCCGGCGGCCAGCAATTGCAATCCATCGGGGTGACCTGGAGCGATGACGCGTCGGTCGAGGCCTCGCTGCTGCTCGACTCGCTGACGGACTCCGGATTCGACAACGTGATCCCGATCCGGCTGCCCGAGGCCACCGAAGCGTTCGCTCGCGGCATCGGACAAGTGATCGGCGCTGATGTAACCGCCGTCTGTGTCGTCGAGCCCGACGCCGTCGTCGCCCTGGTCGTCGACGCCGACGAGGGTGCCGTGCAGACCGCTATCAGCTACGACCTGGAAACCGATCAAGACCTGATCGCCTGGCTGTCCGACATGATCGTCGCCAGCGAATGGCATCCCGACGGGCTGGTGTTGCTGGGCTCCGGGGACGGCTTCGCGTCGATCGCACGTCGCCTCGAAGAGATCGTGGGTATCCCGGTGTTCGCGCCGGCCGAGGCGGAGCTGGCCCTGGCCCGCGGCGCGGCCTTGGCCTCGGTGAACGGCATCGCAGTGTTCGACGATCCGCTGTTCGCCCTGCCTGCGGCGCCGGCTGACCGCCGTCACAGCTCCAAGGCCCTGCGTGGCGCGACAGCGCTGCTGGCTGGGGGTGTGGTGGCGTTCGTGGTGTCGGCGTCGGTAGCGGTGGGGCTGGAACTGCTGCCCGACCACGGGACGCACTCTGGACACCGCGACGTGGTGAATACCGCCGAGACCCCGGCGCTGCTGCCCGAAAGCGCCCCTGCGCCGGCGGCACCCGCCGCTCCGGCACCCGGCGGTCCGGCACTGGCTGCCCCCGACGACGCCCAGTCCCGGCCAGCCGCGCCGCCGGAAACCGAGCCGACCTTCGACGCGGCTCCGGTCGTCGCGATGACGATGAACATGCCGCCTCCTGAGGCGCCGCCCGCCGATATGCCCCTCGACGCACCGCCACCCGAGGCGGCGGTGCCGGCACCGCCGCCGGCGGTCACACCGCTGCCTGCGCAGGAGCCCAAGCAGTCCCTGCGGGAGCGCATCTGGGAGCGCCTGCACGGCGGATAGCGGAAAGTTTCGCTGACAGTCGGCGCTGACACGCGTCCGACCGCCAACTCACCGCAGTTGCGGCATGTCCCCGCATGTTTGGCGGGCGCATTGGTGCCGACCATTTAGACTGGGCCTTTGCTGATCGCCCACGCAAGGACGGATCCATGGCCAGAGCAGTTCGACGAGCATTTGCCGCCGCAGGGATCGCGGCGCTGGCGCTGGCGACTTCGGTGCAGACCAGCGTGGCCGCGGTCGCTCCCTCGATTGGCGGGACCACCATCGCCTCCGTCCAGCCCACCAACGGCCAAGTCGTGGGTGTCGCCATGCCGATCACCGTGACGTTCACCAAGCCGGTCATCGACCGCTGGGCCGCCCAGCAATCGATCAGCGTCACGGCGCCGGCCAATGTGGCGGGGCGGTATGACTGGCTTGACGACACAACAGTTCAGTTCGTGCCGGCTCAGTACTGGCCGGCGCATTCCGAGATCACCATGATGGCCGGCGGCATTCCGCGGACCTTCGGCACCGGCGCGATCGTGCTGGGCGTGGCCGACATCTCAGCTCACACGTTCACCGTCAGCATCGACGGCCAGGTGGCTCGCCAGATGCCCGCCTCGATGGGCAAACCCAAACACCCAACGCCGGTGGGGAGTTTCAACGTCCTGGAGAAGCAGGCCTCGGTGGTCATGGACTCCCGCACCATCGGGATCCCGCTCAGCGATCCGGAGGGCTACAAGCTCACGGTTTCCGACGCGGTTCGGGTCACCTGGGGTGGGGTGTACGTGCACTCCGCACCCTGGTCGGTCGGCTCGCAAGGCTATGCGAACGTCAGCCACGGCTGCATCAACCTGAGCCCCGACAACGCCGCCTGGTATTTCGATCAGGTTCACATCGGCGACCCGGTCGTCATCAACGCCTAAGCTCGACAAGGCTTTCCACCCGCCGCCCGTCACGCGGCGGCGTGCAGATTCTTCGCGGTGGGGGATGCGGGCACTGTGGCGGGGTCGGGATAGGTGCCTAGCACCCGGTCGGCGGTACCCGGCGTGGTCACCCCGAACCAGTAGTGCTCGTTCTTGAAGTGGTGTAGCCGGTGGTCGCGCCAGATCATCCGGTAGACAGCGGTTTTCGGCTTGTAGTCAGTGTGAACCAGATAGTGGCACCACTCGTAGAGCAATCCGCAGGTCAGGATCACCGCCAAGAACGTCAGCCCCATGCCGGTGCGCGGGAAGAGCAACATCGCAATGGCCACCGCCGCGATGACCGCGCCGACCCCCGACTGGAGCGGAATGAATACCAGATTCACATCACGTGGGGCGATGTGGTGTTCGCGGTGCTTGCGGGCAAGGAGCGGGTCTAAGGTGATCCTGCCGATGCGGCGCGGCCGCCAATGCAGGATGAAGACGTGAATCATCCACTCCAAGAACGGGAATCCGACCGCGATCGCGAACGGCACGACCGCGTCGGTGAGTTGCCAGTCGCCGGCGGCGATCCGGGCGATGACGGCGGCGGTCAGCGCCACCGCGAACAGCCATGGCGAGGGGTGCCGCCAGAACTCGCGGCCGGCGTCGGCCAAGCCGAGTCCGCGGCGAGTGTTCATCGAGGTGCCCATCACTATCCCTCCAGCGCGTTCAGTGCCGCGACCAGTGCGGTGGTTGCGGGCTCCAGAAGTTCACGGGCGGCGGTAACCGCCACTGCCGGTTTGCCCGCCGTGATGGCCGCAGCCAGCGCGCGGTATGCCTGTGTCTGACCGACCTCGGCGGCCATCAGCGTGGCCAGTGCCGGCAGTGCCGGTTCGTAGGCGGCGCGTAATGTGTTGAACATCAACCGAAATGCGATGGAGTCGGCTCCGTCGACCACGTCATCCCAGAAGGTCAGCGCATGCCGCTGCTGGTCGAGCGGATCCTGCGCCGACGCAAGTGCGGCGATCGATTCCTCCAGCCGGTCGGCCATCCCCGCCGGGCGGCGTTCGGCAGCCAGCTCGGCCACCTTTGGCCCGTTGTGCAGGCGGGCCTCGAGGATGCTGCGGGCCACCGATACGTCGAGCTGGCCGTTGCGCAGCAGTAATTGGGGGAGCAGGTCGAGCCCGGCGTGACGGCGGAAGTCGCGCACCGTGGTGGCGTCCCCCTGGCGGACTTCAACCAGGCCTGCGGCCGCGACCCGCTTGAGCGCTTCGCGCACCGCGGGGCGGGATACGCCGAGCACCTCGGCCAGTCGTCGCTCGGAGGGAAGCGCCTCACCGGGCTGCATTTCGCCGCTGAGGACATCGGCGAGGATCTGCTCAAAGACGTCCTGGGGGACCGAACGCCGGTTCACCGGCTGCAATGCCACGGACCCAGCATGCCCACTCCAGCCGGAAGAGGTCAAGTGGTCTGACCAATTTCGGCGCGCCAACACCAACCGGACGCACTATTGCGTGCGGTTTAGACCGCTTCGTCGATCTCGGCGCAGGTTACTTGGGGTGGCGTGCGGTGAACCGCAGGTTTACCTCGTCGGCGACTTTCAACGACCCCACGAACAGTGAGTACGGCTTGACCCCGAACTGCGTCTGGAACACCGGCACCGAAGCCGTCATCACCCAGGCGCCGCCGGAGTCCTCGACCGCGAGGTCGACGGCCTGCGGCCGCGACCTGCCGTGAATCTCGACGGTGCCGTCCAAGCGATACCCGGTCGCGGTCTTGGTGATGTCCTGCGTGCTGTACGTGATCTGCGGATACTTCTTGACGTCGAGCGCCTTGAGCGCATTCGAGCGGACCACACCCTTCTCCGGCCCGGTCAACGGCGTGAGGCCACCCTCCCCCTTGATTACCTGCAGCGAATCGACGTCGACGACCAGGGCGGCGGCGGCCGGCTCAGTGCCGCGCCATTGCACGTCGGCACGCCACGATGCCATCGCGATGGTCAGCCGGTGCCCCATCTTGGCGGCCGGTCCGGCAACCCCGGTGAGTATCTGCAGTTCGCCTTCGGCAGCGGTCAATGTCCAGGCTGTGTCCGTCACGCCTCGACAGTATCGGTATGTGCCACTGCTCCATCGGTGCCGGCCGTGGCCGGCGCAGCACTCACGTGCGGGCGCCGGCTCCGGTGTAGTCGACCTGCCAGTGCTTGATGCCGTTGAGCCAGCCCGACCGCAACCGCTCCGGCTTCGCCAGCGGGGCCAGATCCGGCATGTGGTCGGCGATCGCGTTGAACATCAAGTCGATCGTCATCCTGGCCAGGTTGGCACCGAGGCAGTAGTGCGCACCGGTACCACCGAAGCCCACATGCGGATTCGGGTCGCGAAGGATGTTGAAGCGCAGCGGTTCCTCGAAGACCTCTTCGTCGAAGTTGGCCGAGCGGTACGACATCACCACACGCTGGCCCTTCTTGATCTGGACGCCCGAGAGCTCGACGTCTTCCAAGGCGGTCCGCTGGAACGACGTCACGGGGGTGGCCCAGCGGACGATCTCGTCGACCGCAGTCACGGGGCGCTGTGCTTTGTACAGCTCCCACTGGTCCGGGAAGTCGGCGAACGCCGTCATGCCATGCGTGATCGAGTTGCGGGTGGTCTCGTTGCCGGCCACCGCCAACAGGATGACGAAGAAGCCGAACTCGTCGTCGGAGAGTTTGTGACCGTCGACATCGGCCTGCACCAGCTTGGTCACCAGATCGTCGCCGGGGTTGGCCGCCCGATCGGCGGCCATGGCCATGCCGTACATGATCAACTCGCCGGCGGCACCCTGGGGATCGTTGCGGGCGAACTCGGGGTCGGCTTCCCCGACCATCTGATTGGACCAGTCGAACAGCTTCTTGCGCTCGTCCTGCGGGACACCCATCAGGTCGGCGATGGCCTGCAGGGGCAACTCGCAGGAGACCTGTTCGACGAAGTCGCCGGAACCCTCCGCGGCCGCGGCCTTGGCGATCGCCTGGGCACGCTCTCTGAGATTCCCGCGCAACGTCTCGACGGCCCGTGGAGTGAACGCGCGCGAGACGATCTGGCGCAGATGGGTGTGCCGCGGCGCGTCCATGTTCAGCAGGATGAACTGGCCGGTGTCCTTGTGCGACACCGCCGCATTGTCGGGGTAACGGGGCAGTGCAGTGTTCTCCAGGCTCGAGAAGATGTCGCTGCGCCGCGAGATTTCCTTGACGTCCTTGTGCTTGCTGACGACCCAGTAGCCCTCGTCATCGAAACCGCCGACATCTCTCGGTTGCTCGTTCCACCAGATCGGCGCGACGCGGCGCAGCTCGGCGAGCTCTTCAACGGGAAGCCGCTCATTGTTCAGATCGGGATCAGTGAAGTCGAAACCAGGGGGCAGGTTCGGACTTGGCATAAAAAACACACCTCCATACGACGTCATCTAGTGCCCGGTGATCCATGCCTACACCACGCACGGAAGCCTCGGGGCGCCTTAACGGAAACTGGTAACTGAAACGTGTTCTAAAGTTCGGTTGACGACGGCCGTATCGCCTCGGCGGTGGCGGTGTCGGCGGGCAGAAACGCCTCGATGCTCACCGAGGTTGCGGATCCGGGGCGCCAGTCCGGCGGCCAGCAGCAGGTGGTTCTGCTCGCGCGGCGGTACCGCCAGGGCATCGGCCAGCCGCAGCACCATCGCCCGGCTCGGCGCCGATCGCCCGCTCTCGATGAAGCTGACGTGACGGGCCGATACGTCGGCCTCCAGCGCGAGGTCGAGTTGGCTGAGCCGGCGCCTGCGTCGCCAATCCCGTAACAGCTCGCCGAACGCTGCGCCACCCATTCCGCCAGCATCACCCAAGTCGATACGCAATGCGATTACCTCGGAGGTAATTGCCTCGCCTACCTCCGCAGAGGACCGTAGTCACCGTGACGAACAGCGATCGACCCCCGGTCCCGAGCTGGCTTGGCATCGTGCTCAAATGCGACCGCGCCGGCTCCGCGTGGTTCGTCGGCACCGGCTTCTTCCTGGCACCGCTGCTGGCAGTGGTGTCACCCTGGCCGACGCTGACCGTGGTCATCTGGGTGCTGGTCGGACTGGCCGGACTGTGGCTGGGGCTGCTCGGGGTGGCGATGGCCACCGGGCTGGCGATGGTCATGCGCTCGAATATCGAGATACCCGAGGACTATTGGCGCTCGATAGTGAACTACTAGTCGAGCACGACCGCGTTCTCCGGGCAGGCCCCGGCCGCCTCGCGGGCTCTGTCGGCAAGCTCGTCGGGCACCTCGTCAACAATGGCCTCGGCGTAGCCGTCGTCGGTCATGGCGAAGATCTCCGGACAAATGGTGGTGCAGACGCCGTGTCCGCGGCAGCGTCCGTCGTCGATGCTGGCTTTCATGACAGGTCGAACTCCAGGTGCAATTCGGTGAGCCCACGCAGGATGTAGGTGGGCACATAGTTGTACCGGCGCGCATCGGCCGGCCCGTGATGTTCCTCGCTGATCCGGATATCGGTGGTGCGATCCAGCAGCCGCTCCAGCGCGACGCGCGCCTCGGCCCTGGCCAGTGGGGCACCAGGACAGCTGTGGACGCCACGGCCAAAGGCGATGTGCTGCCGGGCATTCGACCGCGCCGGGTCGAAGGTGTTGGGATCGGTGAACCGTCGGGGGTCGCGGTTGGCCGCCGCCTGGACGACCATCAGCGTGGAGCCGGCCGGCACATCCACACCGCCGAGGGTGACCGGTTCCTTGGACAGCCGGAAGTCACCCTTGACCGGGCCTTCGAAGCGCAATGCCTCCTCGATGAAGTTGCCCACCTTCGAGCGATCCGCCCGCAGCAACGCCTGGATGTCGGGGCGATCACCGAGAATCTGCAGGGCGGCACTGAGCAGCCGCACGGTGGTCTCCTGACCGGCCGAATACAGGTTCGCCGCAACCCGGGCCACGTCACCGGGATCGGGCACCGAGCCGTCGGGGAAGGTCGCCGCGGCCATCTCCGACAGCACATCACCGCGCGGGTTGGCGCGACGGTCCTCGATGTAGGCGATGAACTTGTCGTAGAGGTATTCCAGCGGAGATTTCGACAGGCTTTCGCCTTTGACGCTGCCGATACCGCCGCCGTGGTGCGCGCCGCTGTGCATCTCGGCCAGGAACTCGTCACGATCGGCATCGGGCACACCCAGCAGGTCGGCGATGATCACCAGTGTGAACGGTTGGGCGAAGCCCGAAATCAGCTCGCCGCCAGAACCGACGAGGAAATCGTCGAGGACGCGGTCGACCATCGTCCACATCGCGTCCTCGTTTTCCTTGAGGCGCTTGGGCGTGATCAGCCGCATGAGCAGCGCCCGGTGATCGGTGTGAACGGGCGGATCCAGCGCCGGCAGCTGATCGTTGAACGGCAGCTCATCGCGGTGTGCGGCAATGAGTTCGGCGACGTCGTCGCGGCCCTCGACGGGCACGGGGAAGCCGGGGAAGGGGCCGGTCACCGCGATGCAGGACGAGAACCGGTCGGCGTCGCCGGCGACTTCGGTGGCCTCTTCCCAGCCGGTGACCATCCACACGCCCTTGTGCGGTTCCCGCGAGACCGGGCAACGAGCCTGCAGGGCTTCCAGATAGGGATAGGGATCGGCGACCACATCGCGGTCCATGAAGAAGTTCACGCTGTCGACATCAGTCACTGAGGGGTCCCTTCACCGCACGGAATCTGCCATACGATCGGCAAGGGCGATGCTAGTCGATCGTATGGTAGATTGCTAGCCAATCGTAAAGCTGGCGAAGGGAGCCGACGATGAATGCAGTCGCTGCGGCCGGCGCAGTCCCAGCCCCCGATACCCGGCAACGACTCATCGACGCGGCTATTGCACTGTTCATCCGGCACGGCTTCGCCGGCACGTCACTGCAGATGATCGCCGACGAGCTCGGCTTCACCAAAGCCGCTATCTACCACCACTTTCGGACCCGCGAGCAACTCTTGGCAGCGGTCCTTGAGCCAATCATCGCCAAGGTGGCTGCGGTGGTCGAAGACGCCGAGCGGCAGCGCGGGACTCACGCCCGCGCCGAACGCATGATCAACGGTTATGCCCGGCTTGCCGTAGAGAGTCCGATGCTGGTCTCGGTCCTGGCATCAGACCCGAGCGTGCACACCGTGTTGAAGGCCAACCGCGAGTGGATGCACATCATCTCGCGACAGATGACCCTGCTCGCCGATGTGCATCCCGGCCCGGAAGGTTTCATCCGGGCACAATTCGTGTTCGCCGGGATCGCCGGCTCAGCCGACCCCAAACGCACAGCCGACGACGAGTGGTTGCACGGCCAACTGCTCGACGCCGGACGGCGCGCGCTCGGGCTGCGCACGCCTCGACGAACGTCGTAGTTCCACAACAGTTTTGCGATGAACTAAGCAAAGAGCGCAAGCAGGCGCGGTTGGTTCACCAGGCGGCGCAGCCGCCGGAAAGGGGAAGCTTGTGTCCACCACGAAGACAGCATTGGTGACCGGTGGCGGTTCGGGGATCGGTGCGGCGGTGGCCGATCGGCTGCGCTCCGACGGCTACCACGTCGCCACGATCGACCTGAATCCGTCCGAGGCAGATTTCTCCTACGTCGCCGATGTCACCGACCGCGCGCAGATCGATGCCGCCCTCGCCGACGTCCACGCCGCGCTCGGACCGGTGACCATCCTGGTCAACGCCGCCGGCCGCGACTCGTTTCGCCGGTTTCTCGACATCAGCTTCGAGGACTGGAAGAGGATCGTCGACATCAACCTGCACGGGGTGTTCCACACCATCCAAGCCGTCCTGCCCGACATGATCGAGGCCGGCTGGGGCCGCATCGTCAACATCTCGTCCTCGAGCACGCACTCCGGGGTTCCGTACATGTCGGCCTACGTCGCGGCCAAGTCCGGGGTCAACGGCCTGACCAAAAGCCTTGCCCTGGAATACGGCCCGGCCGGGATCACCGTCAACGCCGTCCCGCCCGGCTTCATCGACACGCCGATGCTGCGCAAAGCGGAGACCCGCGGCAACCTCGGCGACATCGACGCAACCATCAAGGCCACTCCGGTCCGCCGGATCGGCAGACCAGAGGACATCGCGGCCGCTTGCGCCTTCTTCGTCTCCGAAGAGGCCGGCTACATCACCGGGCAGATCCTCGGCGTCAACGGCGGACGTAACACCTAAAGAGTTAGCCGCCCGGCTTCGTCGTGGTCGGGGTGACCGACGTCGTCACGGTCACCGTCGTGGTACTCACCGTCGTCGTGGCGCTGCCCGACGTCGTCGCGCTCGACGAGGTGCTCGACGGCGAGAAGCTGGCTTCCTTGAACTCGATCCACGAGTCCTTGTAGATCACGTCGTCGCCCGAGGACACCAGGATCTGGGTGGGTGAAACCGCGTAGGTGACACCGTCATTGGAGGCAACCAGGGTGCCGTCGGAGCTTCGGGTGATCGGCAGGTGCAGGGGAGCGTTGTCGGACAGGCGCACGCCGCGGTACTCCAGGCCGCCGTCCCGGTTCACACAGATCACCACCAGCGACTTGGTGGTGCGGCCGTAGGCCATCAGCGTCTGGTTCTCGTCGCATCGCGCGCCGGTATCCACATAGCCGCGCGAGTCGGCCTGGTATGACGCCGGTGCGCCCGACGCCGTCGTCGTGGCAGATGTCGGCGCGGATGTCGTGGTCGTCGCCGACGCGGACGTCGAGGTGCTGGGCGCCGCCTGCGCGACCGGCAGGGTGTCCGATGCGCCCGTCGTCACGGTCACCCCAATCACCAGACCGACCGCCGCGAGAACCCCGCCGACCCCCAGCCACGGCAACAAATTCGACGACGAGTGCGGATCGTGAGCGGACATGGCCTAAGCGAACCACCTCATGCGGCGATTCCGGCGCTGGTGCGACGGCGTTTCGGCGAGTAATCACCGTCACCATGCTCAGCCGGGCGGTCAGCTCACCGGTTCGATCGGCGTGGAATCGTGGGTGAGTACCGCCCACAACAGACCGGCGGCGTGCCGGGCCTGGTCATCGGGCACGATCGGCGACCCCGCCACCGGCTGCTCGGCCGGTGAACCGCTGATGTGCTCCACCAGCGCCACCGCCAGCGATCGCAATTTCACGTTGGATTCGTGGCTGGCGCGGCGCAACGTTGCCCACGCGGTGTCGGCGTCACACGCCAACCGCCCCATGATCGCGCCCTTGGCCTGCTCGATCGCCCCGCGAGACTGCAGCACCGCCAGCATGTCGGCGATCGCGGTGCCGTCCTCGGCGCCGGCCGACACCATGGCCGCCGAGACCAGCTGCTCGTATCCAATCAGGGTGGCCACTGTGCCCGCAGTGGCCGGCCGGTCCAGCACGCAGGACAACACGACCGTGCCGTCGGCCTCCCACACGCCGGGCACTGCGACCGAACCGCGGACCTCTCGCCAGGCCGCGCTGTGCTCAGCGATCCGGGCCTCCATGGCCGGCAGGCTCAACTCCGGCCAACGCTCGTCGGCCCACAGA
This sequence comes from Mycolicibacterium helvum, assembly GCF_010731895.1. Taxonomy (NCBI): domain Bacteria; kingdom Bacillati; phylum Actinomycetota; class Actinomycetes; order Mycobacteriales; family Mycobacteriaceae; genus Mycobacterium; species Mycolicibacterium helvum. The sequence goes on along the minus strand of NZ_AP022596.1, from coordinate 5,544,632 downwards.
TCGAGGCTCAGCACCGGGATCTGATGGACGAACGCATCGACGACCGGACCGCCCAATCCGGCCAACTGAGCCTCGGCGACCTCACCGCCGTAGCCGCGGGCGGCCAAGACGGTCATCTCGTCCTCGTCGAGGCGCCGATCGTGCACGGTGATCGCCAGGCCGACGGCATCGGGCAGGTCCAGATGGACGCGTTCGAGAATCCGCTCGAACAACTCACCCCGCTGGGACTCCTCGCGCGGGTGGAACTCGGGCACAGGCATGGTGTTCGGTTCACTCCTTGGTGACGACGGTGGCCACCCGGTCCAGGCCCGAGATCGCCAGCAGTGTCCTGATCGGTCCCTCCGCAGCCACAATCATCGTGAGCTCGGTCGTGGCGGCCAAGGCGAACAGAGCGCGTACCGCGGCGCTATCGCAATAGCTGACGCCGGCCAGGTCGACGGTCAGCGTGGCGGAATCCGCCGCGGCCTTGCCCATCACGTCCTGAAATTCGCCGACATTGGCCAGGTCGATCTCACCGGAGGCAACCACATGCGGCGACTCCAGGTTTTCGACCACCGTGACCCGGAACTGGGCCTCTGCCATCAGCGCAACTCCTCGAGCTTGTCGACGGTGGTTCCAATTTCAGCGGCGGCAACCGGCGAAGCGGTCAGCACAACTCTAAGCCCGGCCCCGGAAGCCGGTGCCGTCATCAGCATGTCGGCAGCACAAATGGCAGCACACGCGTTTGCCACGGACAATCTCCCGTCGTCATCTTCACCCCCGACGACGCAATCGCCGCAGCTTAGCAAGCTTCGGTGTGGGCGGAGAGTCAGCAAAGGCAAAATCTGCGGAGTCGTCACAATAAGTGCTAACTCGCACGCCTTTGCGGTTTCACCCGAAGCACACCTGCCACAGCCGTTAGGCTCAGCGCAGGGCCGGCGGGGGCACAGGGCCCGGCGGTAGAGAACCAGAGGGTGGATAGATGCTCCGCGAATTCGTCATCGCAGCAGCCGTTGCAGGCACCGCGCTGGCAGTGGCGCCGACCAGCGCTGCCGATGAGCCCCACGGGCCGTTCCCGGGCGATCCGCCGGGAATGAGCTACGACGCTTACCTGAACGCACCCTGCTATCGCTGGGACCGGTTCGTGTTCGGCCGCGGCCCCGGTGGTGAGCCGCTGGCGTGCCACTGGATTCCGGGGCAGTCACCGATCGGCATGGACCGGCCGCCAGAGGGGGTCGGCTTCTGGGTGCTGTCGCCCAAGATCTACGGCGTGCAAGCCGTCGGTTCGCCGTGCCCGGGGTCGCAGGCCGCAGCCCAGTCGCCCGATGGCCTGCCCATGCTGTGCCTGGGCGCCCAGGGCTGGCAGCCCGGGTCCATGCATTCCGGCGACTGGGGTAACGGCAACGACTTCTACCCGGCCAGCTGAACGCAAGTGTGCCGCCAGGGCGAAAACCCTGACGGCACACTCACATAGGTCTAGGCGATCTTAGACCGAGGCGTTGAGCTCTTCGAGCCGGCCGGTGGCCTCGAGGTATTCCTGCACCCACCGCTGGATCACCGTGGACGTCTTCTCGACCTTCGTGAACTGACCCACGACCTGACCGATCGGGTTGAACGCGACGTCGACGCTCTCGTTGGGGTACTTGTGTGTGGCCGCGACGGCCATGCCAGAAACCATGTACTGCAACGGCATTCCGAGCGGCTTGGGGTTGCCCTCCTTCTCCCAGGCCTCGGTCCACTCGTTGCGCAGCATGCGGGCGGGCTTGCCGGTGAACGAGCGGCTACGCACGGTGTCGCGGCTCTCGGCCTTGACGTACGCGGCGTGCTGCACCTCAGTGTGCTCGGACTCCTCGACCATGACCCACTGCGAACCGGTCCACGCCCCCTGAGCGCCCAGCGCCAGTGCAGCGGCGATCTGCTGTCCGCTGCCGATGCCGCCGGCGGCCAGCACCGGCACCGGCGCCACCGCCTTGACGACCTGCGGCCACAGCACGATCGAGCCGATCTCACCGCAGTGCCCGCCGGCCTCGCCGCCCTGGGCGATGATGATGTCCACCCCGGCCGCGGCGTGCTTCTTCGCTTGCGACGGCGATCCACATAGCGCGGCGACCTTGCGGCCCTCGGCGTGGATGTGCTTGATCATCTCTGCCGGCGGAGTGCCAAGTGCGTTGGCGATCAAGGTGCACTTCGGGTGCTTGAGCGCGACCTCGACCTGCGGCGTCGCGGTGGCCTCGGTCCAGCCCAGCAGCCCCATGGCGTCGTCGTCACTGTGCTCGACCGGGACGCCGTTATCGGCGAGGACCTTCTTGGCGAAATCGATGTGTTCCTGCGGCACGAGGTCGTTCAGCGTCTTCTTCAGCACCTCGGGGGACAGATCCGTGGAGTCCATCCCCTCGTACTTGTTGGGAATGACGATGTCGACACCGTAGGTGTGGTCGCCGATGTTCTCGTCGATCCACTTCAATTCGATCTCGAGCTGTTCGGGGGAGAAGCCGACCGCGCCGAGGACGCCGAAGCCGCCGGCCTTGCTGACGGCGACGACGACGTCACGACAGTGGGTAAACGCGAAGATGGGGAACTCGATACCGAGCTCATCGCAGAGGGCAGTGTGCATGGAACCGGCTCCTTCAAGCGGGGGCATAACCAGACTGGAACGTGTTCTAGTTTAGTACGCCGACAATGACCGATTTGCAGGTATCCACCATCACCGAGTTGACGAATAGCTATTGGCAGGCGACGGCCCAGCTCCTCGCGTTGGGCGAACGCAACCCCAGGGCGGAATTGCGCCGCTCCTGCCGCCGTGAAGTTACGGTCGTCGCCCCCGCCGGGAGTACGGTTGGGTTGTCTGCTCTAAGCGAGGGTCCGCCATGATTTTCTCGAGGCTGGCTTTGTCGGCCGCCACAGCGCTGGCGGTGATGCTCGCGCCCGCCGCCGCGCCGGCTGCCACCGCTGCACCGGATTGCACCAACGGCGTCGTCCCACTCAACCCGTATGTGGTGAACTGCAATCTGCCCCCGCGCAAGACTCAGGTGATCGGGGCGGCCCCCGATGCGGGGGCGCTCATCGCCTGCCGGCACAACCCGATCTGCCTCTCGTACTACGTGAACTACCCGGGCACTCTCATCGTCCCGGGCTATCGCCCCTAGGTCTTCGAACCGACGCCGCTGCGCCACGAAGTCGGGGTGCTGGATGATCTCGTTGAGGATCGGCACGTTGGCGATGCCCTTGCTGTTGACCTCGCGTGCCGATGCGAGGTCTTGCGAAATCGCATTGCCGCAGCCGATGCTGCCGCCGTTGCCATCGGAGGTGGCGACCGGAGGGTCAGGGCGCCGTGAACAACTCCACTTCGGAAACCAGCGGCAGGTCCAGCGTGGTCCGGATGCCCGGCGGGGCGGCGATCACCGCCGGAATGGCGTTGACGATGCGGCCGGCACCCGCTGCGATGGCGGCGTAGTTGTGGTCTCCCTTCTTACTCGTCGGGCAGATGTCGACGACGTAGGACGGTTCGCCGGTGATCTCCACCCGGTAGGAGCCGCCGGGCTGGGCCGGTTGCGCCCAGTCTGGGCGCAGATCCTCGCGCAGCCGGGTGACGTGCTCGACGACGATCGCGGCGTGGTCACCGACCATGCCCTTGATCTCGAAGCGAACCGCGGCCACTCCGCCCTTGGGGATGTGGCCGGCGGCGACGTCGAAAGCCTCTGGGGCCGGCTCACGTTCGTAGCTTTCGGTGATCGAGTCCAGCGAGATGTTCAGTCCCGCGGCCAACTGGCGGATTCCGCAGCCCCAGGCGATACCGAGCACACCGGGCTGGAACAGCATCGGCACCTCGTCGAGTGGCTTGCCGAAGCCCATGACGTCGAACATCACGATGGCGCCGTCATAGGTGGCGTAGTCAGCGATCTCCATACACCGAACCTGCTCGATGCTCTGACAGGTGCTGGCGAAGGCCAGCGGGATCAAGTCCGTGACGAAGCCCGGGTCGACACCGTTGATGTAAATGCTGGAATTGCCAAGGCGGCCAGCGGATTCCAGCGGCTCGATGTACTTGTCGGGCATGACGTGCCAGGGGTACTGCAACACCACCGGTGCCGAGCCGACCACGTTGATACCGGCAGCCAGGATCTTGCGAACGTCCTCCATGGCCTGAGGCATGCGGTTGTCGCCCATCGCGCAGTAGACCGCGCATTCAGGTTCGGTAGCCAACACGGCGTCGAGGTCCTTGGTCGCGAGGATCCCGGTCCTCACGTCCAGGCCCGCCAACTCACCCGCGTCCTTGCCCACCTTCTCGTCAGCGGACACACACAGCCCGGTGAGCTCGAAGCCCGGGTTTTCGATCAGCTCGGATAGGGCTATCCGGCCGACGTTTCCGGTGCCGATGTGGGCAACGCGGATGGCCATGAGTTCTCCTGACGTTCGGGGTGGCGGTTGGTTCAGTATGCGCATTCGGCTCCGAAACTGGAACAGGTTCTACCTCGCGCGGGGCGCTTACCGGTAGCCTGACGCCTCATGGGACGCGTAGACGACAAAGTGGCCATCATCACCGGCGGCGCACAGGGGATGGGAGCCGCTGACGCGCGGATGCTCGTCGCTGAGGGCGCCAAGGTGTTGATTGGGGACATCCTCGATGACAAGGGCAAGGAGCTGGCCGACGAGCTGGGCGACGCCGCCCGTTACGTCCACCTCGATGTGAGCGACGCCGATCAGTGGCAGGCTGCCGTCGAGTTCGCGCTCGCCGAGTTCGGCAAGGTCAACGTACTGGTCAACAACGCGGGCATCGTCCAGGTCGCGCCGCTGAAGTCGCTCGACGTCGAGCGGTGGAAGAAGGTTCTCGACGTCAATCTGACCGGCGCACTGCTGGGCATCAAGGCAGTCCTGGAGCCGATGAAGGCTGCCGGCGGCGGCTCGATCATCAACGTGTCATCCATCGAGGGCATGCGCGGCGCTTCCTGGGTGCACAGTTACGTCGCCTCCAAATGGGGCCTGCGCGGCCTGACGAAATCGGCCGCGTTGGAGCTGGCGTCGGACAACATCCGGGTCAACTCGGTGCACCCGGGTTTCATCCGCACACCGATGACCAAGCATCTGCCCGAGGACATGGTCAGCGCCCCACTGGGCCGCCCCGGCAAGCCGGAGGAAGTGGCCACCTTCATCGTGTTCCTGGCCAGCGACGAGTCATCGTTCTCCACGGGTTCGGAGTACGTCGTCGACGGCGGCCTGATCACGGACGTGCCGCACCGCGCGATGCCGTAGAGAATCCGGCCTCAGTCCCGTCGGCGGGCCCGCAGCGCAAGGGACGCGAACGCCGCGCCAAGGGCGGCTCGGCCCAGTGCGGGGAAGTGGCCGACGACGTTCGCCGCTCCGCTACGCCGGCCAGGGATGGTCAGGCGCAGCACCGGCCAGTCGTTGGCAGCAGCCTTCGCCGCCAAGCCCGGCCGCGGGTTGACCGGTCGCGGGTGTCCGACCAGCGCCATCAATGCGCCGTCCTCGTCCCCGTCGGCATAGAAGTAACTGCCCGCCAGGTCGATCTCATTGGCCGCGCAAAACCGTTGCACCGCAGCGGCTTTCTGACGCCCCCACACGATCGGCTTGCTGATGGCCCCAGTCAGCCGGCCGTCGGCGTCGAGCTCGAAGGTGTTGCACACCACGTGCTGAATACCCAGCGCACGGGCCACCGGTTCGGCGTGGATGGTCAGCGCCGATGAACTGAGCACGACGGTGTGCCCACGAGCCACGTGGGCGGACACGACCTCACGCATCAGCGGGTAGACCCGGGCCGCTACCTGTTCGACGTACAGTCGCTCGCCAATCTCGTCGAGCTCCTCGAGTGACTCGCCCCGCAGGTAGCCCGCGGCGCGGGACAGCAGCCGCTCGAACTGCATGCGGCCCAGCTTGTACCGAAGCGATGCCTCGATCACCCCCATGATCTCGCCGATCCTGGCCTGCCCCCGACGAACCCGGTCACTGGCGTGCGCGGTCGCAGTGAATCCGGCCACCAGGGTGCCGTCGAGGTCGAAGAACGCCCCGATCGCCGCCCCCGGCGGGCTACCGGCGATCTGCCCGAGCGGATCCGATGACGATGTCACCACACCATCATGCCGATCCCGCGCGCGGTCCACCTAGCTGGCGAAGCGATGACCAAACTCCCGCCCCTGGGGTTGACGTGACCTCCACAACACTCCACACTTACAGTCATGCACAGTCAGAAAACCACAACTACGGTCAGCTGACATGCTCCCGGTCGAACGGCACGAGGCGATAGTCGAAGCTGTCAGCGCTGGTCAGGTCGTAAGCACCGACGAATTGGTGCGCCGGCTCAGCGTCTCCGCCGAGACCGTGCGTCGAGACCTGGCACTCCTGGAGGAACAGGGGGCGATCCGCAGGGTTCATGGCGGCGCCGCGTCGGTAGCCGATCATCGCGGCGCGGAGCCGTCGTTCACCGAGCGCTCGATGATCGGCCACCAAGCCAAAGCCCAGATGGCCAAGGTGGCCGTCCGCTTGCTGCAAAGCGGCCAGACGGTCATCATCGACATCGGCACCACGGCGGTCGCGGTGGCGCGCGCGATCCCGCGAAGCTTCACCGGAACCGTCATCACGCCGTCGCTGCCCGTCGCGGTGGAACTGGCCGATCGCCCCGGCGTCGAGATTCTGATGGCCGGTGGCCGCGTCCGGCCGGGCGACCTCGCCTGCTCGAACGCCCACACCAAGGCCTTCTTCGCCGACATCTATGCCGACATCGCACTTCTGGGGTCCGGCGGCGTCGATGCCCGGGCCGGACTGACCGACTTCCATCTCAGTGAGATCGACGTTCGGCGCACCATCATCGCCAACAGTGCCCGCAGCTACATTTTGGCCGATTCCGCGAAACTCGGTCAGGTCGCGCCCTATCGGGTCTGCGGGCTCGGGGAGGTCGACGGCCTGATCACCGACCAGAACACTCAGCCGTCGATTGCGGTCGCCTTCGAAGAGACGGGAGGTGTGGTCCTGTCAGCCAGGCCCGCGACGCACGGCGTCAGCTGACCTGAATTCCTCCGCAAACGGGTGCGGGCGGCGTTGCAGCGCCGCCCGCGGGACCGAACCGCTTCTCCCGAAACACTCAATTCCAGTCAGAAAGCCCGATCCCATGACAGATTCTTCCACACCGTCCGGTAAACCCCTGGTAAGCGGAGGGGAGTACACCGATACTCTCGAGCGATCAACTGGACGCTTCGCATCATTCGCTGTCGCGTTTGCGTTTGTCTCCATCGCTACCGGAATCTTCACCACATATGGCAGTATCCTGAAAAGCTCTGGCCCCCTGGGAATCTGGACCTGGCCGATCGTCATTGTCGGCCAACTCGCGGTGGCGCTGCTGCTCGGCTCACTCGCCGCACGTATCCCGGTGACCGGCTACGCGTACCAATGGGTCTCGCGACTGGCCAACCCCATCCTCGGCTGGATCACCGGCTGGATCTCGTTCACCTTCCTGGCGATCGTCGCGGTGGCCGTGGACTACACCGTCGCCGCCACCGTGGTGCCCGCCCTGTTCGACTTCACCGGAACCGCGTTGACCTCGTGCCTGATCACCGCAGGCGTTCTCGTTCTCCAGGGCCTACTGGTCGGGCTCTCCACCAAATGGACCGAGCGCGTGAACAATTTCGCGGTCACCGCCGAACTCGTCTGCATGGTCGCACTGGTAGTGCTGCTGTTCGTCGTCGGTGTGATCGCCCACAAACTGTCAATGGGCAACCTGTTTTCTCGCGGCGACATCCCGGCCGAGGGCTACTGGAGCTTGGGCAGCGCAACATCGGTGGGCCCATGGATGCTCGGCTTCCTGCTCGGCGCCTTCACGATCGTGGGGTTCGAGTCGGCCGCCAACCTCGCCGAGGAAACGAAGAGGCCGGAAGTCGTTGTCCCCAAGGCAATGTGGCAGGCTGTCCTCGCCTCCGGCGTGCTCGGATTCCTCTTCCTGCTCGTCGTCACCGCCGCCGTCAACGATCCGACCGCACTTGCCGAATCCGGTACGCCGATCGCCGACATCATCCAGGACATCCTTGGGTCGTTCGTGGGGACCGCTCTACTGGTGCTGGTGGCGATCGCCATCTTTGCGTGCGGCCTGGTCATCCTGATGAGCGGAGTCCGGCTGGTCTGGGCGATGTCCCGCGATCAGCGGTTCCCCGGCTGGCAGGCCCTGCACAAGGTATCGCCGCGGTTCAAAACGCCGCTCAATGCGACGATCGCCATGACCGCGATCTCTGCGGTGATCCTGGCGTTGTTCTCCAGCAGCACCGACGCCCTGTTCATCCTGTTCTCGGCGGCCACCCTGTTGCCGGCGATCATCTACACCATCACTGTTGGCCTCTACATCGCCACCAGACGGCGGCTTCCCGCCAGCGCCGGATTCAGCCTGGGCCGCTGGGAAATACCGATCATCGTGGTCGCCGTGATCTGGTTGATGCTCGCCTTGTCGCTGTTCCGGGATTCGTCCTTCACCCAGCCGTGGCTCTATGTGGCAGTCATGGTCGGAATCGGCGCGATCTACCTCGCCTACTTATTACTCACGCGGGGCGTGCACGGGCTCAAGATGCCCGAATTGCGGTCGATCGACGCCCAACTCGACCAGACTGCTGCTGGCGAGGACGATACGAGGGCGGTGACTCAGTGACGGTGCTGGCGATCGACCAGGGCACCTCGGGCACAAAGGCGATCGTGGTCGACCCCGAAGACGGGATCGTCGGCCTGGCCGAGGTCTCCGTGCACCCGCGCTACCTGAACGGCGGCGGCGTCGAGCAGGACCCCGACGAACTGCTCGAGTCTGTTCTTGGTGCCGGCCGCGCCGCTGTCGCTCAGGCTGGTCGCCCCATTCACGCTGTCTCGCTGGCCAATCAGGGCGAAACAGTGCTGGCCTGGGACCCGCAGACCGGGCGCGCCCTGACTCAGGCGATCGTTTGGCAAGACCGGCGGGCCGGCGACGTGTGCGACGCACTCAGCGCGCACGCCGAACAGCTGGCTGAGCGCACCGGACTGGTGCTCGACCCCTATTTCTCGGCGCCGAAAATGGCCTGGTTGCGCCGCAACCGGGAGACCGGTGGGGTGGTCACGACATCGGACAGCTGGTTGTTGTACCGGCTGACCGGCGCCTTCGTCACCGACGCCACGACGGCGAGCCGTTCGCTAGCCGTCGAACTCGGCGGCCAGGACTGGAGCCCGGAGTTGCTCGCGCTTTTCGGGCTCGACGACGAGCAGCTGCCCGCGATCGTTTCCAACGACGAAATCATCGGTACCACTACCGAATTCGGTGCCGAGATACCCGTCGGTGGCATAGTCGTGGACCAGCAGGCGGCACTTCTGGCCGAAGGGTGCTTCGACGAGGGGATGGCGAAATGCACCTTCGGTACCGGCGCCTTCCTGTTGGCGAACACCGGAGAGACCGGAGTGCGTTCAGCCAGCGGTCTCACCTCATCTCTGGCATGGCGGATAGCCGGCAACGACACCTTCTGCGTCGACGGTCAGGTCTACACCGCAGCATCGGCAATCCGGTGGCTTTCCTCACTCGGCGTCATCAACGGCGCCGAGGAGATGGACGGTCTGGCCGCCCCCGACAACGGCGGGGTCATGTGCGTCCCCGCCTTCGCCGGCCTGGCCGCGCCGCGGTGGAAAGCAAATGCCACAGCATCGATTTCGGGTATGACGCTGTCGACCGGCCGCGGGCACATCGTGCTGGCGGTCCTGCAGGGCATTGCCGCACAAATCGCCGAACTGGTCAGCGCCATCAACGCCGACACCGCCAGCCCGTTGACGACGCTGCGCGCTGATGGCGGACTGACGCATTCGAAGGTGCTCATGCAGGCCTGCGCTGACATCGTTGGGTTGCCCGTCGAAATCTATCCATCGGCGCACGCCACCGCACTCGGCGCCGCGGCGCTGGCCCGGCTGAGCCTTCAACCGCAGCAGTCGGTCCGCGAGGTCGTCTCCGATTGGCAACCATCGGCCACGTACGAGCCGAGCTGGACCCCGACCCGCGCGGCCGAATTCGCCGACCGCTGGCGGCAATTGGCCGACACCACCTACTCCCAGGAGGGCCAGAGATGACTGCTGTTTACGACGTGGCGGTGATCGGTGGTGGCATCGTCGGATCTGCTATCGCCCGCGAGCTGGCGGGTTACGAGCTGTCGGTCGCGCTGATCGAAGCGCGCGACGACGTCGGCGATGGCACTAGCAAGGCCAACACCGCGATCCTGCACACCGGGTACGACACCAAGCCCGGTACCCTGGAGTCGACGTTGGTCAGCAGGGGCTACCGCTTGTTGTCGGACTATGCGGGACGCACCGGAATTCCGATCGAACACACGGGTGCGATCCTGGTGGCCTGGGACCATGAGCAACTCGATGCGTTACCCGGTCTCTTGGAGAAAGCCCAAGCCAACGGCTACCAGCGGTGCGAAATCGTCAATGCACAAGCCGTATACGCCGAATTGCCGCATCTCGGCGCCGGCGCCCTTGGCGGCCTGACCGTTCCCGACGAATCGATCATCTGCACCTGGACAGTCAATCTCGCGTTAGCCACTGACGCCGTGAACCGCGGCGTGGCGCTGCTGACGAACCATCGCGTCGCCGGGATCGAGGTGGCCCCGGCGACCACGTCGGTTCACACCAATCAGGAAACCGTCACGGCCCGATGGATCGTCAACGCCGCAGGGCTTGGTGCCGACCACCTCGACGCCCTGTTCGGGTACCACAGGTTCACGGTCACCCCCCGGCGCGGCGAACTCATCGTCTATGACAAGCTCGCCCGCCCGCTGGTCGACAAGATCGTGCTCCCGGTTCCGACCGCCCGCGGCAAAGGCGTCCTCATCAGCCCCACCATCTACGGCAACGTCATGCTGGGGCCCACGTCCGAAGATCTGCAGGACCGCGCTGCTACCGGCACCTCCGAAGCCGGTTTCGAGTTCCTGCTCGGCAAGGGCCGTCAGCTCATGCCGAAGCTGCTCGACGAAGAAGTCACCGCCACCTACGCCGGGCTGCGAGCGGCAATTGATCGCAGCGACTACCTCATCGAGGCCGATCCGGCACAGCGCTACCTGCTGGTGGGCGGCATCCGCTCCACCGGTCTCACCGCGGGGATGGCCGTCGCCGAATACGTCCGCGGCCAACTCGCGACGGCGGGACTGACCCTCACACCGCGCCGCGCACTGCCTGATCCACCGCGGATGCCCAACCTCGGTGAGGCGTTTCCGCGGCCATATCAGCAGGCCGACACCATCGCCGCCGACGCTGCGTACGGCCGGATCGTGTGCTTCTGCGAACGGGTCACCCACGGCGAGATTCGCGACGCGTGCCAGTCGGTGATTCCACCGGCCGGACTCGACGGGCTGCGGCGGCGCACGCGGGCGATGAACGGCCGCTGCCAAGCGTTTTATTGCGGGGCAGAAGTGCAAGACCTCTTCGACACCTGCTCAGGAAGGCAGCGATGACCGCCAGCGACACTGCAGACGTCGCCATTGTCGGCGCCGGCCCCGCCGGCCTCACCGCCGCCGCGACTCTTGCCGGCCAGGGCCTCAAAGTCATTGTTGCCGAACGAGAATCCGAACCCGGCGGCATCCCGCGACACAGCGACCACCCCGGCTATGGCATCCGCGACATGAAGACGTTCATCAGCGGACCGACCTACGCCCGGCGGCTCGCCGAACGTGCGATCGAGGCGGGCGCCACGATCCAGACCAACACGATGGTCATCGGCTGGGCCGGTGAAATGACGCTGGATACCACCTCGCCGAAGGGGCGCACACCCCTGGAAGCTCGGGCCGTCGTGTTGGCCACCGGCGCACGGGAGCGACCCAGGGCGGCCCGGCTGATCCCCGGCGACCGCGCCGCGGGCGTCTACACCACAGGACAGTTGCAGAACCTGGTTCACCTCAAACACCGCGCGGTCGGGCAGCGAGCCGTGATCGTGGGTGCCGAATTGGTCAGCTATTCGGCGGTACTCACGCTCAAGCATGCGGGCTGCCGGACCGAACTCATGACAACCGAGTATCCGTCGCCCGAGTCCTACGGACTGTTCAATCTCGCAGCCAAGACGCCGCTGATGGACGTCACGATCGCCCGCCGAACACGTGTCACCCGCATCATCGGAAAGCCAGTCGTCAGCGGTGTTGAGATCGAAAGTCTCGATACCGGCGAACGGCGCGTCGTCCCGTGCGACACCGTGGTGCTCACCGGCGACTGGATTCCCGACCACGAGCTCGCCAGGGCTGCCGGGTTGGACATCGATCCCGGCACATTGGGTCCCGCGGTCGATACCGCCCTGCGCACCAGCAGGCCCGGCGTCTTCGCTGTGGGCAACCTTCTGCATCCGGTGGACACCGCCGATATCGCCGCCCTGGACGGCCGCCACGTCGCCACGCACGTTCGCGCCCACCTGAACGGCAGCCGCCCGGCCCAATCGGGTGTGCGCATCGAGGCGGCGGATCCGCTGCGCTGGGTCGCGCCGAACATCCTGCGGCCGGGCGATCCCGCACCCGCCAGGCATCGGCTGCTGTTGTGGACCGACAGGTTGGTTCGCACGCCCAAAGTCGTTGCGCACCAGGATGGTAGGACTGTCGGCAGGAAGACCTTGCTCTGGCCGGCGTCGCCGGGACGGGTCTTCCGGGTCCCGTCGAGCATCCTCGACGGCGTCGATCCGCGGGGTGGAGCGGTGACGCTGTCTCTCGCCAACGCACCGTGACGCCGAACACGCCAGACCATGCGGGAATGGCTCACGCCGAGCGGCGTTGCACAGCCACATGAAGCTCAACGACGCGGCTCGTGCCCTGATCGGATCTGGTGCGGATGCCACGCTGGTCACGATCAACCCGGACGGCAGCCCGCAGGTGTCAGTGGTGTGGGTGGCGCTGCAATCCGGCGACGACGGCGACGAGCTGGTGACAGCTCACCTGGCCGAATACAAGAAGGTCCGTAACGTGCGTCGGGACGGCCGCGTCGCGCTGACCATTGTCTCGACCGAGCCGGGCGCGGTGATGCGGCCGTATCTGTCGGTGACCGGCACCGCCCGCATCGTCGAAGGCGGCGCACCCGAACTCCTGCAGGAGCTGGCCGCGGTGATGATCACGGCCGAGGGCATCTCGTTCCCGCCCGACGACGCACCACCGGGATATCTGACCCGGATCCGGATCGACTCGATCGGCGGCGTCGGCCCCTGGGTGGGCTAAGGCTGGGTGGGCCGAGGCATCAGCGGCATCAGCCGCCCTCGGGCACCCGGGTCTTGGCCTTCACTTCCAGTTCCTCTTCCCAGGCGCCCTCGTCGCGCCCGAGTGCGATCGTGGCGGCACCCATGGTGACGACGGCGATGGCCAGCACCGCCGCGGCTGGCTTGCTGACCGCCAGGTGCTCGCCGAGCACCACCTCGCCGAGCAGCACGGCCACCACCGGTTCGAGCACCAGCATCGCCGGGACGGACGCCCGCAGGGACCCGGCGTGGAAGGCCGACTGCTGCAGCAGGGTCGCGATGACCCCGACGGCGACGACGACGTAGAGCACGGGCGTGGTCATCAGCCGCAGCACGCTGTCTGCGCGCACGATATGCGTGACAAGTTTGGTCAGTACGGCCACCACACCGAAGAGGACGCCGACACCGACCGCCAGTAGGATCGCGCGGCGCCAGTTCGACAGCCGCAGCGCCACCAACAGGCAGCCGGATACGAACAGCAGGCTGATTCCGGCCACGACCACGGCCGGCAGCTGTGCACCCTCGTAGTCGCCGGGCTTGGTGCGGGCCAGTGCCACGAATACCCCCAGCGCGATGGTGAGCACCACGGCCCAACCCCATTCGGCGCGGGTGACTCGGCGGTGGGCCAGCCGCGCGCTGAGCGGCAGGGCGAACAGCAGCGCCGACACCATCAGCGGGGCGACCAGCAGTAGCGACCCGTAGGCCAGCGCGACGGCCTGGAAGGCGTAACCCGTCACCGCGGCGGCGGTGCCGGCCCACCACAGCCGGCGGCGCAGCAGGGTGGACCACATCACGGTGCTGACGCCCTGATCGCGGGGCACGTCCATGGTGGCCCGCTGGCGCACCACGATTCCAATGGCGGCGAACACCGCAGCGGCAAGGGCGGCTGCCACGACGAGGGCGTGCTGCAGCAAGATCCGTCCCTTCCGAGGTCTGTGGGGCCGCCGATGTCGGGGCTGTCGACGTTAGAACCGAATGTAGGGCACGCGAGCAAACGATGGCCGGTCGCAGGTGCGCCGTGCGTGTCAGCGGACCTGTACTACCACCGGTGTGCTGTTGTACCCGGTGACCCTGACCCAGCTCGGCGAGGGTCCTGACTCGGGCACTCGGCCCTTGATCTGGACGGTCTCACCGGGGAACACGGTCACGTAGTTGTCGTCGTATTCGATCGGCAGGATCTCGTCGGCCAACGGACTGGGCAGCAGTTCGGCCCGCTCGAAAAACGCGATCTGCCGGGTCGGGTTGTGCAGACTGATGGTGACGTCGCGCCCGTCCGTGGCACCGCCGGTGGCGGTGACGTCCAGCGGCACCTTCGTCATCGAGTTCAGTGCGGTCATATCCGCCCAGCTGACCTGATTGGAGTTGAACGCCGCATCGTTGGCCGGCGGGCCGACGTCGTCGGCCTGCCGTGACTGCCAGTACACGTTGTTGGCCAGGACATTGCCCGCCGGGTCGAGCAGCTCGGCGCGCACGAAGAAGACGGGCGAGTCGGCCGGCCCGGGCGGCAGTGTCATCGCCGCGACGGCGCCACCCGGATCGACGCTGATGTCGTCGGAAGCGCGGTCGTCGCGCAGGGCGCCCTTCAGGTCGTAGGTGCGCACCCGCACGCGCAGGTTCTCGCGCGAGTCCTGAGTCTGGTTGACAACCGAAACTCTGGCCTGGCGGTGGTTACCGGTGGCGTAGGAGTCGAACACCACCGACAGCGGCTGCAGACCCTTCTTGGCGCCGTAGTACGCGCCACCGGGGCGCAGGTAGTAGTCGAAGATGTTGCCGAAGAACGACGGCCAGTGGCTGTTGAGCATCCAGTAGATCGTCATCTTGTGGCCGTCCCAGCCGTTGGCAGCGAACGACTCGAATTGCGCGCGAGTGGCCTCGTAGTGCGCCAGTTGGGCCTTGTCCGCGAACATGTGCGCGTTGGTCGACGGACCATAGCGGCGATCGATGACGCGCTGGACGTTGGCCAGGCGGGAGTTCTGCGGATCCGATCCGGCGTGGAAGTACCAGGTGTCGTTGATCGGCCACAGCTTGTCGGGCGGGATGAACTTCTGCAGGCTCGCAAACGGCGGAATGTGTTCGTTGTCACCCTGTTCGGCCGATGATCCGCGGGCCGCTCCGTACTCGCCGCTGAACCAGTAGGACGGTGGCCGCCACGTGTACGGACCGGCCATCTGAATGCCGTCCCACACCTGCTGGCCGTCGGCGTCCCGGTTCAGTGACGACACCGTGTCGACGGTGGCGTTCTGCCAGTGCAGGTCGGACAGGATCTGGTGATAGTCGGTGAGCACCTCGGTGGGTGGCCGGCCGTCGCTGCCGTTGGCCCACACGAACACCGAGGCGTGCGAGCGCAGCATCGCGATCTGAGATCGCATACTTTCCTGCGAGACCCGGCGATCCTCGTCGTCCCACTGCTGCCATTTCTCCCACTGGTTACAGCACATCCACCCATACATCAGCGGGATGCCGAGCTCATCGGCCATCTCGACGAAGCGCTGCGAGGAGATCTTGGACTCCAGCCGCAGCATGTTCAGCCCGAGATCTTTGACATAGCCGAGGATCGCGGCGTCGCGGTCGGGGTCGTATTTGTAGAGCAGGTCGGGGGTATAGGTGGCGCCGCGAACCAGGAAGTTCTTGCCGTTGACCTGCAGGTAGAAGTTGCCACCGGTGCCCAGTTCGGCGAAGGAATCGTCGGAGTCGCGGCCCTGGGTGATGGTGCGGATCCCGAACTTGAGGCTAGAGGACTCGGTCGGTGTGCCGTTCTGGAGGAACTCCAGCTTCAGGTCGTAGAGATCAGGCCGGCCCATCGTGTAGGGCCACCACAGGTCGGGATGGTCGACGACAAGCGCCGCGAATCGATCCGGGCTGAGCGTGACCTCACGCTGCTCGCCGGGCATCAGCGAGACCGGCTCGTCGACGTGGATGGGCGCCTTGCCGTCGCGGGTGATGGTGGCTCGCAGCACACCGCGCACCTTGTCGGCGGAGTAGTTGCGCAGCGGCGCATAGACCGTCAGCCGGGCGCTGTTGGTATCGGGCAAGGGGAGCTCGGTGTTGACCGTGGCCTCGCCGATCGAGACCGGCCCAGATGTCTTGAGGTACACAGGTTTCCAGATCCCGGCGTTGCGGTCGGGCACGAATGAATTGCCGTTGGCGGGGTTCTTGTCCGGCCCCTGGTAGCCCAGGTAGCGCCAGTTGATCCAGTCGTACCAGCTGTCGGCGAGCTCGACGCCGTTGACATCCTGGATGGCCCGTTCCGGGGTGACCTTGACGGCCAGCGTGTTGGACGTGCCCGGGGCGATCCAGCGCGTGACGTCGAGTTGATGGTCGTTGTACATCCCGACGACCTGTCGGCTGTCGGCTACGCGGCGGCCGTTGAGCCAGACCTCGGCGCGGTAGTTGATCCCGGGGAAGTCCAGGACGTAGTTGGGGTAGTCACCCGGCGCGGTGAACGTGGTGCGGTACCACCAGTCCTGCTGGTAGAGGTCCTGCGGCACATCCTCGAGCAGGTTCTTGCCGTAGTAGAGGTTGGGGTAGACACCGTCGTCTTGCAGGGTCTCCAGCACGGTGGCGGGCATCCGGCGCACCGGATGCCACGCCGCGGCGTCGTAGCCGTTCGCCGAGATCGTCGCACCGCCGTCAGGCACGTCCTGCGCAGAGGTGAGCCGCCAGCCGTCGGCCAGCTCGATGTCCTGCGCGGGCTGTGGCTGCGGCCCGCTGAACACCCGCAGATCACCCGCGCACATCAGCAAGAGCAGGATGACGAAGATCGTCCCGAAGGTCTTCGCCACCGTCCTCAAACTCCTCGTATCACGATCTTCGACAGGACACCCCAGCGCAACCGATCATCTGCCGCGCGTTCATCTTGGCAGAGGGACAGCGCCCGCGCCGCATCCGGCATCGCACGCGTGGGGAACGTCATCATCATGCGCACTAGAGCCCAACACGGCATGTCGACCGGCATCGGTGCACGTCGATGATGGAGTTCGCTCCGGACCCCCGCCGAACGCCACCCGTCGCACTACGCTTGCTCCCATGACTGACCTCGACCGCGCCGCCGCCCGCCGCGAGATTGCCGATGCTCTGCTCAATGCCCTGGAACGCCGCCACGAAGTGCTCGACGTCATTGTCGACTCGGATGATCGGGCCTCTGCGGTGGACGCCATCACCACGCTGCTCGGTACGTCCCGCCTGGGCACCGAAGCAGTCCTGGGGTTGTCCTTCGCCCAGGTGACCAAGGATTCCCGCGACCGCATCGCCGCCGAACTCAACGACCTCAACAGTCAGCTGTCGTTCACGCTCGGGGAGCGCCCGGCAAGCTTGGACGAGAGCCTGCAGCTTCGGCCGTTCTCGGATGAGACCGACCGCGACATCTTCGCCGCCCGGACCCAGCAGGTCGGTGCCGCCGGTGACGGTTCTGGTGCGCCCGCCGGCGACCTGGATGACGAAATCCGTTCGGCACGTGACCGATTGAGCGCTGAAGAGGCGGCCTGGTTCGTCGCCATCGACGGTGAACACAAGGTCGGCATGGTGTTCGGTGAGCTGGTCGGTGGCGAGGTCAACGTCCGGATCTGGATCCACCCCGACCACCGGAAGAAAGGCTATGGCACCAGCGCGCTTCGCAAGTCCCGCACGGAGATGGCGGCCGCGTTCCCCGCTGTGCCCCTTGTGATCCGGGCTCCAGGCGCGGCACCACGCTGACAGGTCGACCAGGATGAACATCGCGGTACACGTCATCCTGCTGGTCGTCGGTATCGCGATTGTTCTTGCGCTGATCGCGCTGCCGATCGTGCTGATCTACCGCCGTAAGTACCGCGCCGGCGCTGACCAGCTCACCACCGAGCTGGCTGCCGAGACGATCATCCGGCCCTTTGAGAAGGGTAATTACCGTGGTGCGACAGCTCCCGGTTATCCGGGGGTGAAGAACAGCGGCCGCATCGCGCTGACCCGGCGGCGCGTGGTCTTCCTGACGCTGACGGGCACCACGATCAGCGTTCCGCTCGACGCGATCGTCGGGCTGCGCCTGGCGAAGGTCTTCAAGGGCAGTGTCGTGGGCGGCTGGACGCATCTCGTCTTGCGCACTGCCACCGGTGAGATCGGCTTCTATGTCCCCGATACGAGCACCTGGCTGCAGGCGCTGGGAGAGGCCACCGGGCTGACGCCCGACCCGGTCAGCTGAACTGCGTAGTCTCGCTCGGTATGAGTGTGCGCGCGGGAATCGTGGTCACCGGCACGGAAGTTCTGACCGGACGCGTGGCCGATCGCAACGGCCCGTGGGTCGCCGACCGGCTGCTGGAGTTAGGTGTGGAACTCGCTCACATCACCATCTGCGGTGATCGTGCCGCCGATATCGAGGCGCAGCTTCGTTTCCTGGCTGCCGAGGGCGTTGACCTGATCGTCACGACCGGCGGTCTCGGGCCGACCGCCGACGATATGACCGTCGAGATCGTGGCGCGCTTCTGCGGCCGCGAATTAACGCTCGACGCCGAACTGGAAGCCAAGATCGCCGCCATCCTGAAGAACCTGATGTCCCGGTTCAGTGGCGTCAATTTCGAGGACGTACGCGCCGCCAACCGCAAGCAGGCGATGGTTCCGGTCGACGCGCACGTCCTCGACCCGGTCGGGACCGCACCCGGCGTTGTGGTCCCCGGCACCCCGACCGTGCTGGTGCTTCCCGGACCCCCGCGCGAACTTCAGGCGATGTGGCCGGCCGCCATCGCAGACGACGCCGTCCAGCAGGCGATCGCTGGGCGGACCGTCTACCGCCAGGACACGGTGCGGATGTTCGGCCTGGCCGAGTCGGGACTCGCCGAGACGCTGCGTGAAGCCGAGAACATCCCGGGCTTCGCCGGTCTGGAGATCACCACCTGCCTGCGCCGGGGCGAAGTCGAAATGGTCACCCGCTACGAGCCGCACAGCGCGGAGGTCTACGCGCAGCTGATGGACTTGGTGCGGGCTCGGCACGGGGAAATGGTGTTCTCCGAAGATGGTTCGCTGATCGATGACCAGATCGCCCGACTGCTGGCGGGCCGGCGCATCGCGACGGCGGAATCGTGCACCGCCGGCCTGCTAGCCGCCCGCCTGACTGACCAGCCCGGCTCGTCGGCCTATGTCGCAGGCGCGGTCGTGGCCTACGGGAACGAGGCGAAGGTCGACGTACTCGGTGTCGATCCGGCGCTCATCGACGCCAACGGCGCGGTGTCACAGGAGGTCGCCGAGGCCATGGCGGCCGGCGCATTGCGCAGATTCGGCGCCGATACGGCGGTTGCGATCACCGGGATCGCCGGACCCGGGGGCGGAACCGAGGCCAAACCGGTGGGGACGGTGTGGTTTTGCGTGATGCTCGCCGACGGCTCCACAGTGACGAGGCCGGTGCACCTACCCGGGGAGCGAGCCGACATTCGCGAGCGATCGACCACGGTGGCGATGCACCTGCTGCGGCGCACCCTCCTCGGGCTGCGGAGTTAAGCCGGGCAGAATTCGGCTTCGCCGTCGGTCAGCTCCGGATTGCACAGGGCAAACATCCGCGCCGCGAGGTCGGCCAGTTCGACAATGATCTCAGCCCGGCCCAGCCCGGCGTCGAGGGCTTCGCTGAGCACCGAGACGATATCGGCGCCGTCGGCATGCGCTGCGGCGGACTGAGACAGCCGCGCGGTGCGGATCATCCGCCACGCGTAGCTGCGCTCGGCGAGGGCGTCATTCATAGCTGGACCTTTCCATAGCAGGGTGCCGCCTGCGCGTCGGTGCGCCGCGTCTCGGTGACGCGAATCAGCTTCTCCCGCTGTGCTACCCGGACGACAGGGACTTCTGGCCCTCGCCCATGGGGGCCTTGGGCATTACCGACTCCGAAACCTTGGTAAACAAACCGTGCAAATTCCTGCTGGTCGCGCATTACCTGTCGTAACGTATGGAAGTCCGACCCAGCGTGACCCAAATAGGGGGAGAGCTTTGATGCGTAAATTTGTCATGGGTATTGCAACCGCGGCCATGGTCGCCGGCTCGCTAGCCGGCGCAGTGACCGCAAATGCGGCCTCTACCACCAACCCAACACCATCTGGTCCGGGTAAATCGCCCATCATCACCGCATTGGACTGCCAGGGCGGCACGGGCAATATGGGTTGTGGCTCAGGCTTTTTCTGGCGCGACGGATGGCACGGCTGGGGCTGCTACCCCTGCTGATCAAGCACACCGACGAAATGACCTGCCAATGGAAAACTCCCCGAACGGAAGCCTTCGTAATGAATTCTCGTCATCTCGGCGGCGTGACCGCCGCCGCATTGCTGTCGGCCGGAATGACTCTCGGCACCGGCCTGGCCGCTGCCGATCCCGGTGACTACACCGTATTGCTGATCGATCCCAACGTGGTGACCGATTCAATGGCGTACACCGCGGCCCCGCCGGTCCTCAACCCTGGTGGCACGCCCGGCGCTACGACGGTCTACACCCACCGCGACGGACGCACGATCACCGACACCGTCTGGGTGCTGGCCGATCCCGGCGCCGCAGCCGGCGCGATCAGCTCGGCGCAGGCAGCCACTCCGGTCGCGAATTCGAAGACCGTGTCCGTTCCGGTGGGACAGAACGGACAGCTCATCTCCGGAAAAACCCCGGATGGCACGAAATCGCTGAGTGTCCTGTATTTCACCCAGGGCAATGCGGCCTCGGCACTGGAATTCACCGGTCCGGTCGGCGACCCGGTGCCGCTTGACTTGGTCACCGACTTCGGCAAGCAGCAGGACGCGCTGATCAAGAGTCAGCTGGGCGCGTAGACCCGCCGTCCCGCGCCGCGCTGGTCCATCTGCGCGGCGCGGGGCTCGCTGGTCAGATCGATTGCAGGCGACGTGAATTCGCCGCAACTAGGTCGCAGACTCGTCACGATCCCAGAGTTCGAGCATGGCGCTCAAGATATCCTCGGCACGGCCAAGACCCGCGAGGTGACTCTCGCCGGGAAGCTCGTGAAGCTCGGCGTCGGGCAGCCTGGCGACCACATGCTGGCCGTGCGCGAACGGCACGATGTGGTCGCGGTCGCCATGCCACCAGCGGACCGGCACCTTGACCTCATCGAGCCGAAACCCCCAGTCCCGGGCGAAGACCACGACGTCGGCGAACGGCGCCGCCAGCTGCTTGCGACTGCCGTTGAGCAGGTCGTCGAGAAACATGGCTTTGAATTCGGGGCGGACCAGCATCTTGCGATCGCCTTCGGGGGAGATGCCGGCGTAGATGTAGAGGGCAGGCTCGGCCACCGGTTTGATCAACCGGATCAGACTGACGGCCGCCAGCCGTAGCGGCGCCCCAGCGAGCTCGATGAGCGGGGCAGCGGCCGTGCCGACCTTCATCAACCCGCCGCCGATGGCGTCCGGACCGACCGTCGGGGCCACCCCGCCGAGCACCGCGGCGGCCACCACCCGGTCGGGCATCGCGGTCGCGCAGCCCAGGGTGTAAGGACCGCCGCCGGACAGCCCGACGACGGCCATCTTGTCGACACCGAGGGTGTCGGCAATGATCGCCAGGTCGCCTGCGAAGGCCAGCACGTTGTCGTACTGGAACGGGGTCGAGGCCCCGATGCCCGGCCGGTCGATCCCGATCAGCCGGATGTTGTTCTGTTCGGCAAAGACCCTGGCTTCCATTGGAATCTGCCGTCTGGCCCCCGGGGTGCCGTGCAGCCAGAAAATGGCCCGGCCCACAGCGCTGCCGAATTCGGCGAAACCGATCTGGCGGTCCTCACCGACAGCGACATTGCCTTCCAGCTTCGGACGCGCGATAGAGACAACCATGGGCACAGTGTGTCACGGCCGACGATCGCCACTGTGCGGTTCATCCAAAGGCACAACGCTCAGGACGGGGGCGTACCGAGCCATTCCCGCGGTCGTCGCTGGGCCCACGGAATGGCCTGCTCGAGCTGGCTGGCCAGCTGCAACAGGACCGTCTCGTCGGGTGCCATCAGCTGCACCCCGATGGGCAGGCCGTCCTCGGTGATCGCCAGGGGCAGCGAGATGGCCGCCCAGCCTGTCACGTTGCCCATCGTCGTCCAGCCGGTGTGGGCGAACTCGACGTCGAAGAACGCCCGGGTGGTTCCCCGGGGCTGATCCAGGACGCCATAGTGCGGTGGCGGCGCCAGCAGCGTCGGAACCAGCAGCACGTCGTGGGCGCCCATTCCGGCGACGAACTGGCGGGTCTGGGCATGGATGGTGTCGATGGCGTCGGCATAGTCCACACCCGTCGTCGTGAAGCCCTCGCGCATCATCACCCAGCTACTGGGCTCGAATTCGTCCTCGTACGGGTCGCGGCCGAGATGAGACTTCGCGACGTTGTACAGCTGCACGTTGCTGACGTTGTGGAGCACCGCGATTGCGTTGGCGACGGCGTCGGTGTCGAAACCCGGCGCTCCCGGCTCCACCTGGTGACCGATCGATTCCAGTGCGCGCCCGGCATTTTCGACGGCGGCTGCCACACGCGGATCTGTCGGCGGCGCGGGAAAGGGGGAGTGGGTCGCGATCAGGATCCGCTGTGGTGGCGGCGGCTGGCCGGCGGCAGTTACGAAGGGCTGGGCCGGTGGCGGCGCGTTGTACGGATCGCCCGGTGCGCTTCCGGCCACCGCGTCCAGCAGTGCGGCGCTGTCACGGACGGTGCGGGTCAGCGCGTGCTCGACGGCCAACCCCTCCAGGAGGTGGCCCGACGGCGCGAAGGAGGTGCGCGCGCGGCGGGGTTTGAGCCCAACCAGTCCACAGCAGGCCGCCGGCACCCGGATCGAACCGGTTCCGTCGCCACCCGAGGCGGCGGGCACGATACCGGCGGCCACCGCCGAGGCCGACCCGCCGCTGGAACCGCCCGGGGTGATATCCGGCGACCAGGGGTTGGCGGTGCGGCCGAACAACGACGGCTCAGTGGTGCAGTGGTTGCCCCATTCTGGGGTGTTGGTCTTGCCGAACACCACCAGGTCGGCGGCCAAGTAGCGCTCGACGATCCACGCCGTCTGGGTCGCCACGTGGCTGCGCAGCGCCCGCGAACCCATTGCCTCGGGGGCCCCGGCCAGCGATGCGCCCAGATCCTTGAGCAGGAACGGAACGCCAGCCAACGGACCGGCCGCACCGGTACGCAGCGATCCGGATCGATCGAGGGCGGCGGCCTGCTCGCGCCCGCGTTCGAAGAGATCGGTGATGACGGCGTTGAGCCCGCGGGCAGCTTCGGTTCGGGTGATCGCCGCGTCGAGAAGCTCGAGGGCCGTCACTTCCCCGGACGCGGCCAGCGCGGCCTGCCCGATCGTGTCGAGATCAGCGAGTTCAGCGGCGTATGTGGCATCCATTGCCACCGAATCCTCGCCGCCGAGAGCCCCGGCGGCAAGCGGGGGGTGAGATCGTCAGTCGCCGCCGGGGGTGGCCAGCTCGCTCGATTGGTTCTGTTGCGCGGCTGCCTGCTGAGCAGCAGCGGCATCCTTGGCGGCCTGCTCGTCCTCGGCCGCCTTCTCGGCCTGGCCTTCGGGGCTGGCCAGCGAGTTGCCCGCCTTGCCCGCCTTCGCGAGCTTGGCGTTGCAGTTCAGGTACAGCAGCACGGTGTCGGTGACCGGGGAGAAGTTGTCGCCCTTGAGCCACGGCGCCTTCTGCGAGTGCGTCACTACGCAGTCACTCTGGCTGAGACCATCGCCGAATGAGGAGGCGATGACGGACTTCTGCCCGGCACTGCTTATCGCCGAAGAGGCGTCCGCGTACGACTTTCCGGCGTAGTCGTCGGCCAGTGCGGCACCGGAACCGAACGTAATCGACATCGCACCAAGGGCCAGTGCGCCCAATCCGATTCGGATGAACTTCGTCATAGAAACGTCCTCCAGCGGAGACACCAACAAGGCGCGTCACAGTCGCCGGGACGCGAAAGCTGAGAATAGGACGGCTTTCTGGCAACAAGCTGGGGGATAGCTGGTTGCAGCCTGGTAGCCGCGGATGGCCGCGCTGCCTTCTCTTTGCCTGCCGGAGGACCGCCCGTCACTTCGCAGATGTCGTCCGGTCGGTACGCACGCGTTGACTGGGCGCATGTCTGAATCCACAACCGATTCCGAAACTGCCTCCACCGCTTCGCCCGTCGACCAAGAGAGGCTGCCGGGCGAGGCGACCGCTGACGACGAGCGGAACGAGCAAGAAGAACAAATGAAACTTGTCATCCGCCAGGTCCTCGAGCGTCAGATCGCGGTCGGCCAAGCACTGAGTAGCCAATTGATGGATGCTGCAACGGATGTGACCACCGCGATCGCCCATGCTCCTGCAACGTTTGCGGGTGCCATCCAGGACGGCGAGACCATCGCGTCTGCCTGGGAGCACACCGGCGCCGGTGTGCAGGACGCGCTCGGCGAGGCCGCCGGCCGGCTGCGCACGGCTGTCACCACCTACGTCGGCCATCAGGCCACGTTGCCGGTCGCAGTCCTCGGATACGCCGGCGAGATCGCTGGTTCGCTGGTCTCCGCCCAGGGCACTGTGGCGGGTTCGGCCCTCGATGGCGTCTTCGCGGTGGCGACCGCCGCGGCGCAGGGCGACGACGTGCGCCAGGTGTTCGACCGCAATATCGAAGAACTGCGGGCCACGGCGGTCGCAGCTCGCGGCGACGTGAGCGAGTCAGCCAAGCGGGCCGGCCAGGAGGTTCGCGGCGCGATCGGCGGCGAACCCGGAACGCTGGTCGCCGCGATCACCGGTACCGATGAGGATTCTTGACAGACAACGAACTTCAGGTGACGAGCGGCACATCGGGCCGCGTGGCGCGGCGTCAGGTATCAGGCGGCTGGCACAGTGGTGTGGTGACACAAACACGGCGATCACGATCGGGGCCCTGGCGGCATCCGCTGGCGCTGGGGTTCGAGGCGCACCGCGGATTGTTGTTGTTGCGCCTACGCTGGCACGAGCGCACCCATCGGCGCGCAGTCATCTCATACACCAGTGCTGGTGACACGCCTACGGTATGACGACGGGGTTTCCCCACAGAACTGGCTGAAGGCCCGGGTGAACGAACCCACACTGTCAAAGCCGACAGCGGTCGCGGTCTGCTGGACACTCTGAACAGGTGCGGCCAGCAGGGCCATCGCCCGCAGCATCCTGGCATGTAAAAGATAAGTGCGCCAGGACATCTCAGCGTCTTTCTGGAACTGACGGCGCAATGTGCGCTCGGAGACCGCGACCGCCTGACACACCTCCTGCAGGCTTACTGACTGCAAGTGGTCCTTGGTATAGGCCATCGCAGCCGCGACCACCGGGTCATCTGAGCTCGGAAGACTCAACGGCGCTTCATGATCCAGCGCCTCGGCCACGAGATTGGCCAGCGTGCGGAAGAACGAGTCGGACGCTGTGTCCTCTTCGGCGGCCCCCGACTCCCGATAGATCGGCCAGCGCAGCGCGTACAGCATCATCTCCCGGATCAGCGGAGACACCGCCAGGATCCGGGCCCGGTCGCCGGCGGCGGGGACGAGCTCCGGGTCGAACATCACCGCCAGCGTCTTGACCGACGGATTCATGGTCGCCTGGTGCTCCAGACCCGCGGGAATCCAGGCCGCCTGCTGGGGCGGCAGCAGGTAGTGCGCCGACGCCGTCTCGACGTCGACGACTCCGCCGATCGCGTATTCGATCTGGTGGACGTCGTGGAAATGCCACCCGGTGACCAGCAGTTCGCCTTCATAGAGGTAGCTGCCGGCCAGCACCCGCCCGCCACGGCGAAGCTCCACCTGGCCGATGTTGGCCGGTCGAGCGTCCGGCCGATTCTTGGCCGTTTGGGCCAAGTCTCTGGCCGAATGTGCGGAGACGGTCACGAAGATCGAGGGTACAACTAAGCCATGAACGTCGACGACCTGATCCTGGTGAGCATCGATGACCACGTGGTCGAGCCCCCGGACATGTTCCTCAACCACGTCCCGGCCAAGTTCAAGCCCGAGGCCCCGATCGTCGTCACCGACGCTCAGGGCGTCGACCAGTGGATGTACCAGGGCCGTCCGCAGGGCGTCAGCGGTCTCAACGCCGTGGTGTCCTGGCCGCCCGAGGAGTGGGGCCGTGACCCGGCCGGCTTCGCCGAGATGCGTCCCGGCGTCTACGACGTGCACGAGCGGGTCCGCGATATGAACCGTAACGGCATCCTGGCCTCGATGTGCTTCCCGACGTTCACCGGCTTCTCCGCACGCCACCTCAACATGACCCGCGAAGACGTCACGTTGGTGATGGTGTCGGCCTACAACGACTGGCACATCGACGAATGGGCCGGTTCGTACCCGGACCGCTTCATCCCGATCGCGATCCTGCCCACGTGGACGCCCGAGGGGATGTGCGCCGAGATCCGCCGGGTTGCGGCCAAGGGCTGCCGGGCGGTCACCATGCCTGAGCTTCCGCACCTGGAGGGTCTGCCGAGTTACCACGACGAGGACTACTGGGGTCCGGTGTTCCGGACGCTGTCCGAGGAGAACGCGGTGATGTGCCTGCACATCGGCACCGGGTTCGGCGCGATCAGCACGGCCCCCAATGCGCCGATCGACAACATGATCATCCTGGCCACCCAGATCTCGGCGATGTGCGCTCAGGACCTGTTGTGGGGCCCGGCGATGCGCAACTACCCGGACCTGAAGTTCGCCTTCTCCGAGGGCGGTATCGGCTGGATCCCGTTCTACTTGGATAGGAGCGACCGGCACTACACCAACCAGAAATGGCTGCGCCGCGACTTCGGCTCTCAACTGCCCAGCGACGTGTTCCGCGAGCATTCGCTGGCCTGCTACGTCACCGACAAGACGTCGCTGAAACTGCGTCACGAGATCGGCATCGACATCATCGCCTGGGAGTGCGACTATCCGCATTCGGACTGCTTCTGGCCCGACGCCCCCGAGAAAGTGCTGGCCGAACTGGACGCCGCGGGCGCCTCCGATTCCGATATCAACAAGATCACCTGGGAGAATTCCTGCCGGTTCTTTAGCTGGGATCCGTTCGCCCGCACCGCCAAGCAGGACACGACGGTTGCCGCGCTCCGGGCAAGGGCCAATGACGTCGACGTGTCCATCCGCTCCCGCAAGGAGTGGGCGCAGCGCTACGCCGCACAGCAACTCGCCAAGACCTGACACCACGCCCGGGGCGGCGAGATCGACGCCGGCGCGCGAAAGTTCGAGTGAGCCTCACACCACCGTCGGCATCGACGTGTACCCACCGTGACGCGCCACAAAGTTTGGGATCGGTAGCCACGGCCGGCGCCTGTACTTGGCTCGTGACGGTGCCACCAAGGCGCCGCGCGAACGAAGGGAACACAGGTGAAGCGAATTCTCGCGGTCGGTGTCGGCGTTATCGGCTGCAGCATGCTGCTGATGGCGTGCTCCGACAACAACAGCAGCAAGGGCACCAGCTCGGCGACGGGTTCGGCACCCACCAGCGCCGCGGTCGCCTCCGGCGGGAAGACATCGGTGAAGGTCGAGGGAAACGACCTGCAGGGCCTGGACCTGAACACCGTGACGTGCGTGAAGCAGGGCAGCACCATCAATATCGCCAGCGGGGCCGTGGGTGGTCAGCAGGGTCTCGGTGTGGTCATGACCGACGGTCAGCCGCCGAAGGTCCAGTCGCTGGGGATGGTCGTCGATGGCAACGCACTCGCGGTGAGCGACAACATGGGCATGAAGACCGGTTCTGCTGAGGTGAAGGTGGACGGCAATACCTACACGATCACCGGGGAGGCGGCCGGCGCCGACATGAAGAACCCCATGGCGGGCATGATCAGCAAGAAGTTCGAAATCTCCGTCACCTGCAAGTGAGGTGACGAGCATCCCGGGCCAGGGGCGGCGGACGTGCCGAGCACGTCCGCCGTCTCGGCGTTATCTCCAGAGTCTGCGCCGGCCGACTTATGATCCAGCCGTGTCCATTACCGGTGAGCTACAGCGGGCTCGCCAGCTCGCGCTCGCAGCCAAGGAGGAGGCGGCCAAGGAGCTCCTGCTGTCGCTCATGCCGGAGATCGAACGCGAGGACCGCGACGATTTGGCACTCGAGGCTTTCGCCCAGCTCGGCGAAATCTATCTCACCAGAACGGCATACGACGGTACCCGTGAGTGCCTGCGACGGATGACCGATTGCCTGGCGCAGTACGCCGATGCCCGCGACGCCGTCGAGGTCGACCACATGGTCGCCCGCTACACCCTGCGGGCCCGCTTCCTGCGCACCGGCCTTGCCGCGTCCGCCGGTGATCACGAAGAAGCCGCATCCGAACTGGCCGGGTTGCGTGAGGACGACGCCGCACACCGATTCACCGACTTAGAACCCGAACACCGTCACTTGTCGACCCTGGCGGGCGTCCTGTGCGCGACGGCGCTGTGCGATGACGACCTGCATGTACCGGCGGCGGAGCTGTGGCAGAACATCATTGCGATCATCGACGGGCTGCCCGACGGCACCGATGAAGCCGACCAGCTGCTGGTCGCGGCCGGCATCGCGTACGGCCGGTTCTGCGTCGAGACCGGTCGGCTGGCCGAAGGCGAACTGTGGCTGCACCGGGCGGGCGCCCGGGCTCAACGCCGGGGGTGGGGACTGTATTGGGCGCGAGCCGAACTCGAGACCGCCGCAGCCACCTGGATGCGGGGTGACCACGAGTCCACCGAACGACTGGTCGGGTCCGCCTATCCGGTGATCGCCGAGCACTCACGGGCCAACGACGTCGCTCGGTGCTGGTTGTACTTCGGGCTCACCCGGCTGGGCGTCGGCTGGCTGGCGGAGGCCGACGAATCCTGGGGGCACGCCGAAACGCAATGGCGCGAATTGGGCCGTCCGCTGTACATCCACCGCATCTTGATGCAGCGCAGCTGGATCTCGGTATTCCGCGGCCGGTTCGCAGAGGCGGTCGAACAGGTCGCCGAGGCCCGCGCGTTTCTGGACAGCTGGCCGCGATCGAGTTGGTTGCAATATGCCCGCCTTGACGACCACCTCGGCTCGATCTGGCGCGCCGACGCCCTGGCCGACCTGAACTTCGACGGTATCGGCGATCCGTCGGACAGCTGGCAGCAGATCCAGGAACGCCAAGTGGACTCCCTCGGCGTCACGCGATTCGACCCCGGAAGCGAGCGCCACCGCAGCGCGCGCAAGAAGCTAGAGAAGGCCGCCGAGCTCAAGATCCCCGCCGCCCTGGCCGTCGACTCCGTGCGATACGCCATGACCGATGCTGACGCGCGCTGGCGATGGGCCTCCCAGGTCTCGGCACGCATGCTCGCCGGCGCCTTCTCGGTGGCCTGGGAATGGGAGAACGACGCGCTACTGAGCGAACTCATCGAATACCATTGTGCGCGTGGCACGTTCGCGAGCGAGCCACGCGGCGAAGCCGGCGGGTGGGACGCCCCGGCGACGGTGACGGTTCCCGTCGAAACCGTGGACGAGGAGGCGCTGGCCGCCAGTGGCCTCTCGGTCGATGCGCTGACTCTGACGACATTGGGGCCACTACCTGCCCTGCAGATGGACCCCGACAGCGCACCTATCCTGGCGCGCTACCGAATTCTGGCGCAGAGCCGCTACGGCCAAGCCGTCACCTCCGGCGGCCCCGTGTGGTCGACGTGGCCATGAACACCGAACTCGTGTTGCGGTTCGCCGATCTCGGCGTCGCCACATACGCCAGTCTGCGTGTGGTCGGGCAGCCCGATCGCACGATCACCTGGGTGGTGCACGAGCCGATCCTGCTGGCCGCGCTCGAGGAGCTGCGGGGGGCGCTGCCCGACCCCGACGGCGACGAAAGCCTCACAGACGCTCTCGACCGGGCCCTGACCCGCGGACCATTCGCCACCGCGCAGGGTGAATTGACCCTCGCTTACATCCTGGGTGTGCTGCTGATTCCCGCACCTGCCTGGCAGCTGATCTCCGAACACGTCGCCGATCCGCGGCCGGTGCTGTTCATCTCCCCGAGTGCGCGGCTGGCGCGTATCCCGTGGGGCCTGCTGGCGGTCCCGCTGGCCGGCCCCAACCCCGAGGAGCTGCTTGCCGCCCGGAAATCGGCGATCACCTTCACCGGGACCAACGCCGCGCACATTCCATGGCAGCTCGTCGACATCGCCAGCGTCACCGAGGGTTTGCGTCTCATGGAGATGGTCGACGTGGTGATGGCGGTGCCTCCCAACATCGTCCACGCGTCGCGTATACCCGCGTGCTGGCGTGAAAGGAAAAGCGCCCCAGCACTTCTGGTGATGGACCCCCGCGTGCCGGGCCAGCGACCTGATTCACCGCTGGGGTCAGTCCTAGGGCGACCGTCGGGTGAGAGCACGCTGTCCCTGCATTTCGGCGAGCTCCTCACACGCCGCACGGTGCTGCCCGCGGTCGGCGCCGCAGTGGAGTTGTTCCGCCGCAGCGACGCCGACCGGAGCTGGCTCGCCGCAGTCCTGGAACGTGCCCCCAGCAGGTTGCTGTTCGTCGGCCATGCCAGCGCCGCCGACCGTACGCACGGCTACGCCGACCGCGCAGCTCTGCATCTGGCCTGCACGTCCGCCGCGGAGGGTGCCGCCGAACCCGTCGGCGATCACCGCCCGCTGTTGGCCGCGGACTTGATGGCCGTACAGCTGCCATTGCCGCCCCGGGTGGCGCTACTCGCGTGCGGCTCAGGCGGCGACTATCAGTTCGACGAGGCGACCGGCCTGGTCGCTGCAATGGTGCTCTGCGGCAGCGAACTGGTGACCGCAACGCTGTGGTCACTGCCCACAACCGCCGGATACCGGCGGTTCACCGCCCGCACTGAGGATCCGATGGCCCAGGTCGTCATTGCCGTCGACGACGCGCATGAGGCCGATGACGCGGTGCTGAGCCTGAACCGCTGGCAGCGGGAGCAGATGCGCCGGTGGCGCGCCGGCAACGTGGGCGCCAGCCCGTTGTACTGGGCCGCGGTGGTCACCTTCGCGGTCGGGGGTGCGAGGTGAACTTGTCACGCCGGGGGCAGGCAGACGGCGATCGCGGACTCGTCCTCCGGCAGGTAGTAGGCGTCGATGATGCTGCCGGGGGAGACTTTGGCCAGCGCGGCTTCGGGCACGAGCGTGGTTTCGCGGGCCGGGAACTGGCCGCCGCCCGGGCGGGTGACCATGAGGTCCAGTTCGACCTCGCGGCAGTCGGCGCGCTCACGGCCGGTGGGTCGCATCCCGGTCACGACACCGCACGAGCGGGTGCCGAACCGGATCACGTCCAGCTGATCGCCGGTGAGTACGCCCTGGCGCAGCAGCGTGTTGTCGACCGCGGCCCGCACTGCGATGGCGTCGTCGGCCAGCGAGAGCTCCTTGCGGCTGGCCGGGTCGAAGGACACCAGCACGATCACCCCGGGACGCAAGGCCGACACCACCGGATCGCCATGGCCGTGGCACAGCCGTCCGGTGAAACGATGGCCGGCAACGCTTTCCACCTCAATGACGATGACAGGGTCATCGGCCTCGGCCACCATCTGGACCGTCCCGACGCCGACCGCCCGCACGCAGCGCGTTCGGCGGGAGCGGGGCGCCCTCGGTGGCTGGCCGGCCAGGCCGGCCGCGACGATGATCGACGCGAGTGCGATGGCGGAGACGACGGCGATGGCGCCCAGCAGTGCATCAGACATGGGGAGCAGCGTGGCTGCGGGCACCGGCTACCGAACCCAACTTCGCGCTGCCTCTATCCTGTCCGGATGAGCGCCGGCTCGACCACGGTCACCGCCGTCAGCACGTCGCAGCCGCGGCGCGCGGTGATCGACCGTGCGTGGCGGGCGATCGGACCCGGTGTGGAGATCCTCAGCGGCGACGATGGCGGGCCGCTACGCCGAACGGTGAAGCGGATCCTCGACCCCCTCGTCTTGCGGCTGCGCAGCAACCCCGCGTTTTCCGCCGCGTTCGTTGACGCCGACGTGGCCACCCAGATGGCTGACCTGATCGCAGATCACGCCGAGCGATTGCGCTCGGCCGCGGCATGGTTCGAGTTGATGAAGGCCGAACGTCGCCGGCTGCGCGTCACCGCCGGTAACGCCCAGGACCTCTATTTCCCAGTCTGTTTCGAGCTCGCGGTGACCAACGGTGCACCCGGTGACGATGGTGTGCAGAGGGCATCGGGGGCGCTACGCGCCGTGCACGATGACCGTGACCGCACCGGCGTCGAGGTGCTCAACGAGCTCGTCACGTCGCCGCAGGTGCTTTCCCGGCTCTCGGCCCAATTGCAGCGGAGTTGGGCCGATGTGCGTGCCGACGGCAGCATCAGCGGACCGTTCCTGGCCGGTCTGACCACCGTTCTGGGTCCGGCCGAGGGACATCGCGCCACCGTTGCGCGTCAACGGGTGTGGTCGGCGCTGATCGCCGACGCGACCCCGCACAATCTGGGCGCCCAGGCGCGCACCCAACCATCGGCACTGCCATGGTCGATCCTGGAGCTCGGCCTGACGTCGGCATTGCCGCTGCGCCCGCCACCGTTGTCCGGGGGATCGGATCGCGACCGGCCGCTGGACCGCAGCGTGGTGGACCGCGTCC
Organism: Mycolicibacterium helvum; assembly: GCF_010731895.1. Taxonomy (NCBI): domain Bacteria; kingdom Bacillati; phylum Actinomycetota; class Actinomycetes; order Mycobacteriales; family Mycobacteriaceae; genus Mycobacterium; species Mycolicibacterium helvum. The sequence goes on along the minus strand of NZ_AP022596.1, from coordinate 5,512,026 downwards.
GGGCGACGCTGCGGCGCGCACTGGATCGTGACGAGCTTCCCGATGTGCCACTACTGTGCGCCGAAGAAGTCGACCGTGCCTGCGCCCCTTGGGGTTTCCTCGGCGAGGACAAGCAGGCCGCGCTAGTGGCCGGGATCGAGGTGGCCGGCCAGCTGACTCCGCTCGATGAGCGAGCCAGCAGCCGGTATCAGCTGGCCGCGACGATTCAGGCCAGGTTGCGCAAAGAGGCCTATGTCCTGCATGCGCGCCGCGCCATGGCCGATGTCGCGCCGCTTCATCCGCGTCAGCGCCAAGTCGTCGACGATCTGGCCAGTTTTGCCCGGCCGTACCTGGGTCGGCTGTGGGCGCGGCTGCACGGGCGCGATGTGTGGCAGGAACCCTGCGAGGACGTCGACGATCTGCGCGCGTTGCTCGAGGGGGTCGCCCGTTCAGTGAGCCTCGATCACCGGCAGCGGATCAAGTCCATGCTGGAAGTCCAGGTGAAGCAATGAGATTGGTCGCCGAATCCGGACTGTGGCGCACCGGCCCCGCCGTTGCCGCCGTGCCGTTGGTGGCGGTCGTGGAGGTCGACGGCGCGGTGCTGGCATGGACCGTGGACGAGGCCGAGAAGCAGGCCCAGATCACGCTGACCGATGCCGACCGAGCCGACTGGTTGTGGCGCGTACTCGGCGAGGACGGACACCGAGCCGTAGCCGCTGCGGCGGCGCAGCCACCGGACGTCGATAGGGGAGTGGATCTTCCGAGTGTCGAAGTGCGCTCAGGAACACTGGACGGGCTGCGCCGGCTGGCCATCGGGCACTGGCTGCGTCGGTGGTGGCCGGTCAGCGTTCAAGACGGCATCATCGGCCTGGACCCGGCCCTGCTCGACGCCGAAATCGCGCTGCTCACCGCGCAAGCCGAGGACTTCATGGGGGAGGACAGCCTCGACGCCGATATCGGCGCGTTGCTGGCCCCGCACGCCGCTGCGCTGACCCTGCATTTGATTGTCGGTGAGCCGCGGGTGGTGGAGTTGGTGGTCCGGTGTGTGGAGCTGGCCCAGGACGTCGGCGTCGACGCCCCGGGCTGGGCCGACCTGGCCGACACGGTCGAGCAGATGACAGCGTCGCCGGCGCTGGTATCCGCGCACCACGACGACTACGCGCTGGCGGCCGGCACCGATACCGGACCTACGCCGGCCGGGTTGATCGCCAGGGGTGTCACGTCGATGGCCTGGTCTGCGGTGCCCGGCGGCGTGTTCGACGCCGCCGAGGACACCGTCGGCTGGGCGGTGACGGCCGACGGTGATCGGGTCAACGCCGTGTTGCAGGTCGCGGTGGTGGGTCCCGGGTCGCCCGCCGGTATCCCGATCAGACTGCGCTGCAATGCTTTTACCGCTGCTGGCGCGCTCGATGAATCGGGGCGGGCGAGCCTCGAACTTATCGATGCGGCGGGCCGGCCGGCTACCGTCACCCAGGCGTGGGACCAGAACTGGTCGGCTACCGTTGTCACTGTCGGGGCCGAGACGGCCGAACCCGCCCAATCCCGTGCGCGGGTCCGGAGATTCGCCCGCAACCGGCTGGCCGAGCCGGGACCCGACGCCTATCTGGCCGAGATCCTGGCCGCCGAGTCCGACTACTGAGTTCCTTTAGGTGGCCAACGGGGACGGCGGGCCCGGCTTGACCTTCGCCGCATCGCGGCGACGGGCGGCCATCCCGGCGAGTGCCTCGAACACCACCCGGTGTGCGGCGTTGACCGTGAGCTCGGCGTGGTCGTAAGCCGGCGCGACCTCCACCACGTCGACGCCGGCCACATCGTGCTCGTAGCACAGCTGCCGGACCATGCGTAGCAGGTCGGCGCTGGTGATTCCGCCCGGCTCGGGGGTGCCGGTGCCGGGTGCGTGGGCCGGGTCGAGGACGTCGATATCGACTGAGACATAAAGCTTGTCGGCCTTGGCGAGGGCTTCGCTCACGGCCTTGGCCATCACGGATTTGAAGCCGTGATCCCAGATCTCCTGCATGGTGTGCCAGACCATGCCTTGTTCTTGCATCCACTCGAAGGTGTCCTGCGGCGGCCAGTAGCCGCGCAGCCCGACCTGGACGAAGTGCGTTCCCGGCACGGCGCCGGACTCGATCAACCGGCGCATCGGGGTGCCATGGCTGGCCAGGTTGCCGTCGATGATGTCGGCGGTGTCGGCGTGCGCGTCGAAATGCACGATCCCGACATTGCCGTAGCCGTGCACATCGGCGACAGCGGTGGCCGACGGCCAGGTGATCGAGTGGTCGCCGCCGAGGACGACCGGGACGATGCCGCGCGAGGCGATGGTGTGCACCCGCTCGCGGATGTTCGCATGCGACACCTCGGTGGAGCCGTGCGGGCAGTGTGCGTCGCCGAAGTCGACGACCTCCAGCCAGTCGAAGATCTCCAGCCCGAGATCCATGTGATAGGTGCCGGGTTCGTAGGCGGTGGACCGGATCGCCCGCGGGCCGAACCTTGCGCCGGGCCGATTGGTGGTGGCGATGTCGAATGGTGCCCCGACGATCGCCACATCCGGCTTCCAGCTATCCAGCTGCTCGGGCTCGGTCAGGAAGGGGCGCTGCCCGAACGAGACCATTCCCGAATACGGCAGATCCAGCTGCTCGGCCATACCGGGTGGAAGTTCACGCTCGGGTTTGTGGTCGTGGCCGGGGCTCATTGGGCAGACATTACCGCTGCCGTCGGGCCGGCGCGGGCCAGCTTCGCGTGCTTGCCGCTAGCCTCGACGGCAGGGTGCAGGACAGGAGCGGACATGACCGAGGTTGGCGACCGAGCGGAGATCGCGCGCGCCTTCGCCCAGCACCGATTCGGCGAGGCCCTCCCGCACCTGGCCCGTGACGTTGCGTGGACGATTGTCGGCTTCTCGGTGCTCGAGGGCGCCGACGCGGTCGCCGCCACCTGCCGGGAGACCGCGGGCGGCCTGGCCGGAACCGTTGCGACCTGGGACCGGTGCCTGACCGTCGAGCAGGACGACACCGTCGTCGTAGAGGTACTCGGCCGGTACCAGCGCCCGGACGGCCTCACCATCGTCTCCAGTTGCCACATCTGCCAATTCGCCGGCCGCGAGATAACGTCCATCACGTCCTACGGGGTGGAAATCGATCCCGAATCGCCTGCCGCGCCTACCGATCTCCACGGGGCTACGCGCTGAGGATTCACAACAGTGGGGTGTCGTACCCCTCGGTCCCGTCCTCAGAGATGCTCAGGTTCGGCCGCACCACATAGCGGGCCTGGTTACCGCCGGCCCTGCGCGCCTCGTACATCGCGGTGGTGGCCAGCGCGACGATCTCGTCGAGGATCTCGTGGGGCGGGTGCTCGACCAACGGACGCAGCGGGGTGCTGACCACCCCGATGCTCGCTGTCATCCCGGCCGGTGTTGCCGCGATCGCACCGCGGATGCGCTCGATCAACGGTGACGAGTCGGGAGTGGTGAAACAGTCGGCGACGAAGAACTCGGCCTCGCCCACGTGGCCCACGATGGCATCCCGGCGCACTGTTTCACGCAACGCCTGCCCGGCGGCGACCCGCGCCCGGTTGCCACCCCGGCTACCTGCGACCGAGACCATGGCCGCAAAGCTGTCGATATTGACGACGCTGATCACCAGGTAGCGATCGTCGTCGCGATTGCGGGAGGCCAGCAGCGTCGCGGTCTGCAGATAGAACGCGTCCCGGTTGAGCAACCCGGTGAGCGGTTCGACGGCGTCGGCGCCGTCCTCGGTGCCACTCAACCACACCACTAGTCGGCAGGAGAATGCGGCGAATACGTAGAGCAGGAGCATCAACGCGACGCCGGCCAGGGCGAAGGGAAGGTCCGCATGGACCATCCGGAAACCAAGGTAGGCGAGCGTGGCGACCGCGACGGCCAGGACCGAGGCCAGCAGGCGCGGGCCGTGAAACAGGGCCGTGTAGCCAATGATCAACACGAACGACGACGAGCCGAGCAAGCCGTACATCGGGATCGCCGGACTGATGCTCCCGATCGGAATGGCCACCGCCGCGATCGCGACCAGCAACGCTGACTCCGTCCTGGTTGGCCAGCGGTGGCGCAGCCAGATGAACGTCGAGACGAAGCAGATGACGACCACCGCGATCAGCAGGTCTCGGCCAATCGCCCACTGAAAAGTGGCCGAGCTGCCAAGCGTCCCCAATGCGATCAGGCCAAGGGTGAAGACACACCCCGCGATCACCCGGGAGGTGAAGGTCTGCGCACCGCGGGCGGCCAGCAACGCTGTGAGGGTGTAGTACTGGTTCGCAGGACGGCCCGAGAACGCCGATCGCATCAAGCCATCCCTCCCTGATCGCACCGATAGAGCAGACTCGCCAGCAACGATGTCGCAGTCAACCTACCGGCGCCGGATACAGAGCCTAGCGAACGCTGTCTGCACTGGCCACCCCCCGTTTTACCCGCGTTTCCGTCGGCGGCAGTTTATTCAGCGTGGCGAACGACGCAACCGGTGCACCGACACGGCGTAGTCGCCGCCCTCGAACGGGGTGCGGTCCCACGCCGCCCAGCGCACCACCGGGACCAGGCCGGCCGCTTCGGCGGCCTGGTCATATCGCTGTAGTGACAGGCGGTCAGGGAGCACCGAGAACCCGGCGACCAACAGTCCACCCGGTGTCAGCCGTCCCGCCAGCGCGGCGAGCACCCGCGCCTCGGTGCCTGGTTCCAGAAAGATCATCACGTTGCCGGCCAGGACTACGAGGTTGACGCGGTCGACGTTCGCCGCTGCCAGGTCGGCCAGATCAGCCTCGATCCAGCGCAGCTGCGGCGCTTTGCGTCGCGCTGCGGCCAGCATCCCGGCGTCGGAGTCGACGCCGGCCACGGACACGCCGCGGTTGGCTAATTCGATGGCTACCCGGCCAGTGCCGCAGCCAGCATCGAGCACCGATGTGCCACCGGATTCACGCAACAAGCTTTCGATCAGATCGGCCTCGCCGTGAATGTTCTGGCCGGCGTCGGCCAGCGATTTCCACCGGGCGTCGTACTCGTCGCCGCGTGGTGCCGTCGACTTCTGCCAGCGGGTGCTCACGCCCATCATCCTGACACTGGTCACGCCGCGACGACGATGGTCAGCTCGTTGCCGCTTCGTTCGACCTGCATGCCGGCCCGGCGGGCCACGGTGGCGACGGCAGCTGCATCGCCGGGTTCGGACCGGCTCGACGCGAGCACCCGGGCGAGTCGTCCTTTGTGCGCCTTGTTGAAGTGCGTGACGACGGTGCGGCGGCCATCGGGATGCTCAGCCAGGACGTCGACGCGCACCGCATTCGGCAGCTTGCCCAACCCGGCGTAGGAACCCGAGCGCAGATCGATCACCAGCTCGGTGGCGGCCAATTCGGCCAAGACGGGCTCCAGGACGGGCCGCCACCGGGACGCCAGAGTCGCGCTCCCGGGGAGTTTGGACGAGGCCGACAGCCGGTAGGCCGGAATCCGGTCGTCGGCTCGAAGCAGCCCGAACAGGGCGGAGCCGACGGCGAGCCGAGCACGGGCGCGGGCCGCAGCAGCACCCCGCAGCGACGCCACGTCCAGGGCGTCGTAGAGAACCCCGGTATAGCGGTCGATCGCCGGCAGCGTCGGTGAGCTCAGCAGCGCGGCATTGCGTTCGATCTCGGCATCCTGGGCGGGGGAGATACCCAGCGCACGACGGCACACGTCGGGCTCGGCGGCCAGCGCGACGAGCTCGTCGACAAGTTCTCGGCGCAGCGGGTCAAGAGCGGAGCTGCCCAGTTCACCGAACCGCAGCGGGGGGCCGTCGCCGCCACTGCGTTTGGTCTCCGACGGCGGAAGCAGAACGATCACGACCCAGACCGTAGCTCGACATGGACATGTATCGGCACACGGCCCAGCTTCGCGAGTCCGACGCTCCCGGCCACCGCAACCCCGCCGCCGACCTGCTGACCGCGCAGGACACGGCTCAGCCGTAGGCCAGCAGGAGCGGCACCCGTTGCTCGGCGCTCGTCAGCGACCCGTGGTGGCCGATCAGCGCCGACTCCATCGGCTCGATCGTGCGTCGCACCAGCACGGCTTGACCTTTGGCGGCGGCCACCACGTCACCGATGCGCGGCCGTACCCGGTCGTCGACGGTGGCGCCGAACCAGCCGGCGGCGATCGCTTCATCGCGCGACGCCACCCAGGCATGGTCGGCCAGTGACTCCCGCCATACCGCCAGAACGTCAGCGGCCGCACCGTCGCGAACATAAACGTGGCGGGCGCGGGGCTCACCACCGATAGCGGCGGTACCGTCGAGAAGTGTTGTAGCGGAGTCAATGTCGACGATTCCGACAGTATCGACGGCCACCATGCCGTGGTCGGCCACGATCGCGAGCAGGCCGCCGGGCGGCAGGCCGTCGACGACAGACTCCACCAGCCGGTCCACGTGCCGTAACTGCAACCGCCAGGCCGCCGAGCCCGGGCCATAGAGATGGCCCATGAGATCGAGGTCGGCGTGGTAGCCGTAGCAGAAGCCACCATCGGCCACCGTCGCGCGGACCGCAGCAGCCAGGTCGCCGAGGCCATGCACGCCGACGTAGCGCCCACCGCGCAGCACCGCCCGGGTGAGTCCCGAGCCGGTGAACTCCGCACCCGAGACGACGCTGACAGCGATGCCCGCCGACGCGGCCCGCTCGAAGGTGGTGGGTAGCGGCTGCACCTGCTCGGGTACCGCCGACTCCCGCAGATCGTCGCCCCAGGGATGAGGGCGCCAGCGCAGCGCGTTGATGACCCCGGCGTCGGGCAGCCGAAACGAGTAGCCGACCATGCCGTGACCACCCGACGGGCGGCCGGTACCGACCGCGGCGAGCCCGGCCGCGGTGGTGGAGGGGAAACCCACGTGCAGGGTGCGGCCGCGCAAGCCGGCCAGAACCGGGGCGTCCTCGGCGTGAGCGTCGAGAAGTTCGGCACCCAGACCGTCGATCAGGAGGACGCAGGCCCCGGCCGCGGGCTCGGGCAAGCCGATGCGCGGCTCGAAGCCGGCAACCCCCATCGCGGCCAGGACCGACGGCACTACGTCGGCCAGGTGCGGAGTGTCAACGTCGGGGTGCGGCAGGTCCACACGTCGAGCCTGCCACAAGAACCAAAGTCGCCGGCTCCGGCCTCAGGGTTTGCCGAAACCGGCTTTCGTCAGGATCTGTTGGCCAGCCGGACCGGTCACCAGGTCAACGAATTTGCTTGCCAAACTTGAATTTCCGGCTTGCTTGAGGATAGCGATCGGGTAGGTGTTGACCGCGCCAGCCGCCTCGGGAAACGATACCGCGCTGACCTTGTCACCGGCGGCTGCGGCGTCGGTGACATAGACCAGGCCAGCGTCAGCCTGACCGCTGGTCACCTTGTTCAGCACGTCGGTGACCGAAGACTCCTCACTCACCGGAGTCAGCTTCACCCCGGTCTTGGCCTCCACGGCCTGGGTGGCCGATCCGCACGGTACCTGCGGGGCGCACACCACGACGTTGAGGCCCGGTTTGGTCAGATCGCCAAACGCGTTGATGCCCTTGGGGTTCCCGGGTGCGACGGCAATTGTGAGCGTGTTGGACGCGAAGTTCACCGGCGAGCCTGCCAGCAGACCTGCCTGAGCAGCCTTGTCCATGTTCTTGGTGTCGGCGGATGCGAAGACGTCAGCGTGGGCACCCTGGGTCAGCTGGGTCACCAAATCCGATGACCCCGCGAACGAAAACTCCACCGAGGCACCGGGATTGTCCTTGCTGAACTGATCGCCGATCGCGGTGAAGGTCTTCTTCAACGACGCGGCGGCGAACACCATGATCTTCTGCTGGCCCGGCGTCGTCGACGACGACGGTTGCGACGCGGAACCACAGCCGGCGCTTGCGGCGATGAGCAAACCGGCGGCCACTGCCGGCATCAGCCCTTTGATCACGATTCTCCTGACGTTTCGACGATGACGGTGGTGGCCTTGACGACAGCCACCGCGACGCTTCCCGGTTCTAGGTTCAGTTCGCGTACCGCCTCGGTACTCATCAGCGAGACGACGGTGAACGGGCCGCACTGCATCTCGACCTGAGCCATCACGGTGTCGGCGACCACCCGGGTAACCAGGCCGGCGAACCGATTGCGTGCCGAACTGGCGACGGACAACGGGTCTTTCGGAGTTGCGGCGGCGTTCTTGCTGGAGTAGGCGGCGAGCGCAGCTCCGTCGACGGTCTTGCGGCCGGATTGGTCACTGCCCGTGGGAAGGTTGCCGTCCTCGATCCAGCGCCGGATCGTGTCGTCACTGACGCCGAGCAACTCGGCGGCCTCCCGAACCCGCAGCATCGGCACGGCCGAATGGTATCCGATTGCATCCGCAGCTGCGGACCATACCTCGGTTTAGATCCGCAGATGCGGCTTCGCCGGGTGAGGGGTGGTGTGCTCTCGCTGCCGCCGTAGGGTGTGGCCGTGCGACACCTGCGTTGCAGTGCACCACTGGCGGCGGCACTCGCGTTGGGTCTGCTGGGCGCGGCCACCGCCGACGCTGACCCGAACGCACTCTGGACGATCGTCCACGACCGCTGCATCGTCGACGAGCGCCAGCAGCACGACCCGGCACCGTGTTCCCGTGTCGATCTCAGCGGGGGCGAGAACCACGGCTATGCGGTGTTCAAAGATGCGGTCGGTGATCGGCAGTATCTGCTGATCCCCACCGCGCGCATCGCCGGGATCGAAAGCCCGGCACTGCTGAACTCCGGTGCGACGAACTACTTCGGCGCGGCATGGCAGGCCCGGTCGTTCGTCGAACAGAAAGCCGGCGGAACGATCGCGCGGGACTGGATGAGCCTGGCGATCAACTCGGCGGTGGCGCGAACCCAGAACCAGCTGCACATCCATATCGACTGCGTGCGTGCCGATGTCCACGACGCGCTGCAGTCGGCGGCCGCTGCCATCGGGCCGGCGTGGGCACCGCTTGCGGTTCCGTTGGTCGGCCACACCTACTGGGCGATGGCGATCAATGGTGCCGATCTGGACGCCAACCCGTTCGTCCTGCTCGCCAACGGTCTCCAGGGAGCACGGGCCGATATGGGATTGCACACGCTGGTGGTGGTCGGTGCCACCGACCCGGCGGGCCGACCCGGCTTCGTCATGCTGGCCGACCGGGCCGACGCCCAGTCTGGCGCGGGGGGCGAGGAGCTGCAGGATCACGATTCCTGCCCGCCGCCGCTACCCGCGACGCCGGCCACCGCCAAGTAGCCGCCCGGAGAAAATCACCGCGAGCGCATTGCTGGTCAGCCCGGCGCCCGAGCGCCAACATCGGCGACATACATGTAGCGCGAGCGGGGAGGTAACCGTGGCGGAATCCATAGAGCCCGGCAGGGGAGACACCCGCCGGGATCGGTTGTCGATCGGCATCGATTGGTGGGCGACCATCGTCGCGGGCGTCTTCGTCGTCCTCGCCGTCGCGGGTCTCCTTCCCAAGATTCCGTGGTGACCCCATGAGCACAACTGACGTCGCACAGACTTCCGAGGAACAGCCGATCTTCACCAGCCGCAACCTGCTGGACTACGTCCCAGGCGTGCTGCTGCTGATCGGGATCGGCCTACTGGGCAAGTACGCCCAGATCTGGTGGAATCTGCTTGCCAAGAAGGAACATTGGACGGTTCCCGATATCGAATACGTGTTGTGGGCCATCGTGATCGGCCTGCTGATCACCAACACCGTCGGTGTGCACCGGATCTTCCGCCCGGGCGTGCAGACCTACGAGTTCTGGTTGAAGATCGGCATCGTGGCGCTCGGTGCCCGATTCGTGCTGGGCGACATCGTCAAGCTGGGCGGGATTTCGCTGGTGCAGATCCTGCTGGACATGGCCATCGCGGGCGGAATCATCCTGCTGGCGGCGCGACTGTTCGGTCTGTCGGGCAAGTTGGGTTCGCTGCTGGCCATCGGTACTTCGATCTGCGGAGTGTCGGCCATCGTCGCGGCCAAGGGCGCGATCCGGGCCCGCAACTCCGATGTCAGCTACGCGATCGCGGCGATCCTGGCGCTGGGGGCCGTCGCCCTGTTCACACTGCCCGTGCTAGGCCACGCTCTGGGCCTATCCGACCATGAGTTCGGCTTGTGGGCCGGTCTGGCCGTCGACAACACCGCCGAGACCACCGCGACCGGGTACCTGTTCTCCGATGAGGCCGGCAAGCTTGCTGTGTTGGTGAAGTCCGTGCGAAACGCATTGATCGGGTTCGTGGTCCTGGGTTTCGCGCTGTACTGGGCCGCCCGCGGCGAAGCCGACGAGATCGCGCCCGGGTTCGGCGCCAAGGCCAGGTTCGTCTGGGAAAAGTTCCCCAAGTTCGTGCTGGGCTTCCTGGCGGTGTCGGCGATCGCCACCGCCGGTTGGCTGACCAAGGGTCAGGTCACCAACCTGGGCAACGTTTCGAAATGGGCGTTTCTGCTGACCTTCGCTGGCGTGGGGCTCAACACCAACTTTCGCGAGCTGGCTCGCACCGGATGGCGACCGCTGATCGTTGCGGTCATCGGGCTGGTCGTGGTGGCCGTGGTGTCGCTCGGGTTGGTGCTGGTCACCTCGCGGGTGCTGCACTGGGGGGTCGGCGCCACCTAGTGGAATTCTCGACGCAATTGCCTAAGCGGTGATCGGCCCGGCCGTCAGACATGTCAGGTAGCCGACCACGGTGTTCGTCATCGGCATGACGCGATGATGAAACCGAGGGCACCCGCCTACGATCGCACAAGATCTCCCTTGAACAGCGCGAGCTTGATCCGGCCGGACTCGTTAATCAATTGCTGCTCAAAATGTTTGGCGATTCAGCACCCATGCGGCATCAGCATCTGCGAGCCAGTGTTGCAGCGCTGGTCAATCCGCGTTGCTTCACTCAAACGATCCGATGGCTGAACCATAGTTTGCTACTCTGCGCTGGCGCGTCCTTGTTTTCTCGACGCTTGGGGGGCTGGTGCACATGCTGCACACCAGTGGCAGGGCAACCTTCGGCGCGACCTCGGCTGGGGCTGGATTACTGGCACTTACCGCTTTTGCATTGTGGGATACGCCGGCCGATTCGACTGTCACTGCCGTCAGATTCGCACTCTTGCTCGCTGCCGTAGCGGCCACAGTAGCCACGCTACGAGCCGCGACTCTGACCGGCGGGGTCATTCGGGCCGCGTGGCTGTCGCTGGCATTCGGACTCGGCGGGTTCGCCGTTGGGATCGGGGCCCGCGCTTGGTACGCCCTTGCGGGACACACCACTGCGTTCTCTCCGGCCGCTGATCTGATCCGGGCATTGCTGCCCGCTGGGGCCTGTGCGGCTTTGCTGTTACTGAGTACCGGCTTGAGCACGACAACACGCATCCGAGTGCTACTCGACGGGGTGGTGGTCGCCGGTTCGATCGTGATCGTGCTCTGGGCCCAGGTCTTGGGAGACATCGACCGTTCCCAGGCCGCCGAACCCGTTCCGTTGGCCGCGTCGATGACGTACCCGATCCTCGACGCAGTGGTCATCACGGTTGCGGTGCTGGTGTATCTGCATGCGCAGCCGGGTCAACGCATGACGATAGGTTTGATCGCACTGGCCAGCCTCTGCATCGCGCTGACCAACGATGTCGTCATCCATTTGTTCGCGGCTCGGAAAACACTCGACTATCAGATCGTCACGGTTGGCTGGCTGGCCGGGCTGCTGTTGTGCATCGCTGCCGCCGTCACCGGGCCGTCCCACGCGCGCAGAGACACCGTCATCGCGCGGCCGCCTTCGCCGGCGTCGGTCTTCCTGCCGTTCGTGCCGGTGGCGGCGGCATCCGCGGTCGCCACCTTCTCCGAACCCCCGGATGACGGGGTGCGGGGACCGCTGGCAACCGCGGGTGCGCTGCTCATCATTGCGTTTCTGGCACGCCAGCTGATCGTCGTCGCCGAGAACCGACGATTGTTCACCGCTGTGACCCGCCAGGCACTGCGGGACCCGCTGACCGGTCTGGCCAATCGCGCGGTCTTCGTCGACCGGGTCGGGCATGCGATGCAGATCCGCCATCGCGATGGGTCATCGGTAGGGGTCATGGCACTCGACCTCGATGACTTCAAAATGGTCAACGACACTCTGGGTCACGGCGCCGGCGACGTGCTTCTCATGCTGGTCGCCGAACGGCTCGTCGCGACCGTGCGTACGGGTGACACGGTCGCGCGGTTCGGCGGCGACGAGTTCGCGGTCCTCATCGAGGGCAGCCCCGGTCAGGCTCAGGTCATCGCCAATCGGGTGGCCGAGGCATTCGACCGTCCGTTCGTCCTCGGCGACCGCGAGTTGATCGCCCGGCCAAGTTTCGGACTTGCCCTCGCCGAGCGCGACGACCACGAGATCACCACCGCCGAGCTTCTCAAACGCGCAGCCATCGCCCTGGACGCGGCCAAGACGTCCCGAGTCGCCGGCGTCCACACCTTCGCCCCCGAGATGGAAGCGGAGTTCTTCGGTACCGGCACCACGCATTCGGACTCCGGCTCCGGTGCCGATGGCGAGCGGACTCACGGGGTCCAGCTACTGGGCGAGCTTCGGCGAGCGATCGATCAGGGCGAACTGGCACTGGTGTACCAGCCCAAGGTTGATCTGCGCACGCTCGAGATCGTGGCGGTTGAGGCGTTGGTCCGCTGGCCGCACCCCAGGCGCGGCGTGTTGGCGCCCGACGAGTTCCTGCCGCTGGTCCGTAGACACGGATTAATGGGAGCGGTCACCGATCTCGTGGTCAACAAGGCCCTGGACGGCGCGCGTCGGTGGCACACCAGCGGCTTCGACGTTCCGGTTGCGGTCAATGTCTCGGCCCCTTCGCTGACCACCCTGAGACTTGTGGCCACGGTCGCGGCCGCGCTGGCGGCGCGCGGCCTCGATTCCTCCTCACTGATCATCGAGATCACCGAGGACTTCCTTCTCAATGGCCCGGAGCAGACCAAGCTCGTGCTGCACGACCTACGGGCATGCGGAATCCGGATCGCCATCGACGACTTCGGCAGTGGCTACTCGTCGCTTTCCTACCTTCGAGACCTGCCCATCGACCACGTAAAACTCAACCGGCACTTCATCGCCCCGGTCACCAACGACCCGCGGGCGGCGGCGGTGGTCAGGGCAGTGATGAACCTCGCCCACGAACTGGGGATGGCGACCGTTGCAGAAGGCATCGAGCGTCGCGACACCCTCGAACAGCTCCGCGAGTATCGCTGCGACTTTGGGCAGGGCTACTACTTCAGCCGACCAAAAGAGCTCGACGAGCTTCTCCCGATGCTCGCCAATCCGCCCTGGCTCTCGTCCACGGGCAGATCGCATTGATGCGGTCAGTCAGGCACTCAGTAGGGCGGCAGCTGCCCGTTGCCGGACGCCCCGGACATCCCGTTGAGCTGGTCGAGGTAGTGGCGCAGCTGAAGTTGTGACATCAGCGGTCCCGGTGCAGCCGGCGGCTGAGCATCGGTCAGCGTCCACGGCTGACAACCGTCGGTCTTGAAGGTGGCGTCACCGGGATCGATCTGCTGGACCTGTGCCTTCTTGGTCAGCCCGTTGTCCAAGTTGGTCTGGCCGTCGGGTCCGCCGACCCGCTTCCAGTAGCAGGCGCCACCCTCGACCGGTCCCGCCGTGGCGTACGTTCCGGGCACGATGTCGACGCCGACCTTGTAAGTGCCGTCGGAGTCCATCGAGCTCTTGGGCCCACCCGCCGGAGTCGGCGCGGGGGACGAGGTCGCCCCAGGGGACGACGTCGGTGCCGGGGAAGCCGGCGACGATGTCGGTCCCGGGGCAGGCCCCGTCGGCGCATCGGAAGTCGTCGGTGCAGGTGCGGGCGCCGGGGTAGTGGTGGGGTCGGCCGTCGCGATACCCGCCCCAGCTCCTACCGCCAGCGCACCGACAGTGAGCACTATTGTAAATAGACGCACGTCAACCAGGGTAACCCGGCGATGCCTAGCCGACCTAACCGTCAAAATCTATTAAGCGGTCTTGCTCAGCAGAGGCAGCAGAAAGCGGCGGCGATTCAGAATCGCGTCGTCGAACTCGTGCTCGGCCTCGGCGACCGAACCGACGACCGGGAAGACAACGTCGCTGTCCCGGCGGAGACGGCGGTTCACCGCGTCACTGCCCACGACGGCCCACTCCACTCCCACCGAGTTGCAGATGTCGTCGATATCGCACAGCAAACGAATCGATTGCGGAGTAAACGAGCTCACGCCGGACAGGTCCAGAACGAAGGGCTTGTCGGCGAGGACCAGCTTCTTCGCGAAGTCGGCGACGTGATCGAGGTTGGCCGAATCGATGCGCCCGCTGACCGCGACGACGGTGGCCACATGGCGGGAGTGTGCTCGGATATGGGCGCCCCGGTAATCGACGATGGGGTTTCCGTACCGTGACGTGAAGCTCGTCATGGGCTGCTCCATTCGGTCATGTTGCGTGTGTGGCGGCCTGTCGGCTGCCTCAACCTGACTCGTACGCTATGCGGCAAATCTAAGGTGACCGGGAGCGGCGGCTAAAACTCTGTTAAGAACCAGTTTTCACCACCGATACCCGAATTCGGGCAACCTCGACCGCCAGATTGGCTAACGCAGGGCGGGCAGGACCTCGTCCGTAAGTAGAGTTACCGACTTCCAGGCCTCGTCCACCGGCATGCCACCGACCAGTGGATGCATCACGATCGGGCCGTAGTTCGCCGACGCACGTACCTCGTCGATCAGCTGGTCGGGAGTCAGGAATCGGTATCTGCCAGACGCCTGAACTTCGGCCAGGGTCTGCACACCGGGCAGATGCATGACCGACCGCGACGGGTCGTCAGACCATCGTCCGTAGGTGACCGCTTCCCACAGGATGTGCTCGCCGAGCTCGGCCCAGGCTCGCTCGGGGTCTTCGTGCAGGTAGATCATCCCGCGGTTGACCGCTGGTGGCATGAGGACGAATGGTCGCTGACCCGCTTCGCGGCACAACTCGGTGTAGTACTCCGCCAGGTCGGGGCGGTGGTCGGGCAGGCTCAAGGGCAGGCCGAACCGCACGGCCCGCCGGACAGTCGCCCGCACCCCGCCGCCGAGATACAGCGGTGGATGCGGGCTGGTCCAGGTTCCCGACACCACACTGGAACCCTCGGTCCAGGACGCCAGCATCTTTTCCAGCAGCTGATCCATCAGTTCGCCGCGGCGGCCGAAGTCCACCCCGAGGGCTTCGTACTCCACTTCGCGGTAACCCAGGCCGACGGTGGTGTGCAGGCGGCCGCGGCTCATCGCGTCGATCAGCGCGATGTCTTCGGCCATTCGAACCGGATTCCACAGCGGCCCCAGCGCACAGTCGATGCTGGCGAAGATGTTGGCCGTGCGAGCCAGAAACATGCCCGCGATCATGACCGGGTTACAGCTCCAACCGTGCCCGGTGGCGTGGTGCTCATCGACACTGACCGCGGCGATCCCGTGCCGATCCCCGAACTGCGCCAACTCCAATGCCGCGGAAAGCAATTCACCCTGCACACCGGGATCGCCGCCAGGAGAGGCGAAATTGAAGCGGAGAATCGCGAGCATCAGAGCACTGTATTGCTGCCGTTGCGCCAAACTCGATGCGAACGGGTCACGATTTGGCCGCTGTGCCTCATTGCCCGGCTCCCTGTCGGTGCCCGCAGCTACGGTGGCGCCGTGCGCGAGGACGCGGCCGCGGTCAGGACGGCACTGCAATGGCTGGGGTTGTGGATTGCCACGACAGCGCTACTGGCGCTCGTCGGCCAGCTCAACAAGGCGGTGTGGGTGCTAGCTGTCGTCAGTGCGGTGGGCGTGCCGGTCTGCGCGTGGCGGGCACTGCTGGTCTGGCTCGGCTATCGCCGAAAGGTCAGGCGTGATGCGCTTTACCGCGCCTCCGGGCAGGCCGCAGTGGACGCGATGGCGGGCGTGGAATTCGAGCGCTACGTCGCCGCGGTACTGCGGGGTGTCGGCTACACCGTCGAGCTGACAAGAGCGACTGGCGATTTCGGCGTCGATCTGATCGCAATCAGGGACGGTATCCGCACCGCGGTGCAGTGCAAGCGGCAGAGCCGCGTGGTCAACGGCGCCGCCATCCAGCAGGTGGTGGCCGGCGCAACCGTCTACGACTGCACGGCGACGATGGTGGTGTCCAACCACCGCTACACGCGGGCCGCTCAACAGCTGGCCGACGCACATGGCTGCGTGCTGGTCGATCGCACTCGACTGGCGCGGCTGTCGCGCTCCCGAACGCCGAGCACCCAATGACGACTCCACCTGAGCGGACCTACCAGCCAGACATCCTGGCCAACGACTTGGATATCGTCTTCTGCGGAATCAACCCTGCGCTGACCGCACAAGCCGACGGATACAACTTCTCCAGCCCGACCAACCGGTTCTGGACTGCGATCCATCTCGCCGGGTTCACCGATCGGCAGTTGGCACCTTCCGAGGAGCGCCGCCTGCTTGAATACCGTTGCGGCATCACTGCGGTCGTGACAAGACCGACCGCCGAGGCACGCGCAGTGTCAGCTCACGAGATCCGGCAGGCGCTCGCGTCATTCGAGACGAAGATGCGTGCAGTCTCGCCGCGCGTGCTGGCCTTCCTGGGGAAGCCCGCAATGTCGGTGGTGCTCGGAACGAACAGCGTGGCGTGGGGGCTCCAACGCGACACCGTTGCCGGCGCCACGGCCTGGGTGCTGCCCAATCCGAGCGGTCGGAATCGGCGGTTCCCCATCGCGGCACTGGTCGAGGCGTACGCCGAGCTGCGAGCGTTCAGCCGATGAAGCGGTCTCGGTAAGTGCTCAGGCGGTCGGCCACCTCCGCAGGGTCGAGTCCCACGTCGGCGAGATCGTAGATCACCTCGCCGTAGCGTCCGCGCGGGTGCGCGGCGATGAAGTCAGCCATTGCCGCGCGCACGTCGTCGCCGTAGGGCTGGTCGGCCAGTTCGTAGATCGCCGAGAGCGTGCCCTGTTCGTCGGCCATGAAGTCGGTGAAGCGCACGTCGATCGACTGCTCGGCCGGCAGCACGTCGCGGCCGTGCAGGCAGCCGCTGAACAGGTCGTCGGCCCGGTCGAGCCAGGTTCGCGCGATCTTGGCAGGATCTGGCTGCGCGCAGGCCATGCGGGAGGCGTAGACGATCATGGTGAGCATTGAGCGCGTCACCTCGACCGGATCACGATGCGTCACAATGAATGTCGCATCCGGGAAGGTGGCGTACAGGGTGGCGAACTGTTCGAGGTGCTGCGGGGATTTCAGTACCCAGCGAGTTCCGCCCCGTAGCCATTGCATGGCCTGCAGTTGCCGCTTGAGATGGGCATACGAGGGCCCCTGGTCGTGGGACTTGTAATGCGCGGCGAATGTCGGTATGTGGTAGGTCGTTTCGAAGAGCATGCCGGAGATGTCGTTGGCCAGCAGCTGAATTTCCTCGTGTGCATGGTCGACAGTCATATCGTGCATCCGCTTGAAATCGGGCATCGAGGTGTCAACCAGATCCAGCCCGGTCGAACATCGATCCCGGCGCGCGGAGTCCTCTTCACCGGGGGTGGGGAAGGGCTCCAGGCTCTCCCAGTACGGCAGATAACGCAGGTTGGGGTCGGCAGCGATCAAGTTGTGCAGGTGAGTCGTACCGGTGCGGGGCAGGCCGCAGATGATGATCGGCCGCGTGATGTCGACATCCTCGATCTCGGGATGCGCGGCGATGAGCGCCTCGAAGCGAAGCCGGTTGACCAAATTGCCGACCAGCTGTTCGAAGACTATGGCGACGCCGACGTCGGACAGCCCGGTCTCCTCGCGCAACGATTCGGTCAGCACGTCGAGACGTTCGCGGAAGCTGTCGTCGCCCCAGCCGTCGAGTCCGGTGCGCTCAGTTGCGGTGGTCAGCAACGCCTCTGAGGTCAGTTCCAAGATCGACCCGTAGCCTGCCAGCGCCTCACGCATCGGCTTGGCGGCCTCGGGGAACACCGGGTTGGCCAGATCGGTGAACCTGATGGCCTCGGGCCGCTGCACCCCAGCGGTCATGCGGAAGCCTCGGCGACGTCCACGACCCGGCAGGTGGGCCGCTTCGGCGTCTCGTCCGGCAGGAACCAGCGCAGCCAGATCAGGCCCTTGGTGCGCCCCGCCGTCGATACCCAGTTGGGATGGCCGGGATCAATGTCGCTCACCACGATTCGCCAGGAGCCGTCGGGCTCGTAGCTGATATGCGCGCCGTTGATGGTCACCCGCTCGTAGGAGTAGTCGTAGGTGTGCAGGAAGGGGTTCCACAGGCACAGATTCCAGAACACGCACGACGGTGAGGTGCCGTCGATGATCAGCGCCTGGCCCGGCTGCAGTTCGTAGGCCCCCATCGCGTAAGCGGCATCGCCTGCGGCCCAGCCGTAGGTCTGCTGAGGCACCGGATACGGTTCGGCGATCTCGTTCGGCGGCTCGACCCGGGTCGGGAGGAAGGAGTACTGCTCGTTGAGCCAGGTCCTGGCCGATCGCAGCCGGCGGATGAGGTCGGCGCGGTCGTCCTGCTTGCGGGCGGGTGGGTCGACGGCTTCGATCTTCCACTGCACGCGCCGGTCGGTCTCGGGGTTCTCCAGGTAGTCGCGGGTCAGCGCGACAACGGCATCCGACTCGAGCTTCAGCCAGGTGCCCGGCTGCGGGTCGGGGCTGATGGTGAACTCGAAATTGCCGTCGTCGTCGAACTGCAGGGAGCGGTCGTTCATCGTGCCGACGATGCGATTGCTGTAATGGCCGTCGTCAGGGCCGCCGTAGACGGTGATCGACAGGTAGACGGAGTCACCCCGGTTCCCGGTGACCCGGTACGTGCGATTGGGGTCGACCGGGGCCAGTTGGTAGAAAGCGTCGGTGTTGTCCCCGCCCCATCGCTGATAGGGCCCGATGACGTCGACGAACCGGGGATTGGCCTTGTCACCCCACACGTAGGCGTCGACCGCCACGCGCAGCAGGGTGAACGTCAGCCGATACCCGTCAAGGATGTCGGCTTCCTCGAGCGGGGGATCGGCGGCCAGGAACTTGCGCTCGAACGAGCCGAGCTCGTCCAGCAATTCGTGAAAGGCCTGTGACAATTCGTTTGCCGCCGTCGTCTTTCCGTCGTGGGACATGTTCATTCCTTCTCTCGTGCCTGCGCGCCCTGCATGACCAGGGAGCAGAGTCTGTCGACCAGGTGGTCGGTGTCGTCGCGCCCGTCCACGAGGGCGCTATAGAAGGTGGAACCGACCAGCACGTTGAACAACGTGTCGGTGTCGATATCGGCGCGCACCACTCCCTGCTCGGCGCCGGCGCTGACCAGGTCGGCCAGCTCGCCACGGATCCGATCGTCGAGCAATTGCTGTGTGCGGATGTGCAATTC
Organism: Mycolicibacterium helvum; assembly: GCF_010731895.1. Taxonomy (NCBI): domain Bacteria; kingdom Bacillati; phylum Actinomycetota; class Actinomycetes; order Mycobacteriales; family Mycobacteriaceae; genus Mycobacterium; species Mycolicibacterium helvum. The sequence goes on along the minus strand of NZ_AP022596.1, from coordinate 5,492,780 downwards.
GGAGTCGCGGCGGCGTTCGGCGAGGATGCCCATCGTCGCGGCTTCGACCACCGGCTCGCGCCAGAAAGTCACCGCACCGCGAATGAACTCCCGCAGGTCGGATTCGAAATCGCCAGAACGCGGCAACGCGGCACTGCCGGCGTCGGTACCGAATGCGGCCTCGAAGACCACGTGCGCCTTGGACGGCCAGCGGCGGTAAATGGTCGGACGGCTCACCCCGGCCGCGCGGGCGATCGATTCCATCGACACCTGGTCGTAGCCGACATCGGTGAGCAGCCGGCGGGTGGCCGTCATGATCGCTTCGTCGGTGCGCGGGTCCCGGGGACGACCGCGCGCCGGTTCTGGGCTGACCGAGAGGATTCCGCGATCGGGGGTTGTCACGAACAATTATGTTCCGTTACGTCACGTAAACTGTCAATGTCTCCGATTGAACCGAACGGCCGCGGGTAAACGTGACAACAAGAGCAGTCCGCCCCGACGGCCAGGAGGCCATGCCATGAAACTCTGGTTACACCGCACGTTGCAGGCTCTGGCCGTGCTGATGGCGGTACTCACCGTGGGAGTCGCCACACCGCCGGCAGCCATTGCCGAGGACCAGCTGGCGTTCACCGGCACGACCCTGAGCGGAGCCCCGTTCAACGGCGCAAGTCTGCAGGGCAAACCGGCGGTGCTGTGGTTCTGGACCCCGTGGTGCCCGTTCTGCAATCAGGAGGCCCCGAACGTCAGCCAGGTCGCGGCCGCGAACCCGAAGGTCACCTTCGTCGGGGTCGCAGCGCGCTCCGACGTGGGGCAGATGGAAGGCTTCGTCTCGAAGTACAACCTGAACTTCACCAACCTCAACGATGCCGACGGTTCGATCTGGGCGCGGTTCAACGTGCCGTGGCAACCCGCGTATGTGTTCCTTCGTCCCGACGGGTCGTCGACGTTCGTGAACAACCCGACCTCGGCGATGTCGGAACAGGAACTCAGCGACCGGGTGCACGCGCTGGTGTCCTGAGGTATCCGTGGATGCAAACTTGACCGGCCTAGCACTGGCCGCCGGGATGGTCGCCGCGCTGAACCCGTGCGGATTCGCCATGCTGCCGGCCTATCTGACGCTCGTCGTTCGTGGTGAGGGCGCAGATCCGAGCCGTACCGCGGCGGTGGGGCGCGCGCTGGCAGCGACCGCTGCGATGGCACTGGGATTCCTCGCGGTGTTCGGCCTCTTCGGGCTCTTGACGGTTCCAGTCGCCACCGTCGTGCAGCGTTATCTTCCGTATGCGACCATCGTCATTGGGATCAGCCTTGTCGCCCTTGGCATTTGGCTGCTGGCCGGCCGCGAACTGGCCTGGAATCCGGTCGGGTCGCGCTGGCGATGGGCGCCGACGGCGCGGCTGGGGTCGATGTTCGGGTACGGGATGGGCTATGCGATCGCGTCGCTGTCCTGCACCATCGGGCCGTTTCTCGCGGTCACCGGCAGCACGATGCGCAGCGGGTCGGTGGCCGGCGCCGTGCTCGTGTACGCCGCCTACGCTGCCGGCCTGGCGTTGGTGGTCGGCGTGCTCGCGGTCGGGATCGCCCTGACCAGTACCGCGCTGATCGACAAGATGCGCCAGCTGCTGCCTTACGTCAGCCGGATCAGCGGTGTCGTGCTGATCGCCGTCGGTCTCTATGTCGGCTACTACGGTCTCTACGAGATCCGGCTGTTCAGCGCCGACGGGAATCCCGCCGATCCGATCATCGCCGCGGCCGGCCGACTGCAGGGCACGATAGCCGGCTGGGTGTACCGCACGAGTGCCTGGCCGTGGCTCGTTGCGCTAGCAGTGCTGGTTGCAGTGGCAGTGGCGGTCCGGATGCGACGCGCCCGCGAGCACCGGCCCTGAAGCCCCGTTGGCGCACAGCGGGCGTCGGTATAGTCCGCTGCACGAGTGAGACAGGGGAGAGGACGCGGATGAAACGACATGCGATGCGAACCTGGGGGGTTGCCGGAGCGGCACTGCTGGCGCTGACCGGTGTTCCCGCCGCGATCGTCACCATTGCGCCCAGCGGTGAGGCGCATGCCGACGTGTGCGCCAGCGCCGGCCGCCGGGTCACGGTCAGTGGCTGCGCCAACCTGTCCGACGTGATGGCGCCCTACGTGCCGCCGCCGTCTTATTACGCGCCGCTGCCCGAGGACTACCCGCCGCCTCCGCCGCCTCCGCCGCCGCCGGTCAGCGGCTGTGTGGGCTACAACGGCCGCTGGGTCAGCGCCGGCGGCTGCCGCTAAGGCGCTGTCGCGCGCCGTCGGTGGGGGATTTCGGTGAGTCTGCCGACGATTTCGATCGATACCCCCCACGCTCGGCGGTTGGGCATCCGGCGGTGCTCGCCGCCTAGACCACGTCGAGACCAGTGGTCTCGATGACGAGAACAGCGGGATTCAACACCGGTGACCCGCTCGGTGGGCAACACCAGCTCCCAATACCGACGAAACCCCGCGGGCAACGCCCGCGGGGTTTCGCTTACTGCTTGAGGTCAGACGTCGAACCGGTCGGCGTCCATCACCTTGACCCAGGCCGCGACGAAGTCCTTGACGAACTTCTCCTTGGCGTCATCCTCGGCGTACACCTCAGCCAGCGCCCGCAGCTGCGAGTTCGACCCGAACAGCAGGTCCACCCGGCTGGCGGTGTACTTGTCGGCACCGCTGGCGCGGTCCGTGCCGATGTAGGTGCCGTCGTCGGCCGACTGGTCGGTTGCTGGCGCCCACTTGGTGCTCATATCGAGCAGATTGACGAAGAAGTCCGTCGTCAACGCACCCGGGTTGTCGGTCAGCACACCTAGCTTGGTGCCACCGAAATTGGCGCCCAGCACCCGCAGGCCGCCGACCAGCACCGTCATCTCCGGCGCCGACACATTCAGCAGGTTGGCCTTGTCGATGAGGTGGTACTCGGCAGGCAGGGACAGCCCCTTGCCCGCGTAGTTGCGGAACCCATCGGCCTTCGGCTCCAGGTAGGAGAACGACTCGACGTCGGTCTGCTCCTGGGTGGCGTCACCGCGACCCGAGGTGAACGGCACCTCGATGTCGAAACCGGCCGCCTTGGCGGCCTTTTCGACACCAACGTTGCCGGCCAGCACCACCAGGTCGGCGAAGGACACGTCGACACCCGCCGAGGCCTGGATCTGCTCCAGCTTGCTGATCACCTGAGCCAGTTCGTCGGGCTCGTTAGCCTCCCAGCCGAGCTGTGGCTGCAGCCGGATCCGGCCACCGTTGGCGCCGCCTCGCATATCACTGCTGCGGTAGGACGAGGCAGCCTTCCAGGCAGTCGAAACCAGCTGCGGCACAGTCAGACCCGAGTCCGCGATCGCCGACTTGAGCGTGGCGACCTGATCGGCCGACAGGCTCTTGCCTGCGGGAATGATGTCCTGCCACAGCCAGGTCTGCTTGGGCACCAGCGGTCCGAGGTAGCGGACCACCGGACCCAGATCACGGTGCAGCAGCTTGAACCACGCCTTGGCGTACTCCTCGGCGAGCTCCTCGGGATGATCCAGCCAGCGGCGGGTGATCTCGCCGTAGATCGGATCCATCCGCATCGACAGATCAGTGGTCAGCATCGACGGGTGGGTCTTACCGCTGCCCTGCGCCATCGGCACCGAGTTGGCCCAGCCGCCATCCTTGGGCTTCCACTGGTTGGCACCCTGGGGGCTCTTGGTGAGCTCCCACTCGTTGCCGTAGAGAATTTCCAGGAATGAGTTGTCCCACTTGGTGGGGGTATGGGTCCAGGTCACCTCCAGACCGCTACTGACGGCCTCATTGCCGACGCCGGGGTTGCTCCAGCCCAGGCCCAACTGCTCGAGCGGGGCCGCTTCGGGTTCCACGCCGTTCTCGATATCGGTGGCGCCGTGGGTCTTGCCGAAGGTGTGGCCACCGACGATCAGGGCCGCGGTCTCGATATCGTTCATCGCCATCCGGCCGAACGTCTCGCGGATGTCGATGGCTGCTGCGACCGGATCCGGATTGCCTTCGGGGCCTTCGGGGTTGACGTAGATCAGACCCATGTGGCTGGCGGCCAACGGGTTCTCCAGCTTGGTCCGGTCACTGCCGGAGTAGCGGTCCTGCGAACCCAGCCACTCGTGCTCGGCGCCCCAGTAGATGTCCTCTTCGGGCTCCCAGAAGTCGGGGCGACCGAAGGCGAAACCGGCGGTCTTGAACCCCATGTGCTCCTGGGCCCGGTTTCCGGCGTAGACGATTAGGTCTGACCACGAGATCTTGCTGCCGTACTTCTTCTTGAGCGGCCACAGCAGGCGGCGGGCCTTGTCCAGGCTGACGTTATCGGGCCAGCTGTTCAGCGGTGCGAAGCGTTGCATCCCTCGCCCGCCGCCTCCGCGGCCGTCCTCCACCCGGTAGGTACCGGCGGCGTGCCAAGACATCCGGACGAAGAGCGGGCCGTAGTGTCCGAAGTCGGCGGGCCACCAGGCCTGCGAATCTGTCAGCAGGGCATCGAAATCACGCTCGAATGCCTCGAAGTCGAGCGTCTTGACGGCCTCGCGGTAGTCGTAGCCTTCGTCCGTCGGGTCGATGGCGGGCGGATTCTTCTGCAGGATCTTGAGATTCACCGCGTTGGGCCACCAGTCGCGGTTGCTGCCACCCTCGACGGGCGGCTTGATGCGCATCGGGCAGCCGCTTTCGGCGGGCTCGGTCTGAGCCGCTCCGATTGGGGGGCTGGTTTCCTCAGGCACTGTATTTCCTTTCGGGGGTGGTGAATTGGGCTGCGATCACGGTTGTGCTCGCGAAATCTGTCGGGCAGAACAGTCGGGGCACAGGCCCCAATAGACGACCTCGGCTTCATCCAGGACGAATCCGTGGTGATCGGATGGCGTCAAGCAGGGCGCATCACCGACGGCACAGTCGACATCGCCGATCACACCGCAGGACCGGCAGACCACGTGATGGTGGTTGTCACCGACGCGCGCTTCGTAACGGGCCACCGAACCGGACGGCTGAATGCGCCGCACCAGCCCGGTTGCGGTCAACGCGTGCAGAACGTCGTAGACCGCCTGGCGCGATACCTCGGGCAGGCCGGCACGAACCGCTCCGAAGATGGTGTCGGTGTCGGCGTGCGGGTGGGCATGGACTGCCTCAAGCACCGCGACGCGCGGGCGGGTGACCCGCAGCTGCGCGGTCCGCAGCTGGTCGGCAAGATCCGACATCGAGGTCACGGTGAAATCGTCGTCCCTTTTCTGGAATCAGTCAAGAGTTGGCCGCAGCTGAATTCAAATACCCAGGTCAGGGACGCTGAGTGATTTGGTTACCCGGGCTGGCCGTGGGGTTCAGCGGCGCAATCGGAGACGGGCTGAAGTTGTTCTGCCCAGGCATGGTGACCTTGCTCGTCGGTGACACCGAGGGGCTCGTGGAGGAAGTCGGTTCGTGAGCCTTGGTTCCGCACGCGGTGAACACCACGATGCCGACGGCGGCCAACGCCACCGAGCCGACCGCGCGGATTCGATTCCGACCCATCATCGCTGACCCCTCGAACACGGACGCGCCACGACAGCGGTGCTATCCGAGAAAACTACCCTCTCACGGGTTTGCGCACCGCGCTTTGCGCACCGCGGTCACAGAGCGACGTGGGTCCCAGACCGGGCCTTCTGTATGGTGATCGGCGGATCGCGTCCGGCGGCCATCCCGGCTCGCACCCCGGGGACCCAGTCGTCTTGTCAGGAGCAGTTTCGTGCCCCTCAACACTGTCGCGCTCGAACTCGTGCCGCCCAACACCGATCGCACTCCGGACGAGGTGCTGGCGGAGGCGCGCAAGGTCGTGCAGTTCTCCGCGGAGACCGGCCTCGAGGGCCGCATCGGCCACGTGATGATCCCCGGGATGATCGAAGAGGACGACGGGCGTCCGATCGAGATGAAGCCCAAGCTCGATGTGCTCGACTACTGGTCCCGCATTTCACCGGAACTGCCTGGCGTGCGTGGCCTGTGCACCCAGGTGACCGCCTTCATGAACGAACAGACGCTGACCGGGCGGCTGACCGAGCTCCTCGGCGCGGGCATGGAAGGGATCGTCTTCGTCGGCGTTCCGCGCACCATGAACGACGGCGAGGGCGCCGGCGTCGCACCGACCGATGCGCTGAACATCTTTTCCGACCTCGTCCCCAACCGCGGGGCGATCCTGATTCCGACCAGAGACGGTGAAGCCGGCCGATTCGGTTTCAAGTGCGGCCGCGGCGCCACCTACGGCATGACCCAGTTGCTCTACTCCGACGCCATCGTCGGCTTCCTGACCGAGTTCGCCGCCACCACGGACTTCCGCCCGGAGATCCTGCTGTCGTTCGGCTTCGTCCCGAAGGTCGAGAGCCGGGTCGGGCTGATCAATTGGCTGATCCAGGACCCGGGCAATGCCGCTGTCGTGCCCGAGCAGGATTTCGTACGCACGCTGGCCGACAGCGACCCCGACGTCAAGCGGCGACTGCTGGTCGACCTCTACAAGCGGGTCATCGACGGCGTCGCCGATCTCGGATTTCCGTTGAGCATCCATTTCGAGGCCACCTACGGCATGTCCCGCCCGGCCTTCCAGACCTTCGCCGAGATGCTGGCCTACTGGTCGCCGGCGGGATCCGCCTCCTAATCGGCGTGAAGGCACTGATCGATTTCGACGGCGCGCGGGTTTTCGCCATCCCCGCTCGCGAGTCCTATCGCGGCTTCACCGCCTGCGAGGGGATGTTGATCGAGGGACCGCAGGGCTGGGGTGAGTTCTGTCCGCCTCGGGATGGCGACGATCTGACGGCGGCGCGCTGGCTGACATCGGCCATCGAGGGCGGCACGGTCGGCTGGCCAGATGTGGTCCGCGGCCGGGTCGCGGTGGCGGTGCCGGTGCCTGCGGTGAATCCGCAGGATGCTGGTGCCATCGTTGCGGGCAGCGGGTGCCGCGCGGCGGATGTGCGAGTCACCGGGCAGCCCGAAGACGCCTCCCGGCTCGAGGCGGTGCGCACCGCACTGGGACCGGATGGATCGATCCGCTGCGTGGTCGAGCACGCCTGGGATGTCGACACCGCCGCCCAGCTGATTCCGGTGCTCGACCGGGCTGCCGGTGGCCTGGAATTCGTGCAACAGCCGTGCGCGACGGCGGCGGAATTGGCAGCGGTACGCCGCCGCGTTGATGTGCGGCTGGCAGTCGACGCGTCGACTCTCAGCGCTGGCGGACCGGCGTTGTCGGAGGTCGCCGACCTTGCGATCCTGACCGTCGGCGCGCTCGGCGGTGTGCGCCGGGCGCTGCGGTTCGCCGAACGCAGCGATCTGCCGTGTGTGGTCTCGGCGGCGTCCGGGTCGTCGGAAACCAGCATCGGGTTGGCCGGGGGACTGGCGCTAGCCGGTGCGCTGCCCGAGCTGCCGTTCGCCTGCGGGCTGGGCACCGCCACAGCGTTGGCCGGCGACATCGTCTCGGACGGCCGCGCGCTGATTCCGGTCGAGGGTTACCTGCCGGTGGCCCCGATGGCGCCAGCACCCGATACCGCACGTATCGCGGAATTCTCGCTCGAGGACGCCGAGCGAATCACGTGGTGGCGCCAGCGCCTGAGTGTCGCACGACAACTTCTTTAGAAACGGTTTGGATCTCCGGTCGACGGTACTTACCCGCCGACGACTTCTGAGCCGGCCGGGCAGCCCATTCCGCCCCAGTCGATGTCCCCGTTCGAATCACGGCGAACCACGATCATCGTCCTCTGGGCGAGCTACCCGGTCGCCGCGATCATCCTGATTCTGCACTGGGTCTACACCACCCAGACGTGTTGTCCCGCAAGGTGAAGCATCGCTCTATCGCCTGTGGGCGATTGATCTAGTCTGATTGGCCAGACCAACCCGACAGACGAGCGCTGTGGATGCCAGATGAGCAGATACGACCGGACCGGATCTACCTATTCGGTCACTCGCCGCCCGGATGCCCGCATCGCTGCGGCCATACACGACGCTCTGACCGACATGGAGTCGGTGGCGAACATCGGTGCAGGGACGGGCTCTTACGAAACACCGCGCACCGTAGTGGCCGTGGAACCAAGTCGGGTCATGATCGACCAACGCACTGGCGGCAGCCCTCCGGCGGTCCAGGCGACCGCCGAGCACTTGCCTCTCGGCACTGGCGCCGTCGATGCCACGATGGCCATCCTGACAGTTCATCATTGGACCGACCTTGCCGCCGGAATGGCGGAGATGGCGCGCGTCGCACGGCGCCGCGTCGTCGTATTTACCTGGGAACATGAAGTTTTCAGCCGATTCTGGCTCTTGCGCGAGTACCTTCCGGCTGCCGCAGAGACCGACGCGCGGCTGGCCGTCCCGGTGAGGAGACTGACTTCGCTGCTTGGCGAGGACCGAACCGTCGTAGTGCCGGTCCCGGTACCCCACGACTGCACGGACGGGTTCGGAGGCGCCTACTGGCGCCGACCACACCTCTACCTCGAGGCCGCGGCCCAAGCCGGCATGTCCTTGTTCGCCTCAACCCCGCGAAGACGCCTAGAAGAAGGCCTTTCGCGCCTTCGGTCGGACCTTGCCGACGGCTCCTGGCAGCGTCGACACGCTGACCTCGCCAGAACAACGCATCTCGACCTCGGATATCGACTGATCGTCGCCGACGTCGGCTGACGCTGCGGCCCCTTCCCCTGGGCCTGTAGTGATCGACACAGTTACTCGGACTTTCGCTCGACAACTACAGCTTCGGCGCGGGCACCTAACAGACGGCGAGAGTCTGGGTTTGCACCGCTTAACGCCGGGGACGCCAGGCCCAGACGGCCAGACCGACACCGATCAGTGCGGTGATCGGCCCTATGACCGACCAGGTCGTGGTGTTGCTCATCGGGCTGCCCTGAACCACACCGAACCCCTGCAGCGCCCACAACGATCCGAAGAGCGCGACCAGCACACCCACAACTCCGACGGCATGACGCATGGTCAACTCCCTTTCCCGGTCGGCATAGCCGCCGACACCGCCCGCATCACGGCCCGTTTCACCTTCGCCGCACCTGATCCCGCGGTGGTGCCGATCGTCGAGCGATTCAGCGGATCTAGTTGCAGCACATCACCTTCGGCGATCCGGCCGGCTCGGGTGATGTTGCCGTATGCACCGAGGCAGCGCCGCGAGTGGGCGGCGATGGTCCGGGTGATCTCCTTGTCCCGTTTAAGTTCGGGCTGTTCGTGGGATGGCATCACGCAGCGGATGGTGGGGATCAGCGGCTGCAGGTCGGCGTGCGGGGCGTGCAGCGTGCCGCCACACCAGTCCCACTCCGGATGCGGCGACGCCCCTGGGGCATCCACCACCATCGTCGGGCGGAACCGCCGGACGTCGAAATCGGAATCCGGTGCCAGCGCAGCCATGGCGGCCAGGCTCTGCTCGGTCACGATGTGGACGGGATACGCATCGACATAACTGCCGACTGGCGTTGCGTAACGGCTGATCTCGGCGAGCTTTCGGACCGGGAACATCGACAGGTCAGGCAGCGGTTCGCCGTCCTCGAGGCCGAAGATCGTGCGCAGGTCAGTTTTCGTGGCCATCGGCCCGCGGTATTGGTCGCGACGGTCGAGAGGCGGCAGCGGCCGAAGTTCAACCTCACGGTCCAGATAGCGCGACAGTGCCTGGTGCACACCAGGATCGGAGCTGGTGACCTCGACGCCGTCAGGGAAGGCGATGATGACTTCCGGCGCGCGGCCAGGCCCGGCGTCCGGCGTCGGCGCCTGCGCATAGCGCGCCGTCAGCCAGAGCAGGCCGGGCAGCCGCTTGGCGCTGGTCGTCGCGTCGAGCGCGACGTCACGCACAGCCCAGGTGCGGTCGGCGTGCAGGCCGAGCTCGTTGATCTCGGCCTCGGCGAGCTGCTCACCCAGCATCGACTTGACCGGATAACGCCAGATCGAGGTGATACGGCCGGCGGGGATCATCCCACCAGACTAGGTCCTCACGCCGCCGGAGAGCGATGCAGTGCGCGCGACGAGACGATCAACACGACCAGGCTGGCCACCAGCCACACCCCGAGCACGATGAACGGCAGCGTGCGCTGGTTGTCCGGGAAGTACGTCGCCGCATGAATGGCCGACACGGTCGCGCCGCTGGGCAGCGCGTGATTGAGGAACGCGAACGGTTGGGGCAACAGCGACGCGGACACCGCCCCGCCCGATGAGGTGTTTCCGAGCAGGATGAACACCAGCCAGGTGGGGATGATGGCCCACCGGTGGATCAGCACCAGCATGGCCGAGTTGAACAACGCCGCGACCGCGATCTGCACCGAAGTCAGCAGCCACAGTTGCGGGAACGGCGTGCTCAGCGCGCCCAGGACCGGTCCGGTGACGCCGGCCAGCGCCGCCCCGCCGACGACAGCGAGCAACATCAGGCAGGCCAGCCAGCGCCGCAGGCTGAGCGTTTTGACGTTGGCCCGCAGCTGGAACATCGTGATGAAGCCCAGGATGGTGGCGGCGATGACGAGATAAAAGGTGGCCAGCCCGGCCGGATCGGACGGCGGCAGCGGGTGCAGGTCGACGATCGGCAGGATGAACTGTCCCGGCTGGCTCTGGTCCAGTTGGATCAGGGCGCGGGAACCCGATGGGTCACTGGCGCTGGACAGCAACAGCTGAGGCGGCGCCGCAGTGGCGTCGATGGCCGCGGTGATGCGCTGCTGGTTGATCGCAGTGACCGCGTCATCGCGCGTCGCGTACTGATGAACGTCGAACTCGTTCTTGTTGCGGTGCAACGCGGTGACGAACGGCGCCGTGAGGCCCGTCGATCCGACCACGCCGACCGGCAAGTTGCGCGGCGATGGACGACCGAGTGCGACGGTGTAGGCGGCTGCGAAACTCGACGCCAACACGATGGCGATCGCGATGACCGTTGCGGCCTTTCGGATCTCAAGGGGGATAGCTGCCACCCGTCGATTCTGCGCACAGATCGCGATTCAGCCCTCGCGACGCGCTCTCAACGTAGCGTCGATGCACCCAACACACGTCGGTTCTGAACTAGAGCGTCACTGGCATCGCGCCGACGTGCCAGATCTCGTCGCAGTATTCGGCGATCGCGCGATCGGAGGAGAACTTGCCGCTGCGCGCCGCGTTGAGGATCGACATCCGCGACCAGGCGTCGGAATCCTGCCAGGCAGCACTCACCCGGGCCTGGCAGTCGACATACGAGCGGTAGTCGGCAAGCACCAGGAACGGGTCGTGGTGCAGCAGGTTGTCGACCAGCGGCCGCAGCACCTCGGTGTCGCCGTGGGTGAACGTGCCCTGCGCGATCAGCTCGAGCACCTCGGCCAGCTCGGGGTCGCGCTCGACGAAGCTGGTCGGCCGATAGCCGTCGGCCTTGAGCTGTTCCACCTCTTCGACGGTCATGCCGAACAGGAAGAAGTTCTCCGGCCCGGCCTCTTCGCGGATCTCGACGTTGGCGCCGTCCAGTGTCCCGATGGTCAACGCACCATTGATCATGAACTTCATGTTCCCGGTGCCCGAGGCTTCCTTGCCCGCGGTGGAGATCTGCTCGGACAGGTTGGCCGCCGGGTAGATCAGGTGGGCGTTCTTGACGTTGAAGTTCGGCAGGAACACCACCCGCATGTAACGGTTGACGTCGGGATCGTTGTTGATGGTGGCACCGACGGCGGTGATCAGCCTGATCATCCGCTTGGCGATGAAGTAGCCGGGCGCAGCCTTGCCGCCAAAGATGAACGCGCGCGGCGCGATCGCGAATCCGGGATTGCGCTTGAGCCGGTTGTAGAGGGTGATGATGTGCAGCACGTTGAGGTGCTGGCGCTTGTATTCGTGGATCCGCTTCACCTGGATGTCGAACATCCACGTCGGGTCGAGTTCGATTCCGGTCGCGGAATGCACGTACTCGGCGAGACGACTTTTGTTGGCGCGCTTCATGTCTCGCCAACGCTCCCGGAACACGGGATCGTCGACATAAGACTCAAGACCGCGTAACTGCTCCAGGTCGGACAGCCACCCGTCGCCGACGGTCTCGTCGAGTAGGGTCCGCAGCCCCGGGTTGGACAGAGCCAGGAAACGCCTCGGGGTGACACCGTTGGTCACGTTGCCGAACCGCTCCGGCCACATCTCGTAAAAGTCTTTCAGCACACTGGCTTTCAGCAATTCAGAGTGCAGCGCAGCGACGCCGTTGACGGCGTGGCTGCCGACGGTGGCCAGGTGTGCCATCCGCACACTCTTGCCGCCGTCCTCACCGATCAGCGACATCCGGCGGGCCCGGTCCTCGTCGCCGGGGAACTTGGCCTCCACCTCCTCGAGGAACCTGTTGTTGATCTCGTAGATGATCTCCAGGTGCCGTGGCAGGGATTCGGAGAAGATGCCCAGCGGCCAGGTCTCCAGCGCCTCGGGCAGCAGTGTGTGATTGGTGTAGGCGAAGGTCCCGACAGTGATCTCCCACGCCTCGTCCCACCCCATGTGGTGTTCGTCGAGGAGCAGGCGCATCAGTTCGGCGACTGCGATCGACGGGTGGGTGTCGTTGAGCTGGATGGCCCACTTGTCCGGCAGCGCGGTCAGCGGCAGGCGGGCCCGCTCGAGGTGAATCCGCAGGATGTCCTGGAGTGACGAGCTGACGAAGAAGTACTGCTGCTGCAGCCGCAGCCGCTTGCCGGCCTCGGGCTCGTCGTTGGGGTAGAGGACCTTCGAGATCTTCTCCGAGAGAACCTCATCCTCGACGGCCTTGTAGAAATCGCCGGTGTTGAACGCGTCGAGCGCGAACGAGGACATCGAACGGGCGCTCCACAGGGTCAGCGTGTTGCAGGTGTTCACGCCGTAGCCCTGGATCGGGGTGTCGTAGGACACGCCCTTGATCACCCGGCGGGGGATCCAGCGCACCCGGTGGTTACCGGCGACATCCTCGTACTGTTCGGTGCGCCCGCCCCAGTTCACCAAGTAGCTGGCGTCGGGCTTGTCGATCTCCCACGGGTTGCCGGCGACGAGCCAGTTGTCGGTCTTCTCGACCTGCCAGCCGTCTTGGATCTCCTGGTCGAAAATGCCGAACTCATAACGGATTCCGTAGCCGATCGACGGGCGCTGCAGGGTGGCCAGCGAGTCCAGGTAACAGGCGGCCAGCCGGCCGAGGCCACCATTGCCGAGACCGGGCTCCTCCTCGCACTCCAGGATCACGTCGAGATCTTGGCCCAGCGCGGCCAGCGCTTCGCGGGCCTGCTTCTCGATCTGCAGGTTGAGCAGGTTGTTGCCGAGCTGCGGCCCCATCAGGAATTCGGCGGACAGGTAGCAGGTCACCTTGGCGGGGCCGTGCAGGAGGTCCTGGGTGGTGGCCATCCAGCGCTGCTGCATGCGATCGCGGACCGCCAGGGCCAGCGCGCGGTAGTAGTGCTCGGTGGTCAGCACGCTCGGCGGCCGGGCGATGGAATAGACCAGGTGATCGGCGATCGCGCGGCGCAGCGCATCGGCGGACAATCCGGTGCGGCTGTGCTCGTGCGGTCGTGCGGCGGCCTCTCCGGTGACGTCCCCCGGGGCGTTGCTCACGACATCCGTCATTCTCTTCTCCTGCTCCCAGACCAGACCGCTTCTCGATCACCTACGAGGACCCGAAGTCTGGCACCGCCGTATTTCGACAAGGCGAGGTCGACGAGTCGCTCCCGTGAACTATCGCGCATCAACGTGTACGCCGCGCGCCGAGCAAATGTCGTGTGTCGGGCACCGGTCCTACGATCGCGGTCATGACCACGTTGCCGAACCGGCCGAACACCGCTCTGCTCGTCATCGACGTACAAAACGATGTCGTGGCGCGAGCCCACGGCAGAGAGCGGGTCGTGGCGAACATCGCCGCGTTGGTCGATCGGGCGCGCCAGAACCGCACACCCGTCATCTGGATACAGCACGCCGATGCGGATCTGCCTGCGGGAAGCGAACAGTGGCGCATTGTGAGTGAACTGGCACCGGCACCTGAGGAGCCGGTGGTGGCCAAGAACTACGGCGACTCGTTCGAAGACACCACCTTGGAGCTGACGCTCGCGAACCTGGGCGTCGGGCATCTCGTGGTGGTCGGGGCCCAGACCGACCAGTGCGTCCGGTCGACGGTTCACGGCGGATTCACCCGCGGCTATGACGTCACCCTGGTGACTGACGCGCACACCACCGAGGACCTTTCGAGGTGGGGTGCGCCGCCACCGGAGCAGGTGATCGCCCACACGAATCTGTATTGGGGGCACCAGTCGGCACCGGGACGAACGGCGACGACGTTGGCAACCAGCGAGGTTGCCTGGTAACCGCCCCGCCGATCGAGCCGGGGCTATACATTCTTTCGAAAGTGTTCACTGCGTGGAGTTGTTCCCTGCCGCGTACCGCCGCAAGATCGGAAACTGACAATGACGTCGACACTGCAATCGGGAGACCACCTCGTCGGATTGGCGAGGGGGATGCGCGAGCTGGTGGTGGCGCAAGCCGGTGAATCCGAGCGGCTACGCACCATCGCCCCGGCGGTCGTCGACGAGATGTGGGCCAGTGGGCTGATGCAGTCCTTCAATCCGGTCGCGGCCGGCGGTGTGGAGCCGTCGTTCACGCAGATGATCGAAACCTGGATCGAGATGGCCTGGCAGGACGGGTCCTTCGGGTGGATCGGGATCGCCAACCTGCCGTCTTCGTTCGCCGCCGCGGCTTACCTGCCCGACGAGGGTTTCGCCGAGGTGTTCACCGCCAACGACAACCGCGTCACGCTGGGCGGGCAGTTCTTCCCCAACGGCCAGGGCGCCGCGGTCGACGGCGGTTACCGGGTGACCGGCTCGTGGAGCTTCGGATCCGGCACCGGGCATTCCGAATACGTCTGCGCCGGGTTCTTCCCGATGGACAACGGTGAGATGCGCTGGGCCGCCGAAGGTATGCCCGAGATGCTGGTGGCCGTGATCCCACGTGCCTACGTCGATTTCAAGGACGGTTGGCACGTCCAGGGTCTGAAGGGGACTGGCTCCTATGACTACGGCGTCGAGGACGTGTTCGTCCCTGCCAGCCGGACCTTCCCGCTGTTCTCCCGCGTGCCCTACCGGGGCAGCTCGCCGGCCACCCGGATGGGGTTGATGCCGGTGACGGCGGCCGGCCACGCATCGTGGGCGCTCGGGGTCGCCAAGAGCATGCTCGACGATGTCGAGGAGCTGGCGGCCACCAAGTTCCGGATGAGCGACATGGCCTCGCTGGCCAGCCGGCCGACCTTCCAGAAGGACCTGGCTCATCACGTCGCGGCGTGGCGGGCGGCGCGGCTGCTGGTTCTGGATGCGTTCGGCACCGCCGAGGCGGTCGTGGCCGGCGGGGACGACCTCACCCCGGCACTGCGCGCCGATATGCGGGTGGCCGCCGTGTACGCCACCGACGTCTCTCGGCAGGCCGCCGAGTGGGCACACCTGGCCGCGGGCACCACCTCGATCCGCGAGGGCAGCCGCCTGGAGCGCGGGTTCCGCGATATCTACACCGGGACCCAGCACGCGTTCATCAGCGAGAAGGTGGCCATGGATGTGGCCCAGATCTGGCTCGGCATTATCGAGGACCAGCCCGGGTTGTGAACGGCGCGCTCGGCCCCGGCATTTCGCGCGCGTTCTGGCGCACCCGGGATTAGAGTCCGAAGGTTATGACCGACTGGTCCGATCCGCGGCTGCCTCGCGCTGAAACGACCAGCCCGCGGCAGCTCAAACGGATGAGCCGCAGCTTCGCCGGCGTCGGGGTGGGAATTCCGCCGGAGCGGCTGCAGCAGATCGTCATGGGTGGGACGGCCACCGCCGACGAGCTGGTCGACGTCAGCTTCGCGCTGACCGCCACACAGCTCATCAGCGAGAAGCGCCGGTCCAAACGTGGCCGCGCACAACGGCATGCCGTGCGTGGGTTCATTCTCGTCGTCGCGATTCTCATCGCGATCAACGTGCTGCTGTGTCTGGGGCTGATGCTGTTCGTCCTGACGCAGCACACAACCCCGTACTAATCAGCCGGTCACGTATCCGTCGGCGACATCGAGCGCCTTGTCCAGGATGGCCAGGCCCTGGGCCACCTCGTCGTCGCTGATGTTGCAGGCCGGCACCGCGTGGATTCGGTTGAAGTTGGCGAAGGGCAGCAGCCCGCCGGACTTACAGGCCGCCAGCACCTCGTTCATCGCGGGGCTGGAGCCGCCATAAGGCGCCAGCGGCTCGCGGGTCTGCTGGTTGGTCACCAGCTCGATGGCCCAGAACACACCCAGTCCGCGGACCTCGCCCACCGACGGGTGCCGAGCCGCCAGCTCGTGCAGGCCCGGGCCGAGCACGTGTTCGCCGAGCCGGGCGGCGTTGGCGACCATGCCCTCGTCTTCCATGGCGTTGATCGTCGCCACCGCGGCGCCGCAGGCCAGGGGGTGCCCCGAGTAGGTCAGTCCACCCGGGTAGGCGCGATCGGCGAACGTCGCATAGATCGCGTCGTTGATGGCCACGCCGCCGAGCGGCACATACCCCGATGTCACGCCCTTGGCGAAGGTCATCAGGTCGGGCACAACGTCAAAGTTCTGGATGGCGAACCACTTTCCGGTCCGACCGAAGCCGGCCATCACCTCGTCGGCGATGAACACGATGCCGTGGCGGTCACAAATCTCCCGCACGCCGGCCATGTATCCGGGCGGTGGCACCATGATGCCCGCGGTGCCCGGAACCGATTCCAGGATGATCGCGGCGATCGACGCCGGCCCCTCGTGCTGGATCAGGCGCTCGAGATAGTCGAGGGCGCGCTCGGATTCCTGCTGCTCGTTCTCGGCAAAAAACGACGAGCGGTACAGGAACGGGCCGTTGAAGTGCACGACGCCGGAGCTGGCGTAGTCGTTCGGGTAGCGCCGCGGGTCGCCGGTGAGGTTGACCGCGGTATCGGTGCCGCCGTGGTAGGAGCGGTAGCGGGCGAGCACCTTGTAGCGGCCGGTGTGCAGGCGGGCCATCCGGACCGCGTGCTCTACGGCGTCGGCTCCACCGTTGGTGAAGAACACCCGGTTCAAGTCACCGGGAGTGCGTTCGGCGATCAGCCGGGCCGCCTCTGACCGGGCGGCATTGGCGTGCTGCGGCGCGATCGTGCACAGCTTGGCCGCCTGTTCAGCGATCGCGGCGACGACCTTCGGATGCTGGTGGCCGATATTGGTGAACACCAGCTGGGAGGAAAAGTCGAGCAGCTTGTTGCCCTCGCCGTCCCAGACGTAAGACCCGTCCGAGGCGACGATCGTCATCGGCTTGATCTGCGCCTGCGCCGACCAGGAGTGGAAGACGTGCTGGCGGTCCAGCTCGTAGGCCCGGGCGGCTTCGGCGCGGGCGGTGTCGAGGTCTTGGCCGTTGGGTAGCAGGTGGGGAGCAGTTGTCGTCATGCGCGCCTCTTTCGAGCTCAGTTGTGCTCAGTTGTTCTGTGGGAAGCCGAGGTTGATGCCGCCGTGGGAGGGATCGAGCCACCGCGTGGTGACCACTTTGCCACGGGTGAAGAAGTGCACGCCTTCCGTGCCGTGCGCGTGGGTGTCACCAAACAGTGAACTCTTCCAGCCGCCGAAGCTGTAATAGGCGGTCGGAACCGGGATGGGCACGTTGATGCCGACCATGCCGACCTCGACTTCGTTCTGGAAGCGCCGGGCGGCGCCGCCGTCGTTGGTGAAGATCGCGGTGCCATTGCCGTAGGGGTTGGAGTTGATCAGCTCCAGTGCCTTGTCATACGTGTCCACCCGGACCACCGACAGCACCGGGCCGAAGATCTCGTCGGTGTAGACGCTCATGTCGGGGGTGACGTTGTCGATCAAGGTGGGGCCCAGCCAGAATCCGTCGGACTCGCCATCCACCGCCGTTCCGCGGCCGTCGACGACGATGGTGGCACCGTCGGCTTCACCGGCGTCGATGTAGGAGGCCACCTTGTCTCGGTGCGCCTTGGTGACCAACGGGCCCATATCGGTGTTGCGGGTGCCGTCGCCGATCTTCAATGACGTTGTGCGCTGGGCGATTTTGGCGACCAGCTCGTCGGCGATCGGGCCAACCGCCACTGCGGCCGAGATCGCCATGCAGCGTTCGCCTGCCGAGCCGAAGCCGGCATTGACCATCGCGTCGGCAGCCAGGTCCAGGTCGGCGTCGGGCAGGATCACCGCGTGGTTCTTGGCTCCACCCAGAGCCTGCACGCGTTTGCCGTGCATGGTGCCGGTGGAGTACACGTACTGTGCGATCGGGGTGGAACCGACGAAGCTGACGGCCTTGATGGCCTTGTTGGTCAACAGCTCATCGACGGCGACCTTGTCACCCTGCAGGACGTTGAAGACGCCGGCCGGGAGTCCGGCCTCGGCCCACAGGTTCGCGATCCACAGTGCGGCCGAGGGATCCTTCTCAGAGGGCTTGAGCACCACGGTGTTTCCGGCGGCGATGGCGATGGGGAAGAACCACATCGGCACCATTGCGGGGAAGTTGAACGGGCTGATGACGGCCACCGGGCCCAGTGGCTGGCGGATCGAGGCGACGTCGACGTTGGTGGAGGCGTTCTCGGTCATCCCGCCCTTGAGCAGATGCGAGATACCGCAAGCGAATTCGACGACTTCCTGGCCACGGCTGACTTCGCCGAGCGCGTCGGAGAGCACCTTGCCGTGTTCGGCGGTGATGATCGCGGCGAGCTCCTCTTTGCGGGCGTTGAGCAGCTCCCTGAACGAGAAGAGCACCGTCGTGCGTTTGGCCAGCGACGTATCGCGCCACGCCGGGAACGCCGCTGCCGCGGCGTCGATGACCGCGCGGGCGTCGGCGACGTCGGCCAGTGCGACCTGACCGGTGACCTGCCCGGTGGCCGGGTTCGTCACGGGGGCGGTGCGATCACTGCTGCCGGCGAAGTTCTTCCCGTCGGCCCAGTGGGCGATGGTCCGGACGCGAGTGGTGGGCGCGGTGAGAGTCATACCTGCGATTCTGCGGGCTGCGCACACCACGCGACCCCGACGAACTGTAAGTAATTTGCAGGCTATGAATACACTATGTAAATGCAGCTGACGCTCTCCGACATTCTCGAGCTGCCGTCGATCCGGGCTGGCGAGCCGGAGGTGGTGTGCACCGGGCCCATGGATGAAGCTGTGCGCTGGGTCCACGTCAGCGACCTTGCCGACCTGTCCGGCCTACTGACCGGCGGGGAGTTGGTCCTGACCACCGGCCAGGCGCTGGCCGATCCGGCTCGCCGCGACGCCTATCTGCCAGGGTTGGCCGACGCCGGCGCCACCGGCGTGGTGATCGAACTCGGGCTGCACATCGATGCCCTTCCGGAGTCGGTTCGAGCCATCGGTAGCGCGCTGTCGCTGCCGGTGATCGTGCTGCACCGGCCGGTTCGCTTCATCGACGTCACCGAAGAGGTGCACCGCAGGATCGTCGCCGATCAGTACGCCGAAGTGGCCTACGGGCAGCGGGTGCACGAGGCGTTCACCGCGCTGAGCATGCGCCGCGCCTCGGTCGATCAGATCGTCACCGCGGCGGCGGAGATGCTGGACACCCCGGTGGTGCTGGAGGACCTCAACCGCCAAGTGCTGGCGTTCGACGGTTGGGGCACGCCGGCCACCGTCCTGCTGGCGGATTGGGAGCGCCGCTCCCGGCTGACCGTCGGCGACGCATGGACGGCGTGTCCCGTCGGTCCGTATCGGGAGGAGTGGGGCCGGTTGATCGCCCCGCGGATCGCCGCCGACACCCGGGCGGTGATGACGTTGGAGCGGGCAGCCCAGGCACTGGCTCTGCACCGGATGGTCGAACAGAACCGTAGCTCGCTCGAACTACGCGCGCAGAGCGGCCTTGTCGACGATCTACGGCGCGGCCGGATCACCGACGAGGCAGAGGCGACCGCCCGAGCCCACGCGCTGGGCCTGCGGCCGGCGCTGACGTATGTGCCGATGGCAGTACGAGTGCGCGAGAGCGCGGGGGCCGATCAGGTCGCGGTCGCGCAGCGGCGGGTGCGGACGTTGGACGCAATCATGCACGCGGTGCGCGCCGCCGGCCACACCGGTCTGGCAGCCACCCGCGACGACGGGCAGATCGACTTGATGTTGGCGCCGCAACGCACCAGCACCCTGGACGAGGTGTGCTCGGCGATTCGCCAGTCGGTCATCCGGCTGGACGGCGTCGGCGACTGCACGATCGGAGTGGGGCCGGAGTCCAGTCGCTTGGTCGACGCAGTGGGCGGCCTGCGCGAGGCCGGTCACGTCGCCGAAGTTGCGATGTCGATGCCGTTGCGCGCCTTGCCATTTCATCGCGCTTCGGATGTACGGCTGCGCGGGTTGCTGTCGCTGATCCGCACCGATCCGCGGGTGCAGGCGTTCGCCGAGACCGAATTGGCCGGACTGCTCGCGCACCGCGCGAAACACGGCGACGAGACGTTCGACCTGTTGCGGCGCTTCCTGAATGCCGGCGGCAACAAAGCCGAGCTGGCCAGGACGCTGCACATGTCACGGCCGACGCTGTATTCCCGGTTGGATGCACTCGAACGCATCGTCGGCCTCGACCTCGACGACGCAGAGTCGCGAACCTCGCTGCATGTCGCGATGCTGATCCTGAATCCGGCGGGGGAGTAGCGCAGGCCCGTGGCGCTCACCCCGTGCCTTGATCTGCGTCCTCCCGCTCGTCTTTGATTCGCTCCTTGCTCCGCACCAGCCGCAACAACGTCACCAACACCAGCCCGCCCGCGGCGTTGCCGACCAGCGTGTACCAGAACCAGCCCAACCAATCGAGATAGCCGAACGGCGCCTCGCCGGTGGCCAGCGCACCGAAAATCAACAGCGAGTCCAAGATCGAGTGGAACAACGTCAGACCGGCAAGCACGAACGCGCCCGCCACAGCGGCGGCGATCTTGCCGGGCATCGAGTCGGTGCCGTGCTGCATTCGCGTCATCAACGTGATCACCATTCCGCCCAGCACCGCCAGCGCCAGGCTCTGCGCCGACAGCGGTGCGGTGACGAAATGCTCTGCGGACTCGATCGTTTGCGCCTTCAGCTTGGGCAAACCCGTCATGATCAGCGCCATGATCGCCCAACCGCCGACCAGATTCGCCACCAGAGTGCCGCTCCACAATTTCGCCAGCTGACCGACGCTGGCGCGTTTGGCCACCACCGTCGCAACCGGCACCAGAAAGCCCTCGGTGAACAGCTCACTGCGGCCGAGCAGCAGCGCCAGGAAGCCGATCGAGAAGGCCAAACCCGCCAGCAGTGGGTTGTGGGTTTCGTTCAGCACCGACAGATAGGCCAGTACGCCGATCGCGACTTCGGTCCCGCCGAAAAACCCGGTGACCAAGACCTCACGCCAGGCGCGGTGCAGGCGTTGCGCGCCCTCGTCCACCATGCGGGTGAACGCCTCTTCGAGTTCATCCTCGATCGGGCTGTTCGATTCACCCAGTTGGCGCTGGCTCGTTGAACTCACGGTTGGGGGTACCCGTCGCCGACAGCGCCGACACCGCTGAGCAGTTGCCCAACGCCCGCCCATACACTGGGCCACCGTGGGCATTCTCGTTGGCTTCGCGCCGTGGATCGTGTATTGGGTGCTGGTCGGCAACGTCCCGTTCGAGACGGCCGTGCTGGTCGCTCTCGGTATCGCCGTGATCGGGCTGGTGATTGGCCGGGCCACGAAAGCGGCCGGGCTGACCTTCGAAATCGGTGCTGTCGCAACGTTCTCCGTGCTAGCGATCCTGACGTTCGTGACCGGCCAGGCATTCATGGAACAGTGGATGCAGCCCCTGAGCAACGCGGGAATCTTCCTGATTGCCTTGGTAGGAGCGCTCATCGGGAAGCCGTTCGTGCGGGAGTTCGCTGCGGCAGGCCGTCCCGACGAAGTCGTCAACAGCGAACTGTTCACCCGGATCACCGCGCTGCTGACCTGGATCTGGATCGCCGCCTTCGCGGGTATGACGGTGTCGTCGGCGATCCCGCCGATCGTGCAGGGCGACGCGACCATCCTCGATACCAAGACCCCGTTGTCGTTCGTGTGCTACTGGGTCATCCCGTTTGCCTTCATGGGACTGGCAGCGCTGGCGTCGCGCATCCTGCCCGACAAGATGACCCCAAGTGACGATGTGGTCCGCGAGACGTCTTTCGTCGCCTACAGCGAGGCCGCGATCGACGAGTTGTACTACCTCGCCCGGGAGCACGCCAACCGCGAAGTGGGTGCCGGTAAAGAGGCCTACGACGTCAAGGTCGGCGGCATGGGCATGGCCCTCACCGGCGACGATTCCCGCAAATCGTGGCCGTCGACCTACCGGGTACGCGATCGGCGGCACTAAACCGCCCGCGAGTCGACGTCGTTCGGTTGCTGGGGCGCTTGCCTGATCGCAACCGATCGGGCAAGGATGCACACCACTTCGGACACCGTTACATCACGGTTTGGCTAAAAGCCCTGTTCAAGCTTGAAACGTGGTCAGCGACTGTCAGCCATTTGCTGTAGAAGTTACAGAAGTGACCTCTGTGAACAGAATGGGGTTTTGCTCAGAGGTGTCCGGAGAGGTGGAAATGATGATGATGAAGCGCCTGTACGCCGTCGCACTCGGCTTGGTGATGCTGCTGGGTCTTCCCGGCCTGCTGGCCCCGATTGCAACCGCCGCGCCGGTCAGCCGGGACCAGTACGTCCAGTTGGTGATCCAGCGTGGGCTCGCCCAGCGCGGCGTGCCCTATGCCTGGGCCGGCGGCGATATCAACGGGCCCACCCTGGGCAAGGGTGAGAGCGCCGCCGTGGTCGGGTTCGACTCGTCTGGCCTGATCCAGTACATCTACGCCGGGGTCGGCGCCAAGCTGCCGCGTTCCTCGGGTGATATGTACAAGGTAGGCCAGCACGTGACCGCTGATCAGGCGCTGCCGGGTGATCTGATCTTCTACGGACCCGACGGCACCCAGAGCGTCGCGATGTTCCTAGGCAACCAACAAATGCTCGAGGTCACCGACACCGTCGTGGCGGTGTCCGCGGTACGCGCCAAGGATATGGCCCCTTACCTGGTCCGCGTGATCGCCTAAGCCCCCCGGGGGGTGCCGTTGATTCTGCCGACAATGCGGCGTCAAGCGGCACATCCCTTCCCGGGTGGGCAGAGTTGATCAGAACTCTTGGGGCACAAAGCATCACCGGCACCAGTCGGCTTGCTCCACACGCCATCCGACCGTTGTGGCCGGGCAGCAGTTAGGCGCAGTCGGTACAGGTCATGCTCGAGGCATCAGCCAGCCGGCTCCGGTGGTGGACCAGAAAGCAGCTGGTGCAGGTGAACTCGTCAGCCTGCTTCGGGATCACCCGAACTGTGAGCTCTTCGTCAGACAGGTCGGCGCCGGGCAGCTCGAAGGAGTCCGCGGCGTCAGCCTCGTCGACATCGATCACGGCCGTGGCCGTGTCCTTGCGCCGCCCCGCCAAGTCTTCGAGCGACTCTTCCTCAGGCTCGGCCTGGGTCCGGCGGGGGGCGTCATAATCAACCGTCATGGTCCGTGCCTTTCGTTCCATCCGCACTTGACGTCGCGTCAACGCGGCCGAATGCGAGTTTGTTCCCGTAGCGGGTCTCGGCTAAACACCGTTGTTTCGGGCTGGCCGAGCTGTTGCCTCAGCCCGCCCACCACCGTCGAGATCCCATGCCATAGGGACGTAAAAACAGGGCGTCAGGTTCGCCAGAGCGATTCCTGGGCGACACTGGCGATCAGGGTACCGTCACCGCGGTGAATTGACCCGCGTGCCAAGCCCCGCGCGTCGCTGTGACTTACCGCAAAGGCGTCGTAGAGGTGCCAGTGATGTGGGTCGGTGGGCCGGTGCAGCCACAGCGCATGGTCCAGGCTGGCTGCGCCCCCGGGACCGGCGTGGCCGTCACCCGGCGGCCGGGCCGAGGACACCAAGCCCAGGTCAGAGATGAATGTCAGCGCACAAGCCCGCAGCACCGGGTCGTCCTCGACCGGGTCGCGGGTCCGAAACCAGAACGGTTGGACCGGCCAGTCGTCGTGTTCATGTCGCCCCGGCGGGATCCGGAGCTCGAAGTGATCAGCCCACCGCACCGGCAGCTCTGTGAGGATTGTCGCGTCCGACAATTCCACCGCGAGCGGGTCCGGCCGCTGCCAGTCGGCGGTGGTCTCCGGCCGATGGAACGACGCCATCATCTCGAAGATCGCCGCACCCTCCTGCACTGCGGTGACCCGGCGGGTATTGAAGGAGCGGCCATCGCGGGTGATCTCCACGCTGAACTCGATGTCGACACCGATCCGCCCGCCTTTGATGAAGTAGGCATGCAGCGACTGAGGTATCCGCTCCGGGTCCACGGTCGCGGCCGCCGCCGCCAGCGCCTGCGCGGCGATCAACCCGCCGAACAACCGGGGGCCAACCCCGGGCGTCGCCGAGGTCTTGAAGGTCTGCCCGCCGCCGTCGAGTCGGACCAACTCGGCGATCCAGCTCGGCATGTTCTCCTCGTGGTTGTCGTGGGCAAAATCGAACTCACGATAACTGCCTAGACTGCGGTGATGAATCGCGGGTGCACGGACCGCATGTGGCTGTTGGGCTTTGGCGCACTGGCTCTCGTAGCAGCCGTCGCGGCGGCCGGCTGCGTCGCGCCTCCGGCAGCCGCGGGTGGCGACCAGGCCACACTGAAGATCTGCACCACCGGCGATTACCCGCCGCTCACGTATCGGGATCAGGCAACCGGGCAGTACAGCGGCGTCGACATCGAGATGGCCAGCGATCTGGCCGCCCACCTCGGGCGACAGCCGGTCTTCGTGGCCACCACCTGGCCGACGCTGATGGCGGACCTGACCTCGCCTGGGATATGCGATATCGCGGTGGGCGGGATCACCGACACACCCGAACGGCGTCGCCTCGCCAACGTCACCTTGCCGTACCTGTCCAGTGGAAAGACCCCGGTGGTCGCGGCCGCCAACGCCGGCCGCTACTCGTCGATCGAGGACATCGACCAGCCCGGCGTGCGGGTGATCGAAAACAGCGGCGGCACCAACGAGCGGTTCGCCCGGACGAACTTTCCGGCCGCCCAGATCACGATCTGGGCCGACAACACCACCATCTTCGATCAGCTCGCGGCGGGCAATGCCGACGTGATGGTCACCGATGCGGTGGAAGCGATCTACCAGTCCTCGCTGCACCCGGGATTGGTGGCGCTGCACCCGGAACAACCCTTCACCTCAGAGGTCAAGGCTTATCTGCTGCCCAACGACAGTCCGATCACCGGCCTAACCGATTCGTGGCTGGCCGGCGCGCTGCGGGACGGCACATTCGCCGGGATCTATCAGCGCTGGTTGGGTTCTCCGGTACCCGAGGCGACGCGGTAGGCGGCGCTCAGCGGCCCCGCCACTGGGGTCTGCGCTTCTCCCGCCAGGCCTGCAGTCCTTCGGCGACGTCCTCGGTGGCGCCGGCCACCTTGCGCATCACCTCACCGAAGCGCACTGACTCGATCCAGCCCATGTCGGCGCTGCGCCAGGCCACCTCTTTGGTCGCCCGCTGAGCCAAGGGCGCGGCCTCGGTGAGGGTCTGGGCCCACGCCTGTGCTTCTGACTGCAGGCCCTCGGGTTCGACCAGCTTCCACACCAACCCGATCTCCTTGGCACGCTCGGCGCTGATTGGCTTGCCGGTCAGCAGAAGCTCCATGGCGTTGGCCCAACCGACGCGATGCGGCAGTCGGATGGCGCCAACGATGGTGGGAACGCCGAGCGTCACCTCGGGGTAGTGGAAAGTTGCTTCGGTAGAGGCAATCACGAAGTCGCAGAACAATACTCCGGTCAGGCCGTAACCGACGCACGGTCCGTGCACGGCGGCAATGGTCGGTTTGAACAACTCCATGCCGGATTCGAAGCTATTGATGGTCGGCTTCTCCCAGAAGGTGCCGCCAAAGGTGCCAACCGACCCTTCGCCGTCCTTGAGGTCCCCGCCGGCGCAGAAGACGTCGCCGGTAGCCGTCAGGATCCCCACCCAGGCCGCCTCCTCGTCGCGGAACCGGTCCCATGCAGAGTTGATCTCCCGCCGAAGCGGGCCGTTGATGGCATTGCGCGCCTCGGGGCGATTGAGCGTGATCGTGGCGACGTGATCGTCCAGTCGGTAGGTGACGAGGCTCATTGCTGCACTCTAGTGACGCCATCGTCGAGGTCGCCCCCGACGCGACCTCGACGACTGGACAGTTTCTAGCCGCGCCCGCTGATGTCCATGCGGGCCGACGGGTTGGCCATCGCGGTCACCATGCTGCTGCCGAACGCACCGTCGTCGTCGAACAGCGTCGCGCTGCCCACGGACACCCCGTTTTCCGAGAAGTGGGTGTCGGCCTGCACACCGATGAACACACCGCGCGGCAGCCGAGACAGTGCCACCGTCAGGTCGCCGTTGATGTAGCCGATTCCGCTGGCGCCCAAGTCGGTTACCAGGTTGGCGGCTGCCTCAGCCACGACCGCGGACCGGACGAATGGCGTGGCAGGCAAGCCGGCCACCGCATCCAATCCGCCGTAGTACGCGCGCTTGCGCCCTGTGGTGTGGTGCCGCAAATCCACGGGGCTCCAGCCGGTTCCGTGGCTGTCCGGGCGGGGTGGGTGGTTCTGCGCGCTATCTGGTGCGATGACGCTCATCGCGGATTCCCACTGTTCATCGACCGATCCGTTGGTCTGCCGATACTGCAACAGCGTTGCCCTCGCCACGATCCAATCGTCTTGGATGATGTCGCATTCGGCCGTGCGCATCCGGTGCCCGTGCCGAATCAGCCGGGTTTGGGTGTGGGTAGGGACGGCTCGAGCCGGTTTGAGCAGATCGAGGGTCAGCCGGGCGGGCAGGTATCCGATGGCACCGTACTTGCGCTCCAGCGTTGACGCCGCGAGTCCGGCGATCGCCTGACCGCTGAGCACGTCGTCGTTCCACGAAGCCGAAGCCGACGTCGTCGGCCGGAAACTTCCGTTCGCTTGCTGAAGGAAATATGCAGGGCAGATGCCGATCGCACTGGACGCCGCTGCCGTACGTTCCGACAAATCCATGCTGCTGTTCACCGTTGCCATCCTCATTTGTTTGGGGGAGTCGCCGCTTGCTTGACGACTCACCAGGCAACTATGACGTGCAGCAGCGTCGCGGACTGTCCACTGATCGGCTGGAATGGCGGATGAATCGGGGGTCCACCGATCGGGGGACATCACGCAGCGGGGTCAGGACTCCAGGCGGGCACGAACAACGGAAAGCCGTTCCTCTAGTTCAGCTTCGGTGAATCACGCCCAGCGGGAGATGGGAGTCCTACCGGCCGAAGCCGGCGTCTCGCAGGGCCTGTGCCATCGAGCCAGCGGAACGATTATTGCTTTCGCGCCGTGCGCCGTCGCCGCCGCGAGTGGGCTGCCGACGCTCGCCGCGGCCGGCCGGGGCAACACCGCGACCAGAGCCCTTGGCCTGATTGCTCTTTGGCTCATCACTGAGCCGAAGACTCAGGCCGATTCGCTGACGGTCGATATCGACGTCGAGGACCTTAACCCGCACCACCTGACCGGACCGCACCACCTCGTGCGGGTCGGAGACGAATCGGTCCGACATCGCCGAAACGTGCACCAAACCGTCCTGGTGCACACCCACGTCGACGAAGGCGCCGAATGCCGCGACATTGGTGACGACGCCTTCGAGCACCATGCCGACCTTCAGATCGCCCACCTTCTCCACCCCGGCGGCGAACGTCGCCGTCGAGAACGCCGGCCGCGGATCACGTCCCGGCTTCTCAAGTTCGGCGAGGATATCGGTCACCGTCGGTACACCGAATCGTTCGTCGGAGAAGTCGGCGGGCTTCAACGATCGCAATGACCGTTCGTTACCGATGAGCTCGGCCAGGGCAAGCCCCGATCGATCCAGGATTCGCCGGACCACGGGGTAAGCCTCCGGATGGACTCCCGACGCGTCGAGGGCGTCGTCGCCACCACGGATCCGCAGGAAACCCGCGCACTGCTCGAAAGCCTTGGGGCCCAACCGCGCGACGTCCAGCAGCGCCCGGCGGTTACGGAACGGTCCGGTCTTCTCCCGGTGGGCGACAATGGCTTCGGCCAGCGACTCGGACACGCCGGATACCTTCGCCAGCAACGGAACCGAGGCGGTGTTCAGGTCGACACCTACAGCGTTGACCGCATCCTCCACCACGGCGTCGAGGCTGCGCGCGAGCGTGCCCGGAGTGACGTCGTGCTGATACTGACCGACACCGATCGACTTCGGCTCGATCTTCACCAGTTCCGCGAGCGGATCCTGCAGCCGTCGCGCGATCGACACCGCACCGCGCACCGTCACGTCCAGGCTGGGCAGCTCGCGGGCGGCGTAGGCAGAAGCCGAGTACACCGACGCGCCGGCCTCACTGACCATCGCCTTCAGCGGCGCCGTCGCACCGGCAGCACGGATATCGGCGATGAGTTCGGTGGCCAGTGCTTCAGTCTCGCGCGACGCCGTGCCGTTCCCGATGGCGATCAGTTCGACGCCGTGACGTGCAACCAACGCAGCCAGTGTCGCCTTCGCCGTATCCCATTGGCGTTGTGGCTGATGCGGGTAGATCGCACACGTGTCGAGCACCTTGCCTGTGCCATCGACGACGGCGACCTTGACGCCGGTACGGAAGCCGGGGTCAAGCCCGAGCGTGGTCCGGGTACCCGCCGGAGCTGCCAGTAGGAGGTCCTTGAGGTTCTTGGCGAACACCGCGACCGCGTCGTCCTCGGCACGCTGACGCAGCCGCATCCGCGCGTCGACCGCGCCAGAGATCATCAGCCGGGTGCGCCAGGCCAACCGGACGGTAGTGGCCAGCCATGGCGTCGCCGCCGCGTTGGCCGACAGGTCGACCCCCAACGCATGGGCCACCATCACCTCGTAGGCGTCATCGCTGCCGCCGTCGAAGCGCAGCGCCAGGGCCTGCTCTTTCTCACCGCGCATGACCGCCAGCACCCGGTGCGACGGCATGTCCTCCAGCCGTTCGGAGAACTCGAAATAGTCGCGAAACTTCTGCGCCGCTGGGCTTTTCGCGGACTCTTCGGAGTGGGGTGTGGTCCGCAGAGCGCCCTCGGCCCAGAATTTGGTGCGGATCGCCCCGACCAGTTCGGCGTCTTCGGCGGCACGCTCGACCAGGATGTGCCGTGCACCGTCGAGGGCCGCCGCGGCGTCGGCGATATCGGCGTTGAGGAACTCCACAGCCGCGACTTCTGGATTGACGTTGGGGTCGGCGAGCAGCCGATCGGCGAGGGGCTCCAGTCCCGCTTCGCGGGCAATCTGCGCTTTCGTGCGCCGCTTCGGTTTGTACGGCAGGTAGATGTCCTCGACTCGGGATTTGGTATCGGCGGTGAGCAGCGCCGCCCTCAGCTCATCGGTCAGCTTGCCCTGCTCCTGGATGGAGGCCAGTACCGCGTCGCGCCGTTCGTCGAGCTCGCGAAGATAGCGCAGCCGCTCCTCGAGGTCACGTAGCTGTCCGTCATCGAGGCTGCCGGTGACTTCCTTGCGGTAGCGGGCGATGAACGGCACGGTCGCACCCTCGTCGAGGAGCCGGACCGCGGCGATCACCTGTGTCTCGGCTACCGCGAGTTCCTCAGCAAGACGGGCATTTACAGATTTGACGGTTGGGCTCGAAGTCACGCGGAGACCCTACCGAACCTCGCCGACAAACTGGTGAACGGTCCAGGGGATGTCGCAAGAGTTCGAGTCTGCCTTCACAAAAGGATTGGGCAGCCGCTGCGTTGGCGGCACAGTCACCCCATGACGACTACCGCTGACCCTGCCACCAACCTCGCCCCGACGCGAATCTCGCGCCTCGAGGTCCCCGAGGTCGACGCGTTGAGCAACCAGGCAGTGAAGGGCTTCTTCACCCACCAGCAACGCGAAGAGGGATTGACCTCGAACTGGTTCCGGGCTCTCGCACTGAACGAAGACGATCTGGGCCGGCTCAACGGCTATCTCCTTCCGCTGCTGGGCACCGACGGACGCGGTGGCTTGACCGCGCGGGAGCGTGAAGTGATTGCGACGGTTGTCTCGGGCGAGAACCGGTGCGCGTACTGCCACACCAACCACGCGAACAAGCTGGGCAAGGTCGCCGGCGACTGGTCATTCGGCCAGCGGGTGGCGATCGACCACCACCAGGTGCACGAACTGACCGACCGTGAGCGTGGGCTGGCTGATCTGGCCATCGCGGTGAACAACAACCCGCAGTCGATCCGCGACCACGACTTCGAGAACTTACGCCGCCTTGGGCTCGACGACCACCTCATCCTCGAGGCGATTTCGATCGCGGCGTTCATCGGCGCAACCAACAGGATCGGGATCGCGCTGGCGGTACCGCCGAACCCTGAATACACCGGTGTGCCGCAGCACTAGATGCCAGGCAGGAATAGCCCAGCGGAGCGAGAGGTTTGCGGCTACATGCCCAGAGAAATGACCGAGTCCGAGCGGCAGGATTTTCTTGCCGCCAAGCATGTCGCGGTGTTGTCCGTGGCCGCCACCGACGGCCGGCCGCCGGCCAGCGTGCCGGTCTGGTACGACTACAGCCCCGGCGGAAACGTCCGGGTCAACACCGGAGCGGGGCGACGCAAGGCCCGACTGATCGAGCAAGCCGGAGTGGTGACGCTCGTCGTCCAACACGAGGAACCGCCGTACCAGTACGTGGTGGTGGAAGGATCCGTGGCCGAGGTCACCGCACCCACCCCGCTGGAGGTACGCGAGGCCATCGCCGTGCGCTACCTGGGGGAGGAGGCCGGCCGCCAGTTCGTGCAGAGCATGGCAGGACAGGAGACCGTACTGTTCACCATCCGTCCGGATCGCTGGTTGACCGCCGACTTCACCGAATGAGTACTTGGGATCGGTAGGCGATCTTCGGTTCTTTACTTCTCGCAACGACGCCACGAAGGCGGCGAGTAACGAGAGGAAGAACCCATGAAGATCGTGCCGACTCCCATCACGCAGCAGATCGACCGTGTCGATCGCCAATACAGCCTGGCCATTGGTATCAGCACCGGCCTGTTGGCGTTCTGGTCGATCTACCGGGTCATCTGGTCGATCTACCTGGCGCTGACCTACGACTTCATCTTCGGCGCGCTGGTGTTTCCGATCGTCTTGTGGGGTGTGATCGGCGTTGTCGCAGCGATCACGTCATACGGTTTCGTCACCCGTTATCGCAAGGGATCTGCTAACGGCAGCACCGAAGGCAGCACCGAAACCAACAGAGTCGCCTGATCCCTCACCCCCGGTGCCTGGCGAGACTCGCTGGGCACCGGGAAGGCCTGAAACGGCCAGCGCGGCGCGGGCGATAGGTCGGGAGTACACAGACTTCGCTCCAGGGACTGGCGTTTTCTCCCGGCACAGCGATCGGCGATGTGTGCGACGATGCCCGTACGCCTAGGGCCAACGAGAGGACTGTCGGATTCATGACTGACGGGCACCGCACCGCGCCATTCGTCCGGGCGATCGTCATCGCAGGCCTAGTTGTCGGCACCGCATTCGTCGGGGTTGCCGCCGCCTCAGCCGACCCGATGACACCGACGCCGATTCCGGTCCCGTCCGACCCGGCAGCGGTTCCACCGGGCCAACCGGTCTCTGCGCCTGTCGACCCCGCAGCCGCACCCGCGCCCGCACCACCGCCGCCCGGCGCGCCGCCGTCGGTCCCCGAGATCGCCAACCCGACCTACGGCTCGCAGAACACCCCCGGCGTTCTTGGGTCGCTCAAAGATATGTGGCATCAGGTCCGCGACCCGTATTACGGACCCCAAGACGAGGCCTACGCCGGCGGCTCCGTCGCGCCGCCGGCGGGTGCCGGAGCGCCACCGCCACTGCCACCCGGATTCAAGTCGTATACCGCGCCCGGCTCTGAGGCGCCCCCGTCCGAGTCTGGCCCTGGTAAACCGCCGCCACCTGGAACTCCCGCTCTGCCGCCGGGCTACTACTCGATTACCGGGCCGCCGCCGCCCGGATACGAATTCAACGCCCCTGGACAGCCGGCCCCGATTACTGCCACACCTGCGCCGACGCCATAACGCCGCGAACCGCGATATCCGGGGTAGCGGATTATCCGCACCCAGTGCTGGTTATATTTGCTAAGTATCTCGATGACGTCTGAACGCTGGAGTCGTGCTCATGACCTTGATCAAAACCGCGCTGACTGCCGTCGGCGCACTCGCGGTTGGACTCGCGATCGGAATCGCACCGGCGAGCGCTGACCCGCCGCCGCCGGACCAGAATGTCGGCGAGCCGGTGCCTGCCTGGGCACCGAGCAAGCCTGCCGAGGTCTGGGCCGGGCGCCCCGTCGTGTGGACCCACATGTGGGGAGGCCGCTGGGGCGTGTGGATCAACGACGGCTTCATCACGCTGTCGTCCAACCCGGTCACCAATGGCGGCTGACACCTGCCACGGCAGAAGTCTCACGCGTCACAAACGCCGTCCGACGCGCACCTAGGGTGGATACTGCGCACTGGACCGCTATATAGTTAGTCCGCTTAATGGTTTAGGGTTCGCGCCGCGCCGGCAGCACCCGACCGACTGATGGAGCAGGAGAACGATGACCGGATTGATGAGTCGCGCAACGCTCGCGGGAATGGCGTTGAGCGCAGTGGCGGCTGCAGGTGTCATCTCCGCCGGCCCGGCGAACGCCGACGCCAGCGACGACTATCCGATCCCGCATCGCATAATCGTCACTCAATGCGACACCGAGCAGTACATGGCTGCGGCGCGCGACACCAGCCCGGTCTACTTCGAGCGCTACATGATCGACCGCAGCAACCGGCCCCCAGAGGTGCAGCAGCTCGCCTTCGACCGCATTCACTGGTTCTTCTCGCTCGACCCGGTGGCTCGACGCCAGTACTCCGAGGACACCGCGACCAACATCTACTACGAGTTCGTCGCGACCCGCTGGGGCAACTGGGCCAAGCTGTTCTTCAACAACAAGGGCGTCGTGGCCAAAGCCACCGATGTCTGCATGAACTACCCGAAGGGCGATATGTCCGTCTGGGACTGGACATAACTGCGGAGCTAATTTCTGGGCGGCGGTAACACGACCGTCAATTCCATCTATATACCGGCATCAACGACGTTGCCCGGATACGCAGGTGGATGATGACGCAAACTCATTCGAAGGTAGCCAACTCACTGCGTCTCAGTTGCGCCCTCGCGGCCGCGGTGATGGGCACGCCTGTCGTCGCGCCAATGGCCGCCGCCGACCCGGTGCGCGTGCCCTGCGGCGTGCTCGACCAGGTTCGGGAAAGCCTCGATAACGACATCAACGCCGGCATCGGCGGCGTGCGGATCGTCATCAGCTCGCCCTACGCGAGTGGGGCCGCCCAACAGCGCGACACCAACGTGAAACTCGCGATGATCAGCCACGGCGTGCACTACATGGAGGACGTCAACGGCCCCGGCATAGTCCCGGGGCTGACGCCGGCACTGGTCGACCTGCACCGCGCCAGTGACGACATGCGGGATGCCGTCGGGGCGCTCTTCGTGATTTCCGGTGGCTCCGGGTACGGCTACGGGGCCTACGGGCCCACGGTGTCCAACGCCTGGCCGCAGCCGTCGACCTGGACCGCCATCGACTATGCCGACCAGAAGAAGGACGACATCTACGCGCTGGTGAACGGTCTCCAGCCGACCTGCCTGCCGTAGCCGGCGGCTATGAGGCGCTGAGGATCTTGATCGCGAAAACCAGGGTATCGCCGGGGAGGATTCCCGCTCTGGGCTGACCGTCCGGATAGCCATCGGCGGAGACCATCGCGACAGCGACAGTCGATCCCACTGTCTGGCCGGCGATGGCCTTTTGGAAGCCTGGCACAACACCGTCGAGCGGGAAGTCGGCCGGCTCGCCACGCTGATAGCTGCTGTCGAACACGTTCCCGTCACGTCCGTTGACGCCCATGTAGCAGACCGAAACCGACGCTGTCGGCGCGACGACAGGTCCGCTACCGGCCTGAAGCGTGTGCACTTGGGTCGCGGTGACGGTGAAAGGTGTGGTCACCTTCACGACGGGCGCGGCGGTGTCGGTGGACCCGGTAACGGCAACGCTGCCGGTGGCTCCGGGCAAAGTCCACTCAGGCGTGCCTGCATTCGCCGGCGGAGTCGTCGGGCACGTGGCGTCCGGGCCGGCCGCCTGGGTGACCGAGGACGCGACCGCAGGGGCGGTGGAGGTCTTGCTCGCCGACGGGGTGCTGGTATCGGAGCCGCACGCGGTCAATGTCAGGGCGATCGATGCGGCGCAGGCTGCAAGGGCGACGGCAGAGGGCACACGAGGGGAATTCACGGTCGCAACGCTACAGCCGCATTGCCCGACGCTGGCCTACCGGCACCCAATATCGGCCAACTAAAAAGTCTTGGGCTGCGTTGAAGTAATTCTCAGCAAAGCTTCAGTCATCGAAGGCAGACTGCGTTCAGGCGCTAGCTGGCGCATACATTAATTTGTTATGAGAAAGAGAAATCGAACGCGATGAGCTACCGGTCAGGGAATGCGCCACACGACAACCATCAGCAATGGCGTCCGAAAGATGCTGTAAACCAGACCAATTCGAACCAATGGGGTCATGAGAGGTATCAACCTCATAACGAGACTTCGGATGCAGGTCAGATGTACCCGCCCACTTACGGGCCGCACACCGATATGCGCGGTCAATTCGTGAGACCCGCGTCACAGCAAAATCTGAAACAGCGGTCGAAAGCACGGGCCGGCGTGTTGGTGTGTGGGACGGCCGCTGTCGCGATGGTTGCCGGCGCCGCCGCCGTCGTCGTGGTCGACCATGTCGGGCAGCCTGCCGCCACGGTTGCGGCACCCGCGCAGGCGACCGCGGGAGTCGCCTCCCCGAAGTCCGTCTCCAACCAGCCTGCCGCCCAGGCGCCGGCCGGATCGGTGGAACAGGTCTCGGCCAAGGTGCTGCCTAGCGTGGTGAAACTGCAGATCAGCAGTGGACAGCAGAGCGAAGAGGGGTCCGGGATCGTCCTGAGCTCCGACGGACTGATCTTGACCAACAACCATGTCGTGGCGGCGGCCGCGCAAGCAGCGAGTGGCCAGGGCCCGATGGCCGGCCAGGCCGGTCCCAGCGGCGACGACCAGAGCGGCCCGGGTGTCCGGCCGTTCGGCCGGACCAGCGGCAGCGGTGTCGAGGCCACCGTGACCCTCTCCGACGGCCGGACGGTGCCGTTCACCGTCGTGGGTACCGACCCCGCCGACGACATCGCGGTGGTCCGGGCACAAGGCGCGTCCGGCCTGACCCCGATCACCATCGGGTCGTCCAGCGACCTGAAGGTGGGGCAGAACGTCGTCGCCGTCGGGTCACCGCTGGGACTGCAGGGCACGGTCACCACCGGGATCATCAGCGCTCTGGACCGTCCGGTGGCGACCGGCGACGACCAGACTGGTCAGCATTCGGTCATGAGCGCCATCCAGACCGATGCGGCGATCAACCCGGGTAACTCCGGCGGGGCGCTGGTGGACATGAACGGTGACCTGATCGGTGTGAACTCGGCGATCGCATCCCTTGGCGGCGGCCAGGGTTCGCCGGGGGCTCAAGCCGGCTCGATCGGCCTTGGCTTCGCCATTCCGGTGGATCAGGCCAAACGCATTGCCGACGAACTGATCTCCACAGGTACGGTCCAGCACGCGTCGCTGGGTGTCCAGCTCAGTTCGAACGACAGCGCCCGCGGTGCGCTGATCGCTGGAGTCGCGGATGGCAGTCCGGCCGCGACGGCCGGCCTGCCAAAAGGTGCGGTGATCACCAAGGTCGACAGCCGCGTGATCGACGGCCCCGAGTCGCTTGTCGCAGCGATTCGTTCAAAGGCGCCCGGAGACAACGTGACCCTGACCTACAACGATCCGTCGGGGGCGTCGCAGACCGTGCAGGTGACGCTCGGCCAGATGCAGTCCTGACAAACTGTCCTGGCGCCCAAGATAATTGGAGCGATGCTCCAATTATCTTGGGCAGTGGCGGTTATAGTCCCTAGCGGTCAGCTATGTCGGCAGACATCTAGGGGAGATCGATCGTGAACCGTACCGCCCGTACGCTCGGCATCGTCATTGCGCTGGGAGGCATTGCCGCCGTGAGCCTGCCAGGATGCTCATCGTCGAATTCACCATCGCCAACGAGCACATCTGCCAAACCCGCCGTCACCGCATCGGCCACATCGAACGCACCCATCAGCTCGACCACCACGTCCGCGGCCGACTGCACCAAGGCCGGACTCGCCGACGCCGCCACCAAAGCCGTGCAGGCCGTGGCACAAGAAAACACCTACCGCATCGATGACGTGAAGTGCGCCGACGGCTGGGCGGTAACCGGCGGCCTGTGGTCCAGCACGACCAATCCGGACATGGGCGCGCCCGCCACCCTGGTGTTCCAGCAGCAAGGTCCTGCGTGGGTGAACGAGGACAAGCAGAAGGTGTGCGGCACGAACGCGTCGACCACCCCTGCGCCCGCTGACGCCAAGATTCCCGCCGCACTGTACGAGTTCGGCTGCCTGACCGGCTAATTCGCCGACGCGCCGCCAGGAGTCGTACCAAACCGACGTCGTCCCATTACAGTTTCGTTCGCGCACTGAAGCATCCGGCGATGTGCCGAGGGGAGCACACACGTACCGATGGGACGAACCACACGACCACTGCGGATTTCGCTCGCCCTGATCACCGCCGGAGCGCTGACCCTGGTGGCCCTCCAACTGCGATCCCACTCGGGTTGGCGTCTGCCGCCACCCATTTCGGGTCCGTTCGCCACCCTTTTGGCTATCTCGACGAATCTTGGCGACTCGCGGGCCGAGACGGTCGAACTCACTGCCGAGCTCAACAGACCGGAACGCCCCGACCGCCTCGAGGCATGGGCGGCCGCCAACGGCCTCGCTGTTCGATGGCGGACTGGCGACCAATGGGCGGTGGTGCAGGGGCCGCCCGCCCACGTCGCTGCGGCGTTGCGGGTGGCCGTCCACGACTACCGGGGCCGAGCCGGACAGGTGTTCTACGCCTCGCCCCAGCAGCCTGCGGTTCCCGCGTCGTTGAAAGACACCGTGGCCGGGCTCGGCAGGATCCTCAGCTACACGCCGTACCACTCGAACAGTCCGTCGTTCCGGCCGTTGGACGTACCCGACCACAGCCTGCCACCGGACTCGTTGCGGACGACCTACAACGTGCGGCCGCTGACCGAAGCGGGCTATACCGGCAAGGGCACCTCCATCGCCGTATTCGGCTTCGACGGATTCGATCAAGCCGACCTGGACATGTTCACCACGACATACGCCCTGCCGAAGCTCATCCCGGAGATCGTCGGTGGGATGCCCGAACAACGTACCGGCGAGTCCACGATGGATCTGCAGGTCGCCCACGCGGTAGCCCCCGACGCGCGCAAGGTGCTCGTCAACGCGCGGTCGACAGTCGCCGGCGGAAGCACCTACGTCAAGATCGCCGAGCTGATGCAGTCGGTGGACCGGCAATACCCCGGCGCCATATGGACTTTGTCCATCGGCTGGGGATGCGACCGAATGATCACCGCCGCCGACCTAGCCCCGATCCGCGGTGCCATCTCCACCGCGCTCGCTCATGGCACCACAGTTTTCGACGCCAGTGGAGATCTCGCCGGCCTGGAATGCAAACGGGGGCACGACTGGTCGGCACCGCCAGGTCCCGCCGACGTCGGGCTGGATGCCGTTGCTTCCTTGCCCGAGGTCACCAACGTGGGTGGGACCACGCTGTCGACCGACGAGAACTACCGGTGGCTGAGCGAGCAGGCATGGAGCGACGGCCCGTTGACCCAGGGGAGCGGGGGCGGGGTATCCAGCCTCTTCGACCGGCCACCCTGGCAGGCAAGCATTTCCAGCACGACGAACACCGTGCGCCGGCTGACTCCCGATGTCGCGGCCGTGGCCGACAGCTCGACCGGCGCGGTCATCGTGCAGCACCAGCAGTTCGTGGTGGGCGGTGGCACCTCGCAGGCCGCCCCGATCTGGGCCGGCATTGCCGCGGTGATCAACCAATTCCTCGTGGCCAATGGCGGCAGGCCGCTGGGTGAGTTCAACCCAATGCTGTACCGCCTCAAGGCTGGCGCGACCCGCCCAGGGTTCCACGACATCACATTGGGCACCAACGCCGTCGCGGTATCCCAGCCCGGCTACGACATGGTGACCGGATTAGGCAGTCCCGACGTCGACAACCTGGCCCACAACATCCTTGACGTGCAACGGGGTCCGCGATGACCGAACATCATGACGACACAGCTAACATCGCGACGATGCCGTGCCCAGCGTGCCACCACGACGTCCCGGCGGGCAGGTTCTGTGCACGCTGTGGCGCGCGCCTGTCCCTGGCTCCCGGCGATCGCCCCGGACTGCTGCGCGTCACCTCCTACGCTGCCGCGCCGGGCGAGAACGTTCTGCAGCCCACCATTGTCAGTACGTTGTTCCCGCACCTGCCGCTCCGCTCACGCCGTGCGTTCCGGCTCAGTCTGTTCCTCGTCGTGGCTGTGTTGATCGCGTTCTGCGTGCTGCAGTGGTATGTGCCGATGCTGGCCCTTGCGGTCTTCGCGCCACCGATACTCGTCGTGATCTACCTTGTCGAATCCCGACTGCTGGCCGATCTACCGGCCTGGATCTGGGTTTTGACCGCGGCGCTGGGCATTGCGGTCGCGCTGGGCTGGGTGACCTTGACCGCTGCCATCGTGAGGGAGACATACAGCCTTGGGCTGGGCACCCAAATCCCAACCACGCGCCTGGTACTCGACGCGGTGGTGATTCCGTTCGGGGCGCTGCTGGCGTTGCAGCTACCCGCGATACTCGTTCGGCTAGCTAGAACGCAAGTCCGAGAATCGCTGCACGGCTTCGCAATTGGCTTGGTCGGCGCCACCGCATTCACCCTCGCGACGGACGTGGCCAGACTGATCCCGCAGCTAGGCGACGCCGCGGTGGCGGGCGACCTGCCCATCCCGGATATGCTGCTGCAGGCTGGGGTTCGCGGCATCACTGAACCATTGACCGGCTTATCGCTGAGCGGCCTCGTCGGAGCCGGCCTTTGGTATGCCAGGCGCGACGGCCCCGACCGGCGTGGCGTGCTAGCAGTCGGCGGTCTCGGTGTGGTCGTCGGTGCTGCCGCCTACGCCTGCGTCGGCCTCGCCGAGGCCTACCAGTTACCGCCGTACCTCCAGTTTCTGGTGCACGTCGTGTTCGCGGTCGCCGCGGTCGTCGCATTGCGCGTGGGCCTGCAACTGATGATGTTGCGGGAAGAACACGCGGTCGTCTATCCGGAGCTGCCGATCCTGTGCGTGTGGTGCCAGCACGTGGTGCCCGACACCAAGTTCTGTCCCGCATGCGGTATTGCCAGCCACGCGGCATCGCGGACCTCACGCGCCGCCCGTCGGCGAGATCGACCGCAACCGCACGTCGAATTGGTGGAGCAATGAGCGCCCCCGCCGTGCCCCAGCCTGCGGAACTGTTCCCCGGTTACTCGGTGCAGTCGGGTTCGTATACGGCTGGGCCGCAACGGTTCACATCACTACCCCGGATGATGCTGACTGTGGTCGTCAGCCTGGCGGTGTTGGTCGGAGGTTCGACGGCGGCATGGGCGATGGCCGTCGGGCCGACCGAGCGCTACAGCTGTCCGCCGGATTGCGGGCGACCACCGGCCGGGGTGCCGGTGCAGGCCAATCCCCGCTTCGTCTCGACCGACGGGGAGTTCTCGGTGTCCTACCCGGCGCCAGGATCCGCCTACGACGTCAAGCTGGAGGACGACGGCGTGTCCGCGACGTACCTGGGTGGCGACGGGGGCGTGATGGAACTCTTCAGCGTTCCCGCCGAGGGCCGGTCGGCCGAAGATGTGATGGACGATCTTCTCAAGGACAAACAACCCGACGCGACGGTGGCTTATGTATTGCCCAACACCACAGTGGGTTACCAACTCGGCTTCGGCCAAGTCCTGGACGTCTACCCGCAGGGCGGTACGTCGGTGTCGCGAACCCGCATCGTCGTCATGGTCGCGGTGAAGAACGACCTGGCCCTGGTCGGCGCCGCGATCGGTCCGTACCACAAGTTCGTGCCCGGCGACGGGCCCGGGGTACCCTCCGGCGCGAATCTCGAACTCGCCCAGGATCTGGGCAAATACGTCAACAGCTTTCTCTGGAAGGGCGATCCGCCGCGGTAACCAAGGGTGTCCCTCCTCCCGACTCCTGGGAGGAAGGACAACCAGCAGTTCAGATGCCGGGACTGAGCATGGGCGCGATCGCGCTACGAGGTACCGACACCTGGAAGTCACTGGTGGCGGCCCGCAGCTCATCCTTATCGAAGAAGAAGATGACCGCATCATCGGTGACCGCGAAATTCTGGTAGTTGGCCGGGTCATGTCCGGCCGCAGGATCCGCAGCGAAGGGCTCACCCGAGGAAGTGCTGATCTGTTCATTCACAATCGGCAGGATCACGTCAAGCGGCTTTACGCCCGGCGCAAACAGTGCGTCAAAGGTGATGGGTGCCTGGGTCGCCCTGTTGTAGGGAAACGCCTTGTACCACGTCATGGGATGGGCTGTGCCGCTGATGTTCTGGACCGTCTTGAGTACGACGGTCTCAGTGCCGGCCGGCGCCGTACCCGAGGTGTATGCCGTGCCCGTGACCCTCAGTTCAGACGAGCCGGCCGGATTCGGATCCGCACGCGTCGGCGCCTCGGTCGCGTAGTAGTCATTGGCGGTCTTGGTCGCAAAGTCCACTACTTCCTGTTCCAGTGGCGTATTCGCCGGAAATTCGATATCGACGTTGCTGCGCGGGTGGCCGGTTCCCCATACACACTTGCCCGCCACAGGATTGGCGCAGAGGCCCAGTGGGTCGTTGATCGGTACGGCCTTGGCGGGGCTTGCCACCCCGAGCGCGACCGCGCCCAGCAGCGCCGCAGCAGCTGAGGTGTGGATGAGGTCTTTCACAATGTTTGCCCTTCTACTCGTTGACGCACGGGACTGCGCTCGATGCGAAACGACCGTCGGCAATCCCCCCGGAACAGCTAACTCTATGTAGACCCGCAACCACATTCGAATAGCCCAGCCCCCGTGGATCTTTGGCGGCAAGCCCACCATCCTACCAAGGGGCTGCACGACCATCATCCTCGCAGAGCCCAGGCAACACGCTACGTTCTGAGAGTGGACAACAATCGGTGGTCTGACGGTGACGGCGGGCGCGCATATCTGCGAGCACTGCCGGTCCTGTCAGGGATAGCGCCAGGGTTCGAGCTCGGTGAGGCCCCCGCCGAACCTATTTCGCTGTTTGTTGCGTGGCTGCGAACGGCAGTCAACGCGGGAGTTCCCGAGCCGCACGCGATGACGATCTCGACCGTCGACGCGCAGGGAATGCCGCGCGCTCGGGTGCTCATCCTGAAGGCGGTCGACAATGCCGGGTGGCATTTCGCGGTGAGCTCGGTAAGCCAGAAAGGTCGGGACCTCGCCGCCCATCCCGCTGCCGCACTGACGTTTTATTGGCCGGCGTTGGTGCGCCAAGTCCGTGTCGTCGGGACGGTCGTCAGCGATGGGGCGGCGGCGAGTGCCGACGACTTTCGCGCCCGCCCATTGGGTTCGCGGGCGATGGCTTTGACGCTGCGCCAAAGCCAGCCCATGCCCGACGCGGGAGAGCTCGACACCGAAATCGCCAAGGCACACCACCGCCTCGGTGCCGAGCCCGATTACGTCCCGGACGAATGGATGTCGTACGCGGTGTGTCCAGCCGAGGTGGAGTTCTGGGAGGGCTCGCCAGATCGCCGGCACCGCCGCCTGGCCTACACCCGGGCGGGCAACCGGTGGGACCGCACCCAGCTCTGGCCCTAGTTTCGAGGGCTTGACCCGCATGGAAGTCGTACGCTCGCAGGCGATGCTCGACAAGTCCGAGATTCGGTTCCTGCCCGTTGGCGCCCGCCGCCTGGCGTACGAGGTGCGCGGCGACGGCCCGCCGTTGGTGGCCCCCGCGTGGTGGGTGAGCCATCTTGAATTGGACTGGCAAAGCCCCGACGTTCGGCGATTCTGGGCGGGCGTGGCGGAAAACTACACCCTGATCCGCTACGACCGGCTCGGGGTGGGGATGTCGGATCGCGAGATGGACGAATCCGATCTCACCCTGGATGGCGAGGTCGCGACGCTGTGCGCACTCCTCGACGAACTCGGGCTCGATCGGGTCTCGCTCATCGGCGGCTCATCCGGCAGCTCTACTGCCGTCGCCTTCGCCGCGGCTTTCCCGGAGCGCGTCGAGCACCTGGTGCTGTACGGGTCGTATCCCCATGGCGATGTGCTCACCGCGCCCGGGGTGGGAGAGGCGATCGTGGCGGCAGTTCGCGCACATTGGGGACTGGGTGCCCGAATGCTCAGCGATATCTTTCTCGGCAACGCGGAGGCTGCCGAGCACGAACGCTTCACCCGGCTGCAACGCGAGTCGGCGACGGCGCAGACCGCCGCCGCGTTGCTGGACATGGTCTATCGGCTCGATGTCCGTGCGCACCTTCCCATCGTCCGCTCGGCGGCGACGGTCGTGCATCGCCGCGACGACCGGGCCGTGCCCTACCGGCTCGGGCGTGAGGTCGCGGCCGCGATACCCGGCGCGACCTTTATCCCGCTGCCCGGGCACTCACACTTCCCGTGGCACGGTGACGTCGACTCCGTGGTCCGCGCATGCCGCCAAGGGCTGGCACACGATCAGCCGAACGCCGCCGATACGCACCGTTCCGAACCCGCCCTGCTGTCGCGTCGGGAGCGTGAGATTCTCGCCTGCGTCGCACACGGTCTCGGTGACCGCGAGATCGCCGAGCAGCTCCAGCTGAGCCCGCACACCGTGCACCGCCACGTCGCGAACATCCGGCGCAAGCTCGGCGCCACCTCGCGGACGGCCGCAGTGGCTCAAGCCGCGCGTCTAGGCCTGGTGTAGCCGGAACGGGCCATCACGTGAAGATGGCCGCACTCAGGGATGCGCCAATGTGCCGGCGGCTCGTAGGTTGCCGGCATGACCGAGATCGCGGCTAACCAAAGCACCGACCGGAAGGCGAGTGCGTCGTATTCGGTGTGGTTGCGCATGATGGCCCTGCTGTACGACCCGTTTGTCTGGCTGGGCGAGGTGATGGGGATGCGACGGCGCCGGCGGAACCTCGTGGCCGACGCATCCGGTCGCGTCGTGGAGATCGGGGCCGGCACCGGGCTGAACGTTGGGCACTATCCCGAAGGTCTCGATGAACTCGTGCTGACCGAGCCGGAACCCGACATGCGTCGCAAACTCGTGCGGCAGGCGAGTCGGCGAGCCCTGGCGGTGCGGGTCGTCGGTGCCCCCGCCGAGAGGCTGCCATTCGCCGACGCGTCGGCGGACACCGTCGTGTCGACGCTCGTGCTGTGCACCGTCGATAACCCGGAACAGGCGCTGCGCGAGATCGCACGCGTCCTTCGCCCGGGTGGGCGGCTGCTGTTCATCGAGCACGTTCGGGCGAGTTCGCGGTTCCTGTCGGCGTGCCAGGACGGCCTGTTGAGGCCGTGGCGCGGTTTCGCGGGCGGATGTGTGTGCAACCGTCCGACGTTGGAGCTGATGCGTGGCTGCGGGTTCACCGTTGAGGCCAAGGACCAGGTGTGGCGCGGGATGCCGGCGATCGTCCACCCGCTAATCGTGGGATCGGCGACCGTCAGCCCCTCGACGGTCAACCCCGTGCCAGGAACACGTCGTTGAGGGTGACAGTGCGGATGTTCCGCGCGCGGATGATGTCGACGAGCTGTCCGTACACGTGGG
Source organism: Mycolicibacterium helvum (assembly GCF_010731895.1). Lineage (NCBI taxonomy): Bacteria > Bacillati > Actinomycetota > Actinomycetes > Mycobacteriales > Mycobacteriaceae > Mycobacterium > Mycolicibacterium helvum. Next base: position 5,449,232 of record NZ_AP022596.1, on the reverse strand, counting down.
TCACTGGCACGTGATTGAGATGGCCCAACACGATCGACCGCGGCGTGAAGTACTGATTGGCCATCTTGACGATGTAGTCCTCGGCGATGACGGTCGAGTCGGCCAGCGAACCGGACCAGAGCGTGGGGACCGTGTAGCCAGTATCCAGCGCGACGGCGTCGACCGCTGAATTGTGCTTGCCGTAGGGCGGCCGGAAGTAGGGTGCGGCGTCGACACCGTAGGTGTCCTTCATGAAGCGGTCATTGCGGGCGAGTTCGTCGCGGATTCTCGACGTGGGCACCGTGGTGAGGTCGGGATGCGACCACGTGTGGTTGCCAAGCTGGATCTGCCCCGAGTCGACCAGGGGGCGTAATTCGTCACGGTTGTCGGTCCAGGACCTGTTGACCCCGTTGAGAAAGAACGTCAACCGAACCCCGGTGTCGCGGGCGAAGCGGATGTAGTGAGCCACTACTTCACTGTTCACCCCGTCATCGAGGGTCAGAGCCATCGTGTTGTCATTCGCGGGTAGTCGACTCAACACACCACCGCCGGGTAGGCGCACCCGGTGACGGGGATCGGGAGGGGGGAGCAGTCTGGGCGGCGCTGATGCCGCGGGCTTCGCGGCGGTCGACGCCGGCGAAGCGCCCGATAGATTTGGACTGGCCGGGCTGGCATCGGGGCTGCCGGGCCGCTCATATATCCAGTCAGCAGCGGTGACGGCCGCGCCTGCCACCACGGTCGCGGCAAGCACTAACAACCGACGCCGAGTCACGTCGCCCATGTTCATCGCCCTTGTCATGGCCTTCCTGCGCCCTCACCCGGCGTGCGGCGGCGGCGCGCACGTTAGCAGGTCCAAGGAAACACGCGAAGGTTGTCCTTCTGCTGTGAAGCACCCCTGAGCAGCGCGCTAGCCGAAAATCACCACGAATGAAACGACACGATGCATGCTGGGGACATGCAGGTCAGTATGTTCGGCCAACTCAGTGGATCAGGCAGTGGATCGCCGATCGACGCGACGATCGCGAACCTCGCGATGCTGCGCGACGAAGGCTTCACGCGAGTGTGGATGAGCCAATTGCCTTACGAGCCCGACCTTCTCACGATTCTGGCCATCGCGTTGCACGAGGTCGACACGATCGAGGTCGCCAGCGGTGTGGTGCCGATCCAAAATCAGCATCCGATGCTGATGGCACAGCGCGCTCTCACGGTGAGCCTCGCCTCGGGTGGCCGCTTCACCCTTGGGCTGGGCATGACCCACCAGGCGGTCACCGAAGGGATGTGGGGCATCCCATGGGACAAGCCGGTGCGCAGGCTCAACGAATACCTGGACGGGCTGTTGCCGCTGCTTGCCGGTGAGCCCGCCGCCGCGGAGGGGGAGACCGTGACCACCCGCGGCGCGCTCATGATCCCCGGTGCACCCCGGCCCGAGGTCTACATCGCCGCACTCGGTCCGCAGCTGCTCAAGATCGCCGGGAAGCGCACAGCGGGCACCTGCACGTGGATGACCGGGCCCAAGACAATCGCCGAACATGTCGGCCCGGCGCTGCGGCAGGCCGCCGCCGATGCCGGACGTGAAGACGCGGTGCGCGTTGCCGCGTCACTGCCGATCAGCGTCACCGACGACGTGGACGCCGCGCGTCAGCAGGCGGGTGAACAGTTCGCCATGTACGGCAACCTGCCTTCTTATCGCGCGATGCTGGATCGCGAGGGTTACCAGGGTCCACAAGACGCCGCCATCATCGGTGACGAAGACACCGTCCGAGGCCGGCTCGACGAACTCCGCGCGGCGGGTGTCGACGAATACGTCGCCGCGCCGTTCGATCCGTCACCCGAGGGTCGGGCCCGCACCCGGGCGTTGTTGCGGGCCTACGCCTCCTAGGCGAGCGCCGCTCGGCGCCATCGGCCCGGAACCAACGCCTGAACGCTGTGCCCGCGGGCCCAGCCACCAGCAGTTGACTATCCCGGAAGGTTGATGGTCCGGCACGGACCGCCCGGAACACAGGCAACTCCGCCGCCAGGACCAGCAACCGCCCACGGGCCGTTGGGGATCCCCGCCGAGACGTGGCCGTCGGCGCCGGCCTGGGCTCCTGGCCCGCCGGGGATTTCAGCCCCAGCACCCTGCGGGCCAGCCGAAGGAGTGCACGGCGTCCCATCCGGGTTGTAGCAACCCGGTGCCGGATCGGCGAAAGCCATAGGTGCGGCTGCGATTCCAGCGGCAGCAACACCTGCGAACAGAACTGGTGTGAGCTTCGTGAGTTTCGCTTGCATGGAAACCGACTACCCCCATGCGGCAGTTTGCTAAACCGAGCTAATTGAATTCTCTGGCCGCTAGATCAGGGCCAAAGGCAACGTGCCGCGAAGCGCGAAGCATCCCCCCAAGGCACCTTTTCTCCGGTGAGATAGATCACTTGACAGTGCCGGAATCGCAGGTCATGGCTTCGCGCTTATAGCAGGCATGAGCACAGGACGACGGACCCGCACCGCGAAGGCCATGCAATCGGCAAGCTTCGCCGCACTCGCGTTGATGGGGATCGTCGCGGGCCCCGCCGCAACCGCCAACGCCGCCGACGACTCGTGCGCGGCGGTCGAGGTGGTCTTCGCCCGTGGCACCTTCGAGGCGCCCGGCCTGGGTGCAACCGGGCAGTCGTTTGTCGACGCTCTGAACGCCCGGCTGCCGGGTAAGACGGTCGATGTGTACGGAGTGAACTACCCGGCCTCACTGAATTTCGGGCAGGCTGTCGACGGTGTCGCCGATGCCGCCAACAAGATTCAGTCGGTCGCCGCTGAATGCCCGTCCACCAAGATTGTGCTGGGCGGCTATTCGCAAGGGGCGGCGGTGGCCGGCTACACGACGTCGAGCACAGTTCCCGCCGGAATCTCGTTGCCCGCCAGCATCTCTGGTCCGTTGCCTGCGTCCGTCGCATCGCATGTCACCGCCGTCGCCCTTTTCGGCACTCCCGACGACTGGTTCCTGGGGCTAGCCGACCGCAGCGCCCCGCCGATCACCATCGGAGACCTGTACGCGGGCAAAACCATTCAGCTGTGCGCCACCGGCGACCCGGTCTGCTATCCCGGTGGCCTGGACCGCTCCGCCCACAGCGCCTACAAGACCAACGGCATGGCCGACCAGGCAGCCGACTATGTGGTGAGCAAGCTGGGACTGCCCGCGCCCTCCGCGACGGTGGTGCAGGCGGCCGCCAACGTCGATCCGGGCAACTGAACGTTCTTTGTCTAGTGATGGTATGCGAGCGCGACACCGCTGGATGGTGAGGCAGAATCACTCGATGCGGCACGTCAACGCGCGCATCACTATTGGGCGGACTTAGCGCGCGAAGGCCCAGGGTTCGCGGGCGAAGATCTCCTCGACCATCGGAGCGAAGAACTCAAGCGGCCGGTGCTCGAATCCCGAGTCGAAGCAGTTCTGGTCGTACTTCTCGCAGAACTCCACAGCATCATCGAACCACGGGTGGCCACGGTACTTGTCCCGGGCGGTCCGGACACCCCCCATGTGCGGCGCGTAGTAGTACTGCTGGAATTCGGGGTGCACCTTGACGATCCACGCCATTCGTTCCGTAACATAGGGCGCGATAACCGATGATGCGAAGGCGCCATGCGCGAAGGGCGCGTAAGTGTCACCGATATCGTGCAGGAGCGCCGCAACGACGTACTCGCTTGCGCGGCCGTCGTCGAAGGCACGGGTTGCCGACTGCAGTGAGTGCTCCAGCCGAGTTACCGGATAGGCCTGTTGCCCGTCGGCGAGTGCTTCAACCAGTGTGAGGACGCGGGGCACGAGGCCGGCGTTGTTAGCCGCCTCGGCCCGATCGATGAGCGCGTAGTCTTCCGCGGAGCCCTCGACCATCGTGCGGTAGGTCGCACGGGTTTGCGTGCTCATCGCACTCCTCTCACCGGTGTCCTGACAAACGGTAGCTCCGGGTTGTTTCGGCTGCATGTCGCGGTTTGAGAGCGCCTCGAATGGGGCAGGCTGAGACCATGGTGAAGCTCATACGTCGCTCAACAATCCTGACGGCCGCGCTCGCCCCGATCGCCGCTCTGTCACTAGTGGCCCCCGCAGCCGGTTCGGCGGATCCACTCAACTGCCAGAACGGCCAGTGGTGGGATCCGGTCGCCAATGTGTGTCAACCGCCAGTAGCACCGGTGCCGCTGAACTGCCAGAACGGCGACTGGTGGGACCCGGGGGCCAACGTGTGCCGGCCACCCGTCTCACCCGTACCGCTGAACTGCGACGCCGGACAGTATTGGAATCCGATAACCAACGTCTGCCGGCCGCTGGGTCAGTACTAGCTGCCAAGAAAGCGGAAAGAGGCGTAGGCCGCGGCAGGCTTGAATCGAGACCTCCGAGCAGGCAGAAACGGTGTTCATAGCCGGACGCGCGCTGGCGCAAGGTCACCTATTCAGGCGACCCGTCGCGCTCGCCGATATTGCCTTGTCGGCCCCGGCCAGGAAGGCCTGATACCTGACTATGCTGGCGCGGCGATCCCCACGTGTAGGGCTCGTGAGCATGCCCGGATCCGCCCAGGATGAACGTTCGATCGCCCCGGTCGCCCCGCGCAATGGTCGTGATCCACGTTCCCACGGTGCTGAAGCGGTTGCGCACACCGGTCAGGAACGCGATATGTATGAAAGCCCAACCCAGCCAACCAAGAACGCCGGTGAGCTTGATCGGGCCGGCCTGCAGCAGGGCATGTCCGCGACTGATGTACGCCGCCGACCCGAGATCGCGGTAGCGGTAGGCCTTACGGTTGGCGCTATCGAGATCACGCTTGATGCAGGCGGCGACGTGTAGGCCGCCCTGCATGGCGTTCTCCGCAACGCCCGGTAGGCCGTCGCGGCCGGCGAGATCACCGATGACGAACACCTCGGGGCGCCCGGCCACCGACAAGTCGGCGTCCACCGAGATGCGCCCGGACCGGTCGCTGTTGGCGCCCAGCATCTCGGCGGCGTGCCGCGCGAAGGGCACGGCCTCGACACCGGCTGTCCACAGCACCGTACGGGTGGGGTAGTCCACACTGGGCCCACCACCCTTGGGAGACACGGTCACACCGTCGCGCCGGACGTCGGTCACGTGGACGCCCAGGTTCAGTTCCACACCCAATTCCTCGAGCACCCGCGACGCGTTTTTGCAGAGGCCTGACGAAAAGCCTTTGAGCACGCGATCACCACCGTCGAACAGCAGCACTCGTGCGTCTTGCGGTTGAATGCTGTGGAATTCGTTGGCTAGTGCGCGGGTCGCGAGTTCCCGGATCTGGCCGGCTAATTCGACGCCGGTGGGACCCGCGCCGGCGATGGCGAACGTGAGCCACGGATCCCGCTGGGGACCGGGCGGCAAGGTCTCGGCGATCTCGAACGCGGCGAAGACTCGACGGCGGATACTGAGTGCGTCGTCGAGCGTCTTCATGCCCGGCGCCCAGGCGGCAAAGTGTTCATTGCCGAAGTAGGACTGGCGCATGCCGGCGGCAATGATCAGGTAGTCGTAGTCCAGCTGAAAAACGGTCTCGTCAGGACGACGGGCGGTGACGCGGCGCGCGTCGGCGTCGAGCTCGATAGCCTCGCCGAGCAGTGTGGTGACGTTGCGATGGTGCTCCAACTCCTCGCGTAACGACCGGCTGATCTGACCGATGCTCAACGTGCCGGTGGCGCACTGATAGAGCAGCGGTTGGAACACGTGGCACGCCGCGCGATCCAACAGCGTCACATCGACGTCGACTCGGCCAAGCCGACGGGCACAGAACAGGCCGCCGAACCCGCCGCCGATGATGAGGACCTTGGGGCGTTCGTTAGCCGATGTCATGCCTCATTCGTACCCGCTCAGGCCGCGGACTTCTCCAAGATGTGGACACCGCACGCCGATCCGAGGCCGATGACGTGGGCCAGACCCACCTTGGCGTTCTCGATCTGCCGGTCGCCGGCCTCACCGCGCAAGTGGTGACAGATTTCCCAAATGTTGGCGATGCCGGTCGCGGCGATCGGGTGTCCTTTGGACTCCAGACCCCCGGAGACGTTGACCGGGGTTGAGCCATCCCGCCACGTGGCGCCGGAGTTGAAGAAGTCCGCGGCGCCGCCCTGTTCGCACAGCATCAGGTTGTCGTAGTGAACCAACTCGGCCGTCGCGAAGCAGTCATGCAGTTCCACCAGGTCGAGATCGCTCGGTCCCACACCGGCCTGCTCGTAGGCGGTGGCGGCCGCGTTGCGCGTGAGAGTGTTGACGTTCGGCAGTACTTGGCAGCCCGGTTCGTAGGGGTCGGTGGTGAGCACCGACGCCGACACTTTCACGGCGCGCCGACGCTGTTCGATCGACAAGGATTTCAGTGTTTCGCCGCTACACACGATCGCCGCGGCTGCGCCATCACAGTTCGCCGAGCACATGGGCCGGGTGTTGGGGTAGGCGATCATCACGTCGTTCATGATCTGTTCGAGCGTGAACCGCTTCTGGTAGGCGGCCAGCGGATTCAATGTCGAGTGGGCGTGGTTCTTTTCGCTGATCTTGGCGAAGAGTTCGAAGCTGGTGCCGCCGTACTTGTGGCCATACTCCGTGCCGATCTGGGCGAACACGCCGGGCATCGACTCGGTGCCGATACGTCCGTCGATCGGTGCCACAGCGCCGAAGCGACCTGACGGCGACCAGACGTCGGCGTCATCCTTCTTTCGGCCACCGGAGCCAAGAAGGCCTGCGCCAGAAAGCTTTTCCACGCCGACAGCCATGCCGTAACGCACCTCGCCGGCCTTGACCGCCATGATCGCCGTCCGCAGCGCGGTGGCCCCGGTGGCACATGCGTTGGCCACGTTGTACACCGGGATGCCGGTTTGACCGATCTGCTTCTGCAGCTGCTGGCCGATCCCGGCGCTCGCGTTCATCAGGTTGCCGGCGGCCAGCACACCGATGTCAGCCATGGTGAGTCCGGCGTCGGCGAGCGCAGCTGTCGCGGCCTCTGCGGCCAGATCAACAGTGTCCTTGTCGGCATGCTTGCCGAATTTGGTCATCCGGATACCGAGGATCCAGATCTCGTCACTGGCACTCATCGCATCTCCTTGGCAGGGCTCAGTAGTGGGGGAGTCAGGCGACAGGCTCGAAGCCGAACCCGATTGCCTCGGTGCCTTCTGCGTCGGCGCCGAGCGAGTAGGTGGACAGGCGCACCTTCATACCGTCGTGGACGTGTTCAGGATCGGGCTTGACGTTGACGAGGTTGGCACGCACCTGGGTGCCGTCGCAGTCGATCACCGACGCGACGAAGGGGACGGGCACACCGGGTGCGGCAAAGGTGACGATGGTGAACGTTCGCACCGTGCCTTCGGTCGCCACCGGCACTGTCTTGAATTCGGTAGCGAAACAGCCCGCGCAGGCATTACGCCGATCGAAGAACCGAGCACCGCAGGCCAGGCATTCATGGGCCACGAGATGGGGTTCACCATTGTCGAGCACCAGGTAGTCGACCATCGGTATCCGCTCGGCCATTGTGAACCTCCGTTCGTATGTCTAACTGACGCTAGCGAGTGCGCGGCCGTAACCAAAGAGCGGGGTGTGATTCTCCGATCCACCGGTGAGGTGCTGGCTATTTCCGGCTTGGCGCGCATTGTGGCCCATTCTGCGATGGCGCACATGAGAATGGGTGCCGGACCTGCCGACCACTGCGAGGGGGCGGTGAGAGACAGCCCGAAGGGGGTGGGATCTTTCCGGTGATTGAGATGGCGCCTGTATGGGGACCGCCGACTTCGCGATGAAAGCGGTGGCACTGGGTGGGGTGTGCTGGGTGCTTGCCGCAGGGGCCGTCGTGGCATTGGTCCCCGATCACCATGCAATCTCGTGGTTTTCGGGTGTCAGCTTGGCGATTGCGCTTCTGGCGGCTCGACGGTCGTTGGGGCGCCGCGCCAGCGTCGATGCAGCCCACGCCAGGCCCGATGACGCTGGGATGACGCTGAGTCGATGGGCAGAACGAGCCGAGTCCCAGATCGCATGGTCGGACTCCAGTCGGGCGGACTGGGATCGACGTGTGCGGCCAATGCTGGCCCGGCAGTTCGAATTCGCGACGAGGCAACCACGGGCCAGGAACCCAGCGGCATTGGCGGTCACCGGCCGCATCCTGTTCGGTGACGAGCTGTGGCGCTGGGTTGATCCCGACAACATTTCACGCACCGGCGCGCAAGAACGGGGACCAGGCCGGGCAGTTCTCATCGGCATCATCGAGCGTCTGGAGCGCCTATGACCTTCCCGATTACGGCGACTGCCGCCCTTTGTGAAGAGATTCTCGACGAAATTGGGCGGGTGGTGGTGGGTAAACGCGACGCACTGACCCAGATTCTGACCACCGTGTTGGCCCGCGGGCATGTGCTCATCGAGGATCTCCCGGGCTTGGGCAAGACGTTGATCGCGCGTTCATTCGGCGCGACTCTGGGGTTGGACTTCACCCGCGTGCAGTTCACTCCTGATCTGCTGCCGGCAGATCTGCTCGGGTCGACCATTTACGACATGCAGTCGGGTCGTTTCGAGTTCCGCGAAGGTCCCATCTTCACCAATCTACTGTTGGCCGACGAGATCAACCGGACGCCGCCCAAGGCACAAGCCGCCCTGCTGGAGGCCATGGCCGAACAACAGGTCAGTATCGACCGCACCACACATCCGCTACCGGACCCGTTCATCGTCCTGGCTACCGAGAACCCCATCGAGTACGAGGGCACCTATCCACTGCCCGAAGCCCAGTTGGACCGCTTCGCCATACGCCTGGACCTGGGTTACCTGTCCAGACCAGAAGAACGGTCGATGCTGCGCCGCCGCCTTGAGCGCGGTTCCGCCATACCGCACCTTCGCGGGGTCGTCGACAGGAATCAGCTTCTGGCGATGCAGGAATCGGTCGAGCAGATCACGGTGAGCGACGACGTGCTGGACTACGTGATCTCGCTTGCCGACGCCACCCGCCACCACCCCCAGGTCGCCGTAGGAGCGAGTCCGCGTGCTGAACTCGATCTGGTTCAACTCGCCCGAGCACATGCCCTCCTGCGCGGCCGCGACTGCGTGCTATCCGACGACGTCAAAGCACTTGCTGTGGCAGCTATGGCGCACCGAATCAGCTTGCGCCCGGAAATGTGGGTGAGGCGCATCCAGTCCCGCGATGTCCTAGCCGAACTGCTGGATCGGATGCCCGGCCCACAAGCACGGGGCGCGCGATGAACGAAGGCCTCGAGCGTGAGGTGCAACTCGTGTGGCGCGCTTCGCCGTTGACTCTTGCGCTCTCGACCTGCACGGCAGCAATTCTAGTGGCGGCGGTTCTCAGCGCGCGCTGGCAATTGATCACCGCCGCCGCCCCGATGCTCGGCATGCTGTTTTCGATCTATTGGCAGTCAGGTAAGCCGGAAGTCCGGATTAACAGTTCGGCAGCTCAGCAGTACTTCTTTGAATCTGAGCAAGCCCAATTGACCGTATGGGTGACTACGGACGTTGCTGCCACACTGACGGTTTCGACGGTCGAAGGGCTGGATATCGAGATCCTCGAGCACGACGCGGTTCGCCAAACGATCGCTGTATCAGCGCCACGGTGGGGGCGGTATGCGGTCCGTGTTCATGTCGAGGTGTTCGCCGCCGGCGGGCTGCTCCGCGGAAGTGCGGTCGTTGAAGCTGCCGGCTGCTGCGTGTTTCCCATCGCACCCCCGCAAGACACTGGGCTACCGAACACCGAGCTACCTGATCGTGTTGGCACCCACCTCACCCGCCGCATCGGCCCCGGCGTCGAATTCGCTGATATCCGGGTCTACGTACCCGGTGACCAACTGCGGGCAGTGAATTGGCCCGTCAGTGCCCGACGTCGCACGCTGCACGTCACCGAACGGCTGACCGACCGGGCCGCCGATGTCGTTGTGCTGATCGACAGCCACGCCCAACCGCTCGGTCCGGCCACCGAGGCCACCGACCGGATGGCGCGCGGCGCGGTGCAATTAGCGCAAACCGCGCTGCGCCAAGGGGACCGCGCCGGCGTCGTCACCCTAGGCAACAGGCGAACCCACTGGCTGGGCGCCGAGGTGGGTAAAGCTCAGTTCTACCGAATCATCGACACCATCCTGGAAGCTATGGGCGACGGACCTCTCACGGGCGTCGCCACATTGGTTCCCCCCGGGGCGGTCCCGGTCGGTGCGATCGTCGTTGCGTTCTCCACTCTGCTGGACACAGATTTCGCGCTGGCGCTGCTCGACCTGCGTAAGCGCGGGCACACGGTGGTGGCTATCGACCTGCTTGTCGAGACTCCGTTCACCGCCGAATACGACCCGTTGGTAGGCCGGATGTGGTCCTTGCAGCGATCCCTCATGCACCGCAACATGAGTACCCTCGGCGTGGAGGTCGTGCCCTGGGCCCCAGAACACACTCTCGATCAGGCGATGGCGCTGGTTCCACCCCGTCGACATCCACTGCGGTCACGATGACGGACGACCAGTGAAGGGCCGCCCTCTCTCGACCGCTTTCGGGCTAGCGATGGCGGCGGGCGCGGGAATCCACTCCGCGGGAACCACATCCATCATCGCCGCATTGTGCGCGCTCACTGTGGGGGCGGCCATTGGAGTGCGCCTCGCTGCGACGCCAGCCATGCTGCTGGCCGCGGCCACCATGATGATCAACGACGCACCGCCATTGCAAGCCGGACTCGTAGGCCTTTGCGGTGCCCGCTACCTGATGCTGCGACACAGTGAACACGGGCCAAAGCCACGAATGAGTCAGTCCGCCATTGCTGCCGGCGCATGCTTCACGGTCATCGCAGTATCGGCCGCCTCACTACCGGTCAATTGGCCACTCCTACCCGTACTCGTGGCACCGAGCATGTTCTTGATCTACCTGGCCGCCATCCGCCCCTTCTTGCCAGGCGGCGCGGCACTCCAACCGATCTTGAGCCACCAACCATCCAGCCATTTGTGAAGCAGATCACAATATGGTCGGGCGGTTCATTCGGCTTGAGAACAAGCGCATGCTTCGATTGCCGCCGTATGAGAGGAGGGCCGCATCATGCCGGTCGCCATTGTCGATGCGGGACCCAGCCAAGTCAGCCGCTCGATAGAGGTCAATGCGCCCGCGGCCGAACTGTTCGCCATGGTCGCTGACCCACACCGGCATCATGAGTTGGACGGGTCGGCGACCGTCCGGGACAACGTCAAGTGCCCAGAGTCAATAGTTCCCGGAGCAAGGTTCACGACCGCGATGCGGATGTTCGGGGTGCCCTACCGGATCACCAGCACCGTCACAGCCGTCAAACCCGATGAACTGTTCGAGTGGCGCCACCCGCTCGGGCATCGTTGGCGGTGGGAGTTCGCCGTCATCACACCCACCCTCACCCGAGTGACCGAGACGTTCGACTACCGCGACACCGGCCCGATCAAGGACACGTTGAAGTATTACGAACGGATGGGTTTCGCCAAGGACAACGCGAAAGGCATCGAAGCCACGTTGACCAAGTTGCACGACCGCTACGGCGAGTGAGCTACCCACGCACCGTAGAACGAAGTGTTTCGAGCAGCCTCGCGCGGGGCAACAATGCGCCAACGCCGCTGTTGCTACGGCCTAGCGCCGAGCCGCCTTCACCGATGTAGGTTCCACTGCCCGACATCGGAGGCCAGGGCGTCGTTGACGTCGACTTCGAGGCCGCCGACCAGCGGGCCTGGATTCGATGCGGTAGCCACCACGCGCTGATAGAGAACAGCGCCGGGGTGGACCTGATTGCCAGACCAGGCTTTCGTTTGCCAGGCCCACCAGCGGCCGGGCGTGCTCGACCTCCCGATAACGCCGTCGGCCGCGGCCCACTCACACACGTCGATGCCTCCGTAGACGCCGGTGCGCTGGACTCCAAGCACCGAGTTGATGCCGCGAAACCATTGCAGCGCGACACGGTTCCACGTATCGCGGTTGATGTCCTCGTCGATGGTGAAGAAGATCGGTGCACTCTGGCCGCCGCCTGCCGCGGTGTGCAGCTGCCAGGCGGTGCGCGCATCAGCGACGCCACCGGCATACCCTCGCGTGAAGTCCGACGGCGCCGTCCCTCCCGGCTTGCCGTATTGGTAGTTACTGACGATCACCAAGCCTGCAGCGGTCAGGGACTGGGCGTAGGGCAACGTGATCGGCTTGGCGCCAAAAGACGAGCCGGGGCGTGACGTCGAGACGTAGTTGACCACACCGGCGTGGCCGGCAGCGCGGATGTCCTGTGCGGGAATCTGTTTGGCGGCGAAATCGATCAGTGTGGGAGCCGCGGCCGTCGCGGTGGGCGTGCCGGGACCCCACGACGCCGCACCGAGACCGGCCAGTGCCGTGGCGTAGCGCAGCGCATCACGCCGGGTAACCGCACGTAATCGCCGACTGCCGGCAGCCGAGGTCCAATCGGGCATCGCGTGATGGTAACGATGTGGATCCTGTTAATGGTGTTCCCACGCTGGCTGTGTCCGGTCTGAGTTCGGACCGTTACGTTATGGCCGCAAAATGTCGGCGGGCGAGACGGTTTCAACGAAGGCGCGCGCCCCTGCCGCGAGTGCCTGATCCGTGGTGGCCAGCGCGTCCGCCTACGAGCGCAGCAGCACCACCGAGATACCGGGCGACCTGCAGCAGAGCTGCAGAACGAATAAACACCACCTCGGCCGGTTGTCCGGCATTGCGCAGGTAGACGGCGGGCGAAGTCACTGTCCAGGGCGGCGAACCGGAGGGTTCCGTCGGGGTCGTATCGAATAATGGTGCGTACGGCGGTTATCGCACTCGCGGAGCGGACGTCCGTAACACGAGAGTCCACTCTTGATGAAGCATGCTCTAGGTTGACGACAGCGGATAGCCTCGTCGCACGACCCGGTCGAGGATGCCCAATGTCGCGCGCAGTGCCGCCTCCCCGACGATCGGGAAGATCTTGGCGTCTCGCCAATGCTGATCGATGTCGGACCAGTCGTAGAACGATGTGACCGCCGTACCACCCTCTGAGGGATCCAGGCGGTAGCCGTACACGTGCCCGATGTCCGGCTTCAGTTGACCGAAGATCGTCCAAGCGATCAAACGGTCCTGTTCGAACTGCGTGATCGACACTGTGACGTCGTACTTGCCCAATGGATAATCGTTGAGCGATTCGCGGTCCATGTGCACGACGAAGCTGTCGCCTTGGGCACGAACCGGCTGCCCGTCAGCGTCTTGCAGCATGCCGGTGGCGTCGATCGCGACGTGACCTTGCGGGTCGCACAGCACCGCAAAGATATCCGCGGCCGGCGCGGGAATAACCCGTTGAACCTCAATACGTTCGCTCATCGATACATCCTGGCACGGATGCGAGCGATGACGGGCCCGTGCCCGACCGCCGTCTACGTAGCGGGCGTCACGTCGCCGCCGGAGCCTTTGACCGAAGATTTGGCGCGGTTCTGTGGCTGCACGGCCTTTTTGCCGCGGATAAACCCAGTGGCTGAGACCGTTGCCGACAGCAGCGTGTCTTCTCCGTTGACAAACGGATGGAAGCCAACGCCGGCGCCGCCGCGGCCCTTGACCGGGATATCGGCGACTTCGGTTACCTTCCATCCCTTTTCGGATATGGACAGAATGGCCTCGCCGTTCTCACACGTGAGCGGGAGGGCAGCAATCACCTCATCGCTGTCAGCGCCCAACTTCACTCCGGCGACACCGTTGCCCGCCGCGCCCTGAGGGTTCACCGCGGCGGGGTCGATACGCAGCACCTTTCCGCGCCGCGTCACCAGCGCCAGATGCGATCCGGGTGCCAGCACCCCAGAGCTCAGCAGTCCGGTGATATCCGGCGCCACCGGGATATCTCGGATTTTGTAGGGCAGACCGCTGCCGGTGGTGAACTTGATTCGCCCGTCGGTCCACACCGCCCAGCCCAGCCCCGAGGTCAGCAGCTCGCCGTGGCTATCGGAAAATACGCCGCGGTCGTCAAGTCGCCACGCGGCGTTGGACTTACGCTCGCGGGAGCCGTCTTCATCGGCTCTCGATGCGGTCGGCGTGGCTTCGAAATCCAGCACGGTGCGACGGTCGAATTCGGGGCCCTTGAACAGCTTCGCAGTCTCGACCAGCTCGCTGTCGATCACTGTCCGGCGCGCGTCAGGGTTGGCCACCAGCTCGGTGAGTTCCGCGAACTCGGCGTCAAGCTTCTCGGCCTCGGCTTGCAGCTCGATGACGTCGAGCTTGGTGAGCCGCCGAAGCTGCAGCGCCAGAACGTAATCGGCTTGCTCGGTGTCGATCCCGAATCGCTCCTGCAGGCCTTGGCGGGCATCATCGACGGTGTCTGATCCGCGGATCACCGCCACCGCGGCATCGATGTCCAGGTGGATGGTCATCAGGCCGGCCACCAGATGGCGCCGGGCGGTGACCTTTTCCAGTCGATATTCGCTTCGATGAAGCACCACCGAGTCGCGCAGACGCAGGAATGCGGAGATCAGCTCGCGTACCGACCACCAGCGCGGTACCCGGTTCTCGTCGAGCGCGACCAGGCTCGCAGCGAACGTCGACTCGAGCGGTGTCAGGGCGAGTAGTTGCTCTCGGATCTGTTCGGCACTGTGCCCGCGTTTGGCGGTGACAACGATGCGCAGGCCGTTGCGCCGGTCGGTCAGGTCGGACATGTCGGCCACACCGGACATCTCGCCGGACTCGACCAGGGCCCGGATCCGATCCTGAACGGTATTACTCGCAACACCCGGCGGCAGCTCCGTGACGATCACGTTCTTGCCCTCGACGGAGACTGTGCCGCGTACCGTGAACTGCCCGCGGCCGGTGGTGATGTACTCCCGCAGCCCTGTCTCGCCTACCACGGTGGCTCCGCAGCCCCAGTCGGGGCCAGGAATGAGCTTGACCAATCTGTCGTCGGTCATGTTCGGGGTTTTCAGCAGCGCTCGGCAGGCAGCCATGATCTCGCGGGGATTATGCGCCGGCACTTTGGTGGCCCAGCCCTCGGCGATGCCGACCGCTCCGTTACAGAGCAGCACCGGCCACTGAGCCGGCAACACCGTCGGCTCGATCCATTCGCCGTCGAAGGTCGAGACCATCGGCACGGCGTGGTCGGCGAGTTCGGCGGTCAGGGCCGCGCCTGGTGCCGACAGCCGCATCTCGGTGTAGCGGTCAGCGGCCGGGATGTCACCCTGGATGCGCGGGAAAGCCCCTTGGCCGTCAATAACTTTCACGCGCTGGAACTCGGCGGCCATCAGCGCCGCCGCACCGTACATCGACGCGCCGCCATGCGGGTGTAGGTTGCCGGTGACTGCCGAGCAGACCTTCGAGGACTTCTGCGGCTTGTTTCCGGGCAGCAATCTGGAGTCGTACATCTGGTACAGCAGGCGCCGTTGGCCGGGCTTGAGCCCGTCGAATGCGGACGGGATGGCGCGGTCGCTGACGCTGTAGAGCGCGAAGGTCAGCTGGTAGTGGTTCCAGTAGTCATCAGCGCTCTGTTCGAGGACCAGGTCGGGGTTCTGCTCAGGAACGTCCAGGGTGGCGGTCAATGTAATTTCTTCCTAGTCAAGGTCGAGGGCCGAGGTGTCGACGCGGGAGGCGACATCAGCCATCCACGTGCGCCGGCCCTCTGGCGGCCCACCGAACAGGGTGTGGTGCAGCTTCGGGTCGCCGTCATCGAGGTGCACCCGAATCACAGTGCGCCGCTGCGGATCCAACACGGTGTTCCAGAAGTCGTCGGCGTCCATCTCACCGAGACCTTTGTTCCGCTGCACCTCCACCTTGCGTTTTGAGGTGGCTTTCATCTGGGCCACCGCGGCATCGCGTTCGGACTCGTCTTGGCAGTAGATCCGCTGCTGACCGTCCTTGACCACGAACAACGGCGGCAATGTCACGTAAACCATCCCGGCCTTGACGAGCGGCCGGTAGAAGTCCAAAAACATCGAGATGAGGCTCGAGTTGATGTTGCCGCCGTCGGGGTCGGCGTCGGAGGCGAACAAGATGCGGTCGTACCGGCACGACTCCGGATCGCAATTGTCTCGCACTCCGCAACCCAGGATGCGTTCGATCGAATCGAACTCATCTTTGACCCGCGCCTTGCTCACGGTGAACCCGTAGACGTTAGGCGGCTTGCCTTTGAGCGGGAAGGCCGCCTGGAAGGTGGCGTCGCGCGCCGCCTTGATGGTGCCAAGTGCTGAGTCGCCCTCGCACAG
Organism: Mycolicibacterium helvum; assembly: GCF_010731895.1. Taxonomy (NCBI): domain Bacteria; kingdom Bacillati; phylum Actinomycetota; class Actinomycetes; order Mycobacteriales; family Mycobacteriaceae; genus Mycobacterium; species Mycolicibacterium helvum. Next base: position 5,433,134 of record NZ_AP022596.1, on the reverse strand, counting down.
GAACAGCTCTGCACCCGACCCTCGACCGCTTTCCCGGCTCGGCAGCAGCTTGGGCGGCAGTGACAGGTTCGTCCCCAACCCCTTGGCTTTCGACGCCGCGCGCGAGCGGGCTTTGGCGCCCTCGGCACTGCGCCGCGCTCTGGCGGCCTCCAGCGCCAACCTGGTCCACAGGGACACCGCTTCGCCGTTGCCGGGGTTGGCGGCCCAGATGGTGACGCTGCGGGCCACATCGGGGGCCATTGCCACGTTCAGTGACCGCGAGGACACGGCGGTCTTGGCCTGCGAATCCCATGACACGTCGGGTGCACGGGTATCCACGGCGAGAGAGGTGACCGCGGCGAAATCCTGAGCCTCCGGTCCGTCTTCGCCTTTGGCCAGGCCCAAGTCCCGGATCCGGGACGCACGGTCAGCCAGTGCTTCGGACAGACCCTTCACGGCGGCGGTCAGGTGGGATCCGCCGCCGGGGGTGCGCACGGTGTTGCAGAACGCAGCGACAGTTGCCGGTTCGGCTGGTCCGGCGGTCAACGACCAGCGGAATGGGGTCGGGCCGCGGCTGGTGGTGTATTCGCCGCGGCCTTCTACCACTGCGCGCACGCCTGGCACGGGGCTGCCGGCGGCGGCGCACATCAGGTCCAGCAGGGTCTCGGTGCCCCACGGTCCGTTGAAGGGTTCGATCAGCTCGGGCCGGACGTCCTGGCCGGCCCAGCCCTCGTCGACCACGATCAGGTGGACTCCGGGGGACATCCGTGCGGCCGCGTGGGCGCGCAGCAGCACTTCGTTGATGTCCAGGCTCGAATCAGCTACCACGGCCTTGTCGAACAGGATTCGCACCGTGGTGCCGTGGGCATCGGGTTTGCGATTGCCTGAGCCGCGCAGTTTTTGCGTGTCGGCGCGGGTGAATGGGGCGGTCGGGTCGAAGTCCTTACCGTCGAACACTCCGGGGTAGCCGCCGCCGAAACTCTGCAGGTAGGTTTTGCCTGCGCGGCGCACCGTCACATCGGTCCGAGCGGAAATGAAAACCGCTGCAGCGGCGCCGATTCCGTTCAGACCAGCGCCCGTGCTGGCTGCGTCGGTGTGGGTAGAGAACTTGCCGCCAGCCCGCGCGGTACCCAGCGTCTTGACGATTCCGTTCTTCCCGGTCACTGGGTCGGAGTCAACCGGCAGGCCGCGGCCGTCGTCGGCGACGCTGACCGACCCGTCGGTGTGCAGGGTGATGGTAACGGTGGACCCGCCGTGGCTGGGATCGGCAACCTCTTCGACCGCGTTGTCTACCAACTCGCGCAGCGCGGTGTTGAGCACGTCCAACCCGAGGTTGACCGCCGGCCGCAGGCGTGTGTGCTGGACATCGTCGAGTTCGGTGATGTCAGCCGCGGTGTAACTCACTGCTCGTCCTTTGCATCAAGGCCGGGGGACCAGAGGACTGAAATGCAGGCCCCGCCGGCAATCCACTCGGCAAGCACGGGTGTGCCGCCGAAATGGTAGTCGCAGAGTGTGACATCTTTGCGGAGCCTCGGCGGTGTAGGAGCAGACTCCGGATTTCGGATCCAGTCGGTCGCTGAGCCGGCCCCACGTCGGCGGTGGCTCATGCATACCCCCCGCCGTGCACACCGCCGCCCTTTCTGCTCGTTCACGCGGATCGTCGCGCAATGGTTTCAGTGTGAACAATTCGAGCGGGGAAGGGACTACCGCGCCGGGCCTGTAGCGGCGCGGTCGAGCCAGTGTTCGCTGTCGCGCCGTGAGGCGAGCCGCAGGACGTGCAGATGCGGGTGGCGTGCGTCGACAGCTGGTACCCGATCACGGCACGTGTTGCGGGTTCGGATTCCCCACCGCACGATGTGGTCGGGGTCGACGAAGAATCTGTGCAGGGGCCCTTCATAATTGCCGTTCCACAGCTCCACGCGCCGGATCCGCCTGCGTATCGTGCGACGCGTCAGCTGATACAAGGTGCGCGGGGAGGGAAGGTCGAGCCACAACATCGTGTCAGCACACTCGGCGATCTGGTCGCGAACCGCCGAATACTGCCACTCAATGACCCACTCATCGGCAGAAATGAACTGGCGCACGTCACCGACGAACTCGTCTCGCGGCTGCCAATTGGGGCCGTGAAACAGGCTGTCGATCTCGATGTAGGGGAGCCCCAGGCGGTCCGAAACACGTTTGGCGAAAGTCGTTTTGCCCGATCCCGACACTCCCGCAATCGCGATACGCCGCGGTTGCCAGGTGATCGGATCAGATGTTGACAACACTTCACCAATCCTAAACCAGCCTCACAGAGGATGGCAGTCGGCGGCGGTTGAACCAGTCGTCCGGTGCAACGGGCCACCGTGATGCCCTCGTCGCCGATCGCCCGACCGTCACGGTGGCCCTGATGATCTGCGATGAAACGGGTGATCAATGTTGTGGCCGGTCGAGCTCTACAGCAAAGAAAGCCGATACCGCCTTGACAATTGCTTCTTCCCTGCGTGATTCAGCGTTCTCTCGCCGCAGTCTCTTCAACTCAGCGCACTCCTCGGCAGTGGTACCGGGCCGGGCAACGACCTGGGCCTGGCGCACCCAGTTACACACTGTGTCAATTCCCGGGGTTCACTAGGGCCGGATGTCGGTTTGCAGGAGGCGGGCTGGGTTGCTGTGAAGCAGTGCCTCGAGGTCAGCCGGTGTTACGCCACGTCGTCGAAGAAGTTCTGTGAAGACTGCTCCGATGTAGGTGTAGCCATGTTGTCCATGGGTTTCGGGGTTGAGGGCGACTTGCGCTCCTACGAGGTCGTGGGAGAGAACGATCTGATCGCGGTATCCCTCGCGAATGAGGGTCGCGAGCCAGTCTGCGCGCGTTTCGTCTGAACGAAAGAGGCTGCGCTTGTTGGCTTCTCCGTTGCCCGGAGGGATGCGGTAGGGCGTACGGGCATCCCAGAATTGCTTCCCGATGGAGTCGAAACCGATCGATACTCCTCTGTCGAGCACGCGGCGAAGGTAGTCGAGTTCTGTGTGGTTATCCATGTGTCCGATGACAACGCGGGAAGGCTCGGTCCCCTCGCTGGCAATGATATCGATTTGCTCGAGAGCCATGGTGCCGTGAGTAGTGTGGGTTGCCAAAGCGAGTCCGGTTGCTGCTGCTGCTCGCGCAGCTGCTCGTAGTCCCTTTTCGTCGTGATCGGTGACGAGGTTCTCGCTGGTGGGTTGTTCGCCGATGATACCGGCCCGGATGCCGGTGTCGGCGATGCCTGCGTGAGCGTCGCTGATGAACCTGTTGGTCAATTCGTCGATACTTGCATCGAGGACCCACTGCGGGCTGAATTCTTGTCGGTACGTCGCTGTTCCCACGACAACGCTTACTCCCGAGCCCTCGGCGATCTCCTTCAGAAGGCGCACATTGTGGCCGTACGCATCGCGGCCGGCGTCTCCGTAGGGGCTCAGGTCAACGACGGTGCCGAATCCGAACGTACGGAGCCCGCTGAGGGCGGTGACGGCCGCATCGACTTGCTGACGTTCGAACTCAGCGCGGCCGACCAAACCTCCGCTGTGCCAGGGGCCGGTGAGCACCATCAGAAGGTGCTCATGAAAAAGCACTCGCCCCAACGTTGATGACGCGATCGTTCCTTCAACGGTCTGGATGCATGTCACGCGGTGACGGTACCCAATGACCATCACATCGCCGCAGTCCAGGCTCTATGGCCGCTGGTCGCCGTGGCCGGTCCTCGCCCGTGCCAGACTCACCGCGATAGAGCTCGAACTGCTCCACACACCAGTCGCAGCCGCGGCCTGAAATTCGCACCCAACGAGCCCACTGAACTCGGGGCAGTCCCGCCGTTACGGGCCAGCGCGCAGGCGGAGAACAATCCAGTTATGCCACCGCCGGATAATGGAGATACGTTCTGGCTTACGCTCAGCGTGACCGTCAGCGCTCATCGGACCTCCTCATTATCTTGGCTGCGTGCAAATACATGCAGGCCGGATAATTGCCGACTCGCACTACGTACACCCCATTGGGCGTAATGGGGGGATTCCCTATTGGAGATGTGCAGGATGAACCAGTCCCGAGCATCCCAGGGGCGTTGCCGACTGGCATGAGTAGTCGACTACTCGACAGGCGACTCACAGGTACAGACGCAAGGCGAGGTGCGCAAACACCGTGGGGTACTCATCGCGGATAGAAACGAGTAGCCGGCCACTCTAATCCTCGCACCCACACTCGAAACGGCTCTCGGGACGTCTTACGGCCACGAACCGGGCCTAACATCGTGGTGCGGTGACTATTCACACCGCGAACTCAAAGGCTGAATATTCGAGGGGCGCATCATGGAGGATGCCAAGCACCGCAACGACGACGAGGATCTCGGGCCCGCGTACCGCCAACTACGGGAACAGCTGATGAAGCGATTGGCCGGAACCGATGCCGCGATCCTGATCAACGTCGTACACGAACATCAACCCGACGCAGCGGAGCGTTTGGTTAGCGATTGGCCCGATTCGTTCAACAGAAATTCCTGGTACAAGACTTGGGGCGATGCCATACAGATGGAACCTCAAGAACGAGAACAGCAGTAACCGGAAGCGCTCGCCATCATGAACAGCGCGATACACCTGGTCGTCCTGCAGCCGACGTCGCAGTGCAATCTGAACTGCCAGTACTGCTATGTGCCCAACCGGCGTGATCCAGCTCGAATGGCGGACGGGGTGCTTGAGGCCGCCATCGTCAAGGCGCTGCGCAGTGATCTCGTCCGCGGCAAGGTGGAGTTCCTATTCCATGCCGGCGAACCACTAATGGCTGGTATTCCATTCTTCCGCAAGGCATCTCAGATCATCAACGATAACAACCTGCGCGGAATCGCAGTAGCCAAGTCGATTCAAACCAACGCCACGCTCATCACCGACGAGTGGTGCGACCTGTTCCTGCAAGAGGAATACCGGATCGGGGTGAGCATCGACGGCCCGCCTCATGTGCACGACACCAACCGGGTCAACTGGAGTGGCCGGGGTACGCACTCATCGGTGATGCGCGGTGTACACAACTTGCAATCCCACGGGGTGCCTTTTGGCGCGATCTGCGTCCTATCTCGCACCAGCTTGGCCTATCCCGACGAGATCTTTTCCTTCTTTGTTGACAACGGATTTCAGGAAATCGGGTTTAACATCGAAGAGATCGAGAGCGCAAATACGTCGTCATCGATGTTTCCTGCCGATCCGAACGAGGCCGCCCGGGTAGAGGGGGAGTTCAGAGCATTCATGTCCAGGCTGCTCGAACTCTGGGAGGACGCTGGCCGGCCAATCAAGATCCGCGAGTTCTTCGACATGGCAGTCTTCATGCTCCGCAAGCTCCGCAACCCGGAGGCGCGACGAGTACCGGACGAAACCGCCGAGCTCGGCATCGTCACAGTGGCGAAAAATGGTGACATGTCGCCGTATTCGCCAGAGTTCGCCGGATCATCGAGCATCGAATACGGCGACTTTGTCGTCGGCCACATTCTTGAGTCCGAGTACGCCGACATCCTATTCGATTCGCGCTACACGAAGATCCGGCGCGATGTTCTTCAGAGCCTCGGGTTGTGCGCAGCGTCCTGCGCTTACTTTGATCTCTGCGGGGGTGCGTTCCTGTCGAACAAGTTCTCGCAGAACGGCACACTGCACAGCACGGAGACCACCACCTGCCGACTGACTCGGCAGACAGTCGCGGACTTGCTACTGGATAGATGGCAAGAAGTTCCCGCCGACGCGCCAACGCATGTCGGCGCGGTTTCCAGCTGACAACAGCCTCAGTAACAGCGAAGCACGTACCGATCTTTGCTCGACATTAGCGACCTCGCTCCGATCTGATGGCAGGCCTAGCTCAGCAGGTCGCTACGGTGGGCCAGATGCTTACTGGATATGTCCACCACATAAATTTATTGAGTAAACCTTAGCTCGACGGGCGGCCGTGCTGGGGTGCAGTCCAACCGGGTAACGCGCCACCAACGAGCAGATTCACACGCCGTGGTTATTGGCGTGATGCTCGCCGTTGGCGTCCTGTTTGCGATCTTCTCGAAAGTCGCGGTTGCCCAAAGCTACCGACGTCAGAAGATCTCACGGTAAAGATCGATGATCTCGTCGTGAGTGGGAACCCGCGGATTGTTGGCGGGGGACCCCGAGACCAGCGCTTGAGCTGCCATCGTGTCGAGTCGCGCTTCCCAGGACGCAGCGTTAATGCCATAAGACTGGGGCGTTGGGACTTCCACATCCGCGCAAAGCTGCTGCAGCTCAAGAACCAACGCTTCAGCAGCGGTGTGATCGTCGACCGACTCGGCGACGATTCCCATTGCCTTGGCGCAGTCGGCGTATCGGTCTTTCGCCGACGCAATCGAGAACTTCGTCACCGCCGGCAAGAGCATCGCGTTGGACAAGCCGTGCGCAATGTGGAAGTGCCCACCGATTGGTCTGCTCATACCGTGCACCAACGCGACACTGGAGTTGGAGAATGCCATTCCCGCTTGGGTAGAAGCCAACATCATCGCTTCTCGCGCTTGACGATCCGTTCCATCGCGGTACGCACGACGAAGGTGAAGGGCGATCGACCGCATGGCGGCCAGCGCCAGTGCATCGGTGAAGGGGCTGGCGCGTCGGCTCACGTACGCTTCAATGGCGTGAGTCAGCGCATCGACCCCGGTATCGGCGGTCAGGCGAGCCGGCATGGACATCGTCAGTTCGAAGTCGGCGATCACGGCGACCGGCAGAAAAGACAATCCTGGACAAAGCATCTTCTCATCGGTCGCACCATCGGTGATCACCGTGAATTGAGTTGCCTCCGAACCACTGCCGGATGTCGTCGGTACTGCCACGATCGGAAGTGCTGGCCCCTCGTGGCTGCTGGGAGCCTTGTAGGACGCAATGTCCCCGCCATTCGCCGACAAGACCGCAAGCGCTTTGGCGGTGTCCATAGGACTGCCCCCGCCGAACCCGATGACGCCGTCTGCGCCATGCGTTGTCACGAGTGCCAAACCGTCCTCAAGGGAGGCGATGGTTGGGTCGGGTACCGTCTCGGAGAAGACCGCCGGCTCCAATCCTGCGACCTCGAGCAACTTCACTAGCCGCTCAGTCTGGCCCGTCTCGGTGAGATACCGATCGGTGACGAGTAGAGGTCTCCGGATACCTAGCTGAGTGACCACGGATCCAAGCTGATCGATCGAACCTGCGCCGAATTTGGCGAAGCGGGGTAGTGCGATGTTGGTGACCATTGATTTCATCCGTCCTCAAACGTTCTGCGGAAAGCCGAGTTCGATGCCGCGGTGGCTGGGGTCCAGCCAGCGGCTGGTGATGGCCTTGCCGCGGGTGAAGAAGTGCACGCCGTCGAGCCCGTGGGCGTGGCTGTCCCCGAACAGCGAGGCCTTCCAGCCGCCGAAGCTGAAGTAGGCCATCGGCACCGGGATGGGCACGTTGATGCCGATCATGCCGACCTCGACCTCGTTCTGAAAGCGCCGCGCGGCGCCACCGTCGTTGGTGAAGATCGCTGTTCCGTTGCCGTAAGGGTTGGAATTGATGAGTTCGAGTGCCTCGTCGTAGGTTTCGACGCGGATCACCGAGAGCACGGGCCCGAAGATCTCGTCGGCGTAGACGCTCATTTGCGGGGTGACGTGATCGATGAGGGTGGGGCCCAACCAGAATCCCTCGGCTCCTCCGTCAGCGGAGACGTGGCGGCCGTCGACGACGATCTTGGCGCCGTCGGCCTCGCCGGCGTCGATGTAGGAGGCCACCTTGTCGCGGTGGGCCTTGGTGACCAGCGGCCCCATATCGGAGTCTCGGGCGCCGTCGCCGACCTTGAGGCCGGTGGTGCGTTCGGCGATCTTGGCGACCAGGTCGTCGGCGATGGGTCCGACGGCGACGCAGACGGAGATGGCCATGCAGCGTTCACCGGCCGAGCCGAAGCCGGCGTTGACCATCGAATCCGCCGCCAGATCGAGGTCGGCATCGGGCAGGATCACAGCGTGGTTCTTGGCTCCGCCGAGCGCTTGCACGCGCTTTCCCGATGCCGTGGCGGTGGCGTACACGTACTGCGCGATCGGGGTCGAACCGACGAAGCTGACCGATTTGACGGCCGGGTTGGTCAGCAGCTCGTCGACGACCGTCTTGTCGCCTTGCAGGACGTTGAACACCCCGTCGGGCAGGCCAGCCTCCTTCCACAGGTTGGCCAGCCACAGCGAGGCCGTGGGGTCCTTCTCCGAGGGCTTGAGCACGACGGTGTTGCCCGCGGCGATGGCAATGGGGAAGAACCACATCGGCACCATGGCGGGGAAGTTGAAGGGTGAGATGACGGCAACCGGACCGAGGGGCTGACGGATCGAGTAGACATCGACCTTGGTAGATGCGTTTTCGGTGAACCCGCCTTTAAGAAGATGCGGTATGCCGCAGGCAAATTCGACGACCTCCTGGCCGCGCGACACCTCGCCCAGGGCGTCGGAGACGACCTTGCCGTGCTCGCTCGTAATGATCTCGGCCAGCTCACCCTTGCGCGCGTTGAGCAGCTCGCGGAAGGCGAACAGGATCTGGGTACGCCTGGCCAGTGAGGTGTCGCGCCATCCGGGGAACGCTTGGGCGGCGGCGGCGATCACGGCGCGGGCGTCCTCGACGCTGCCCAGGGCCACCCGACCGGTGACCTCACCTGTCGCAGGGTTGGTCACAGGCGCGGTGCTGCCGCTGACACCCGGGTAGGCCCGGTTGTCGAGCCAGTGTGAGAGGAGAACGTGTTCGGTCCGTTCCGTGGCTTTCGTCATACCCAAATGATTTATCGCGTTTGTGCACAGGTCAATGACGAATGGCGCACTCACCCGTGCAATTATGCACGTGTATGGTCGTCTCATGCTCAGCGCTGACAACCTGCGGTTCTTTCTCGAAGTCGCACGTACCGGGCGGCTCAACGAGGCGGCCCGCAATTTGGCGGTCGATCACACGACGGTGGGGCGAAGGATCACTACCCTCGAAAAGACGCTGGGGGAGCGGTTGTTCGACCGGTCGCCGGGAGGATGGCTGCTCACGGAGGCAGGCGCGACTCTCCTTCCACGTGCCGAGTCGGTGGAGTCCGCCGTCCTCGCGGCATACGATTCCCGCACGTCGGGGGTTGGGCCGCTGACAGGGACCGTCCGGCTAGCGACCCCTGATGGCTTCGGCGCCTTCGTCGTCGCGCCGCATCTCGTCGAGCTCCGGCGACGGCACCCACACCTCGACATCGAACTCGTCACCGCTACCGAGCATGGTTCACTGTCCGCCCGCCATTTCGATGTGGCCGTCACGCTTGAACAGCCTCCGCCACGCTCCGTCCACGTCGAGCAGCTGGCGACCTACGACCTCCGCCTGTATGCCTCCGCCGAGTATCTGTCGACCGCAACGCCGTTAGTGGAGTTGTCGGATCTCAAGGACCACACCCTGATCTGGTACATAGACGCCCTGCTCGACGTAGCACCGCTGCGAATCCTCGACGTCCTGCCCCATAAGCAAAGGGTTGCCATTCAGACCAATAACATCGCGGGTCATTTGACTGCGGCCCGCAGCGGGCTGGGGATAGCTCCACTGCCGCAGTACGTGGGTGAACCCGATGACTCGTTGAGAGCTGTTCTGCCGGAGTTGTTCTCGGTGCGTCGCGGCTACTGGATGGTGATTCCTCGCGAACTGCGGCAAGTCGGCCGAGTACGCGCTGTCGCGCAGTTCCTTCGCTCATTGGTGGCGGCCAGCCCATACTTTGCCCAAGTCGACGAATCGGAGTCAGAGCGCGGGATGTCTTTTGTTCCAGGGCGTCGCAGCCTGGAAAGCGCCCACGATGTCGACGAGCCGACGTTCGCCGAACGCGCTACCGACCATCTGCAAGCCGACCGGAAACGGTAGCCCGGCCTCCGTGGCCGTGAAACCGCCAGGAAAGGTGACGGTCGGAAGCTGAGAGAGGGTGAATGGGACGGTGAAACGGTGCACCCCTGCAGTCGTTTCGTCGTCCATGCGAATCATCTTCTCGACGGGCGGAGCGATGAACGACATCGCCGGGATCAGCGCCGCATCCACCTGAGCAAGTGCCGCTTCCATCTGCGCCTTGAATCTAAGCCGTCGCTGCAGCAACACGTCGTACTCGATACCGGACATGCCCATCCCCAGCTCGATGAGCTCGGCGAGCGCCGGTCCGTAAGTATCCTTGTGGACTGGGTACAGGCCTTGATGCGCACGTGCGGTCTGCACCGCACACACCCCAAACCAGTCCGTGATCGCCTCGGTCGGATCGGGCAGTGTGATGGGCGTGATCTCGGCGCCTAGGTCGCGCAACGTTTGTTCAGCGTCCAGATGCGCCTTCTCCACGTCAGCGCTGACGTCTCGATAGCTCCATTCCGGATCGATGCCAATCCGGGTGCCCTTGAGGGATTGTGCTGGGCGCGTGTTGAATTCGGGCACTGGTCGTAGTGATGCGGTGGGGTCGCGGGGATCCGCACCAGCAATCGCCGCGAGCACCAGGCCGGCGTCCAGCGCTGATCGGCAGATCGGACCAACGTGGTCCAGCGTGGCCGCAAGTTCGACCACGCCCGCCCGGCTGACACGACCCCAGGTCGGCTTCAGGCCGGTCGCGCCGTTCGACGCCGACGGCATGCGGATCGATCCGCCGGTGTCGGAGCCGAGAGCGCCGAAGCACAGTCCAGCGACCGGGGCTACACCGCTGCCACTCGACGACACCCCCACCCACCGCTGCGAATCCCAGGGATTCAGGGGTGCTCGGAACGGAGGCGTGTGTTCGGTATAGACCCCCTCGGTGGTGTGCACCTTCCCCACGATGACGGCACCAGCGTTCTCCAGTCTCTCCACCACGGTCGCGGACTTCACCGCCACCTGTCCGACCCGGGATGCCATGCCTGCTTCGGTGCGCCAACCGGCCTTGTCGAAGATGTCCTTGATGGCCAGTGGCACTCCATCGAGGGGGCCCAGTGCCGCGCCATCCCGTCGCCGTGCGTCGGATTGCTCCGCCTGGGCCATGGCTTCCTCGGGCGCCACGAAGGCGAAGGCCCCCAAGCGGTCATCGATTGCGGCGATCCTGTCCAACATCAATTGGGTGAGCGCCTGTGCGGTGACCTCTCCGCTGGACAGCAGGTCGACCACGTCGCAGATCTCTCGATACTGGAGTTCGTCTGCGGTGCTCTTGTCAGTCATGTCGTCAATCTCCCTAGCTGGAACGGTGTTTCACGCACGCAGGTCAGTTGCCTCTGCCACTCCGACTTGCTCGTCAAGCGCGCCGCCGGATGTAACCGCCACCGTTGAACCGTACTGTGAGCCTCGAGTCAGAATGGTGAGTGGGATGTATACGAGGGGTCCCGCCACCATGGCAGCAAATGAGGCGAAGTGCATGGGGTAGACGCCTAGAACTCCGAGTGCTCCGATGGTCACGCCGACGGCGAGAGCCGCCATCCCGCACAGGTTCCAGTCTTTGACCAGGCCTTCGCGGTACTCGATGTTGGAGACTGGGGCCAGCTTCAGCAGTTTACGGCAGACGAAGTAGTCACTGAGCAGGATGAAGATCCACGTGTTGGTCATGACTCCTGTTACTGCAAGGAACTTGTCCGTGTATTGCAGGACATTGATCGGGTACAACAAGATGCCGATCCCAACCAACAGGACCATCCACCATTGCCGTCCAACACGTCTCACGGACAACACATCCCAGGCGTTCGACAATGCCAGCGAGCCTGAGTACAGATTCATCACGTTGATGCGCACCTGGGTCAGGATCGCGAATACGACGCCGAGGACCCCCATCACGATCGCGAATATAAGGCCTGGATCGGTCGCGGCGAGTTCTTGTTCGGCCCGGGTTCCGTCGAAATGGTTGATCATGGTGAATCCAAGGAACACGCCGAGGATCATCACGCCCGCGATCATGAGCAGCTCGACGAGCATCACCCCGCCCGTTCCGACGTACGAAACCGACCTCTTCACGAACCGTCCGTAGTCGGTGGCGATCAATGCCTGGAACACGACTTGACCATTGGCCAGGCTCAGCGCCTGCCACATGGCGGTGGCTGACACCCCATCCTGGACGACCCAGTCTCCCGGACCGACCAGAACATAGCCATTGGCCAGCATCACCATGCCGATAACAAACAGGACCAGAAATATCGGCATTCCGTAACGTTGGAGGATGTTCATCGAGTGCATGCCGCGCCAAGAACAATAGAGCGCGACGAGGGCCACGATTCCGAACACCACACTGGCGCCTGCCGAATTTATTGAAATGCCGGCGATCTCACTGAGACCGTGCGAGACGATACTGCCTTCGAAGATGAAATAGAATATGTAGTTAACCGCGTATACGAACGAGGCAATCGCAGAGCCCCGTCCGCCGAACCCAAGTCCGCGCGAGAGAAGCGGCAAGGACAGGCCCTCCTGGCTCGCAATTCTCATCACCAGGGCTCCGACCACCGTGGCTCCGACAATCATGTAGGCGATCGGCAAGAGGACCATCGGCCAACCGACGAGGAAGCCCATTTGGCCGCCGAGGGCAAACCAGAACATCGCTGTCACGTTCCCGGTGAGAACGAGCAGAATCGCAGGCCGGCGCCACCGCTGACTGTCGGGCACTCTCGTGGTCGCGTAACTCTCGATCTGGTCGTCGAGGCTGGTGGTCGGCCCGCGAAAGTAGTTGCTGAAGCTCATTGTTCGACTTCCTTTCTCACCACCGCCATGCGGTGGATGACGAATGCATGCTGGACGAGATCGGTCCACCAGGCCGGAGTCGTCACGTTGCCCCACGCAAAGCCGACTGCGGCAGAACCTCTCGTCAAGTGAGGTTGGTTACATCTCAGCCGACTGACAGCGTTGCGTCAACGGACAGTCCTGCAGATGGACGTGCAGAAATGCACGACTCGAGACCGCCGGAGAACCTGCGAGAACCACACGATGTCGCGAGACAGGATGTCTGACATCCGTTCTCGATGTCGTTGTGACAGCTGATGGTGTAGTGACGAAAGCTGCTGTTAGGAAACAGATTCTTACCGCTGCTCGGTGATTGACTGGGTCACGCCCGGCCGACCTCGTCGAGTGCCTCGCGCAGTTCCTTGGCTTTGTCGTCGGATATCTGGCACGCAGTCTTGATCTGGTCGGGAACCGCCCACACCCTTTCGCGCAGCGCCTCGCCCCCGGGGGTCAGGTCGACGAGGACGCGGCGCTCGTCACGGGTGTCGCGTCGGCGCGTGATGAGCTCGGACAGCTCGAGACGCTTGACAAGCGGCGTGATCGTGCCGGTATCCATTCCGAGCTTGGAGCCTAGCTCTCCGACGGAGCGAGGCGAACCGCCGAGGAGCTCCAGCATCACCAGATACTGGGGGAAGGTCAATCCCAGCGGCTCCAGGAATGGCTTGTGCATCCGCACCAGCCGTGATGCTTCGGCGATAACATCGACGCGGTGCCGGCACTAGGGGAGGACCGCTCTCGGCTACGGAAAGCACCCCCGGGCTAGCCAATTGTCGCCAGGCTAGTTCTCAACAGTCTTGGAATCTCTGTTCGAATCTGTGTTTGCGTTGGACTGCATCTTGCTCGCGAGCTTGTCAGCGCCCTTCTCGAATCCCTTCTCCACCGCGTCACCGATGCCCTTAGCCAGAACGGACCACGGAGTCTTACCAATTTCGTCAGCTTTGATATCCAAAAAGGACGAGTCTCCGCCGCGATTCCAGTCGAATACCTTCCGAAGTTCCTTTAGATCAATGTCGCCATCGTGCAGGTACACGTACATACGACCGAATCGAAGTGCATGGCGCCGCGACAGCAGGGTCACACTCTCGTGGAAAAACGAACGCGCCAGAGAGATGAGGTACTTGACGGCAACGAGAACCACGGCTCCGAGGGAGACGGCGGTGACGATCCGAAGAATGAGCTCGTTGAGAAGAAGATCCTTGCCATCTCTCGGCTGCGCATTTGCATGAATCACGATGTATCCGGCAAGCAGCGCCAGGCATAGGACTGCTGTGATTGAAGCGGCGAATCCGGCGCGAGACATCCGACGTGCTCGCGCCGACAGCACCGACTGCGCCTTCTCCACGAACAGGTCGACCGCAGCAAGCCGAAATAGCGCTTCGGGGCGGATCTGCGGACCAGCGTGCCCAAACTCGACGGTGAGATCCTTCAGCGATTCTCGAAGGGTGTGGTTTCGCTTCTCAAGAAGCGACTCGATGTGGTCGAAGTCGTCGTCCAACGCGCCGCCATGCAGGAACCGCCTCAGGCGGAGTTGACGGTCCCACCAGTCCGGCTCAGCTTGGCTCTGGTCGTTGGAACCGTCCGCCGGCACCACTACCGATGCTTCCGCAACCTCTGTCGACGGCAGGACTTCCACCATTGCGGAGGCTCCCGAAGCCGATGTGTCACTACTCGTCTCGGCGGTTGATCGACCTAGCGCATCGACCGACTCTGAATCCCCACTAATTCCCATGCTCCCCTAACGCGCGTACTTACTACACCCCCATGAGGCGAGCGGCGTCGATTTCGCGATGAACGCAGGCTCCCATGCGCGCCATTAAATTGACGGTATCGGCAATTATTGCCCGATCTCCTCAGTTGTCAACACTGGGTCGCCAGCACAGCCTGAAAGAAGCCGAGGGCGCCATGATCGTGTCGAGCCTTCCTGCCCACAACGTGTGCCGCAAGACTCTCAAACGCTATGGATCAACCGAGGCTGCAAATACATCGGCTCGATGTCCGTGAAACGAAATCAAGACATGCCGTCATCGCGCGAATGTCGTCGTGTCATCCGAGACGCTGTAGACACCAAGCCACTCGAGTTCGAGGAAGCGTCGGAGCTCATCGGTGGTGGGGGTGTCGGGTCCGACGTGGCTGCGCCACACCACGTGACCGTCCGGACGGACGAGAACGGCGCCGTGCTCGCCGATTTCGAGGAGCCCCAGCATCGCCTCGCGGTCTTCGGGACTGGGCGCGACAAGTGGGATCACCACGACCCGAACGGCTACACCTGCCTGCCGCAGGGTCGTGGACCAGCGATGGGCGTCGGCGGTGAACAGCGTCAGCCCGGTGGACTGGACGAGGTGATGAACGGGGGTCGGGTCGCCGGTGTCGTCGAGGACGAGTGTGTGCGGTAGCCGGGCGCCGGGGTGTGTGGTGGGTGAATACCGGAATACGTCGCCGTCGGGGCACGGACCCTCGGTGGCGGTGTCGATGAGCGGACCGTCGTACGCGTAGCCGAATTCCAGGCCGCTGGCCACGAAGTGTTCCAGCTGGCCAGGGATCGCCTCGGCGATCCGTCGCCGCGCTCGCGCACCCCGGGCGTTCTGCGGAAGGAGTCGCTTGGTCCGTGAGGTCTGTGCGGTGGTCAGTACCTCGGCGACCGCGGCCATCACGCAGCCGGGAATCCACGACAGCCACGGCTTCGCCATGATCTCGGTGGCCTGGTGCAACGACCGATTGGTGATACCGAGGAACGCAGTGACCTCGTCGAGCTTGAAGTGATTGGTCGTGCTCTGTTCAGCGAAGCGCATCACCACCGGCCGGCGTTCGGTCTCATAGGTGTCCAGAAGCGAATCTGGGGCCCCGGAGTCGAGTACTGCCGCGAGCTTCCACGCGAGGTTGTGGGCGTCCTGAACGCCGCTGTTGAGGCCGAACCCCCCGGTGTGCGGAAAGCGGTGTGCCGCATCGCCGATCAAGAGCAGCGGGCCGCGCCGGAACAGCTCTGCCATCTGTGACGTCATGGTCCAGGTTCCGGTGGAGCGAATCCGGTAGTCGGTCGTGCCGATCACGGTGGGCAGCTGGCGGTTCCAAAACTCGACGCTGTCGCGCGCGATGCGCTGGGCCGGATGCAGATACGGGGTCATCAGGACGTAGTCGTCGTCGGCGTGCGCGATGAGGACTCCACTGAACCGAGGGTGATAGATCCAACTAAGGAGCGGACGGTCCGCCCCCTCGCGAAACAGTCCAGGCGCGTGGAAGAAGACGCTACCCATGTTCGCGAGCGCGGGCCCCTTCATCGCGATGCCCGCCGCGTCGCGCAGCGCACTGTTCGCGCCATCGGCGGCGATGACGTAGCGCGGGTGTGTCTCGATCGGAGTCCGTTCCGGCGAGGTCAGGCGGAGCGAGGGCCTAACCCCACCGTCGACGGCGGCCGTGGCCCGCCAGCCGCGGCGGAAGTCGATGAGCTCCTCGCCTTCGAGAGCCTCCCACAGGGCCGGCATCACCAGGTGCTGGCCGATGTGGGAGATGAGAAATGGACTGTGTGAGCGCACCTCGGCGAGCTGTTCGGGCTGGGAGAGCAGATCGATCTCTCCCAATGATGCGGCGCGTACATCGGTGCACCACCGAATGACATTGACCGTCTCGATCGGGGGAGTCATCGCCTCCAGTGCGCGTATCAGATTCGGTGACGCCTCATTCCAGATCTCCAAAGTGCGCGCGTTGATGACGTGCGCGGCGGGATGCACCCGCGTATCGGTCCGTTGATCCACGATCGTGCTCGGTATGCCGCGGCGGGCCAGCAACAGCGCGAGGGTGCAGCCGGCGGCACCGGCGCCGACGATGACTACTGGATGAGTCTCCATGAATTACAACGTCTTCCACGTGATGGCCCGCTTGTTGGAACGCTGCTTGGTCCCCGGCCGGGTACCGGCGCCCGGACGGAGCAAGTCGGGTTCCTCCGCGCCTGCCCGTAACCGTTCCAGTAGGTAGTCGGGGTCGACGTTGACGCCGATGGGATTGTCGGCGAAGTCTTGGCTGTTGAAGTAGTCGGCCGTCTGCTGGGCTGTGGCGAAGTTCTCGGTTTGGAATTCCAGCCGAATACCCTCGGGATCCTCGTAATACAGACTGGTCGTCGGACCGTGGTTGATCGACCACACCGGCGTGATACCCGCTTTCTTGAGCCGCTCGTAGGTCAGCAACAGCCGCGTGATGGACGTGAAGGTGAACGCCAAATGATCGATGCCATATGTTTTGCGCCGGAGTCGGGCCAGGGGAAAGACGTGACGAAGGGGTGGCGGCAGCTTCACCAGTGCGAGTCGATGGCTTTCCCGGTCCCAGGTGAGGAAGGCGATCTGTGCGTCCTCGTGGACGACTCGGGCGCCGAAGACGGTTCCGTACCAATCGATCATCTCAGCGCTGCGAGCGGTCTTCACCACCCAGTGCGCGATGAAGTCGGGTACCAAGCCGTCGGGCAGATCGTTGAGATCCGTTGAGCTGGTGTCGGTATCGACAGATTCGGGAGTCGAGGGGTGCAGCGGGCTGGGCGTTGCGCTCATGAGGCGTTGTGTCCTTCCCCGGCGGATGGGGCGGCGATGGTGGTCCGCTGAGTGCCCAGGTCGAGTGAACCCGTCGAATTGGCTATCTCTGCTGTGACGACGTCCCCCGGTTGCAGGTACGGTTTGCGCTTGTTCGTCTTGACGAACGCCGCCCACAACTTGTCTTCGGGCAGGAGCGCTGTCGCGAGCCGGCGGACCAAGGGGGGCGGGGATGTCGCGGTGCAGCCGTGGGGAGTGCCCGTAAGGAGTAGGTCGCCGGGGCTGAGGTCGCAGAACTCGGTTAGTTCGGTCAACGTTTCCGCGGGCCGATAGACCATGTTGGCGGTGTTGTCCCGTTGGCGCGGTGCACCGTTGACGTTGAGTCGTAGCTCGAGGTCGTTGAGCAAGGGGAAGTCGTGAGGTTCTAGAACGGCCAGCACCGGTCCCGTCGGGCAGAAGCCGCGGTAGCTCTTGCCCTTGAGGAATTGCCCCTGGGGGAGCTGTACGTCGCGTGCGGACAGGTCGTTGGCGATGGTGACCCCGAAGACGTAGTCGGGGAGTTCCTCGCTGTTGATCGTCGTCGGTTTGGTGACGCTTCGCCGCATGACCAGGGCCAGTTCGATCTCGTAGTCCAGCAGTGCGACGTGGCCGGGGCGCGTGACGGTTGCGTGGGGTCCGGTGATGGACGCGTCGGTCTTGTCGAAGAAGAGGTTGAACGCTCGCCGGTCGGGGTCCATGCCGGATTCGATCGCGTGCTGGCGATAGTTGGCTCCCTGGCACATCACCCGGCACGGAGTGGTCACGGGCGAGAGCGCCTCGACATCGTCGAAGGCGAGACGGCCCGGCGTGGTGGCGGCGGAGCGCCAATCAGATTCGCCGCGTTCGATGAGGTCGGCGGTGCGGTCGTAGTTTCCGTCAAGGGGGCTGATCGTCGAACCGTCGAGCACGCCCCAGCTGACCCGATTCTCGTGTCGGTAGCGGACCAGGTACACGACCATGCGCTCTCCTTCTCCCAGGCTCGGTTGGGGGCTTGCCTGCAAGTCAAGCCCCGCGGACACCGACCAGCTTGGGGTTGGATCCCAAAACGCACCCATCACCTTGCACTAGGGTCCAAGCAGAGTTCCCTGGGCGTACCTAAGGCTCCAGTCGCGACGTTCCGGCCGCGCCTGCACAGGTGCGTCCTGCACGGTGTCGTCGGTGCGATGACGTCAAGGACGGCGAGACAGTCGTGTGCTGCGCGGTTGGGCAACGTCGCCCCTCAGGTTCACTTAGCCAGAACCGCCCCGCCCAGCTCGTCGGCGAGAGTGAGTGCGGCGTGCAGCTGCAAGCGACGTTCGGAAGCGGGACGGCCCCGCAACTGTTCGGCCCGCTGCACTCGATAGGCCACTGTGTTGCGCGCCACGTGGAGATCGTCGGCCGTACGGGCCAGGCTGCGGTCGCGGTCGAGGTAGCACTTGAGGGTGTGGCGCACCACGGCGACGGAGTCACCGGGCCCAGCCAGCTCGCCGAGTTCGCGAATGACGAATTCGTTTGCGGTGGTGAGGTCCTCGCTGAGCATCGCGACGACGTCGAGGTCGGCGTAGTGGAGGAGCCACTCGTCACGGGTCGACATGGCCCCGATCCGGGCGGCC
The DNA here is from genome assembly GCF_010731895.1 of Mycolicibacterium helvum. Classification (NCBI taxonomy): domain Bacteria; kingdom Bacillati; phylum Actinomycetota; class Actinomycetes; order Mycobacteriales; family Mycobacteriaceae; genus Mycobacterium; species Mycolicibacterium helvum. Next base: position 5,414,311 of record NZ_AP022596.1, on the reverse strand, counting down.
TGGCCGGCCTGCCAGTGGCTGCGCCGAAAACCGTCGACGCCGACACCGGCCAGCCCGGTCGAGATTCGCACGCCAGGCACGGGCACCACCGCCGCCGCGTCGGCAGGCACCGGCGCGCGGGTGGTGCGCGACCCCCACGCCCAGACGCGATGGGCGCCGACTGGTAACACCAGCGTTGGGACGCAACCTGCAGCGGCCAACACATCGACCGCTGCCTTGTGCAAGTGCGCCGGATCGGCCGGTGCGACATCACCGGCCCACGCGATGACGGCGAGATGCCAGCGACTCAGGTCGTATCCCAGCACACGGGCCGCCCGTCCCAGGGGAATCTCGTTGCCGCGCAGGATGTCCTCGACGATCTCCATCCGCAACGCCGTCGAGCTGGTCAACCAGGCGTCGTGCGCGCGGGCGTACTCGTTCGACATGTGAGCCGTCAGGAAGTCGACCACGCCGAACAGGAGATCGTTGATCCGCCGCATCTCGGCGAAGCGCTGCGCCTCGGGCACCACCCGTTCGGCCGCGTCGAGGAGAACCTGAGTGGCGGTGGCGTGGGCGACGTGGATGCTGCGCAACATGTGTTCAATGCCGATCCCGCGCGCCACTACCTCCAACGGGCCAGTGAGTACCTCCGGCATGACCGTGAACGTCACGTCGGTGTCGCGCGCGAGGGCGGTCAGCGTGCCGAGTGCCACGGCCTCACATCCTCTTTGCACCTCAGTGGCGACGACCTCGACCGCCAGCTCGGGGATCGCCGAGGTGATGTGGGCGGCCATGGTGGCACCGAGTTCAACCGCCCAAGCCGCGGCTCCGGGGCCTAGCAGCGAGGCCACCTCGCTGGCGCGCGCGGCAAGCAAGGCCTTGGCCGGGAACGCCTGCCCGTCGGCGGGTGCGAGATCGACCAGCCACAGTCGTTGCGTCATGACCCACCAATCGTCAAGGCACTTGCGCGCGGATGCCCGAAGCGTAGTCAGCCGATACAACCTCGAAGTCTCGCCGCCACGCGTCGTGCCCAGCGAGCAGGGTTTTCTGATGACGCCCACCTGCTCGCCACCGAGGGCCCCAGCCCGCACACAGTGGCCCGAGCGTCACAGATCTTCACTGCGGTGCGGCTCGTGGCGCAGGGATTGGGCGTGACCGTGGTCCCCGCCTCCGCTATCCCTGACGGCTTCGAAGAACTGGCCTGCCCGCTACTGACCGCCCTGACCGGGCCGACCTCGTCGGCGGGCGGCGCAATCCGGGCCGGCCAGCTCGATATCAGGCGGTTCCGTCCGGGAGCCACTGCACCTCAGCTGAGCGACAGTCGCAGCCACTCGCACTCCCTCATATCTCGGGGTACTCAGCGTGGAGGTCGCCGTCGAACAAGCTCCGGTAGAAGGCGTTCATCTTCGCGGCGGCGGGTGCGTGCCGGCTCAAGATCGCGGCGACCATCGGTGGCACGTCATCCGGTATGTGCCCAGCAGCGCACTGGACTATGTACTCACGGGCGACTGTGCCGCCGGCATTGGGCAAAATCGGAATCCCGCACACATCGGTCACCAGCCAGTCGACCAGTCGCATCGCGGCGTAGCCGGCGTCATGCGTGACGTGTCGTGCAACGAAGTCGCGTTCAGCGGCCGACAGCTCGAACTGCGGCGATATGGCCAGCCCGAAGTCGGTGAGATAGATCCGCTCCATGTCGGTGCGCATGTTGCCGAAATGTCCGTCCATGTGCAGCAACTGCCGATTCCGCAGAAACGTCACGATCTCCGAAAGCTGCCGTTCAACCGTGACGGCCTTACCGGCCGGGTTGTCTCGCAACCAGTCCGCGATCGGGTGTGGGATGTACTCGCAGAACAGCACAAGACTGCATGTCGCGGCGGTCAGGGCTTCGAGACGGGTCCGCACGGCCGGACAACCGCCCTGGGCGGCGACGACGCTGTCGATGTCGGCGTGTTCGGCCGCGATCGGCGACCGGCCAGGTAGCACCCGCCAGTGGTGGAGCATCGGGAACGATTGCGTCTCGCCGGCCAGAACGGCGTCGGTGACGATGATGTTCGCGGCCAGCTCGCGCCACGCGTTGAAACCCGGTCCGCCCATACCGTACTGGCAGAACATCGGTAGGTCGAACAGGTTCGCTGTGGAGCCCAGGTTGGCGACCTCGCGGTCGGATAGTGGGATCCGCTTGGTGAACACCGGCACGCTGTCGACGTCGACAATCCCCGATTCACCACCCACACCCACGCTTATGACTCGACCGGTGCCTATCAGCTCAGCGAGCTCAAAATCGCTGCATGAGGCCAGAAGTGCCGAAAGTTCCTCGTGGCGGGCAGTTCTGGTAGCTATCACCGCACGATTGTGTCACCGACCAGACCACTCCAAGCCGGGGTACTGCGCCGCCACCTCTGGTCGTGTGTTCGCGTGATGAGCGGTCGAATGTCGAAGGCGTGTGCTCCCCGCGACTGAGCCGCGACCGGTCGCCAGCACCGGCCACGTTGTGACGCTTCACGCGACACTGCTGATGATCGCGATAACCAGCCCGACCAGGGTCAGCACCCCGACCAGCACCGCGGCGGCGATCGCCCGGCCCCGTCGGTGCCGGCGTACGTCGTAGATCGCCACCGCGATGCCGGCGAAGATCAACGCTGCATAGGTCGACAGCCCCACCGTCAGCGCCGCCGTTGACGCGGCGCTGGCCAGGGTCGCGTTGCGCACGCCGTGAGCCTACGGCGCGAACGGGAGCGTCGCGCCGTAGGGCACAGCCAACCAAGAGTTGACGCGGGGTCCGTCACCCAGGCCGCTGCGCGATTGCTTCTTGCGGAACGCAGGCGCGGTGCCGGCAACGCGAGACTTCGCCAGAACTGAGGGGAGAGTCGCACGTCCCGTAAATCCAGGTAGCGAGGCCAGATTTTCGGTGACGGGTTTGACGGGACGGTCGGCGCTGCCGGTCGCACAGCTCCTACAGCGTCGGAACGTTCAGCTTGTGCACGCGGCACTCTTCGACGAAGCCGAGTTCACTTTCGTAGAAGCCGCGGGCGGCGTAGTTCGCGCACAGCTGGTGGCCCACAAAGCGCTGACGGTGAACGTCGACAAACGGTGCGGCGGTGAAGATTCGCGCAATCTCCAGCAGCTGGTCGGGAGCTGATGACCAGCGGTCGTCGTACTCGGCAATCGCCATCCGAACGGGCACCTGCACCGCTGGCGCGATCCGGCGCAGCCGGTCCGGCCATTCGAGTGCGTCACGCAGTTCGCCCACCGGCGCCGGCACCGAGGCGTTCCGTAGCTGGGGGGCAGCTGCTGGATCCCAGCTCCATGGCGGCCCGTAGACCGCAGTGTTTCGGCCACGTGGATCGATGGTGTCAGTTGTAGTGTTGTCCAGCGCGGTTCGTAAGACATCCCCGAAGCCACCGGACAGCCAACCCAGACCGGTTCCATGGGTCGCGACACCGAGCAGCGGCGCATCGAGGTCGGAAGCGGCAAGGCAGAGGGCGATCATTCCGCCAATCGAGTTGCCGGTCAGGAAGATTCCGGCCGAGCCGACGCCGTAGAGCTCCCAGACTCGATCCAGCGCGGACCGAAGAACAATGACCTGCGCATCGAAGGTGGTGCCCTCCGGAGCGAGCCCGGTGCTCGATCCATAGCCGGGCCGATCGATCGCAAGGGCGGTGAAGCCCAGACCCGCAGCGAGTTCGAGAAAGGACGGCTCGCCGGGAATCATGTCACCGTAGATGCCCGACGTGACCGAACCGCCGTGCAGGGCGACTATGACGGCGCGCGGGGCATCGTCCGGCACTGCCAGAAGTCCGGATAGCCCCATACCCGCCGCCTCGATGAGAACCTGCTGGGTGGGAGTTTCAATCATCGTTCGGATACCGCCTGTTCAATCAAGAGTGTGTCCATCCCCGGCAGATTCCCGTAGCGACCCGACGGTCGACCAGGCCGAGGGCGAGATCCTTGTCGCGCGGACTCCTTGCCGTGAACTGCTCCTGGACGGGAGCCCCAGTCAACTTACCGTAGCGATCGCTACATAAACAGCGCGTGAGACCCACCGCATATGGACCTGCACCTCGAAATCCCCACGTTTACCGAGACGGTCAACATCCCGACCGCCTCACCGGCGTTGCCATTTCCGCAGTAGCGACAGCCTTGGCGCGAGGGTGACCTGACGCGGTCACCGATATTGTGTACGCTAGCGTTCACATTATCGGCAGGGCGTGGTCAACCCCGGGAGGCGATGTGCGACTCAACTTCGGCATCCAGGCAATGGACATCGGCTCCGAATCGTTCAATCTGGTGCGGACGATGTCGGTCGCCGCGACAGGCGGTGCCGAAACCGCCGAGTGTCTGTTCGTCGCCGACCGGATCAAGACCGGCGATACCGAGAGTTGGGTGCGCGAGTGGGCTGCGCTGGCAGTGCAACTGCATCAGAGCGCTGAAGCTGCCGACCATCCGGTCACCGCTCGGCAGGCGTACTTGCGGGCAAGTAACTACTACCGGACTGCGATGTTCTCGCTACCGGCGTCAGATTCCCGGCTGGATTCCTATTTGCGTTGGAGCCGAGCATGTTTCGAGCGGGCGGCGACGTTGTTCGATCCGCCGATCGAGGTGCTGACGATCCCGTTCGAGGGAGCAGCCCTGCCCGGGTACTTCCTGACGACCGGCGTGCGCGCCCCGACGCTGATCGTGCTCAACGGCGGTGATTCGACCAATGAGGAGGTGGTGCACTGGCTGGGGTTCGCGGCGGTTGCGCGCGGGTGGAATTGCGTGGTGTTCGAGGGGCCGGGGCAATGGAGCGCCTTGCAGCTCAACCCCGGCCGATATCTACGACCCGACTTTGAGGCGCCGGTCCGAGCGGTGATCGACCATGTGATTGACCGGGTCGACGTCGATCCCGAGCGCCTCGCGATCTTCGGGCCTTCGCTGGGCGCGTCGCTGGCGGTTAGAGCGACAGCCTACGACGAGCGGATTAAGGCGTGCATTGCCGATGGGCTGGTTGTCGATGTGTATCAGGCCTGGCATGCCGTGTGGCCTCAACCCCTCCGGAAAGCGCCGGTTGCCTTGTTCGACCTAGCTTTTCACGTCATGGAGCGCGCGAGCCCACAGTTACGAGGACTTACGAATAGGTTCCGCTCGATGTTCGGCCAAACGCGCCCCCACGAGCTCATCGCGTCGTGGCGACCATTCGCGATCGGCGATCTTGCTGGCTCGATAAATGTGCCCATGCTGCTCCTCTATGGAGAGGCCGAGCTCACACAGACCGATCAGGACGTCGCGGCTGCGGCCCTGCGGTTCGCCGCGGACCTGACTGGTCCGACGACATTGCGGGTTTTCGGTTTCGATTTGGGCTGGGCCGCTGCTCACTGCCAAGTGGGCGCGTTGACCGTGCTTCACTCGACGGTATTCGACTGGCTCGACCGGGTCGTGGTCGCGGGGGAGACGCTGCCCAGCATTGATGCCGACCTGTCCGTGCTACGCCGCCACCTGCGTGGTGAGGAAGCACAGCTAGCGATGGACCGCATCGAGGCCAAGGCCACGTTGGCGCACCATGGCTGAATTTCGGTCCCGTGGGCGCGGGCGACCCCGCAGTCAAGCAGTCGACCACGCCCTCGTCGAGGCGGCGTTGGCGGAATTCACTGATCACGGCTTCCGGGAAATGAGCATGCAGTCCATCGCCGCGCGCGCGGGCGTCAGCAAGGTATCTCTCTACAGACGGTGGCCGTCGAAAATTGCTGTCACCAAGGAGATTCTGCAGCTGATGGGCCAAGCCACGATAGTTGCCGATCACGGTAGTGTGGCCGCTGACGTTCGTCATCTAGTGCGTGAGGCGTTGGTTCCCGCCGAAGCTAAGACCGCGGCAACGGTTCTCATGCGCACGATGGGCGAGATCGCCGGCAACCCCGAGCTGTTGGCGCTCTATCGCGAACATCTTCTCGGCCCGCGCATCCAACAGATCCGCGCGCTCATAGAACGAGCACGAGGCCGCGCCGAGATACCAGAGGGTCTAGACACCGACGTGATCGCCATGACCATCGCCGGACCGATCTTCGCCTACCAGCTCAGCGTATTGACCGAGACCGACACCGACTTACCCGAAAACGTAATAGACCAAATAACCCGCACCATCCTGTCCGGAATTACCGCATGAAGCCAGGTCTCGAGGGATCACAGTGACGGGCTTTCGTAGACCGGCCCAAGCAGTTCGACATCCCCCGACTGGCACCTTGGCTCCGCCATGTATCGATGGCTTTCCGGCCTTATCACCGCCTGATGTTCCGGTGTTAACCGCCCTATCCCACGATTGCCCGCGCTGCGCGCTCTGCGATGAGCATGACCGGCGCATTGGTATTGCCGGAAGTGATGGTGGGCATGGCTGACGCATCGACCACTCGAAGGCCGGCGACCCGGTAAACGCGGCAGTCGGTGTCAAGCACCGTGGCGGGTGACCGCGGCCGACCGTGTGCGTCAAAGGCTCCCATCGCGCAGGTGCCCACCGGGTGGAAGATAGTCGTGCCGAGCTCACCGGCCGCCTGCTGCAGCTCATCGTCGCTCGCCAGTTGCGGGCCCGGAAGCATCTCTTGCGGGCGGTAGCGGGCCAAAGCCGGCGCCGCCATGATCTGCCGGGTCATCTGGAGGCCGATGACCGCGGTTTGACGGTCGGTATCAGTCGACAGGTAATTGCAAAGGATCTTCGGATTGGCCAGTGGATCCGCAGTGGCCATGCGCACGTGGCCACGCGAGCTTGGTCGCAAATTGCAGACCGAGGGGGTAATCGCTCCGAAGGGGTGCAGGGGTTCACCGAACTTCGGCAACGACAAGGGCTGAACGTGCCACTCCAGATCGGGGCTGCCCAGCGCTGGGTCGCTCTTGGCGAAAGCACCCAGCGTGGAAGGCGGCATGGTCATGGGCCCTGACCGCATCAGTAGGTACTGAAGTCCCATGCCCGCGCGGGTGATCCAATTCCGGTACAGCGTATTAACGGTTGGGGCACCCTCGACCCGGTAGACCGTTCGAAGCTGCAGGTGGTCTTGGAGGTTCTCGCCCACTCCCGGTAGATCGACGAGCACTGGCACTTGATGCTGGGCAAGCAGGCCGGCCGGACCCAGACCCGAGACCTGCATCAAATGCGGCGAGCCAATAGCTCCGGCGCTCAGGATCAACTCCCGGCGGGCTCGGACCTCAACGATGTGGCCCCCTTTGAGCAGCCGCAGGCCGGTGACGCGTTGCTGCGCCGTGGTCCAGGCACCGCGACGCTGGTTCTCGTGGACCTGGTCGTCCAGCAGAATCTGCAAGGCCTGCGTCTGCGTGTAGAGGGTGAGATTGGGACGGTCGGCGACGGGATGCAGAAAAGCATCAGCCATCGACCACCGACGGCCACGCCGTTGATTGACATGAAAGTACGCACTGCCGGCGTTGTCGCCTCGATTGAACTCATCGATCGGGGCAATGCCGATCTCGGCGGCGGCGGACTGCCAGGCGTCCAGAATCTTCCAGCGCACACGCGGCCGCTCGACGCGGATCTCACCTTCAACACCGTGCCACTCGTTGGCACCGCCGAAGTAGTTTTCCAGGTCTTTGTAGATCGCCAGCGTCTCACCGGGGGAGTTCAAGCCACCCCAAAGCCACCGCTCGTCACCGGTGGCCTGCGCCCACAACTCGTAGTCGCTGGATTGTCCGCGCATGTGGATCATCGCGTTGATCGACGAGCAGCCGCCGACCACTCGGCCCCGCGCGTAGTGGATGCTGCGGCCGGCCAGGCCTGGGTCAGCCTCGGTCGTGAAACACCAGTCGGTGCGGGGGTTGGCGATGGTGTACAGATAACCCACCGGCACCTTGATCCAGAACCAGTCGTCTTTGCCGCCGGCCTCAACCAGGAGCACCCGACGATCAGGGTTGGCGCTGAGCCGGTTCGCAAGCAGGCAGCCCGCGCTGCCTGCTCCCACGATGACGAAGTCGAATTCCGCGACAGGGCTCATTCCGGCATCGGTCCTCCAAGCTCTGGATGCGTGTCCCGTTATCGAGGTGTCAATCGAATCTGCAGGCGTGAGTGGTCAAACGTCAAGGGCAACGGATCGTGTGGGTTGAGTTTGACACCGGCAGCAGCCGGGCTTCCCTTGCGCAGTAGGGCTGTCAGGACGACGGCGCCGAGTTGCACGGCAAGGTCGGCTCCAGGACATCCTTGCGGGCCGTGACTGAAGAAGTTAAATAACCAAGAGGATCGAGCAGATCCTTCGGTCCAGGCGGTGGGATCGAAGTGGTCGGCCTCGGAGTATCGGTTGGTGTCGCGGTGGTTGAAGCTATTGACGATCATGACTTGTGTTCCTTCGGGAACGGTCGCGCCGTCCCATTCCGCTGCCCGCGTCAGGGTTCGCGCCAGTACCGGCGTGCTGGGCCATAGGCGCATCGCTTCGGATAGGCAGCCGACAAGGTAGTCAGGGCCAGTATGTTCGTCAACTTCGTTCTGTGCCTTCGCGAGAACGGCAGGGTGGGCGGCCAGCAGCGCCAGACAACGCCAGAGGTTGATGGCCAGGGTGTCACCCATCGCGAACATCCAGTGAATGACTTGGTGGGTCGGATGGGTTATGGCGCTCGCGGGTGCCGCGGCGAATTGTCCGACCAGACTGTTGGCTTCTGCGGCTTGTACATAACGGTCTAGTGCCGCTAGGAATGTGCTGAGAAGCTTGGGGTCACCCTTTCCCGGAGGGTTGGCTTTAGTCATAAGCGTTGCCAGTTGTGCCGAGATTAATTCGTCGTCGGCAGCGCTGTCACCGAGGATGATCCGCCGTGAAATGCGTTGTATTACGGCGTGAAACTGTGGCCAGTCACTATTGTCGGGGATCGACAGGGCTTCCTCGTGAGCGACGGTGTCGCATCGGTTCGCGATTGCGCCGCTGCCGGTGGCACGTGCTAGGACGGCGTCGGTGAATCGCCGGCGGTCGGACCAATGGCTGCCCCGGGATATGGTCAGGGCGTGCGGCTGAAATTTGTTCATCCCTGAGAGCTTGGGTTCGGGGTCGGAGGCGAATGGCTCTGGCGCGTGGGAGAAAGCGAAGCGGATCTGATCGGGGCCGAATACAAGCAATGTCGGCTTTCCTGCCACGTTTACCCACATAGGTCCGTCGCCGTAGCGATGATGCAGTGCGGTGAGGAGTCGGTGGGCGCGGCGGGCAACACCGACTCGGTTCAGCGCAGCGGTCACTCTCGGCCGGCGACTGAACAGGCCTTCAGCCAGATTGGGCAGCGCCACTAGCGTTGTGAAGCGCACGCCATCAGCTGTGGACGTGCGTGGGAAGGCGACTGTGCGGCTCATCAAGGTTTCCTACTTGAGATAATGACGGCAGTCGGCGACGAAGATGTCGCGGTCACCGACGTAGCGGTCGATTGGTGGAAGGTTATGCAGCTCAACGTGAATGGGGCTAACTCGGTTGTCATCCGCCGGTAGTTGTCTGGCCCACACACGACCGCATTCGCGCAGCCCGGGAACCGCGAGCCACGGGTCGCGCTTGGCGATAGTGGCGATGGCGGGATTGGTGAGTGCGATGTCGAGCCAGGGACTGATCAGGGTCAGTCCAAGGGGCGAGGTGGCTCCGGCGACGATAACCGTTTGGGCCAGCCCTGCTCCGGAGGAGTCGCCAGCGACGTAGATAGGCCCGTGTTGTGCCGCTCGGTCCATCACTTTGCCAAGCAAGTCGATCGCTTCTTCAGCGCAGTGTTGCGGCGCGAGCCCGTATAGAGGTCGGCAGCAATGGTCTCGCTGTTGCTGGAGTGCACTGTGTAGCAGTCGAACCCGTCGATATCATCGCGGGTCACCTGGTGACGAGCGGACGTGGCCAGTTGCGAGGGCGGTCCACTGGCGCTCTTGGGCCGATTGAGGTAGGCGCGTGCGCTTTGAGGTGTTGCGTAGGTGCGGGGTCGACGTATGAGGCGCCCGTAGGTAGCGATGGCCTGCATCTGCCAGGACATGAGTCCGCCCTATCTCAGTTGCGGTGTCACCGGGCGACCGTAATCTTAAAGACAGCGCTGGTGATCGTTCCGAATGCATTGTTGCCGCCAATGAATAGGCGTTTGGTGTCGTAGCCGGCAACGTCTTTCATGTTCTGCCCGCCGAAGCGGGCCGCGGCGGCGCCGTCAGGCAGGACGACGTCGACGCCGAGCAGCCCGTGGCGCACCGCTAGGCGTTCCTCACCCGTCGCATTGGCGATAAGTTCGCCGACGGTGCGTTCAGTTTTCTCGGTTGGGATGGCGGGGCATGTCACGCCTTCCTGGTCAAGTTTCTTCGATAGTGCATCGAGGGTGACTGCGGCACCGACCACCAGGTTCAAGTTGCCGGTGTTCACCTCGACTGAGCTGTCGTCACCATCGGCTTGCGTGGCTGAACCCGGGTGGCGGTCGAGGGCAGTGCGCACCGCGGCCTCGAAGGAGGGTAGCGCGGGTTCCTCCGGCGACACGTCGGGCAGCATGATGCCGGGATTGAAGCGCTGCGCGGGATCGAAGACCTGCTTGAGGACGCGCTGGGCCGCGATCTCCACTGGGGTGAAGCGTTTGGTCATGAACTGGATCTTCTCGGTTCCGACACCGTGCTCGCCGGTGATGGTGCCACCCAACTGCAGTGCCGCTTCGATGATTTCGTTGTTCGCGGCCTCCAACGCGGCGGCCGCGTTGGGGTTTTCCTTATCGTAGAACGTGGTCGGGTGCAGGTCGCCGTCGCCGGCGTGCCCGGTCACGGCGATGAACAGCAGCGCGTCGGAGTGCCGCTTGGCGGTATCCTGGATTGCCTGCTGCATCTCCGGTATGTGTTGCCGGGGAACGGTGACGTCGCCGATGAAAAAGCCTTTGCCGCTTCGCACGACGGCGTCGGGGGCATGCAGGCGCCCATACCACAGCTTCGCTCGGGCGTCGTCGTCATCGGCGTGACGCACCTCAACGGCGTTTTGCCGCAGCACTTTGTCCACGATCGCGGCGTCGCGGTCAACCTCGTCGGCAGAGCCGTCGACGTCGATGAGCACGATCGCGTCGGCATCGGCGGGATAGCCGGTGTCGGTGAACTGCTGCAGTCCAGCGATACCGACGCGGTCGAGCCATTCGACCGCTGCGGGCACGGTACCTGTCTGAATGATCGCGGCGATGGTTTCGGCCGCCTCCCGGGCTGTGTTGAAGCTGCCCATCAGGCTGCGGGTGACCGGCGGGATGGGTCGCAACGCCACGGTGGCCTCGGTGAGGATGGCCAGGGTGCCCTCCGACCCGACGAGCACGCCCAGCAGATCAGGGCCGTCGTCGTCGGCGCTGAACTGGACTACCGAACCGTCGGCGAGGACCGCTTCCACGGCCACGACGTGGTTGTAGGTGACGCCGTACTTGAGAGCGTGTGGGCCACCGGCGTTTTCAATGATGTTGCCGCCGACAGTTGCCAGATGTGCCGAGACGGGGTCGGGTGAGAAAACCAGCTTGTGCGGGGCTAACCGCTCCTGCAGATCGGAATTGATGACGCCGGGCTGAACCCGGGCGGTGCGAGCTACCGGGTCGATGTCGAGAACCTGATTCATCTTCGTCATGTCGATCACCACACGGTCCGAACCGGCCATGACTCCGGCGCTGCAATTCGACGCGCCCCCGCGGGTGACCAACGAGACATTTTGTTCAGCAGCGACTTTCACAATTGCGACGACCTCGTCGCGGGTTTGTGGGCGTAGTACCAGACCGGGCTGTTGACCGAAACCCCAATAGTCTTTGCCATTTTCGGACAGAGTGGCGGCGTCAGTGGCCACCGCGTCGGGGCTACCTAAGGCCGCAGCAAACGCTGATACGATCGGGCCTTCCATTGCCATTCTCCTAGCCGCCGAATCCGCCCGAGACAGGTGTGGTGCGCGCGTTGATCAGGGTAGGTCGGTCGCGGTCGGCGATGCCCGCCTTGACCAACTCGAATACCTCGTCGGAGCTGTGTGCTTCGTGGGCGTCGACGCCGTAGCTGGCCGCGGTTCCTACGATGTCGAGGCCGGGGATATCGAGTCCGGGGACGTTCGGGGTCTTCTCCCAGACTCCGAATTCTTTGACCACGCCGTACTCGGCATTGGACGCCACGACCACGGTGACCGGAATCTTGTATCGCGCCGCGCTCCACAGCGCGGTAATTGCGTAATGCATCGAGCCGTCGCCCATGAGCGCGACCACCGGCCGATCCGGCGCCGCGATTTGGGCACCCACCGATGCGGGTAGGCCCCAGCCGAGTCCGCCGCCTGCCGCGGACAGATGCGACAGCGGATTGCCCGGACGGATGCTGTCGGTCATGGGGATCTCGTTACTGCCGGCTTCGCTGACCCACAGCGTGTCATCGGGTGCGGCGTGACCGACGGCCGTCCACAGATCCTCGGGTCTGAGCGGCACCGGCGCCGATACCTGTTTGGGGACCGCGGCGCGCGGTGTGGGGGCGGAGCGGTGGGTTGGTTTCACCGTCGTTGCCAGAGCCTGGGCTGCTGTGCGGACGTCGGCGACGATCGCGTCCCCGATGGGGGCGCGGGCCGCCTCATCGGGATCGTTAGTGATGTGGATCAAGCTCGCCCCCTCGGGCAGGTACGGCCCCGGCACCTGTGGGTAGTAGCGGAACACCGAGGTCCCGATCGCGAGAATCAGGTCGTGCCCGGCGAGAATCTGCGAGATCCAGCCCGCACCCGGTGGCAGCGCGCCGTGATAGAGCCGGTGATTCTCCGGGAATCCGCTCCAGCCGGTCAAGGGGGCGGTGAACACCGGCGATTCGGCGCGTTCTGCCAGTGCGATCACCGCCTCGTATGCGTCGTAGCGGTCTATGTCACCGCCGACGACGATCACCGGCGACGTGGCGGCGTCTAATCGTGCGGCGACTTGTTCGGCCAACTCTGTCGGGAAACCCGTCGCGTGGGTCACGGTGCGCTCGCGCACGACCTTGGTATCGGCGACTTGGTCGTCGGTCAGTTCGAGGGGCATGTCGTCCATCGGGAGCGAGATGAAAACCGGTCCCATTGGCGGTGTGGTGGCGAGGTGGATCGCGCGGGCCAGCACCGCCGGGGCTTCACTGGCGATGGAGGGTTCGGCCGCCCACTTGATGAACGGCTTGGGCACCGTCGTCGGTTCGTGGTTGGTGAGCAGGCAGTACTGGTTCTGCATGTTGCGGCGCTGGTTGCCCGCGGTGATGATCAGGGGTGTCTTGTTGACGTACGCGTTATAGATCTGGCCTTGCGCGTTACCCATTCCGGGGGCGGTATGCAAGTTGACCACGGCGGGACGCCGGGTAACTTGTGCATAGGCGTCGGCCATCCCGACCGGAATCATCTCCTGCAGGCCGAGGAAGTACCGGAAGTCGTCGGGAAAGTCTTGCAGCAGAGCCAATTCAGACGATCCGGGGTTGCCGAACCAGGTGGTCAGATTGTGTGAGCGGAACAAGTCAAGGATGGCGTCGCGCACTGTGGTCATCGGTGGTCGTTGCTTTCGTAAAGAAGTTACAGAAAGGGTCAGTCGAGTTCGCCGCGCAGGGGGTTTAGCGCCCAAGTCAAGGCGAAGTCGGCGACTTCTTCCCATCCCGCCGCGCCGCAAGTGAAGTGGTCTCGCTGGGGGAACAACTTGTAGGCGGTGATCGCAGACGAGTGTTTGGCGTTTTTCGTGTAGTTCTCGTGCTGCACCGCGGGCGGGAGGATGTGATCGCGGCCGCCGGCGATGAACAGCAGCGGCGCACGGTCGTCGTTGGCGAAGTTGTAGGTGGTCGCAGCGTTGTGCGTGAAGTTGGCCAGTCCACCCTGGAACAAGATCCGCCCCGGTACCGGAACGGCGTAACGCTCATAAGCGATTCTAGAATCTGATTCAGCGAGCGTGTTGGTAAACGCGTAGTGAAATTCCGGTGCTGTGATGGGCACTGCGCGGTGCACATTGGCGGGGTTTTTCAGCACCGGGAACGTGGAACGGATTTCCGAGAATGGCAGCGCCTTAACGCCTTTGACAGCGGCACCGTCGATGGACACGCCGGCTCGCCCGTAACCGACGTCAAGGAGCAACTGCACGAAGGTGCCGCCAAACGAGTGGCCCATCAATATCGGCGGTTCGGCAAGTTCATCGATGATCGCGGCGAGGTGATCGAAGACCTCCCGCACCCCGAGTTCAGCCAGGGGTGTGGGGTCTTCGCGCAATGCTGTGACCCCGGCCGGCCCGGGAGCGACACCGGGGTAGCCCGGCGTCACCACGTCATGACCGCGGGCGCGATAACGCGCCACCCAATCCTCCCAAGCCAACGGTGTCATCCACAGCCCGTGGATGAGAACGATCGTCTGCTTCGAACCGTTTTCCATAGCAGCCAGCATGCGGAATCGAGGTTGGCGCCGACAATGGACCGCAGCCTAAAACCAACTTTGAAAACCCTGTGCCCGAGCACAACGCCACGCGGCGCTTTACGATCCGGTACGTGCCGCCGCAACGAACGCGAACAGGGACCGATCTCACCAATCGCATCCGGCAACAGTCGGAGGCGATCGTGGCCAAGGTTTTCGCTGAGCTGCGCGGTGAAATTTCCGACTACCTTCTCGGCCGTGACGATGGAGGCAACACAGTTCAGGACAACATCGCCGCTTACCTCGACGAGATGCTGGATTGGATCGACCTCGGAGCCGATCCTGGCCACCGGAGTTTCGACTCCGCAATTCGGTACCGCGCCAGCCAGGGCCTGACACTTTCCAGCTTGCTGCACGCGTACAGGCTTGGGGCGGCGATCATCTGGGGCGAGCTCGCATCTCTGGCTGACACAGACGAGATCGAAAAGGAAGCACTGATAGCGGCAACACCGTCCATCTTTGCCTGGATGAACACCAATTCGCTTCGGGCACATGCGACTTTCCGCGAGCTCGAGATCCGTGATGCGCGGCGCAACGAACAAGTGCGCGCCGCGCTGCTGGATACGATTCTGTTCAACGACTCCAGCATCGGAGCGGTGTTCTGGGACGCCGTCGCCGCGCTCGGTCTCCCGCGGACAGGACACCTGACGGTCATCGCGGCCACCGGCGCCGAAGACACATCGATCGGAGATGCGCCTCGCGACATCGAGACGATGATCTCTTCGCATCCCGCTATACAGGACGCGTGGTTTCGCCTCAATGCACGTTCGCAAATCGGAATCGTGTCGATGCGTCGGAACGACCCCGACGTACTGGACAGCATTGCCGGCAGCATCTGCTCAGACGTGCCGGTCTTGATCGGTCTCAGCAGCCCCTTCACCGCAGTCACCGACTGCTCGAAATCCCGCGCCCAAGCACAAGTCGCCATGGCAGCGTCCGCGACCAGCAGACCGATCACTCGCTACAACCGTGACGTCTTGCCCGTGCTGCTCGCCAGCGCCCCCGATGCCGCGGCAGCCGTCGTGGCGGCCACCCTAGGGCCGGTGCTCGAACTGCCACCCGACAGAGCCGAACCGTTACTCACCACTGTCTACACCTGGTTGCGACTCGGCCAATCCGTATCCGCTACGGCCGCAGAGCTGCATTGTCATCGCAACACCGTCAACTACCGGTTGCGTCGATTCACCGAATTCACCGGACGACCACTGACCGACAACTTCTGGCTGGCCCAAGTCGCCTTGGCGCTCGAGGCCCCACGATCCGGCTGGTGAGGATCCGGATTGCCGGCGGAGAAGGCCGGTTATCCGGACTTGATCACGACAGTGACGTGCTGATCGACAGGCTCACAACCGTCAAAAGGTCGAATGTCCATGTCCGGGTGGGCCGGCTGACAGCGGAGCAGGTCGTCGAGGTCGAACGGGCGATGATGGCATTTCTCGGCCTTGCGCGATAGGCGAGAACCGTTTGACAGCAATGTAATACGGCCACCAGCGGTACGTAAGCCCGTTGACCGGTCCCGCAGGTCGAGGTTGGGCGCGAAATCCGTTGTGCAGATACTCAGTTGCGCCACAATAGGCGCAGCGGTGGTGCGGAGCGGCGACGTTCGCGCTTACAGAGGACGGCAGGTCCTGAGATAGCTGAGGAACGAGGCCTGTAGGCCAGTGAGGTGCGTTTCGCGCAGGATCTCGCTGGTGACCGCTTCGCTGCGTGAGGTGAGTCGGTGAAGGATGGTAGTCGTGTTCTTCGCGAGGCTTTGGTAGACGGCGAGGTCTCCGAGAAGCTCGCGGTCGTTGAGGGTCACGTGAAGCTTGGCGGCACGGTGGCTGTCACCCATCTCTTCGAGCTGGGCGAAGATCAGACTGTCTTCGGCGATGACGCCGGGGCTGCCCGCTCCGATGCTCTCGAAGAGGGTGGCGCCGGTGAGCCAGGTGTAGAGACTGAAGAGTCCGCCGTAGGAGTAGCCGAAGAGTCCGTGACCGCTTGTGGCTGTGCCATAGTCGTGTTCGATCCGCGGGTGCAGTTCCGCGGTGAGGAAGCTCAGGAATGCATCGGCGTGGGTGTCGCGTAATTCGGCGAGGTAGGCGTCGGCCTCCTCGCGTGTCCGCGCTCCCATTTGTAGCCCGATCTCCACGGCGTCGATGAGCTCTTGGGCGACAGGTTCGCCGGGTGGCACGAAGTCTCTGTTGCGCAGCCGATCCCAGTCCTGTGCCTCTTCGCCCGCGTAGCCGACGCTGACTTGGATGTAGGGCTGGATCCGTTGCATGGGATCCATCTGGGTCACGATCAGCGGAGCAGTCATGCCCACCGCAAAGTTACCGTCGAGCACATACACGACAGGCGCTTGCGTCGTGGCGGGGTCGTAGCCCGGTGGGGTGGTGACCCAGATGCCGTAGTCGTGCCCACCGCTGGAACGCATCTCGAAATAGTCGGTGCCGGCGAGGCAGCCTTGCCACATAGGGCTCATCGAAGGTCCTTCACAACTCGGCGGGCGCCTCGCAACGCGGCACCCTTAGCAACTCTTATCCATTGGAAAATTCTTTTCCAATGGATAAGCTGCGGGAGTGATCTTGTCAAGCGTGGGACGCAGCGGCGACGCCCGGGACCGCATTCTGGCTCGGCTTCTCGACGCCTTCGGGGAGGACCTTCCTTCGCCACAGATGTCGCTGCGTGAAGTCGCCGCCCAGGCCGGCACCAGCCACGCCCTGCTGCGGTACCACTTCGGGTCACTCTCGGGCGTCCTGGCGGCCATGCTCACAGGGCAGCGATCTCGCGACAATGAGGCGCTTGTCAAGACCGCCGAGCAGTACACCTTTGACGACTTCGTCATGGCGATCTGGCGGACCTACGCCAGGCCGGGGCGGTTGTCGCGTGTCCAGGGCTTCTTTCACGTCGTAGGACTGGCCGCGTACAACCCGGGGGACTTTCGCGAGTTCATCGACTCGCTCAACGATCTGACCACGATGCTGGCTTCGCTCGCGGAACGTGAAGGGCGCGACGCCAAGGAAGCGCTGAGCATGGCGACCGTCGCCATTGCCGCGCTTCGCGGTCTGCTGTTGCAAAAAGTCTTGACTCCAGCAGTTCACTCGGAAGACGCGGTCGCCTTGATCCTGCGTATGAGTAAGGGATGACGCGATCTACAAACATGTCCGGTGTCGATTTAGACCGGGCCGCCATCAGTATGGCTATGTCAACCTGAAATGGCCCCATCGGGGCGTTCAGAACTGGCCCCAGGAATATTGCGCGCCGTCTGAGGGGTGGGCCAGGCGATCATCCAGCGAGCGACGCTGGGCGCGGGCTCACCGCGAGCATCAGCTTGATGAATGCACTGACCCAGTTGCAAATTGCGTTGGGCGAGAGGGTCTGACAGCTACTTGGCGAGCGCGCGGGTATGCGTCGTCGGGCCAGCAGCTCGTCGTCACGTCCCCGATTGAGGAGTTACGGTACGTACCGTACTATTATGGAATGAACATCACCTGGCCCGACCAACTCCCTGTAGCCCAAGTGCGAATCGCACGTCCGACAGCACGTCTGGATGACGTGGTCGCCTTCTATCGGGACCTCATCGGGCTTCCCGAGCTGTACCGATTCGTCGGACACTCCGGGTACGACGGGGTAATGCTCGGGCTTCCAGATGCTGATTACCACCTCGAGTTCACCTCACACGAGGCCGGCAGTCCCTGTCCAGCGCCGTCGCAGGAGAATTTGCTGGTGTTGTATTTCCCCGGCGAATTCGCCATGTACGGCGTGGTTGAACGATTCGGCGAGGCTGGACACGAACCTGTGGCGGCCGAGAACCCGTACTGGGATCAGGTCGGCGCGATGACGTTCGAAGATCCCGACGGTTGGCGTGTGGTCCTGGTGCCGAAACCGGTCTTCTGATGGCACGGGCCCGAAACGCCGATATCGACGACGCAGTCCTGGGTGCGACGCTCGAGTTGTTGGCAGAGGTCGGCTATGCGGATCTGTCCATCGGCCAGGTCGCCACTCGTGCCGGGGTGCACCGCCCGGCGGTGTACCGCCGGTGGCCCTCCAAACGGCATTTGATCGTCGACACCGTCGTCAGTGAACTCGGTGCCGCCCCGACTCCCGACACCGGCGACCTCAGGGCCGATCTGATCGTCGGCATCACGACACTGGCCGCTGCGCTAGGGGGCACGACTCTGGGTGCAATTCTGCCGGCGTTGGTATCAGATCTGGCCCGCTCTCCAGATCTATCCGAGGACTTTCTTCGGAGGGTGTTCGCTCCTCGGAGAGAGTCCACCGCTCAGACCCTCGAGTCCGCGCGGCAGCGGGGCGTGATTCGTGAGTCGTTCGATATGGAGTTCGTGCTCGATGCTCTCGCGGCGCCGGTGTACTACCGGGTTCTGTTTCGGCATCTACCGGTCGATGCCGCTCTTGTCGCCCAGACGGTCGATGCCGTTCTGGCTTCACTGGCCGTGGCCCCGCACGCCGGCACCAGTTGAGAACATGCCGGACATTGCGCGGATCCGATTGGCGAAGCGCTCACCGATGCGATGGTGAGCGGCGACGGACGCCCGGGGAGATGTTGGTCGAGGTAAGTCGACGGGCCAGGGCAGGTGCTGCGGGCCGGGAAGCCGAAGTTGTCCGGCGAACAGGCAGCCCGCACTGCCCACCCCACGCCGACGCAGTCGAACTCGGCGGCGGGGCTCATTTCCGGTAGCAGCGGAGATTAGAACTTCGCTGCATGTCGTTGCCGCGAAACCGGGCGCGTGATCGGCAAAGTCACTCGACTTGACGCTCCAACACCGACATACCGTTGTCGTGGCAGCGTCTGATGATGGCGGCATGAACGAGAACGCAGACATGGTCGAAACCAACTGGGCTGCCGCGGATGCGGCGCTCGCGGTGTAGGTGGAAATGTGGATCGGCGTGTCGAGCGAGCACGTCATCGGTGAGCCGGTACGCGCATCCCGGGTGTGATGACGATCGACTGGATGCGCCATCCACCCGGGGTGCGCGTGTACTGGATGTCGGCGCCGAGGTACGCGGCGCGTGGGTCGTCGCCGTCGTCGGCGGCGACCCACATTAGCCACTGGCCGCGGGCATGGCCACCGTCGACGACGAGGACGGGACTTAGGAAGGCATGCATGGCGAAGGGCACCGAAGCCGTGGCGTCCGGTAACGCTGCCGCGATCGCGGCAGCTCCGATGGTCGGGTCCGCGCCGGGGTGCTCGAATACGCCGTCCGGCGTAAAGATGTCGGCAACGCTCTCGGGCTGAATTGTCTTGCCGGCCCAGCCACGGTTGATCGCGTCGGCGTAACGCGCGGTCAGGTCAATGATGGCGGCCTGATCGTCCCACTTCGATGGACGCGAGGGGAGTGCTGCGGCATAGCTGATTGCGTCCGTCAGCGCCGCCGAGCGGTCGGCCGGGGCCGTCATGACGCGCCATGCGATGTAGCCGTCGGGGCGCACCAGGCAAGCTCCGCCGGGTCCCAGCCCGTACGCCTTCGCGATGGCGGCGTGCTGCGTCGATTCAGCGGGGAAGCAGAGCAACTCGATCGACACTCCGAGCTGGCCGGCGGCTGACTGCGCGGCACCGCGCCACGCTTCGGAGCCGGTGACGAGAGTCCAGCCTCGGCCGAAGTGGTCGAGCGTCGAGCGACGTGGAGCGATCCATACATGTGGCGCCCGGGTGCCGGGCTGCCCGGCCCACTCTTCGGGTCTGCGGGCGTCCGGCAGCTGGCCGGCCGTATCAGCCGGAGCGACGGAGCGGTAGAGCTGGCCGAGTTCCATCGCGACGTCGTCGATGATCTCGATATCCGAGGTGGGGGTGTCGATGTAGGCCTTGTAGTCAGCGCGGGCGAAAATCTGCTGGTGACGTAGCCATGCCACAGGCCGCCGCTCGGCGTCGTAGGTATCGAGGAGCGCCGCCTCACTGCCGCCGGTGTGCACTGCGCCGATCTTCCAGGCGAGGTTGTGGGCATCAGCGATTCCGGTGTTAGCACCGTAACCACCGCGATTAGGTGGGAGCTGGTGTGCGGCGTCTCCGACGAGAAACACCCTTCCGCAACTGAAGTGGTCGGCGATGAGCGCCGACAGGTCCCAACGTCCCGTGGTGATCAATTCGACCGCGAGGTCATCGATTCCAGTGGCGCGCCGGATGACGGCCCGTTGATCCTCTTCCGTGCGGTCGATGTCGTCCTTGAGCATCAGTACCCAGCGTCCGTCCGAGTAGGTGGTCAGAAAGGCATCGAATCCGGGTTGTTCGATCTCGAATTGCACGATGCCGTGGCGCAGATACTGGTCCAACTCCGGCGCGCGGAACAGGATGCTGCGCTGCACTGACAGCAGGCCTCGTCCCGTGCGGCCGATGCCCAGACTGTTCCGGATCCCACTGTCGGCTCCGTCGGCAGCCACCAGATAGTCCGCATCAATGCGGTACTCGCTGCCGTCATGCCGTCTGCGCACGGTGGCAGTCACACCATCACCGTTGTCACGGAAGGACACCAGTTCGCAACCCAACCGCAAATCAGCCCCGAGAGCGCCGGCACGTTCGCGGAGAATGGGCTCCAGAGCGTCTTGGGCTAGTGCACTGGCGCGCACCGGTGAGTGGTCAGCTGCATCTCCTGCGGCGGCCGCGGGCAGCGGTGGCGACCACGGGTACTCCTCGAACCATTGTCCGGTAAGACTTTCGACGCGAGCCCGACGCGGTGGACCGTTCTGCGCGCTCGGCGGTAGCTCGATTCCGACGCTACGGAACAACTCGATGGTCCGAGTGGTGTAGCCGATGGCGCGAGGATGTGGCGAACTGCCGAGATGCCGCTCGATGAGCGTCGTCGGTACTCCCTGCGAGGCGAGGAAGACTGCCGCCGAGAGGCCGACGAGGCTACCTCCGACGACGAGGGCGGTCGGGCGATCGGATGTCTTGCCGTCCATGTGCACTCCCAACTCGGATTTATTTAGTCACTAACGTTATATATTGAGTAAATGTTCTTAGCAACTTGTCACGACTCGCTACGATGAGCCGGTGACGACTGATGCGCCGGGCCGCCGCGCCCGCAAGAATGCGCAAACGCGCCGCGCGTTAGCCGAGGCGGCCGAGCGCCTCTTTCTCACCCGTGGTTATGACGCCGTGGCGGTCAAAGACATTGCCGACGAGGTCGACGTATCAGTTCCCACGCTGTTCAAACACGTTCCCGACGGGAAACCGGCCGTCATGTTCGACGATGGAGTGGAACGACGAGAAGGTCTGCTGGCCGCAGTGCATGGCCGGCCGCCGCAGACGTCGGTGCTCACCGCGCTGCGAGAGTTCATGGCCGGCAGGGGGCCGTTCGAACAGAATCCCACGCGCACGTTCGTCCGACGTACCGAACTGATTATGACCACTCCGGCGCTCCGCGAGTACTCACGCAAGCTCTGGATCCGCTGCGAGGCACCTCTAGCCGAGGCCATTGCAGCTGAACTGGGTCGGCCATCCGACGACATCACCGCTCGCGCAGTGGCTCGTTACGTCCTGGAGATCCCGCAGTTTGTCGGCGACGAGCCCGATCCACGCAACGCGCTGAACGCAATCTTCGATCTCCTCGAGCACGGCCTGCGGTAGGGCCCTGCGCATCGCGTGGCCCGCGAAACGAGAACCTCAGCCGCACTGATCGTTGAGCGCAGTACCGACGAAGGACGATATGTCCCGCTGGACCTTCTTCGACTCCGGAGTGGGTAACAGAACGAAACCATGGAATCCGCAAGCTATCTCGACAAGCGTGGCTTCTACACCGGCGGCACCCATTCGGGTCGCGACGTTGCGGGAGTCATCGAGTAGACAGTCGTGGGTTCCGACGACGATCAGTGTGGGAGGAAAGTCGGCAAAGGAGCCGTAGATTGGCGACACCAGCGGCATCTTCAGATCATGGTCACCGGCGTAGGCCGCAGCGCTCCGCGAAAGACCTTCCCGGGAAAGCAGATCTCGGTGCTCATTCCGCAGGAAGCTGTCCGCACTGTTGGTCAGATCCGCCCAAGGAAACATCGTCACCAGACCTTTCGGCGCGACAAAACCCTCGTCGAGCACCCGTCGCACCAGCGACATGGCCAGCCCGCCTCCGGCGGATTCCCCGACAATGACTGTGGGCCGGTCATGCGCTACCGCCGAATAGACCGCCCACACATCGTCCAGTGCTGCGGGGAACGGATGCTCCGGTGCAGGTCGGTAATCGACGCTCACCAGTTCGGCGCTGTGACGCCGGGCCAGGCCACTATGGGCGCGGGCTGCCAGCGAACTACCGGCTACGAACGCCCCGCCGTGCACGTGGAAGATCAGCCCTGCGCCGACCCGGGCCGGACGAAACCACCGAACGGGCACCCCGGACACCGTGTCGGTGGCCTCCTCGACGCCGCGCACTCGCCGCTGGAGCGACTCCATCGAACGGGTCATCCTGCGCGTTCGGCCCACGTCTTGACCAGACCCTACTTTTGCTGTCGCCAAAAGCATGAGCTTCTGGAGAGCGAGCAATCGTCTGCTCGCGCGCCTCGAGTGGGATTGCGAGTGAGGAAAGGACACGAGCTTTCTCCTTCACATCAGGGCAGCGTCATCACGCGCCTTGCAGTAACAGCAGCAGCCCCACCGCGATGAGGACCACCGCGAGGATCGCGGAATTATGGCGCTCCAGAACAACTTTGAGCCGTTGCAGGGGTGCGTTCATGCGCTCACGCCAGATGACATAGCTCAGCACCGGCAGTATCACGGTCACGCTGGCGAGCGCGGCGAAACCGGCCACATCACCTAACCGGATCAGGCTCGTCTGCGTGGTAGCCCCGACGCTGAAACCGGCTGCGGCGCAGGCGGAGAGCACCTTGGGGTTCAGGGACACCAGAACCGGTGCAACTATCAGGGCCCGCGGCGGAGTAACAGAATCCAGCGCTCGCAGCCATACCGGCGCACGTGCGGCTCGCCCCCGACGCATCCAGGTGACGGCGCCGGCGAGGATCAGGAGCACCGCCAGAATCAGCGTGGCGGGTCGGATCCAGTGTGGCGGGGGACCGGCGGCGTCAGGCACTTGCCCGGCGATTCCGACGAAAAGCCATGTCGCAGCTACCAAGGTCAACGTCCAGCCCGTGGCGAACGCCCATCCCGCGGCGAGTGGACGGGGCGTGTGGAGCATCAGGATCGCTGGAAGCACCGAGGCCGGCGACACGGCGATGACCAGCGCCAGCGATGCCAGCTCCACCCGCATTGCGCACCAAGCTTTCTCGTCGCCATAACAAGACTAATGAGGTCTCATTATATACTTCGGGTCGGAAATGCGTACGATCGGGCGATGCCCTCGGAGTCGGACCGTATTCGGGAACGGGCACGCACCCGCGGCCGGAACAGCAGCGGGGTGGCGACGCGTATCAAACTGATCACTACTGCGGAAGCGATGTTCGCCGATCGCGGAATCGATGCCGTCAGCCTCAACGAGATCAGACTTGCCGCCGGCCAAAGCAACGCCGCGGCGGTGAACTACCACTTCGGATCCAAAGAGGAGCTGATCAAGGCCATCCTCGAAGACCGTCTCGAACGTATCGACCAGGATCGGGGACGGTTGCTCGACCAGGCGCGCTCGGGCGATCAGCCGGTCGAGCTCAGACGCCTCCTCGAGGCCTTGGTTCTGCCTCAGGTTGGCAGTATTGAGCGGGGGGAGCGCCATGTCGAGCTGGTGGCTCAGCTGTTGTTTCACGGATACGGCGAACCAGGCGGGCACGCGTGGATCTTGGCCGACCCCTCGTTGACCGAGCACGGACAAGAGCTCAATCAGCTTATTTGGGGTTATCTATCACATCTCCCCGAAGCCGTCGCCGCGGCGCGGCTTCGTTTTCTCTATATCAGTTGCCTGAACGCTGTTGCCGACCATCAGCGACAACGGACAACCGCAACTGATGCGCCGCCCACCGCGATGTTCGTGTCGGACCTCATCGATTCGCTGACTGCGATCATCCACGCGCCGGCGTCGGCGGAAACTGTTGAGGCATTGCGTCCTTGACGGCGTCCGGTCATTCAGACTTGAGCGCAGCCCGGAGAAGTTCCTGACCTGGTAGCGATTCCAGATCGGATTCTACTGTCACCGAATGCAATCGACCCTTCCACACAAACGGTGGTCGATACAGCTCGCATACCGGCAGTCCGCGGTCTCGGCCCAAGAACATTGATGTCCCGCCATGCTGCCACACATGGGGCAGCGTCACCCGGGCCATCACAGAGCCGACGACGGTATCGTCGATCACCGCCTCCACTCGGGTTCCGCCGTCGAGGCGATGTAACCGACAGCCTGCGCTGTGGCGGCCCTCCACCAGTAGCCGATCGGCTCGCACCATGCTGTCGCCGCCCGGGGCGGCGACAGCAATGTGCAACCTGGACTCGATCACAAATGCCGCCAGCCCTCCGGTCCAGTTGCCGATCGCAAACAACACACCGTTGGCATCCTCCGGCGGGACCTCGACGTCAGCGAACAACCGGCTGTACAGCAAGGGGAGTGCCTCATCGGCGACCGGCCCCCCCGACGGGCGCAACACCACACGCTGCCCGGGCGGGAATTCGGGCCATACCATCTCCGCCGCTCGCGTCACCAGCGAATCACTCAGTGGCAGAACGTTGTAGCGAGCGGCCTCGGCTTCCCACCGCGCGGCCAATCGCGATACCACGTCGGGGTGACTCGCCGACAGGTCGTGACCTTCGGAGAAGTCGTCGACCCGAAACAACGACCATCGATCGGCGGCGAAGTCCCGGCTTCCTTCAAGCAGCGCTTCCTCGTCCATCACGCCTTGGGCCACATGATCGGTCGTGGCCTTCCAGCCATCGGCAATGATGGATCGGGAACCTACAACTTCGAAGTACTGGGTGGATCGGGGTTCGGGCGCCGCCGCGTCGTGAAATGTCCGCAACAGGCTCGCCCCATGCATTCCGCCCTCGGAGCTCTCGGCAGAGGCCGAAGGCTGAATTGCACAGGCTTCCAGGACTGTTGGCATGACGTCGATCGCGTGCGCAAACTGTGAACGGACAGCGCCGCCGTCACGGATGCCCTGCGGCCAATGCACGATCAGCGGGACGCGCGTGCCGCCCAGCCAGGCATAGCGCTTCCACAAACGGAAAGGGGTATTGCCAGCCCACGCCCAGCCCCACGCATAGTGTGGATACCCTGACGTGCCACCCCAGTCCGGTAGGCGATCGAGATTGTCGGCCAGCGACTCTGGCACCCGATGCGTGAACCGATGTTCGTTGCTGGTGCCCGCCACGCCCCCTTCTGCACTGGCCCCATTGTCGGACATGACGAGAACGAGCGTGTTGTCCAAGATATCGAGTTCTTCCAGAGTGCGGATCAATCGATCGATCTGGCTGTCGGTATGACTCAGAAAGCCCGCATACACCTCGTGCATCCGCGCATACACGGCACGTTCGTCTGCAGTGAGGGAGGTCCAAGCCGGAACCCAATCCGGCCGGCCGGTGAGCGTGGTACCTGCGGGCACCACGCCCTCGGCGAGCTGTCGAGCGAACACCTCGTCTCGCCAGGCGTCCCAACCGATGTCGAACTGCCCCGCATAGGCGTCGGCCCAACTCTTGTGTACATGATGCGGTGAGTGCATGGCCCCCGTGGCGAAGTACAGGAAGAACGGCTTGCCGGGCGCTGACTGTTGCTGGCTGACCACCATCCTGATCGCCTCATCGGTGAGGTCCTCGGTCAAGTGGTAGCCGGCTGGGCGCACATCAGGGCCGTCAAGATAAGTGTTATCTCGAACCAGTTGTGGGTCCCAATGATTCGCGTCGCCCAGCAGGAAGCCGTAGTAGCGCTCGAACCCGAGTCCCAACGGCCAGCGGGTGAACGGACCAGCACTCGTTCGTTCGCCGCGCGGCGCCAGATGCCATTTGCCGACGGCCATCGTGCTCCACCCGGAATCCCGCAGCAAGCGCGGCAGCGTTGGCGCCGAGGCCGGAATCTTGCCGGTGTAGCCCGGGTGGACAGTCGGGATGTCGGCAAGGAAGCCCATCCCGACCGAGTGGTGGTTGCGGCCAGTGAGCAGGCATGCTCGTGTCGGCGAACACAATCCAGTGACATGAAAGCGGCTGTATCGCAACCCTTCGCGAGCGAGGCGATCAATGGCCGGGGTTCGAATATCTGATCCGTAGCAGCCCAACTGGGCATAGCCGAGGTCATCCAGCACGATCATGACCACATTGGGGGCGCCCGGACGCTTGGCCGCGTCGTATGTATCCATGCTGACTCCTCGCCTCACAGGAACACATTTAATGGTACCTCATTAGTATGAGTCAATTGCCTCAGGATCGTCGCCTAGATCAACCGGAGGTGGCAGTCCATGATTGTTGATTAGCGCGCTAGCTACGCCCCAATCGCGGGGTCAAGCCTGCGACAGACTCTCGCGCCCTCGACCAGGGGCGACGATAGCGCGCGCACCTGATGATGACGGCACGGAACACCCAAGCGGATAGGGGATCTCGATCGATCGAACCTGATATATGGAAATTGTTGGGCTCGAGTTGGCCGGCGAAGATCAGCGCCAATGTCCTGGCCAGTCCACCGATAAGTGAGTAATGAATAGCGTTGGTGGACAGCGACTCCCGGCGGACTCCACGCCGATGAGTGCAGAGATGAAGGCCGCCGTGTTGCATTGGATGGACGGGCTGATCGACACGCCGTGCGCGGAAAGCACGGCGTATGCCCGGCCGGCGGGCTTGTTGCGCCGCAATCCCCGAGAAATGGTCGACGGGGCTCGTCCGAGTCGGTCGGCAATCGCGCGCAACGTCAGCCCAGATTGGCTAGGCGCGGTATTACCTGCTCGCCGAGGCGTCGGATGAACCCGGCCGGATCCGGGTTACCTGGCAGCGGTCCGACGTTGACTAGGTCAACACCCAGGCCGGCGAGGGTCTCGGCGGTCCGCATGAAAGCGTCACCTGTGAATGGATCGGCGGTGAATAGCGCTGCGGTCAGACGGATCTCGGCGAAGTCGCGACCTACGTCATCGCAGTGTCGCCGCAGGACATCGATCTTATGGGCCAGTTCCTGCGGATCGGAGGACGTTGTGTTCCACATGTCGGCGTACTGGGCGACCAATCGCAGCGTCTTCTTCTCACCACCGCCACCGATAAGAATGGGCGGGCGACGCACTGGCCGCGGAGCGCAGATCGTCTCCGCCAGCTGATAATGCTTCCCAGTGAATGGACCGTTGTCGTCGCTCCACATCTGGGCACAGATCTGGAGAGCCTCCTCGAGCATCTCGAACCGGTCGCGCAGCGACGGATACGGCACTCCGAGAGCGATGTGTTCGCGCTCGTACCAGGCCGCTCCGATGCCCAACATCGAGCGACCACCGCACAAGACATCAAGTGTGGTAACGATTTTCGCCAGTACTCCCGGATAGCGGTAGGTGACCCCAGTGACCGCCATGCTTAGCGTAATCGTTCGCGTCTGGCCGGCGAGGTAACCCAGGCTGGTGTATCCCTCCAGGAACGGATCCTCGGCACGTCCGGCGCCTTCCATCTGGAATAGGTGATCGGCGAGGGTGAACATAGCGGCCCCGGCCTCTTCTGCAGCCCGTGCCGAGTCCGCGAGCATCATCGCAAGTCGGGCTGGTTCCCCGGGTAGGAAGTCAATATAGTGTACGCCCAATTCCATTGTCTAAGTGCTTCTTTCGCTTGTGGCGCGGTCGCTATGGCGACCAGTCGCTGTGTCGCGCTGGTCCGATGGCCTACCACTGACACTAATATATGCAGTCTTAACTGTCTACTTTTGCCGGTATGCATCTGGCTGGGTCACCGGCACTCGACACGTCGTGTAGTCGTGCCGGATCTCCGAAGGTGTCAACCTGCCGACTTCGATGATGGCGTTGTCGAGCGCCGCGTGAACGTCGAGATCCTCGGAGACCTCAGTATCGCGCGTTGGGCTCACGAGCTTGCCGCGCTAATAGTCGGGCGCGGCTATCGGGCGTATGGCATTGCGGTCGCCTGCAACGCTCCATAGCGAAAGCGACTATCGAGCCAAAATTAGCGTGGTCCAGTGGATTTGCACGATACACACTGCAGCAGCGGAGAGCCGAGCCCGAACCCACTTCGATCTTTTCGCGCATCTTGTCGGCGCATGCGGGGCTTTCGGGCATCCCCACTTTCACTAATGTTCGGTCGTCGCTGAAGTATCCAGTCGGCGCGGCGGCGGGCTTCGCTTACACCACACTGATTGCGGAGTCGCTGCTTCCTGACTGGGGAAGTGCCGTGACGATCGTCAGGTTGTAGTCCGTTGCCCCCCATGCCTTCATGAATCCACTGAGGCTGAATTCCTGCCCCCCGCTGTCCAACGCGCTGTCGTTGACCCACACCTTGCCGTTGACCGTGTCCACCCTGAGCACTTGGATCTGGTGGTTGTAAGTGGTGAAGTCGGGATTCGCCGATGGGGCACGCCAGCCGGCCCGCGACGAATACAGCGAGTTGCTGTTGATACCCACGGTGATCGCGCTGCCTTGCGCCAGGGCGGCGTCCATGTCGTTGAGCGCACGCTGCCCGTCGGCGGCGGTCGCCCTGGCGATCCGGTTGCCATTTGCGTCGTAGGTCGCGTAGTCGGTGTTAACCGCTGTGACCGCCCAGTGCTGCTCCAACAACCGCGGGGCATCTTTGGGTGACGCGCCCAGCTCGATCCGCTCGCTGAGGTACATCTTTCGCCCAGGGGAGGCGACGCTATCCAGTTCCTTGGCCCACTGAACGACAGTGTCCTCGGCCACGGTTGAGGATCCGGTGACTTGAGCCGCCGCCATCGCCGACGCCATCAAGAGGCAGTTCCCGTAGCTTTGTAGCCGGTACAGCTGCGCCAGCTCCACCACGTTGCCGCCGTAAACGCCTGTGCCGGTGACGGTCACGTTGACCTGCCGGTCGATGGTGTCCGGCTTGGCGATCCCGAGCGCGACCGCGACCGAGTGCAGCGTCGACTGGACGAAGCCGGCGAAGCCGGGCAACTTCGCGCTATCACCATTGTTGACGGTGATCACGAAACTGTCGCTGATGCCTGAGTTTACGAACTCCGGATTCGCGACGTAGCTGTAGCGGCCGGTCTTCTCGTCGAACGTGAGCGTGCCGTACTTCGGCTGCGTCTTGATGGAGTAGGTGACTGGGAAACCGTTGTTGCCGGCCGCATTGAGGTCCACAGTGATCAGCTTGGTGGGCCCCCACTGGCTCCACACACTCGGTGCCACGGTGGGTGCCTGGTTGAAGAAGATGTAGGACAACTGGTGGGTCATCGCGGTCCACATCGATTGCAGCGCAGCAAACGGGGACGCCGAGGCTGCCGCGGCAGCGCGGGTCAGTTTGGCTGTCGCAGAGTCGCTTACGGTCACCACAGCTGCGGCGGACGCCGAAGCTGGGGAACCGTCTTGGCCCCGGTTCCCGCCGTTGCCGTACTGACCATTGTCGCCCGCCGTGGCGTACGTGCTGGTGCCGCCGGCGCCGTATCCACCGCCGCTACCGCCGCCACCGCCGCTGCTTTGGCGGGGGCCACCGGTGCCCCCCGCTCCGCCGTCACCGCCGTTGCCACCATTGCCGCCGTCGCCGCCGTCGCTGTATTGGCCTTGACCGCCCTGGCCACCCGCTCCCGCGACACCGCCGGTTCCGCCGTCGCCGGCGGCGGTGGTGGCGGTTCCGGCGCCACCGGCACCGCCCGTGCCACCGTTGCCGCCGTCGCCGCCCTGGCCGCCGGTACCTATGCCCCAGCCTGCTCGCCCACCGCTGCCGCCCCAGCCGCCGTTTCCGCCGTCGCTATTCTGACCGCCTGAGCCGCCTTTTCCGCCGTCACCGCCCCGGCCGCCGAGACCACCAGTCCCATTGGAGTCGTTGGTGATTCCACCGTTTCCACCACCGCCGCCTTGGCCGCCCTGGCCGCCGACACCGCTGGCGCCGGCCGACCCGCCCGACGGCATTACGAACAGGTAGGCGCCGCGGCCAGGCTTTCCACCCAGGGCTCCGCCGGGTCCGCCGTCGCCCCCGGTGCCCCCATCGCCGGCGTTTATTCCGTTGCCGGTGCTGACGTTGTAGGTGGCCGTCCAGTAACTGAAGCCTTTGCCGCCGGTGCCGCCCCAGCCGCCTTTGCCGCCGTTGCCACCGTTGCCACCGACGCCGAAAAGCAGACTCCCGTTGCCGCCGTTGCCGCCGCTGCCTCCTTCGGTGCCGGAGAACCCGGCGTAGCCATTCGGATCCTCCGCGGTGCCGTTGTCGCCGGCGCGCCCTTGTTGGCCGATACCACCGGCGCCACCGGCGCCGCCTCGGCCAAACACCGACAACACCCCCACGTCACCGCCGTCGCCACCGTCACCGCCGCCGTAGCCGCCGGCGCCGCCGGCGCCGCCGTTGCCCATCCACAGACCGCCGCGTCCACCATGGCCGCCGTTGCCACCGACGTCGGCTCCGTGGCCGAGAAATGGGCTCTCGCCGCCAGTTCCGCCGACGCCACCGGTGGCGTACAGGGCGAAAATGCCGCCGTTTCCGCCGTTTCCGCCGTTCCCGCCGTAGGAGCCCTTGCCGCCGACGCCGCCGTTTCCGGCGACACCACCCAGCGACATCACCCCGGTATTGCCACCGTTGCCGCCCGCGCCTGCCTTGCCGCCGTATTCGATGGCGTCGCCACCGATGCCGCCGGTCCCGCCATTGCCCACGAACGCGCCACCGTTGCCGCCTCTGCCACCGTTGGCGCCCACGGCTCCGAGGGCCACGCCGGCATTTCCGCCTCTTCCGCCCCTACCGAACAGACCGGCCGATCCGCCGTTTCCGCCCGTGGCCCCGCCCTGGGTTTGCGTACCGTTGCCCCCGGCGCCGCCGTTGCCCGCGATCAGGCCACCGTTGCCACCGTTGCCGCCGGCGCCGTTGTTGATGCCGGTGGCACCAGAGCCGCCTTTGCCGCCGTCGCCAAACCAGCCTGCAGCGCCGCCATTTCCACCGTTGTATCCGTTACCGCCGTTGCCGAGCAGGCCGGCGCGGCCACCGTTGCACGCGCTCGTCGGGCAGGTGTCGGCGGTGTAGGAATAACCGTTGCCGATGATGATGCCGCCGTTGGGATGCGCGGCGGTGCCGTTGCTGAAGAAAACGCTGAGTAGCGAATCGAGGCCGCCACCAACACCGACCTGCGCGGACCTCGGAGTTTTCGCGACTGAGACCGTTGAGTCGATCGCAGGCGACTGGGTGGCGACTTCGGCGCTCGTATCGGTGGGCGGGGCGACCTCGCTCGTGCGACTCGTCTGCGCCGACACTGCACTGGCGGGGGAGCCGGGCTTGGTGGTCTCGCTGGCGCCAGCCCCGGAACTACGTGACGAAATCTTTGTCTGAGATGGAGTTTTCGCCGTGCGAGCGGGACCGGCGTGCCCTGTTGCCTTCGAGGATGTCTTGCCGGTCGACGGGCCACTCGACGAAGTCGATCCGTTCCTGCCGGACGCCCCGGTGTCCGCGGCGGCCACCGCGGCTGTAGACGCGATCGCGGCACCGATGCCTAGCGCCACAGCCGAAGCGCCTACCCAGGTCAGTACTCGCTGGTGCCCAAAGGCGCCGAACCTCGAAGAAGCCATACCACCGAATTCGGCCGGCAGGACACGCAGGTTCCCCACGACGTCGGCAACGATTTCGCAGCGCTGAGTCGAACTCATGTCGGCAACTTCCCCCGGTAGTAGCCAAGATTGCATGTGCCGCCCGCGCACAGGCTACTGACAGCAAGTCAGCAGCATAAATGGATTTATCTCACGTGTCTATAACTACCTCGAAAGTTCGCCGGCCATGTTGGATGTCGTTCGCCGACAACCGCTTCGCATCAGCGGTATCCCGCACCGGTCGCAACGGACCGGTTCCCATTGTTCCAAAATCGTCTGGCGCATAGGCCAATCAGTGAAGTCGCGGCCCCTCGGAGCGCAAGGTGGGGTGTCGTGGAAGACCTCGTCATACGGATGGGCCGCCTTGTCCTCAGCGAAGGTGAGGTAGCCCAGGCGTTGCCGCCTCCGGGGCAGAGGTGACCGTAGCGTGTGTACACGACGAGGACGGCGACAACATCACGCCGCCGCAGGCAATGCTTCACCAGATGCAATATGCAGTAGTTTATTGCTAACCCGCCGTATTCGATTTCGCTGTATTCCTTGCCGCGGTGGGCCGGCGGATTGCCACCGGCGACCTGCCACAGGCTGTCAGCACGGTTGCTCCGGATTGAATCGCTGCAATTGGCAGCTCAGCGGTTTGATGGTTGGTCCGAAACTGGTTCGCCCGGACGGGGAGTGGGCGCGTCCCGTTCCGTCGGCCAGCGGCCATCGGGGATACCCATGGGGCCGAGGCGCGAGACCGTGCGACTTGTCAGGCGAGTCCGCGCGGGCAGCGGTGTGTCGGGAGCGTGCGTGGCCTCAGTGTTTGCGAGGTCGCTGAGCGAGTGGCGCCCGGCTCTGCTGTACCGCGCTACAAGCGCACCGCCGATCGAAGCTAGGTGGTCGCGCACGCCCTGCGGGCCGGTGACTTCGAGCCATTCAGTGAGCCAGGCAAGTTCGCCTGCGAGGGCGTACTCGTTGTGGCCGCGGATCACGATCTCGATCCGGCCGTCGGGCGTGGAACCGCCAACTTCGAGGCGGCCCCCGAGCACCATCCGGAGCAGACCGAGCCCGTCGGGAGCGCACATGGCCTGGGCCTCGAGGGGAGTGCGCTTTCGATCGACCTCGTCGGCGATCTCGCGCCAGCTCTCGGCAAGGTCGAATCCCTCGGGCCGTTCGACGGCATCGTCGGTCAACTCGACCGACGAGACACGGTCGATCCGGAAGGTCCGTCGACCGGCCTCCGTATTGGAGACCAGGTACCACGTCGAGCCCTTGGCGACGATGCCCAGTGGGTGCACGGTCCGCTCGGTCTCCGAGCCCTTACGGTCGACGTAGCCGAGCCGTACCTGGATACCGCGGATCACCGCCTCTTGAAGTTCGTCGAGAAACCGGGGTGGTCGGGGCTCGGACTGGCTGGATCCCCAGCGTCGCGGGTCTACGACAACTGATGTCGCGGCCGCCTCTGCCTGCTCCCGGAAGGGCTCGGGCAGCGCGCGTACGAGTTTGCGCAGAGCAGCCTTCACGGCCGGGGTTACCGTCGAGGCGGGTCCGGCAACCAGAAACAGAGCGCGAGACTCGCTCGCCGTCAGGCCGGACAGGTCGGTGCGACCGCCGCCCAGGAGGCGCCACCCGCCCCCTCGTCCCTGCATGGAGTACACGGGAACCCCGGCGCCGCTCAACGCTTCGAGGTCGCGGCGGGCGGTGCGCTCGGACACCTCCAGCTCCAGAGCGACCTCCGATGCTGTGACCTGCTCGCGCTGTTGTAGAAGGAGGAGGATGGCTACTAGCCGGTCGGCTCGCATGCGACCTCACTTCCACATCAAACTGGCCACAAGGTGACCGGTTTAGGTCGGCACAATGGTGCCATGATCACATCGACTAGTTCCACCACAGACCACCTCAAGGATCCCCGGCCAATCCTCGACCGTGCCATCGCCACCAGCGGGGTCGTCATTGCCGGCGTCCGGCCAGAGCGACTCACGGACCCGACGCCATGCACAGACATGGACGTGCGAGCACTGCTCGCCCACCTCATCGGCGTGCTTGACCGGGTTGCCGCGCTCGGCAACGGCGAAGATCCCTTCGCAGTCACCGACACCGCTGTCGCCGACGATCGCTGGCTCGATGCGTGGCGGGAGTCGGGGAGACGAGCCGCGGATGCCTGGAGCGACGACGCCGTGCTCGAACGCCCCATGGCACTGCCGTGGATCGAAGGCAACGGCGCCGAGGTGCTGGCGTCCTACTTCTCCGAGCTGACTGTCCACACGTGGGACCTTGCGACAGCGACCGGTCAGCAGCCCGACTGGGACGACACAGTCGTCGCCGCGGCGTTCGACGGGGCACGCCAGATCCTCCCGGCCGAGAACCGCCGAGCTCTCTACGAGGAGATCTCGGCCGCGAGGGGCCTAGACAAGGTCGGCGTCCCGTTCGCCGAGGCTGTCCCGATCTCCGACGACGCCCCCGCCATCGACCGCCTCGTCGCCTGGAATGGCCGGGATCCACTCCGCCGATCCTGACGGGGCGATGATGGCATTCCTCGGCCTTGCGCGATAGGCGAGAACCGTTGGGCCGCTGGGCAATACCACTTTCACTTTACCGGTAACCCGCCATGTTCGGTTCGGTCGTATTCGTCTGCGGGCGTGTGCGCAATAGCGATGCAGTTGAGGCTGGGGGAGTGCGGTACCGCGATGGTGCGTGTGAGGGTCCCGCTGCCGGGCGTGGGCCGCCAGCCCGTTGCCAGTCGTGTCCTGAGGGGCACCACACCTACACAGTGGGTGGCGCCGCCAGGCCGAGTGGTTCAGCCCAAGCCGTAATAGCGTCCTTACGGGAAGTGTGCAACCGCCGCACGTTGAGTTCGCCATCTGGTCGAAGAATCATCGGCTCGGGTACGCCGAAGTCACCGAGCAGATCAGCGGCGATGTCGTAGGCCACCTGCACAGTTCGACGTTCGTTGCCTACCAGTTCGTCCAAGAAAACAGTGGTGTCAACCGGCTGAGTTTGGTGTGGCATCAGGAACGAGCCATCTGCAATCGTGTAAACATTCCAGTTGTCATCGGCGGCAAAGCTAGTCGGCTCCCACATTTGCGCTGGCGTGACGACGCGGCCGGAACCGGTCTGCTGCCGGGGGAGTTGGTGGGCACGGACCAGCAACTCACCAGCTGCGCCGGTATCGGCGGCATGCTGGGCTAGCATCCACAACAGGGCCAGCAGCTGAACTTCTAGGGCGTCCTGCAGGATGGCATCGGCGCTAGGGTCCTTGCCTGCAGCCACGAGCGCACCATCGTTGGCGAGTTTGTGGTCACGGTCCGTAGCAGCGAATCCCGCACCGTTGTAATACAGTTCGGCATGCGGATGTTCGGATCGGCCGGCGTATCCGATGTGTTCGGTCAAGATCGCGCGGGCTCGGCCCGCAACGAGGCGGCCAGAAACGGCCTGGCCGTTGCGGAACGGTGATGTGGCTATCGGCGCCCACACGGAGTGGGTGAAGCCGATCTCGGCCGCGAGTCGTTCACTTCCGACGCCGCGGGAGCCGAGCACCAACGGAGCCACGCTGACCGCTAGCCACGGAGAGCGCCATCCCGCGATCCTTGCCAGGCCTTCGGTGTGAATTTCGTCGAGCCGAGTGCTCGCGGCGGACTTGCTCTGAAATCGGTCGGCGTAACGGACGCTTAACTCATGCTCAGACAGCCAACGCGTTGTCGTGCCAGCCCGCACCGGATAGCGCAAACTTCCGTCGCTACCAGGCTCGACGACCGCGTGTGGGGCCTGCGAGCTCGCCGGAACTATAAGCAGCAGGAACCCGTGACCAGCCTGGGGAGTAGGGATGGCCCGAAGCTCCACACCGTGCACGAATGGGTGGATCCGACTGGCCATGACCTGCTGAATGTGGCGTTGAATCTGATCACTGATATCGACCGGCTTCGCGAAGCTGGCGCAGCCATCGTCTTCGGCGACACCGAGTACGAGCAGGCCGCCACGGCTGTTCGCAAAAGCCGCAACGTCCTTGGCGAGCTCGTCCGGCTCATCGTGATGGGCTTGCTTGAAATCGAGGTCGTCGCCCTCGGGAATGCGCGCGGCAATGGCTGCGCGGATAGCCGGCTCATCGAGCTTGTCCAGTTGGCACCCGAATAGTTTTGCGAGGCGCGGAAAATTCTGCACACCTGTCAGTGTCCTCCATCCTGCCAAACCCGGGTTGCGGAGTTGTCGTTGCACCCGGTCTTTGTTTGGATATCGCATTGTCCGTCAGCCACGTTCGGCCGCGGACCCCGCGCATAGAGCCAACCTGGTTGCGGGCGCAACGGGCTGGAGTTTCGTGATTCATCCGATGAATCACTCATTGCGGCGCATGACCAAGGCACGCGGAGCTAATCGGAATATCCTGGGGCGCACCGAATCATACCCGTTTCTATGCATATCACCATGGCCGAACTGGGTGCGATGGATTTACTAGCGGTAGGTAATGCTTTGTTGTTATGCAACGGCATCATCATCATTCATATATGGGGGAAGAAATAATGACGACGACTGTCCGGTCTCAGTGATGTTGTCATCCGCCACCTGCAGAAATGCCATCTTGACTGAGACGATTGCGATCTTGTTTGTCTCAGTGAAGTTGTCAATTCCGTAATGGCGACCCAGAAGGCTGACTGGCGGCCGCGTCCGCGTACACGTCACGCTCGAGCATTTGCGGCCCCCGTCGAGATACGCCGGCCATGTCGCAAGAAGCAATGCGCCCCGCCTCATGCGGAACTGGACTCACCGTGGCCTCCGCCCTCCCAGGTCCCAGTGATGAGCCAGAGTTCGTAGTAGAACAGCCATTCGCTGGTCCACGGGACGGTAGTGCGCGCGATGTACATGCTGGGTGACCATTCACCTGGGAGGTGCAGGCACAGCTTCTCGCCTGGAAACGTATGGGGCAGTTCGTCAGCCGCGCTATGGAGTTGCAGTTCCGGCGCGATCACGCTTACCTCGGGCAATGCACCGAGCCGGTAATCGATCTTGACTCTGTAGTGGCGGGACATCGGAGTCGGTTGAAGGTCAGCGGTCATGGTCAGGCGTGTGCCGCGCCTGAGCGTGATCGTCGCGTCAGGAAGGAGATTGCGGAGGGCGAATGCCTGTTGGCTGACGTTCAGGTACTCATTACGCCGGGCCACGGCCGTAGAACCCGTGCCGGGGAGTTGGGCGCGTCGAGCCGATCACGAGTGCACCTGTACCTGAGGAGATTCCGAGCCTTGCCTGCCCTCTCAAGTCCACGGTGGTCCGCGCCCAGTTGGCCGCGGACTTCTCGAGCACCCCTCGGTCAAACGTATCGCTGAGGCGGTCGACGAGGATGTCGAGACCTGAATCTCTTGCTTCGGAGGCGATTTCGATGTCTCGTTGGACCCTACGAAGCCAGCCGTTGAACGCTTCTCGCCGATGAGCGGTGTCGGGTTCGTTCCACTTGTCGACGAAATTCTCTTTGGGCTGAGCCGGATTGCGCACCAGCCAACGTCCTTCGGACTTCAAAATGTAGTTCGGCATTCCGTCGATCACCTCAAGGATGGCCGCGCCGAGATCGTCTTGGCCACTGTAGGCGTGAGCTGCAAGAGTCGTGATCAAGATCGACGGGGGTCGGTTGTCGATGTCGTCGGCGAAATCGAGGTAGCAGTGCCACTTCAACACCTGGACGAGTCGCTGCAGTGTTGAGCGCACCGCCCAGTTTGGGACATCGGCAACGTTTTCAGCGCGGGCGCTGGCGGCGATCTTGCGTCGCATCTCCTCGGACTGATCGCGGAACCAGATCGCGTAGTCCTTGGGATTCGCGTACTGCCATGGCCTCAACTTGGTGTCGGTGAGCAGGATCCCGTTCGGTGACTTCTTGAATTCGGTGTCGATGACCGCCGGCAGCACGTCGAGATGAAATCCCTGACTGGAGTAGGAAAGCGTCCAGCATCGACGCTTTTCGGAGAAGTCATCGGGTGCGTCCTCCGCGCCGACTTTGTGGTCGTTGTAGGCCTCGAGCATGTCACCGACGCGCTCCTTCAGCTCGGCTTGGGAGGTTTCGTCCTTGGTGATCCCGTCGCGGAAGACGAGGTCGATGTCGTATTCGGTCTGCTGGGGTGGGTTGATGGCGGTGCCGAGCAGGAAGCTCCCTTGCGGGTAGATGCTGCAGCGATCGCCACCGTTGTCGGCGAGGAATTGGCCGACGTCCTGGTAGCGCGCAACGACGAGATCCCGGAGATGGGGTGGGATGTCGAGAAGGTCTACTGCTCCCGTGAGTAGGGCTGACAGTGGATTCATCGTCGGGGTGGTCATGAGCTCCTCTTCACGGTGCTGTTGTGGCTGTCGATGTTGTGAATTCGTATGTGTCGCTGCTGGTTACGCGGTCGTAGATGTGCAGGGGAGGGTGTGCGGCGCGCATGAGGTGTCGTCCCATGCTGACGGCCGCGGCAGCGGGTACGGCAGAGAACGTGGGGAGGCCCTGCACACCGTGGTGCTGGGCTTCGACGGTTGCGAGGACCTCACGCCAGGTCTGGCTGAATGCATCGAGTGCGTCTGCGCTGCCAATCAGCCCTGGGGCTGGGAGCGTGTCGGTCGGTCGGAGTTCGTAAATTGTGTAACGGCCATCGATCTCGTCTGGCAGCCGGTCTTGATCGACGGAGCCGGAAACCGACACCAGTAGTGCCACCATCGTGGGGTCGCTGCCGAGGCGGGCCCTGGTGAAGCCGAAGCCGACACGGTCCGCCGTGGGGGTCCATCCCCAGCCCTCGTCGCCGTCGCGCCGCTTCGGGTAGAGGTCGACGGGGACGGTGTCGTCGAGAAGCGTTCCCAGGAGGATCAACACCGGGATGCGGGCGAGGGGGAAGACCGAGAGGTGAGTGACGCTGCCCTTGGCGACCATCCTGCGCAGATGGCCGATTCGCTCGTCAAGGTGAGCGTGTGCTGAAGCCCAGTAGACGGAGGTGCCGGCGCGTTCACCGGGCAGCGCGCGGAGGTCAACCTCGTACTCGTCGGATCCTCGAAGGGTCCAGTCGGGGAATCGGTTACGGATGAAGAGAGCTTCTCGGATGCGGGCATCGGTCAGATCGACGGCCTGGTCGTGGATGCTTCCCACCACTCTGAGTACGGTTGTTGACCTGTCGTGACCCATCGCAGTGAGGTCACGCACCCGAGACTCATGCATGCGCTTCATCGAGCGCAGGGTGTCCGTGTCGTACACGGTCCACAGCGACTTCTCGTCGATGACCTTGTGCTGGTCGTAACACAGCAACATCAGATTGTCGGCTTCGTTACGGAGCGCTGTGTCCAGGTCCTCAGAGCCTCGAGGAGACCCGTCGGCCGTGGACCAGCCGACGATGTGGGCGAGCTGCCCGATCATCACATCCTGCCCGGTGGTCTCGTCGTCGAGCAGATAACGATTGCAGATCGTGCAGCGACCACCCGCCGCGACCCATACTCGCCGGGCGATGCGTTCGGAAACGGTGCGGGTCTGCCCGGCGGGGCCGACAGCTTTGTTCGAGGCGAGTGCGTTATCGACGCCGCGTGCGGTTGCCTGGGACCCCACGTCAGCCCTTCTCACGGAGCGTGGTCTTCGGATGCTTGGCCGCTTCGGACGCGGGAACGTACTGACCGGTGCCCGCACTGCGGTAGTGGGTCCCAGATCCGCTGTTCGAGCCGGGTGATTCGCGCACCGAGGTGTTCGGGTGGCGGGCCGCGGCCGCCTTACTGATGTAGCGGCCGCTGATCGCGCTGCGATAGGGCATGACGTCTCCTCGATAGACCGGAGGGCCCTGTGACCCTCTCACTGAGGTCTGACGTCACACCGCCGGAATCGTCCGGCTCGTCGTCTTTGGCCTGATCAGACGCAGTCTCGACACACTTCGCTGCCTTCGTCGAATCGCGACGGATGAAGGACAAAGGAACAGCGGGGGCAAGTTTTGTCTTTCGCGGCGCGTTTGGCGTGGCATCCGCAATGGCCGTTGGTGCACTGCGGTTCGCCACACCTGCTGCAGCGTTCAGCGACGGAGAACGAATCGTCGCAGGTTTCGCACGTCCACCATCGAGGACTGCCAGGGTTGCCGCTGTGAGGACGCGGCAGGGCGAGAGACTTCCATGCGACGTTGTCGCGGGCGAGGACGGCGACGAGGTAGTTGGCGTCGAACCAGCGTGCCTGCCCATACATGGTGTCGCTGGTCGTTCCGTTCCGGTAGATCACGAATGTCTCGTCACGGCTGGCTCCGCTATCGCGGTTTCGCAGTGCTGCTTCGATCAGCGGAGTGCGTGACTGGTCGGAGTCCTTCGCCGGCGGTATGAAACTCTTCGGTGCTGCGAAACGAACCACGCCTGCGCTGTCGAGTAACACCACGACCCCCGCGCCCTGCAGGTGCCGGGCGGCCCACACGCAGCACGCCTCTCTCGAGGCAGATGAGTGGACGTGGTACACGTCGACCACATCCTGTGCGGTCGGACCACGCGGACCTATTCGGGCCCGTAGCTCCTCATCGGGCAGCAGGACTCCAGCCGCGAAGGCGTCGCAGGCCTCCTCCTCGAACTGATCCGGATCGCTGTATCCGAAAACCGCGTTACCCAGGCCGATATCGGTTTGCTGCAGGTGATGACCGAGTTCATGGAGCGCGGTAAACCCACGACGGGCGGGAGACAGGGATTTGGTCACGACGAGTGTCGGTGGGTTTGGCTGGTAGCTGCCGGCGACCGAACACGCCGAGCTGTCCAAAGACTCGTCGATCTCGATGACCGCGAGATCCTCCCAATTCCTCAATTCGCCAAGCGGGTCTACACGCAACCTCGCGATTGCACCGGGATGGAGGCTCTCGGCGGCAGCTTCTATGCACTTCGCCTGTGCCTGCGCTTCTTCGATGTACCTGCCGAGCATCACGAAGCCCCTAAAGGTCCTTCGACCACTCGGAACTGCGCCAAGCGTGCATGCCAGTCGGGTTCCGGGGCGCCGGTCTGGCGTGCAGCGCGAGCGAACATCTCGTAGCTGGCTGCCAAGCGCGCTTCCTCTTCGCGGCTGCCAGTGCGTTCGGCGCGTTCGCGCCAGACTTGGCGCCAGCGCGGATGGTCGACTTCTTCGACAAACCGGGCAGGCAGCGGCTGGACGGCTGCAGCGACTTGCGCCGGCTCGATGCAGGTGACAGTCGCGACAGCATCAGCGATCTCCGGGGAAACCGGTCGCTTGCCGCGAAGAAGACTCATGACCGCCGGCTGGTCTAAGCCGAGCGGCGAGAGCGCAGCGACGAGTGCCGCCAGATCGACGTTTTTGCCGAGCAATGAAGCCAATGACGGGACGGGTCGGCTGTCTTCATCGGTCGCAACGGGCAGTGCCGGGCTCGATCGCAGTGTGGTGAGGTCGTCATCAATCATGGCCCTGATTTCAATCGAAGGCTCGAACGGGTTTGTAGGAGCCCGGCCACGGCGCACACCGCGAGGTGGCTTCGCCAGATCGGCAGTGAACAACCATTCGGAGGTCTCATTTGGCAGCTGATCGATGATTTCGTCGAGCACTCGCAACGGCAGAGTGGAGGCTAGCCCCGCCCAGAGTGAGACTTCGGTATCGAAGGCCGTCAATTTCGCCTCTAGCACAACACAATCCGAATCCTCGGCCGGCGGGTCTATGGTCAGCGGGATGACCTTCAGTTCTGTGTGGTCAATGTCGCGAACCACCACCAGCATGCTGACTTCATCCCACGACGCTCGCCAGATCTGCCCCGCCTCTATCGGATGATCGCGGGTGTCACCGAATCGGGC
The DNA here is from genome assembly GCF_010731895.1 of Mycolicibacterium helvum. NCBI lineage: Bacteria > Bacillati > Actinomycetota > Actinomycetes > Mycobacteriales > Mycobacteriaceae > Mycobacterium > Mycolicibacterium helvum. Next base: position 5,372,704 of record NZ_AP022596.1, on the reverse strand, counting down.
GCGGCGTCTCGTAGGAGACAGTTGTGGGGCTGCCGCGCGTCGCGCCAGTTCGAGGTAATCGCGCGCACGCTTGCTCAACTGTCTCCTCCATTCCGCACGCGAAGGGCCTGAGTGTTCCCCTGTGGTGGAGTCTGACGACTCATCTCTCGGATCATCCGGCATTGGATACGCCTCCGCATAGCGCCACCACCTCCCGGACAATCTCCTCGGCATCGTCAGTGGTACCCGCAAGTTCGCGAATCTTAGCCTTCAGTCTGGCTCCGAAGGCAGCGCACTGTGTACGGCCCTTGCCGAGTTTCAGCCGAATCGCCCTGCTGTCGTGGAGAATCGGTACGATCTCGCGTTCGGTGTCCGTAAGCCGGCTGGCGATTTCGGCTGCGGCGGTGGCGACGTCCAACGCGAGCTCCTCGGCGAGGAGGCTCTCTTCGGGGTCGGGCGTCACGCTCTCAACGTCAATCGGATTATCGTCGTCATCGATCGAAGCGAAACGTGGGTCCAGCGCGGCCGCGAACCGATTGGCGAATACAGCTACTAAGTGCGCGATCTCCACGCTGCCCTCAGCACTCGTCAATACCGAACGAATGATCGCAACTAGCGATTCGCGGTCGGCGAGAGGTGCACGTCGCGTAGTGCTGGACCACTTCGGTATTCGAACGTCGCGCACGCTCCAGGCCGCAGCGGTAAGGTCACCGACGCGGCCCACCCATGGTTGAGCCTCGGTGCCCGCCATTCGCCATCGTCCAGCACCGACCTCGTCATCTGGTACACGTTCGAAATCTGTTGCCGCGCTGAGCACTTTCTCGACGGTGCGACGAATATGCCCCACACCTGTCTCCCGTGCGCGGTCAATCAGCCAATTCCTGATCGACATTCGCAACAGTTTCGCAAGAGAGTCGTCACCTGTCGCCTGGCTGAGCAACGATGCCGTGAGTGGCTTGATGCGGTCAACGAGGAAGTCTTGCACGACATCCTCGAACTCCAAGTTCGCCAGTGCGAGGAATTTTCGCAGTTCCTCCCGCAGAAGCTTTTGGACGAGAGCAAGGCATTCTTGACCGAGATGCCCGGCGTATTGCAGTTCGTCAAATGCCGAGATGACGCCGCTCCTCACCGATGCCCGCCGATTTCCCCTTCCGCGGCGGGAGCTTAGACAGCGCCGACATAGCGGCGCACGCGTAGTCGACCACTCGATAACCTGACTTATCCCGGGCCGGTGGTTATGGGTGGTTCGAATCGAACGATCACTCCACCCGGCGTTCGTTGGACCGTGTGGGCCTTTTCGTTCAAAACCGCGCCGGCAAAATTGACCGCATAGATAATTTCTATCGCTATTGTCCGTGTCGCTGACGGCTCTCCACCTGGTAGGCCGGCCACACGCGGGACGCTGTGGCGCGAATGTGAGCCCGGGGCCGTCAGTTTCGGCTCCGCGGCTGTGGGGACAGGGGATATGTCTTGCCTGGATTGTTGCCATCAATTAGCGCGCTGCTCGTTACTCGCTCCTGAGGTCGACACACATCTTTGCCGGCTCCCAAACATTGACGGCTTACTTTTCTTCAGCATTGCGGGTATGACTGGCAGGCCCAACACCTAGAGTCCTGAGGCGAATTGATGTTGCCGAGCGGCTTTGTGGGGGACTGATGACTGTCGAAACGCTGCCAGCCGGCCCGCGACTTCCCATCGCTGTTCAGACTGCGGCGTGGATAGCGCGACCGTGGGACTTCATGACACGTTGCGCTGCCCAACACGGCGACATGTTCACCATGAAGCTCGTGGGCTTGGGAGCCATCGTGATGGTTTCCCATCCCGAGGTGGTCAGGGAGGTATTCACCGCATCTCCCGAACTGTTGCACGCGGGTGAAGCCAACCGCGTGCTGTTGCCGGTGGTCGGGCCGAACTCGGTAATGCTGCTCGATGGTGACGCCCACAGGGAGCAGCGCCGCCTGCTGATGCCCGCGTTTCGCGGCAGCCACTTGCAAAGCTACGCGAACACAATCAGGGACATTGCCGAGGCGGAGATCGCTCGGTGGCCGCGTGGTGAACCGGTGAGACTGCTCCCTCAGATGCAGAAGTTGACACTGGAAGTCATCCTGCGCGTCGTGTTTGGACTCCAGCACGGGGAACGCGTAGATCGGCTGCGGGCCGCGCTGCGACGCATGCTTGCCCTCTCCATGAACGTCTTCGGTCAAATGATGATGTTGGTGGTCGGCCCTGAACAGATGAGGACCGCGCTCACCCACAGAGTTCTCAGAGAAGTAGATCGACTTCTCTATGAAGAGATCGCCGCGCGGCGGCAGGTAGACGACCTTGATGAGCGCACCGACGTGCTCTCGATGCTGCTAAAGGCGAAGCACGCCGATGGTGATCCGATGAGTGACCGCGAGGTGCGCGATGAACTCATCACGCTGCTGTTGGCCGGTCACGAAACGACGGCATCGGGGCTGGCCTGGGCGGTCGAACGGATCATCCGACACCCTGACATCCAGTCGCGACTTGTCGAGGCAGCACGCGCCGATGCCCATGAGTACATTGCCGCCGTCGTAAAGGAGTCACTTCGACTGCGACCAGTGGTCTCGCTGGTAGGCAGACGGCTCAAAGAGCCGATGGTGATCGGCGGGGTGCCGTTGCCCGCCGGGGTGGCCGTCGTGCCGTCGATCTACCTCATGCATCGGCGACCTGAAATCTACCCCGACCCTGAACAATTTCGACCTGAGCGATTCCTCGGCCATCACGCGGGCACCTACACGTGGATTCCGTTCGGCGGAGGTGTGCGCCGCTGCCTCGGGGCGACCTTCGCGGAGTTTGAGATGCGAATCGTGCTGGCTGCATTGTTCGCAAGTAACCAGCTACGTCCCGACCGACGCGAGCCCGAGCCGGTACATCGCCGTTCGATCACACATGTGCCTGGTCGCGGCACCACAGTGATCTTGGAATGAAGACGAACCACTGACAACTGCCTACAGCGACGGTTATGGGCACCCACTGAAGAGAGGAGGAATATCCGGTCTCAGTCTTGTTGTCACCCGTCAACTGCAGAAATGCCAAGTTCACTGAGAAGACCGTGGCCTCGTTTGTCTCAGTGGAGTTGTCATTTCCGTAATGGCGACCGATCGATCGCGAAAACGTGCCAGCCACATTCCACGACAACTTGGTACCGAGCCAACTACCGTCACCGGGGCGGACCGCAAACCGTGCGACGGCATCCGGACCCCGCAGTGTGGTAATCGAGTACTGCACTACTCATGCCGCGGGCCCTCACCCAGACGTATGGTCACCAGAGTCGGCAGAGACACCGCATCACGAAATGAACAGATGCTAAGGGAGGCCGCGACATGGCCGAGCTTTTCGACGAGCTTTCAGTGGCGTGCTCCATGTGCGGCCGCCTGCACATCGATTGCGACAGCTGTCCGTGCATTGCGCCCCTTGGTCTTTGGGTCATCGATGGATGCCATCACTGCATGTCCCGAGACGGCCAGGCCGGCGCCCGCCAAGTTCCGCATCTTCACCACCACGCGCAGTGACTCCGTTAAAGGACAAATTCACTGCGAAAGATGACAACTTCATTGAGACAGGACACAACAGGCGATGTCCGGTCTCAGTCTTGTTGTCATCCGCCAGCTGCGAAGATGCCAAGTTGACTGAGACAATCGTGGTCCCGTTCGTCTCAGTGAAGTTGTCATTTCCGGTCTGGCGAGTGCTGTGGGTCGCCGAGTTGTCGCAGAGGTCAAGATATGGTCCGCAGCAGGGCGTGGGGATTTGCGATTACGCTGCCGGGCTGCGCCGCTACTGTTCAACCGCGGCTTTAATCGGCAAAGCCCTGCTGATCTTCTCGGGCGTCCCCTCGCTCGTCTTGCCGCTCGAGGCCTTGCCAACGAGCGTGCCGGTGTTGACCGTGTTCGCCACTCGCGGTGGGGGTTTCCGGGATCCCAACGAAGTCAGTGGCACGGATCCCTCGTGTCGCCGGGTACCGCCTAGCCCTTGAGCTGGATGCTCGCACTAGCGAGTCCGTCATGGCCAGCCTCGACGGACTAGGTTGCAATTCCGGTCCAGCCGCCGTTCCGTGAGGTCCGTCGCGAAGTGGTCGGGTGCCACTCCGTCGTGGATTCCTGCCGCATGGGTGCATGCCATGATCGCCGACCACACCATCACAGCCCTCACTATCTGGGGATCGTCGTGGCCGACGCCGCGTTGATCAGCCATGCCGCACGTGAGCACTCGTTTGCGATGAACCGAGACAGCCTGCGCCACAGCGGTATTGGTCGCGAGGACCCTTCCCATGAGGTACATTCGCATTAGCGGTACAGGTCCCTCACCTGCGACGATCCGACCAACCACGCTGAGGTGAGCGGCCCGCAGGACTTCCACGAGGTCTTCCGCCTGTGGGGCCTTGGCCAGTTCTTCGAAGACGGCGGCGAACATGGCATCCGCGACAGCGAAGATGAAGCACACGTGGTCCGGAAACGCTGCGGCCAGCAGATCGGATTCGACACCACTTGCCAATGCGATGTCGCCGAACGTTGTCGCCTGATACCCCCGGCTGACGAAGAGTTCCAGTGCTGCGTCAACAATCGCGTCCCGGTCCACCTGGTTGTGGGTTCCCAAACTCGAGGCAGTGAAACCTACGCCTGCCGTACTTTCACGGGATCCTCACAACGCTCGAGTGGTATCGGCGGAAAATGTTGGGTAGCAACAGGGCGTGGGGTGAGGGTGGATGGCTGAACGGGGTGGTGGGCCACGAAAGTCCGCCAGGCAGCCAAGGTGTCGGGCACGGCCATCGGTCAGTCCTCGTCGACGCGGCCACCGCGGGGCAACGGTCGGCGCGCCCGCCGTGGGGAGGGCCGAGGGTGTTTGAGTGGTGCGGTTGTGGAGGCGTTGTTCGCGTGCGGTTCGGCGTAGTCCGGTTTGGATTCGGGTGATTTCAGCCAGGTATTCTGCGGCCGTGTTAGGTGCGCCGCGTTGGGCGACAGCCTGTTTCGCGGCGTGCAGGATCTCGAGTGAGAACGGTGCTAGAGCGTGTTTGGCCAGTGTCCAATCAGCGTGGATCCATCGGCCACGACGATGGTCGCGAACGAAGATCGTGTTGATGCGGTGGGGGTCGTAACGGATTTCCCAGCGGCCGGCAGCCGGCCCGGGCAGCCCACTGGCGGTGTTGCGGTACTCGTAGAGTTCGGGTGCGTCGTAGTGCAGGTCAGCGAAATTGATGCCATAGGGCTGGATCGACCGGTAGGCGACCGGCAAAAGTTCGATGTAGTCCTCGGCGGTCAGGGCGAGATTGGCTTGTGGAGCGACCGCGGACAGCGCGGCGAAGGCCTCGTTGGGGGTGAGATCCCTGCGGGGCATCGCCGGATGCCGTAGCCCCTTGTGCGGGCGGTTCTGCCAGACCGTGGCGATCCAGATATCGAGCAGATTTTGCACATCTGCCAGCGTCCACAACGCTTCGCTGGTGGGGTCGCGACCGCGCCGCACCACGTTTGCCCCGGTATAGCCAGCCAAATATTGGGTGGGCTAACTGGCATCTTCGTCGGGCTTACGGGATTCTTCGGGGTCTTCCGCCGCAACCGTGAATTCCTGGTGTCCAGGTCTTTTCGATGATCCGCACCGGCACGGCAGGTGAGAGTCACACAAATGCTGCGTGATTCATCTGATGGAATATGCAGTACTTAACTTGACATAATGTGGCTTATCGGCAAAAACCCAATGCGGGTTGCATTAGGTGCAAGGACTCGCACCTCTGCGTGATGACAACGTCGGTGCAGCTGACACGCTTGACCCCTCCCGTTCCATACAACGGCACCCCGTTTGCTCCAGCTCTACGTAGATTTCAATCACTACTTAATGAACGATTTCATTGTTAGGTGACGAGATCCCGATGCCAGTTCACTCAAGCCCGCCTGGAAAGTCCGCACCGGGCTGCCTCTCATCCGCCGACAACCCGCCAAAACGTCACAGTGACGAATTACTATGTCCCGCTGAGACATTGCGCATTCTCCGTTCGACTTCCCGGTCAACGTCCCAGGCGGCATCACGTCGTCGAGCCGACTGTCAGGTGGAGTCGGCGATGGCCGCTGAGGAGCTTCCGGGCTTCGTCCCTCGGATTCTGCGTGCCGACGATGTTTCGCTGCTGCGAGCAGACGAGACCGTCTTCGACGCAATGCTTGATGGCTGGCGAGCTCAGATGCTGGCTCGTGGCCTCGAGATCGACACGATCAAAGCACGGTGCCGTGTGATCGCCCGATTCGTCGAATTCACCAACGAGTACCCATGGCGCTGGCGAGCGAACGACGTGGATCAATTCCTCGCTGAACTACGGTCGCAGGCGACACCGATCGCTCTGTCGACGGTGCGCTCGTATAGTAACGCGATATCGATGTTCTGTAGTTATGTCAGTGACAGTCGATATGGATGGGTTGATTTCTGCGAGAAGCAATTCCGTGACGTGCCGTCGTAGTTCGTCTTTGAATGGAACACGCCGCAGCACACCGCGGACGACGCGGTTCCACCGGGACGCCGCGCATTTGCAAAGGCTGAACTGCAGCACCTGTTCGACGTCGTGGATGACGCCCACAGTAAGGTGTCCGAACGTTGGCTAACGGCGCTGCGTGACTCGACGGCATTCAAGATCGGCTACGCGTTTGGACTGCGTCGACGAGAACTGGTCATGCTCGACCTGACCGACTTTGCACCAAACCCGCACGTTCCCCGCTATGGCAACTTCGGTGCGATGACCGTTCGCTGGGCCAAGGACACCAAGGGATCGGGGCCACGCCGACGGACGGTTCTGACGTCGCCCGAATTTCCTTGGGTGGTAGACCTTTTGCAGTACTGGTGCTCCGAGGGCCGGGAGCTATTCGCGACCGCGGACCGCTCCCCTGCCGGAAGCCTGAAGACCCACAGCGGTGGCCGGTCCCCTGCGACCGATGCGGACGCCACTACCAGCTGGTCGCCAACTAGCCCAACGAATCGGTCTGTGGTTACTTGCTATCAGGCGGCCAAACGCATCACCGGCATCTGCGCTTGCGGGCACCAAGGGGTACTTCCTGGCATCATCCACAACCGGCCCGCGTGCCGGCGCTGCAGTGGCGTCACCATAAACGTGGACTGCGTCAGCTGCGGCGATCTGATGCCGGGTCGGGAGAGCGGTCTAGCGCAAGCCCTGATCGAACTCGCACCTCTCAAGCACGCGCCGGTACCAGTAAAACTGTTTTTCTGAATTGCTGTAATACTGCATCTGTGCGAAGATGGTTTTATGACGTTCCGTGGTTATGTGACCGTTCAGTCCAGAGGAGTTGTGGCGTTGCCGGTCGAGGTGCGTCGCAGGCTGCACCTCGATGAGCCAGGCGCACAGGTTGAAATCGTCGAGCGCGGCGACGGAGTGTTGGAACTCAGGCCCGCATTACCTATTCCGGCGGATCAGCGATGGTTCTGGACCGAACGGTGGCAGCAGCGTGAGCGCGAGGTGGACAGCCATGTCGCCGCGGGTGAGGTTTCGGTCCACCGCGACGGTGACGCATTGTTGGAACACCTCGGCCAGCTCGACGCGCACGCGGACGGCCAATGAAGTATGAAACCACCCCTGCCTTCGACGCCGATTTCAAACGGCTCAAACCCGAACATCAAGCGGCATTCCGAGAGGCACTGAAGACCAAGTTCATACCCGCGTGCGCGGCACTGGAAGTCGATCCCGCAGCAGTCTGGCCGAAAGCGCTGCGGGTGAAATCCGTCCAAGGCGCCCCAGGCGTGTTGGAGATGACGTGGTCGTTTGCGAGCCCCGACGGCCGGGCCACCTTCGAACTCGTCACCGTCGACCAGCAGCTGCGGTGCCGCTGGCGTCGGGTCGGTGACCACGACGTCTTCAAGGATCCGTAGCACCTCCCCTACGGCAGGGCACCCGCCAAGCTTCAAGAAACCGCACATCACGAGATACGGACTGGACGAATTTCGAACGCATGTGGGCCCACCAGCTCAAGCAGATGGTCGTTGGGAGCACGGCCGCAGCAGGGAGGTTCGCCGCCGAGTGCGCGAACTGGCCACGTACGTCAGGGAAGCGCTTCGATGCGGGTGGCGAGCAGTGCTGTCCATTCCGTGAGGTAGCGATCGTCGGGTATGCGTGCTTCGGCCTGGCGGAAAAGGCTGGTCGCGAAACGGGTTCCGAGGATGCTGTTCACGCCCACCGCAGCCAGTGTCGTGCAGTCTTGCTGCGGCAGCGTCGGCGCCCAGGCGATGATCCATTCGGCCAGTTCGGCGTTGAGCCCGTCGACGAGCGCGGCGTAGGCGGTGTCGAGGCGGATTGATCGGCCTGCCGGTGTGCGGGCGGCGATCTGCAGAAGCTCGATCTCCTCGTCGACGACGGTGAGCAGGTACCGGCCCAGCGCGGTGAGCTCGGCTCGCAGGTCTCCGAGACCTGCGAATAGTGCCCGGATGTCATGCATGGCGCGGCGACGGTCCAGTTGTCGGTCGATGCCGGCGGCCAGGAGCGCTTCCTTGGATTTGAAGTGGTGATACAGGGCGCCCGAGCCCGCCGCTAATCCAGCGGCCGCTTCGATCTGGGAGACGCTGGTGGCTTCGTACCCTTTCGCGCTGAACAGCCGCATCGCTTCGGTGACCAACCGATCGCGTGTCGGCGCGGATGCTGTCATTGACCCCTCCCAAGTGATCACTTACCTTTGACAAGAGAGTACTTTACTCCCGAAGGCAAGGTCGGAGGACGCAATGCCGCACCAGGATGATGCCGTTCCACGGGGACGGGTTCGACGCACGATGCCGCTGGCGGGTTTCACCGCGCGGGCTGCTGGCGGGCGACTCGTCGCGGGCCTGCGGGAGAAAGCGGGCCAGGAAGGCGCTGTCGAGCGGTTTCACGAACGCACCGCCGAGCGCTACGCCGAACTGCTCGGCCACTCCCGCGGTGTCCTGATGAAGATCGGCCAGATCATGTCGATGCTCGACACCCGCACGCTGGGTACCGGCGGGTTCGAGCCTTACCAGAAAGCCATGAACCGCCTGCAGGCCGATGCGCCGCCGATGCACCCCATGCTGGTTCGTGAGGTCCTCGATGCCGAACTCGGTTCTGCGGTCGAGCAGTTCGCCGACTTCACCGATCAGCCGATGGCAGCCGCATCGATCGGCCAGGTGCACCGCGCCGTCCTGCACGACGGTCGTCAGGTCGCCGTCAAAATCCAGTACCCCGGTGTGGCTCGAGCCATCCGTGACGATCTGGCCAACACTGAGCTGCTAGCAACCTTCCTGCGCTTCACCGCGGCGGCATCGGGAATGAAGATGGACGTTCGGAGCGTGGCCCGCGAAGCCGCGGCGCGAATCTCCGAAGAGGTGGATTATCGGCACGAGGCAGCCACCATCACCGCATTCAGCGAACTCTATCGAGGACACCCGTTCATCCGGGTCCCCGAGGTCGTGACCGAAATGTCTGGCGATCGGGTGTTGACGATGACCTATCTCGACGGGATGAACTGGAGCGCTGCGCAACAGGCCGAGCAGGATCTCAGAAACCTCTGGGCCGAGACCATTCTGCGATTCGCGTACGGAAGCTTCCGGCACGCCAATCTGATGCACGCCGACCCACACCCCGGTAACTATCGCTTCAACACCGACGGCACCGTGGGGTTTGTCGACTTCGGCTGCGTCAAGGTCCTACCCGAACTCCAGCGCTGGCGACAGGTAGCCATGAACCGCGCACTCGCCGAAGGCCGCAAAGAGGACATGCGCGACATCATGGTTCAGGCCGGTTACCTCACCGCCGACTCCGACCTGACCGCTGAAGAGTTATATCAATGGCAGTCTGAACTTCTCTACGAGAGCATGACGACGACACCGCAGCCCGTGACCTATACCGCCGAATCGATAAACCGTGTCGTTCGTAGCTTGTTCGACGTCCGCGACACCGACCATCCGGTGGCCCGCATGACCGCCCCTGACGACTACGTGTTCGCCGCCCGCGTCCAGCTGGCCGTCAGCAGCGTGTGCGCCGGCCTCAACGCCACGCTGCCGGTGCAGGCGATCGTCGAGGACTTCGATGGAACAGCCGAACCGGTCACCGAACTCGGCAAGAAACACCACGCCTGGGCACACGAGCGCGGTCTACCTTCTGCATTGGACCATCATGACCACCCGTGACATCACAACCGGGAGACTGCCCTGGGATCCCGCCGACCCCTACCCCTTCTACGAGCAGCGCCGCCGCGAAGGCAACGTGGTCTGGGACGACCACGCCGGTGCGTGGTTGATCCTTGGCTATCACTCCGCCCAGCAGATCCTGGGCGAACCCGGCTGGACTAGTAACCCCCTGGCGAATCCGAACGCGCCGCGCGCCGTCCGCGCAATTGGCTCAGACATTCTGCGCCGCAACATCTTGACCACCGACGGTGGCGATCATCACCGCCTACGCGGTGCAGTCCGTGACGTCTTCACCCGTACCTTCATCAACGGGCTGGCAGAAGGCATCGAGGCGATCGCCGCGGAAGCGATCGATCACATTCCAGCCGGAGTGGAGTTCGACTTTATGAGCGATGTGGCGTTGCCGCTGCCCATCGCGGTCGCAGCGGCGTGGTTGGGGTTGGACGTCGACTCGGCGCGACTGCTGCGGGAAGAATCCCCGGCTATCAGCAGAATGCTCGGCGATTTTGTGGACCCCGATGTCGTCGAGGACGGAACGGCAGCGTTGGCCACACTGCTCACCGAACTACTACCCTTGGCGGCCGACCGCCGCGCCCATCCCAGCGATGACCTCCTCAGCTTTATCGGTGCCGATCCAGATCTTGAACTCGACGACGTCGTCACCATGGCGGTGATCATCGCCGTTGCCGGCCATGAGACCACAGCGAACCTACTGGGCGCCTCTATAATTCGGCTACTAACGCCTGGCCCGGACGGAGTGCGGCTGGTCGACACCGTCGACGCCATCGACGGGCAGCTGTTTAACGAACTGCTTCGGCTCGACGGTCCGGTGCAGGCCCTCGGGCGCACCGCCACTTGCGATCACATCGTCGATGGCGTCGCCATCCGCGCAACCGAGCCCGTCCTCGTGGTCCTTGCCGCCGCCAACCGCGATCCAGCAGTCTTCACCCAGCCCGACCAACTCCAACCCGATCGTGACGGACCCGCATCCTTGTCCTTCGGGCACGGTACGCACTACTGCCTCGGCGCCGCACTCGCCCGACTCGAAATGACCTCCTCGCTACCAAAAGTCCTGGCACGTCGACTCACCCTCTGCGGTGAACCAACATGGCGTGACACCCCCGCCATTCGCGGACCCCTCACAACCCCCGCCATCTTCACCTAACGGTCCCAAACCCGAGGGTGACAACACCTGTCACACGCATTGAGGTGCCACTGCCGATGATTCGAGCATCAGCACCCTGCTCCGAGCGTCACCACCACTACCAGATAGCAGCTGCCAACAACGGGACGCCACCCGACCCGGGAAATGTTGAAGTAATCCGGGACGACAGGCGGCCCAGTATCAATTCGTCACCGTGACGTAAGGCAGGCGGACTGCCCTTCTGCCACATTGTCGCGAAACCTGTAGTTCATGGACTAGGACGCGGTCCCGGAAGGTTCGTCCACCGAGCGGGTGGCATTTCCTCGAAAATCGCTGGGATTGACGCCTCGGACCCGTTTGAACGCTGCGCTGAAACCAAAGGGATCCGAATAGCCAACGGCCCGAGCAACTTCGGCGATGGTCGCCGACTTCTGCCCGATCAGACGGTCCGCCGCAAGCGTCATACGCCATCCTGTGAGGTATGTCAGCGGCGGTTCACCGACGAGGTCGGTGAACCGCTTGGCGAGCGTAGACCGTGACACCCCGATGCGGTCGGCCAGTGAGGACACCGTCCACGGCGCCGCCGGGTCGGCGTGCAGGAGGCGCAGCGCGTCGCCGACCACGGGATCCCGCTGGGCGGACCACCAGGCCGGTGACGTTCCACCGGGCCGGTCGAACCACTCGCGCAGCGTGCACACCAGCATCCAGTCCAGCAGCCGGTCCAGCACCACCTGCTGGCCAGGAGCGTCGATGGCGACTTCGGCGGCGAGGTGATCCAGCACGGGGTCCCCCGTTCCCCCGGCGTCCACGCGTAACACGACGGGCAGTGCATCCAGTAGCCGGCGGCTGATCTCGCCCCGCACCGGGTAGGCGCCGACGATGAATGTCGTTGCGCCGCTGTCGCTAGAGCCACCGTCGTTCCAGCCGAGCCGGTGTCGAGTACCGCCCTGCTCGGGCGTCGCGCAGTTCTCCCCGCACGCAATTGGCTCCGCCGAAGTGTCGAGCGCATCGACGAAGGTGAACGTCGCGGGTCCCCTCACGACGACGGTGTCGTAGTCGCGCAGCGCCTCGGGCGGACCGTCTTCCGGCACGATCCACCCCGACCCGCCGAGGACGGTGCACAGCGTCAGCGGCGCCCCGTCCACGAAGTGCAGCGCCCAGGGCGGCGACAGGGTGGAGCTGCCGAACAACGAGCCGTGCGCCCGCACCCCGCGAATCAGATCATCGAACACAGCCATTGCATGAGATTAGACGAATGGACAGGTAATCCGGCTTATCACCCATGGAAGGCTCTGGGTTCGTGCCGTTCACTGGGGGCATGACAAACGACACCGTTCTCGTCCTTGGCGCCTCCGGCAAGACCGGTCGGCGGATCGTTGCCCGCTTGCGGTTGCATGGCACGGCCGTACGCGCTGCGTCCCGATCCAGCCCGACTCCCTTCGACTGGTCCGATCCCGGCGGCTGGGACGCGGCCTTGCAGGGAGTTGGCGCCGTCTACGTGGTGGCGCCCCACGAGGTCGGTCGAGTCCATGAGTTCGTCGCACAGGCCGAGGCCGCCGGAGTGCGACGCCTAGTTCTGCTGTCCGGGCACGGCTCCGATACCTGGGGTGACGCCAGGTTCGGGCTGGACATGCGCTCCGCTGAGGAGGCCGTGCGTGGCTCGACACTAGAGTGGACCGTTCTTCGGCCGTCCAATTTCTACCAGAACTTCGACGAAGGCGAGTTCCACGCCGCGCTCGTCGCCGGCGAACTGGCACTGCCGGCCGGCGACGTCCCGGAGCCGTTCATCGACATCGACGACGTCGCCGACGCCGCGGCGGTGGTGCTGACCGAGCCGGGCCGGCATGCCGGACGCATCTACGAGCTGACCGGACCGCGGGCGATTACCTTCGGTGAGGCCGTCGAGCTGATCTCGCGGGCGTCCGGCTTACCCATCACCTACAAGCAGATCTCCTCTGCCGAGTACATCGCAACAGCGGTCGAGCAAGGGTTGAGCGAAGACGACGCCCGCATCGTCGCCGACATGTTCCTCCTGATGGAACGTGGGGTGCTCGCTGCGACGACCGACGGCGTGTCCTCGCTGCTGGGGCGGCCCCCTCGTGCTTTTGAGGACTATGTCGTGCGGCTTGCAGCGGCCGGAGCGTGGCATCGATGACCACCCAATCTCCTCATCCGAAAGGACCACGATGAGCAACGACGCCAATTCAATGACCACACAGGATCTCGAGTTCCTCCAGCGCCCGTTGCACGGGTTCCTGTCCGTGGCCGGGGGACCCATCCCGGCACAGCCCCGTCCGGTGTGGTTCGAGGCGACTGCCGAGGCCACGATCCAGTTATTCACCGGACCGGACTCGCTCAAGGTGCGCCACATGGGCCGCGACCCCCGCGCCTCGCTCGTCGTCGTCGCCCCGGTGGGTGAACGCGAACGCTGGGTGTCTGTCACCGGCCGCGCCACGGTCGAACCTGACGGAGCAACCGACCTGGCCGGCCGCCTCGCCGCCCGCTACTGGGATCTCGACGATCCGAACCGGGCAGATGAGCTCGCCGAAATGCTTGCCGCAGAATGGGTTCGGTTTGTCATCCACCCGACCAAAGTGAGTCGCTACCCGAGTTGACCCGATGGGTCTGACACATCGGGCTGCACTCCCACGCGGAGGAGTATCTCGGCTCCTGGCTCCAACCGCGGCAATTCCGTAGACGATCAGCTACCTTCCAGGGGTAAGCCCGGCGGAAGGAACAGTTGCATGTTTTCCGGCCCGATCGAGGATCGACTCGGCGGCGCGCGATTTGAGAGCGCCGGCGAGTGCCAGTGCATCAACAACATCTGAATAGTTGCCCACACCATCGATGCGACAGCGCGTTTGGGGCCGGTGCGCAGTTGCCTTGATCGTCGTCACCGCCACGATGGGGTTCGGAATTGTCCATGCCGTCCCGCCGACCGGCACTGCCGTGGCCGGTTGTTTTCAGCGTGGTGGTTACAACCCCCCGCCCTGCCCGTCGACCGCCCCGAAGGCCGACAACAAACAGGGCACGAATAACTCCGCCAGCAACGATCAGGGCGCCAAGCAGGACGGCTCCGGCTCTCCGAACTCCTCGTCCGCGACCAATCCGGATACGAGTCAGGACGAGACCACCTCGCCGGACAAAAACCAGTCGGAGGACAGTCCCGGCGGGAACGCTCCGGCAGATTCCGGGATCACCGCCTGCCAAAACCAAAGTGCCATGGCGAACTCCCTTGGTCTGCCCCCCACCACCTGTCGGGCGAGCCAGGGCCCGAACACTCCACCAGACTCCGGAAGCACCGCCTGCCAAAACCAAAGCGCCATGCCGATCGCCGTCGGCCTACAACCCACCCCCTGCCCGGAAACCCAGGGTGCCACCACACCACCGGACTCCGGGACCACCGCCTGCCAAAACCAAAGCGCCATGCCGATCGCCATCGGCCTACAACCCACCCCCTGCCCGGAAACCCAGGGTGCCACCACACCACCAGACTCCGGCGTGAACGCGTGTCAGAACCAGTACGCCATGGCCAACTCGCTAGGTTTGCAACCCGCGATCTGTCCCCCGAGTTCGCGAAACTAGCGTCACAACGTCTTCCACCACGGCTTCAACTGCATGTAGTACGAGATCGTCCTGGGAGCCCGGCTCGTCCCGCCGAACCAGCTGTTGATCCGGAACGCGGACAATTGATTCGGGTGTAGGCCTTCCGGAATCGGCTTGTACACCACCGAGTCTCCGTATTGCAGGGTGATGCCTTGATAGTCGACGTTGAACGTGAACTTCTCACCAACCGGTACCGAGATGATCTCGTCGTCGGTCGGCATGATCCTGGCCGTATCGAGGTTGTAGTACGGCCCGATCTCGAACATCTGAGTGTCGACGTTGTAGCGCCACGCGACCATGATGGCATCGGTGTCAGGGCGCCAGAACGTGAACGAGATGCCGGTCAACTTGTTCCAGTCGTACTGGTCGACATTGTGGAGGTCGTAAACCGAGTTCTCGGTGAAAGTGGCATTGCCGGCAACTTGTTTGACGAAAAACACCATCTGCAGTGGCACGCTCAAATGCGTGTTCTTGAAGGTGACGATCAGATCCCGCAGCGGGTAGCGGGCCGAGTCCGCCGAAGACACAGCCGGTTTGGACTGACCCACTGTGCGAGCCGTCTGAGCAACGGCGCTTGCTCGAAGCGGAGTCTCGACTGATCGCTTCGCGCTGTTCTGGGACACCCGGGCTGCCGGCGCCCGGCGTGCCGCAGTGGCTTTCGGCCCTCGCGCACTGCTCGCCGCGCCGCTGTGCGAGCTCGGACTGTCTGACGCACCGGTTGGCGCGGCCGACGCGGGCTGCGCGCTCGCCGTACCCATGGCAAGCCCGACCCCGAGGGCGACCGCCAAACCCCCGACGTATCCCGCCAACCTCGCTGCCGACATTGCCCGCCCCCGTTTGAGCATGTGTAAGGGTGCAGCCTAGCCGCGGGGTGCCGGCAGCGGGTTCAGTTTGCTGAGGTCAACTGCCGGGCGTCACGACCGGCGTCGCCTTAGGCTTGTCGTTGTCACCGCCACCGCCACCGCCACCGTGAGCGGAGTCGAACTGCGGTGGCCAGTCGACCGATCTCGGCGGCCAGCGCTCGGTTGCCGCGATTTTGTATTCCGCACCGTTAAAGAGTATGTTTTGCCGCGGCCCAGAATCGTTCCGGAAAGCCTGAAGATGCGTACTCATTACAGAACTCGCGGCTTCTCTACCCGTCCGCAACGGGGTCTTCGCACCCATTCCCTGCTCCGGCCGATGGCCGGTCAGTGTTTCGAGATCGACATCCGCTTCGACACCAATCGCTGGGTCATCCAGATTCCCGAGATCAACGACGCCGCTGAGGCGACTTCGCGCGACAAGGTCGAACTGGCCGCCCGCGAATGCATCGCCACCCGCACCGGCATCCCCATCGGCTACATCTCCGTCTGGGTTCGCGACTGACCCAATCCCGTTGTCCTACAACAGTTAAGCCCCGCCCCTCAACGGGCTGCGGGCCGGAACAACGGAATCCACACGCGGGTGTCCTCCCCGCCGGATAACCCCGTCCAATCCTCGAAGAACACTTCCACCTCGAGCCCGATACGCATGTCTTCTGGTTCGACGTCCACGACATTGGTGGTCAGCCGGACGTCGGGATCCTCGGCAATTTCGACGATCGCGACGATGTAGGGCGGCTCGAAACCCGGGATCCAGGGTTGTCGGTCGACGGTGAACGCAGCGACTGTTGCCTTCCCGGACACCTTCTCGGGGGCCACGTCAAAGCTGCGGCAACGCCAACAGACCGGTCCGGGCGGGTGAAAGAAATGCCCACACGTGTGACAGCGAGCGATCAGCAAATCCCCGTCGCGCCCACCGGTCCAGAACGCCGCCGATTCGGGTGTCGGGCTGGGCGCCAGCCGCAAACCCGGTCGCTGATAACTCATCGGCTGCTCACCAACATCGAGCCGGCGACGGGACCGCCGCCAACGCCGACCGCGACGACTTCGGGAGTGCGAGGAGCCTGGCGCTCACCACCCTCACCCCACAGCTGTACGCAGGCCTCGTGCAGAAAGCCCATCCCGTGCAGGCGACCGCCCGACAGTTGGCCGCCACTGGTATTCAGCGGCAGTTGCCCATCGAGGGCGATCCGCTCCCCCGCCTCGATGAACTCACCAACCCGGCCGTGGTCGCAGAATCCCAATGCCTCCAACCACATCACTGTCAGGAAACTGAATCCGTCGTAAAGCTGGGCCATGTCGACGTCATTCGGCCGTAACCCGGTGTTCTCCCACAGGGTGGCCGCCGAGTCATGTGCGGCCATCGTGGTGAGGTCGAATCGCTGTTCCCAGGTTGGCCTTTCGAACATCCCGGGGCCGACGGATTCCACCGTCAGCGGGTGACGGGGCAAGCCGTTGGCAGCATCCCGGCGGGACACGACGACGGCGGTGGCCCCATCACAGGGCACGTCACAGTCGTACAGACACAACGGTTCTGAGATCATCCGCGCGCTCAGATAGTCCTCCATCGTCATCGGGTCGCGGTACACCGCGTCAGGATTGAGGCCCGCGTTACGCCGTGCCGTCAGCGCGATCGCACCAAGTTGCTCACGGGTGAGCCCGAAGTCGTGCATGTAGCGTTGCGCGGGCATCGCCAGCCAGTTGGCAGCCGATAACGCACCGAACGGGGCGGTCCATTCCATCTGAGGCGGCAGTTTCCCGCCCCCGCCGAGCAACACCGATGCATGGCCGCCACCGGACTGTTGTGCCGCCGTCGACTCCCACACCGACCGGAAGACCACCACATGGTTGGCCAGTCCGAGGGTGACGGCCATACACGCCTCGATCACCGGTCCGATC
This sequence comes from Mycolicibacterium helvum, assembly GCF_010731895.1. Taxonomy (NCBI): domain Bacteria; kingdom Bacillati; phylum Actinomycetota; class Actinomycetes; order Mycobacteriales; family Mycobacteriaceae; genus Mycobacterium; species Mycolicibacterium helvum. Next base: position 5,355,073 of record NZ_AP022596.1, on the reverse strand, counting down.
TGACCCGCTGTCTCCAGCCCGGACATGTACCAGCGGCTGCGCAACCCCAGCGCCGTGCGCACGTCAGTGACGTTGGCGCCGGAAAAGCCCGGGTTGGCGACGACCGCACCCGGGTAGCTGGCGATGCCGTCGACGTCGTCCACGGCCAGACCAGCATCCTCGATCGCACGGAGCACCGCTTCCAGCGTCAGTTCCAGCCCGGTTCGGCCGAGCCGCCGCCCGACCTGGGACTTGCCGGCACCGGTGATCACGGCCTTGCCGTCGAACGGTCCCCGGTTCATCTCTCCCCACGGTTTGCTTGCCCAGCAATGATTTCGGCGAGGCGAGCCACCTCAGCTTGCAGGCCTTCGATATGCGCCACAGTGGCGGCCTGTTGAGCGGTGTCCTCGGCTGCGACCCGCTGCACGATCCAGCTCGCAATGGTGGCGGTGATCGCACCAACCATGCTGATCCCGCCAATCATCAGCAGTGCGGCGACGCTTCTTCCCAGCACAGTGACCGGATAAAGGTCGCCGTACCCGACGGTGGTGATGGTGCTGATCGCCCACCACACAGCGTCACCGAAATTCGTGATGTTGGCACCGGTTGCCGGACGTTCCACCTGCAGCACCGCCAGCGACGCTGCGTAGACCAACAGCACAGCACTGAACGCCGTGTATGCCGCGACGCGGCCCCGGATCGCGTCGCCGATCGCCCGTTGTAACGCACCTACCAGCGCAACCAGCCGTAACAGGAGCAGTGGACCCATCAAAGGCAACACGACGACCAGTAGGTCGAGCAGGTGACGAACGAACCATCGCAGACGGTGTTCGGCCAGCACCAGGCGTGCGACATAGTCGATGACAAACGGCAGATACAGCACAAACAACATCCCGTGGATGATGTTCCTGTTAGCGCCCTGAGGTTGAGCCAGCACCTTGACGGAAAAGAGTGCGAGAAAGACCGCCGCGCATGCCGCTAATGGCCACTCCGCTTGAGTCTCCCAGCGCTGCAATCGCGTCTCGGAGATTTCTGTCCGGCCGGGCGACTCCTGTGCGACCGTCACGATGAACGGGCCTCCTGCTGTTCTCGAGCGACCTGATGGGCTCGCAGGGTCTGATCGGTGAGGCCCAGCGCCACCAACACATCGATGGCGGTGATCACCAACCCCCAGTAGTACATCCACCTCAACGTGGGGTCGGGCTGGGCGGCGAAATACAGGGCCAGAAAAATCGGTCCGACCAGGCCGAACAAGAAGCTCATCGCCTGGATCTTCAGATACAACCGGACCGTCTCCATCGTCACTGCGCACCTCGAGCGACGGGCCGGTCAGGATCCGAGCTCCACTGCGACCAGGACCCGGGGAACAGCGCAGCTTCGTGGCCCGCCGCGGTCAGCGCCGCGACGGCGACGGCCGCGGTGATGCCCGAACCGCAGTACACCCCGATCGGGGCGGCAGCGTCGATTCCGCGCTCGCTGAGCAGCTCATCCACCACGGCGCTGGCGACGAACGTGTCGTCGCCAGCCAGCAGCACCGTGCTGGGCACGTTGCGCGCCCCAGGTATGTGGCCGGCGACCGGGTCGACCGGCTCCACCTCACCGCGGAACCGTTCCGGCGCGCGGGCGTCGAGCAGCGGCCCACGGTCGAGTTCATCGGCCGTCAGGGTCGGCAACGCCCCTGCGTAGAGGTCCTCGTGGCAGACGGTGACGTCGCCGGGGACCGGATCGACCGGACCTGCTTCGACGGCGCCGCCGGCGGCCTGCCACGCCGACCAGCCGCCGTCCAGGATCCGCACATCGGGCACCCCGGCCGCTGTCAGTACCCACCAGGCGCGGGCCGACCCCGCCCGGTTCCAGTCGTCGTAAACCACCACCGGAACGCCGCTGCGAATGCCCCAGCGCCGCGCCGCTTCCTGTACCGCAGATCCCGACGGCAGTGGGTGGCGACCACGGCCGGACACCCCGTGGTCGGTCAGGTCGTCGTCCAATGACACATACACCGCACCGGGAAGATGTCCGTGCAGGTAGTGCTCGTGTCCGTCCGGTTCGCTCAGCGTCCAGCGCACGTCCAGCACCGTCACCGGTTCACCGGCTGCCAACTGGTTGACCAGCGCCTCGGCTGTTATCAAGACATCCGCGCGCGCTGCCATCTGATCTCCGTTCGCTTCTCGGCTGGCCACTGACGATCATGCCCCGGCCACGGACTCTGCGTAGCGACAGGTAGTCAACCTGCTAGAACGCTGAAATCAAGTAGTGCACTACGCGTGCGCGGGTAGCCCAGCGCCGATAGTTTTGCATCAACAACAATCGAGACACGGATTCCGTCGGGGTGCCGGAATTGCCTGTCGCTCGCACCACGACTGGGGGGTGTGGTGCGAGCGACAGGCGGCGCTGGGGAAGGTTGCAGATCTTTCCCAGCGTCCGTGGTCTTTCTGGCGTAGAGCCCGCCGCCGGCCGACAGTAGGGTGGCCCGATGACGTCTCCCCCGGCGCTGCCGCACGACCAATTGCGTGCCCTGATCTGACTCAGACGCTCAACTCTGGCATCGCATCGGGTGCGCTGAAGTCAATCTGAGCGGCCGGGTTGGCGATCGCGGTGACCAGGCCGGTTCCGAACGGGCCGGCATCATCGAAGAGTGTTCCCGTGCCGACCGAAATCCCGTCCGATACCCAGTGCGAATCACCTTGCACACCGATGCTTTCCGATTGCGGAAGCCGGCTGAGCGCAACGGTGAGGTCGCCGTTGATGTAGCCGATGCCCTTGGTGCCCATATTGCTGACCAGGCTGGTGGCCTCGGCGACGATGACACTGCGCACAAACGGAGTGATGTCGTGACCGGAGACCACGTCGATCGGACTGTGATACACGCGCTTTCGTGACGTGTTCTGGTGGACACCCCCGCCAGGGCTCCAGCCGGCATCATCGCTGCCGATGACGTACGCGTGTGGGTCCGCCTTCGGCGGTGGGGTGAACGAAGCCGCGCTCGCCCACTCTTCGCCTGGCGGCGCTTCGGACTGGCGGTACTGCACCAGCGTGGCGCGGGCGACGATCACCTCACCCTGGATGACGTCACACTCGCTGTTGCGCACCCGATGTCCGTCACGGACCAGTCGTGACTGGACGACCGTCGGAACCCGCTTGGCGGCCTTGAACAGGTCGACTGTGAGGCGAGCGGGCAGAAACCCGGGCACCCCGAACCGCTGTTCCAGATGGAACGCCGCCAGGCCCACCACGGCCGGGCCGTTGAGCATGTCGGCGCCCCAGCGGCTTCGGGCGTTCTCCGTCGGATGGAAGATGCCGTCGGGATCGGATATGAAATGCGCCGGTCGGGTGGCCATCCGGGCATCTTCGCATAGGGCAGCCCGGTGTCGGCGCCCGGATGCTTAGACGACATAATCAACGAGTCCGTGCCGGCAATCAGGACGGAGGCCACGTGTCGGAACTGGAGACGCGCGGCATCGGCCACCATCGCCCCGGGCTTCTGGTCGCCGCCCTGAGCGTCGTCGCACTGACCGTCGCGGTCCTGCAGACCGGTGTCGTGCCGGTACTCGGGGTCATCGCCCGCCAGTTGCACGCCTCCCCCGTCGACGTCAGCTGGGCGGTGACCGCCAACCTGCTGGCCGCCGCGGCCACCACCCCGCTGATCGGTCGGCTGGCCGACCTCTACAGCAAGAAGCGAGTGCTGTTGGCCGTCCTCGCCGTCGTGCTCGGCGGATCACTGCTGGCGGCGCTGACATCGTCGTTGCCGCTACTGATCACGGCGCGAGTGTTGCAGGGCGCGTCCTACGCCCTCTACCCGATCGGGGTGTCCATCCTGCGCGAGGAGTTGCCCGCCGACCGGCTCATGCGGGCCATGGCCGTGCTCTCCGGGTCGCTCGGGTTCGGCGGCGGCATGGGCCTGGTCGTCACCGGTCTGCTGATGCGCGGCGACGCCGGCTATCACCGGGTGTTCTGGTTGACCACCGTGTTCACCGTGCTGGTGATCATCGCCGCACTAGTGGTCCTGCCGAGCAGGCCGCGCAGCACCGAAGGCACGGTCGACTGGGCCGGTGCAGCCGGACTCGCGCTGGGCCTGTCCGCGGTGCTGCTCGCGATCACCCAGGGCCACAGCTGGGGTTGGGGTTCGGCCCGCACCGTCGGCTCTATCGCCGTCGGGGTGGCCGTGCTCGGCGTCTGGTGGTGGTGGGAGCGTCGGTGCCGTCAACCGCTGGTGTCGACGGCAATGCTGTCGCGCCGCCCGATTCTGCTGACCAACATCGCGACCATCCTGGTCGGGATGGGCCTGTATTTCGCGTTCCTCGGCCTGACCGACTTCGTCCAGGCCCCGGCGGGCAGTGGCTACGGATTCGGTGCGACGGTGCTCGGCGCCAGCGTGGTCTTCCTGCTGCCCGGCGCGCTCGCCGGCTTCCTCACTGCAGTGGCCAGCGGTCGCTACATCGACCGCTTCGGTGCACGCACGGTGCTGGTGGTCGGCGCGGCCACCGGAGTCATCGGGTTCGTCCTACTGGCCACCCTGCACGACCAACCCTGGCAGGTGATCGCGGCCGGTGTGCTCGCCAACGCCTACATCAGCCTGGCCTACGGCGCCCTGCCCGCGCTGGTGGTGCGCGAGGTCCAGCCCGGCGAAACCGGTGTCGCCACCAGCATGAACGCGATCGCACGCACCGTCGGCAGTTCGATCGCCGCGGCGATTGTCGCAGTCCTTCTCGGCCGGTCACAGCACGGCCACGTCCCAGAAAGCAGCTTCACCATCATCTTCGCGCTCGGTGCGATCACCGCGGGCGCCGCCATGCTGCTGATCGCCGTCACCCGGCCGCAGATGCGGCCTGTTGCCTCGATCGAGGACGTCGCGGAGTCGCGCGCGATGAACCACGAGTGGGGTTGAGCCGTCGGCGTCCGCCAGGCTCATCTCCAGCGCAGGGCATCAGCAGTACTGAGGCGCTCAGCGGGTGACGCGGTCAACCAGTTCGCGGGCCAGCGCAAACGCCGAGGTCGCAGCCGGCGACGGCGCGTTGCGCACGTGTGAGATGTGACCGTCGCGGGAGATGACGAAGTCGTCGACCAGCGTGCCGTCTCGGCCGACTGCCTGCGCGCGCACGCCGGCGTGCGAGCTACCGTCCAGGTCGGCCAGCGACAGGCCCGGCATATAGCGCGCAGCCGCGATGACGAAGGCCCGTCTGCTGGCGGCCATCCGGATCTCCCCGAGCCCCACCCGCCAGTACCGGCGCGCCACCCGCCAGGTGCCCGGCCAGGTCAGCGTCTCCCAGGAATCCCGAACACTCAACCGGCGCAACGAGTATGCGTCGCGGGCGCCGACCATCATGGCGGTCGGACCGAGCGTCACGTCACCGGTGATGTGCTTGGTGATGTGCACGCCCAGGAAGGGCAGCTCGGGGTTGGGCACCGGATAGATCATCCCGTTCAGCCGGGGCTGCTCGGTGGACTTCAGTCCGAGGTAGGCGCCGCGGAACGGCACGATCTGGGGCTCGCGCGGCGCTCCGGCGCGGCGGGCGAGCCGATCAGCCCACAGCCCGGCGCATGCGATGACCGTGTGGGCGCGCAGCGGACCGTCGGCGGTGTGGACGACCGGCTTGTCGGCGCCGTCGATCGCCGTGACCGCGCTGCCGAAGCGGACCGTGACGCCTGCCGCCACGAGTTCGCCAACCAGCGCCCGCGCCACCGCGGGGTAGTCAACGATGCCGGTATTGGGTGCGTGAAGTGCCTGCAGCCCAACGGCATTGGGTTCGATATCGGCGATCTCCTGGGCACCGATCCGGCGCAGCCCGGGCACTTCGTTGGCGATGCCCCGTGCCTCCAGGTCGTTCAGCCGACCCAACTCGTCAGGAGACAACGCGACGATCAGCTTGCCGCAACGTTCATGGCTGATGCCATTGTGCTGGCAGTACTCGTACATCAGGCGGGCGCCTTCGACGCACAGCCGGGCCTTGAGCGATCCCGGCTGGTAGTAGATGCCGCCGTGGATCACCCCGGAGTTGTGACCGGTCTGGTGGCGTGCCGGCTGGTCCTCGCGTTCGAGGACGGCCACCGAGTCGGCGGGGCGGCGCTGGATCCACTCCCTGGCCACGGCCAGACCGATGATGCCGGCTCCGACGACCACCAGGTCATACGCTGCGGCAGAAGCCATGTCGCTCAATCAATATCCACTTCGGCCGCCTGGTCAATGGCCCGAAGCACGTGCGCGCGGCGCTCCTCGATAGTCCGGCCCAGCTCCTGTAGCAGCTGCGGATTGCGCTGCACCAGATCAGCGATCTTATCGCGGCCGACGTATACCGCGGTGACTTCCCCGACCGCATAGGCGGACCCGAGAACCGGCTGACGGGTGAGCGTGGACTGCCCCAGGAAGGAACCCTCATCCTGAGTCCAGGCGATCACCTCGGAGCCGTCTTCCATGATTGCGTTCATCTGCACAGCGCCCGCCAGGACGAATGTCATCCCGGAGGGTGTCTCGCCCGCTCGCTGCATCCGCTCGCCGTCGGCGTAGCACTCGATCCTGGCATGCTCGACCAGGTCCTCGTGCTCCTCGCGGGTCAACCGGAATGTCGGACCGACTACCTTGACAATGCCCTCTTCTACCCGCTCCGGTGTGGAGAACGAATCGTCAGCTTCGTCGAGGTGCAGCCCTTCCCGGCGTGCGGCGTACCAGATCCAGCGCCGGAACCTAGCTTTGGCTTTGCCGTCTTCTGCCGGCGAGATGAGCGGGATTTTCGTCCGGTATTGCATCCCGCCAATCGGGACGGTGTTGGGGCTTCGGCTCGGGTCACGCTGAGGAAGCTCCGATGCCGCGAGGGTGAGCATCGCGCATACCCGTTCGGGTGGATCGTCGTGGGCGAAGACGGTCTCCACTTCGCACGTGTGCTTACCTTCGGGGCGGCTGAGGTTGGTGAACGACGCCGCGGCCAGCACCGAGTTCGGGGTGATCTGCAGCCCGGTGCCGGTCTCCAGATGGATAGCGCGCCAGTTCACTTCCACCACACGCCCCTTGGCCTGAGGTGTCTGCAACCAGTCGCCCAGCCGGAACGGCTGCTCGAAGAGCATCAACAACCCGGAGATGATCTGCCCCACCGAGTTCTGCAGCGTCAAGCCGACGACGATCGAAGTGATCCCCAGCGCGGTGAACAGTCCTTTGACGTTAGCGCCCCAGATGTAGGCGAAAATCATCGCCAGGCCTACCGCGATGATCACAAAACGCACCACGTCGAGGAAGATCGACGGCATGCGTTTACGCCAGGAGCCGTCGGGTGCGCTCTGGAACACAGCAGCCTTGATTCCCGACAGCATCAGCACAAGCACGACAAAGGCTGCGAGCGTGGCCACGACCCGCACCGATGTAGCTTGGGGCGGAACCCGATTGGCCTCCAGCATCAACAGCAGCAGCGCGGCCAGCGGGAGCAAATAGTTTCGCAGGATCGTCACGGGCCGCAGCAGCACACTCTTCTTGCGCTGCAACGCATGTTGCCACTCAGTCAGCGCGACCAGACCCAGCGGCAGTCCGACTGCGATTCCGATCGCCCAGTAAAACCATGCGGAAGTAAATATGTCAGCCATCAGCGGCGCCCCGAGAGTCGCCAGATCGGTTGCGCCTCACCGTCGACCAACGTGGTTCCCGCCGACTCGAATCGCATCGTCTCCTCCAGCACCTCGTGGACGCTGGAGGTGACGTAGATCCCGGATTGCGGTGAGCCGTCTTTGATCTGGTGAGCCAGGTTGACGACAGAACCCCACATGTCATAGACCACCGACGGTCGGCCGAGCAGACCACTGCTGACAGCGCCGGTGTCGATACCGGCCCGAACGCTCAAGTCATTGCCGGTCTCGTTGTTGAACCGGTCAACGATCTGCTCACATTCCAACGCGAAATCGACTGTCCTGCGGACATTGTCCAATCTCGGAACGGTAAGCCCGCAACTCGCGAGATAACCGTTCCGCACCGTGCGAACGGTTTCCATTCCTAGAGTGTCTGCGGCTGCGTCGATCTGGCGGATCAATTCGTTGATCAACGTCAGCGACGCGTCGGGGGCCAACTCTGCCTGCAGTCGCTCGAGCCCGATGATGTCGGCGAAGATGACGGTCACATTCTGGTGCTCGACGGCGATGGTCTCCTCACCCTGCTTGAACCGCTCAGCGAGGGATTCAGGCATCAGGGAACTCAGCAGCTGGTCGTTGGCCTTGCGCTGTTCGTTGAGCAAGTCCTCCTTGACCGTCAGACTGCGGCCCATCTCGTTGAAAGCTTCTGTCAAATCACCGATTTCGTCACGGGTGTCGACCGGGATGGTGACGTTATAGTCACCGGCGCTGATCCGCTGTGCGCCAGCTTCCAGACGTCTGATCGGCCGCACGAATACCTGGGCCAGATAGATCGCCAACAGACACACCACGAAAATGATCCCGGTGGTAACCAAAACCATGGTCTTGGTGAACGAAGTCTCGCGAGCGAACGCCTCGCTGGTATCCACTTTCGCGACGATCGACCAATGCAGGTCGGAGTCCTTGATCACCACCGGCGCGTAGGCCTGAAGCGTGTCCTGCCCCAGGTAGTCCTGAGTGATGATGGTTCCCGTCTCCCCTTTTTGGGCGTTGCGGGTCGCCGCCGAGGTCATCGGCTGAACCAAGGTGGTGCCACCCTGCCGGATCGCCATGTCAGCGATGTCAGAAGGAGTGCCGGCGTCGACGACATCGGTCTTGTACTGCTGAGGATTCTCCAGGAAGAGACGCGAATCTGATCGCATCAGATCGTCGGGGCCACCCAACACGGTCTCGCCGGTGTCACCCATACCGACTTGCCGCCACTGCTGATCGAACGTCATCAACCGGTTGATCTTGGTGATCGGGAACTGCAGCGCAAGTACCCCGGACGTGCGGCCGTCATTGAGGATCGGGGCCACCATCCACGCAGTCGGCTGCATTTCGGCTGGCTGATAAAGCTCGAAATCAGTGAACCCGACATAGTCGACCGTGTTCGACGTCATCGCCTTCAGATACGCCGAGTGGAGCTTGGATCCAGCGTAGGGGCCATCGACGATGTTCGTACCGAGGTCGACATCCTTGTAAGCGCTGTAGACGACGTTGCCGCGCCCGTCGATCAGAAGCGCGTCTTCGAACTCGTAGCGTGTCACGATCTGCCGGAAGAAGTCCTGGTACTGAGCATTGGCCGCGGACCACGCACTTCCATCGTGGGCGTCATCCAGACTGATGGCATATTGATCGCCGTCATCGAGATTGAGGGGCCTCTTTGCGGTGTAGTTGGCTTGCAGATATCGCTGGGCGTTGGATGTCGGAAGCACGGCGGCGGGGTCGAGCTTGGTGCCGCTGTAACGTTCGACCTCGTTGATGAAGCCGTTGTTGTAGTAGTCGACGATCGACCGCGATTGCTCTGGGTTGATCTGGGCGTTCGCCAGCTGGTCGAATCCCGCGGTGAACGCCTCGAGCGCGTTGCGAGCGACCACTCCGTGGGTATAAATGATCAGCGAATTTCTCAGATCGGTAATCTGAGAGGTCAGCTCGCGCGCCTGGGATTCCCTCACCTCGGTCAACCGGCTGAATACGGCGTCACGCATCTCACTGCGTCCGGCCTGGAACGCGATCCCGCCGATGACAGCCGACGCCAGCACGGTGCAGAGCACCATCATGAGAATCAACTTGGACAGGATGCTCACGTGGGCCAACAGCCGCCGGCGGCGGAAACGATCTAGGCGGTTTCGCGGCAAGTCGGCCGCCGGGTCCCTCTCGGTAACCGCCTCGGCAGCGTCTTGGTCAGACACCTGCGTCATAGGCATCCCTTCGCCCGCCACGACCCGAAAGACACGGGTCCCCGAGCAGATTACCGCACGTTGTGACCAATGAGGCTGCTGTGGCCAATGGTGAATTTGTGGATGTCGCGGCCCGTCCACCGGTACGCCTGGTTGCCATCCCGGCGGCGGCGGTGATCGGATAGCACCCGTGGATACGACTTACGAAGGCACGCGGCGCGAGATCTCCACCGAGAAGGGCGTTCTGCGCTACCACGAGGCCGGCGAAGGACCCGTTCTGCTGCTGTTGCACGGGTCCGGCCCCGGGGTCACCGGCTGGCGGAACTTCCGCGGCAACCTGGCATTTTTCGCCGAGCATTACCGGTGCCTGGTGCTGGAGTTTCCCGGTTTCGGGGTCAGCGACGACTTCGGTGGCCACCCCATGCTGGACGCGCAGGCAGCGGTGCCGGCCTTCGTCGACGCCCTGGGCCTGGACCGAGTCGATGTGATCGGCAACTCGATGGGCGGCGGCGTCGGCATCAACTTCGCGATCAACTTTTCCGACCGGATCGGCAAGCTGGTGACCATCGGCGGAATCGGCACCAATATCTTCAGCTCAGGCCCCAGTGAGGGCATCCGGCTGCTGCAGGAATTCACCGAGGACCCCACCCGGCAACGGTTGGTCGACTGGCTCAACTCGATGGTCTATGACCCCGCACTGGTGACCGAACAGCTCATTGAAGAGCGCTGGACACTGGCCACCGACCCGGACACGCTGGCCAGCGCGCGCCGCATGTACGGCAAGGCCGCCTTCGCGGCCATGACGAAGATGATGCGCAACGCCGATTTCCCACTGCCCTGGGCCACCATGCACAAGGTGAAGGCGCCGACGCTACTGACCTGGGGCCGCGACGACCGGGTCAGCCCGCTGGACATGGCGCTGATCCCGATGCGCACCATCTCCAACGCCGAACTGCACGTGTTTCCCAACTGTGGGCACTGGGTGATGATCGAGGCCAAGCAAGCCTTCGAGAGCACGGTGATGAGCTTCCTGCAGCGGGATTAGCCCGCTTTGATCAGCTCGAAGCCCTTGTATCCGGCGGCGGCGACTTCGGCACAGATGTCGTTGTAGACACCGAAGCCGCCGATGAAGAGCATGAAGACCCGTGGCTTGCCCGGCACATTGGCACCCAGGTACCAAGAGTTGGCTCGCGGGAACAGGGTGGTCGCAGCGCGCCGATCGAGTTCGGCGAGCCAGTTCTCGACGGCCTCCGGGGTCGCCTCGATGCCGGCGTAACCATGCTTGTCGAGGTAGCCGATGGCGTCGGCGACCCAGTCAACATGGGACTCGGCGTGCAACACCATGTTGGCCAGCACAGCGGGCGCGCCAGGGCCGGTGATGACGAACAGGTTCGGGAAGCCGTCGTCGCCCAGTCCGAGGTAACTGCGGGGTCCTTCGGCCCAGTCGTCGAGCAGCCGCTCTCCCCCGCGACCGACGATCTCGATCTTGCCCAATGAGCCGGTGAGCGCGTCGAATCCGGTGGCGAACACGATCGCATCGAAGTTGATGTGGGCATCTGAGGTGTTGATGCCGGTCTGATCGATCGAGGTGATGGGCGTGCGGCGGACGCTGATCAATGCCACATTGGGCCGGTTGAAGGTTTGAAAGTAATTGGCGTCGGTGCAGATTCGCTTCGATCCGATCGGGTGATCGTCGGGGATCAGCAACTCGGCAATCTGTGGATCGTCGATCACCGCCCGGATCTTCTCCACCCAGAACCTGCGTGCCTCGTCGTTGGCTTCGGAGTTGGTCAGCTGGTCGGGAAACGTCTTGGAGTACAGGACACCGCCTAGCCGCCAACGCTTTTCGAACTCCTCGCGCCGTTCTTCTGCCGACACTTCCATGGTCAGCCTGGTCGTGCCCACATAAGGCGAACCGCCGCCGCTGCGCATCGAGATCCGCCGGCGCTCGGGGTAGGTGGCTTTGACCTCGGCCACCTGCTCGGGTGTCAGCGCGGTATTGCCTGCCGGAATGCTGTAGTTGGGGGTGCGCTGGAAGACGTACAGCTGCTCGGCCTGCTCGGCGAAGATCGGAATCGATTGAATGCCTGAGGAACCCGTGCCGATGACCGCCACCCGCTTGCCGGTGAAATCCACCGCCTCGTGCGGCCAGTGCGCGGTGTGATAGATCTCGCCGCCGAAATCCTCGAGACCTTCGAATGCCGGCGTGATCGCCGACGACAACGCCCCCGTGGCCATCACGACGAATCGGGTGGTGACGGTCTGGTCGTCATCGGTCGCCACCGACCAGCGCAGGGCGGTTTCGTCGAGCACGACGGATGTCACCCGGGTGCTGAACGTGATGTCACGGCGCAGGTCAAGTGTGTCGGCGACCCAGTTGAGATAGGCGAGGATCTCCGGTTGGGCGGCGTACTTCTCGGTCCACGTCCATTCCTGCTGCAGCGCGTCGGAGAACGAGTAGCTGTAGTCGACGCTCTCGACGTCACACCGCGCCCCCGGGTAGCGGTTGAAATACCAGGTGCCGCCCACATCGGGGGCCGCCTCAAAGGCCCTGACCAAAAGGCCCTGCTGACGGAACTTGTGTAACGCGTACAGCCCGGCGAATCCGGCGCCGACCACCACCACGTCGAGTGCGTCGTTGCCTGCGCTCATGCCGAGCAGCGTAGGTCGACACCGGCTAACTTGCCCCGCTCATCGGGACATTGCCCGATACTGACCGTCTCGCGGGTTCAGGATGAAACTGACAGCCCAAACCTTGACAAGGATGAATGATGACCGCTTCGGTGCTCGACACAACCATGCAGCTAGCTGATCAGCTGCGCGAGCAGGCTGTAGAGGCCGAGAAGATCGGCAAACTCACCGACCAGACCGTCAAGGCCATGAAGGAAGCCGGCCATATCCGGCTGCTTCAACCCGCGAAGTTCGGCGGCTTGGAAGTACATCCGCGTGAGTTCGCCGAGACCGTGATGGCGCTGGCCGCACTGGACCCCGCCGCCGGTTGGATCAACGGTGTGGTCGGCGTGCACCCCTACCAGCTGGCCTATGCCGACCCACGGGTGGCCGAGGAGATCTGGGCCGACGACGTCGACACCTGGGTGGCCTCCCCCTACGCCCCCCAAGGCATCGCCAAGCCGGTCGACGGCGGCTACATCTTCAACGGACGGTGGCAGTTCAGCTCGGGTACCGACCACTGCGATTGGATCTTCCTCGGCGCCATCAAGAGCGACGCCGACGGCAAGATCCAGATGCCGCCGCAGATGCTGCATATGATCCTCCCGCGCAAGGACTACACCATCGTCGAGGATTCCTGGGATGTTGTCGGATTGCGCGGCACCGGCTCCAAGGACGTCATCGTCAAGGACGCCTTCGTCCCCGACTACCGCGTGATGGACGCGTTCAAGGTGATGGATGGCACGGCCCAGCGGGAGGCCGGCATGACCGACACCCTCTACCTGATGCCATGGTCGACGATGTTCCCGCTGGGCATCTCCTCGGCGACCATCGGTATCTGCGAGGGGGCACTCGCTGCGCATCTGGACTACCAGCGTGAGCGCGTCAGCGCGGCAGGCACCGCCATCAAAGATGACCCATACGTGATGTACGCGATCGGTGAGGCGGCCGCCGACATCAACGCCGCTCGCCAGGAGATCCTGGCCAACGTGGACCGCATCTACGACATGGTGGATTCCGGCAAGGAGGTCTCGTTCGCCGATCGGGCAGCCGGGCGACGGACGCAGGTCCGCGCAGTGTGGCGCGCGGTCAGCGCGGTGGATGAGATCTTCGCCCGCTCGGGCGGCAACGCGATGCGGATGGACAAGCCGCTGCAACGCTACTGGCGCGATGCCCACACAGGTATGGCGCACGCCATCCACGTGCCGGGCACCACTTACCACGCCGCCGCGCTGAGCTCCTTCGGCGTCGAGCCGCAGGGCCCGCTGCGGGCGATGATCTGACAGGCGCGGACTGGTGAGCCTGTTCAAGAGCCTCGGCTACGTCACCATCCACACCGCCGACATCGACCGATGGCGCCAATTCGCCTTTGGTGTCTTGGGTTTCGCCGAAGGAAAGGGACCGGATCCCTCGGCGCTGTATCTGCGGATGGACGAGCGCGCCGCCCGCATCATCGTGATTCCCGGCGACGGTGACCGGATCGCCACCGTCGGCTGGGAGGTCCGCGACCACGCAGCACTCGAGCAGGTGAAGGACGTGATCGACGGTGCCGGGGTGGCCTATAAGCAACTGTCACAGTCCGAAGCCGACGACCGGCGAGTCGAGGAGGTCGTGGCGTTCGACGACCCGGCCGGCACCCATCTGGAGGTGTTCCACGGCGCGGTCCTCGACCACAGCCCCGTCGTCACCCCGTTCGGCGCCCGGTTCGTCACCGGCGACCAAGGGCTGGGTCACGTGGTGCTACCTGCTCTCGACGCGCCCGGGCTGTTCGACTTCTACACCGGGGTATTGGGTTTCGTGTCCCGGGGAGCGTTCCGGGTGCCGCTGCCCAAGGAATTCGGGCCGATCCGGATTCGCTTCCTCGGTATCAACGAACGCCACCACAGCCTGGCGATCGCGCCGGCAACCCACCAGCGCGACCCCGGATTGATCCACATGATGGTGGAGGTCGACGAGCTCGACGCGGTCGGGGCGGCGTTGGACCGCATCGCGGCGGAAGGGTTTCAGCTGTCCTCTACGTTGGGCCGCCACACCAACGACAAGATGGTGTCGTTCTACGTCCGGGCGCCCGGCGACTGGGACATCGAGTTCGGTACTGGCGGTCTACGGGTTGACGAAACTCGTTACACCGCTGAGGAAATCACCGCCGACAGCTACTGGGGCCACAAGTGGGTCGGCGACCTGCCGGCCGCCATGCGGCCCTGACGTGAGCGCCGAGCTCCGCCCGGTCTCGGCCGCCTCGGTAACGAGCTGGGATCACGAAGCCGATGTGGTAATCGCCGGATACGGGGTCGCCGGGGCGACCGCGGCGGTCGAGGCCGCGCGGGCGGGCGCTGATGTGCTGGTGCTCGAACGGGCCGGCGCCTGGGGTGGTGCGGCGGCATTGGCCGGTGGGTTCATCTATCTGGGTGGTGGCACACCGCTGCAAACAGCCTGTGGTTTCAGCGATTCCATTGACAATATGGCGGCTTTCCTCAACACAGCGATGGGTCCGGGCGCCGACACGGAGCGCATCGCCGACTATTGCGCCGGCAGCGTGGCCCACTTCGAGTGGCTGGTGGACTGCGGGGTGCCGTTCAAACCGGAGTTCTTCGGCGAGCCAGGTTGGGAACCGTTGGGCGACCAAGGACTGATGTACAGCGGCGGCGAGGATGCCTACCCGTTCAACACCATTGCCGAACCGGCGCCGCGGGGGCACGTGCCGAAGATGCAGAACAAGAAGCAGGGCCAGGCCAGCGCCGGGTTCATGCTGATGAAGCCGCTCGTGCAGACCGCGACGGGGCTGGGCGTACAGTCGGTCTACGATGTGCGGGTACAGGCGCTGATCGTCGAGTCCGACGGCAGGGTGGTCGGCATCACCGCCCGCCAGTACGGCACCGACATCGCGATCAAGGCTCGCAGCGGGGTGGTGCTGGCCACCGGTAGCTTCGCCTACAACGAATCAATGATGGCCCGCTTCACGCCTCGCATCGCCGGTAGGCCCATCTCAGCGGTGGAACACCATGACGGACAAGGTATCCGGATGGCCCAGGCACTGGGCGCCGATCTGGCGCACACGGACGCCACCGAGGTCGCCTTCTTGGTCGATCCACAGCAGCTGGTGCGCGGGATCCTGGTCAATGCGCGAGGGCAGCGCTATGTGGCCGAGGACACCTACCCGGGCCGCGCGGGCCAACACACGCTGTACTACCAGGAGGACAAAGCCTTCTTGATCATTGACGAGCAGGGCCAGGACGGGGCCCTGGCGTCACAAACGCCGAAACTTATTCTGCGGAAGCCGAAGTGGGTGTGCGAGACGGTGGCCGAGCTCGAGGCCGAGATGGGTCTCCCCTTCGGAAGCCTGCAAGACACGGTGGCGCGTTACAACGAAGGTGCGGAACGCGGTGAGGACCCCCTGCTACACAAGAAAGCTCGGTGGCTACGCCCGCTGGGCAGCCCGATCGGAGCCATCGATCTGCGGCATGCGACCGGCGGCTTCAGCCTCGGCGGGTTGCGCACCAGCCTTTCGGCCGAGGTGCTGCATGTCAGTGGCGAACCAATCCCCGGCTTGTACGCGGCCGGGCGCTGCACTGCGGGTCTCGCGGCGTGGGGCTACGCCAGCGGTATCTCGCTGGGAGACGGCAGTTTCTACGGCCGTCGGGCCGGCCGCTCAGCGGCGCGCGGATAGCGCGTCAGCTGCCGTTTACCTCAATCTTTTTCGTCGTCTTTGGGAAGCAATCGTTCTGGGTGGTGATAGTCGTTGACACCTCCGCGCAGCGGGACGCCGGATGGCGGGATCCACTCGGTCTGGCCGTCGGGACGTTGGCGGGTGGTCCAGCCGTGGTTTTCGACCAGGAGGTTGTCGCATGAGCAGGCCAGGGTCATGTCGTCGATGTCGGTGGTGCCGCCGTGCTTCCAATCCTTGGCCGCATGGTGGACCTGGCTGTTGTAGCCGTTGACGGTGCACCCGGGCGCTGAGCAGCCACGGTATTTGGCCAGCAACATGATTCGCTGATCGGCTGAGGCCAACCTCTTGCTGCGACCCAACCACAGCGATTTGCCCGTCACACCGTCGAACACCGCCAAGTAGTTGTATGACGGCGTGGCTGCTCTGATGAGGTCCGTGATCGGGATCAGCGTCCCGCCGGCGGTGACTGCGTGTCCCGCACGGCGCTGCAGCTCCTGGAGGGTCGTCGTGACGATCATGGTGACCGGAAGTCCGTTGTGCTGGCCTAGTTTCGGATCTCCTAGGCGGCTGCGGACCAGATCGGCCAACGCGTCGTGTTGGCGCTGAGCATGACTGCGCACATCGTCGGGCTCACGCGCGGCAGTTTTGGCGAACAACGCATCCAGTTGTGCCCTCAGCACCGGATCAGCGATGAGCTTTCCGACGCTCATTCCGTCTGGGCGTTGGCCCCCGCACCACTGGAAGCCGCGCTTGCGGGCCCGGTCTTCCTCGGAGTACTTCCCGTCGGGGTTGAGGTGGACGGCCAACCGATCGGCCACTTTCTCCAGCTGATCCGGCCGCAGCGTCCGGGCATGCTGCGCCAAGGTGCGTTCGGCCTTCTCCTCTTCGACCAGACCGACGTGATCGGGCAGATCGCGGAAGAACTTCTGGATGACGCGCACGTGCTCGCCATCCAATTCGCCGGCCTTCCACGCCGTGCCGGTCTCTGGCAGCAGCGCCGCCAACGGCTCGCCGGTCATTGTTCTGCGCGGGGTCAGTTGTCCGGCATCGCGCATTCGACGCTTGGCCGCTGTCCGGCTGATCCGCAACACGTCAGCCAACACGATCGGGATCGGCGGACAGCCCTCGTAGCGCTCCAGCTGGGTGATCTGCTCATGGGATACCGCGACCTGGCGACGCACCGCACTCTCCAGCCGCTCGATCGCGGCGAACCGCTGGGCCGCCGGCAACTCCTCGATATCAGCGGCACCCAGAAGTCCGACCGCAGCGTCCAGCGCATCCAACGCTGCCGAGATCGAAACCATGTTCGAATTCTATGTCGGGCCACCGACAGTCTCGAGGCTTCCAGCGGCAGCTGTGGACGAACGCGCGTCTGTGGAAAACTCTGGGCTACGGCCGTTTACGAGGTGCGGCCATCGTCTTGGCATCCAGCCCACCGAGCGAGTCTCGACCCACCTCCACGTTGTGCGCATGCGCGAAGTGATGCAGCCCGAACACCCCATCCATCCCGTTGCGCAATCCCATCTGATCTTCGCACTGGTTGACCGCCCGCTTGGTCAGCGCGAGACCAAATCTCGGCATTGTCGCGATGCGCTCGGCGATCGCCAGTGTCGCGTCGCGGAGTTCGGCTTTGGGCACGACTCGATTGACCATCCCGATCTCGTAGGCGCGCTGCGCACCGAACTTGTCCCCCGTGAAAAGGATCTCCTTGGCGAAGCGGGACCCCAGAATCCATGGGTGCGCGAAGTATTCGACCCCCGGAATTCCCATTCGCACCACTGGATCACAGAAGAAGGCGTCCTCGGAGGCGACGATCAGGTCGCAGACCCAGGCCAGCATGAGGCCGCCGGCAATGCAAGCACCGTGCACCATCGCGATGGTGGGTTTCGGGATCTCGCGCCACCGCCGGCACATGCCCAGATAGACCTCGACCTCACGGGCGTAGCGCATGTCGCCGCCCTCTTTGTCGACGTGATCCCACCAGAGCGCGGCCTTGTTCTCATAGGACACGTGGTGGTCGCGGTCCGGTGTACCGATGTCGTGGCCTGCGCTGAAATGGTCACCGTTGCCGGCCAAAACGATCACGCGCACATCGTCGTCGTCGACGGCCCGTTGAAACGCGGCGTCGAGTGCGTAGGTCATGACGGAGTTCTGCGCGTTGCGGTACCGCGGTCGATTCATCGTGACCACCGCCGTTCCGCCGACGACTTCGTAGGTCACCACGTCGTTGTCGACTGCAGTCATCTCAGATCCTCCGCCCATTCCATGTGTGCCTCCAATGTGCATCGCGGTCGAAGCGCAGTCACACAATGTGTGCCATTGACTGGGAGTCGACCGGGTCACACTCGGGCGAACACTATCTCCGCGGTTCGACCTTACGACCGTCGCGATCGCACATGCCTGAACGCAACCATTCGGTACAGGTACCGCGGTATCCCGGCGGTCGGAACCCGCCGTGGCCAGTGCGTGGCGCGGAAGTACGCGTCCGATCCCCCGTCGACGAAGATCACGCTGCCGCAGAGGAAGTCAGCGGCGTCGGAAACCATGAATCGCATCCACTCGCCGAGGTGGCGGGCGTTGCCGAAACCTCCGATGGGCACCGGGAACGTTGTGACGGCCTTGGCCTCGCGTTGTGTCGCGAGCTGTTCACCGAGCAACGGTGTGTCCACAGCACCCGGCGCGATCGCGTTGAGCCGGATCCCGGCGCCGGACCATTCCGGCTGCACCGCCGTCAGGCGCACCCAGCGCATCAGCGCGATCTTCGAGGCGCCGTAGGCCATCGCCGGCGCCGCCGATCGAAACATCCGTACAGCACGCACCGCAGCATCGAGGTCACCGCGTAACAACGCGCGCACCGCGCGTCCGGGAACCATCGGCATGGTGGTCGCCGAATTGCTCCCCACGACAACGACCTTCGCGGAGCCGGCAGCGGCGAGTGCGGGCAGCCACGCCTCGACCAGCTCCACGACACCCAGATAGTTGACCGACAAGATGGTCGGTACGTTCTGCGCTCCGGGCCGAGGACCGACCCCCGCGGCCAAGACGGCGCCGTCGAGCCGCCCGTTCGTCATCGCGAGCACCGCACCGGCGGCGGTCGACCGTCCCCCGGCGGTCGAGAGATCGGCGATCACCTCGGTGTCGCGAAGGTCGACGCCGATCACCCGGTGGCCATCAGCTCTCAAGCAGTCGGCGGCGGCTCTTCCCATACCAGAGGCCGCCCCGGTCACGACATACACGCGCTGCTCGGACACCCGTCTCTCAACTCCTACTCATCGTTGAGTAGCGCTACTCATCGTTGAGTAGCGCCCGCGTCGACCGGCAAGCTGGCCGAGGTGATGTAACGCGCCTCGTCGGACGCCAGAAAAAGACTGGCGTTGGCGACGTCCACCGGGTCGACCCACGGCACCGGAAGCAGGTTCATCCGGGTTGCGGACTCAGCGAACTCATCCCTGGTCGGCGGCCGGCTCAAGTCGGGTCGAAACCCACTTCGCACCACGTCGTTCTGAATCAGCGGTGTATCGACGTTGGTCGGATGCACACAGTTGACCCGGATCCCGTGCGGCGCGACATCGATTGCGAGGCTTCGCATCAAGCCGACGACACCGTGCTTAGCGGCCGTGTAGTGAGCGACGCCGACCAAGCCGCGCAGCCCGGCGATCGAACTCACCAGGACCACCGAGCCGCCGCCACCACGGATCAGATGGGGAATGGCAGCAGTACAGGTGTTCCACACCCCGGTGAGGTTGACGTCCAGCATGGTCCGCCACATTGACTCGGTCATGTCGACGGCATACTCACGGGAAGTGATTCCCGCCGTCGCACAGACGATATCGAGTCCACCGAAATGGCCGGCACCTCGATCTGCTGCCGCCCGCAACGCGTCCAGATCGCGCACGTCGACAATGTCGGTCACCATGCGGCCACCACGATCTTCGACCAGCCGCGCCGTCTCGTCGAGGTCCTCCGGCGTGCTCGGTGGCACCTGCACCGAGTCGACGGGTCCACAGATGTCGAGGCCCACGATCGCCGCGCCCTCCTCGGCGAACCGGACTGCCTGGGCACGGCCGATGCCGCGTGCCGCCCCGGTGATGAGTGCGGTCTTTCCCGCCAGCCGCCCGGTCATATCGTCTTCTGGGTCAGGCCCGCGTCGACGACCAGTTGAGCTCCGGTGATGTAACGGGCGTGGTCGGATGCGAGAAACACGACCGCATTGGCCACGTCGACGGGCTCAACCCACGGCACCGGAAGCAGGTTGCGCGCGGTGAGAACCTCGGCGGCGTCGACTTCGGTGGGGTTGTCGAGATCGGGCCGCAGCCGCTTGTACGTTGCCGTGTTCCGCACCATGGGTGTGGCGACCGCGCCGGGGTGCACGGTATTGACCCGAATACGGCGAGGACCCAGCTCGTTGGCGAGCGTGCGGGCCAGCCCGACAACGGCATGTTTACTGGCCGTGTAGTGCGCGGTACCGGCGGTGCCTCGTAAACCGTTGGTGGAGCTGATGATCACGACGGAGCCGCCGTCGAGACCGATGTGTGGAACGCCGGCACGGACCGTGTGCCACACGCCGGTCACGTTGATGTCGAGGGTGCGCTGCCAGTCTTGCGGACTGATCTGCCACGCGGGTCCGCCGGGAGAATGGATGCCGGCGTTGGCGACGACGACGTCGAGACGGCCGAGTTTCCCAACACCCTTGTCGACCGCGGCGGTGACTGCGGCGAGGTCGGCGACGTCGGCCGTTCCGGCGACGGCACGCCGGCCCCGATGTTCGACCAGGTGCGCGGTTTCGCGGAGGTCGTCCGCGGCACCGATGTGGTCGACCATGATGATGTCAGCACCCTCGTCGGCGAACCGCTCACAGTGCACCCGGCCCGTGCCTCGGCCCGCACCG
The DNA here is from genome assembly GCF_010731895.1 of Mycolicibacterium helvum. Lineage (NCBI taxonomy): Bacteria > Bacillati > Actinomycetota > Actinomycetes > Mycobacteriales > Mycobacteriaceae > Mycobacterium > Mycolicibacterium helvum. Next base: position 5,334,102 of record NZ_AP022596.1, on the reverse strand, counting down.
GTGACCAGAACGACCTTGTCGCGCAAGCCCGACGGCATCTACGGCACCTTGAGCAGATCGAACCCCTTGTATCCGGCGGCGGCCACCTCGCTGCAGATGTCGAGGTAGGTCCCGAATCCACCGATGAAAAGCATGAATTGGCGCGGCTTACCCGGCACATTCGCACCCATGTACCAGGAGTTGGCTCTTGTGAACAGTGTCGCCTCGGCACGCTGGGCGCATTCGGCGATCCAGTTGTCGACCGCCTCGGTGGTCGGCTCGATGGCGTCGTAGCCGCAATCATCGAGGTACTCGATGGCGTCGGCGATCCAATTCACGTGGGCCTCGGCATGGAGCACCATGTTCGCCAGGACCGCCGGAGCTCCCGGACCGGACACCAGGAACAAATTAGGGAACCCGTCGGTGCCCAGTCCGAGGTACGTGCGCGGTCCGTTGACCCAATCATCGACCAATCGCCGGCCACCACGGCCGACAATGTCGATCTTCGCAAGCGTGCCGGTCATCGCGTCGAATCCGGTGGCCAAGACCAACGCATCGATCTCGAAGTGCGCCTCAGAGGTGGCGATGCCCGTGGCGTCGATCGACTCGATAGGAGTTTTCTTCACGCTCACCAGCGTCACGTTGGGCCGGTTGAACGTCTGGAAGTAGTTCGAGTCCGTGCAGATTCGTTTGGTGCCGATCGGATGGTCATTCGGAATCAGAAGCTCGGCGAGCTCGGGATCGTCGATCACCGATCGGATCTTCTCTTCGTAAAACTTTCGCGCTTCCTCGTTGGCTTCCAGGGACACCATCTGGTCGGTGAAGGTCTTCGAGAACAGCACACCGCCAAGCTCCCAGCGCTTTTCGAACGCCGCCCGCCGTTCCTCGGGTGTCGCCTCCATCGTCAGCTTGGGATGCGCGACGTGCGGTGAGCCGCCGCCGCTGCGCCAGGACATCCGCCGTCGTTCGGCATAGTTGGCCTTGGTGTCGGCGACTTCGTCGGCCGTCAAGGGCCGGTTGCCCGCTGGGACACTGTAGTTCGGCGTGCGCTGGAAGACATACAGGTGCTCAGCTTGTTCGGCGATGATCGGTATGGATTGGACGCCTGAGGATCCGGTGCCGATGACAGCAACTCGTTTACCGGTGAAGTCGACGCCTTCGTGCGGCCAGTGCGCCGTGTGGTAAACCTCGCCGCCGAAGGTGTCCAAACCTTCAAAGTCAGGGGTCATGGCTGCGGACAGCGGGCCGGTCGCCATCACGACGAATCGAGCCTCGACGGTCTCGTCGCTGTCGGTGCTCACGGTCCACCGCAACCTCTGCTCGTCGAGCGCGGCGCCCGTCACACGGGTGTTGAAGGTGATATCGCGCCGCAGATCGAGCTTGTCGGCAACCCAATTGATGTAGGCCAGGATCTCTGACTGGGTGGCGTATTTCTCGGTCCACGTCCATTCCTGCTGCAGCTCATCGGAAAACGAGTAGCAGTAGTCCACACTCTCGACGTCACACCGGGCGCCCGGGTAGCGGTTGTAGTACCAGGTGCCGCCCACGTCAGGTGCCCCCTCGAACACCCGGACGGACAGTCCCTGCGAGCGGAACTTGTGCAGGGCATACAGGCCAGCGAACCCGGCCCCGACCACAACGACATCCACAGAGGTCTTCGATTCACTGCTCACGCGCCGAACGGTAAGCGGTCCTGAGACTTCCGTACGAGGTCCCTCCCGGTCACCGGACGCCAAGACGGCGGCTACCGGCCATCGCGCCGGAGAATCAATCCCATGCCCAACGTCGACAACGGCAGTGAAGTGGTCATCCCGGGACGGGGTGTGATGGTGACGGTAGCCGATGTCATACCGGAGGGCGCTGACGCGACGTCGCTGGTGTTCGAGATCCCCGACGACCACCGTGAACGGTTTCGCTATCGGCCCGGACAGTTCCTGACACTTCGAGTGCCCAGCCGACAGACCGGGTCGGTGGCACGCTGCTATTCGCTGGCGAGCTCGCCGCACACCGATTCCGCACCCAAGGTCACGGTGAAACGGACGGCCGACGGATACGCATCGAACTGGCTGTGCGACAACGTATCTGCTGGCGACTCCATCGAAGTGCTACCGCCTTCGGGGGTGTTCACTCCGGCCGACCTCGATGAGGACTTCCTGCTGTGGGCGGCTGGCAGCGGTATCACGCCTGTCATGTCGATTCTGAAATCCGTGCTGGCAGCGGGTACGGGCAGAGTGGTGCTGTGCTATGCGAACCGCGATGAACGCTCGGTGATTTTCGCCGACGAGTTGCGCGAACTGGCCGCGCGGTACGCCGGGAGATTGACGGTGCTGCACTGGCTGGAATCCGTCCAAGGTCTTCCCACTCGCGCCCAGATGAGTGGGTTCACCCAAACGGTTCTGGCAGGTTCTGCCACGTTGCAGTCGTTCATCTGTGGGCCTGCGCCGTTCATGGCGATGGTCAAAGACACTCTCGCCGAGGCGGGCGTGGCACGCGAACGGGTCCACCTCGAAATCTTCCAGTCACTGTCGGGTGACCCGTTCACCGACGATGTCGCAGCGTCGCACGGCGGTCCCGACGATGGTGACGCCGTCAGCGTGCTCCTCGACCTGAACGGCGAGAGCCACCGATTGCGATGGCCGCGACAAGCGACCCTGGTGGATACCATGATCGCCGCGGGCGTCGACGTGCCCTACTCATGCAAGGAGGGCCGTTGCGGGTCGTGCGCGGCGACCGTGGTGCGCGGCGAGGTGGACATGGCCACCTGCGACATTCTCGAGCCCGAGGATCTTGCCGACGGTCTGATCCTGGCCTGCCAGGCGCGGCCGGTCTCCGACGATCTGCACATTGAGTTCTGAGCCTGCCGACAACCGCTTTCCGCTGACCGGGAACCGTTGCCGCAATCCCCGCCCCACCGGTACACCATCGACAGCACCCAGCGACGATAGGACCAGATGATGACTGAGCGGGTAATCGACCGGGTGCGCCAGGTCGCCGAGGAACTGCGCGGCCAGGGAACTGAGGGCGAGAAGGCCGGCAAGCTCACCGACGAGACCGTGAAGCTGATGAAGTCGGCGGGCAACATCCGCCTGCTTCAGCCGAGGATCCACGGCGGGCTGGAAGTTCATCCGCGCGAATTCGCTGAGACGGTCATGGCCACTGCCGCGCTCGATCCGTCCGCGGGTTGGATCAACGGCGTCGTCGGCGTGCATCCCTATCAACTGGCCTACGCCGACCCGCGGGTCGCCGAGGAGATCTGGGCCGACGACGTCGATACTTGGGTGGCCTCGCCATACGCCCCGCAGGGCGTCGCCCGGCCGGTCGACGGCGGCTACATCTTCAACGGCCGCTGGCAGTTCAGCTCCGGGACCGACCACTGTGACTGGATCTTCCTGGGTGCGATGCTCGGCGACACCGACGGCAAGCCCCTGATGCCCCCGCAGATGCTGCACATGATCCTGCCGCGCAAGGACTACACCATCGTCGAGGACTCCTGGAATGTGGTGGGACTACGTGGCACCGGGTCCAAGGACGTCATCGTCAAGGACGCCTTCGTACCGTCCTATCGCACGATGGACGCGATGAAAGTGATGGATGGCACCGCTCAGCGGGAAGCCGGGATGACCGAGACGCTGTACCTGATGCCGTGGTCGACGATGTTCCCGCTGGGCATCTCCTCGGCCACCATCGGCATCGCCGAAGGTGCACTGGCCGCCGCACTGGACTATCAGCGGGAGCGCGTGAGCGCCAGCGGAGTAGCGATCAAGGACGACCCCTACGTCATGTATGCCATCGGCGAGGCGGCCGCCGACATCAACGCCGCCCGCCAGGAATTGCTCGCCAACGCCGACCGCATCTACGACATGGTCGACGCCGGCAAGGAGGTGTCTTTCGAGGACCGAGCGGCGGGTCGCCGTACCCAGGTCCGCGCGGTGTGGCGCGCGGTGTCCGCGGTCGACGAGATCTTCGCGCGGTGCGGCGGCAATGCTGCACGCATGGACAAACCGCTGCAACGGTATTGGCGTGATGTGCACGTCGGGCAGGCGCACGCGATCCACGTTCCCGGAACGGTCTACCACGCCGCCGCCCTGAGCTCGCTGGGCGTGGACCCGCAGGGGCCGCTCCGGGCGATGATCTGACAGGAGAAACATGAGTCTCATCAAAGGCCTCGGCTACGTCACCGTTGCCGCCTCCGATATCGAACGCTGGCGACATTTCGCATTCGGCGTCCTCGGTTTTGCCCAGGGCAAGGGTTCCGATGCGTCAGCGCTGTATCTACGGATGGACGAACGAGCCGCGCGCATCATCGTCGTGCCCGGTGATGTGGACAAAATCGTCACGGTCGGATGGGAGGTGCGCGACCATGCCGACCTGGAGCGGGTCAAAACTTCCCTCGATTCCGCCGGTGTTCCCTTCAAGCAACTGTCACTGGATGAAGCAGACAGCAGGCGTGTTGAGGAAGCGATCGCCTTCGACGATCCCGCCGGAACCTCGCTGGAGGTCTTCCACGGCGCGGTCCTCGACCACTCCCCTGTCGTGACCCCGTTCGGCGCGCGTTTCGTCACCGGCAATCAGGGACTGGGCCACGTCGTGCTGCCCGCCCTCGACGTCGACGGAGCGTTCGCCTTCTACACCGACGTCCTGGGGTTCAAGTCCCGCGGCGCATTCCGGGTCCCCGCGCCGCCCGAATTCGGCCCGATCCGGGTGCGGTTCATGGGTGTCAACCAACGTCACCACAGTTTGGCGATCTGCCCCGCGCAGACGGTTCGCGATCCCGGGCTGATCCACCTGATGGTCGAAGTCGACTCGCTCGACGCAGTGGGTCAGGCGCTAGATCGGGTCGACGCCGAGGGCTTTGCACTATCGTCGACCCTGGGTCGGCACACCAACGACAAGATGGTGTCGTTCTACGTGCGCGCGCCGGGCGATTGGGACATCGAATTCGGCACCGAAGGGATGCGCGTCGACGAAATGTACTACACCGCAGAGGAAATCACCGCCGACAGCTACTGGGGGCATCAGTGGGTGTCCGACCTTCCGGCGGCCATGCGTCCATGACAGTCGAAGATGACGTCAGCCCGGTTCCCGCATCGTCGATCGACCACTGGGACCATGAGGCCGACGTGGTCATCGTCGGCTACGGCATCGCGGGTGCGGCGGCTGCGGTGGAGGCAGCGCGCTCCGGCGCCGATGTCCTGGTGCTCGAACGCACCGGATCGTGGGGCGGCGCCGCGGCAATGGCGGGTGGGTTCATCTACCTCGGCGGCGGCACGCCGATCCAGAAGGCCTGTGGTTTCGAGGATTCCCCGGCGAACATGGCGGCCTTCCTCAATGTCGCGATGGGGCCGGGCGCCGATGAGGCTCGCATCGCCGACTACTGCGAGGGCAGCCTCGGCCACTTCGACTGGCTCACCGACTGCGGAGTGCCGTTCAAGCCGGAGTTCTGGGGAGAGCCCGGCTGGGAGCCGCCCGGCGATCAGGGTCTGATGTTCACCGGCGGCGAGAACGCTTACCCGTTCAACATGATCGCCGAACCCGCTCCGCGCGGGCACATCCCGCAGATGGCCGGGAAAGTTGCCGGCGAGAAGAGCGGCGGTTTCATGTTGATGAAGCCGCTGGTCGAGACCGCGACGTCGCTCGGCGTACGAGCGATCTATGACGTGCGGGCCCAGACGCTGGTCGTCGAGTCCGACGGTCGGGTGTCGGGCGTGATCGCGAAGCAGTATGGCGGGCCGGTGCGGGTGCGCGCCCGGCGCGGGGTCATGTTGGCGGCGGGCAGCTTCGCCCACAGCGAGTCGATGGTCAAGCAGTTTGCACCCGCTATCGCGGGACGCCCCGCTGCGTCGATCGAACAGCACGACGGGCGGGCGATCCGGATGGCGCAGGCACTCGGCGCCGACCTCGCGCACATGGATGCCACCGAGGTGGCGTTCCTGATCGATCCACAGCAGACCGTCCGTGGCGTACTCGTCAACGCCCTCGGCCAGCGGTATGTCCCTGAGGACATGTATTCCGGCCGGATCGGTCAGCTGACGCTGTACCGACAAGATGACACCGCCTACCTGATCATCGACGGTGACGCACAAGAGCACGCGATGGCCGCGATCTCGGCCACCCCGGTGCTCAAGCGGCCCGCGACGTGGGTGTGCGAGACGGTCGCCGAGCTCGAGGCCGAGATCGGTCTGCCGGTCGGCTCGCTGCAGGCGACGATCGGGGCCTATAACGAGTCGGCCGCCCGCGGCGAGGATCCGTTGCTGCACAAGAAGCCGGAGTGGATCAAGCCCGTCGGGACCCCGGTCGGCGCGATCGACCTGCGGGCGAGCTGCGGCGGTTTCACCCTCGGCGGACTGATGACCTCTTTGGACGGCGAAGTACTGCATGTCAGCGGGAACCCCATCCCCGGACTGTTCGCGGCGGGGCGCTGTACCGCGGGGCTTGCGGCGTGGGGTTACGCCAGCGGTATCTCACTCGGTGACGGCAGTTTCTATGGCCGTCGCGCGGGTAGTGCGGCGTCGAGCGCGTAGCTCGACCAGACCGAGCTCTCCTCTCCCACCTGGCGGTGGTGAGTGCGTGCTGCACTCTGCCGCGGGCTCTCGCGGTGACCGCCAACTTCTCACGGCGTTTCATGTGACAGCGAGCACATCCCTGTGCTAAAACTATATGACTAATAGTCATATGCCTGGTTGGCATGATGCTGAAGCTAGGAGGCCCTCATGACAATGGCTGTCGAGAAGGCGGGCGAGACACCCAGCGCCGTCATTGACCGGATTTCGCTGGTGCTGGATTCTTTCGACGGCCCGGGCCGCTTGACGCTGGCCCAGATCGTGCGCCGAACGGGCCTGCCGCGGTCGTCCGCGCACCGCATGCTCGAGCGTCTTGTCGCGTTGCGCTGGCTGCGCCGCGACGGCCGCGACTACGAGCTCGGGATGCGGCTGGTCGAGCTGGGATCATTGGCTCTGCACCAGGACCGCATTCACCGAGCCGCCATTCCATTGTTGCGTGACCTGCACCGAGCGACGGGGTTGGTTGTGCACCTGGCGGTCCTCGACGGATCCGATGTTGTGTATCTGGAGAAGGTCGGCGACCACATGGGCGGAGCGATTCCCACCCGGGTCGGCGGTCGGCAGCCGGCACACTGTACGGCGGTGGGAAAGGCGATCCTCGCCGACAACCACATCACGGAGGTCGACCTGACCGACCGCAAGACCCGGTTCTCGATCGCGACAGCGCCCCAACTGGTCACCGAGTTGGCCAAGATCCGCGCGCACGGTGTGGCTTTCGAGCGCGAGGAATCGCTGCCCGGCTTCGGCTGTGTGGCGGCCCCCATCGGCCCGGCCGGCCAAGCGGTCGCCGCCGTCTCGGTCTGCGGACCTATGAACCGGATGGCCTTCGACAATCGATTGGTCGCGCCGGTGAGAATGACTGCGATGGGTATCTGGCGTAGCGCTGAGGATGGTGCCGACCGTGTCGCGCCGACACTGCAGTCCCTGCGCCCGCTACGCGTCGGCCCCGCTCCCCGACCCTTGGGACGGGATTCGGCATCGCTGCAGCCGGCGTGACTCTCGATCCTCAGATCGCGGGTCTGATCGAAACCCTGGACTCGGGGTTTCCGCCAGTGCATACGATGACGGGAGCGCAGGTGCGCGCCGCGATCCGCGCCCGTTTTGTCCCCAACCCGAACCCCGAACCGGTGTCCCACGTCGTGGATCGCCAGATCGATGTTGCGGGTGGCAGCGTGGGTGTCCGGATCTACCGGCCCGAGTCCGATGACTCGCTGCCAATTCTCGTGTATGCCCACGGTGGCGGGTTTGTGTTCTGCGACCTCGACAGTCACGACGGGTTGTGTCGCAACCTTGCCAATTCGATTCCCGCCGTGGTGGTCTCGGTCGATTATCGGCTGGCTCCCGAACACCGATGGCCCACCGCTGCCGAAGACGTCTTTGCCGCCACCGTGTGGGCAGCGGCGCATGCCACCGAACTCGGCGGCGATCCCAGCCGGATCGCGGTGGGCGGGGACAGCGCAGGCGGAAACCTTGCCGCAGTCACCACGTTGATGGCCCGAGATCGTGACTCCGTGCCGATCGCCGCACAGTTGCTGCTGTATCCAGTGATCGCCGCCCACTTCGACACCGAGTCCTACCGGCGTTACGGCCGCGGCTACTACAACCCGCGCCCAGCGCTTCAGTGGTATTGGGATCAGTACGTGCCTGCGGTCGAAGACCGTCAGCATCCATACGCCTCGCCACTGCAGGCGGATCTGACCGGTCTACCCGCGGCCGTCGTCGTGCTGGCCGGCCACGATCCACTGCGCGACGAAGGGATCGCCTATGCGAATGCATTGGCGGCGGCGGGGACACCCACCACGCGGTGCTCTTTCGAGGGCGGCATCCATGGCTTCATGACGATGCCGATGCTCGACCTCGCCCACCAGGCTCGTCGGGATGCGGCCCGATCGTTAGGTGAGTTGCTCGGACGCTGACGGCACCACCGCACCGTACCGTTGCACCGGGTCGAGCACGCAATGCGTCCGGCCGAAGACCGTCACCATGCACTTGTTGTTGTGGTTGCACCGACTGCGTGAATCGGGTTGCGAAATCATCGAATTGACGCGGTCGGGTTCACGCAAGAGCGCTCGGCCCATCGCGAAGAAGTCAAAACCCTCGGACCGCCCGGTCTGCAAGTGCTCGCGCTCAGTGATGCCGCCAAGGAGGATGAGCTTGGTGTTGCGCATGAGCGGCACGAATTGGCGCGCGGCATCCAGCATGTACAGGTCCTGGTACGGATACACACCCATCGTCCGCTTGCCGAACAGCCGAACAGCCGGACGCAACGCGGGCGGCATGACACCGGCGAACTCCTTGACCGGCACGTCTCCTCGGAACAGGTACATCGGCTTGTACACCGACGAACCCTGGGTCAGTTCCAACGCGTCCAGGGTGGCATCCGAGTCGAGTAGCTGTGCGGTCCGCAGTGCCTCGTCGATCCAAATGCTCCCGGGCAGACCGTCATCCATGTCCAGTTTGGCGATCACCGCGATCTGATCGCCCGTCACTTCACGGACGTGCTGGGCGATCTCGCGGACCAGCCGCGAACGGTTGTCGATGTTGCCGCCGTAGGAATCTGTTCGCCGATTGATGAGCGGGCTGAGAAAGGAGCTCGGCAGATAAAGATGACCGAAATGCAGTTCGACCGCGTCGAATCCGGCATCGATTGCGACCTGAGCGGCGAGACCGAATTGCTTGGTGACGGTGCGGATTTCGTCGACTGTGATGGCGCGGCAATACGCCATGGACGTCGGATTGACGAATCGACTGGGGGCCACCGCCGTGATGCCGGTGAGCTTTCGCGGCGCCACCACTCCGGCGTGTCCGAGTTGCGCCGATATCGCTGCACCGGCTCCGTGTATGGCATCGGTTAGTCTGCGCAGACCCGGAAGCGCCGCGTTGCTCATTACGATCTGACCCGGCGCGCTCGCACCCTGGGGCGAGACACAACAGTAGGCGACTGTCGTCATTCCGACACCGCCCTCGGCGAAGGTCAGGTGGAACGCGATCAAATCATCGGTGACCTCACCGGTCGGCGAGCGCCCTTCGGAGGTGGCGGCCTTGATCACTCGGTTGCGCAGGGTCACCGGTCCAAGGCGCGCCGGGCTGAACAGATCGCTCATCGCATCACGATCGCGCTGCGACCACGTGCGGTCAACAGTGGCTTCCCGTTGGCTGGGAGCCGCTGCGGAACACCGCGGCCACGGACCGTAGCGTCGCGACCATGGCCGAGGTGTTCATCATCGACCGCGTGGTCACCGCCCCGGGTTGCGCACAGACTTTCATCGACTCCTACCTGTCCGGCTACGCCCCCGGCGCCAGGGACCGCGGCATGGAGTTGCGCGATGTACTCGTGAGTCCACCGATCCTGTTCGACGACCGCCCCAACGTCGTCACGATCACCTGGTCATTGCCCAGCCCGCAAGCGTGGTGGCAGATGACCTGGCGGGCTCGGCCCGATCCTACGGTCGCTCGCTGGTGGGAGGATGTCGCAGAGCTCGTGGTCGAGCGCAGCCGCAACGTCGCGACGCGCAGCCAGGATATCGATCGCGCCGAGACCTCAGCACCGATGCCCGCCCCGCGCAATGGAAGCCCGACGGTCGGGGCCACTCGGTTGGTGGATGTGGTCGAACCGGAACGCCCACGGGTACTGAGTGCATTACGGAAGGCAGCCGAAGCCGGCGGGCCACTGCGGGCCGTGGTCGAACCAACGGAGTCGGGGTCACGCAACGGCGGCGACATCCTGGTGCATCTTCGGTTCGCGGACCTGAATGCCTGGGCCCGAAGCAATTTCGATGATGCCCTTCGCGATCCGGCAATCACCAACGTCAACGGTGTGACATATCGGGGAACTCCCCTGTGTCGCGGCGCCGGCACGGTGTACCGAGCGTTGCTGCTCCGTGTGCCACCCGAGGTTCCGGCGGAGCAGGTCAGCGCATTCGAGCAAGAACTGGCGATGATGCCCAGATATGTGTCGACCATCCGGGCATGGCAACTGAGCCGCGTCGACGAGGCGATCGGGACCACGGGCTGGACTCACGTCTTCGAGCAGGAGTTCACCGATGTGGACGGCTTGATGGGGCCCTACCTGATGCACCCCGTCCACTGGGCCGTGGTCGATCGCTGGTTCGATCCGGAGACGACCGACATGATCATCCGAGACCGCGTGTGTCACAGCTTCTGCCGAACCGATGGGCCCGTTCTGAACTGAAACCGGCAGCCGTTCAGAGCCCGGCAGGCAGGATATTCGGGTTCGCTGTTGCCGGTGGCTCCAGTGGCGGCAACGTGGTGGCCCCGTCGAGCGTATGGACCGGAAGATGTTGCGACCACGGGTAGTGCAAGCTGAACGCCACCAGACCCGTTCGCTGCTCGGCCGGTAGGTGGCACATCGCCAAGACGGTCTCGGCCAGGTATTCGACTGGCTCGGTGGGGAAATTGTCCGGAATCAGCGACGCCGCACCGGGAGTGCGCACCGCCGTGGACGGGCCAACACAATTCACCGCGATGTTGGCGCCGAGCAACTCGGCCGCAACGCCTTGGGTGAACCGGTGCAACGCGGCCTTGCAGGACGCGTAGATCACATCGCCCGCAGTCTTGTTGTAGTCGCGGTACGGCCGAACCGGTGGCACCCCGGTGACCGAGCCGATGTTCACGATCCAGCCGGCCCCCTGTCGACGCATATGGGGCACTGCGGCTTTCGTCAACACGAACGGTGTTCTCAGATAGTGCTCGACGGTCCGGTCGAACGTCTCCAGGGACATGTTTTCGACCACTGAATAGTCGGCGAACCCCGCGTTGTTGACCACGATGTCGATACGGCCGGTACGCTCCACCACCGCATCCACCAGCCCGTCACGCGCTGCGGAATCCTCGAGGTCGGCGGCGAGACCGAAAGCCTTCCCACCCGCGTCTTCGATAAGTGCGACTGTCTCCTCGATGGTGCCGGGTAGAGCCTCGGTGTTCCCGGACCGAAGCGAGGGCGAGGGCGTGTGGGCCCGGGCGGTGACCGCGACTGTCGCGCCTTCGGCGGCAAGCCGCTGGGAGATCGCCCGCCCGATCCCACGACTGCTTCCGGTCACCAACGCCGTCTTGCCGGCAAGGATCTGACTCATTGCAGGACGAAGTCCTTTTCGACGGGAGCCCGGTGCTGCTGCCACAAGTCGACCAGTCGATACGGGGTAGCGACGACGACGCGACCCGATTCCGACCGGTAGTACGTGTGCGCATTCGGGGTGTGGCACCACACGGTGCCTTGCATCGCCTGGTCGATGCCGGCGACGTACTCCTCGAACGCTTTCTCGGTCACTTCGATCGTCGTCGCGCCGCGTAAGGCCATGAGCTGCAGGCACTCCACGATGAAGTGGGCGAGGACCTCCATGGAGAAGTTGGCCCCCGCTCCGTGCCCTGGGCTGTAGTTGGGGGCCGAGGTGATGAACAGATTCGGAAATCCCGGAACGGTTCCGCCCCGGTAAGCACGGGGACTGTCTCCCCACTCCCCCGCCAACGTCTTGCCGCCACGACCGCGGATGTCGACGGTGGACAAGAAGTCGAGGTGGTAGCCGGTGGCATAGATGATGACGTCGAGGTCGATCTGGCGGCCGTCGGCCGTCACGATTCCGTCGGAGTTCACCTCGGCGGGTTCACTCGCCTCGACATCGACATGCTCGCGGGTCAGCGCGGCGTAGTAGCCACCAGGGTCGCGAATGATGCGTTTGCCGTAGGGCGCGAAGTCGGGTGTGACCTTGCGCGCCAATTCCGTTCCGGCCCCGAACATGCGGTCGATATAGTCCAGACACATCTGCAGCAAGACGTCGTTGGCCGGGGAGATCGACAAGTGCGTCTGCGACCACTCGGGATCCTGCAGGATGATCGGATAGTTGTTGTCTGCTGTGCCCCAGTACGACTTGAGCCGGTGCCACATGGCGTAGAACGGCAGCACCCGGCCCAGATAGCGCCGGTGCTCGGGCACCTCATCGGAGAGGCGCTTGCGGGGTGCCACCCAATGCGGCTGCCGTTGAAAGACGGTGAGGTGTTCGACTTCGTCGACACAGGCATCGACGATCTGCACGGCGGTGCACCCAGCTCCGATTACGGCTACCCTCTTCCCGGTGAGGTCGAGGGTGGGGTCCCACAGTGCTGAGTGAATGCTGGTTCCGGAGAACGTTTCTCGCCCTTTGATGTCCGGGAAGCGAGGCCGGTTGAGGTACCCGGCCGCGGTGACGACGACGCTGGCGTAGTCGACGCTTCGGACGCCGTCGGCGGCGCGTGAGTGGATCTGCCACTGCTGGCGTTGCTCGTCCCACCACAGCGCTTCCACTTCGGTACCGAAGCGGATGTGGCGGCGCAGCTCGTGTTTGTCGGCCAGGGCCACCAGATAATCCTGGTATTCGGCACCTTCCGGGTAGTAGTTGGACCAGTTCGGGTTCACCTCCCGAGACAGCGAGTAGTACGCCGCCGGCGTGTCCACGCCGATGCCCGGGTACGTGGTGGTCAGCCATGTGCCGCCGACCTCATTGTTGCGGTCGTAGATCTGGAAGTGCACACCCTCCTCGGCCGCGGCCAGCGCGACCGCGATACCGGCGATGCCGGCCCCGATGATCGCCATCGTCATCGTCGAGGGGATCGGCGTGGTCCGGGGCAGTGTGGGTTGTGAGGATCGGAAACCGCCTTGCTCGAGGAGCAGGTCCACCTGTTCGTCGTCGACGTCGGTTCCCAGCGCGATCGGCAACAGGGCGGCGAACAGCTCACGATCGTCCGCGGCGATCGCGCCGGCCGGCCGGGGTCGACCGAGCGCGGCGATGATCTCGTCAGCCAACGCATCCGCGGTGGCGGGATCGGTGGTTCCCGCCCGCTCCGGCGGGTCCGGGACGTGGTCGATCTTGCTGGCGTACCGGTCCACGACCGATGCGTCACCGGTCATCTGGGCGAGCACCGCAACCAGAACGCCGGGGTCTGCCTGACGCAGATGCGCGCGCAGGACAGCCGGATCCGGTGCGCTGTCTGCCGATGACGACGATTCAGTGGTAACGGTCATGCGTCGAGTATCGGACGGAGTCGCCACCCTCCACGCCCGCGTGTCTACTGAGCGGGAGACGAACCGCCACTTCCACGGCCGACCTGCCTACCCTGCGGCTCATGCACTCTGAGGACCTCGCCGCGGTCATCGCCCGTGCCCGCAGCCACAGCCTGGCCGACATCCCGCGCCGGTCGGCACGCAAGCAGCCCGACAAGACCGCCATCATCGACGGTGACGTGGTGCTCAGCTTCGCCGAGTTCGACCACCTGGTGGACCGAGCCGCCGCAGCGTTCCACGACAACGGCTTGCGCCCGGGCGATCGGGTTGCGCTGTTAGCGCGCAATTGCTGGCAGTACGCAGTACTGGCGTTCGCCACCGCCCGCGCCGGAGTGGTTCTCGTGCCGATCAACTTCATGCTGACCGCCGAAGAGATCGCATACATCCTCGGGCACAGCAAGACCTCCGCCTTCATCGTCGAGACCGACCTGGTGCCCGTCGCCGAACAGGCGATGGCGACCAGCCCGACCGTCACGACAAAGATTGCGCTGGCACCCGACAGGCGGTCCCCGCCAGTCGGTTGGTCGGACTTCGCCGACTGGCTAACCACGACCAGCCCAGCGCCGGATATCCGCATCGACGACGATCAACTGCTGCGGGTCATGTACACCAGCGGCACCGAGTCACGGCCCAAAGGGGTCATGCACAGCAGCCGCAGCCTGATGTGGCAGTACATCAGCACCATCGTCGCCGGCTCCATGTCCGGCGATGACGTCGAAGTCCACTCCCTGCCGCTGTATCACTGTGCCCAGTTGGACAATTTCCTGGCCACCGACATCTATCTCGGTGCCACCAGCATTATCGTGCCCCGGCCGGATCCCGAACTGGTGTTACGCACCATCGAGCGCCATGGCGTCACCAATTACTTTGCGCCGCCCACTGTCTGGATCAGCCTGCTGCGCAGCCCGGTGTTCGACGAGGTGGACCTGTCGAGTCTGCGCAAAGGCTATTACGGAGCGTCACCGATGCCCACCGAGATCCTGTACGAGATGAGACAGCGGCTTCCCAACCTCCGATTGTGGAACTTCTACGGTCAGACCGAGATGGCTCCCCTGGCCTCCGCGCTGGGACCCGATGAGCAGGATGCCCATGCCGGGGCAGCGGGACGGCCGGTCGTCAATGTCGAGACCGCCATCCTCGACGAGTCGGACAACCCCGTCGCAGCCGGAATTGTGGGCGAAATCGCCCACCGCAGCCCACATCTGATGCTCGGCTACCTCGATGCCGAGGAAATCACAGCCCAAGCCTTCTCCGGCGGCTGGTTCCACTCGGGGGATCTGGGTTTCTACGACGAGCACGGTCTCCTCCACGTCGTGGACCGCAAGAAAGACATGATCAAGACCGGCGGCGAGAACGTCGCCAGCCGTGAGGTCGAGGAAGTTCTCTACCGGCACAGCGGGATCGAAGAAGCGGCGGTGTTCGGCATCCCGCACCCGGTCTGGGTGGAGGCTGTGGTCGCCGCGGTGGTCGCTCGTGCCGGAGCCGCTCCGTCGGAAGCCGAGATCCTGAGTCATTGTCGCGACCACCTCGCCGGGTTCAAGACTCCCAAGCAGGTGTTCTTCGTCGACTCTCTGCCGAAGAACCCGAGCGGCAAACTACTCAAACGCGATCTGCGCCAGCGGTTCAGCGTCGACATCACCGATATCGAAAGGGATTCCCCACGTGTATGAGGGCCGCATCGCGCGCTTTGACGAACCCGGCAAGCCGTTCGTAATCCAGACCGTCAGCCTTCCAAAGGTAGGCCCGGGAGAAATCCTGGTCCGAGTTCTGCGCGCGAATATCTGTGGGTCCGACGTCCATGCCTGGCACGGAACGTTCGCGACGCGGGGTCTCGGCGGCCAGCTGCCGACGGTTCTCGGTCATGAAATGGTCGGCGCTGTCGCCGCACTGGGCTCGGGCGTATCAACCGATTCCAACGGCAAACCACTGGGTGATGGCGCGCGCGTGGTGTTTCCCTACTTCTTCTGCTGTCACACCTGCAGGAATTGCCTGGCCGGCCGCCGCAACGCGTGCCTGAACTTGAAGATGGCGATGCTGGGCCGTGCTGACGAGCCGCCCTATTTCGTCGGCGGCTACGGTGACTACTACCTGCTGCCGGCCGGTGCGGTTGTCTACTCTGTGCCCGACAGCGTGGGTGACGATATCGCCGCTGGCGCTAATTGCGCTCTGTCGCAAGTGATGTACGGACTAGAACGCATCGACATGCAGCTCGGCGAACACGTTGTGGTCCAAGGCGCAGGAGCCTTGGGGCTGTACGCGATCGCCGTGGCCAAGGCGCGCGGCGCCGCGAACGTCATCGCCATCGACGGGGTGTCGGAGCGACTCGAACTCGCAACAGCGTTCGGCGCCGACACCGTGCTCGACCTCAACGAGATCAGCACGCCGAAAGATCGCGCGAAAGCGGTGCGGGGGTTGACCGGCGGCCACGGCGCCGACGTGGTGGTCGAGGTCGTGGGACACCCCTCGGCCATCGAGGAGGGTCTGCAGATGCTCGGACAGTTCGGCCGTTATGTCGAGATCGGCAATATCAACGTCGGCCAGACCTTCGCTTTCGATCCGTCGCGCTTCGTGTTCTCCAACAAGACCATGGTCGGGGTGTCGCTGTATGACCCGGCAGTGCTGTCCCGCGCCTTGACATTCCTCGACCGCCATCAGCACTCGCTGCCATTCGAGCGGCTCGCCGCAGCGTCCTACGCGCTCGACGACATCAACGATGCGTTCGCCGCTGCCGACGGTAAGCGGGACATCCGGGCCAGCTTGATCCCCTGACCATCACGACCGGAGGAGAATTCGTTTTGCCTACCTACGAGCACCCCACGCTGTTCATCGACGGCGGCTGGGTGAAACCGGCCGGCAGCGGCGTGATCGATGTCATCGATCCCGCAACCGAGAAGGTGATCGGTCACGTGCCCAACGGTTCCGCCGCGGACGTCGACGCTGCGGTTGACGCAGCGCGACGCGCATTCGACCCGCTGATCAGCGTGGACGAACGCCGCGATCGACTCCACCGCGTGATCGATGCGATGGAGAAACGTCTGCCCCACATCGCCCATCTCATCACCGCGGAGATGGGCGCCCCGGTGCGCATCGCTGCCACGGTTCAGACGCAGGTTCCGTTGGCGGTGGCCAAGGGGTTCGCCGACGCACTGGATGGCTTTGCATTCGAGGAGCGGATCGGCAACTCCCTGGTGCTGCGGGAACCATACGGGGTTGTCGGTGCCATCACACCGTGGAACTACCCGCTGTACCAGGTGGTCGCGAAGGTGCTGCCCGCTATCGCCGCGGGTTGCACCGTCGTGCTCAAGCCCAGCAACGACGCGCCCCTGTCGGTGTTCGCGTTTGTCGAGGCGTGCGAAGAGGCCGGGCTACCCCCCGGCGTCATCAACATCGTGTCGGGCCCGGGCCAGGTCATCGGTGAGCGCTTGGCCTCTCACCCCGACGTCGACTTCGTGTCCTTCACCGGGTCCACCGGTGTCGGATCGCGCGTCGGAGAATTGGCCGGTCAGTCGATCAAGAAGGTCGCCCTCGAGCTGGGTGGCAAATCGGCCAATGTGATCCTCGACGGAGCTGACGTGACCACCGCCGTGAAGGTCGGGGTCGGCAATGCGTTCCTCAACGGAGGCCAGACCTGTATGGCCTGGACCCGGATGCTGGTGCCGCAGAAGCATTATGGCGAGGCACTGGATCAGATCGAGACTGCCGTCGCCCGTTACACCGTGGGCGACCCTTGGGATCCCGCAACCCGCATCGGCCCGTCGGCCTCTCGGTCGCAGTTCAACACCGTCCGCGGCTTCATCGAGCGGGCCGCCAATGAGGGCGCCCGGCTGCTGACCGGCGGCGCCGAGCCTGTTCGAGACGAGGGATTCTTCCTCGCTCCAACAGTTTTCGCCGATGTCGATCCGGAATCCGAGCTCGGCCAGGAAGAGGTGTTCGGCCCCGTACTGGCAGTCATCCCCTACACCGACACCGACGATGCGCTGCGCATCGCCAACGGAACTCCCTACGGACTCTCGGGCGCGGTGTGGGCCGCCGACGACGAGACCGGGATCGCGTTCGCCCGCCAGGTACAGACCGGCCAACTCGATATCAATGGCGGGCCCTACAACCCGGCCGCACCGTTCGGCGGATACAAGAAATCCGGCATCGGGCGTGAACTGGGACGCTTCGGGCTCGAGGAATTCTTGCAGACGAAGTCCCTGCAACTGAGGGCGGGCGCATGACTTCACCGCTGGACGTCAATACGCAAGGCGCAGTTCAGGTCTGGACCATCACCTTGCCTGAGGTCGGCAACGCCATCACCGATCCGGCTGTCATCGCCGCATTCGAGCAGGCTGTGGACGCGGCGAACTGCGACACTGCCGTGTGCGCGATCGTGCTGACCGGCGCCGGGAAGATCTTCTCCGCCGGCGGCAACGTCAAGGACATGGCTGACGGCCGCGGCATGTTCGGGTTGGACGCCATTGACCAACGCCGGGCCTATATCGACGGAATCCAACGGATACCGCGAGCGCTTGGCCGTCTCGAAGTTCCTCTGATCGCGGCGGTCAACGGTGCGGCCATCGGCGCCGGGTGCGACCTGGCGATGATGTGCGACATTCGCATCGCCTCTGAGCGCGCCTCGTTCGCCGAAAGCTTCGTCCAGCTGGGCCTGATCCCCGGCGACGGCGGCACCTGGTTCTTGCCGCGTGCCGTCGGGTACGCACGGGCTGCAGAGTTGACCTTTACCGGCGACCGGATCGATGCCGGCACGGCACTCGAATGGGGTTTGGTCAGCCGTGTCGTGCCCCACGATGACCTGCTTACCGAAGCACGGACCTTGGCCGAACGCATCGCGGTCAACCCGCCGCACGCCCTGCGGATGGCCAAACGGCTTCTGCAGGAATCGATCTCCGGAACGCTGGAATCCACTCTGGCAATGGCCGCCGCAATGCAGCCGTTGGCTCACCACGACTCCGAGCACCAGCGCCGGATCGCGAAGTGGAGGACGACGTGACCACCGCGATGCCCCGGTTGGTACCACCGATCAGTAGCGACGCCCCCTCGGGCGCACTACGGGCGGAAGTACGGGCTTTCCTGGCTGATCAGCTGGCCGCCGGCGCGTTCCGCCCGTCGATCGATTCATGGTTGTGCGGATGGGATGAAGGCTTCACGTTGGCGTTGGCCACGCGCGGCTGGCTGGGCATGACCGTTCCCCAGCGATACGGCGGTCACGGTCGTTCCTTCCACGAGCGATTCGTCGTCACCGAGGAATTGCTGGCCGCGGGCGCTCCCGTTGCGGCACATTGGATCGCCGATCGGCAGATTGTGCCGTCGTTGCTCAAATACGGTACGGAGCACCAAAAGTCGCACTTCCTGCCACGCATCGTCGCTGGCGAGCACTTCTTCGCGATCGGGATGAGCGAACCGGATTCTGGATCCGACCTCGCCAGCGTGCGCACCCGCGCAACCCGGGTGGACGGCGGCTGGTCGCTCACCGGCACCAAGGTCTGGACTTCCGGAGCTCACCGCGCGCACGCGTTCATCGTGCTGGCCCGCACCGCCGCCGCGGATCCCGCGCACCGCCACGCCGGCCTGAGCCAATTCATCGTCGACTTGCGCGGTCCTGGCGTAGACGTCCGCCCCATCGTCTCGATGAACGGCGGCCATCACTTCAACGAGGTCATCCTCGAGGACGTCTTCGTCCCCGACGCGATGGTCTTCGGTGAGATCGGACAAGGTTGGACTCAGGTCACCTCGGAGCTGAGTTTCGAACGCAGTGGCCCCGAACGCTTCCTGTCGACCTTCCCGCTCCTCGCGCACGCGGTGGATACCACGGGCAACCCGCGAAGATCGGGTGATCGCGAACTCGGTCGCCTGGTGGCTCGCATCGCCGGGCTTCACCATATGTCGACTGCAGTGGCAGGCGCGTTGCAACGCGGAGAGAGCTGCGATGTGGCCGCTTCCGTCGTCAAGGTGTTGGGCACGACCGTCGAAGGTGACGTGGCGGACTTCGCCGACCTCGAAACCGAGTACGGTGCCACGCAATCCGTCGAATGGGTGGAACTGGTCGCCGATGCGGTCGATCAGCGTCCCGGCTTCACATTGCGCGGCGGAACCAACGAAGTGTTACGTGGCGTGATAGCACGCGGATTGGGCATTCGATGACGACAAGCCACCTTTCGACGAACGCAGCTCCAGCGGTCGACCCGGACCTGGTCGCGATGATCGACGCGGTCTTCGCCGACTACCACCGAAGCGGACCCTCGCACTCGACCGGCGGGCGCGCTGTTCTCGACCGCGCGCTGTGGCAGCGTCTCGAGTCCCTCGGTTTGGCGCGGCTGACGGGATCAGAGGAGTCAGACGGCAGTGGGGCGGGCTGGCATGAGGCTGCTGAACTACTCAGCGCTGCTGCACGCCACGGGATTCGCACGCCATTGGGCGAACACGACTTGTTGGCATGCTGGCTGTTGGAGACCCTCGGCGAAGTCGACGACGCCATCCGCACGGTGCATCTATCCCCGCGCGGTGGGCCCGATACACCCGTACCGTGGGGCGCCTCCGTCGATCGGATCGTGGTGGTGTGGTGGGCCGGCGACGAGTATCGCGTTGCCGAAGTCG
The DNA here is from genome assembly GCF_010731895.1 of Mycolicibacterium helvum. Taxonomy (NCBI): domain Bacteria; kingdom Bacillati; phylum Actinomycetota; class Actinomycetes; order Mycobacteriales; family Mycobacteriaceae; genus Mycobacterium; species Mycolicibacterium helvum. Next base: position 5,313,912 of record NZ_AP022596.1, on the reverse strand, counting down.
AGCCCGCCGCGCTCTCCATCCGTGAGGGAGTCAATCTAATCGGCGAGCCCCGAGACACGGTCGGTGCTGAGCTCGCGGCGACAGCCGGGAAACCTATCGGTGCTGCGCTCGTGGAGAAACTTCAGCGTAAGTCGGCACTGCTCCGGGGGATTCAGGTGTGCGCGGCACTCGAACGGGCCGTGGAGATGTCCATCGAACACGTGACCGCCAGGGTGCAATTCGGGCGCCCGCTGGCCAAGTTCCAGGCGATCCAGAATCTCATCTCGGATGCCGCTGCCGAGGCCGCGCTCGCCCGGGCCGCCACCGAGGCGGCACTCGACGTGGCCGTCGCAACAGAATGGGACTCGGTGAACCTCGACTTCCTCATCGCCACCGCGCGTTCCTGCGCCGGCCACGCGGCGTCGGTGGTCTCCCGCAACGCCCACCAGGTGCACGGTGCGATCGGCACGACCCGGGAACATCGATTGCACGAATTCACCCGTGCGGCGCTGGCGTGGCGGTCCGAATACGGGTCGGTGCGCCACTGGGACGAGCAGGTCGCCGCCGCCGCAACCGCTGCGGGACCCGAGGGATTGTGGGCCCTGATCGCCGATAGTCGCTGACCGGGTCCCGGTGTTCCACTCAACGGTCATCAGCGGTGTAACTGGCGCCACATCCGGGGTTGACTCCTCGTCATGAGCAACGAGATCGCCTTGTCCGAGGTCCAGGAGTTCATCGCGGGGTTCTGGTATCACTACGACCAGGGCCACTTCAACGAAGTGGACGCCCGTATCGGCGACGAGATGCACTACCTGAGCCGTTCGGATTCCGGGAACTGCCCATTCGAGCATCTCCTCGCGGCCGAACTTCACGGCGGCGAGCAAACCCGCGCGTGGCTCATGGAGCACCGCAACGAGAACCCGTACCCGTGCCGCCACCACGCGACCAACATTTTCCGCACCGGTGTCGACGGTGACGTGACCTCGGTCCGGTTCTATCTGTTCGTCAACCAGATCACCAACAACGTTCCGTTCGCCGTTTCCAGCGGCGTCGTCGACGCCGGCATCCGCCGATCGAACGACGGCCTCGTGTTCACCTCGATGACGGTGATCCTCGACGCCGAGGATTCCGTGCCTCTCGCGCAGCACACCGCCAACACCTCCGCCAGCGCCCCCGCGTGAGCGCACGCGAGACCTTCGGCGGCGGAGTCGCCGTCATCACCGGCGCCGGCGCGGGAATCGGTGCGGGCCTGGCTCGTCAGGCGAGCCGGCTGGGCATGACGGTGGTGCTGGCCGATGTCGACGCCGCGGCGGTGGCGGCCCTTCGTGAAGAGCTCACTGCCGCAGGTGGTTCCGCGCTCGACGCGGTGTGCGATGTCAGCGACGCCGAGGCCGTGCAGGCTCTGGCCGACGACGTGTATCGCGATCTGGGCGACGTGCGACTGTTGATCAACAACGCCGGAATCGAACAGTTCGGCTACCTCTGGGACACCCCGGTCACCAACTGGCGGCGAGTGCTGGACATCAACGTCAGCGGGGTCTTCCACGGTATCCGCGCGTTTCTGCCCAAGATGATGGCTACCAGCTCACCTGCGTGGGTATGGAACCTGTCCTCGATCGGCGGGGTCGCGGTGGTTCCCCTGCAGGCGCCGTACATCGTGAGCAAGCATGCCGTGCTCGCGCTTACCGAGTGCTTGCATCTGGAAGTCCAGGCCGCCGGTCACGACCACCACGTTCACGTTCAAGCGGTACTGCCCGGCGCGGTGGTCTCCAATATCTTCGAGTCCGCCGGGGGCGTGCAATCCGGTGACACCAACGCTGCGGAGGCCCAGCGCACCGCCATGCTCGACATCAAGGCCGACGCGATGGACCCGCTGGCCGCTGCCGAAGCGGTGTTCGAGCAAGCCGCCGAAGGCCGGTTCTATCTGCTCACCCAACCCGACTACGTCGGGTCGGCGATGGCGGAGCGGGCACGCGTGTTGGCCAATCAAGAGGCTCCCCAGTTGCGCACGCAGCGTCGGTTCGACCCGATCGAGAACTGACATGCGCCTCCCCCAGCTCGACCGTGACGCCGCTGACCGGGTTGCGTCCTTCGGTGACGTCGCTCCGATGCGCGCCCGGGGATTGGCCGCCGTACGGGCCGGGCTCGAATCCGCACCGCGCCCCGACATGCAGCCAATGGCAAGCATCGACGAGTTGACGGTGCCGGGACCCGCCGGCCCGATCCCCCTTCGCCTGTACCGCCCTACTACCGAGTCTGGTTCTCCGGTGCTCGTCCACCTGCACGGCGGCGGGCTGGTGATGGGTTCCAACCATTCCTTCGAGCCGCTGGCGCGCGAGCTCGCCCACGCCAGCGGCGCTGCGGTCGCAGCCGTCGAATACCGGCTGGCGCCCGAGTCTCCGCCGCCGGCACAATTCGAGGACGCGTATGCGGCCACTGAGTGGATCAGCAGCCACGGCGACGACCTGGACCTGGACATCGGCCGGCTGGCTATCGTCGGCGACAGTGCAGGCGGTTCGCTGGCCGCCGCCGTGGCGCTCGCCGCCCGCGACCGCGGCGGACCACGGATCTGCGCGCAAGTGTTGCTCTACCCCGGTCTGGACAGAGATATGGGCGCACCGTCGATCACCTCGATGCCGGATGCTCCGATGCTGCGCCACGACGACATCGTGTATATGCACGAGTTGGTCGACGGCGGGGCCGGATCGCCCCACGATCCGTACCAGATCCCGGCCTATGCCAGCGATCTGGGCGGCCTGCCGCCGGCCATCGTCGTCACCGGGGAGTGCGACCCGATCCGGGATTGGGGGGAACGTTACGCACGCCGGTTGCGTGAGGCAGGTGTGCAGACCACGATGACGCGCTATCCCGGGGTGTACCACGGCTTCCTGATGCGCTCCGACACCACGGCACGCGGCCGCCTGGCAATCGCAGAAATCGGCGCATTGCTCCACGTGAAATTTGCGCATCGTCTTTCTGACAACGAATCTCCCGATCAACGGACGCCCACCCGATCATCCGTGCGGGCATTACCCACAATCGAATATCTCACCACTGAAGGAGAGCACCATGCTGACCGATGAGCGGCGTCTCGAACTGTCCGATGTCCTGCGTCCTGTCGCCCCGCCACGCGAGATCAGCGATGTCTACACCGAGGATCAGCGCCAGCGGCTGCTCAACGTCGTCCACGCCGAGGGCCCCTGGAATCTCATCATCGCTCAGCACTTCGCTTCGGCCGACGAATTGATGGCCACCATGAGCGGTGCGTTCCCCGAGGCGTTCACCCCATCCCTCGACCTGTTCCTGACCCCGACGTTCCGCGGGTATCTGGCCAACTACGGAACGGTCCTCTACCCCGAGTTACATGACTGCTTCTACAACGCCGACTTCATCGAGCATGCAAAAAGCTACTGGAACGCCCAGTACGCCAAGCCAGAGATGATGCTGTTCAACATCAATGGGCCGTGCGCCAATCGCGACCCAGGCCATTTAGACTCCCCCAGCTTCCGCGGGGTGCGCCATGAAAACGCCCCGACCTGGTTGTGCAGTGTGATGGGTAAGTCAGGGCTGTTCACGGAGTACCTGATCAAAATGGCACAGGTCATCACCTGGTTCTCGCTCGATGACGGCTCGGGCTTCACCTACTGGCCCGACGGTCCGCTCAAGCCCCCCGGCCGGGTCCTACCGCCCATCAACAATCGTGGCGTTGTCGTGCAGAACGAGATGATGATGCACCGCGGTGAGGCCAATGGACCGCTGAATCAACAGGTTCCGACCGGCCTGGCATTCGATACCGTGTTCGGCGGCGACCCTGCCGACCGCGACCACTGGCTGTTGAAGAACGGTGAGAACGTCATCGCCCGCCACCACACGAACGAGTTGCGGTTCCTCGTGCATTGGTCGGCTGAAGTGTTCGCTGACTTCGACGAGCTGAAAAAGAACATGGACGGATCCGACGACATCACGATCGAGCGGGCAATCGGCATGATGGTCGACGATCTCAAGGAAAAGGGCATCAAACTCGATGTGCCGGGCGAGCCGTTGCACGATCCACAGTTCATCGGAGCGCTCAACGCCGCTTACGATCTCGGCGGCCCGACCAGCTACCCAGATGAGGCGCCGGTGAGCGCCTTTCAGTTCGCCTGAGCACCCGGATGGAACGCTTCTCAGATCGCCGCGTGATTGTCACCGGCGCCGGATCGGGTATCGGCGCGGCGACGGTGGCCCGCCTGCTCGACGAAGGTGCCACGGTGGTGGCCTACGACATCTCCGTCGGCGGCTTGGCCGCCACCACTGCCTCCGCTGAAGATGCCGGCACGGCCAAGCGGCTGACAACCGCTGTCCTAGACATCTCCTGTGAAAGCGAGGTCACCGCCGCCGTGGACGCGGCCGTGGCCGAGTTGGGCGGGCTTGACGTCTTGGTGAATGTTGCTGCCATACAGACGTGTTCGCATACCCACGAGACCAGCCTCGATGAATGGAACCGCACACTAGCGGTCAATCTCACCGGCACCTTCCTCATGACACGTCAGGCGTTGCCGGCGCTGCTGGAATCGGGGCGTGGTGTCGTAGTCAACTTCACCTCAACCGCGGCCACCTTCGCCCATCCGTATATGGCGGCCTATGCCGCCAGCAAGGGCGGCATCCTCAGCTTCACCCACTCCTTGGCACTGGAGTATTCGAAGCAGGGCCTGCGCGCCGTCAACATACAACCCGGCGGAGTGTCAACCGCGCTGGCCAACAGCACTTTGGACAAGATGCCCGAGGGATACGACCTCGGATTGTGGACCAAGCAGACCCCGTTGGTGCACGGCGCTGAGAGCGAAATCCTGGGCGACCCGAGCGCGGTTGCGTCCGTGATCGCCATGGTTGCCTCCGACGATGGCGCGTTCATCACCGGCACCGAGATCCGTGTCGACGGCGGAGCGCACTCCTGAGCGGTGATAGGAACGAGCACATGAATTCAGATCCCCTGCTGCGCGATGAGCGCGCTATCGAGCGGGCGCTGATCCTCTTCGCGCGCGCAATGGACGATCGCGACTGGGCGACGATGGCCGGCATTCTCACCGCCGATGCGGAAGGAGATTTCGGGTCCGGACGCGTGGCAGGAAACGCGGCGATCATCGGCCTGATCCGTGGATATCTCGACAGCTGTGGGCCCACTCAGCATCTACTGGGAAATATCGTCATCGATGTCGACGGCGATATCGCGAGGAGCAAGGCCTACGTCCGCGACGTTCATCTGAACTCGACCGCCGACCCGTCGGTGCGCTTCTACACGCTGGGTGACTACCACGACACCTGGCGCCGAAGCGCCGATGGCAGCTGGCGCCTCGCTGAACGAATCAAAGCCAACCGGGGGTACGTCGGTCCCCTGGAAATCTTTGACAGCTAGGCGATCCCGTCCCAAACCGCGTACCGATCAGGTCTGTGGTGACCGAATCGGTAGGGCGCCGACGATCATGCGCATACCGGCCCGCAAGGCCGACCGCAATCGAGTGAAATCACCATCCGTCACCCAGTGGATGTAAGCATAGCGGCAGGTCTGAATCACTAACTGAGCGGGCAATTCTCGGGTGTACGCGTCAGTCCCAAGGTCGAACCGGCCCTCGAGAAAGTCGGTAATCGGGACGACGAGGTCTTGGCCCCAATCCAGCCAACGCAGCCGGTACTGGGGGTCGCCGATCACCAACGCCATGAAGGTGCGATCGATCTCGATTCGTCCACGTTTGGGCACCTCGGTGCTGAACGCCTTGACGAGAACATCAACGGTGTCGCCGTGTGATCCCGCATCGGCCAGCACCTGAATGCTCAGGCTGCCGAACTGTCGGAACAACGGCAAGATGACGTCTTCCTTAACCGGAAAGTGACGGTGAAACGTCCGCGGCGCGATGCCCACCGCGTCACAGATCCTCTCCACAGTCACCGACGTCGACCGATCGGCGAGAAACAACTCGCGCGCCGCCAACGCGATGTCCAGCCGCAGTTCCGCGGCGCGCCGTTCGGTCAACGTCGCCGGCCTACCCGCTACACCCACAGTTACGGCTCCTCCGGCCTGTCCAGCTCGTTCATCTTCATCGCGCTCACCGGCTCACCGACCTCCCGATGATCGGGAATCACTTAGTGACCTGCTTCTCTCCACGATTAGCGTCAACCTGTCAGATTCTGCCACATGTGCGGACTCTGACAGGCCCTTGCCCGATCGCAGCCCACCCAGGAGGAACCCCGTGACCACCGATGCCGAGGAACTCAACTACGACGACTACACCCACGAATTCATGGGCAAAGTGGGTAATATCCAAGACTTTTCGCGTGACTTCCTACTCGGCCTCGCGCGCGTCTTCGAGGACGTGTTGAACTTCGTGCCCCATGCGCACGTCAAGATCTACTCGGAAAAGGTGGGGATAAATACCGCCATGGATATCGCCGCTGAGGTCTCGCGGGCGGGCTTACGCCAGGTGATGCCGATGGGCCGCTTCATCGCTCCCCCGGGCTGGGACTGGAAGAACGCCCAGTACCAGGCCATCCCCTTCGATGTGCAGACCGAAGACCTCACCAAGCCCGCCTTGATCCGGCTCATCAAGACCTACTGGGACCAATACCTCAAGGGGCACAACTACTTCATCGATCAGTGGACAAAGATCATCCCTGAAGAAGAGGTCTGGCTCGGATTACCCGACATGTACCAGCTCATCATCGACTACCAGTATCCGAAGCTGGCCAAGGTCTTCAAGATCGAACCCGTGCATGTGGTCGATTTCCTCAAACTTGCGGTGCTGAGCATCGACGGCACCCTGGGGTATGGCGGTGAGTACATCGTTTACAACCCTGATCACGTCGTGTTGAACATGCGACGTTGCGAAGTACTCCAAAAATACACGGACGAAGGGCTGTATCCACCAGCACGGGCCTGGATGAACTGCACCTTCGAACAGCGGATCTCAGCACCGTTCTTTCCGGGCTGCAAGCTCGATATCAACCTGCCGCCCAAAGACTTCACGTTCGCTCAAGGCGAGCCATTCTGCGTGTGGACCTATACCCGAGGCGAAGAGAACCACCAAGCCGCGGCTGCCGCTCCGGACCCCCGCACCAGCGCGATGAAGAAGATCCCCCTCATGCCGGTGTCGTCCAAGTGAGGCCGGCCGGCTATGGGCTGTCTCGTTGTGCGACAAGGATGGTGGCGGGTCCGCTGGTTTGATCGGCGGGGAGGCGGAGGTCGGCCACGAGTCGCAATCCCGCCTCTTGCACTTGGGTGATGAGTTCTTCTGGCTGCCATTGGTAGGTGGTCCACTGGACCGGCACCCCGTTGTAGGCCTCGGTCCGCTCGACATCGTCGTCACCGACGTGGGTAGCAATGATCAGCTGACCGCCCGGACGTAAAGCCGCAGCAAAAGAGGCCAGAACTGCGGGCAGGACATTGCGCGGCAAGTTGAACAAGGACCACCAACCCAGGACTCCGCCCAGCGATGCCGCACGGAGGTCGAGGTCGGTCGCCGAGCCAACAGTGAACGCGCATTGGGGATGCAGGCGTCGCGCGTGGTCGATCATGCGTGGTGAAAGATCGACTCCTGAGACCTCAATACCGCGCTCGGCAAGATAGGCCGTGACCGTTCCTGGCCCGCAGCCGACGTCGAGGACAGGGCCTATCGGCGCGACTGCGCCCGCGAATGCGTCCATCGCCGCTTTGAGCCACGGGTGGGTGCCGATGTCCCCGATGCCCGTGGTCGTCACCATCTCGACGTAGTTGTCAGCTACGCGGTCATACGAGTCGCGAACGGCATCAAGATCGGCAGGTCGCGGCGGCGGTCGCGGACTCATTCCAGTCACGATAGTGCTGGCCGCTGACACTTGATCGGCACTGGTGGCACCGCGACGAGGGGCAAATACCGCCGCAAGGTCTTGTTGGCCACCGGTCAGCCCCGCCGTATACATCGAGAACTTCGTTGAGTGGCTCGTTCATCCCGCCGCCCAATGGCACTTCATTTTTGATTGTGCACTTGTAAATTACATGCGGTGCCCGTGACCGCGGACCATGACGACACCCCCACAGCGCAGTCGAGGAGCCGTGAGATGCAGCTGAGTTGGCTCGGTGTAGTGATCGCAATCGTCGCCGGGATGGCGATTGCCGGTGTGTGGTACGGAAAGCTCTTCGCGACCACATGGTGGGACCTGACCGGCCTCACTGCCGAACAATCCAAAGCAGCCAGCAGACGGAACATGGCTCAATTACTTGTCGCCAATACGGTGACTGCGGTGGGGCTGGCAGTCGCCATCGCGGTCACTTTCGCCGCCGCCGGCCACCGCTCTGCGTGGCTCGCGCTTCTCGTCGGCGCCACAGCCTGGCTGGCCTTCTCGGCCACAACATTGCTCCAACACAACGCATTTGAGCTGAAGCCGCCGCGGCTGACCATCATCAACAGCGCCTATCAACTCACGCTGTTCCTTGCAATGGCTCTCGCGATCGGACTGTTCTAGACGGGACTAACCCTGGCTGTGCATCTGCCGCGCAAGGCTCGCCCCGATGCCGCGGCCGGCGCCGGCGATCATGACGACTTTCGCGCAGAGCTCGGTTCGCCGGCGGATCACAGAACACCCCCGAGCAGCCAGCTGCTGATCACGGCGAAGTCAGCACCAGTCAGGCCTGAACTCGGATCGACCCGGTGAAGCAATGCTGGTCCTTTGTGATGCGTATCGACCCATGTACGGTCGACGTCTGAGATTTCGTCGTCGAGCCAGACGAAGCGACGCCCACGGGCAGCTGCAACCAACGCCGCCGTCTTCCAATGCAGGGTGCCGACCGGATCCTCCAGCGGCGCTTCGGGCAGATCAGCCACAGGCAGAGGCGGAAGTCCGAGGAGCGGCGCGATCACCTCGTTGGCATCGTGCATCCAGGCCGTGGCCCAGATCAGATCGCAGTCAAGGCCCAGCAGATGTCTACCGTGCGTGCGGTCGATTCGCGCCAGTTGCGGATTGCGGTGGCTCTGCCATTCCCGCCAATCGACCAGCGCCGGATCGAGCTTTTTCCCGCCGCCCGGTAGCAGGGTGCCGTCAACATCCAGAAATAGCAGCGCGCGTTCGGCCACCACCACAACCTATCGGCAGGCCGCTTGCGGCGGCGACAAACGGCCGACGTCGAACCATTCAGGGTGGGCCGCGCCAGAAGCGAACCGGATAACTTGATTTGGCCGACCACGTGGATCAGTCCGGTGCCCCTCGGCTGATGACCCGCAGCACCTGATCCGGTCGGTGGCCTGGCCAGAAGGCGTGCAATGCCCAGGTAGCACCCGCAGCTGCCAACCCGGCGAGATCGTCACCCGGCTGCGCCGCCACCGCAATATCGAAGCCTGCGCAGCTTCCTCCCCGTACCTGCTCGATGGCATCTGCAATACGCGCGACTCTCATGGCATCCGCTCCGAGCGGGAAGATGCCGTCGTAGCGAGCGGCCCGGTCGATCGGTCTACCGGCGGCGCGTGCGGTACCAAACCACAGCGGGATCCGTGGCTGTTGAACCGGGCCGGGCATCGCCTCCACCGCTTCGATGACCACTGCCCTTCGGGAAGTCACCGTTTGACCAGCCCACAGAGCCGTCAGCACAGCGGTACCGTCATCGAGCACCTGACCGAGTCGGCGCGCGTCGCTATCCTCGCCGAACGCCGAGTACTCCCGCGCGATGTCGCCGCCAGTGCCCAACCCCACAATGAGACGTCCCCGGCTCAGCCGATCCAGGGTCACCGTCTCACGCGCCAGCTTGAGCACGCGTCGCCGTGGTAACGGAGTCACCATGGGGCCCAATCGAATCCGCTCTGTCACCATCGCCGCCGCGGCCAGTGCGATCCAAGGATCAGCGATCTCCCACCGCCCCTCGACCGGACTCAACACGTGATCCCACACAAACAGCCCGTCCCACCCGGCCTGTTCGGTTGCAGCAGCGATGTCTGCGATCGCAGACGGATCGGACAAAGCGCCGAACAACGGCAGATAGATCGCGTGACGCATCAGCCCACCGTAACCATGGGCCTCCAGCCCGCCAGGCCAACCGCCCTGGACTGTGGGGCCAAAAATCATGACGCCGGTGCATCAAACGCAGGGTGGTCCAGTCCGAGCGCGGACGCTACTGTGGTGTGGGTACAGATCGTCTCCGTCGAGCGCCGCGCACTGCTGCGTCGCAGGCCTGCTTGAGGCCCGTGGCACCGACCGCGAGCGCGAAAGCCATCAGTCGAAATGGGGATAGACCGATGCGTGGCATTGCGATCCTGGATTCCGCCAATCTCGATCAATTCCACGCGTGGGACGGCGCCAATGGCATCTTCTGGTCCGACCGGGCTGACAGATTCGATCAAGGCATGGCCGCGTATCACCCAGAACTTCTCAACGCCGCGGGTATTCACGATGATTCGGCGGTTCTCGATATCGGTTGCGGGGCCGGACAGGTCACCCGCGATGCCGCACGGATCGCCCACCGCGGCTCGGCACTAGGGGTCGACCTATCTTCGCCACTGCTGGAGCTCGCCACCACGCGTGCCGCAGCAGAAGCGCTGAGCAATGTGTCGTTCGTTCAGGCAGACGCACAGGTGTATGACTTTGGCGAATCTCGATTCGACACCGCGGTGAGCCGGCACGGGACCATGTTCTTCGGCATCCCGACCAAGGCCTTTTCCAACATCGCACGCGCACTCCGGCCAGCTGGGCGACTCGTCCAGTTGGTGTGGCAACCACTCGACCGCAATGAGGGCATCCGTACGTTCCGCACCATCTCTGCAGGCGGACGCGACCTCCCGGTTCCTTCGCCGAGCTCGCCGAACCCGTTCTCGCTCAGTGACCCGATCCGTGTACGTCAAATCCTGGGCGACGTCGGCTTTGTCGACATCGAGATGACGGCACTGCATGCACCGATGTTCTACGGACGTGATGTCGACGACGCCTTCGATTTCATCGCCGCCCAATCGGCATCCGCGTTCGCCGAGCTGGACGACCGATCGCGCCGCCGCGCACTAGAGACGTTGCGTGCCAACATCTCCGACCATCTCACCGATGAAGGCGTGTTCTACGACGCCGCGCACTGGCTGATCCAGGCGCAACGGCGCTGACTGAGCGCAGCTCCCAGGATCTAGCACCTCCGCCTCCAACTTCCAGTTCACCGATCCAGGCAACGGCCGAAGGAGTGTCAGCATGCGCGCAAAACCACAGGTCCTCGTCGGGGCGTAGCCGGACACGGCGCCGAAAAATCCACGTGCTGATTGCCGTCACTCACCGGTAGAGTCAGGCCCTCGTGGGGGTCAAATTGGGATGCATTCTGGCACTGCGGGTCTCTACGCTCAGCACGATGACCTTGGCCGGACGATGACCTCGTATTCGATGGCCCCGACACACCTGTCGGTCCATCAAGCAGCAATGATCAATGACCTGGACCGCACGGTCGACTGGCGGCGGCTGGTGCGGGCGGGTCGCGGTGTCGTGGTCCTCGCGATGCTCGCGATGGCGCTGGGCGCGGCGCTTCAAGCGTTGAGTGCCATCGTTATCGGGCGGCTTGCCGCCGACCCGTTGTGGTCCACGGTCGCAGTGTTGGCGGGATGTTTGATTGGGAGCGCCGTCGCCGACACCACGGGCCGGACAGTCTGGGCGGCGATGGCCGATCGTGCAGAAGGCAGACTGCGCGGCGATCTCTTGGCCGCTGCATGGCGGCAGCCGCTAGCGCGGCTGTCTGAGCAGGCCGTCGGTGAGGTCATCGATCGGGTGGATGACGACGCTCGAGCGGTCGGCGGGCTCGCGCGCCACCAGGTGTGGGATGCGGTGCGCACGTTGACTTATGCGGTACCGATGTGGATCGTTGCTGGATCGACATGGTGGCCGGCGTGGATCACTTTCCCGGTGGCGGGGCCTCTCATCGTGCTGATCGTCCGACCGCTGCTGCGGGAACTGAACGACCGAAGAGTGGCGGAGGAGGCCGCCTGGACTGAGCACACTGCCGTTGTCGAAGAGGCCATCGCCGCGCGCGATGATCTGCGGACCAGCCTCGGCCAGGCGTACGTCCTGCGGCGAGTGGCGGAGTTGTCAGGCGTTGTCCACCGACGGTTCCGAGCTGCCGTCGCGGTCGAATCACGGATCACCATTCGTGCCGGCGGCGTACTTCAGGCACTACTTGCTGGTGTTGTGCTCACTGGCGTCGCCTTGGTTACCGACAGCCATCTGGGCGTCGCTGAGCTGGTGACCCTGGTGCTGGTAAGTGCGGCGCTAGTCGGAGAGATCTCCGGCCTCGCCCGCCAATTACCTGACCTTCAAGCCGGCATGGGTGCAGTCATCCGGCTGCGGCAGTTCCTCGCCGCCGAATCCGAACCCGTCGGCGGCAGGCCAGTTCCCGATGGCCCCATCGACATCGTGTTCGACAACCTACATTTCTCCTACGCGGAGGGCGCTTTCGCACTCGGCGGAATTGCGCTGCGTATCCCGGCCGGCACGACATGCGGCATCGTGGGGCGAACCGGCTCTGGGAAGTCAACACTGGCGGCGCTGGTCTCCCGCGCAGTGGAGCCAGAGCCCGGCTCCCTGTACATCGGTGGGATAGACATCCGCGACCTGGACCTCCACTGCTTGCGCGCAGCGGTCGGGGTGGTCACCCAGCGCACCGAGATCATCGCTGCAACTCTGGCAGATAACATTGCCCTCTACGCCGACCTTCCGCGTGAGCGCGTGCAGGCGGCGATCAACGAACTGGACCTGACCGATTGGGTCAACGGCCTGCCCGATGGACTCGACACCAAACTCGGGCCCGGTGGCACCACACTGTCAGCAGGCGAGGAGCAGCTCGTCGCCTTCGCGCGGCTGCTGGTTCGCGACGTCGACGTGGTGATCTTGGATGAAGCAACCGCACGAATGGACCCCCTTACCGAAAAGCGAATGATCCGAGCCGCAGACCGCTTGTTGGCCAAGCGAACGGGCATCGTGATCGCGCACCGGCTTTCGACCGTCGCGCGTGCTGACCGGGTCGTCGTCCTTGACCATGGCCGCATCGCCGATTCGGGCACACTCTCGGAATTGCAGTCACGGCCAGGCCCGTTTCGGCGGCTCCTCGATGCGTCTGGAGCCGAGGTGACCCCAGTCGACGCACGGTCAGCCATCGATGAGCACTCCTCGACAATCAGCGGGGCCCGCCGGCACGGACCGCCCACCGGCCAGGCTGAGGTCGAATCGGGGCCCAGCCTGGCCCGCGGCATCACACGTGTGGTGCTGGCCTACCCGCGCTGGGGACTGTTCGGCAGTGTGGTCTTTCTCCTCACCTGGTTGGTCGGCAACCCCGCTAACGTCGTCACCGGCTACCTCTGGGGACATACCGTCCAAACCCTGCAGAGCGGCACCGCCCCAGTACTGCTGACGCTCGCTACCGCAATCACTATCGCAGTGCAGCCCTTCCTGCTGGCCTGGGCGGTCCGTTGCTACTCACCCTGGTGGGCGGTGTGCGTGCTGCAAATCCGGATGGCTGTGCTCACCGCCCAAACCCGACAGCGGCGACTGGCCCGCACACCACCTGGGGAGGTGGTGGCCCGACTGCTAGATGCCGACCGATTCCTTCGCTACGCGGACCGTTGGAACGAAGTCATCAGCGCGGTGTTGATCGTGGCCATCACATCACTGCTCAGCGGGACACTGATCGCGGGCGCCATTCTGCTGGCAGTGATGCTCGCCTCGGCATCCGCTTCGGTGGCCGGCAGGTCCATCGCTGGCCGGTCGGCCGCAGCCGCGTCGGCATCGCGCGCCGCATTCGGATCGGCATTGGCCGCAACCCTGGAGTGCGTCCGCACGATCAAGCTCGCTGCAGCCACCAACGACGTACACGCACACCTCATTCGGGTCGATAAGGATCGTGTCGACGCAGCAGTACGAGAGCACCGCGTAGAGACAATCCTCGCGCTCGTGCCAATAGTGACCGTGCATCTGGGCGTCCTGACAGCCTGGGCGGTGTACCTCAGCGGCGGCTGGAGCCTGGCTTCAGCGCTGCTCGTCTCCGGTGCGGTCTTCGGGTTTGACTACTTCGGCAGTGTCGTTGCCGCTGCTGTCACCGAAGCACCCGGGACGCGGGCGTGGCAGCAGGCCACCAGCCGGTTCGCCGGCGGAGCTGATCTGATGGACATCCCACCGGGCATCAACCTACTGACCGGAACCGCCCCGCCACCCACCCCAGCTTCCCGAAAGCCGCTGCAACGGCTGGAATTGCACAACCTCAGTGCCATTCACGATGACGGCACTCGCGGCATCGCCGGCGTCGACCTCACCATCGAGGCGGGCGAGCTGGTACTGCTGCTCGGACAGATTGGATCGGGCAAGTCCAGCTTGTTGGCAGCACTATGCGGATTGGTTCACCACACCGGCGAGATCCGCTGGAACGGCGCCCCCGTCGCCGATCCCCAAACATTCCTGCGCCCCGGACAAGTCGCCTACGTTGCCCAGGTGCCGCGCGTACTGTCGGGAAGCTTCGCCGACAACATCGCTATGGACCACCACGATCGGCAAGTCGCCTCGGCGATCAGCCACGCCTGCCTGGCAGACGATGTCGAAGCAGCCGGCGGCGTCAGTGCACTCATCGGTCACCGCGGGGTGAGACTCTCAGGCGGCCAGGTCCAGCGGCTGGCGCTGGCCCGGGCACTCGCGACCGAGTCAGAACTCCTTGTGGCCGACGATATTTCGAGTGCCTTGGATGCGACCACCGAGGTCCAGCTGTGGGCAAATCTGCGCGCACAACACGCGACAGTCGTCGGCGCCACGTCTAAGCAGGCCGCCCTGGCCAATGCCGACAGAGTGGTCGTTCTCGTCCGCGGCCAAATCGCGGCCATCGGACCATGGTCGGATCTCGCCGATACCTGGAATCACCTGGCTGGCTGAACGTCTAGTGTCCCTGCGGCCGCACCTGATGCGCGCTCAACCCTTATCGCCGGGTCAACCAACACTTGGCATCTCGTGGAGGCTTGTTAGTCCTCGTCGCGAAAATCCAGCTCAAGAGAGCTTTACGACGCGCCACCGATCATTGGTCGCGCCCCCGGTCCACACGCATACGAACGGTGGCCCCTGGGTGCAGCTAGCTATTGCGAGTCATGACGTTGGTTACGGCGGTCGGATCGCGGTGACTTAGCAGGAAGTCGTTGAGACGGCGGGTTGGCGCTGACAGGCTGGTGGTGCCCCATGCCAGTGCGATTGTGCGCGTGTAGTGCGGACCGGCGAGTGGGATCTCGGCGATACCTGTGGGTGTGCGGTCATCGTGAGGTAGCAGTGCGATGCCGAGGTTTCGGCTGATGAGTTCGCGGATGGTTGCGAACTCGGTGACTTCGATAGCAACGTCTGGGTCGTATCCGGCCTCGCGGCACCAGGTTTCGGTGAGTTGGCGCAGGTTGTAGCTGGGCGGGTTGGCGATGAACGTTTCGCCTTCGAGAGCGTCGAGTTGCAGTTCACCCGCGGCCGCGAGATGGTGGTCCTCCGGCACCGCGACATAGATTCTTTGGGCGCCGATGGTGATGTGGTGGAGGCGCGTAGGTGCGGGGATGACGACGGCTAGATCCAGGTCGCCGGCCAGCAGGTCCGTTTCGAGTTCGGATCCGTGGGCCTGCTTGAGCTGCACCCGAATTCCTGGGTGGTGGTATCGAAAAGATGCGAGTAGGTCGGGGATGTGTCCGGATCCCATGGTCAGCGGGAAGCCGAAGCGCACAGTGCCGTGATCGGGGTCTGCGTCGCCAGTGGTCTCGGCGAGGATCTGGTCCAGTTCGTCGAGTGGACCACGGGCCCGCAACGCCAGATGTTGCGCCTCGCGTGTGAGTCGAACCGTTCGGCCATTGTGGATCAGCAGCGGAACACGCAGCGTGGCCTGCAGGGCGTTGATACGCCGGCTCATCGATGACTGCGGAATATCGAGGCTGGCTGCCGCTTGCGTCATGTGGCCGTCGTGGAGGGCGAGCGCGACCAATGCCCGTAGTTGTGGCGCAAGCTGCGCACTCCATTGATCCATGATCGGATGATATCGCCCCGATCGTTCATTGGACGGAACGGATGTGCATGGCGAATCCTGGACATCACTGCAGACCAAGATCATTGATTGGCCGAAAGTTGGTGTCACATGGCCCCATCCCCCCACATCGCCGAGGACAACGTCAGTGTCGGGCAGGCCGCTGATGTCGTGTTGATCGGCGGCGGGATCATGTCCGCGACGTTGGGTTCGATGCTCGCACTACTCGAGCCCGGCTGGCGGATCGTGATGCTGGAGCGCGCCGACGCGCTGGCCACCGAAAGCAGCGCCCCGTGGAATAACGCCGGCACCGGGCATAGCGGATTCTGCGAGCTCAACTACATGCCCGACCCCAACGATGGCGCCAAACCTTCAGCGATCGCGGCCCAATTTCAGTCCAGCCGTCAATGGTGGTCTCATCTCGCTGCTAGCGGACTGCTCGACCCGGAGACATTCGTCCACACCGCCGGCCACATGGACGTGGTGTTCGGCGATCACGATGTCTGCTATCTGCGTCGCCGCTTCGAGACCCTCACCTGCGATCCGTTGTTTTCCGGCATGGAGTTCAGTGATGAACGCACCACGATCGCGCAATGGGCGCCGCTGGTCATGCAGGGGCGCGATCCCGGCGAGGTCGTCGCGGCCACTCGACATCCAGGCGGCACCGATGTCGACTTCGGCGCTCTCACCAAGGGATTAACCCGCATAATCACCTCGCGGAGTGGTGGGCAGGTCCGCTTGGGCCATGAGGTGCAAGCGCTGCACCAGGACCGTGACGGATCGTGGGTTGTATGTGGCCGCAACCAGATAGGTGACTTCACGGTGCGCGGACGGTGGGTGTTCGTCGGTGCTGGCGGTCACGCACTGCGGCTGTTACAGCGTGCACACCTCCCCGAGGTCCGCGGATACGCCGTTCTGCCCGTCGGTGCGGCATTCCTGCGATGTTCCGATCCGGCCGTGGTGAACCAGCACGACACCAAGGTCTATGGCCAAGCTGAGATGGGTGCGCCACCGATGTCGGTGCCGCACCTCGATAGACGAGTCATCGACGGCACGCCACACCTGATGTTCGGACCGTACGCAACGTTCAGCACCAGACTTCTCAAACACGGCCGGTGGACTGACTTCTTCACCACTATTCGCTGGCACAACGTGCACGTGATCGCAGCGGCGATCCTGCAAAACCTGACGCTGATCACCTACCTGCTCATTCAGCTAGCCGCTCGGCCGCGAAGGAGGTTCGCTCACCTTCGCCGCTACTACCCCCACGCCGACCCAAACCAGTGGGAACTCTTCGCGGCAGGACAACGAGCGCAACTGATCACCCCCGACCGCCGCCGTATCGGGGTCATCCAACAGGGCACCGAACTCGTCGTCAGCGCCGACGGATCCATCGCCGGTCTCCTCGGCGCATCCCCTGGGGCATCGACCGCTGTACCGAGCATGATCGACCTCCTGCAACGCTGCTTTCCCAACGACTGGCGTACCTCATGGAGCGCAGAAATGGCCATGGCTATACCCGCCCTCACCATCAGCCGCTGGGACACAACAGCAGTAGACGAGTCGGATCGGATGACCACCCCTGCTCTGCACCTGAACATCAACGAGGGCTGATCGGTGACACATGCCAATGCGCAACTGAGATAGGCAGTCCACCGCCGATCGACCCAGCCGCACGGTCCACGTGGACGTCGAAAGGTCGGTCACATTTCCTCTAGGTCCGGCCCTGGACGCCAGAGCAATGCCATTGGCGTCTGGCACCACCGTCGTGGCCTCCTGCTGCTGGCCGACGATGACCGGACACTCGGCCAGATCCAATACGCAGCCAGGCTTTGCGCAGCGATCGTCGACCGCCTCACCTTCGGCGGAACCACCATCGAAACCGGGACTGCCGCATAACGTATGGGTCACACCCGCGACCACGCCATGCGAAAACCCACTCTAGAAAGCGGCGAGTCGGCTTCAACTGCGGACAGCGCTTAACAGCGTGGCGAGTTCCTGCAGGGAGTCCACACGCAGATCAGCAAGCGCCGCTTCATCTTTGAGGGCGTGAATATGGCCCCACGGCCCGCGCCGGACAAACACCGTGCGCATCCCGACCGCCCGGGCCGGCAGGACGTCATTGTCGAGGCGGTCACCCACATACAAAATGCTCTCAGCAGGAACGCGCGCTTCGGCGATCAGCCGGACGAAGAACTCGGGATCTGGCTTAGCCACACCCCACGTCATCGAGGAAGCGACGAAGTCAGCCTCCAGTCCGGCCGCTACGAGCACCTGCTCGACGGTCGCAGGCTGGTTACCGGCGACGCCGACGGTCAACCCCACCCGGCGCGCAGCCGCGACACATTCCAGAGCATCGGGATACAGATCACCATGAACTGGGTCCAGACCAACTACGGGGCGGTCGACACCGAGAATATCCCAGAGATCGTGATGACCTCTGCCAGTGGCGATCACGGCTCCCAGCACACCACTCAAAGTCAACGGCGTCACGCCCAGCCGCTGCGCAAGCTCGGCCCATATCCGAGTTTCATCGACCAACGTCTCACCGACGTCGAACGCCACGCATCGGATCTGCGACAAGAACCCTGAGCCCACCGATCCAGGATTTCACACCAGCTGCGGCCCACCGGACGAAGCGACTGCTAACGCTAGCCACCTCCCAGCCTGACGGATCGTGCCGTCCGCCCGTTCGTCGCTGTCGACTCATTCAACCGAGACGTGTCGGTCAGCAAGGTGAACGGCCCCGGGGGCGACACCCGCGTCGAGCGAGCTCAAGATCGAAGGCTGGCCGGCAGCAGTGCGCGTTCGTAGCGGACTTCGTACACAACGTCGTCGCCGATGTTGTCGGTCCGCTGGGTCCCCTGCCACCGCCATCCCAAGGATTCGTAGAAGCGGCGGGCGCGGGCGTTGCCAGAGAGCACCCAAAGACACGCGGCGCCAAGACCTTGACGGCGGAGGTGCTCGCATCCGGCGGCCATCAAGTGGCGCCCGACTCCGGTGCCCCATCTGGCTGGGTCGACGTAGATCGCCCAGATCTCCCCATCCCCTTGCCGGTCGTCGTCTCGGCTTAGGCCGGTAGTGACGTGCCCACATATCGTGTCACCGTCTACGGCCACCTGCGTGAAAGGGCCTTCGCGTTTCATCTGATCGAAGCCGTAGCCTTGGGCCCTGTCCTCCGGGCGTAGGGCATCGAGGTATCCCTGCGAGATGAGTCCCCGATAGCCCACTTGCCATGAGCGGACATGCGCCTGCGCCACACCCATCGCATCCTGCGCTGTCGCCTGTCTAACCTCAATCATGCCGACCCCGGATCGTGTTTCGTCACACTGCATGCCCCCACACCCATGGATTGAGCCTGAGCACCTAACTCTGGCAGCGCAATCGCCGGCCCGCCGCGTGCCCACAACGATCGAACTTGGAGATTATCAGTCGATTCCGATGAGATCGACGGGTTTACTCAACGGTACGGACGACTCCGACCGGCTTATCGAATTACAACTCGACTCAAGGTCATATGACCGCTGTCCCCGTTCTGGACGGAGACCAAGGCCCTCAACGTGTGGCTCCGTCGTGTCGCGCGTGTAGGTGGGCATGAAACCTCTGCGCGCCAGGATACTTCTCGCCCAGGGCGGTGACGGTGAATCCGATGGCACGGTAGAACCCGACCCCCTCGACGTCGGTCTCTGCAATCAACGGCAGCACGGTAGCAGCGTCCAAAAGTACCTCGGCCGTCTCCGATCAGAAACTGCCAACGCCGATCCGGCATATCCCAGGACATAACTCGACCGTCGCACACCGAGGCCGAGGACGTCGACCGAGTTAAGGCTCAGCTTCGCGTTTGGATGCTGAACGAGTTCCGGGAGCGTGTCAACGGAGGTCTTTGACCATCGCGATCCCGAGCGGGCCGTTGCCCTGGCCCACCACCCGGAATCCCGTGCGCTCGTAGAGACGCTTGGCGGGATTCCGTACGTGGACGTTGGTGCACATCGTGTCGAAATCTCTTGCAAGATCGGCGAACAGCGCGGCCAGGAGCAAGCCGCCTATTCCAGCTCCGCGCCACTCGGGCGCGACAGCGATGCACAGTTCCGGCAACGGCACGCCGGCCGCATCAGAACGCAGCGGCGGACTGCTGTGGTAGGTCCACACCGCGCCGACGGGTACACCGCCCTCATCCTCAGCGATGATCGGCACGACTTGAGAAGGCGGGAGCATCTCGAGCACTTCATCGTCGTCCGGGTCAGGAAGGGGCCAGTCTTCAATGACACACGCATGACGCGCCATCTCGACGACGAAGGCATCGTCGCCAGGGGTCGCCGCGCGCAGCAGCACGGCGGGCTTAGCTGTCATGTGCAGATTGTTGCAGCCGATTCACCCGCAGCGCTGCTGAAGACACCAGGTCGGGCGTGCTGATCAGGTGATGAGACAGCCATCAGCGATGCCGACCAGAGTAGAACGGGCCAACGCGTTGTTTCAGCAATGGCGAGCTCTGCGACGGGAGGGCATCCTGAGATGGTGGATGTCGGTGACCGGATCGCGCAGGTGTATGCGCAGTTTGCCGACCAGCAGGCCCGTGGCAGCTCGCCAAGCCTGGAGTCGTGGGCGCGCACCGTCGTCGAGGATTCAGCAGTCCTCAGCCGGTTGGCCAGACTGCCACAAGCCAAGAGGCAACCGAACTTGGTGTTCGCCTGTCTACGTTGGCACGGTGCGCAACCCGGGAACGCGGATTCCCTACGTGAAGGCGTCCTGGCACACTGGGACCGGCTACGCACCACAATTCTGAAGCGTTCCACCCAAACCAACGAGCCCGCACGATGCGCCGTCTTGCTTCCTCTCGTGCATCAGATACCGGGACCGATCGCCCTGATCGAGATCGGTGCCGCCGCTGGGCTGTGCCTCATTCCCGACCAATACAGTTATCGTTATTCCGACGGCACCATCGTGCACCCACCCACCGGGCCCTCATCGGTCGTCATCGATTGCCAGATCACCACGGGCGGCCTGCCACCGCATCTCGCCACACCCGATGTCGTGTGGCGTGCCGGATTGGACCTCAACCCACTAGACGCCTCCGATCCAGACACTGCTGCCTGGTTGACCACACTGATCTGGCCGGAGCACGACGATCGACGCGCCCGGCTCCTCGCAGCATTGAACGTGGCCGCAAACGTGTCGATCCGCACCGATCGTGGTGATCTGAGTGACGGCCTGACCGCCCTCCTGGCAGAGGTACCCACCGGGGCGACCGCCGTCATTCAGCACTCCGCGACCCTGGCCTATCTATCAGCAGAAGACCGACTTCAGACTGCTACGACGATTGCTGACAGTGGTGCTCGCTGGATCAGCTTTGAGGGCCGCGGCGTGATCACCTTCGCTTCTGGCGTTCCCGAATCATCCAGTCCTGATGATCTTTTCATCGCCGCCCTTGATCGCACGCCTATGGCCACGTCATCCGGCCATGGCGGCACCATGGCCATCCTGGGCTCGCCACAGCCCTAAATGGGTTCCACCCCAGGCCTGGTGTCAACACCAGATTGAACTTGACCCCTGCACCGACGGGATATGCATTGACCCCTTCTGTCGAGTTTGAAGGTGAGGGCGAAGGAGCCGTGCACCACCGCCCTCATTGCCCCAACTGCCCGGTCCGGAAGCCGAAAGCCGCCCACCGCAGTATGTCTCGTCGACGTCAACGACAACACTCACCGGCAAACTCAAGCCTCGGTGGAGCTGTCCACGACCGGGACGGTTCCAGCGCGCACTGCCTCGGCAATCGATCTCTTGAGTGCCGAACAAGCTAGAAACAGACCTCGTCCGCCATTTCCGACTAATTGCACGGCCGTACACCGCTCTTCACATCGATCCAACGCGGGGCCGCTCCACTGCACGCTGGTCTGGTTCCAGCTGCTTTTCCGCACGTGCACACCAGCTCCGCAGCGCGCGCAAACAACCGGGACCATCGGGGCGTCGTCGAGACGGTTGTCTGGACGCACAGTCATCGTCACCCCACCGGTCCGGACGCCGAGGACCTGGCCGCGATATTGGCCTCCACTTCCTTCATCCACGCTGCGGTCGGTTGGGTGGTGTCAAGCTCGAATTCGAAGCGGTCCACCATGTCTGGCGTGACATCGGCGATGTTGACATAGAACTGCTCGTACCAGCGTCGCAGCTGATACACCGGCCCGTCCTCTTCCACCAGTAGCGGGTTGTCGATACGGGTCTTGTTGCGCCAGATCTCGACATCCTGCTCGAAGCCCATCCTGACGAAGTCACCGAGACCTATCGCCGTTTGCATGGCCAGGTCATCAGGCAACTCAGCCGACTTCTTCACGATGATTCCATATTGCAGCACAAAGGAATTAGCGTCGATGGGATAGTGGCAGTTGATCAGCACGGTGTGGTGATCAACGTCGGTGTAATGGTAGGTCAAATCGTCGATCATGAACGACGGGCCATAGTAAGACGCCACCGATGTCGTCCCCAACATCTGAGTTTCGCCAGGTTCCCCGATATCGGGACGGCCGGCGCTGTTCATATACTGCGTCGCCACTTGGCCCTCGAAAATGTTCTTGAAGTGCGTTGGCAGCGATCCGTGAATGTAGAAGAAGTGGGCCATATCCACGACGTTGTCGATGATCTCGCGACAGTTCGTATTAACCACCGTGGTGTACCAATGCCAGTCGGTCCACTCGTCGCTCGTCGCACCCGCGATACGTGGGATGGTCACGTCGTCTGACGGCGCGTTCCGTTCGGGGTCATTCCAGACGAACAACATGCCGTCCTGCTGCAGCGTGGGCCACGACGCGGTGCGCGCCAGCCGGGGTGTCCGCTTGCTGTAGGGCACCGACTTGCACCGGCCGTCGCCGCCCCAACGCCAGTCATGGAACGGGCATGCGATCTCGTTGCCCTTGACCGTCCCCTGCGACAAATCGCCGCCCATGTGCCGGCAGTATCCGTCGAGCACGTTGATGGCACCGTCCTCGCCGCGAAACACCACAAGCTTCTGGCCGAAGGCGTTGATTTGGTGTGGCTTTCCGTCTCCGAAATCGCGAACCAAACCCAGGCAATGCCATCCCCGGGCAAACCGGGTGGGCACCGAACCGGCCTCGATCAGCCGAACTTCGTCGGCCTCGGAATGCGTCGTCATTGTGCGTCCGTCCTTCGATCGATGGATACGCGGGCTGATACCCATTGAACTGCGCTTGATGGCCCCACAGAGGTCCGCGTTCCGCTCAAAGGGATGCTGGAATCGAAATCTTCACGGACCGCCCTATCGTCGGCAATCGTGACCGCCACCAGCCACGACACTGTGCCCGCCGGACTGACCATCGCAGACACCGAAGTGGACCTTCTGGTCGTCGGGTCGGGCACCGGGCTCGCTGCGGCGCTGGCCGCCCACGAGCTGGGGCTGTCCGTTCTTGTCGTCGAGAAGTCTTCCCACGTCGGCGGGTCGACAGCCCGATCCGGTGGCGCCCTGTGGCTGCCGTCGAGCTCGGTGATCGAGGAATGCGGTGGTGTTGACTCCGCGACCCGGGCGCAGACGTACCTTGACGGTGTCGTTGGCGGTTCGGCCCCACCGGAGCGTTCGACGGCCTATCTCGCAGGCCTGCCGGCGACTGTCGACATGCTCCGCCGCACCACACCGATGAAGCTGTTCTGGGCCAAGGAATACTCCGACTACCACCCCGAGGTGCCGGGTGGTTCAGCTGCTGGACGCACCTGCGAATGCCGGCCGCTGGACACGGCGATTCTTGGCCCCTACCTGCCCGATCTACGTCCCGGCATCATGGAGGCCAGCTTCCCGATGCCGACCACCGGCGCGGACTACCGATGGATGAACCTCATGAGTCGGGTGCCCCGCAAGGGCCTGCCCACTATCGCCAAGCGGCTTGCGCAGGGTGTTGGGGGCCTCGCCCTCGGGAGGCGCTATGCCGCCGGCGGTCAGGCACTGGCCGCCGGTCTGTTCGCCGGTGCCATTCGCGCCGGGATCCCGATCTGGTTGCGCACCGCCTTGACCGAGTTGATCACCGACGGATCCAACGTCACCGGAGCCGTCGTCGAACACCTGGGTAAGACCGTCACCGTCACAGCGCGGCGCGGCGTCGTACTCGCCGCCGGCGGCTTCGACCACAGCATGGATATGCGGTGGAAGTTCCAATCCGAAAGCCTGGCAAGCAATCTCAGCCTCGGGGCAGAGTCCAATACCGGTGATGCGATTCGGATCGGCCAAGATGTCGGTGCAGACATTGCACTGATGGATCAATCGTGGTGGTTCCCCGCCGTCGCGCCACTGCCAGGCGCGGCCCCCGCTGTGATGCTGGCTGAGCGGTCACTGCCCGGTTCGTTCATCGTTGACCAGAACGGTCAGCGGTTTGCCAACGAATCGTCCGACTACATGAGCTTCGGACAGCGAGTTCTCCAACTCGAAGCGGCGGGAACGCCGGTGGACACCATGTGGATCGTTTTCGACCAGCAGTACCGCAACAGC
The DNA here is from genome assembly GCF_010731895.1 of Mycolicibacterium helvum. Classification (NCBI taxonomy): domain Bacteria; kingdom Bacillati; phylum Actinomycetota; class Actinomycetes; order Mycobacteriales; family Mycobacteriaceae; genus Mycobacterium; species Mycolicibacterium helvum. Next base: position 5,289,463 of record NZ_AP022596.1, on the reverse strand, counting down.
TATGTCTTTGCCGCTGAACTGTTCCCCCGGATGGCCATCCCCCGAAGATGGTATGAGGCAGGAATCGCTGTTCGAGCAGATGATTTCAGTGAGCTCGCTGCCGCAATGGGGGTTCCCGTCGATGCTTTCTGCGCGACCACGGCGCGATTCAATGAGAACGCCTTCGCCGGCGAGGATCCCGACTTCCAACGGGGCCGAAGCGCATACGACCGCTATTACGGCGATCCCACGGTCACGCCCAACCCGAACCTGCGGCCGCTGGTCAAAGGGCCGTTCTATGCCGTCAAGATGGTGCTGAGTGACTTAGGCACCTGCGGTGGTCTGCGCGCCGATGAGCGGGCCCGCGTGCTCCGTGAGGACGGCACCGTCATCACCGGGCTGTACGCGATAGGTAACACGGCTGCCAACGCCTTCGGAAACACCTATCCCGGTGCTGGTGCGACCATCGCGCAAGGATTGGTGTACGGCTACATCGCCGCCCTCGACGCGGCGAACCCTTCGTAGTCAGTCGACGTCTTCAGCGTCGGCCTTGCGCTCGATCTCGTACCAATACGCGGGATCCGGCCACGGGATCTTCGCGCCCTCACCGACTTTCGGAAAGTTCGCCTCTGCCTCATCGAGGTCTTTGATCATCTTCAAGGTGAGCTCGCGCTCGGACGCGTAGTAGCGCTGCGCCCAGTCCAGAGCGACCTTGGCGTAGGCCCATGACGGATCTGCTGCGGCCCACCGTGCTTCTTTGGCGGCACTGCGTTGCATATCGTCGATATACGCGATGTGGTCTTGCAGCATCTGCTTGAGCGCAGCGGGATCGCTCAGATGGCCCAATGTCACCCGCAAGATCGCCGGGTGTTTCAGTGAAGGCGGCTCCAGCGGGGCTTCCCGCGCCCACCGGGTTACGGCTTCCATACCCGTTTGGGTGATCTTGTAGAGGCGGCGGTTGCGCGTGCCGGTGCCATCCAGTCGCGAGGTGAGCAGACCCATCTTTTCCAGCTTTTTCAGCTCGGAATAGATCTGGCTGAACGCCGGGCTGCCGTAGTAGTACCGCATGCTCCAGTCGATCCACTTGCGAATGTCATAACCCGACAGCTCCGTGTCGTAGGAGAGCATCCCGAGCAGCGCCCAGCCCGTCGCAGACAGCGGCAGCGTGGTCGCAGGCTCTGGTTCGGTCACGGATTGAGGGTATCAACCCAGGTCACGCGGTTTCGCTTGTACCAACCGCTGGCCGGGACGCCGCATTGCATAGGGACCGGTACCGCTTGGAACCTTGGAGTATGCACCCCGAGGCGCTTTACGTGTCGCTCACCGACTCCGTTCGCCGGCTGGTCGATGTCACCATCCGCAGTCAATCCAATACCGACAGGATCGCGTCAGCAAAAGCGAAAATCGACGCCGCGGCCGACGAATTGAGCGAAACCCTGATCCCTGGGTCTTTTGGCGTTCAACAGGGCAGCGACGGGCGGCCTCGCGCGTGGGGTAACGCTGTCATTGGATTGCGCAACGCCCTGGCTCCCCCTCTCGTCGTGCACCATGAAGCCGACGGCAGTGTCTGGGCCGACGTCACGCTGGGCGCGGCTTACGAAGGACCACCGGGTCATGTACACGGCGGAATCTGCGCGCTGCTTCTCGATCACGTTCTCGGCGCAACCGCACACAAACCCGGCCGCCCCGCGGTCACCGGGACGCTCACTCTGCGCTACGAGCTGGGGACGCGACTCGGAGATGTGCGGGCCGAAGCTCACGTCGACCGAGTCGACGGAGCCAAGACCTATGCCGTCGGGCACCTCAGTACCGCGGACGGCGTCACCGTGCGCGCGGAAGGAGTCTTTATTCAACCGCGGGTGCGGTAAACGGAGGCTCTCGCTGACAGCGTCCTTGGTGCCGTGCTGGACACCGCGGCACCCCGCTGATAGGACAGGCACATGCCGCTCGCTCGAACCGCCGATCTGATCGCCACCGCTTACCGCGAGGGATCAGGAATACTCGCTTGCAACGTCATCATGCTCGAACACGCCGAAGCCATTGTCGCCGGAGCCGAACATGTTGGTAGGCCGGTGATCCTGCAACTGAGCGAGAACGCCGTCAGATTCCACTACGGCAGGCTGCAGCCGATCGCCGCGGCGGCCAGCGCCGTCGCCGCAGCGGCGGCAATCGACGTCGCGGTTCATCTTGACCATGTCGAAGATGAGCAGCTCCTGCGCGCGTGCGCCGGCACCGGCGTTTCGTCCGTCATGTTCGATGCATCCGCCCTGGACTATTCCGGCAACGTCGCTGCTACGAAAGCCGCAGCGCAATGGGCACATCAAGAGGGATTGTTCCTGGAGGCCGAACTCGGTGAGGTCGGCGGCAAGGATGGTGCGCATGCGCCCGGCGTGCGCACCGACCCCGACGAGGCAGCCGAGTTCGTCGCAGCCACCGGGGTTGATGCATTGGCTGTCGCGGTCGGCAGCTCCCACGCGATGTCGCAGCGTAACGCCGCCCTGGATCTTGAGCTCGTCAAGCGCCTGCGTGCCGCGATATCGGTTCCCCTTGTGCTACATGGCTCTTCAGGTGTTGCCGACACCGATCTGGGTAAGGCCGTCGAGGCGGGACTCACCAAGATCAATGTGGGCACGCTGCTCAACGTCCGGTTCACTGATGCGGTGCGCGCCTACCTGGCTGCTGACCCTCAGGTCAACGATCCTCGCCGCTACCTATCCCCCGCACGCGATGCGATCGCCGAGACGGTCGCCACGCTGATCACCGCGATCCACGGATAGTCGCGAGCCTCAGTCGTCGCCAACTTCGACGACGTGGACGTGCACCCCCGCCGCGACGATCCGCTCCAGCTGAACCGGGTCGGCGGTCGAATCTGTCACCAAGTGATCGATCTCGTTGATTGTCACCATCTTTGCGAGTGTCACCTTGCCGATCTTGGAGCCGTCGACCGCGACGACGACCTGTTGCGCGCTGGCGGCCATGGCCATCGCAGTGCGCGCTTCAGCCTCGTCGAACGTGGTCGCCCCCACCTCCGCCGACATCCCATCGGCGCCGAGGACCGCGGTTCCGACGTTGATCACCTGAAATGCGTGTTCCGACATCGGGCCAACCGCTTCCAACGAATTCGCCCGCACCAGACCGCCGGTCGCGATCACCTTCATCTGCGCGTCGACCGCGCAATCAGCGGCGATCGTCAGGGAGTTGGTGACGATCGTCATCTGGGGGCGGCCCTTCAGCGATCGTGCGACTTCGCCCGTGGTGATCCCGCCGGTCAACGCCACCGCCTGCGGACCGGCAGGCACCAGCGCGGCGGCGTGCTGGGCGATCCGCCGTTTGATGGCGATTGTCCGGTGATCGCGCAGCCGCACGGGAATTTCGCTGTCGCTGGGGTCGAGTGCCCGGGCCCCGCCGTGCGTCCGGACCAGGAGGCCTTGATCCTCGAGCTCGCTGAGGTCGCGGCGTAGCGTCGCGGCCGATACCCGCAATTCGGTGCGCAGCACCTGCGAATCGACCTCGCCGCGCTCGCGCAATAGTGACAGCACCGCACGCATCCGATCGGTGCGCCTGGTCGACACGGCATTGCCTCCTTCGTTTCGCAGGCCTGTGCGCTGGCGTCAAACGATCAGTTTTAGTGATCACTTGACGCCATTGCATTGCGCACTCTGAGCGAGCTTCCCATGATCGAGCAATGTTGCAAATGTCCGGGCAGCGAATCAGCTCGCTCGCCGACACGATCCGCAGGCACAAATCCGGCGAGGCGGTCGGCATCTATTCCGTGTGTTCGGCGCACCCCACCGTCGTCGAGGCGGCCATCGTTCAGGCCGCCGCCGACGGCAGTCATGTGCTCATCGAAGCCACCTCGAATCAGGTCGATCAGTTCGGCGGCTACACCGGACTTCGTCCGGCCGAGTTCCGCGATGTCGTTCTCGGTATCGCCGATCGCTGCGAATTCCCGCGCGAACGCATCGTGCTAGGCGGCGACCATCTCGGCCCGAACCGGTGGCAAGGCGAAACCGCCGACGCCGCAATGGCCAAGGCCGACACGCTCATCGCCGCCTACGTGGAGGCCGGCTACGCCAAGATCCACCTCGACTGCAGCATGCCTTGCGCCGACGACCCGCACGTCCTCGACGACGAGATCGTCGCCCGCCGCGCCGCCCGCCTGATGCAGGTGGCCGAGGACTGCGCGCACCGCAACGGCACCGACCTGCCGATGTACGTCATCGGCACGGAGGTGCCGGTGCCCGGTGGAGCGCACGAAACCCTTGAAACCCTGACACCTACGCCCGCGGACCGTGCGCAGCAGACGATTACCGCCCATCGCAAGGCGTTCCGGGAGGCGGGCCTCGACCACGTGTGGCCCAGGGTGATGGGATTGGTGGTCCAGCCCGGCGTCGAGTTCGATCACCTTCAGGTCATCGACTACCAACGCGATGCCACCGTGGCGCTACGGCGAATCCTCGACGAGGAGCCCCATCTGGTCTTCGAGGCTCATTCGACCGATTATCAGCGGCCCGCACAACTGCGAGAGCTCGTCGAAGACCACTGGGCCGTAATGAAAGTCGGACCGGCGCTGACCTTCGCGATGCGCGAAGCGCTCTTTGCGCTCTCCCACATCGAGAACGAACTCGTGCCGCAGCCGTCCCGGTCCAACCTGATCGATGTCATCGAGCGCCGCATGCTCGCCAACCCCGAATACTGGCAGGGCTACTACGACGGGAACCCGCAAAATCAGAGGACGGCCAGGCGGTACAGCTACAGCGACCGGCTCCGGTACTACTGGGCCGACGACGAGGTCGACGCAGCGCGCCGGAGTCTGTTGGACAACCTCGATGACGTCGGGATACCGATGCCGCTCATCAGTCAATTCCTACCCAATCAGTACGACCGGATCCGCGCCGGCGAACTCGATCCGACAGCGTCGTCGCTGGTGATCGATCGAATCCGCGACGCGATGCGGCCCTACGCCCGAGCCGTGAGTGGAGTCACCGAATGACGAAAACCATCCCCACCCAAGAAGCAGGCGGGGCAACGATTCTCGAGATCGGGCAACAGCCGGGTGTGTGGCGTGACGTTGCCCGGCACACCGACCCCGCGGTCGCGCAGTTCATCAGCGAGGTCGCCGAGCGCCCCGACCTCCGGGTCATCCTGACCGGCGCCGGAAGCTCAGCATTCATCGGTGAGATCGCGGCCGCCGCTGTGCGGCGCCATCTCGGCCGTCGCGTCGAAGCGATCCCGACCACCAGCATCGTCGCCAGCCCGCTCGATCACCTGGAGCGGCACACTCCGACACTCATGGTGTCCTTCGGCCGCTCGGGCAACAGTCCAGAAAGCCTGGCCACCACAGCCCTTGCCGACGAACTAGTCGACGACATCACACATCTCATCCTGACCTGCGATCCCGCCGGCGAACTGGGCCGGACGCACGCCGGCCGGGCCAACTCGCGCGTCGTCTACATGCCGGAACGCACCAATGACACCGGTTTCGCGATGACATCGAGCCTCACATCGATGCTGCTGACGTGCCTGCTGCTGCTCGGGCCCGGGACCGACCGCGACGTCGACGCGCTGGCCCGGGCGGCTGAGCAGGTCATCGGCCTGCAACAGGACATCGCGGCTCTCGCGCGAGCCAAGAAGCAACGGTTCTTCTATCTCGGCAGCGGACCGCTGGCGGGGCTCGCGCGCGAGTCCGCCCTGAAGATGCTGGAACTGACAGCCGGAGACGTGGTCACCTACTTCGATTCCCCGCTCGGTTTTCGGCACGGACCGAAGTCCGCACTCGACGGAGACACACTCGCCGTGGTGTACGTCTCCAGCGACCCCTACACGCGCCGCTACGACCTTGACATCGTCGCCGAGATCCGTGCCCAACTCGGCGAGGACGCCGTCACGGTGATCACCACCGCCCCCCTTCCCACCGATCTTGGTCCCGCCGTCGTGCTGCCGGGACTCGACGGCGTGGACGACGCGCTTGCCGCCCTCCCGTTTCTGGTGTTCGCCCAATACCTCGCGCTGTTCACCGCGCTCGAGCACGGCAAGACACCCGACAATCCCTTCCCCTCCGGCGAGGTCAACCGGGTCGTCCAGGGCGTCACCATCTACCCGATGACGCAGAACGGAGCATGACGTGGCCCGCTACCTCGGCGTCGACGGCGGCGGTTCGAAGACCGCCTTCGCACTCATCGACGACACCGGACACGTCATCGCCCGCGCGACCGCACCGACGTCCTACTACTTCAACGACGGCTTCGACATCGTCGAAAAGTCACTCGCGCAGGGTGTTACGGACATCTGCGGGCAAGCAGGCATCACGCCCGCCGACATCGACGCGGCCTTCTTCGGGCTTCCCGGGTACGGCGAGGCCAGCGGTGATATCGCGGCGCTCGACGCCGTGCCCGCCGGCGTGCTCAGCCACGACCGGTATAGCTGCGACAACGACATGGTCTGCGGATGGGCCGGCTCACTCGCCGGCGAGGACGGTATCAACGTCATCAGCGGAACCGGGTCGATGACCTACGGCGAGCGTCAGGGCGTCGGCCACCGTGTTGGCGGTTGGGGTGAACTCTTCGGCGACGAGGGCTCGGCGTATTGGATTGCGGCGCAGGCGCTCAACGCCTTCTCCCGGATGAGCGACGGCAGGCTGCCGAAAGGTCGGCTGCATGGATTGATGAAGGACCGCCTGGAAGTCACCGGCGATCTCGACGTCGTCAGTCTGGTGATCGACACCTGGAAGGGAAACCGCAGCAAGATCGCCGCACTGGCGACGACGGTCTGCGAGGCCGCAGCAACTGGCGACGAGGCGTCGTCGCGCATCCTGTCCGCCGCGGTCGAGGAGCTGGTCACGCTCATCGAAACGACGCGGACGCTGGTCGGGTTCACCGATCAGGAAACCGTCCCGGTGTCCTACTCGGGCGGAATGTTCTCCAACGAGGGCTTCCTGCGCCAGTTCGTCACCGCACTGCAGGCTGCTGCGGCCAAGTACGACCTGCAAACTCCCCGGCTGGACCCAGCCGTCGGCGGTGCGCTCTACGCCGCGAAACACAGCGGTCATCCGCTGAGTCCAGAAGCCGTGCAACGCCTTTCCGACGAGAACCCGACGAGGTGACGTCACATGACTAGTGCCACTACCACTACAGCCCGAACCCGCGGGTGGATCTTCTACGCCACTCTTCTCATTCTGTTCTGGGGTGTCTGGGGCGCATTCTCGGCGCTGCCGTCGTCGAAGTACGGCTATCCAGACGAGATGATCTACAGCATCTGGGCGCTGACAATGATCATTCCCGCTGCGTTCATCCTTCGCGGCAAGAGGTGGGATCGCCGCCCGGCCGCGACCATCTACGGCCTGCTCATCGGACTCACTGGCGCCGGCGGCCAGTTGATCCTGTTCCAGGCACTCACAATGGGACCGGCCTACCTCATCTTCCCGATCGTCTCAATCTCCCCGGCGATCACCGTCATCATGGCAATGGTCCTGCTGCGGGAACGCATTTCACCACTGGCAGTGGTCGGCCTGATCATGGCGCTGGCAGCCATCGTGTTGTTCACCATCACCGGCGGAGAATCGGAGAACTCGTCGGGACCCTGGCTGCTGCTGTCAGTCCTGATTTGCGCGGCCTGGGGCGTGCAGGCGTACTTCATGCGCAAGACCGCGACGATCGGGGTCAACGAAGCCACCACATTCGGATGGATGACCATCAGCGGCCTCGCGTTGATACCGGTCGCGCTCATCTCCCTCGGCGACGTACCCACCGACTTCCCCTGGCAGGCGCCTGCGCTGACCGCGGCCACCCAGGTACTCAACGCCGTCGGAGCGCTGTCTCTCGTGATGGCCCTCGCCAGGGGCAAGGCCTCGATTGTGGCGCCGACCACCAATGCGCTAGCGCCCGCACTCACAGTGATCATCTCGCTGATCGCCTACCAGACGCTGCCGACCCTCTACGGCGCGATCGGCATCGCGCTGGCACTGATCGGCTCGACGCTGATGGTCTACAGCGATGAGAAGCGAGGCGAGGCACTCTCCGAAGCCGTGGTCGGCGATCGTCCGGCGAGCACTGAAGGGCGGGCCGTGCGGTGAAACCGACCGTCGTTATCATCGGCGCGGGCAGCGTCGAGTTCACCCGAGAACTGCTCGGCGACATCCTGTCGTTCCCGGAGTTGGGGTCAACGCGGGTGGTGCTGCACGACATCGACCGCGAGCGCCTGGCGACCGCAGAGGCGATCGCCCGAGCGAGCGCCCACGCGGCCGGCGCCGATCCCGAGATCATCGCCACCCTCGACCGTCGTCGTGCCCTCGATGGCGCGAACTACGTCATCAACGTCATTCAGGTCGGCATGCACGAAGCCACCGTGCGCGACTTCGAGATACCGGCGCGCTACGGGTTGAAGCAGACGATCGGCGACACGATCGGCGTCGGCGGAATCTTCCGCGGGCTGCGGACATTCCCGGTCCTCGCTGACATCGCGCGGGACATGGCCGAGCTGTGCCCCGACGCCTGGTTGCTGAACTACACCAACCCGATGGCGATGAACGTGACGTTCCTGCACGCGGTCGCGCCACAACTGAAGGTCCTCGGCCTGTGCCATTCCGTGTACTGGACGATGGTCGGCCTGTGCGAGCTCATCGACGTGCCCTATGACGAGGTGTCGTACTGGTCGGCAGGCGTGAACCACCAGGCGTGGGTGCTGCGGTGGGAACGTGGCGGCCAGAACCTCTATCCGCTCCTCGACGAACGCATCGCCGCGGATCCCGAGCTGCGCAGGCGCGTGCGCGTCGACATGTACCGACGGTTGGGCTACTACCCCACGGAGACCAGCGAGCACAGCAGCGAATACGTCGGCTGGTATCTTCACGATCCCGCCGAGATCGAACGGCTGCGCATCAACGTGGGTGAGTACGTGTCCATCAGCGAAGCCAACCTGGCCGAATATGCGCGCGCGCGAGCAGAATTGGCAGACGCACAATCGCTTGCCATCGACACCAGCTCGACGGAATACGCACCGCAGGTCATCCACTCGCTGGAGACAGGCACGCCGCGCGTGATCTCGGCCAACGTCGTCAACGACGGGCTGATCACCAACCTGCCCAACGGGGTTGCCGTTGAAGTGCCAACACTTCTGGACGCACTCGGTGCGCACCCCATGAAGGTCGGCGATCTCCCTCCGCAGTGCGCGGCACTCAACCGGGGATTCCTCGGACCGGTGGATCTCACCGTACGAGCTGCCGTCCAGGGTGACCCACGCCTGGTGCGCGCAGCGGCGATGGTCGATCCGAACACTGCCGCGACACTGACCGTCGATCAGATTTGGAAACTGTGCGACGAGCTAACCGTCGCGCACGGTGATCTGCTGCCCCCATCTCTGCGCTCCACGTCCGCCCGAGAAATCGCCAATTAAGGAGTGTCACCGTGATTCGACGTAGGTTGTGCATCGCCCTGATCGCCGTCCTCACTGGCGTCCTCGCCGCATGTGGTGGCGGAGGCGGATCATCGGGCCCCACCGAAATCGCGGTGTGGCACGGCTACCAGGATACCGAGGGCCAGGTGTTCAAGAGCCTCGTCGACCAATACAACAAGGAACATCCAGACGTCAAGGTGTCCGAGCTGTACTCGTCGAACGACCTTGTGCTGCAAAAGGTTCTTACCGCTGTTCGCGGTAACAGCGCACCGGACATCGCGTACATGTTCGGATCATGGTCGCCGAACATCGCCAAGATCCCCTCGCTGGTCAACCTGGCCGACGAAGTGAAGAAGCCCGACTGGAAGTGGGACGACTTCTACGAGGCCGAACGCAAGGCGGCGACGGTCGGCGACAAGGTCGTCGGCGTGCCCGCACTCGTCGACAACCTGGCGATCGTCTACAACAGGAAGCTCTTCGCCGACGCCGGCGTCGCGCCGCCCTCGCCCGAGTGGACCTGGGACGACTTTCGTTCTGCGGCCGCCAAACTGACCGACCCCGCCAAGGGACAGTTCGGTTGGCTGATCCCCGCTGATGGCAGTGAAGATACGGTGTGGCACTACATTCCGATGCTCTGGGAGGCCGGTGGCGACATCCTGTCCCCGGACAACACCAAGGCCGCGTTCAACTCCGAGGCGGGCGTCAAGGCGCTGACGACACTGCAGCAGATGGCTGTGGCCGACAAGTCGCTGTACCTTGACACCACCAACGAGAACGGGCCGAAGTTGATGAACAGCGGCAAGATCGCGATGCTGGTGACTGGACCGTGGGATCTGTCTCAGCTATCCGACATCGAGTACGGAGTCCAGGTGATGCCCAGCTATCCCGGATCGAACGGCGGACATCAGACCATCGCCGGACCCGACAACTGGGTGGTGTTCAACAACGGCGACAAGCGCAAGGCCGCTGCCATCGACTTTCTGAAATGGCTCTCGGCGCCGGAACAGGTCAAGAAGTTCTCCGAGGGCACCGGGGACCTGCCGATCCGTGCCTCGGTCGGTGACGACAAGGCCGTGCTCGACGAGCTCGACAAGAACGTCCCAGGAACCGCGGCGTTCGTCGAGAACCTGAAGAATGTGAAGCAGGCGCGACCGCAAATCGAGCAGTACCCGGCGGTGTCGGAGGCGCTAGGCCAGGCGATCGTGTCTGTGATGCTCGGCAAAGACCAACCCCAGGCCGCTCTGGACACCGCAGCCCAGGCCGCTGACGCGAAGTTGGCAGAGAAGTAGGGCGTTGATGCCTGCACTACTTCGACGGCTGAGCCGCACAGATACCGTCTCGGGATGGGCGCTGGTGAGCCCGGCGGCCATCCTGATCGGGATCTTTGGGCTGCTCCCGGTGCTGATGTCGCTGCAGTTGTCGTTCCAGAAGTCCGACTTGCTCAGTGCCGAGACGCCGTGGGTGGGGTTCGACAACTACAAGAAGCTGGCCGACGATCCGGTCTTCGTCGAGGCGATCAAGCACACCATCATCTACACGGCATTGTTCGTGCCAGGCACGATGCTGGTAGGGCTGTTCGTCGCGGCGGCGCTCAACCGTTCGGTGCGGTTCATCTCGGTGTATCGGACGGCCGCGTATGTCACGATGGCGGTGTCGACGATCTCGCAAGGCATCATCTTCCTGTGGCTGACCGACCGCGACTACGGTCTGGTCAACGCCGCGTTGAACGCGGTGGGCGTCTCGTCGCAGCCGTTCCTGGCTTCCCCGTCGCAGGCGCTGTACGTGATCGTGGCGATGACGGTCTGGGGTTGGACCGGCTTCTCGGTGATCGTGTATCTCGCTGCGCTGCAGGGTGTTCCAGCGGAGCTGCATGAAGCGGCCGCCATTGACGGCGCATCCGCGTTCACTCGGTTCCGCACCATCACGGTGCCGCTGCTCGGACCGGCGAATCTGTTTCTCGTCGTCTGGCTGACGATCAACGCCCTGCAGTTGTTCGACGAGGTCTACGTGACGACACGGGGCGGTCCGTTGCGCGCCACCACCGTCATCGTCTACTACCTGTGGGACCGCGCGTTCGTGCAGTTCGACGCCGGCTACGCGGCAGCGATGGCCTACGCACTGTTCGTCGTCATCCTGATCATCACCGTCGTTCAGTTCCGGCTCGCCCGAAGGCATGTGCACTCATGAGCGACCTGCTGGCCCCCATGCGGGTCGAAACAGCCGGGCCGGAACGGACGTCTCGCTGGCGGCTGCCGTTCAGCCCGTGGCATCTGGTTCTGATTCCCTTGACGTTCATCCTGCTCGTGCCGCTGTTGTGGATGCTCGTCACGTCGTTGGAGACCGAGGGCGAGGCGAACCACTTTCCGCCAGTGCTATTTCCGCACAGCCCGCAGTTTTCGAACTACACCGATGCGTGGGATGCGGCGCCGTTCGGACACTTCTTCATCAACAGCGCGATGGTGACATCTGTCGTGTTGGTGAGCAACCTCGTGGTGTGCAGCCTGGCGGGTTACGCGTTCGCGAGGGTCCGATTCCTCGGCCGCGGAGCGCTGTTCGTCACGCTGATGGCGACGCTGATGGTGCCGTTCCAGGTCACGATGATTCCAGTTTTCCTGATCGTCAAGTGGTTCGGTGACAACGTCTGGGAGGGCCTGGGCATCGATCACATCGGCGCGCTGATGCTGCCGAACCTGGCCACGGCGTTCGGTATCTTTTTCCTGCGGCAGTTCTTCATGACAGTGCCCGTCGAGTTGGAAGAAGCCGCCCGGGTCGATGGGACGTCGCGGATCGGCGTGCTCTTCAAGATCATCCTGCCGCTGTCGTTGCCTGCACTATCGACGTTGGCAGCACTCACCGTGCTCACATCGTGGAATGACTTCCTGTGGCCGTTGATCGTCATCACCTCGCAAGATCAGATGACAATCCCGTTGGGACTCAGCTACTTCCAAGGCGCACACCACGTCAAGTGGCCGCTGCTGATGGCGGCGAACGTGATGAGCCTGCTGCCGATGCTGCTGGTGTTCATCGGGGCGCAGCGCTTCTTCGTGCAATCGGTCGCGTCGACCGGACTGAAAGGCTGAACATGGCGGAAGTCGAGTTCCGTGGCGTCACACGGTGTTACCCGGGCGGCGTCGTTGCCCTCAAGGAATTCAACCTGACTGTCGCCGACGGAGAGTTCCTGATCCTCGTCGGGCCCTCGGGGTGCGGGAAGAGCACAGCATTGAGACTGCTTGCCGGGCTGGACAAGCCGACCTCCGGGGAGATCAGGATCGGCGACACGATCGTCAATCGGCTGGCGCCCGGCGAGCGTGACATCGCCATGGTGTTCCAGAACTATGCGTTGTATCCGCACATGTCGGTTTATCGCAATCTCGCCTACGGGCTGCGGCAGCGCAAGACACCGCGCAGCGAGATCGACCGGCGGGTCCGAGAGACTGCCGCGCTGCTCGAGATCGACAAGCTGCTCGACCGTAAGCCCGGTCAGCTCTCTGGCGGTCAACGCCAGCGGGTCGCCATGGGCCGCGCGCTGGTGCGCCAACCACAGGCATTCCTGCTCGACGAACCTCTGTCGAATCTCGACGCCAAGTTACGGAACCAGGTCCGCGGGGATCTGAAGCGATTGCACCGTGAACTGCCCGTCACGTCGATCTACGTCACTCATGACCAGATCGAGGCGATGACGCTCGGCGACCGGCTGTGCGTGATGGCCGGCGGCGAGATTCAGCAGATCGGCACGCCCGATGAGATCTACAACCGTCCGGCGAACACCTTCGTCGCGGCGTTCATGGGCAGTCCCCCGATGAACCTTATTGCGGCCGAGGTGCGATCGGGAGTGCTGCACGTCGGGAACCAGGCGGTGACCGCGGTGTCGACGCCCGAGGGTCCGGTGACGGTCGGCGTTCGTCCAGAACATCTGCAGCTGCACCGCCACCACACGGACGGGCTGCTGCCCGCGCGGGTCGATTTCATCGAACCGCTCGGCAGCCATGTGCTGGTGACCGCACTCGTCGATAGCGGGGACGCGGCGACCGCCCGGGTGATCGTTCATGCACCGGCAGGCACCGACTTGCCTGCGGACAGCCGCATCGGTCTCGAGCTGCCGCCGGAACGGACCTACTTCTTCGATGCCGATACGGGTAACTCTCGGCCGAGTCGGGAGCGCATCACGCTCTGACACTCGCTCAGCGGGAGTGGTTGTTGCATCGCTCCCGGTCACCGGCAACAGTGGGTGGCAAGACACCGAGGGAGGCCGATGAGCGCGCGCAACACCCCATTCGACGAGACCGTTGACGTCATCGTGGCCGGCTCCGGAGGCGGCATCACCGGTGCGTACACAGCCGCCCGCGAGGGCCTGTCGGTGGCGCTGGTGGAGGCGACCGACTTCTTCGGCGGGACAACCGCTTATTCGGGCGGCGGCGGCATGTGGTTTCCGTGCAACCCGGTGTTGCAACGCGCTGGCAGCGACGACACTATCGAGAAGGCGTTCAACTACTTTCACTCCGTCATCGGTGACCGGACCCCGCTGGAACTGCAGGAGACCTATATTCGCCGAGGGCCCGGACTGATCGAGTACCTCGAGGCCGACGAGAACTTCATCTTCTCCGTGCTGCCATGGCCGGATTATTTCGGCAAGGCGCCCGACTCACGCGGCGACGGCATGCGCCACATCGTGGCAGCACCAATCCGCGGTGAGAAGCTTGGCCCATACGCCGGTTTCGTGCGAGGCCCCCTCGACCGCGACCGCCTCGGCACACCCGCCCCGGAAAAATTGTTCGGCGGCCGGGCCCTGATCGGCCGATTCCTCGCCGCACTGGGCGGCTATCCGGACGCTGCGCTGTACCGAAACGCTGCGTTGACCGACCTCATCACCGACGACGGCCGGGTGGTCGGCGCCATCGTGCAACGCGACGGTGGCCCGGTGCGGATCGGCGCCAGGCGCGGAGTGCTGCTGGCGGCAGGCGGATTTGAGCACAATGCCGCACTGCGGCAGTCCTACGGCGTACCGGGTACGCCCGGTGACAGCATGGGCGGCCCTGGCAGTACCGGCGCGGCGCTGGAAGCGGCGATCCGCGCCGGTGCCGCCACCGACCTGATGGATCAGGCGTGGTGGTCGCCGGGCCTGACCCACCCCGACGGTCGTTCGGCGTTCGCCCTGTGGTTCACCGGCGGCATCTTCGTCAACCAGGCCGGGCAACGATTCGTCAACGAGTCGGCGGCGTATGACCGGATCGGCCGGGAGGTCATCGCCGAGATGACGGCCGGCCGCCTCGATATCCCGTTCTGGATGGTCTACGACAATCGCGACGGCGAAGTCCCCCCGGTCAAGGCGACCAACGTCTCGATGGTGGACACCGAGAAATACCGCGCCGCCGGATTATGGCGCAGCGCAGACACTCTGGCCGAGCTGGCCGAGGCGATCGGGGTGCCCGCCGAGAGCCTGGCACAGACGGTTGCCCGCTACAACGCGATGGTCGCCGACGGTACTGACATCGATTTCGGGCGCGGTGACGAACCATACGACCGGGCCTTCTCCGGGGGCGAATCGCCGCTCGTGCCGATCGAGGCGGCACCCTTCCACGCCGCGGCCTTCGGCCTGTCCGATCTCGGGACCAAGGGTGGTCTGCGCACCGATGCCAGGGCCCGGGTGCTCGACGAGTCCGGCCAGCCGATCCCCGGCCTCTACGCGGCGGGCAACACTATGGCTGCGGTCAGCGGAACGACGTATCCGGGCGGCGGAAACCCGATTGGCGCGTCAATGTTGTTCAGCCATCTCGCGGCGCTCGACATGGCCGGTGACGTCAGGTCTGCTTGACCAACTTGAAGGGCATGTTGATGAACAGCGCCAGGCTGTGCCCACAGGCGCCCGGCTGACCGGTCGTCGAGTCCTGCCCGACCAACATGTTGGAGGACGGATCGGTCTGATCTCCGCCCGGGCTTGAGCCGTGGAACCGGATCACCTGCAAGCCCGGGGCGCTGGTGCCGTCCTGGCAGGGCATCCAGTCCTCAATGACACGCTTGACCCGCCAATCCCCGCCGGTCTGAAAGATCGGCGCCGTCCAGCCCGCGTCGCTGCTGACCGTGCCCGTGCACTCAGTGGGATAGCTGCACGTCGAGGAGATGGTCCAGGTGCTGCGGATGCTGCGCTCGTTGTGAAAGACGTCGTTGGTGGTGGCCCACTCGCCGTTGGACGTCGCGACGAACGTCCCGTTGAGCGCCCACTTGTCGTTAGCCGCGGCAGTCGCGGGGTACACGACACCGGCGACCGTCGCAGCGGTCAGCGCCGCAACGCTGATCAACGTCCGTGGTGTACGCATCCGACCTCTCCCCTCACCAGTGCTCATGTAGTAGGCAGCAGATCCTTCCACGACCGATCGCCGCCGGACTGCGCCAGATCGGTCTGGCGGTACACGTTGCCCTGCGGCGTGGCGTACTGCCCTGTCGCCGGGTCGTAGGTGGCGATTGCCACCGACGGACCGCCGGGTGCTCCCGGCTTGAAGGCGCTTGGCGCGGCTCCCGGGCCGCCGCCGGTATCGGTCGGCGCGATATTCGGGATACCCACCGGCCCAGTGAATCCCCCCACCGGTGGTATCGGGCCGGACGGCGGAGCCGGAACCGGTCCCGCCGGCATCGGTGTGCCCTGAAGCGGTCCGTAGATGTGGTCCTGGAACGACGTCCGGTCGTCGGGCGGGATGCCCTGTGCGACGAGGTTCGGGTCGATCGGGTTGGGACCTGTCGCGTGCTGTCGCATGGCCAATGGCTCATACGGCTTGTCGCTGTCACAGATCTCTACGGTCGGAGCACGTTTCCCCGGCTCGCCCTGGCACGGATAGTTGCGCGCACCGCGGACGGCGACCGGCGAGTCCTGAGGGAGCTTGCAGTACAACCCGTCCGGAGTGTCGATATCGGAGACGTCCTCCGGTGACCGCCACGAGGACGGCGGCAGGAAGCCGACCGTGCACGCCGGCGGGTCGTTCATCGTCAGCGTGAAGTCGCCCAGCGTCATGCCGGTCGGGTTGTTCAGCGGCGAACCGACCGCCTGGATCGAGCCGACGTAGGGCGGCAGCAGCACGAGCAACTGCTCCAGGCTGCGGTTATAGGTCACGCCCACCTGCCCCAAGGTCGTGAGGCTGGCCAATAGCACCGGCAACGTCGGTTTCACCTGGTTCAACAACGCCGACGCCTCGTCGACCGCACCCGGGCCATTGGCCAAGATGCCGCGCCACTGCGGGTCATTGGTGTTGAGCTGATCGGTGATCCCCGCCAGGCTGTGTGCCCAGGTGCGGATCGCATCGGTCGAGGCGAGCTGGCCGTCCAGCAGCGGTCGGCTGTCATCGACCAGGGTGCGGGCCTGGTCGGCGGCACCGCTGAAATCCGCGGCGAGCTTCGATGCGGAGTCGTTCAGCGTCGTGAGATCGTCACCCGCGCCGTTCAGACCCTTGTAGGCGCTGCTCAACAGATCGCTCAGCCGATCGGTGGGGATGCTCTTGAGCAGCGTGTTGGTTTGGTCGAGCATCGGGCCGACTGCCTGCGGGACGCGGGCCTGCTGTACCGGAATGACCGAGCCGTCGTGCAGATACGGTCCGGAATCGGTGTGCGGCACCAGATCGACGTATTGCTCACCGACCGCCGACACGCTGAGCACCCGTGCCTCGAGGTCGGCGGGCACCTTCGGATTGGTGTCCAGGATCAGCGTGGCTTCGGCACCGGTGCGGGTTGGCCGCACCTCGGTGACCTTGCCCAGCTGAACACCGCGATAGGTGACGTTCGAGAACTGGTAGAGCCCACCGGTTCTGGGCAGTTGGAGCGTAACCGTCATCTTGCCGATGCCGAGCAAGGTCCCCACCTGCAGGTAGGCCACCACCATGACACCGATGCCGACCACCGACGCGATCGTGAAGATGATGAGCTGATTTCGGACAAACCGTGTCAGCATCAGTTACCCCCGTCCTGTGGTGCGTCTTGCGGGGCCGGACCGGGTAGTGGACCAGAGCCCGCGCCGGGCAGTGGACCAGCGCCCGCGCCGGGCGCGGGCTGCGTGGCGCCGGTGAGGGAGGCCTGCTGGCCGCCCTGAGGCGCCGGAATCAACGGCGGGATGTCGGCCACCTGGGTCGGCGGCGGCGCGGGGCTGAACGGGGCGTTGAGCGGATCGTAAGTGTACGTCGCGTACCACGGATCCCCCGGCGCCGGAACGAGTTTGGCGTTCTCGTCACCCCAGCTGGTACCGAGCATCAAGGTCTTCTTCAACCGCGGAACGGTGAAGTCGAAGATGATGAACTGGTTGAGGTAATCACCGCGGATCGCGCGGTCGATCACCTGCTGGGTGTAGGGGAACGTCGGCAAGTAGGCCAGCGCGGTGTCCAGCTTGGGCCCGACATCGGCCAGTGCTTTCAACGTCGGTTCGAGGTTCTGCAAGTTGCGGACCAGATCGGTCTTGGTGTCGTTGACCAGGCCGGTGGCCAAATTGGAGAAATCGCGGAACTTCTCGAGCGCGGTCGTGATGCGAGGCCGTTCCTTCACCAGGACGTCCAGCGCGGGCGGAATCCGGTTGAGCGCGTCGGTGAGGACTTCCTGTTGGCCGGCGAAGGTGCCGGCCAACCGGTTCAACGAGTTGACCGCCTCGTTGATGCTGTCGCGCTGGTTTGCCAGCAGCCCGATGAAATCGTTGAGCCGCGTGAGCAAGTCGCGGATCTGGTCCGAGCGGCCGCCCAGGGCCGCGCTGAACTCGTGAATGATGTCGCCGATCTGGCCAAGTCCCCCGCCGTTGACGACGACCGACAGCGCCGAAAGGGTCTGCTCTGTCGACGGGTAAGTCGACGAGCGGTTGAGGCCCAGAGTCGCACCGGGTTGCAGAACCCCGCTGGGCGCCTGCCCCAGCGGCGGGTTCAGCGCCAGGTGCATCGAGCCCAGCAGGCTGGTCTGCCCCACCGATGCCACGGCGTTGGCCGGGATCACCACACCGGGTTCCACCGACACCTCGACATCGGCATGCCAGTCGGTCACCGTCATCTCGCCGACACTGCCGACGACAACGTCGCCGACCATTACCGGCGAATTAGATTCCAACTGACCGACATTGGCGATCTCGATGCGATAGGTGGTCGAGCCCTTGCCATGGCCGACAGTCCCCGGCAGCGGCAGGGAGTTCAACCCCCCGAAACTGCAGCCGGTCACTGTCACCGCCACACATGACGCGGTCACCAGGAGACGCTGCACCGAACTACGACGCATCATGAGGGCGGATTCCCTTCGGCCGGAAGCAACATGCCTTCCAGGTTCGACGGCGGCGGAGCCGCCGGCCCGACCGGGACGCCGGGCGGAATCGGAGCACCGGGGAACAGTGCCGGCGACGGATCGGCGGGCAATCCGTTGGGCGCGTAGGCGCCCTGATGAGTGTTCGGCGGGCCGCCCCAGCCAGCGGGTCCCGGCACATCGCCGTTGTACCCGGTGTATGCCGACACGGTGGGCGGAATCTCGTAACCCGGCGGGGTCGCACCGGAACCACCCGGCGCAAGCCCCGGCTCGGTGTAGATCAGCTTGTCCGGGCTGGTGGACTTGCCCAGATATGCGTTGAACGGGAACGGCAGGTAGTTGAAGTTCAACAGCCTCAGCGCGGGTCCGAGGTACTGGGCACATAACTTGCCGGTCTCGTCCGCGGTCGCGTTCTGCACGGCACCGATGGCCGAGCAGATGACCTGGACGGGGTTGGAGAAGTTGGCCAGCGCGAAAGCACCGAGCGCACTTTGGGAGTCGGGGTTATAGATGTTGTAGGCGTTGCCGATCGCATTCGGCGCCACGTGCAGCAGGTTCTCGACGACGAGCTTGTTGTCGGCGAGGTTCTTGGTCACGCTGCTCAGCCGCTGCAGTTGCTCGGCGGTTTGGTTACGCGTGCCGGCGATGAACCGCTGAACGTCGACGACGGCGCTGGACAGGTTCGTCAGGGCCCCGTCGATGTCCGACCGACTGCCATCGACCACGCTGGACAGCGAGGCCAAGCGGTCCTGGAACTGGACGATTTGGGTGTTGCTGTCGCGCAACGCCGTCACGAAGGTCTGCAGGTTCTTGATGGTGTCGACGATGTTGCCGCTGCCGTCGGCCAAGACCTTGCTGACCGCGGACAGCTGCGCGATGGTGTCCCGCAGCTTCTCCCCGTTGCCGTCCAAGGCGTTGGCCGCGGTGTCGATGAAGCGCCCCACCGAGGTGGTCTGTCCTTCACTTGCCGGCCCGAGGTCGGTTGCCAGCCGCATCAACTGGGTCTTGATCTCGTCCCATTCCACCGGGATCGCGGTGCGGTCGAGACCGATCACCGCTCCGTCGGCCATGGTGGGGCCCTTGTCCTCATAGGGCGGCGTGAGCTGAACGTAGCGGGCGCCCACCAGGTTCTGCGAGACGATGACGGCCTCTGCGTTGGCCGGGATGGGCACTTTCCGATCGACGGCCAGCACGAGTTTGGCCTTGGTCCCCTGGGCCTGGATGGACTCGATCGTGCCGACCTTCACCCCGGCCACCCGCACCTCGTCACCGGGATAGATCGCGGTGGCGCTGGTGAAGTAGGCGGTGATGGTGTTGGGCTTGAAGACGGTTGCGCGGAGCAGCCATCCGATCCCACCGACGATTACCACCGCCAGCACCACGGCCACGGCGACCGTCAGCCCCCTACGCGACTTCATGGCTGCCCCCATCGCTCATAAGGCTGCGGTATTCCGTTGTACGGGAACGGGAATTCCGCACGTGGTCCGGCGTTGTCCGCAGGCTGGCCCGCATCGGTACCGCGCCGGAAGCCGAGCGCGTAGTCGAGGTAGGGCTGCAGCGTCTGGGCCGGCAACAGGTTGCCGACGAACGCGTTGTAGTAGAAGCCGTTGTTGACCGCTTCGGCCTGCGTCAGCTGGAACTTGGCCAGACCCTTCATGGCTGCGGTGATGTTGTCGTTGTTCTTCTCCAACATCGCGGTCACAGCATTGATCTTCTCAAGAGCCGGTGCCAGTTCTTTCTCGTTATCGGCCACGATCCCGCTCAGCTGCCGCGACAGCGCCGAGGTGCTGGCCAGCAGGTTCACGATGGCGTAACGGCGCTGCTGAAGAACGCCGATCAGGTCGTTGGCGTTGAGCAACAGCGTGTTCACCTGGGCGCTGCGTTGCGAGAGAATCCCAGTGACGTTCGCCGCACTCTTGAGCAGACTGGCCAGTGAATCGTTGCGCTCGTTGATCATCCGCGACAGCTTGCTGATCCCGTCGAAGGTCGGGCCCAGCTGCGGGGTGATGCGATCCAACGTATCCGACAGCGTATCCAGCGACTGATTGATCGCCGCGGTATCGGTTTCGGCGGTATTGCCGGCGAAGTCGGACAGCGACTCCGAAAGCGAGTACGGCGATCCAGTACGCGATACCGGAATCACATCGGCCGCCCGGAGTGTCCCCTTGCCGTTGGACTCCAGCGTCAGAATCCGCTGCCCCAGCAGCGTTCCGGTGCGGATGTGAGCGCTGGTCTCGGCGCCGAGCCGTACGGACCCTTTGACCATGAAGGTCACCAGCGCCTTGCCGTGCTGCAAGGAGACATCCGAGACTGTGCCGACCTTGACACCGGACACCTTGACGTCGTTACCCGCCTGCAGGCCACCGGCTTCGGTGAACAGCGCCTGATGCCGAATCGACGTGGCAAGCGACACCAGCCGCTCGGGCGTCAACCCGATGGTGATGACGAGCAGGATCAATGCCAGGCCAATGAAGCCCGACCTGATCAGCGAGGACCCACGATATTTGAGCATTACGGCTCCGCGCACCTTCCAGTGTGTTGAACAAGCCAGGGGAAGTAGGCGGTACGGCCCTGCAGGTCACTGACACGCAGAGACAGGCCACACAGATACTGGTTGATCCAGCTGCCGTAGGAACCGAGTCGCACCACCTTGCGGTAGTTGGCCGGCGCCTTCTGGATCGAGATGTCGAGCAGTTCCTTGTCCTGGTCCAGCAGCGGAGCCAGCCGGCCAAGCTGGTCGATGGTGCCGTTCAACGGTGCGCGGGCCTGAGTGAGCAGGTCGGTCAGCGACGCGGTGCCATTGTCGAGCGCGGTGATCGACTGGCCGATGGGATCTTTGTCTCCTGCCAGGCCGGTGACGAGCTTCTCCAGCTTGTCGACGGCTCCAGAGAACTTGTCGCCGTCCTTGCTGATGGTGGCGATCACCGTGTTGAGGTTGTCGATCAGCTGCTGGACCGTCTGCCCGTTGTCGGCCAGCGCCGTGGTGAACGACGTTGTCTTGGAGAACAACGATTCGATGTTGCCGTCCTGCCCCTGGAGGATCTGGATCAGCGAGTTGGTCAGCGCGTTGACATCCTGCGGATTGAGGCCCTGGACAACAGGTTTGAGTCCACCGAGGAGCAGGTCAAGATCAAGAGCCGGCTCGGTACGGTCCAGCGGAATCTGGCTGCCCGGCGGCTGGATCTTCGCCGATCCCGGGCCGTCGACCAGTTCCAGATACCGGTCGCCGACCAGGTTGAGGTATCGCACCGTCGCCTTGGTTCCCGAGGTCAGCACGAGCTTGCGGTCGGCGTCGAAGTCGACGACCACTTTGTTGTCCGGTTGCAGCGCGACGTCCTTGACCGTGCCGACGCGAACACCAGCCACCCGCACCGAATCTCCGGACTTCAGGCTCGACGCGTCGGCGAAGACGGCCGAGTAGGAGTTGTCCGAACCCGACCGGTACTGGCCGAAGATCGCGAACAGTGCGGCGGTCAGCAGGATCATCACGACGCCGAACACGCCGACCTTGACCATCGTCTTCCACAGCGCGGTCATCCCGGTTGTCCGATCTGTGCGGTGTTGCGCGGCGGACCGTCCAGCGGGCCGAACAACGCCTGCTTCAGTCCGTCGGAGTTCAGCAAGATGCCCTGGTTGCCGTACTGGGCGGGGTTGGCGCCGATGTCGGCGACCACGAACGGCGGGCTGGTCTCGAAGGGCACCTTCGGCATATCGGTGCATTGCGGGCCGCCGGTGGCGGCCACCTTGGGCAGGTTGGCCGGATACCGGTAACGCTCACGGCCGAGGAAGAACGATTGCAGCAGAACCGCTCCCGGTAGCGGCAGGCCGGGGCCGGTGGCCAGCGGAACGAGGCCGCCGATACCGCAGTTCAGTGCCGCGTTGTACTTGTTCAGCAGGTCCGTGGTGGGCACCAGCAGATGCACGACATTGGCTAACGGATCCTTGTTCTCGCTGAGCACCTCGGTGCCGACATCGGCCAGTCCGATGGCGCTGACGAGCAGGGTGTCCAGGTTGTGGTCCTGGTCGACGATCGTGTCGCTGAGCTTGGCCGCGTTCTTGACCGTCGACAGCAGGTCATTGGAGACGTCGCCGTAGGCATCGAACACCTTTGGGGCCACGGCCAATTCATGATTGAGCGTGTCCAGGCTCGGGTTGAGCTTGGCCAGCGCGGCGTCGAGGTCGACCAGAGTTTGACCGAACTTGTCACCCCGACCGTCCAGGGATTTGGCGATCGCGCCGAGGGTCTGATTGAGCTTGGTGGGTTCGATCTGCGAGAGCACCGAAACCAGCTGCTGGAAAACGGTGTTGACCTCCACGGTGACGTGCTTGCCGTCGATCACCTGCCCGGCCTGGATGTTCTTGGGCGAGGCGTCCGCCGGCGGATTCAGCTCGACGAACTTCGAGCCGAACACCGTCGAAGAGGTGATATCGGCACTCACGTTGGCGGGTATGTCGTTGACTCGGGCGGGGTTCAGCGCAAGGTGTAGCGCGGCTCGTCCGTCCGGCAGCAATTCGATGGAAGCGACTTTGCCGACCTGGGCGCCGTTGAGCTTGACCTTCGCGTCGGGGTACATCACGAGACCGGCCCGTTGTGAGATCACGGTCACCGGAACGGTTTTGGTGAAACTGTCCTGGAACAGCCCAACGGCCAACGCGACGATCGCGGCGATGGCCACCACGGTCGCCAATCCGGCGAGCGGGCGCGCGATACCTGATTTCATCTCCGCTCCTCGACTATCCGGACAGGTTGAAGTTGCCGTTGGATCCGTAGATGGCCAGGGAGACCAGCAGGGTGACCGAGACGACCACGATCAGGGAGGTCCGGACCGCGTTACCCACCGCAACCCCGACTCCCGACGGGCCGCCGGTGGCGAAGTAGCCGAAGTAGGTATGGATCAACAAAATCGTGATCGCCATCAACACCGCCTGCAAAAAGCTCCACAGCAAGTCAATCGGATTCAAAAACGTGTTGAAGTAATGGTCATAGAGGCCCCCGGACTGACCGAACAACACCACCGTCGTGAACTGGCTGGCCACAAAACTCAAGATCACCGCGATCGAGTACAACGGCGTGATCGCCACCATCCCGGCCACAATCCGCGTCGAGACCAAGTATTCGACCGGAGGGATACCCATCGATTCCAGGGCATCGATCTCCTCATTGATCCGCATCGCCCCCAACTGCGCGGTCACCCCCGCCCCGAACGTGGCCGCCAACCCAATCCCAGCCACCACCGGCGCACTGATCCGCACATTGATAAACGCCGCCAAAAACCCGGTCAACGCCTCAATACCAATATTGCCCAACGAGGAATAACCCTGCACCGCCAACGTGCCACCAGCAGCCAACGTCAAAAACCCGACGATCACCACAGTGCCGCCGATCATCGCCAACGTCCCGGCACCCATCGAGATCTCCGCGATCAACCGGATGATCTCCTTACGGAAATGCACCGTCGCATGCGGCGTACCAGCAATCGCCCGCCCATAAAAAATCGTGTGATCACCAATACGACCAAACGTCCCCAACGGACGGCGCACCTGACGCGCGATCCGCGGATACAAAGCCTGCAACGACGCCACCCCCGGACCTACCGCGCACTCATCCGGATACCAATGGCCGTCACGACCACGTTCACCACAAACAACGCCATGAACGCGTACACCACCGTCTCATTGACCGCATTACCCACCGCCTTGGCGCCACCACCAGTGATCGTCAACCCCCGATAACAGGCCACCAAACCCGCGATCAACCCAAACAGGGCCGCCTTCACACACGAGATGATCACCTCCGGCACCCCGGTCAACAACGTGATCCCCGCCGCGAACGCCCCCGGATTCACATCCTGAACAAACACCGAAAACACGTAACCACCCAAAATCCCGATGATCACCACCAACGAATTCAACAGCAGCGCCACCAAACCCGACGCCAACATCCGCGGCGTCACCAACCGCTGCACCGGATTAATCCCCAGCACTTCCATCGCATCGATCTCTTCACGAATCGTGCGCGACCCCAAATCCGCACACATCGCCGTCGCCCCAGCACCCGCCACAATCAACACCGTCACCAACGGACCCACCTGCGTCACCGCACCAAAAGCCGCACCAGCCCCCGACAGATCCGCAGCCCCCAACTCCCGCAACAGAATATTGAGCGTGAACGACACCAACACCGTGAACGGAATCGCCACCAACAACGTCGGCGCCAACGACACCCGCGCCACAAACCACGACTGCTCCAAAACTCCCGCCACTGAAACGGCTTCCGAAACACAAACCGCACAGCATCCGCAGACATCGCGAACAAACCACCAATAGCCTGCATCGGACCCGACAAACCGCTCAGAGCGACGCCCGGCGACCAACGATCTGATGTGCGATTCGTCATGGGTATCTGCAGAGCCTCCAACGTCGTCGTGGTCATCGACCCAGCGTCATGGCACCAACCAGCCCAAAACTGGAACGTGTTACAACGACGCCAACGCAGATTAGTGCACTTAGCGCCCGCGCGGTAGCGAATCTCGGCAATCGAGACATGTGGCTGGTGGTGTCGTTGTTTCCCCACGTGGCTTCGAGACGACTTGGGCTCAAGTGTCTCGTTTTTGCCTGCTCGGTCATCGACTCGCTTGGGCCAGTCAGGATTCCGGGCGCGGCGCTCACGAGGGAAGAGTGGACCGCACCACCGCCACCGCATCGCCACCTATTCCCGGTCAGCGGGATCACCGTCACTTCCAACCGACGGCGACCCACAATGATCGAGGCCGCTATCCCCGACCTGAAGCAGGAGACTGACCCGCCATGGCGACTTTGCAGCGTTACACCGATCGTCGCGTGCTGATCACCGGTGGCGGCTCGGGCATCGGGCAAGCCTGCGTACTGCGCATTCTCGGCGAGGGCGCTCGGGTGGTGGCCGCCGACATCAGCGAGTCCGGCTTGAAGGACACCACCGCCAAGGCCGGCGACGCCAGCGACCGGCTGACCACCGTGGTCATCGACGTGGGTAGCGAGGAGTCGGTGAAAACCGGTGTCGGTGAAGCGATCTCCACCCTCGGCGGCCTCGACACACTGGTGAACGTCGCCGGCATCCTTCGTTCCGATCATTTCCTCGACACCACGCTCGCCGCGTTCGAGCAGGTGCTGCGGGTGAACTTGGTCGGCACCTTCCTGGTAACGCGGGAGTCAATTCCGGCTCTGCGCGCTGGAAATGCGCCGGCCGTGGTGAACTTCAGCTCGACATCGGCCGCCTTCGCCCATCCCTATATGTCGGCTTATGCCGCGTCGAAGGGCGGCGTCCAAGCGATGACGCACGCCTTGGCGGCCGAGTTCGCCAAGGACGGCATCCGCTTCAACTCCGTGCAGCCCGGGTCGATCTCGTCGGGAATGACCGACGGAACCGGGGAGTCGAAGCAGAGCGTCGGTCCCGGCCTGCCGGACGACGTCGACTACAGCCTGTTCGGCCGGGTCGCGCCACTGCTGCCACTGCCCAAGGGCGAGATCTTCGCCAAGCCGGATGCGGTCGCCAATGTTGTCGCGATGCTGGGCAGCCCGGACGCCTACTTCGTCTCGGGTACCGAGATCCGCATCGACGGCGGCGCCCACATGTGAGTCAGGCGTTGATGCCTGCAGTGAGGATCGCCGCCAGCTCTCGGTAGGCCGCCGCGTCGTCCAGACCGATAGTGGACCGCACGGTGCCCTGCTGAATGCGCACCATCATGGCCGCGGCCAGATCCGCGGCAAACGCCGCGTGCACGTCCCGGAACTCCTGTGCGACAACACCTTCAGCGATCAGTTCGCCGACTCGTCGAGCTGCGATCGCAGTGTTCTGCTCGTAGACCACCCGGGCCGGAGTGAACGCGTCCAGGTCGGCCATGAATCGATCGGAGGCGACTTCGAGCGCGGCGCCGACAGCGGTGAGGTAGGCGGTGATCCGCTCACGGGCGCCACTCACCCCCGCGACGCGATGCTCCACATCCTCGGTCGCACGCCGGAAGAAGTGCACGGTGACGGCGTGGACCAGCTGCTCCTTGCTGCCGGCCAGGGTGTAGAGCGTTCCCTTCGAACAGCGCAGCCGAGCCGCGATGTCATCGAGGGTCAGATGCGCGAACCCCTCGGCAAGAAAAAGAGCCAGCAGGGCGTCGAACAACTCGCCGCGGCGCCGGGTTCCGAACGCCGGGGCGGTGCGGGTGGCCATTCGCCGAATAGTACTGGTAGATGTAACTCAGTACTGTTTTGAGTACTCTTCGACACCACTTCGAGAGGTCCCACTCATGCCCGTCGACCGACTCCTCCCCGACCAGGACGCCGCGGATCTCCTCGCGCTGACTCGCGATATCGGTGACAAAGTGCTCAGCCCGATCGTCGACGAGCACGAGCGCAGCGAGACCTACCCCGAAGGTGTGTTCGCCCAACTCGGCGCGGCCGGGCTGCTCAGCCTGCCGCAGCCGGAGGACTGGGGCGGCGGCGGTCAGCCCTACGAGGTCTACCTCCAAGTCCTCGAGGAGATCGCCGCCCGCTGGGCCGCGGTGGCCGTGGCGGTCAGCGTGCACAGCCTGTCGTGTCATCCGCTGGTGACGTTCGGCACCGACGAACAGCGGGAACGCTGGCTGCCGGGCATGCTCTCGGGTGAGCAGATCGGCGCCTACAGCCTCTCCGAACCGCAGGCCGGTTCTGATGCGGCGGCATTGCGTTGCACGGCCACCCCTACTGAGAGCGGATACGTCATCACCGGCTCGAAGGCTTGGATCACCCACGGTGGGCGGGCGGATTTCTACACGTTGTTTGCGCGGACCGGGCAGGGCTCTAAAGGCATAACCAACTTTCTGGTCGCGGGCGACCAACCGGGGCTGAGCTTCGGCAAACCTGAGGAGAAGATGGGGCTCGCCGCGATACCGACGACCTCCGCGTTCTATGACAGCGCCGAGCTCGACGCCGAGCGCCGCATCGGTGCCGAAGGGCAGGGCTTGCAGATCGCGTTCAGCGCACTGGACTCAGGCCGGCTGGGCATTGCGGCGGTAGCCGTCGGGATCGCGCAGGCTGCACTCGATGAGGCCTGCGCCTACGCCAACGAGCGAACGACCTTCGGCCGCAAGATCATCGACCATCAGGGACTCGGCTTCCTCCTTGCCGATATGGCGGCCGCAGTAGCCAGCGCACGGGCCACCTACCTGGATGCCGCGCGGCGGCGCGACGCCGGCCGGCCCTACTCCCAACAGGCCAGCGTTGCCAAGCTGGTGGCCACCGACGCCGCCATGAAGGTCACCACCGATGCCGTCCAGGTGCTCGGCGGTGTCGGCTACACCCGCGACTACCGCGTAGAGCGCTACATGCGGGAAGCCAAGATCACCCAGATCTTCGAAGGAACCAACCAAATCCAGCGACTGGTTATCGCACGAGCGCTCACGACGGCCTGAACGGCGATACGATCCGTCCCAGCGACGGCCTGAGACGCCCCGTCAACTGCCGCCGTCCAATCGAAAGCCGTGCCCCAACCCCGGTCATAACGAGCGATTCCATCGAGAAATTCATATTTCGTTGCGGAATCGGTTGCGAAGAGCACGCAAATCCGCAATCGTTTAGGGGCGGGGCCGACAGGTCGCACTGCTCGGCGGCCCGCGGGACATAAGGAGACGGGCCCTGACCGAGACCGGCGCCACCGCCACCCAGCAGACCACCGGGAAATCCGGATCCACGCGCAGCAACGGCGCGCCGGTCATCGAGATCGACCACGTCGTCAAGCGCTTCGAGGACTACATCGCCGTCGCCGACGCCGACTTCTCCATCGGCGCCGGCGAATTCTTCTCCATGCTCGGACCATCCGGCTGCGGGAAGACCACCACCCTGCGCATGATCGCGGGCTTCGAACAGCCCACCGAAGGCGCGATTCGCCTCGAAGGCGTCGACGTTTCGCGGGTGCCACCGCACAAACGCAACGTCAACACCGTCTTCCAGCACTACGCCCTGTTCCCCCACATGACGGTGTGGGACAACGTCGCCTACGGGCCGCGCAGCCAGAAGAAGGACAAGGCCACGGTCAAAAAGAGCGTCGATGAGATGCTCGAGATCGTTCGGCTCACCGACTTCGCCAAGCGCAAGCCCGCCCAACTCTCCGGCGGCCAGCAACAGCGCGTCGCCCTGGCCCGGGCACTGGTCAACTACCCCAGCGCCCTCCTGCTCGACGAGCCGCTCGGCGCGCTGGACCTCAAGTTGCGTCACGTCATGCAGTTCGAGCTCAAGCGCATCCAGCGCGAGGTCGGCATCACGTTCGTCTACGTGACCCATGATCAGGAAGAAGCGCTCACGATGAGCGACCGGATCGCGGTCATGAACGCCGGCAACGTCGAGCAGATCGGCACCCCGACCGAGATCTATGACCGGCCCGCGACGGTGTTCGTGGCCGGCTTCATCGGCCAGGCCAACCTGTGGCACGGCCGCCAGACCGGCCGCGTCAACCGCGACTACGTCGAGGTGGAAGTCCTCGGTACCACGCTCAAGGCCCGGCCCGGTGACACCACGATCGAACCCGGCGGTCAGGCCACCCTGATGGTGCGGCCCGAGCGGGTTCGAGTGTCGATGGACCAGCCCACCGGAGATGTCGCCGCGGTCGCCGCCAAGGTGGTCGACCTGACCTTCCAAGGACCAGTACTGCGGCTGTCGTTGGCCGCTGCCGACAACTCCCCGATCCTGGCTCATATCGGACCCGAGCAGAGCCTGCCCCTGCTACGTCCCGGTGACGACGTGTTCGTGTGCTGGGCTCCCGAAGCGTCGCTGGTCTTGCCGGCCGCTGACATTCCGACCACCGAGGACCTCGAGGAGATGCTCGACGACTCCTAGTCCATTCGCGTAGTCCTGCAGCTTCGTCCACCGAAACCTTCACCCCACCGAAAGGCACTACGGCAAATGGCCACAGAGATCGACCCTCGGATCCTCGCTTCGCTGTCCTCCCGACGCCGCTTCATCGGTGGCGGTGCCGCTGCCGCGGCCGCGCTGGTCCTGGGACCCTCCTTCCTCGCCGCGTGTAGCAAGTCGTCGAACACCTCGAGCAGTTCCAGCGGACCCGCAACACCATCCGACGACGGCTCACCCGCCACCGGAAAACTGCGCATCTCCAACTGGCCGCTGTACATGGCCGACGGATTCGTCGCGGCCTTCCAGACCGCGACCGGACTGACGGTCGACTACAAAGAGGACTACAACGACAACGAGGAGTGGTTCGCCAAGAACAAGGAGCCGCTGTCGCGCAAGCAGGACATCGGCGCCGACCTGGTGGTACCCACTCAGTTCATGGCTGCGCGGCTCAACGGGCTGGGCTGGCTCAACGGCATCAGCGAAAGCCGTTGGACCAACAAGAAGAACATGCGCCCCGACCTGCTCGACGCCAAAGCCGACCCAGGCCGTAAGTACAGCGCGCCCTACATGTCCGGTATGACGGCCCTGGCCTACAACCGCGCCGCCACGGGGCGCGACATCACCAAGATCGACGACCTGTGGGATCCGGCGTTCAAGGGCAAGATCAGCCTGCTCGCCGACACCCAGGACGGCCTGGGCATGATCATGCTCTCGCAGGGCAGTTCCGTGGAGAATCCGACCAGCGACGGCGTGAACAAGGCGGTCGCCCTGATCAAGCAGCAGAAGGACAACGGACAGATCCGCCGGTTCACCGGCAACGACTACGCCGACGACTTGGCCTCCGGCAATGTCGTTATCGCCCAGGCATATTCCGGCGATGTGGTGCAGCTGCAGAAGGACAACCCCGATCTGAAGTTCGTGGTGCCAGACACGGGCGGTACCACCTTCGTCGACACCATGGTGATTCCCTACACGACGCAAAACCAGAAGGCCGCCGAGGCGTGGATCAACTACGTCTACGACCGGGCGAACTACGCCAAGCTCATCGCACACACCCAGTACGTGCCCGTGTTGTCGGATATGAGCGACGAGCTCAACAAGATCGATCCGGCTCTGGCGGCCAACCCGCTGATCAACCCGCCGAAGGCCACCCTGGACAAACTGAAGACCTGGGCCGCGCTCACCGACGAGCAGACCGCGGAGTTCAACAAGGCTTACGCCGCAGTCACCGGCGGCTGACCGATGGCGGGAGTAGCCAGCAGCAACCGGCAGCGGAGCAAACTCGCTCCCTACTTGATGATCCTGCCCGCACTTGCGTACCTCGGCGTCTTCTACGTCGTGCCGTTCGTGTCGCTGTTCCGGACATCGCTGTCGGAGATGGGCGGGTCCATCTACCTACCGAAACTCACGTTCGCCTGGAATTTCGCCAATTACGGCGAGGCGCTGAGCACGTACCGCGAGCAGATCCTGCGCTCGTTCGGCTACGCGTTGACTGCCACCGTGTTGTGTGCGCTGCTGGCTTTCCCGCTTGCCTATGTGATCGCGTTCAAAGCCGGCCGCTACAAGAACTTGCTACTCGGCCTGGTGATCCTGCCGTTCTTCGTCACGTTCCTGATCCGCACGCTGGCATGGAAGACGATCCTGGCCGACGACGGCTGGGTGGTCCACACGCTGGGCACCCTCGGGTTGCTGCCGTCCGACGGACGCCTGCTCTCGACCAGCTGGGCAGTCATCGGCGGCCTGACCTACAACTGGATCATCTTCATGATCCTGCCGCTGTACGTCAGCTTGGAGAAGATCGACGCCCGCCTGCTGGAGGCCTCCCGCGATCTCTACGCCACCAACCGCAGAATGTTCGGCAAGGTGATCATGCCGTTGGCGATGCCCGGCGTGCTGGCCGGCAGCCTGCTGGTCTTCATCCCGTCGGTGGGCGATTTCATCAACGCCGACTACCTGGGCAGTACCGAGACCAGAATGATCGGCAACGTCATTCAGAAGCAGTTCCTGGTCGTCAAGGACTACCCTGTCGCCGCTGCGCTGAGCTTCGTGCTGATGGCACTGATCCTGGTCGGTGTCCTGCTGTATACAAAGGCGCTCGGCACGGAGGACCTCGTATGACCACCGAGGCCGGGGCTGCGATCGCGCAGACCATCGACCACGGCGGACTAGCCAAGCCCGGCCGCAACTTTCGGGGCACATTCAAGCTCGGCGATATAGCCCTGCGCGTCATCGCCGGGCTGGTGCTGTTCTACCTGTTCCTGCCGATCCTGGTGATCATCGTCTTCTCGTTCAACAAGCCGGCCGGCAAGTTCAACTACACCTGGCAGGGCTTCACGCTGGACAATTGGGCCAACCCGTTCAAGTACCCGGCGTTGACCGATGCGTTGAAACTGAGCCTGAACGTCGCCGCGGTCTCGACACTGATCGCTGTCGTGCTCGGCACTCTGGTCGCGGTTGCCCTTGTCCGGCAACGGTTTCGCGGGAGCAAGGCGGTCGATACCTTTCTGGTGCTGCCGCTGACCTCACCCGAGGTCGTGATGGGCGCCTCACTGCTCACCCTGTTCCTGGACCTGGGCTGGGCCACCGGTTACGCCACGATCCTGATCGCGCACGTGGCCTTCGAGATCAGCTTCATCGCCATGACCGTGCGCGCCCGGATCCGTGGCTTCGACTGGACACTCGAGGACGCTTCAC
Source organism: Mycolicibacterium helvum (assembly GCF_010731895.1). Lineage (NCBI taxonomy): Bacteria > Bacillati > Actinomycetota > Actinomycetes > Mycobacteriales > Mycobacteriaceae > Mycobacterium > Mycolicibacterium helvum. The sequence continues at coordinate 5,257,297 of NZ_AP022596.1, read as the reverse complement.
TGGATCTGGGCTCCGGGCCGACCCGGACCTTCTTCAGGGTGACCCTGCCGCTGATCGTGCCAGGCATCGTCGCCGCCGCCATGTTGTCGTTCGCGCTGTCCTTGGACGACTTCATCATCACCTATTTCGTCAGCGGCTCGACAGTGACCTACCCGCTGTACGTGAACGCAGCGGTGAAAGCGGCTGTGCCACCTCAGATCAACGTGCTGGCCACCGCGATCCTGTTGGCCAGCTTGATCCTGTTGGCCCTCGGGACGCTGTATCGGCGCAAGCGCGACACCTAAGTCCGACACGCGAACGCGCCGGTTCGCGCCGGTAACAGTGGTCGGTACGGCATCCTTGGCGGGTGACGGTCGACTCGATGCTGGAATCCATCCCACCTTTGGCGGTCTACCTGGTCGTCGGGCTGATCATCGGCGTCGAAAGCCTGGGCATTCCGTTGCCCGGCGAGATCGCGCTGGTGAGTGCGGCACTGCTGGCCTCGAGGCACACCCTCGACATCGACCCGCTGTGGGTGGGCGCGTCGGCCACTATCGGTGCGATCATCGGCGACACGATCGGCTACACGATCGGCCGAAAGTTCGGGATGGGACTGTTCGAGCGGCTCGGCAAGCGCTTCCCGAAACACTTCGGCCCTGGGCACGTGGCGCTGGCCAAGCAGCTGTTCGCCCGGTGGGGCGTGTGGGCGGTGTTCTTCGGGCGCTTCATCGCTCTGCTGCGGATTCTTGCCGGACCGCTCGCCGGTGCACTGCACATGCGCTACCCGCAGTTCCTGGCCGCCAACGCATCCGGGGCACTGTGCTGGGCCGGTGGCACCACCGCAGTTGTCTACTATCTGGGGCTGGCCGCCGAGAAGTGGCTGTCGCGGTTCTCCTGGATCGCATTGGTCCTCGCGATCGGCATCGGCATCGGCCTGACACTGCTACTCAAGGAACGCACCCGTAGGCTGATCGCCCAGCTGGAGGCCGAGCACGACTGGGAGACCCTGCGCAGACCGCCGGCGTAGGCGCCGAGCGTAACCGCAGGGCGGCGAATCGGCGGTAGGGCCGCCATGGCGCTACCCATGGGGGTTTTCCCGCTGCTCGGCCGGGGTAACTCAATTGTCATGGCTGACAACGCGGTACATAGTGCCGTGCAGGCGGCCGCACACAACAGGCCATTCGAACTCGCCGCACGAGCCGGATACAGCATCAGCGGCGTCCTGCATCTGTTGATCGCCTACATCATCGTGGGGCTAGCCTTCGGTTCGGCCGGCAACGCCGACCAGTCCGGTGCGCTGGCGACGTTGTCGGCCCAGCCCGCCGGCGTCGTCGCGCTCTGGCTCACTGCGGCGGGCCTCGTCGCGCTCGCACTATGGCGAATCGCTGAAGCCGTTCTCGGCTCACACCCCAGCGAGCCGGGGCGCGAACACCATGGCGCCTACGACGTGTTCGACCGGATCAAGTCGGCTGCTCTCGCCGTCGTATACGCCGGGATCGCCATCGCCGCGGTGCGATTCGCCAACGGCGGTGGAGAATCCAACGGCCAGCAGAACGCCGGCCTTACCGCGCGGCTGCTCCAAACCGGTTGGGGGAAATCCGTTTTGCTGATCGCTGCGGCGGTGATCATCGGTGTCGGCGGCTACCACGTCTACAAGGGGCTGTCGACAAAGTTCGAGGAGGACCTCACGGTCACCGGGGGCGGGCCGTTGATCACCCCGCTGGGCATCGCGGGATACACCGCTAAGGGAGTCGTGTTGGGCGGCGCGGGGATTCTACTGGTCGTCGCCACCCTGACCACAGATCCTGCCAAAGGTGCCGGGGTGGACGCCGCGGTGAAGAGCCTGGGCCAGGCACCGTTCGGCAAGACATTGCTCATCGCCGCCGCGATCGGCTTTGCCGCTTACGGCGCCTTTTGCTTCGTCCTCGCCCGTTTCTCGCGGATGTAGCGCAACCTTGTCGTCATGGCGAACCGACCAAGCAATGAAGTGCGGCTTCGGCGGATCTATGACGATCCCACGCCGGCCGACGGCACCCGCGTCCTCGTCGACCGGCTGTGGCCCCGCGGTATCAGCAAGGACCGCGCGCAGCTCGACCGATGGTGCAAAGACGTCGCTCCGTCGACGGAGCTGCGCACCTGGTACCACCACGACCCAACGCTGTTCGACGAGTTCGCTCGGCGCTATCGCGAGGAGCTGACCGACCCTCAACGCGCGGAAGTGTTGGACGAGCTGCGCCGGCTTGCGAGGCACGGCGCGTTGACATTGCTCACCGCAACCAAGGATGCCGACCGTAGCGAGGCCGCGGTCCTCGCCGAGATGCTGCGCTAGTCACTCGGCGAAGTACTGCAGCCGGGTGATGACGCCGCCGCCAGCACCGAGTTCGGCGATCAGCACCCCCGGCCGTGGGCCGCGCAGTGCGACGGTCACCGACGACCCGGCAGCGATTACCGTGGTCCACGACGTTCCCGTCAGCTCGTCGCTGAACGCACCGAATTTCACCGGATTTCGCTCGCCAAGGGTGATCAGCGCTCCCGGCCCTAGCGACCGCCAGGCCCGCAACTGGTCCCCAGCAGCGACCGCGGTCAGAAAGGCCCGCACCGTCCGCTTGCCGCGGAAACGAGCACCGCGAAAACCCGCGGCGAATCCCAGGGATCCGCGCAGCCCCTGATTGCGGATCAGAGCGCGGCTCAGTTCCAATGCCTGCGGACCCGCCGCCAACCCGTTACCAGCGAATTGCACGACCATCGCCGGGAGTTCCCAGTAGGCGCGCAGCCGCTCGATCCGCCACTGCGTCGCCACGTCACGCAGGTCGTAACGCAATACCGCCGGGATGTGCATTGTCACCGCCGGCCCCATCCCGACTTCGAGTACAACGTCCCGGATAACCGTTGTCTCCGAGACGATGTCGGCCTCATGCCGGAAGACGATCTGGCGCGGTGCGATGAACGTGTCGTAGAACCGCCCGAGCTGCAGCGGCCCGACATGCGGCCGCGAACCCACCGGATCCTCCACCTGGCCATCGGCGGTGAACAGGCCTACCCAGCCGGCCCGGTCGTGTTCGGCCGCCATCTGTGGGGAGCGGTCGACGGCGTCGAGCAGCGCCGAGCGCAATTCTGGCATCACGCGCTGCGGACCAGTTCAACGCCGCGACCACGCATCTCGTCCAGCGCCTCGGCGGTCGATCCAGGGGCGACCCCGGCCGTAAGATCCACCAGGACACGAGTTTTGAAGCCGGCGCGGGTGGCGTCGGCTGCGGTCTGGCGCACGCAGTAGTCGGTGGCGATGCCGGCGATATCAACGTCGTCGACACCGCGGGCACGCAACCAGTCGGTCAGTGAGGTGTGGTCGGTGGCGCCTTCGAAGCCGCTGTAGGCGGCCGTGTAGGCACCTTTGTGGAATACCGCCTCGACCGGCGCGGTGTTCAGTTCCGGATGGAACTCGGCACCGGCGGTTCCGGCCACACAGTGCCGCGGCCAGGTGTCGACATAATCGGGGTGGTCGGCGAAGTGGGCGCCGGGGTTCACGTGATAGTCCTTGGTCGCGACTACATGGTCATAGCCGTGGTCCCGGGCCAGCAGCGCGTTGATCGCGCGCACCACCGCGCCGGCCCCGGCCACGGCCAGCGATCCCCCTTCACAGAAATCGTTCTGCACGTCGACGATGATCAGCGCCCGCATCTGCCCACCGTATCGGCAGATCCGACGCGGTACTACCGGTCGGCTCGGCAGTACAGTGAGTTCGCCATGACACTGTTCGACTTCTTCCACGCCGAGGAGCTTCCGGTGCCGGCGGTCACCCCGGCCCAGGCCCGCGAGATCGCCACGACCCAGTTCGGGGTCGACGCACAGGTCACCCCGCTGGGCAGCCAGCAGGACGCCAACTTCCTACTGAGCGCCCCCGACGGCGAGCCGATCGGGGTCCTCAAGATCGCCAACCCGGCGTTCTCCCGTATCGAACTGGAGGCCCAGGACGCCGCCGCGGCCCATATCCGGCAGTCCGGGGCGGATGTCCGCACCGCGACGAATGTCGGGCTTGCCGGCGTCGCACCGATCGCGGAGCTGCGCGGTGCGGACGGCACCGTGCTCTACGCACGGATCATCGCCCACCTGGTCGGCGGCACCCTGAGCGGTGAGCAGTACGTCAGTCCCGCCCAGGCGGCAGCGCTGGGCGCGTTGGCTGCTCGCACCGTCGGTGCCCTGGCCGACTTCGAGCACGCCGGCGTCGACCGCGTCTTGCAGTGGGATTTGCGCCACGCCCAACGCACGGTCGAGGTGCTCGCCGCGCACCTCACCGATGCGGCGCGCCGAGAGGCTGTCGAGGCCGCGGCCGCGGCGGCCGGGCAAGTGGTCGCCGACCTCAGTGAGGACCTGCCGGTCCAGGTGATCCATGGCGACATCACCGACGACAACGTCGTATGCGGTCCAGCGGATACCGGCCGGATTCCCGATGGCGTCATCGACCTAGGTGACCTGACCAGATCCTGGACCGTGGGAGAACTGGCGATCGCGGTCTCCTCGCTGCTGCGCCACGAGGGCGGTGAACCTGTCGCCACCCTGCCCGCCATCGCCGCGTTCCACGCGGTGCGCCCGCTGGGGCCCGCCGAGATCGAAGCGCTCTGGCCGCTGGTCGTGCTACGCGCCGCGGTACTTGTGGTCAGCGGCGTCCATCAGGCCGCGATCGATGCCGACAACGACTACGCCACCAGCGCCCTGGAGTGGGAATGGCGGATCTTCGAACGCGCCGTCGAAGTGCCCCGCGAAGTCATGACCGCCCAGATCCGCGCCGCGCTGGGGGTCAGGCCCACGGCTGATCCGCTACCGGTGGAGGGCCCGCTGATCAGCGGGTTGACCGCCGGTTCCGTCGTGCGACTGGACCTGTCCGCGGAATCCGACGCAGTGGATTACGGCCGGTGGCTGGCCGCCGGCTGCGAGGACGACCTTGTCGCCGAGGCACTCGCCGACGGCGCCCAGGCGATCGTCAGCACGTTCGGCCAGCCGCGCCTGACCCGGTCGGTACCGCTGAGCCCGCAATCCGCGCCCACCGTTGGCACCGGCGTGGACCTGTGGCCGGCCGCGCCGATGCCGATCATCGCCCCGTGGAGCGGCGTGGTGGACGCCGTCGACGCCGACTCGATCACCCTGACCGGCACCGCAGGATCGGTGGAAGTGCGCGGCGCCCTGCGCATCAGCGACCAGCTGCAACCAGGCCAGCACGTCGCCGCAGGCACCGGGTTGGGAACCGTCGAGGCCCATGTGTGGATCCAGTGCCGCAGACAGTTCGACCTGGGGGTCCCCGATTTCGTGCGGGCCGAATACGCCGCGGGCTGGCTGAGCCTGGTTGACGATCCCAGCCCGCTGCTCGGTCTGGCACCGGCGACCCCGGCGGCCGACGACAGCGAGGCACTGTGGCGGCGTCGGGCGGACTCCTTCGCCAGCGTCCAGGAGCACTACTACCTCAACCCACCCCGCATCGAGCGCGGCTGGCGCGAGCACATGCTGGCGAACGACGCCCGTAGCTACCTCGACATGGTCAACAACGTCGCGGTTCTCGGCCACGGCCATCCCGTGCTCGCCGATGCCGTCGCTCGTCAGTGGCGCCGACTCAACACCAATTCGCGGTTCAACTACGGTGCCGTGGTCGCGCTCTCCGAGCGGCTGGCAGCTACCCTGCCCGACCCGCTGGACACGGTGTTCCTGGTGAACTCCGGCTCCGAGGCCGTCGACCTGGCGCTGCGGCTGGCGATGGCCACCACCGGGCGCCAAGATGTGGTCGCAGTGGCCGAGGCCTACCACGGCTGGACCTACGCCACCGATGCCGTCTCGACGTCGGTGGCCGACAACCCCAACGCACTGGCCACCCGGCCGGAGTGGGTGCACACCGTCCCCTCGCCCAACGCCTACCGCGGCGAGTATCGCGGAACAGACGCGGCGCGCTACGCCCTCGAGGCCGTCGAGATCATCGAACAGCTTGCCGCACAAGGAAAGCCACCCGCTGCGTTCATCTGCGAACCGTTCTACGGCAATGCCGGCGGCATGGCGCTGCCCGACGGCTATCTCGCGGCTGTCTACGCGGCGGTACGCGCCACAGGCGGTCTCGCCATCGCCGACGAGGTACAGGTCGGCTACGGCCGCACCGGCCGGTCATTCTGGAGCTTCCAGCAACAGGACGTGGTGCCCGATATCGTCACCGTCGCGAAAGCGATGGGCAACGGCCAGCCGCTCGGGGCAGTCATCACCACCCGCGCGGTCGCCGAGAAGTACCGCACCCAGGGCTACTTCTTCTCCTCGGCCGGCGGCAGCCCGGTCTCCTGCGTGGTCGGCCTGACAGTGCTCGACATGCTGGAGAAGGAAGGGCTGCAGCGCAACGCCCTGACCGTCGGCGACCACCTCAAGACCCGCATCAACGAGCTGGCTACCCGCCACGAGTTGATCGGCACCGTACACGGCAGCGGGCTGTACATGGGCGTCGAGTTGGTACGCGACCGGACGACGCTGGAACCCGCCGTCGAGGAAACGGCCGCGATCTGCGAACGGCTTCGTGAGCTCGGCGTCATTGTCCAGCCGACCGGCGACCGGCAGAACGTGCTCAAGGTCAAACCCCCGATGTGCATCAGCCGGGAATCGGCCGATTTCTTCGTCGACATGCTCGACCGGGTGCTGTCGACGGGCTGGTGAGTCAGCTCGCGGGGATCCCCCGGCGGGCGGGAGCGAAGCGACTCGGGGATCGACGCGGCGGGCGGGAGCGAAGCGACTCGGGGATCGATCGATCGAGCGGCGGGCGGGAGCGAAGCGGATTCGGGGATCAACCGAGGGCGGCCAGCCAGTCGCGCTGAGCCCGTACGAACGCCGCGTCCACCACCGCCCCATGGCCGGGAACATAGATCGCGCCCGGGCCGCCCAGCAGCACGATCCGGTCCAGCGCATGCGGCCAGCTGGGAAGGTCCGAACCGACGTCGATAGCCGGGTCAGCGGATTCCTCGACGAGGTCGCCGCAGAACACCACCGTGGGCTGGCCCTGCGGGCTGGCTGGGACGACAACCACCAGGTCATGGTCGGTATGGCCAGGTCCGGGCAGTTCCAGGTGGACGCTGCGCCCGCCGAGATCCAGATCGGCGACCGTCACCACGTGGTCGGGGGCTCGGAGCCCGGCGATCGCGCGGTCCAGCGGCCCCGGGTCGGCCCCGTACTGCAGAGCGTGGGCGCGAACCTCGCCGATTCGGGTGGTCAGCGCCTCAGCCACCGCGGCAGGCGAATATAGGACGGCCGTACCGAAGCCGGACGAGCCGAGGATGTGGTCGAAATGATGGTGCGTCATCACCACATCGGTGACCACACCGCCGGTGAGCTCCCCGACATCCTCTGCGATCCGAGCCGCCTCGGAAAGTGTTGTGCCGCAATCAATCAGTAGAATTCTGTCGTCGCCGCGCACCAGTCCGACGGTAACGTCAAGGAACGGTAACCGGCAGCGGTACACACCATCGGAAAGAGCTTCCCAGTCGTAGTGCATAACAGGACAAACTAGTCCTGACATAGGGTAGAGACTGGGCACTTACGTTGCAGTATGTAGCTAAGCGAATTATAGTCCAGACACATGTCCAGACAGCTCGCTGACCGTGTCCGGTTGTTCTCACGATGACATATGCGAGCCCGGTGAGTGACTCGGCCGTGTCGGTCATGGACGTTGCAGGAGTGTGAAGATGCGGATCGCGTTGCTGTCCTACCGCAGCAAAACCCACTGTGGCGGGCAGGGCGTCTACGTTCGGCACCTGAGTCGCGGGCTGGTGGAACTGGGCCATGACGTCGAGGTTTTCTCCGGCCAGCCCTACCCCGAGATCCTCGATCCGCGGGTTCGGCTGACCGAGGTTCCCAGCCTTGATCTCTACCGGGAACCCGACCCGTTCCGGGTACCCCACCCCAGTGAGATCCGCGACCGCATCGACGTGCTGGAGCTGGCCACCATGTGGACGTCGGGCTTCCCCGAACCGCGCACCTTCAGCCTGCGGGCCGCCCGACTGCTGGCTGGCCGCCTCGACGAATTCGACATCGTGCACGACAACCAGTGCCTAGGCACCGGCCTGCTGCGGATCGCCGACATGGGCCTTCCCGTGGTGGCCACCGTGCACCACCCGATCACCCGGGACCGCGTGCTCGACCTGGCCGCCGCCAAGTGGTGGCGAAAGCCGTTGGTGCACAGATGGTATGGCTTTGCGCAGATGCAGAAGAAGGTCGCAAGGAAGATTCCGGACCTGTTGACAGTGTCGTCGTCGTCGGCCACCGACATCGCCGACGACTTCGGAGTCAGCCCTAGGCAGCTGCGCGTCGTTCCGCTCGGGGTGGACACCGACCTGTTCAAGCCGTCCGACCAGCCGCGCGTCCCGGGCCGCATCATCGCGATCTCCAGCGCCGACCGCCCACTCAAGGGAATCGGACATCTGCTGCACGCGGTGGCCAGGTTGCGCGTCGAGCACGACCTGGAACTGCAGCTGGTGGCCAAACTGGAGCCGAACGGCCCGACCGAGAAGCTCATCGCCGAACTGGGTATCAGTGACATCGTGCACATCACCAGCGGCCTGTCCGACGAAGATCTGGCGGCACTGTTCGCATCGGCCGAGATCGCTTGCATCCCCTCTCTTTATGAAGGTTTCTCACTGCCCGCGGTTGAGGCCATGGCCAGCGGGACCCCCGTCGTGGCCAGCCGAGCCGGAGCCTTACCCGAGGTACTGGGTGCCGACGGTGAATGCGCCGACCTGGTGACACCGGGTGACGTCAACGAGCTGATCGCGGCATTGGGCAGGCAATTGGAATCGCCCGAGCGCCGGCAATGGCTCGGCACCGCGGGCCGGCGTCGTGCTCTTGACGTGTTCAGCTGGGAATCGGTGGCTGCGCAGACGGTGCGCGTCTACGAGCAGGCCATTGGGCGAACCGGCCGCGTCACCGACGCCGTCGAGGCGGTGGACGAGCCGTGCTGACCGTCGACTATGACCGGCTAGCCGTCGGACCGGGAACCAAGGTCATCGACGTCGGCTGCGGCGCCGGGCGGCACAGCTTCGAGGCGTACCGGCGCGGCGCCGACGTCATCGCGTTCGACCAGGACGCCGCCGAGCTGGCCGACGTCGACACCCTGCTACAGGCGATGGGCGAAGCCGGCGAGGCACCGGAATCAGCCAAGGCGCAGGTCGTGGTGGGCGACGCGCTGGCACTGCCCTATCCGGACGCGAGCTTCGACTGCGTGATCGCTTCGGAGATCCTCGAGCACATCCCCGCCGACGACGCGGCCATCGCCGAACTCATCCGGGTCCTCAAGCCCGGCGGCAAGCTGGCGGTGACCGTGCCGCGGTGGCTGCCCGAGCGGATCTGCTGGCTGCTGTCCGACGAATACCACGCCAACGAGGGTGGCCACATCCGCATCTACAAGGCCGACGAGTTGCAGGCCAAGCTTGTTCGCGGTGGACTCACCTTCACCCACTCACATCACGCCCACGCGCTGCATTCCCCGTTCTGGTGGCTCAAATGCGCTGTCGGCGTGGAGAAGCCGGATCATCCAGCAGTCAAGGCGTACCACCAGCTGCTGGTGTGGGACATGATGTCTCGGCCCGCTCTGACCAGGGTGGCCGAAGCCGCGCTCAATCCGCTGGTCGGCAAGAGTGTCGCCCTCTACTTCGAGAAGCCGATCACGAATGCCGCGCCAGCCTGATCTTGAGGGTGTGCCGGGCGTCGTCGGCATCCTCACACCGCAGCAATGCCGCCAAACAGCGGAATCCATTGCGGCCGTGCAGGAATCCTCGGGCGAGATCCCATGGTCGGAGACCGGGCACACCGACGTGTGGGATCACATCGAGTGTGCGATGGCCCTGACCGCGGCTGGTCTGCATGAACCTGCCCGTGCCGCCTACGAATGGTGCCGCCGCGAGCAGCGCACCGACGGCTCCTGGCCCATCCAGTACCGACGCGGCGTGATCGAAGATCCCAACAGCGACAGCAACTTCTGCGCCTACATCGCCGCCGGAGTGTGGCATCACTTCCTGGTGACCGGAGATCGGCAATTCGCCGAGCACATGTGGCCGACGGTGCGCGCCGGTATCGACTTCGTCCTCGGCCTTCAAGCCGGTACCGGTGAAATCTATTGGGCGCAAGGCCCGTCCGGCGCTCTTCCGGAGGCACTGCTGACCGGATGCGCCAGCGTGTATCACAGCATCCGTTGCGCCGTGGCGCTGGCCGATCGGCTCGACGACCCGCAGCCGGAATGGGAAGTGGCGCTGGGCCGACTCGGCCACGCCATCGCCGAACACCCCGATGCGTTCACCGAGAAGCCCCACCACTCGATGGACTGGTACTACCCAATTCTCGGCGGCGCCTTGCGCGGATCAGCGGCTACTGCCCGAATTTCCCAGCGCTGGAACGATTTCGTGGTCGACGGGCTGGGCATCCGCTGCGTCGACGACCGGCCATGGGTCACCGGGGCCGAAACGTGCGAACTGGTCATGGCACTGGACGCAATGGGCGAGCGTCAGCGAGCAGTGACACAGTTCGGCGCGATGCAGCATCTGCGCGAACAGGACGGCTCCTACTGGACGGGGCTGGTATTCGCCGACGGCAAGCGCTGGCCGGTGGAGCGGACCACATGGACCGCAGCGGCGGTGATCCTGGCCGCCGACGCGCTATCGGTGACCACCGGAGGTAGCGGCATCTTCCGTGCCGCCGATCTACCGCGCGGCCTAGAAGGCAACTACGACTGTGAATGCGTCAGGCGCTGAGCGGATCCTCGCCCACTGCGCCGGCGGTGCGCTCCAGCACCCGCAGCGAGCCCATGCTGCTGACCTCAGTGAAATGACCGGATTCCACAGCGCGGCAATAGATGTTGTAGGGCGGCCGGCCCCCGTCGCGGGGGTCGGGGAACACGTCGTGGATGACCAGCGCACCACCGAACGTAACCCACTTGGCCCAGCCCTCGAGGTCCTGCTGCGCGGCGGTCTCGCTGTGCCCGCCGTCGATGAACAGCAGCTGCAGCGGGCTCTGCCAACCGCGGGCCACCACCGGCGACTTGCCGACCACCGCGACGATCGTGTCGTCCAGGCCGGCAGCGTCCAGCGTCCGGCGGAAGGTGGGCAGCGTGTCGAACCGGCCACTGACCGGATCGACCATCGTCGTGTCGTGGAATTCCCAGCCCGCCTGGTGCTCCTCAGATCCGTGATGGTGGTCGACGGTGTAGAGCACACTGCGCGTCGCCGCGGCGGCGGCACCCAGCATGACGGTGGACTTGCCGCAGTACGTGCCGATCTCGACCGCGACCCCACCGTCCAGGTAACGCATCGCCGCGTCGTAGAGCGCACGCCCTTCGTCAGCGGGCATGAAGCCGACAACCTGCTCGGCCAATTCGAAGAGGCGGGAAGTTTGCGCGGCGAAGGTAGTGTCGGTGCGACTCATGTTCCGAACCTAACCCGTCGGGATGGTCGATGGCCAGCGCGCACCTTGTCGCTGCTGGTGGGTTGTAGTAGCGTCCGGACATGTGTCTGAACCGGTAGCTCGGGAATCAACGCGACGCCGGTTGACAGCAAAGCAGGCCGCCACCGTAGACCGACTGGGTCGCGCCGCGGTCGACGTGCTGAGCCGAGAAGGATTCTCCGGTCTGACGATCCGGATGGTGGCCGCCGAGGCCGGTGTCGGCGCAGCAACCGCCTACACCTATTTCTCGTCCAAAGAGCATCTGGTCGCTGAGGTGTTCTGGCGACGGCTGGCCTCGACACCTGTGCCGCCCGACGACTCCCCCGACCCGATCGAGCGGGTGGTGGGTGTGCTGCGGCACATCGCCCTACTGGTCGCCGATGAGCCCGAACTCGCTGGGGCCGTGACGACCGCCCTGCTGGGCAAGGATCCCGACGTCGAGCACCTGCGCTTTCGAATCGGCCGCGAGATCCACCAGCGGCTAACGTCTGCCCTTGGTGCGCAAGGCGATTCAGACATAGTCGAGTCCCTGGAACAGCTCTACGCCGGCGCACTGGTGCGGGCCGGCATGGGATACGCCTCCTACACAGAAATCGCCGCCAGGCTGGAGGCCTCAGCCCGGTTACTGCTGACCTGACGTTTCGCGCGGCACTGGCCTGGCATTGCCACCGGTTCGCGTTCTGCCGCCGGTGTTGCGGGGCGCCGCATTGACGGGTGTCGTCATGGTGGCGTTCGGGTTTGACAGGCAGGCCAGTAGGGAACAACGGCCTCATGTTGATTCGCAGAGTTGCCCGGCCCATGTTGGCGGCGGTGTTCATTGGCCAAGGATTCGAAGCGCTCAAGAGCCCCAAGCCGGCCGCCGAGGCCGCCCGGCCGACTCTGGAAGGTCTGCAGAAACTCCCCGACCCGGTCGGCTCCGGCGTCCCGAGCGACCCGGAGACGTTCGCGAGGATCACCGCAGCCGTCCAGATCGGCGGCGGCCTGCTGTTGGCGTCCGGCCGACTGCCCCGGCTGGCCTCGGCGGCGTTGGCGGCCACGGTGATTCCGGCCAATCTCGGCGCGCACATGTTCTGGGACGAGCCCGACCAACAACTCAAGGCAGAGAAACGCCGCGCCTTCCTGACTGATCTCAGCTTGCTCGGCGGGCTGATCATCGCCTCGGCCGACACCGCGGGCAAACCGTCGCTGGGCTGGCGTGGGCGCCGCGCCGCACGCAAGGTCAGCGATGCCGTCTCGGCCGGGTTGCCGGGATCGAGCCACGGCCTGCTGGACAATGACCTGCTGGACAAGGTGGGCCCCAGGGTCGGCCATGGCCTGCAGGTCGGCGCGGAACGCGGTCGTGAACTAGCGGTGGCCGCCGGTGAGCGTACTGCCCCGCTACTGGAGACCGCCCGTAAACGCGGGGCCGAGCTCGCCGACGTGGCCCGCGAACGCGGGGCCGAGCTCGCCGACGTGGCCCGCGAACGCGGGGCCGAGCTCGCCGACGTGGCCCGCGAACGCGGGGCCGAGTTCGCCGAGATCGCCCGCGAGCGGGGTGCTGAATTCGCCGACGTGGCCAGGGATCAGGGCGGCGAATTGGCCGAACTCACGCGCGCCCGCGCGAAGAAGGCGAACAAACAAGCCAAGCAACAGGCTAAAAAGTTAGCCAAGCACTGACCGCTCGGATCGCGCCGAGGCGAACCCGCTGCCGAGTCACACGGCCAAGGTAGATTGGGCCGGACTGACGGCAGCGGGAGGAGCGATCAATGACCACGGGTGATTACAACCCCAACGCGTACGGTCCACCCGGGGGCTATCCACCGCCACCGCCGCCGGGCGCACCGGGTTACCCGCCGCCACCGCCGGGCGGCTACCCGCCACCACCGCCACCGCAGGGCCCCGCCGGGGGTTACCCCCCGCCGCCGCCGGGCCCCGCCGGGGGTTACCCCCCGCCGCCGCCGGGGGCACCTGGTTACCCTCCGCCTCAGCCATACGGCCAGCCCGGCTACGGCCAGCCCGGCTACGGCCAGCCCGGCTACGGCGGCTACCCTCCACCATCGCCTACCGGCGGTCAGGGCGGCGGGGTGTGGATTCGCTTGGGCGCCCGCGTGATCGACTGGATTCTCACCGGCATCGTGGTGTTTCTGATCTCGCTGTCGTTCTATGCCAGCGACAATTACGGCATTCTCGCGGGCGTGATTTCGGGCCTAGTGCCCTTCGCGTACTTCGTCGGCTTCGAAGTCTCCCAGGGCTGGACGCCGGCCAAGAAACTTCTTGGCCTCCAAGTCCATGGGCCCGGCGGCGCCGCGAAACCGACCGCCCAGCAATCGGCCATCCGTAACTCGTTCATGCTGCTGTCGGTCATCCCGTGGGTGGGCTGGTTGCTCCACTTGATCGCCTGCGTTGTCATCGGCGTGACGATCAACAACAGCCCGACCAGGCAAGGCAAGCACGACGAACTGGCCGGCGGCACACAGGTCGTCCAAGGCTGAGCACTGCGCTCAGACCACCAGACTGAGCAGCATGACGACGGCCAGACCCGTTACCGACAAGACCGTCTCCATCAGGGACCAGGTCTTGATGGTCTGACCCACGCTGATCCGGAAGTACTGGTTGACCAACCAGAATCCGGCGTCGTTGACGTGGGAGAAGAACAGCGAGCCGGCCCCGACGGCAAGCACGACCAGTGACACCTGGCCGCTGCCAAGGCCCTCCACCAACCCGAGCACCAACGCCGAGGCGGTGATGGTGGCCACCGTCGCGGATCCGGTCGCCAGTCGGATCAATACGGCCAGCACCCAGGCCAGCAGGATCACCGAAACGTTGGCACTCTTGGCCCAGTCGGCCAGCAGTGTGCCAATCCCACTGTCGACGAGGACCTGTTTGAAACCGCCACCCGCGGCGACGATCAGGATGATCCCTGCCACCGGGGGCAGCCCCGACTCCACGCATTTCATCACCTGGGTCCGGGACATGCCTGAACCGCCGCCGAGGGTGAAGATGCCGACGATGACCGCGATCAACAGAGCGACCAGCGGTGTACCCAGGACGTCGAAAGTGATTCGGAACCATTGATTCTCGTCGTCGATGAAAATGTCGACGAGCGCTTTGCCGAGCATCAGCACGACGGGCAGGAGCACACTGGACAACGTCACCCCGAATGACGGCCGGCGGGCACCGCGATTCTGATCGGGAAGCGCCTCGCCTTCAGGTCCCAGCGCAGCTGAGCCGGATCCGAACGTGTCGGGCGCCGCCACGACCACCCACCGCCCGGCCAACTTCCCGAACAGCGGACCGGCGACGACAATCGTCGGAATCGCGACTGCCACGCCGAGAGCCAGCGTCAGGCCCAGGTCGGCATGTAGCAGACTGATCGCGGTCAGTGGCCCCGGGTGCGGCGGCACGAAACCGTGCATCGCGGAAAGGCCTGCCAGTGCCGGGATTCCGACGGTGATGAGCGAGAGTTGGGAGCGCCGCGAGACCAGATATATGACCGGCATCAGCAGGACCAGGCCGATCTCGAAGAACATCGGCAGGCCAATGATGGCCCCCACCAGGGCCATCGCCCATGGCAGGGCCCGCGGCGATGCGTGCCCGACGATCGTGTCGACGATCTCGTCTGCACCGCCCGAATCAGCCAGGAGCTTGGCGAACATCGCACCAAGGGCGATCAGAATGCCGACCCCCGCGGCGGTGGAACCGAAGCCGTCGGAGAACGATTTGAGTACCTTCTCCAGGTTCTCGCCGGCGACGATACCGACGGTCAGCGCACCAAAGATCAACGCCAGGAACGGATGCAGGTGCGCCAGCGTGATCAGGACGACAATCACCGCGATACCCGCCAGGAAGGCCAGGATGAGCTGCCATCCGGGAGCTACCGGTGTCGCCAACTTGGGCGCTTCTGCCAACAGTGTCGCGTGCAGGTTCATCGGCGTCATGCTCCTTCAGCGCTGGTTACGTACGCGTCGACGATCGAATCGATGCTCTGGTCGACATCGATGCTGATTCCGTGTTCGTCGGAATCGAGAGGTTCGAGGGTTTCGAACTGTGAAGTGAGTAATGCCGCGGGCATGAAATGACCGGGCCTGCTCGCTTGGCGGCGAGCGATGACGTCTTCGGTTCCGCTCAGATGAAGGAACTCGAGGCCGGCGCAGTGCCGCCGGAGTTGGTCGCGGTACTTACGTTTCAATGCCGAGCAGCTCATCACACCACCATCTCGGTGTTCGGCGAGCCACTCCCCGATCGACTCCAGCCACGGGTAGCGGTCGTCATCGTCCAAGGCGTGCCCGGCGGTCATCTTGGCGATATTGGCCGGTGGGTGGAAGTCGTCGGCGTCGGCGAAGGGAACGCGTAACCGCTGGGCAAGTGCTGCGCCGACGGTTGATTTCCCCGAGCCGGACACCCCCATGACGACGATGGGTGAGGCCATGTGTGCGTCTACCCCGCTGTGGGACATGCCACACAGCATTCATCAATCGTCATACTTTTACAAGACCCGAGGGCCTTGGATCAGTTTTTATGTCGCCATGAACGGTCTATGACAAGATGTATCCGTGACGTCGGAGCCAATGGTGAGCGAGCTGCACAGCAGTGTGCTCACCGCGCTCGGCGAAGCCATCGTCTCTGGGCGCTACCAACCCGGCCAGGTGCTGACGCTCGACAGCGTCAGCACCGACCATGGCGTGTCTCGTTCGGTGGCCCGCGAGGCCATCCGGGTGTTGGAGTCCATGCGGATGGTCGCCCCCCGTAGGCGGGTGGGCATCACGATCCAGCCGCCCACCAAGTGGAATGTCTTCGACCCGAGGGTGATTCGCTGGCGACTGGATGCCGGTGACCGTGCTGCGCAACTGACGTCGTTGTCGGAGTTGCGACGGGGTTTCGAGCCGGCGGCCGCCGCATTGGCTGCGCGCCGTGCCGACCCGCATCAGTGCCGCATCATGGCGGCCGCTGTCTCGGACATGGTGGTGCATGGCCGCTCAGGCGATTTGGAATCGTATCTTCTGGCGGACAAGGTATTTCACCGCACGCTGTTGGAGGCCAGTGGCAATGAGATGTTCCGGGCGCTCACCGACGTGGTGGCCGAAGTGCTCGCCGGACGGACCCATCACGGCATGATGCCCAGCCGGCCCAACCCGACAGCGATCGAATTGCATGACGAAGTGGCGCGGGCGATCCGACTGCGCGACGAGGTCGCCGCCGAACGCGCCATGCGCGCGATCATCGACGAATCAGCCGCGGCGCTGGCCGAGGACCTATCCCCCCGAACAACCTGACGTCATGCGGCGGGCTTGTAGTTGAAGTCGATCCGGTCACCGTTGACGTCGCTAACCGTCAACGCGAAGTCCTGGGTCTCCGGGCCGGCCACCACCGTGCACGTGATGGAGTTACCGACCTTGCCCTCCAAATCGCCAGTGCACGTCGCCGAATCCGGCCGGCTCCCCAGCTGCGTCGCAAGCTGATCCAACAGCGAGCTTTCGACCTGAGCCTTCTCCAGCACGGGCAGCACGTTGAAATACAGCATCAGACCCTCGATCTTGGTGACGACCACGGTGCGCTTGGAGGTGACGCCGGCGACCGTGACATCACAGTGAGTCTCGGTGCCCTCCTTACCCTCCAGGCCGCCATCACAGCTCACCGAGTCGACCGTGACGTTGGAGGCTTTGGCCAGCAGGCCGGACACGCCTTTCTCCAGCTGCGCCTTCGACAGCGCCGGGGTCATGTCGTAGCTGACCGTGGCGCCATCGACCTTGGTGACGGTGACCACGGGTTCGAAGCTGTTGTCGGTACTGAGCACCACCTCGCAGCGGGTGGTCTTGCCGACCTCGCCCTGCAGATCATCCTTGCAGGTCACCGTCTGCGGCTTCTGCCCGGCTTTTTCCAGCCGCGCCGAAATGTCCTTTTCGAGGTCGGTTTTCGACACCGAGACACCCGTGCTGACGTTGAACGAGCAACCGGCCAGGGCCGCGCCGGCAAGGCCCGCGGCCGCCAGCGCGGCCCCGAGCCGGGGCAGCACCATCGTCGAAAGCATCATGACCTCCCAGAACGTGCCAGCGGCGCGGATTCCCGCACGCCCGCGTGCAAGATACCAAGCGACCGCTGCGCCTAGGGGACCATCGGTGGTGGTTCACTACAAAGGTGGGCAGATCACCTGAGTTGGCACGCCGTCTCTTCGACCGCTACGAACCCGTTCACGGCATCACCTATTTCGCACCGAGCGTGCGAACCGTGTTGGACGCCTTGGGGTTCATCTGGTTCTGGCGCGGATACTTCGCCTGTCGCGCCGCGCCATTGGGGCAGGTGCCGGCCGAGGTGGTAACCGCGGTGTTCTACAACTTCTCCGCCGAGCGGGTGCACAAGGCGGTGCCCGCGATCTGGGAGATCGCCACGCCAGCCGACATGGTTCGGGTGCGGCTGGACTCCGCAGTGGCCGCATTGCGGGGTTACGGACTCAGCGACCAGACCCCGGGTGTGGCGGAAGCCGCCGAACTTGCCGGCCTAGCCGCCCGCAACGCGCCACTGGACGGTCGGCCATTATTTGCGGCGAATCTGGCACTCCCCTGGCCCGACACCGCGTTGGCAAGCCTGTGGCACGCGGCGACCCTGCTCCGCGAGCACCGCGGCGATGGTCATGTGGCGATTCTGGTCAACGAGGGCATCAGCGGTCGCGAGTCCAACGTGTTTCACGTCGCCGCCGGCGCGGTGCCTGCCGATTTCATCAAGCGTAGCCGGGACTACTCCGACGAGGAGTGGGAGGCGTGCGTGCAGTCTCTCGGCGAGCGCGGATTACTCACGCCCGCATGCACTCTCACCGATGCTGGGCGGGCGCTGAAGGATCACATCGAACTGCGGACCGACACACTTGCGCTGAGCGCGTTGGGCGCACTCGACGACGCTGGCGTGGAGCGGTTGTTCCAGGTGCTCACGCCGATCACCCGGCAGGTGATCGCCGGCGGCGATCTTCCGGTGGCCACCCCGATGGCGCTGCGCCGCGACGAACTCGACGACAATTCCGCGCGGCTATAACGCGGCTATAACGCGGCTATAGAAGGAGCCTCAGACGTTGCGGTTCCACTCCACCCAGCCGGCACCACTTCTGCCATCGGCGGTCTTGACGGCCACCCAGGCCCGCGGGAACAAGCTGATCTGACCCGCCGGTCCGATCAGCCGGACGGGTGCGTGGCCACGGATGTCGACTTCTGTCTGCACCGGCCCCGGCTCATAGACGATGCTGGTGGTCAGCGGTAATCCGTTGTCGGCGAACGTCGCGTCGGCCGTGACGGCCGTGGTCTCGGTGACCGGTTCGCCGGAGCGTTGCAGATAACCCACGCTGATCGGCCCCATGCCAGGGATGCGCAGATCCACACCGTGTAAATGCGTTCCATCCTGCAGATGCAACGCACTCCAGACCCAGTCCATGCTCCACCAGTCACGCACACCGTGCGAGTGATCGCGCTGCCCGGGGACCGCCTCGAAATGATAGACGCGCCCGTCGATGGTGACGGTTCCGGTGATAGTGCAGGGGATTTCGTAGCGCGTGGTGATGCGATACGCATAGGGGGTTCCGACCGACGTCCAGGTGAGGTCCATCGCCAGGTCCACCGGCCGACCAGGCTCGTCCCGCAGGAGCGCCGACGGGTCGTCGTATGCCTGTGCGGTGCCGCGGACTTCGACGCGGTAGGACTGCAACGGCGTGATCGCGCCGTGGCGCAGCTCGGCACCATCGGCTTGGGCGACGGCAGGGTCCACGGGCAGCGGGGCCGCGAAGTTCACCAGCGCGACGGTGGGCATATCCGGACCGCACACCAATGCGTTGATCCACGCAACGTTCTGATTGGGCACCAGGCCGAGCCGGATCCAGCCGCCGACGCCTTGCGCCGGGTCGGCGAAATCCCAGTACCAACTCTCGTTCCACAGCGGCTCGTCGCCGGGTTCATGTGCTCCCTCGTCGGCCGGGTCGGGTGTCAGTGCCTGCGGGGCCTCGCCTGCGGGCAGGACTTCCAATGCCCCCGTATCGAGCACATGACTGGTGTGCCGGTCGAGCATGGTCAAGAACATCTCATCGCCACGATCAGTGCGCTCAACCAGCATTGACGACACGACTGCCATCATCACGCCCGCGAAGCTCTGGCGCCGCACACCGTCGCGCACGTCATCAAGCGTCAGCGACGAATCGGGGCCAAGCCCTTGGTGATACGCGCGCAGTAGCTCGTCGTAGTACGCCCGACGGTCCTCGATGGCGACCGCACAACCGATGAAGTAGGCGACATCGGTCATGGCCGGGCCCCAGGTGACGGTCTGCCAGTCCACCACGGTGAGGTCGCGCCGGGACCCGGGGCGGCCGAAGAGCATGTTGTCCAGCCGGTAGTCGCCGTGCACGAGTCCCTTGATCCGGTCGGCTAACGACTCGGCTGCCAGATAGGCGTCGAAGCTCTCCACCAGGCGTTCGCACACCAGTCGCTGATCCGAGGTAATCGCTTCGCCATAGCGATCAGCGAACCCGGCCCACAGCTGACCGAGCAAAGCCTGGTTCAGCGGGGCGGCCCGAGTAAGCCACTCCGCGTGAGCCAGCCTCTCGCTGCCGATCACCGGGGCGTGCAGGCGGCTCAGCGCGGTCAGCGCCAGAACGGCGTCATCGATTGTGGCACCGCGGATTTCGTCGCCAACCTCGGCGGGAGCGGCATCGTCGAGCAGCAGCGCGAAGATGCCCGTCTCGGGGTCATACGAGGTGTGATAACACTCGGCCACCGGGCCGCCCAGGCGTGGCGCCACGTCGGAGTAAAACCTCACCTCCCGCTCGTAGAGCCCCAGCCCGAGGCCGGTCTGCCTACTCATCGGATCGGTGGCGGCAACCTTGAGGATCACCGAGGCGGGACCGCTTCCGCCGTCGCCGTAGGTCAATCCGATCCGGTAGCACTCGCTCATCTGGCCGGTGCCGATGCGATCGACGGTGAATCCGGTCACCGGGGCCCCGAGGGCTGCGGCCAGCCATTCGGCGGTCAGGTCACTGGGGCGCTCGATGACGATGTCGTTGGTCTGCACGCGACCAACCTAAGCCAGATCGGCAGCCAAACGAAGGCTTTCCGGCCAATTCTTGACGGGTGTCAATTCGAGCCTGGTCAGGCTAGCGACTCGCGAGCGAAAAGCCTTCCCATGCCGTGCGGCGATGGGCGTGCGGGTCATACTCGACCCGGGTCTGCCGGTCGAACACCAGCACCGCGCGCTCCGGATCGCTGTAGCGCGGCCAGTCATCGCCGGGCACACCGCTGCGACTGAAACCGCGCCATCGAGACTGCAGGTCGCGACTGACCTTCAGTGCCGAGCGCCGGTCCATCGCGGCCGTGAGCGCCGACCCGAACCGGGTGCGGTAGATGTCGAAGACCGCCAGCAGTTCGGTCGCGTGCGTGGCGCCGAGACCAGACCAGTGCAGGGTCCGCGGGGCGTAGTCGTAGCGATACATGTAGGTCGGCGCATGGGCGCCATGCGCCTCGGCGATCTGCCAGGCGGCCGTCCCGAACGCAAAATCACCGCCGAGCGCCACACAGGCCGCCGGGCGTGGGTAGCCCGGATAGGCGGCGGTGATCCGTTCTCGCGCTTCGGGATCGGCAGTCGAGAGCAGGCGTTCGATCGCAGGCTCGGTGGTTGGTAGCAGCTTCATGAAGCGAGTGAACAGCTTTCCCTCGTCGGCGTTGGTGCCGACGATCAGCGGCACCTTGTGCGCCGCGCCTCGGCGCATCGCCACGAACGGGTCGTCGGGCAGGACCTCGTCGCCGAAAGTCGGGCCGAGGGAGAAGGCGCCATCCATATCGTCCAGGCTGCGGACCAGCAGGGTGTCCAGCGCGTCAACCAGGTCCCGGGGCCTGGCCCGCATCACGATTTCGGCGCCGTCGTCGGATCCAGCCCCGAGCAGGGCGGCGAACTTTCCGGCAATCTTTGCGGCAGTCTCCGGGCCACTCACCAACCCCGACGCCGGACTCTCGGAAATAGCTTGGGCGAAAAGACCTTCCGCGCCCGGAACGGCCAACAGGGTCGCGACCGCTTGCGCACCGGCGCTCTCGCCGAAGATCGTCACGTTGCCGGGGTCACCGCCGAAGGCGCCGATGTTCTCCCGTACCCAGCGCAAGGCCATGACGAGATCGCGCAGGAACAGGTTGCTGTCGATCGGGGTGTCGGGCGTGGACAGCGACGACAGGTCCACGCAGCCCAGTGCCCCAAGCCGGTAGTTCACCGACACGTATACACAGCCACGGCGGGCCAGCGCGGCGCCGTCATAAAGCGGGGTGGCCGAGCTACCCATCAGGTAACCGCCGCCGTGGATGAAGAACATCACCGGCAATGGCTCATGATCCGGCTCGGCACCCGGCCACTGGGGGGTGACAACATTGAGAGTCAGGCAGTCCTCGCCCATCGGCTGGTACTTGCCCACCCCCAACATCGTGTAGCGCCGCTGCTGAGGGGCACAGTTGGCGAAGCCATGGCAGTACCGCACACCACGCCAGGGCTGCGGGGGCTGCGGGGCACGGAATCGCAGTGCCCCGACCGGCGGGCGGGCGTAGGGAATCGAACGCCACCTGTTTACCCCGTGGCGGGTGAACCCCTCGACGACGCCGCTGCCGGTGGTGGCGCGGACGGTGTGTTCGTGCATCACACGACGGTAGCGAACATCTGGCTCCCCCGACGTGCCTGACAACCCCGGCGGCGTGGGGCCGCTAGCCTGTCGTGATGCGGATTGCCGTATTGCTCACCGCGTCGCTGCTGGTCGCGGGATGCTCCGGGTCCACAGGCGGCCAGGCAAAGCAGACCCAACTGACCCCGATCACCCCATCACGTACCGGCACGTCAGCGACGACGTCGGTGCCAACGACCACCTCCTCGACGCCCGCACCCGCCGCCGGAGTGCCGATCGACGAGGCGATCAAGTGGATCGAAGCGGGGCCGCCCATCGATGCCGCCCAGTACCACATCGCGTTGCGGGGCTCGGTCACGACCGATCTCGGCGACGACATCGCGTTCACGACACCGGCCGGCACGACATGCATGACCGACGCCAAGCACGGCGCTCCAGGACTCGCCTGTCTGGTGGAGTTCACCAATCCCCCGCCGCGACCGCCGGATGTCTACGGTCAGTGGAAGGGCGGCTGGGTCGACTTCGACGGTGGCAGCGTTCAGGTCGGTTCCGCGCACGGCGACCCGGGGCGCTTCGCCAACGGGCAGGGGCGCGAATTGCCCTATGACACTTCACTGTCGTTCGGTGACTATCGCTGCCGCACCGATGCGAGTGCGTTGTTCTGCGTGAACTATGCCAAGCAGTCAGCAGTGCGGCTGTCCGCCGACGGGGCCGACGCCTACGCTTGCGCACGCCAAGTGACGCCGCCGCCGGGAATCGGTGTGCAGTACGTCTGTTAGGGCGCGTGCGCCGGATAGGCGTGCACGACGGCGGAGTCCAGTTTCGGGATGGCGTGGGAGAGATCGTGTTCGGCGCCGTGGGCGATGTGGTGCGCTTCTGCCAGCGTGAGGTTGGGGTCGATGTCGAGTTCGGCGTCGGCGTGCAGCCGGTGACCGATCCAACGCATCCGCACGCTGCGCACCGACCGCACTCCGGGGCGTGCGGCCAGCGTGGTCTCAGCAGTATCGATATAAGTGGGATCTACGCCATCCATCAGGCGGGCGAAGACATCACGGACCGCGGTGCGCAGCACCGCCAGGATGGCCACGGTGATGACCAGACCGATGATCGGGTCCGCCAATGGGAACCCCAGCGCAACGCCGCCGGCGCCGATGACCACCGCCAAAGAGGTGAAACCGTCGGTGCGGGCGTGCAGACCGTCGGCAACCAAGGCGGCCGAGCCGATTCGGCGTCCGATGCGAATTCGGTAGAGCGCCACCCATTCGTTGCCGATGAAGCCGAGCAGACCGGCCAGGGCCACCCAGCCGAGGTGTTCGATGGGGCGGGGGTGGATGAGGCGTCCGATGGCCTCGTAGCCCGCAACAATCGCCGAAAGGGCAATCATCGCAACGACGAACAACCCAGCGAGGTCCTCGACGCGCCCGAAGCCGTAGGTGTAGCGACGGGTAGCGGCCTTGGTGCTCAACGCAAACGCGATCCACAGCGGCACCGCGGTGAGCGCGTCGGAGAAATTGTGGATAGTGTCCGCGGCCAAGGCGATCGACCCGGAGATCATGACGATGACGATCTGAGCGATCGCGGTGATGCCCAACACCACAAGGCTGATCTTGACGGCGCGGATGCCCGCGGTGCTGTCGCGCAGTGCGTCATCGACGCGGCCGGCGTGGTCGTGGCTGTGATCGTGCCCGCGACTCATCAGGCGCTTCCCCGTGACGGCAATTCATGGACACCACGATGGTGAGCGGGTGTGCCGCCGGCCGCGTGCTCGGCGTTGTAGACCGCATCGGTGACGAGCTGACGGACGTGATCGTTCTCGAGCCGATAAAACACCTGGGTGCCCTCGCGCCGGGTGCGCACCAGACGGGCCATCCGCAGCTTGGCCAGATGCTGGGACACCGACGGTGGTGGCTTGCCCACACATTCCGCCAGATCGTTGACGCTGAGTTCACCGTCGATCAGCGACCAGAGCAGCTGCACCCGGGTGGCGTCGGCCAGCATCCGGAAGACCTCCACGACCAGATGAGCGTGGTCGTCAGCCAGTTGCTTACCTGCATTCATACGCAGATAATAGTGCAAGGCGGCGGCGCGGACTACCTCGACTACGGGGCCACCAAATTGAACGCCCAGCCCCGCAAGACGCTCAGCGGGAGAACGCCGGCCGAAGCACTAGCTGTATGAGGCCATGACGTTGGTGACACCGTGAGTGAGTCGTGATGCCGGTGGCTGACCGTCGGTGGCGGAGTGTGGTCGGTCGTAGTTGAAGTGGATGTTCCAGATCTTCAGGGCTTCGGCGCGTTGGGCTTCTGAGGTCCAAGTGCGGGCATAGAGGAACTCTTCTGCCAGGATGCGGTTGTAGCGCTCTACTTTGCCGTTGTGCCGCGGGGTGTAGGGCGCGATTCGCTGATGGCGTGCCCTGTGAAGGACGTGAGCGAAATCCTTGGCTCGGTAGCAGGCGCCGTTGTCGGTGACGATCCGTTCGATCCGGTCGATGCCGTGGGCGGCAAACCATACGCGAGCGCGGTGCATGAAACCGATTGCGGTGGTGGCTTTTTCGTCGGGTAGTGCTTCGGTGTAGGCCAACCGCGCATAGCCGTCGATGGCGGAGTGCAGATAGACGTAGCCGGCTCGGGCGCCCGCGGCGGTGGTTCGGGCGACGGCTTTGGCGTGTGGGCTGCCCTTTCCGTGCACCCTCCAGCCGCCGCCGTCGGGGATGCGGCCGACCTTCTTCACGTCAACGTGAACCATGTGGCCGGGTCGGCGTGCGGTGATGGGACGTGGCGCACGATTCGGCTCCCCGTTGGGGTCGATGAACCGTCGCCGGTTCAGCCCGAGCGCGACCAGGTGCCGAGACACGGTGCGGCGGCTGATCGCTACGCCTTGAGCGTTGAGTTCGAAGGCGATCCGGGTCGCCGACCACTTCCGCGTGCGGCGCATCGTCTCGATCACGGTGATTGTCTGCGCAGCAGTCGCGGCGGGTTGACATCGCGGAGTGGACGAACGGTCTTCCAAGCCCATCTCGCCGAACTGACGGAACCGGTTGACCCACTTCGAGGCACACGCCCGGGAGATCCCCATCTCGGCGGCCACGTGGGCGATCGGACGCGTCTGACAGCGAGCGACGAGACGGCGTCGGCCCTCCACGGACAATGGGGCGTTGCGGTGAGTCATCGAGTGGCTCCGGTCGTGGACGTGTGGTGGTCGCTGCCTCGCGATTGGGCTCTGTGGGGTGCCAGGGCGAAGAATGTCAGGACCGCACCGACGGCCGACAGGGCGGCAAGCGCCAGCCCGATGGTGTGGAAGGCATTGGTGATGCCTTCGGTCAAGGCAGCTGAATGGGCGGGGTCAAGGTGTCCTTGGATCGCTTGCCCGGCCAGTGCTGAAGCGTAGTCGGCGGCGACGCCGTGGCTGCTCAGGTCTCGGGCAGTCAGGGTGGTCAGGACCGCCGCGGCGGCGGCGATCGCGACGGACTCCCCGGTGACGCGCATGGTGTTGAAGATCCCTGCCGCCGCCCCGGCGTTGCTGACAGGGACGGTGCTGACGGCAGCGTTGTCCATGACCCCAAACGCCAGGCCCACGCCCGCACCGAACGGCAACAGCGGCAACGCAAGCATCAGCCATGATCCGTCGCTACGCAGTGTCATCAACAGCAGGGCACCGATCACGATGAGAACGGAGGCTCCGGTCAAGACCATCCTGACCGACGTCCGAGCGGCTAGGTTGCTGGCGATCAGGGGTAGGACCAGTACCGGCGCAGTCATCGGGAGCAGCAGCAGGCCGCTGGCCACCGTGGTGTGCCCGGCAACGCCTTGAAGATAAATGGTGAGGTAGACCAACAGGACCACGAACCCCAAAGAGACAGTGAAGGGTTGAAAAATCACGGCAACGAACTCGGGTTTGCGGAAGAGTCGGACATCGAACATCGCCCGCTCTGCCATGTGAAGTTCCACCACCGCGAACAGGGCTATCAAGGCCACCGCGCCTGCCAGTAAGAACAGCGTGCCCGCCGCGGTCCAGCCGGTGGTACTCGCTGCGACGAACGCAAAGGAAAGACACGTCAGCCCCGCCGTGAAAAGCACCAGCCCGGCCACGTCGAATGCGGGCTGATCGGGATTGCGAGATTCCGGTGCCCGCGTCCCGCACAGCAGTGCGGGTAGGGAGATCGCAGCCAACAGGAAGAACACCGACCGCCAGCCGGCGGACTGCACCAGTGCACCGGCGGCTAGCGGGCCAATGGCCAGACCTGAGCCAAACGATGCCCCGAGGATGCCGAAGGCGAGGTGTCGGCGGCGCCCGGTGGTGGCGTGCGCCAAGACCGCGGCCCCCGACGCCAAGACCGACGCGGCCCCGGCTCCTTGGATGACGCGCGCAGCAACGACCACAGCCATTGACGGGGCCACCGCCACCACCAAGGACATCAGCCCGACCATGGTGATGCCCGACAACAGGATGCGTCGCCTTCCCCACCGATCTGCAAGGCTCCCAAAGGCCAGGGGTAGGGCGGCGAAGGTGATGTTGAAGCCGTTGAGCACCCACTGTCCGGAACTGACGGATGCGCCCAGATTCGCCGCCATGGTGGGCAACGCCATCGCCGCCCCGGTGATCGAGAAGGGCAGCAGCATGCTGGCTAGCGCGATCGCCACCATCATTGGCCAAAATCCGTTTCCGGCCTGGTCGGTCATCGGAGCTGGCTCCTGGGTCGGGATATCAGCGGTGCGGGCAGTACCCGCTCGTGAAGAGGACATGGTGTCGATCGTCAGCGCCGGGGATCCTCGGATGAAGAGACGGTGATTCCCTGGGTATGACAGGACCACCTTCAGAACACCCCAGCCGCGGTGTCGCGGTCATACTGAATTCGATGTCCGACACGCACGCGACCAGCACGACCCTCGGCGGCTACCTACGCGCGCGCCGTGCCCTGGTTTCTCCCGCCGATGTCGGCCGCACGTCGACCAGCAGACGCAGAGTTCCCGGACTACGGCGCGAAGAAGTCGCCGAATTGGTCGGCTTGAGCACCGACTATTACGTACGACTGGAACAGGGACGTGCCGACCGACCCTCCGACGAAGTACTCGACGCGCTCTGTCGAGCGCTGCTTCTCGGATCCGCCGAACGCGCCCACCTCTACGACTTGGCAAGGCCGGTCCGACGCAGGCCCACCCGAGTGATCGCTGACCACCCGCGCACGCTGCGCGACCCGCTCCGCCAGATGGTCGAAGCAATCCCAACCACACCCGCGATGATCATGAACGACCGAAACGACGTGTTGGCGTGGAATCACCTAGCGGCGGCCCTGATCGCCGATTTCCCTAACCTTGCTGTCCAAGAACGCAATATGGGACGCCAGATCTTTCTGAACCCCCAGTCCAAACTTGTGCACCCCGATTGGGACGACGCAGCCCGCACCACAGTGGGGATGCTGCGTATGGCAGCCGGACGTCACCCACACGATCCCGAACTCGTCCAACTCGTTGGCGAACTCTCACTGAGCAGCCCCAGCTTCCGCACCCTCTGGGCATCTCACCACGTACATCAAAAGACGCACGGCCCCAAACGATTCCACCACCCAGACCTGGGCGATATCGACCTGCGATACGAAACATTTCAACTCCCCGACGCCGCCGATCACTTGCTTGTCATTTACACCGCCGCTCCGGGTAGCACCTCAGAGGAAGCACTCAACTTTCTCGGGAGCCTCACGGCCGCATCGCCAAAGACTCCCCACAACCCCAACACCCGCTCGGTCTGATACCGCGGACCCGAATGCGGGCCGGTTTCCACGCCCACGCACCGAGCTCATCCCGAACCGACCCGGCGTGTTCGGAAAGCCTGGTGCAGACCGCCCACTCAGCCGCGCTGACCGCGATCACAACGTTCGCGCCTCGATAAAGAAGCATCCCCGGAGGCCCGTAAGCAACGTCATGACCCGCAACAACTAGCTGCCCGACTCTCACAACCGGCCAAGACACCCGATGCTGCAACACCAGCCCTGAATTCGCCACCTTGCATGCGTGCATAGCTGGCCACTCGGCCACATGGCCTAGCCCGTAACCGCCCGCTTGATCGAGAACAAATATCCCGGCCCGATCCGCCCGGTCAGCACGTCATCGCGCCAACCGATTGCCCCGCTTTGCTTGTCAAGGTCGGACGACTCCCCTTGCCCGAGCTTGATACGCGGGTCCTCGTCGAGCGTGAAATCCACGGCCAAAACCTCACCGGCGATGAGGTCCTTGAGACCATTGCTCCACCCTGTCGGCAGCTCAGGAACAGTGAGCGTCAAAACGATTCGGTCGCTGATGTCAAGCTCACCTTGCCTGCGGGCTTCCTGGATCTCCCGAATCATGTCGCGCGCCCAGCCCTCGGCCTCCAGCTCCACAGTGACGGCGCCGTCCAGCACCACCAGCCCGGCGCCTTCCGGCAGCGCGGCCGTCCACTCCGGATCAGCGGCGACCAGCCGCGAGCTGTATTCCTCGGCGGTGAGCACCACGTCACCGGCAGTCAGCGTGCCATCGGCGTTGAGGACTCCGTTGCCGGCCTTGACCACCTTGATCGCGTCCTGCACGGCCTTGCCCAACCGCGGACCGGCCGCCCTGGCGTTCACGGTCAACTCGAAGCGGCCGTACGCGGGGATGTCGTTGGTGAGCTCGACTGCCTTGACATTCAATTCGTCGGCGATCAGGTCCGTGAACGGTGCGAGTGCAGACGGATCCTCCACCGCAACAGTCAGTTTCGGCAACGGTAGGCGCACCCGCAGCTTGTTCGCCTTGCGCAGCGAGGACGCTGTCGAGCACACGTCCCGCACCTGGTCCATGGCCGTCACCAGCGCGGGGTCGGCGGGGACAACTCCGGCCTGCGGCCAGTCGGTCAGATGTACTGAACGCTCACCGGTCAACCCACGCCAGATGACCTCGGTGGCCATCGGCAGCAGCGGGGCCGCCAGCCGGGTGGTCACCTCGAGCACGGTGTGCAGGGTGTCGATAGCGTCGGAATCCTCTACCCAGAACCGCGAACGCGACCGGCGCACATACCAGTTCGTCAGCGCCTCGGTGAACTGACGCAGTTGTTCGCAGGCGCCGGAGATATCACACACATCCATCGCGTCAGTCAGACCGTCACGCAGCTCGGCGAGCTTGGCCAGGATGTAGCGATCCAGCACATGTCGCGAATCGGTGCGCCAAGTACCGACTTTCGGCGCGTACAGGGCCAAGAAGCTGTAGGCGTTCCACAACGGCAGCAGCACCTGCCGAACGCCTTCGCGAATGCCCTGTTCGGTGACCACGAGGTTTCCGCCGCGCAGGATCGGTGAGGCCATCAGGAACCACCGCATCGCGTCGGACCCGTCGCGGTCGAACACCTCATTGACGTCAGGATAGTTGCGTAGCGACTTACTCATCTTGGCGCCGTCATTGCCAAGCACGATCCCGTGTGCCACACAGGTTTTGAATGCCGGTTTGTCGAACAACGCGCTGGACAGCACGTGCAGGGTGTAGAACCAGCCGCGGGTCTGGCCGATGTACTCGACGATGAAGTCACCGGGGAAATGACCGACGATCTGCTTGTCAGGGTCGGCGGAATCGACACCGCGGAACCAGTCCTGGTTCTCGAACGGGTAGTGCACCTGGGCGTACGGCATTGACCCGGAGTCGAACCACACGTCGAAGACGTCCTCGATGCGGCGCATCGTCGAGTTACCGGACGGATCATCGGGATTCGGCCGGGTCAGCTCGTCGATATAAGGCCGGTGCAGGTTGTCCGGGCGGACTCCGAAGTCCCGCTCGAGCTCATCGAGGCTGCCATAGACATCGATCCGCGGATACGCCGGATCGTCAGACACCCATACGGGAATGGGCGTGCCCCAGTACCGGTTTCGAGAGATCGACCAGTCCCTGGCGCCTGAGAGCCACTTGCCGAACTGGCCATCCTTGACGTGTTCTGGATACCAGGTGATCTGCTGGTTGAGTTCGACCATCCGGTCGCGGAATTCGGTGACCTTGACGAACCACGATGACACCGCACGGTAGATCAGCGGATTGCGGCAGCGCCAGCAATGCGGGTAGGAGTGCTCGTAGGTTTCATGACGGATCAGCACCGGAGTGTTGACCGCGGCGGACCCGGTGCCGTTCTTCAGATCGCGGATGATCTGCGGGTTGGCGTCGAACACGTGCTGACCCTGATAGTCCGGCACGGTCACGTCGAAGCGGCCCTTGGAATCCACCGGGGTGACCGGAACAATACCGACGGTGTCAGTGGTGGCCTTGTCGTCCTCACCGTAGGCCGGTGCCATGTGCACCACGCCGGTGCCGTCCTCGGTGGTGACGAAGTCGCCACGGAGCACCTGAAAAGCGTTGCACGCCTTGTCATCGTCGAGGAAGTACGGGAACGGCGGCAGGTAGCGCAGCCCGAGCAACTGCTCACCGGACACCGTGGCCACCACCTCGGGGTCCTCCCCTAGCTCCCGCGCGTAGGCGCCCAGCCGGGGCTGCGCCAGCACCAGTCGGCGGTCGTCAACCCGCACCACCACATAGGTGACCTCCGGGTTGACCGCCACCGCCTGGTTCGACGGCAGCGTCCACGGCGTGGTGGTCCAGATCAGCAGGTAGGCACCGTCCAGGTCGGATCCGGGCTCGTTGACCCGGAACCCGACAGTGATCGCGGGGTCCTGCCGGCTCTGATAGACGTCGTCGTCCATCCGCAGCTCGTGGTTGGACAGCGGGGTCTCATCGTTCCAGCAGTACGGCAGCACCCGAACGCCTTGGTAAGCAAGGCCCTTGTCCCACAACTGTTTGAACGCCCAGATGACCGACTCCATGAACGATAGGTCAAGCGTCTTGTAGTCGTTGTCGAAGTCCACCCAGCGGGCCTGGCGGGTGACATAGTCGCGCCATTCGCCGGTGTACTTCAGTACCGACGCCCGGCATGCATCGTTGAACTTCCCGATGCCCATCGCTTCGATCTCGGCCTTGTCGGTGATGCTGAGCTGGCGCTGCACCTCGAGTTCGGCCGGCAGCCCGTGGGTGTCCCAGCCGAAGCGGCGCTCCACCTTGTAGCCGCGCATGGTGCGATAACGCGGCACGATGTCCTTGACGTAACCGGTCAGCAGATGACCGTAATGCGGCAGGCCGTTGGCGAACGGCGGGCCGTCATAAAAGACGTACTCTTCTGCGTCGTTGCGGCGGGCAATGCTGGCCCGGAAGGTGTCGTCGGCCGCCCAGTAGTCGAGCACCTCGAGTTCGAGGGCGGGAAAATTGGGTGAGCCACCGGCCGGCTTCGGATAGCCATTCTCGGTCACGTGCGCGTTCGTCTCCTGTGCCCGCTGCCTGGACACGGGGACGACGACGCGCTGGTGCGCGAGCGCCGCGGTACCACCCCGCTTACGCACAGATTCGTGCGTCGCTCTTTACTGGCTGTGACGGGCCTGCCCGTTCGGTTCTACTTGGCCCGACCAGGGCTGTTCTTCCGAAGACTCCCCGGTGATGGCCGGATCGACGCCGATCGGATGATTCTAACCTCAGGCCGGGATGGCCTCGGAAGTCAGACCGATGAGACCGAGTCGGAATTGAGCCGTCAGCTCCTCGACGGTGCAGCGGTCAAGCCGCCGGCCATCGAACCACCAGTCCATCTGCAGTTCCCCGTCGGCCCGGTAGCCCAGCACACCCAGGGCCGGCCCATCGGTGAGCTGAAGCGGACCGAGCGAAGGATCGGGCGGCAGGCCCAGGAACGAGAACACCACGTCGGCCGGGGAATTACTGAGCTGCCGGGCTGGCGTCAGCGCATCGCGGACATCGGCCAACAGGGCGTTTGCGTCCAGGGCTCGTTCTTCAGCGCAGCACAGCCGAAACGGCTGCGCCGTGGTCAGACCGCTGACCGTCACCACACCGACACCGATGGTCCGGGCGATCGCCCGGCCCAGCGCGGCCAAGAGCATTTCCTCGACACCAAAGCCGCCGAACTCGACAGCTCCGTCGAGTTCAGCGGTCAGTTCGTGGGATAGCGGTGCCGACAAACGGACCAGATCCCCTGGTCGTGGTCGGCCAAGAATCTCGTCGTCAACTACCCGCACATTGCTAGACGGGTAGGTCACAGGAGCAACCATGCCCCCCACCGTAGCGGCCGTGTCCCATAGATGGGAGACCAATCCCACAATCGTTACGGCCATGTCAATAAATTCAATAATTTCCTGAAAAAAGTTGCCGATACCCATTACCGGGAGTTCCAGGTTATTCTCCAGACGTGCCTCGTACCGACGAAAACGGACGTCAGCTGAAGACCTTGCTCGACTACCTCCTCGACGGCGACATCGAAGCCAAGGACATCTACGACGCGCTCAGCACCTCTAGCAGCACTTATTACCGGCGAGTAAAGGAACGAGACTACCCGAATGCCGAGGAGTTGCGCTTGGTGGCAACACGATTCGGCCTGAGCTACCCCGACCTGCAGGTCAGGTTCGGACTGATGAGCCGCGAGGAAGTCCAGCAATACGTCGAGTCCACACCATTTACGGTGACGACAATTAATACCGTAACGGCGACACATATTCCGGCGAAACTCTCAGAATTGAAGCCCCGACTAGACGCCCCTTCGCTGTAGTATTTGCTGAAGTTATTCGGGGGCGTAAGGCGACGACGAGATGGGTCTCGGTGCATTAATCACCGTCACGCTGGCATGTATGGCATGGAGCCTGTGGATTAGGCGCGTCACGTGGGGCTGCCGGTGGGAAATCGCCGCGACTCTGAACATCGCCCTGCAGGCCGCCGCCGTGCTGCTGATGTCGCCGTTAGCCTCCGAAACCGTCGGGCACTGGCTGCACTCGCTGACCGGAGTGTGGAACCTCGAGGACTATATCGGCCACGACTGCTACGTCGTGGCCGCCTCGGCGATCGTCTACAACGCTCTGGGCCGCCTGCAGGACGACAACGCCATGCAAGCCGCGTTCAAGCAATACGTCGAACGCCCGGCCACCCTATGCATCCCGTTACTACTCGCGACATTCTCGATCGGCAACGGCGCCAAGATCTATCGCTCCGATTTCTTCACCGTGCCCACCGACTTCTGGCTGGCCGCCTACTGGGCGCTGCTCTGCGGCACCCTGATCTACCTGCTCGGCTACGGTTTACGGGCGCTGCTCATCCTGCGCCGGGATCCGCGGTCGCGGCGGATCGCCAACGTGTACATCACGGCCTCAGTCAGCGGAATCATCGCCTGCACGATTCGCATCATCACCGCCTACGTACCCCTACTGCAGGAGCTGGAGGGCGGCAAACTGGTCTGGTTCTTCGCCTGCTTCTGCGGTGCCGGATTCGCGCTGGCGTCGGCGCACTCATGGCGGATCAAGACCAAATGGTTCACCCGGGCAGCGAGCTGACGGCACGCCCGCTCGGGCGGGTCCCGATAATAGGGATCGATGAAGATCGCGGTGAGCATCCACGGGACACGCGGTGACGTCGAACCCTGCGCAGCGGTGGGCCTCGAGCTGCAGCGCCGGGGGCACGACGTGTACATGGCCGTCCCCCCTAACCTTGTCAGCTTCGTCGAGTCCGCCGGCCTGGCGGCCACCATCGGCTATGGGCCCGACTCGCAGAAACAATTGCAGGGCGACGTCTTCGAGCGACCGGATGCCCTGACCGCGGCCAGCCCGGCGGATTGGCTGCGGTTGGGCAATCCGTTGATCGCCTTACGCAAGGCCAGGGCGGCGGCGACCCGCGGCTGGGCCGAGATGAACGACGCGCTGCTGTCGATGACCGACGGTGCCGATCTAGTGGTGACCGGCACGGCCTATCAGGAGATCGCAGCCAACGTCGCCGAGTTCCGGGGCCTCCCATTGGCCGAGGTGCATTACTTCCCGGTGCGAGCCAACACCCAGGTGCTGCCGGTGCGGCTGCCGCAGCCCGTAGTCGAGGCGGCCTATTCGATGGGTGAATGGCTGCATTGGCGGCTACTCAAACCGGCGGAGTCTCAGCAGCGCCGCACCCTGGGCCTGCCCGCGGCCACCACCCGGCCGGTGGCCCGCATCGTGGCCTCCGGCGCACTCGAGATCCAGGCTTACGACAAGGTGTTCTTCCCCGCATTGGCCGACGAATGGGGTGAGCGACGCCCGCTCGTCGGGTCGATGACGCTGCAACTGCCCACCGAAGTCGACAGTGACGTGGCGTCCTGGATCGCCTCGGGAACACCGCCGATCTACTTTGGCTTCGGCAGCATGCCGATCGACTCCCCCGCCGAGACGGTTCGCCTGATCAGCGACGCCTGCGCCGAGCTGGGCGAACGCGCCCTGATCTGCGCTGGGTTCTCCGACTTCGACGACTCCGCCACAGCAGCCCATGTCAAGGTCGTGGCCGCGGTCAACCATGCCGCCGTATTCCCGTCGTGCCGGGCCGTCGTGCACCACGGCGGAGCGGGCACCACCGCGGCCGGGATCCGCGCCGGAGTTCCCACCCTCGTGCTGTGGGTGGCCGCCGAGCAACCACTTTGGGGCAAACAGGTGGAGCGGCTCGGTGTCGGCACATCCCGCCGTTTCTCAGCTTCTACACGGTATTCGCTGCTGACCGATCTCCGAGCCGTGCTGGCTCCGCAAACAGTCGATCGGTCCCGTTTGCTCGCTGCCCGGATGAGCCCGGCGTCGGGCAGCGTGGCGGCAGCAGCCGACCTTCTCGAGGAGGCCGCCCGCAACCGCCGCCACGGCTGATGTCAACGCTGCCCGCAGCAGCCCGGCAAGGTAGAATCCCGCTTCGTGTGGACTACCGTGGTGCTGCTCGGCCTCGCGGTGAGTATCGAGCCCACACGCATCGGATTGATCGCCCTCCTGCTGACCCGGCCACGTCCCGCGCGGCATTTGCTCGTCTTCCTCTGCACCGGCCTGGCGATCAGCCTCAGCATCGGCTTCACGGTGCTGTTCGTGTTCCACCACTCCTTCCTCAGCAAGGCGAACTTCAACCCGGCGCTCATCCAGATCGGTATCGGCGTCGTCACGGTCCTGCTCGGCGCGCTGTTGACGTCGAATATTCCGTTGCGACAATTCGCCCGCAAGGAGATGGTCGACGTGCCGGCCGGTGCCGGTGACAGTCCCCTCGTCGTGCAGGATCCCCCGCGGCCGAGCCGGTTCAAGCGGCTATCCGCCCGGATCCGTGCCTTTGCGAAGGGCGAATCATCCTGGTTCTCGGGTTCCATCGGGGCGGCTCTGGCGATGCCGAGCGTCGACTACATGGCCCTGCTCGCGCTGATCATCGCGTCCAAGACTGCTCCGATCGAGCAGGCGTCGGCCCTGGTCACCTTCCTGCTACTGGCGAGCTGGGCAGCGGTGGTCCCCCTGCTGAGTTTCATGGTTGTGCCAGGCAAGACTCGGATCTGGGTGCAGCGCTTCAACGAGTGGATCCGCACCCGCACTCGCAAGCACGCCGGTGCATTCGTCGCGGTCGTGGGGGTCATGCTGATCGCGGTGGGCCTGCACGGCCTGTGACCCCCGATCACTCGATGACGGCGGTGAGTCCGAATTCGGTCAGAGTCGCCTCGGCCAGATCGCGAAGACGCTGCTTGCTGTTCTCCGCGCCGATCTCGTAGGCCTCTATCGAGATCGTGACCTTTCCGTTGATGCGCGCGGACACCACGACGAGCTGGCCGTGTGAACGCTGCATCTCCTGCAGCGTGACGTTCTGGTCCAAGGCCCGCAGAATGACCAGCTCCGCAGTCGTGCCGTCGACCTGAGCAATCTGAGGTGGCAAGTCGCCGAGGTTCGAGCAGGACACTGGCAGATCTTCAGAGTAGGAGAACAACAACTCGGCCACCCCTTTGACCGCGGCCTTGGGTAACCACGGCATCAGCGGTAGCAGTTCCATGGCGGGGTCGGTCTGTTCCTTGGCTATCTGCCGTGCCTCCCGGACGACGGTGCGAGCCTCCGACAGGTCGACTGTCACCTTCTCCGGGTCGACGGTGGCATTAGCGAAGGCCATCGCCAAGGCACGATCATCTTCCAGGCTCTCCCGGAGGTTGATCGCGATCACCAGCGTCACGGCGCCGTCGGAGCGCCGGCGCCGACCCAGCCGCTGCGCCACCCTCGCGGTGAACCCCACCAGGAGTGAATAGCTGTTTCCGCCAAGGCTTTCCGCGCGCGCATCCCACTCTGCCATATCGACGACGACCGCCACCGACGGTACGGTGACGACCTCCTCGATCGGCTGTCGGCCGGCACGCGCCTTCCTGGATTGGGCGAGTTCCTTGCGCTTCCCCCACACCAGCTTCGCGCCTTTGACCAGCGCCTTGCGCGTCACCGGCAAGTCACGCACGATCTGGCGCGTGTCGGCAGCCAACGCCTGCCCGCGGGTCCGCGCGCCCGGCCGATCATAGCCCGCGTCGCGGACGGTATCGGTGACTGCTTCGAAGATCGCCAGCCCGGCGCCGGTGCCATCGCCGATCACGTGCGAGGCCACCATGCTGATGGCGGTGGAACCATCGGTGAGTGGTTGGACGACCAGGTACCAGGTCGGGCCGTGCTCGGGGTCGATCGGCAGATTGCCGAGCTCATCGGCCCAGTCCATGAGTTCGGCGCGCGGGCGGGCCGTTTCGTTGATCTGGATCTCCGACGGAGCGTGACCGGGCTTGACCCACCGCGGCCGGCCGAACGGCAGTGGTGAACGCTCGATGTGTCGTCCGCCGTGCGATTGCGCGATGTTGCGGTGAAACCGCCGAAGTCCTTCGATGTCGACGGGGTGCTCGTAGACCCAAACGCATTGCATCAGCTGGCCGCGCCCGGTGGCGCGCATCATCTCGAACGCCGTCTGGTCGAGGAACTCCAGCCGGTGTTCCTGCGATTCAGTAGTCACTGCTCAAACCCTCACTCGATGACGCCAGACAGCTCGAACTCTGCCAGAGTCTGGGCAATCACCTCGCGAAGCCGTGCGCGCGAGTTGTCTGCGCCGGGCAAGTAACTCATGACCGGCAGGATGACCTTGCCGCCGAGCCGCATCGATGCCACGGTCATCAGGCCCTGTCGCTTGTCGAGGACATCGCGGGTCAGATTACGGTCGATGCCGCGGAAGTAGAACCGCTCTGCCACCGTCCCGTCGACGCTGAGCACAACATCGGGGACGTCGCCCAAATTCGAGCAGGACACCGGCACATCGGTGGTGAAGTTGAAAGCCATATCCGCGATGCGCCCCATCGCCCGCTTCGGCAGAAACGGGATCAGCGGCAGCAACTCCACCATCTCGTCCGGCGTCTGCCGCGCGGTCGCCAAACCCTGTTTGATGGCCGCGCGAGCGTCGGAGAGATCGTTGGCAACCGGGCCCGGATCGAAGGTGACATTCGCGATCGACACGACATTTCCGCCGGTGTCGGCCGGGTCTTCTCGTTCGCTGACCGGCATCATCAGCGTCACCGCACCGTCGGTCGCGCGGGTTCGGCCGATATTCTCCGCGAGCTTGCCGGCGAACCCTGCGACCAACGAAAAGTGGTTTCCGCCAAGGCTTTCCGCCCGGCCATCCCACTGCGGGATGTCGATGATCGCCGTGGTGAACGCCGTCTTGACGACATCGCCTGCACCGCCGGTCGCCCGGGGTGCCGGTGCACTCGGGCGCACCAGCTCGTCTTTGCGGCGGGTTGCGACCTTGACCGCTTTTACCAGTGTTCGGCCAATCTCTGGGAGATCCCTGCCCAACTGGCGCAGATCTTCGCCGATGGCGCGCATCCGGGTACGGGACCGGCGCGGCGGATAGCCGAGGTCCCTACGGTTGCCCACGACCGCGTCGTAAACCACTCCGACGGCGCCTGCGCCGTCGATGACGGTATGCGATAGGACCAAGCCAACGACACTGGTGCCGTCGGTGAACGACTGGACACCCATTCGCCACGCCGGGCCGTGCTCGGGGTCGAGTGGCAGCTCCACCTGCTCGTGCGCCCAGTCGTACAGCTCTTCGCGCGGCCGCGGATATTCGCCGATGTCCAGCGGGGCCTGCGGGCCTGGGGCCGCGACCCATCGATGCCGGCCGAAGGGCAGCGAAGAACGCTCGATCAGGCGGCCGATCAGTCCCTGGCCACAGTTCTGATGGAAGCGTCGCACGCCGTCGAGGTTGATGGGATGTTCATAGATCCACAGGACCTGCATAACGGCCTCTTGCCCGGCACCGCGCAGCGCCAACAACAACGCCTGGTCGGCGTAGGGCACCACGTTGTCGGGTGTGGGCCGGCGGTTGTCGCCCACCGGCATCAGGCCGTTGCGACCGGCAAGCGAGACGACGACACGAGTTCGGAGCGGCCGTCAGCCACCCGAAGATAAATGCACTTCATCAGTTCGACGAACTCGGCAACCGACTCGCGCGCGATCGGATTGTCGGGGTAGGCGACGGTGATGATCGTGCCCTCGGTACGCCGGTTCACCCACATGCCGACCTGATTGGCCGCGCCCAGATCGGTGTAGATGTGCCCGTTCTGCGCATACCACTGGGACATGATGACCGGGTTCAGCGGCGGCAGGCCCACGTCCAGGTAGGACAGCATCGGCACACCCGGTCCGGCCGGCCGGATGCGCGGGGTGGACTCCGACTCCGCCAGCTCGTATACCCGTTCGATCGGTACGTTTGCCAGCGGCATGCCCGAGTCGAACGACTCCTGGGCAGCGCGGGCGACCTCGGCGAAGTTGCGGGCAGCGACCGGCACCGACAGCGGAACGACACCGGTGAACCATCCGGTGGTCATGAACTCCGCCGGCGTGCTGCGCGTGGTCGTCGGGGTGATGACGTAGTAATCGTCGTCGCCGGTCAACTGCCGGTGCGCGATCGCCGCGGCGGCGAACACGCCACCGATGAAGCGGACACCGGCCGCGGTGCACGCCGACTCGAAGCGGTCCGATTCGTGATCGTCCATCAGTTGGACCGTCAGCAGATCACCGCTGCAGTGCACCGACGGATCACCCAGCGGCAGCGGGAACGTCGGCATGGTTCCGCCGTTGTTCTCCAGGAAGTCCAGCCAGCCGCGAACGTCCGGTGAATCCATGGTCAGCTGCTCGGTGTAGCCGTGCTGACGCACGCAGTAGTCGTGGTAGCTGCCCGCGTCCGGCAGCCGCAACGGTGCGCCACCCCCGGCCAGCGCCTCGTA
This sequence comes from Mycolicibacterium helvum, assembly GCF_010731895.1. NCBI lineage: Bacteria > Bacillati > Actinomycetota > Actinomycetes > Mycobacteriales > Mycobacteriaceae > Mycobacterium > Mycolicibacterium helvum. The sequence continues at coordinate 5,218,194 of NZ_AP022596.1, read as the reverse complement.
ATTCATGTGCATTTCCACAAACAGCGCCATCATCAGCATCGCATCGGCGTGCAGGTGATCGACTGAGACGTAGAACGTGAAATGGGCGGCGCGCTGGATGACGCCGAACCGGAAGCAGTCCCACTCCAGCGGGCTCGGGGTGTCGAGCACGTGCTTTTTCCACTGCGCGGAGTTCATCTCGCCGTGCTTGGTGGCCACGAACTGGATGTCGTTCGGGTTCTCGACCGTGTGGCGAACGACCTGATCCACCCCATTGGCGCCGGCGGAGAACTCGAACCAGCTGTGGTACGTGTCGTGCCGGCGCAGGTAGGCATTGATGACGAAGGTCATCGCGCGGACGTCGCACTTGCCCGGCATGTTCCACGCCGGGATCAGCAGCCGCGCCATCTCCAGCCCATTGGCCGTGTGATTGCGGTAGCTGCGGATGTGCTGGCTCTGCTGGTAGCTCGCAGGTACATCGCTGACCGGCGCATCCTGGACCTTCTTCAGGCATGCCGGCGACGGGCTCCACGACACGACCGTGCCCGGCGCGTCAACCCAGTCATGGATTGCGGTAAGTGCAACCACTGTCAGATTCCCCTATCGACCCTATTTATCAGCGTGCTGACGTGATGACGCCGGCAAGCGTTTCGCACAGGCTTTCGGCCAGCGACCGGACAGTCGTTATATCCATCGATCGGACGCGTATTCCCGTTTCAGTTTCAATACGGGTTCGCAGCTCGAGGTTCCCCAACGAGTCCAAACCGTACTCCGAAATCGGTCGGTCCGGGTCGATGGAACGGCGCAGGATCAGGCTGAGCTGCTCGGATACCAGCCGGCGAACCCGGGTCGGCCACTCGTCACGCGGCAGATCGTGTAGTTCCGCTCGGAAGGTGCTGGTATCGGCCGGCCGGTCGCCACTGGCTTGGAATGCCTCGGCGAACGGGCTGCGTGCCGCCAGATCCGTCAGCCACGGCGTCCCGATGATCGGCGCGTAGCCGGTATAGGCGCGATCGTGGCGCAGCAGCGCCTCGAAGGCATGTGCGCCCTCGTCCGGGCTGATCATCGCGGTATCGCCGGTGGCGGCCAGGTGCTTGCCCGCACCGATCTCGTCCCATGCCGCCCATGCGATCGCGATGGCGGGCAGCCCCTGCGAACGGCGCCAGTGGGTGAACCCGTCCAACCAGCTGTTGGCCGCGGCGTAGGCGCCCTGTCCCGGCGAGCCCATCAGGGCGGCCGCTGAGGAGAACGAGCAGAACCAGTCCAGCGGCTGTGCCGTGGTGGCCCGGTGCAGGTGCCAGGCGCCGTAGACCTTCGGTGCCCAGTCCCGGTCGATCAGCTCGTCGCTGATATTGGTCAGGACGGCGTCCTCGACGACCGCGGCGGCATGCAGGACACCGCGCACGGCCAGGCCGGTCGCGGTCGCCACCGCCACCAGGCGGTCAACCGTCTCCGACAGTGCGATATCGCCGCTGACGACCTCGACCTCGGTTCCCGCAGCCCGCATCCGAGCGATCTCCGCCAGCGCGTCTGCCTTGGGCTCCGATCGCGAGTTCAGCACGATCCGGCCGCAGCCGGCCCCGGCCATCTTCGAGGCGAGGAACAAGCCCAGCCCGCCAAGGCCACCGGTGATGATGTACGAACCATCGCGGCGGAAGACCTTGGCCTGTTCCGGCGGCACGACCACACTGCTGTGGCCCACCTTCGGCACCGAGAGCAGCAGCTTGCCGGTGTGCTCGGCCGCGCCCATCACGCGGATGGCGGTGGCCGCGTCGGCCAGCGGGTAGTGCGTCGTTTCCGGTTGCGGCAGAACGCCCTCGGCGGTCAGCCGGTACACGGTACTCAACAGGTCGCGGATCTGCTCGGGGTGTGTGGTGGCCATCAGCGCCAGGTCGACACCGTAGAAGGACAGGTTGCGCCGGAACGGGAAGAGCCCGAGCCTGGTGTCGCCGTAGATGTCCTTCTTGCCGATCTCGACGAACCGACCGCCGAAGGCCAGCAGTTCGACACCTGCCCGCTGGGCGGCACCGGTCAGCGAGTTCAGCACGATATCCACGCCATAACCGTCGGTGTCCCGACGGATCTGCTCGGCGAAGGCGGCGCTGCGCGAGTCGTAGACATGGGTGATGCCCATGTCGCGCAGGATGTCCCGGCGCTCCTCAGTACCGGCGGTGGCGAAGATCTCCGCCCCGGCGGCACGAGCGATCGCGATCGCGGCCTGGCCCACACCACCGGTGGCGGAGTGAATCAACACCTTGTCGCCGGACTTGATCCGGGCCAGGTCGTGCAGGCCGTACCAGGCCGTCGCCGACGCGGTGGACACCGCTGCGGCCTGATCGTCACGCAACCCTGCAGGCAGCGTCACGGCCACGTCGGCGTCGCAGGTGACGAACGTTCCCCAGCAGCCGTTGGGCGACATGCCGCCCACATGGTCGCCCACTCGGTGCGAGGTGACCTGCGGACCGACCGCGGTGACCACACCGGCGAAGTCGATGCCCAGCTGCGGGTGCAGACCCTCGAAGCTTGGGTACCGGCCGAACGCAAGCAGGACGTCGGCGAAGTTGAGGCTGGACGCGGTGACCGCGACCTCGATCTGACCCGGTCCCGGGGTGATGCGGTCGAAGGCCGCCAGCTCCAGGGTCTGCATATCGCCCGGGGTACGGATCTCCAGGCGCATGCCGTCGCGGGAATGGTCCACGACGGTGGTGTAGCGCTCGTCGGGCCGCAGCGGGCTCGGGTGCAGGTGCGCGGTGTACCACTCGCCATTGCGGAACGCGGTCTCGTCTTCCTCCGAGCCGGTGAGCAAAACACGGGCCAGCAGCTTGGAGTCGACATCGTCGTCGACGTCGATCTGGCTGGGGCGCAGCTGCGGGTACTCGGCGCCGACCACGCGCAGCAGACCGCGGAGGCCAGCCTGCTCGAGGTTCGGCCGGTCGTCGGCCAGCACGGTCTGGGCGTTGCGGGTGATGACGTAGAGCCGCGGCGGCTCGCCGGCGGTGTCGGCCAGCTCACGCGCGATGCGCACCAAGTGGCGTACGTGCTCTCCCCCGCGATGCGGCAGCTGCTCTTCCGGGCAGCCGTTGCCGGCGCCGCTCACCACGACGACGTTCGCAAAGCCGCCTTCGGTGAAGTACGACCGGAGCCGCTCGGCATTGCCCACGTGGTCGGCCTGCTGCGGCCAGGACATCGTGGTCACGTCAGCGTCGTTGAGCTTCAGCGCATCGGTGAGCGCCGAAGCCAGCAGGTCAGCGACATCGGAGGTACTGACCACCAACCATGTCGCGGAGGTGGTGTGGGTGATCTCGGCGACCTGGTTCCGGCGCCACTCGATGCCGAGCAGGCGCTCGTTGAGCACCCGGTCACCTTCGTGGTCATCGGACATGCCGGTGCCCATCCGCAGACCCTGGACGGTGAAGAGCACCGTGCCGTAGTCGTCGAGCAGATCGATATCAGCCTCGACCGACGAACCGTCGAGCGAGGTCACCCGGGTCAGGCAGTACCGCGCATTGCGGGTCGCGCCATGCACCCGCAGGCGGTCCACGCCCAGCGGCAGCAGCAGCCCACCGGTGCCGGACGCCTGCACGCCTGGATGGGCGGCAACCGACTGGAAGCAGGCGTCCAGCAGCGCCGGGTGGACGCCGTAGGAGGTCTGCTGATTGCGGATCGAGCTGGGCAGGCCGATCTCGGCGAGCACGGTGTCGGCTGTCTCGTCGGCTGCGTTCACGGCGATCAGCGCGGTGAACGCGGGGCCGAACTGAACACCGCGGCCGTCGAACCACTGCCGTACACCCTCGCCGTCAGCGCGGTTGGGATGGGCGTCGCGCAGCACGTCCATGTCGTAGGTGTTGGGCTGCCCGCCGGGCTCGCCGGCGTGCAGCGTGGCACTGGCGCGGCGCTCCCGTTCACCGTCCTGGTCGGTCTCCACGACAAAGTTGAGGACACCGGAGCCGTCCGCCGAGGCCACGGCGCTGACCGGGGTCTCGTCCTTCAGCAGCAGCATCGCCTCGAACGTGACATCGCGGACCTCGGCGTCGTCACCGAACACGGTGCGCGAAGCGGCCAGCGCCATTTCGCAGTACGCCGCACCGGGCAGCGCCGCGACATTATTGATCTGGTGGTCGACCAGCCACGGATGCGCCCCGGTCCCGACCTCGGCGGCCCAGGCGTGCCGCTCGGGCTCCTCCAGCAGCCGGACGTGTGAGCCCAGCAGCGGGTGGGCGGCAACCAGGTGCGCGCCGCGGGCCTGATGGTCGACACCGTCGGAGATCAGGACCAAGCTGCGGTGCGTCCAGGTCGGCAGCGGTGCGTCGACCAGCTGGCCAACCGGGTAGAGAACTGAGAAATCCACCCGCGCGCCGGCCGAATAGAGATCGCCGAGGAAATCGCCCAGACCGTTCGGGACCTCCTGGCCACGGCGCATACCGGCCAGCGCCGCGACGCTGATGTCCAGCGTGCCTGCGGTCTGATCGATCGCACGGATCAGCAGCGGATGCGGGGCCAGCTCGCCGAAGACCCGGAAGCCGTCCTCCAGCGCCGTCTGCACGGCTGCCGAGAACCGAACCGTGTGGCGCAGGTTGTCCACCCAGTAGTCGGCATCGCAGTAAGGCTGCTCACGGGGATCGAACGACGTCGCCGAGTAGTAGGGCACCTCGGGGGCCATCGGCGTGATGTCGGAAAGCATGTCGGCAAGCTCGTCGAGAATCGGATCGACCTGCGGCGAGTGCGACGCGACATCAACATTGACCTCGCGGGCCATGATCTCGCGGGCCTCCCAGGCGGCCACGATCTTTCGGACGGTGTCGGTGGCGCCACCGATGACCGTCGACTTGGGCGACGCGACGACAGCGACGACGACGTCCTCGATACCTTGCTGCTCGAGTTCCTCACGCACCTGCTGGGCGGGCATCTCGACCGACGCCATCGCGCCCCCACCGGCCAGCCGCAGACACAGCAGCGAACGGCGGCAGATGACCTTGACGCCGTCTTCCAGCGACAGTGCGCCGGACACGACGGCCGCGGCGACCTCACCCAGCGAGTGGCCGATGACCGCACCCGGCTGTACCCCGTAGGCCTGCATCGTGGCCGCCATCGCGACCTGGACAGCGAAGATGGTGGGCTGGACTCGATGGATGCCCTCGACGGTCTCAGGGGCCGTCATCGCCTCGGTGACCGAGAAGTTGGATTCGGCGGCGATCAGCGGCTCGATGTCGGCGATCTTCGCGGCGAAGACCGGCTCGGTGGCCAGCAGACCGGTACCCATCGACGCCCACTGCGAGCCCTGCCCGGAGAAGATCCAGACCGGTCCGCGATCGTCGTGCCCGACAGCGGGCTGATAGGGCTCGTCACCGTCGGCAACCTGGCGTAGCTGCTCGACCAACGAGCCGCGGTCCTCGGCGATGACGGAGGTACGCACCGGGCGATGCCCGCGGCGGCGGCTCAACGTGTAGCCCAGATCCGGCAGCGACAACTCGTCGCCCGCGCGCTCGACCCAGTCCGCGAGTTTCGCCGCAGTGTTGCGGAGTTCCTCGACCGAGGTTGAGCACACCGGGAAGAGCAGCAGGTCCTTGCCCTCGCGTTGGGCCTGATCGACGTCGACGACCACCGGGGAGTCAGGGGCCTGCTCGAGAACCACGTGGACGTTGGTGCCGGACATGCCATAGGAGGAGACGCCCGCACGGCGCGGGCCGTCTTCCTTCGGCCACGGGGTGTTTTCGGTCGGGACGAACATCCCGGTTTTGACCTTGGTCAGCTTCTCGGGCAGGCGGTTGAAGTGCAGGTTCTGGGGTATCACCCCGTGGTGCACCGCAAGCACGGCCTTCATCAGCCCAAGAACACCCGCCGCAGATTCGGCGTGACCGAAGTTGCTCTTGACCGACGTGAGGGCGCAGGGCCCCGCGGTGCCATAGACGCTAGAGATGCTGTTGAACTCGATCGTGTCGCCCACCGGCGTGCCGGTGCCGTGCCCCTCGACCATGCCGACGGTGGCGGGGTCGACGTCGGCGGCGGCTAGCGCGGCCCGGAACACCGAAACCTGGGCGTCCCTGGACGGGGTCAGGATGTTCTCAGTGCGACCGTCCTGGTTGGAGGCGGTGCTCTTGATGACGGCCAGGACGCGGTCGCCGTCGCGCTGCGCGTCGTCGAGCCGCTTGAGGACGACAATGCCGCAGCCCTCGGCGCGGACGAAGCCGTCGGCGGCGACGTCGAAGGAATGGCAACGTCCGGTCGGCGAGAGCATGCCCTGGCCTGAGGAGGAGGCGTAGAGACGCTTGTCCAACATCAGCATCACGCCACCGGCCAGCGCCATATCGCTTTCGCCGTCACGCAGACTGCGGCAGGCCTGGTGCACCGCGACCAGGCTCGAGGAGCAGGCGGTGTCCATGGTCACTGCGGGTCCGTGCAGACCTAGCGCGTGCGAAATGCGGCCCGAAGCCATGCTGAACGGGGCGCCGGTGAATGCGTAGGCCTGATCGAAGGCGCCGGCGTCACTGGTAACCATCGCGTAGTCGTCGTGAGACATGCCGATGAAGACACCGGTCGATGTGCCAGACAGGGACGACGGGGTGAAACCGGCCTGCTCGGTGGCTTCCCAGCAGGTCTCCAGCAGCACTCGGTGCTGCGGGTCCATCGCGGTGGCCTCGCGCTCGTTGATACCGAAGAAGTCGGGGTCGAAGCCGGTGACGTCATCGATGAAGGCGCCCCACTTCGACACCGAGCGGCCGGGTACCCCGGGCTCGGGGTCGTAGAGGTCGTCAGCGTCCCAGCGGTCGGCGGGAATCTCAGTGACCAGGTCAGCGCCCTCGAGCAACGCCTCCCAGAGCTTGTGGGGTGAGTCGATACCACCGGGCAATCTGCAAGCCATGCCGACAACGGCGATGGGGGTGACAGATGTCTGACGCACGTCCGCTCACACCTCACTTCTTGACACTGGGCAAGGCAACCAGTTCCGACTATGCAGTGGTAGCTACCCAGTCAAAGTTGCCAATGTGCTCGGTAGCTTAGCCGTTTTTCGTTAAGACCGCGAGAAATGTTTCATGTTTTTGATTAGGGATTGAGCAATGTGACCCATGGCCCTAACGTCGTGCCCGGTCAGGCGCTTATCCGATTGCTGCGGCTCGCACGGCAGCAACCTGCTGGATCGTCGTTACGTTCCCGAGGAGAAGCGCAATAATCGCCTCTACCTGCATGTTTGTCGAGGCAAGATCACCTCGGCGATCGTCCAGATCGCTTCCGACGGCGTGTCCGCGGCGGCAAGGAGGAAGTTGCAGAGTGTTTACTCTCGCATTTTTGACACAAATTGGCATCAACGCGGATATAGCAAATAACGGTTATGACGTCATCCGAGTGGCCCGGTTCAGCGCCCCGAATTGGGCTACTTCGACAATTGAATAGTGTCGAATAGTGACACCATCACCGCGCGGGAGGGCCTGAGCAGCTGAACCATCCTGAGAGTTTCCGCAATCGCGCCTCAGGTGCTTACAACGGTATAGCCTGCAGTGATGATCAGCTTCCACAGGAGATGGCTACTAACCTGAGAGTAGGCTGAGATTTCATTATCCGCATCTAACTAAACGTGATCCGTACCACATTTCTAAGGGTGCAGAGATATCGATTACCGGTTCCCTGATATTTCTCGCCGTGAGTCAGCAAACGCAACAGGATAAATGACCGGCTATTCGTCGGTATTTGGCGAACTTTCCATCTGAGAAGGATTTCGGGAAGGTTCGGCCGACTGTCGGTGACATTTGTCACCCCTTTAGCTGCGCCTTGTGAACTCCCTGTGAAAGTTTGCTGGAGGTCTTATCAAGGGTATTCGGCGAGGTAGGCGGCAACGGCCCGGAACCCCGCGACCAGGCGACATGCCAAACGTGAGGCAGACCAGCAAGGAACCCGGCACGGGCGACTTAGGGTCGGATTACCCTGCAACAACCCCGGACGCGAGCGGCCCAAAGGGGGCACCGAACTCGGCGACGGGCGCAAAACCGTTCTTACGCGCAGCCGCCGCGCCCCGCCGGATCAACGCCGCGGTGGCAACGAATCCGGCCTGATCGGCCACGATGAACGGGGTCAGCAATCGGTTATGGACAAAACTGAACGACAATCCCGATTCCGGAACCGCCCAGCCCAGCGATCCGCCCAGCCCCACGTGCCCGAAGCCGGGCAACACACCCGGGATCGGCAGCGAGTGATAACCCAGGTGGAAGCCGAGCGGCATGATCAGGTTGCGGTCCGGAGTCAGATTGCGCCGGCCGGTGAGGCCCGCGACCAATTCGGACGACAGATAGCGCCGGCCGTCGATCTCGCCGCCGTTGGCGATCGCGCCGTACATGCGGGCCAGGCTGCGCGCGGTGGCCACCCCGTTGGCCGACGGCAGCTCGCTGTCGAGTAACGGCATCGCGCCCTGGACGGTCGACCGCATGCCGGGGAAGTACATGGAGCCGAAGATCGCCGACCGTTCGAAGGCCGCGAGCCGGGGTGCGACGGCGTTGAAGACCGGGTTGGGGATGCTGAGCTGGGGTCCGATAATGCTCGCGGCCCGGGTCGGCGCACCGACCGGCGGCCTCCCCAGGTGAATCCCGTCGGTATTGAGCGGTGCGGCCACCTCGGTACGGATCAGATCCCGCATCCCCGTGCCGGTGACCGCCCGGGCCAAGCCGGACAGCAGCCAGCCGTAGGTGAGCGCGTGATAGGCGGGCTTGCCGAAGTTCCGGCCTACCGCCGCTGCCGCGATGCGGTCCTCCATGACCAGGTGGTCGAGCAGGTCACGCGTGCGCACGCCGCGTAGATGCGCCAGACCCGCGCGGTGCTGCATCACGTCGCGAACGGTGATGTCCGCCTTGCCGTTGGCGCCGAACGCCGGCCAGTACTCGGCCATCGGAGCGTCGTAGTCGATCAGGCCGCGGTCGGCGAGCCGGTGGATGACCGTCGAGGCCACACCTTTGGTCGCCGAGAACACCATGGCCCCGGTGTCCGCGGACCAGTGCTGCCGTCCCCGTCGATCCGACCAGCCGGTCCACACGTCGACCACGGGCTGGCCGTCGAGATAGACCGCCAGCGCACCGCCGCCGAAGCGCGGATGCGGAAACATCGCCGCGAAGCTTCGCACCGCGGAGGCGAAGTTCGGGTCGGCGGCACCCTGCACCCCATGGGGCAGTGTGCCGCTGCTGCGAATCGCCTGAGTCACAGATGGGAATTTAATCGGTCTAAGCACATCTGCAGCGATTTGTTGCCAAAACGTTAACTTGACTGACGGCCCGTCAGGTTGACTGCTGGGCTATCTCGAGGATTCGCTGGGCGGCCAGCGTGGGAGTGAGCTCACCGTCGCGGACCTGACGCTCAATCTCGGCCCGCTCGGCGCGTACAACCGGGTGACTCAGCACCCGGTCGAGGACGGTGTCACGCACCATCGACCAGGTCCAGTCGACTTGCTGGGCGCGGCGGCGGGCGTCGAACTCGCCGGCTTTGGTCAAGACGTCACGATGCCGCAAGACGGTGTCCCACAGCTCTCGCAAGCCGGTACCCTCCAGCGCGCTCATCGTCAATACCGGTGGGCGCCAAAGTGTTTCGCGTGGATAGATCAGTCTGATCGCCGCCGACAACTCGCGCGCGCACGCTTGGGCTTCGGTGGTGTGCGCGCCGTCAGCCTTGTTCACCACGACGATGTCGGCGAGTTCCAGCACCCCCTTCTTGATCCCCTGCAACTGGTCGCCGGTGCGGGCCAGAGTGAGGAAAACAAAGGTGTCCACCATGTTCGAGACAGTCACTTCGGACTGCCCGACGCCGACTGTCTCGACCAGGATCACGTCGAAGCCGGCGGCCTCGGCAAGCACGATCGTCTCCCGGGTCGCCTTTGCGACGCCGCCGAGGGTTCCCGACGTCGGCGACGGCCGTATATAGGCGTTCGCATTCACGGCAAGCTGCGCCATGCGGGTCTTGTCCCCCAGAATCGAACCGCCGGTGCGGGTCGACGACGGGTCGACGGCCAGCACCGCGACCCGATGGCCCTGCTCGATGAGGTACATGCCCAGCGCTTCGATCGTGGTCGACTTCCCCACCCCGGGCACCCCGGTGATACCGATGTGGATGGCCTTACCCGCGTCGGGCGTCAGTTCCAGCAGCAGGCGCTGGGCCTGGTCACGGTGATCGGCGCGGGTCGACTCGACCAGCGTGATGGCCCGCGCCAGCGCCGCCCGATCACCGGCGCGGATCGCCTCGGCGAGCACGTCGACGTCGGCGGCCATCAGGTGAGGTCGTAGCCGAGCCGCTCGGCGAGCTTGTGCAGCAGATCCACCGCAGCATCGGCGATCACCGTGCCGGGCGGGAAGATCGCAGTGGCTCCGGCGGCATAGAGCTCGTCAAAGTCACCGGGTGGGATGACGCCACCCACGACCACCATGATGTCGGGACGCCCCACCTCGGCCAGCGCATCGCGCAGTGCCGGCACCAGTGTCAGGTGCCCGGCAGCCAACGAGGACACCCCCACCACGTGGACGTCGTTGTCGGCAGCTTGCCGTGCGACCTCCTCCGGGGTGGAGAACAGCGAACCCACGTCGACGTCGAAGCCGATGTCGGCGAACGCGGTGGCGATGACCTTCTGCCCCCGGTCGTGGCCGTCCTGACCCATCTTGGCCACCAGGATGCGTGGCCGGCGCCCATCGGACTCGGCGAACTTCTCCACCAATTCGGTTGCGGCACTCACATTCTGAGCCTTTCCGACCTCATCCCGATAGACACCAGCGATGGTTCGGATCTCGGCCTGATGCCGGCCGTACACCTTCTCCAGGGCGTCGGAGATCTCACCGAGGGTGGCCTTGGCACGCGCGGCATTGATGGCCAGCGCCAGCAGGTTGTTGCCCAGTCCGTCCTCGCCGGCCGGGCCCGACGTGCCTGCGGCCCTGGTCAACTCGTCCAGCGCCGCCTGGCAGGCCGCCTCGTCACGTTCGGCACGCAGTTGCGCCAGCTTGGCCAGCTGTTCGGCGCGCACCCGGCTGTTCTCGACCTTGAGGACCTCGATCTCCTGGTCCTCGGTGACCTGGTACTTGTTCACCCCGATCAGCGGCTGGGCACCGGAGTCGATGCGCGCCTGAGTGCGCGCGGCGGCTTCCTCGATGCGCAGCTTCGGGATGCCCTCGCCGATGGCCTGGGCCATACCACCGTGTTCGGCGACCTCGGCGATGTGCGCGCGCGCCTTCTCGGCCAGCTGATGGGTCAGCCACTCCACGTAGTACGAGCCACCCCAGGGATCGATCGGCCGGGTGGTGCCCGACTCCTGCTGTAGCAGCAGCTGGGTGTTGCGCGCGATGCGCGCGGAGAAGTCGGTGGGCAGTGCCAGCGCCTCGTCGAGTGCGTTGGTATGCAGCGACTGGGTATGACCCTGGGTGGCTGCCATCGCCTCCACGCAGGTCCGCGCGACGTTGTTGAACACATCCTGGGCGGTCAGTGACCAGCCCGACGTCTGTGAATGGGTGCGCAGCGACAGCGATTTGGGATTCTTGGCGCCGAACTCGGCGACCAGTTCACTCCACAGCAGCCGACCGGCCCGCAGCTTGGCGACCTCCATGAAGAAGTTCATGCCGATGCCCCAGAAGAACGACAGCCGCGGCGCGAACTTGTCCACGTCTAGCCCGGCATCCCGGCCGGCCTTGAGGTACTCCACACCGTCGGCCAACGTGTAGGCGAGCTCGAGATCGGCTGTGGCACCGGCCTCTTGGATGTGGTAGCCGGAGATCGAGATCGAGTTGAACTTCGGCATCTTGGCGCTGGTGTAACCGAAGATGTCCGAAATGATCCGCATCGACGGCTTCGGCGGATAGATGTAGGTGTTGCGGACCATGAATTCTTTGAGGATGTCGTTCTGGATGGTCCCGGCCAGCTTCTCCGGAGGCACCCCCTGCTCCTCGGCCGCCACCACGTACAGCGCCAGGATCGGCAACACGGCGCCGTTCATCGTCATCGACACGCTGACGGCACCCAAGTCGATACCGTCGAACAGCTGGCGCATGTCCAAGATGGAATCGATGGCCACACCGGCCATTCCGACATCGCCGGCGACCCGCGGATGGTCGGAGTCGTAGCCGCGGTGGGTGGCCAGGTCGAAGGCCACCGACAGACCCTTCTGGCCGGCCGCCAGGTTGCGCCGGTAGAACGCGTTGGATTCGGCGGCGGTCGAGAACCCGGCGTACTGCCGGATGGTCCACGGCTGGTTGACGTACATCGTCGGGTAGGGCCCGCGGATGAACGGCGGCTCGCCGGGGAAGCTGTCGAGCGGGTATCCCGCGGCGGCGATGGCGTCGCGGTCGGCGCCGACATACACCGGTTTGACGGCGATTCCTTCGGGGGTCTGCCATTCCAGCTGCTCAGCGGTGTAGCCGTGCGCCGACGCGGCGGCGGCAACGTGCTCGGCCACGGCGGCCTCGGTGGGCGCCGTCGCCGGGCGCTCACCGTGCAGCGGGACGTCGGCGAAGCTGGGTACGGTGCTCGTGCTGGCCGGAGCCGCGGAGCCGGCGACATCGGACTGAGTCATATCAGGCCCCCAATCGGGTGAGCAGGGACGAAAGCGCTTCGACCGCATCGATTTTCGCAGTCAGGTAACCATCGGGGCGGGCATCGGCCGCGACGTCGGCTACGGCCTTCTCCGGGCCGGCGAGCAGGACCTGGTCGAGTCCGGCCGCGCGCGCCGCCTGCACCACATCGGAGGCGTCGGTGCCATAGCGCGCATCGGTGCCGCAGATCACCGCCACTGAGGCGCCGGCATCGGCGATCGCAGCAGCCGTCCCGGCGGCATCGACGGTGCCCGGGTTGACGGCTTCGATTCCGCCGGAGGCCAGTAGGTTGGCCGCGAACGTGGCCCGGATGTTGTTCTCGGCCAGCGGCCCCAGCGGCAGCAGCAGGGCCAGCGGGCGCGAACCGGTGCGCTCCAAGAAAGCGTCGGAGCGGTCGCGCAGCGCCTCGAAACCCGCCGCGTAGCGGCGCACGGTTTCCGACGAGCTGTAATGCGGCAGTGGCGGTTCGGACAGATTCGGGAATTCGTTGATTCCCGTCAGCGCGGTCCGGCGGTGAGCGATGTCGTCGGCCCGACGCACCCGCACCTGCTCGATCTGCTCGGCGATGTGATCGCGCGCCGCCACGAACCCGCCGCGGAACTCGATGTCCTGGAAGTGCGACCATGCCTGGGCGGCAAGGTTCTTGGTGAGGTCCTCCACATACCAGGAGCCGCCGGCCGGATCGAGCACCCGCCCGATATGCGACTCTTCCAGCAGCAGCAGCTGGGTGTTGCGCGCGATGCGGCGGGCGAAACCGGCGCTGATGCCGGGGAATCCGCTGGGGATCGCGACATCGAACGGCAGCACCGCGACGGTATCGGCTCCCCCGACGCCCGCGCCGAAGGCGGCCAGCGTCGTGCGGAGCATGTTCACCCACGGATCGCGCTGCGTCATCATCGGCAGCGACGTGACCGCGTGTACCGTCACCGCCCCGCTGTCGGGTTGGCCAAGCACATCGGCGACTCGGGCCCAGAGTTGGCGGCCCGCACGGAATTTCGCGATCGACAGGAACTGGTCGTCGTCGGCCACCAGGCGAAAGCTGATCTGTCGCAGCGCGTCGGCCACCTCGATACCGGCGTCGACCAGCGCCCGCACGTACTCGACGGCGGCACCCAGCACCCCGGCCAGCTCCCATGCCGCATTGGCACCGCGGTTGTGGAACGCTGGGCCGTCAACGGTGATGGCACGCACCCCGCTGCCACCGGCCAAGGTCTGTGCCACGCCGGTGACGTCCTCGATGGCCGGCGCGGCGATTCCGCTCAGTGGCGCGGTCAGCGGGTCGGCGCCCAGGTCGATCGACATCGTGGCGCGCTGGGCGTCAGTGGCACCGGCCACCAGTGCCAGCACCGCCTCTGCGGCGGCACCGAACTGCGCCCCGGCATCGAGGATCACCGGTGCGAGCTCCAGGTAGACGCCTTCCAGTAGCCGATCGAGGTCGGCGGGAGCTACACCGTTGTCCCCGACGCGCAGCATCAGCGCGCTGACCCCGTCGCCGAGCGCGCCCAACACCACGGCGTTGCCGTCGGCGACCGCGGCGGTGAAGTCGGGCGCCGGGAACACCTCGGCGACCTTCCATCCGCTCACGACATCGCGACGGGCATCGGCGCCGCGGACGAACGGCCAGGTGCCGGGCAGCGGCGGTTCCGGCAGTGCGTCCAGCGCGGTATAGAGCGGCCGGATCGAAAAGCCCTCGTAAGTGGGCGAGTCCAGCAGCGTCTCGGGTTCAGCGGGCAGGTCTGCCGGGTCTTTCCGGCTGCTCTTGGCCAGCACGCCGGCCACGGCGGTGCGCCAGCGGGCGCGTGCCTCCTCCACCTCTACTGACACCGGCAACTCCTGTTGTCGCAGCATGTGGGCGCCCATACCTGGGAACGCCACCAGACCATCAGGCTAAATGATGGCCTCAGGCGTCACGCCGCCGACTACACCTGCCCGTAATCTTGGTCAACGTGACGTCGAAGACCCGCAACACGCTGCGCAGTGTGCGCTCAGCGCTGGTCTCTACGGCGCGCCAGGTATCCCGAACCCGCATTGTCGTCACCGCGATCGCCACTGTGATTCTCGTCGCAGTAGTGATCCTGGTGCCGCTGCCCACCGCCCTGCAATTGCGGGACTGGGCGACATCGCTCGGCGCCTGGTTCCCGCTGGCGTTCCTCGGCGCGCACATCGTCGTCACCGTCTTCCCCTTCCCCCGCACCGCGTTCACGCTGGCCGCCGGACTCTTGTTCGGGCCCGCGCTCGGCGTGGCGATCGCCGTGGTCGCGAGCACGGTGAGCGCGCTGCTCGCCCTGGTGCTGGTGCGTGCGCTGGGCTGGCAGCTCAGCCGCCTGGTCAGTCATCCGGCGGTGGAGGCGGTGGACGCCCGACTGCAGGCCAGTGGCTGGCGGGCGATCTTCTCGCTGCGAATGATCCCCGCGGTGCCGTTCTCGGTGCTCAACTACGCCGCCGGGGCGTCGGCGGTGCGGGTGCTCCCTTACTTCTGGGCGACGCTGGCGGGGCTGATCCCCGGCACCGCCGCCGTGGTGTTCCTCGGAGACGCGCTGACCGGCAACATCAGCCCACTGCTGGTGCTGGTGTCGGTGTGCACCGCGGCCGTCGGCGTCGCTGGGCTGGTGTACGAGGTGCGAGCCGCGGCTAAGTAGCGCGGTGCGAGCCGGGCGGCGGCGGCGCATATTGCGGGTCGGCCGGCGGGGCCTGCTGCTCGGACAGCGGCGGGTACGAACGCTGCGGCGGGGCGATCGCGTCCTGGGGCGGCGGCACCGGGGCTGCGCCGACCGCAGGCACGGACGTCCGCGCCTCGGCCTCGGCCTTGGCCACCGCTTGGGCGATCGCGGGGTCGGTCTTGGTGTCGAACCAGTCGGCGACCTCGTCGGAGTCGTCCTGCATGGGCAGGTTCTCCTCCACCGGCGACGGCGTGTACCGATACACGCCGTCCTCGCCGGGCGCACCGAGCATCTTGGTGAATCCCTGCAACGCCGAACCGAAGTCGCTGGGCACCAACCACACCTTGTTGGCCTCACCCTTGGCCATCTGCGGCAGCGTCTGCAGGTACTGGTAGGCCAGCATCTCCGGGGTGGGCCGGCCCGCCTTGATGGCGGCGAACGTCTTCTCGATGGCCTTGGCCTGGCCCTGCGCCTGCAGGTACGACGCGGCCCGCTCGCCCTGGGCCCGCAGGATTCGGGATTGCCGGTCGGCCTCGGCGGCCAGGATCGCGGCCTGTTTGGCGCCCTCGGCGGCCAGGATCTGGGCTTGCTTCTGGCCCTCGGCCTGCTTGATCGCGGCTTCCCGGCTGCCCTCGGCGGTGAGGATCATCGCACGCTTCTCACGGTCGGCGCGCATCTGCTTTTCCATCGAGTCCTGGATGGACGGCGGCGGGTCGATGCTGCGCAACTCGACGCGGGCGACCCGAAGGCCCCAGCGGCCGGTGGCTTCGTCGAGCACACCGCGGAGCTGACCGTTGATCTGGTCACGGCTGGTCAGCGTCTGCTCGAGGGTCATGCCGCCGACCACGTTGCGCAGCGTGGTGGTGGTCAGCTGTTCCACACCGACGATGTAGTTGCTGATCTGATAGACCGCCGCTTGTGGGTTGGTGACCTGGAAGTACACCACGGTGTCGATGTTGACGGTCAGGTTGTCCTCGGTGATCACCGGTTGCGGCGGGAAGGACACCACCCGCTCACGCAGGTCGACCCGCGCCCGGACCTTGTCCACGAACGGGACCAGCAGGGTGAGCTGCCCCGAGACAGTCTTGCTGTAGCGCCCGAGCCGCTCGATGACGGCGGCCTCGGCTTGCGGGATCAGGGCGACGGACTTGGCGACGACGATGATGGCGAAGATCACCAGCACCGCCAGTAGGACCAGACCCGCAACTGCACCGTCCATGAAGGGTTCTCCTTACCCGTTCTTCCAGACGACCGCGGTGGCACCGTCGATGTGCATGACGGTGACGTGGTCGCCCGGCTCGTAGACATCGTTGTCGTTGTAGGGACGTGCCGTCCAGACTTCGCCTTCGAGCTTCACCTGGCCTTCATGCTGCGAAACCCGGCCGAGCACCAGCGCGTTCTTGCCTTCCAGCGCCTTGACCGGTTCCGGCAGCCCCTTACCCGCGGTGAATTTGCGGCGCAGCGCGGGCCGCACCAGCAGCACGAGCAGCACCGAAACCACCAGGAACACCGCGCCGTCGGCCCATACCGGCAAGTCCAGCAGCCAGCTCGAACCGGCGGCGGCCAGCGCGCCACCGGAGAGCATCAGCAGGAACATATCGCCCGTCAGTGCCTCCGCACCGGCAAGGCCCAGGGCGAAGACAAGCCAGATCAGCGCCGCAGGCATGCCGCCAGGATACGCGGCAGGCCGAGGGGCGGTTGTGGAAAGCCGGTTCACCGACGAACCACTACACTGCGAGCATCATGTGGTGCCCGAGTGTTTCACTGTCCTTGTGGGCCAATGCCTGGCTCGCCGGCCAAGCCGCGCCCGACGACGTCCTCGACGCGTTATCTGCTTGGGCACCAACGCATTCGGTGACCGCGTACGATTCCGTCGCGGCTGGCCGCACCGGCCTGCCCTGGCCAGATGTCGACGATGCCGGCGCGGTGTCGCTGTTGCAGACGCTACGGACGGTCGCCGGCCGCTCGATCGATGCCCGGCCCCCCGCGATCAGCGTCGCGCTACCCGTCCCTGGCGACGTCCGCGGACTGGCGGCCGGCACCCAGTTCCAGCGCGACGCGCTGGCCTCCGGTGAGGCGATCATCGTCACCAGCCCGGCCGGCGACACCATCGGCCTGGTCCCCGATTTCGAGTACGACGACGTCGACGACGAACTGCCCGACTGCGACCGGGTGCCCGAGCTGTGCGCGCTGTCGTGGACCGTGTACTCGCTGCCCGGGGCCCCGGTGGTCGACCACCTCGACCTCGGTGAGGCGGAGTACACCCTGCGTTCAGCGGTGCGATCGGCCGCCGACGCGCTTGGCGCCCTGCAGCTCGGCGCCGCCGGCGGCATCGACGACCCGCGCGGACTCGTCGAACAGGTGCTGGAAACCGGCAGGCATCACCGGGCCCCCGATCACGCTCCGACGCGGGCGCTTCGGGTGCTGGAGAATGCCGCACACGTCGACGCGATCATCACGGTCAGTTCGGGATTGATGCCGATCGGCACCCAGAGCGCGTCGGAGGCTCAGATCGCCAACGATGCGCTGCGGCCGCTGGCATCGATCGTGCGCTCCGCGCGGATCGCCGCGGTCACCGCGATCCTGCACTCGGCCTGGCACTGATTGCGCATTCGTTGGTGCAGAACCGGCCGTCCACGCTGGCTCCGTAGCCCGGAACCGGCTCGGCGCCAATCACCCTCGCGGGTTCGCGGCCATCGCGCACCTCGTCGACGAGGTCGAGGACCAGTTGGGCGAAGCGGCGCTGCGCGTTAGGAGTCGACGCGCGGGCCAATGCGATCCCGAGTTCGTCGGCCTGCTGCCGTAATTCGTTGTCCAGGTCCCACACCACCTCGATGTGGTCGGCAACGAACCCCACCGGACAGACCAGCACGGCTTTCGTACCCGATGCCGCAAGCGCCGAGAGATGGTCGCCGACATCGGGTTCCAGCCACGGAACCTGGGGTGGTCCGGACCGGGATTGCCAGACCACGTCATAGTCCGGGTAGCCGGCGGCAGCTGCCACCAGGGCGGCGGCGTAATGGACCTGGCGGGCATACAGATCCGGCCCGCACCGGTCGGCGGCGCGCAGCGGTATCGAATGAGCGGTGAACACCAGCCTGGCGTCGGCGCGCACCGAGGCCGGCAGCGTGGCGGCGGCGTCCGCAATGGCGTCGGCGAACATCGCCACCAGCAGCGGATGGTCGAAGAACTGGCGCACCTTCACCAATTCCGGGGCACCGTCGCCGACGGCGGCCCGTGCGCGGACGATGTCCTCCTGGTACTGGGCGCAGCCCGAATAGCCACCCCAGGCCGAGGTGGTGAACACCGCGGCGCGGCGCACGCCGGCCGAAGTCATTGCGGCAACGGTGTCCTCGACGAGCGGATGCCAGTTGCGGTTGCCGAAGTACACCGGTAGTTGTTCACCGCGCTCGGCGAGCTCGGCGCGGATCTCGTCGATCAGGGCGCGGTTGATGCCGTTGATCGGTGAGACGCCGCCGAAGTGCAGGTAGTGCTCGGCGACCGCGGTCAGGCGCTCGGGTGGTATCCCGCGGCCGCGAGTGACGTTCTCCAGGAACGGCATCACCTGTTCGGGGCCCTCCGGTCCGCCAAACGAGAGGATGAGGAGTGCGTCAAACATGGTGATGACGTGGCCCTTAGAGCAGCTGGGTGCTGGCGCCGCCGTCGGCGAAGATGACGGTGCCAGTGGTGGCCGGCAGCCAATCCGACAGCAGCGCGCACACCGTCTTGGCGACCGGCGTCGGGTCCTTCATGTTCCAGCCCAGCGGGGCACGCTGATCCCAGCCCTCTTCGAGCAGCTTCATCTGAGCACCGGCTTCTTCACCGAGCGCACCACCGACGATGGCACTCATCGCCAAGGTCCGGATCGGGCCCGCAGCAACGAGATTGGATCGCACACCGACCTTGCCAGCTTCACGGGCGACGAATCGGTTGACCGATTCCAGTGCGCTCTTGGCGACGGTCATCCAGTTGTAGGCCGGCATTGCCCGGGTCGGGTCGAAGTCCATGCCGACGATGCCGCCACCGGGATTCATGATGGGCAGCACGGCTTTCGCCAGCGAAGCGTAGGAGAACGCCGAGATGTGGATACCCTTGGCAACATCCTCGTACGGCGCGTCGAAGAACGGATTGATACCCATTCCGGTCTGCGGCATGAAGCCGATGGAGTGCACCACCCCGTCGAGCTTGTTGCCCTCGCCGATGACCTCAGAGACGCGGTCGGCCAGCGTGTCGAGATGCTTTTCGTTCTGCACGTCGAGTTCGAGCAGCGGCGCCTTCTCCGGGAGCCGGTCGGCGATCCGCTGGATCAGCTTCATCCGGTCGAAACCGGTGAGCACCAGTTCGGCACCGGCCTCCTGAGCGACCTTGGCGATGTAGAACGCGATCGACGAGTCGGTGATGATCCCCGTGACGAGGATGCGCTTGCCTTCGAGAAACCCTGTCATATCAGTCCTTATCTCCTTAGTGGCGCTGTGCTGTCGGGGGCCTAATGGCCCATCCCCATACCGCCGTCGACCGGGATGACCGCGCCGGCGATGTAACCGGCATCCTCGGACGCCAGGAAGCTGACCGCGCCGGCGACCTCTTCGGCCGTCCCGACCCGCTTGGCCGGGATGAAGTCCAACGCACCCTCCTGGATGCGCTCGTCGAGCGCGCGCGTCATCTCGGTGTCGATGTAGCCGGGGGCGACGACGTTGGCGGTAACGCCGGCCTTCGACATCTCGCGGGAGATCGACCGGGCCATCCCGATCAGGCCCGCCTTGGCGGCGGCGTAGTTCGACTGATTGCCGATGCCCCACATACCGGAGACCGAGCCGATGAAGATGATCCGGCCGAAGCGCTTACGCTGCATGCTTCGAGACGCCCGCTGGGCCACCCGGAACGCCCCGGTCAGGTTGGCGTTGATGACGCTCTCGAAACGCTCTTCGGTCATCCGGATCATGAACGCGTCCTGGGAGATGCCGGCGTTGGACACCAGCACCTCGACCGGACCCTGATGCTCCTCGACCTCGGTAAAGGCACGGTCGACGGCCGCACTGTCGGTGACATCACACACGACACCGAACAGCCCCTCGGGTGCGCCGGAGCCGCGATGGGTGACCGCGACCTTGTGGCCGTCAGCGGCCAACCGTTGTGCGATCGCCAGTCCGATACCCCGGTTTCCGCCGGTGACCAGCACCGAACGGGAGACAAAGGGTGGCTTGCCAGCGGTGCCTGATGTCGCCGCCTCTGCGGTTCCGGAATCGCTCATTCACGCCAACTTAGTGCCTGCGGTTCCTCGTGCCGAAATCGACACCGCCCCGGCGAAATCGAACCGAGCGGCATCAGCCCGGCAGGCGCCGGTTGATCAGCAGCGCGGACAGTGCGGCGACGGCCAGCACCAGCGCACCCAGGCGCAGCCAGCCGGTGCTGGCCTCACCCTTGATGGTCTCGTAGCCGATCTGGTCCTGCAGCGAGGTGAAAACCTCTTTGAGCTGCTGCAGACTCGATGCGGTGTAGGCGTTGCCGCCGGAGAGATCCGCGATCTTCTTGAGCATCTCGTCATCGACGGGGACCGGCTGGCGTTGGTCATTGATCTCGACATATCCGTACGGTGTGCCGAACGACACCGTCGAGATCGGCACGCCCTGATCCTTGGCCGTCCGGGCGGCAGTGAATGCGCCCTTCGGATTGTCCGGGTTGGACGGCACCGTCTCCTTGCCGTCGGACATCAGCACGATGCGAGCCGGCGGTGGGGTGTCGCCGCCACCGATGACGGCGCCGACGGTCGCGATGGCCTGCAGTGAGGTGAAGATCGCCTCGCCGGTGGCCGTGCGGTCAGCCAGTTGCAGCTTGTCGATCGCGTTCTTGGTGGCCTCGCGGTTGGTGGTCGGCGACACCAGCACGGTGGCCGTGCCGGCATAGGCGATCAGGCCCAGGTTGATGCCGGGGGTGAGCTGGTCGGCGAACTGTTTGGCGGCCTCCTGCGCGGCAGCCAACCGGCTGGGCTCGACGTCGGTGGCGCGCATCGACTGCGAGACGTCGATGGTCAGCATCACCACGGCACGGTTGCGTGGGATCCGCACATCGTGGGTCGGCCCGGCCATCGCGATGGTCAGCAGCACCAGCGAGGCGATCAGCAGGATCGCCGACAGATGCCGCCACCGGTTGGGCCGTTTGGGCGCAACGGTTTCCAGCAGTTCCATGTTGGCGAACCGCAGGACCCGCTTCTGCCGGGCGTACTGCACGACGACGTAGAGCCCGACCAGTCCCGCGATGACAAGCAGGAAAAGAAAAAACCACGGGTGTTCGAAGCCAGACAGCGTCATCGGCCCGAGCAACGGGAAGGTCATTGGCGGCCCGCCATGGCGCCGCGGCGACGGGACGCGACGAACCGCACGATGTCGGCGATCCAGTCGCGGTCGGTGCGCAGGGTCATCATCGGCGCGCCGCAGCGGCGGAAGGTGCGCGCCACCTCCTCGCGGTGCACGGCGGCGGCGCGGGCGAAGTCGTCGCGCAGCTGCTCGTCGATGGTGAACTCACGGGTGGCACCGGATTCGGTGTCCTGCAGGATCACATCACCGACCGGGGGCAGTTCGACGTCGCGCGGATCGAGCACCTCGATGCCGAGGACTTCGTGGCGGGCGGCGATCGCGCGCAGCGGACGCATCCAGGTGATCGGGCCGAGGAAGTCACTGATCACCACGGCCATGCCGCGGCGGCGCTCGGGCCGGCGCAGCGCATCGATGGCGGCGGACAAATCTCCGCGCACTCCGGGTGGCGCCTTCGGCATGGTGGCAATGGTCCGCAGCATCGTCTGCTCGTGGTTGCGGCCGGACAGGGCCGGCACGCGGGTGATCTGGTCGCCGTTGGCGATGATCGCGCCGAGGCGGTTGCCACCGCCGCTGTTGAGGTAGGTGATCGCGGCCGCGGCAGCCACCGCCAGGTCGCGCTTCTCGCAGCCGGTGGTGCCGAAGTCGAGGCTGGCCGACATGTCGACCACCAGCCAGGTCTCCAACTCCCGGTCGGCGATCATCTGCCGCACGTGCGGGACCTGCGTGCGTGCGGTGACCGACCAGTCCATCCGGCGCACATCGTCGCCCGGTTGGTAGATGCGCGAATCCCCGGGTTCGGACCCGGGCCCGGGAATCAGGCCCAGATGGTCACCGTGGAGCACACCGTCGAGCTTGCGCTTGATCGTCAGCTCGAGGGTGCGCAGCGCCGCCGAGAGCTTGGCGTCACCGATCTCACCACGCTGGAACGACGGCGGGTGGATGGTTTGCGAGTCGCTCACCGACCGTTGGCACCCGCCCCGGCGGGAACCACCGGCGGGACGGAATGTCCTTGCTGCGGAACGGCATTGACCTGGGGCAGCGCAACCGTCTGCAGAATTCGGTTGATCACCGTCTCCGCCTTGATGTCATCGGCGAGCGCGTCGTAGGTGAGCACCAGCCGGTGGCGGAGCACGTCGGGGATCACATCGATGACGTCCTGCGGGATGACATAGTCGCGACCGCGCACCAGCGCCAGGGCGCGGGCGGCAGCGATGATGCCGAGCGACGCGCGCGGCGAGGCACCGAACGCGATCCAGGACTTCACGTCGTTGAGGCCGAACTGCTCGGGCCGCCGCGTCGCGGTGACAACCCGGACCACGTAGTCCACCAGCGCGTGGTGGACGAAGTTGTTGGCAGCGACGTTCTGCAGACGCAGCAGGTCGCCGGTTTCGAGGATCTGCTTGGGCTCCGGCGGGGTGACACCCATCCGGTAGATGATCTCGCGCTCTTCCTCCGGCGACGGGTAATCCACGTTGATCTTGAACAGGAAGCGGTCGCGCTGGGCCTCTGGCAGGGGGTAGACGCCCTCGTTCTCGATCGGGTTCTGGGTCGCCATCACCAGGAACGGCTTGGGCAGTTCATAGGTCTTGCCGCCGATCGAGATCTTGCGTTCGGCCATGACCTCCAGCAGCGCCGACTGGACCTTTGCCGGGGCGCGGTTGATCTCGTCGGCCAGCAGGAAGTTCACCACGACGGGCCCGAGTTCGATGTCGAACTCCTCCCGCCCCTGCCGGTAGATGCGGGTACCGATGATGTCGGTGGGCACCAGGTCGGGGGTGAACTGGATACGGGCGAAGGTGCCGCCGACCACCTTGGCGAAGGTCTCGACCGCCAGCGTCTTGGCGACGCCGGGGACACCTTCGAGCAGCACGTGGCCCTTGGCCAGCAGCCCGACCAGGATGCGCTCGACGAGCTGGTCCTGGCCGACGATGATGCGCTTGACCTCGAAGATCGCCCGCTCCAGGGTGTTCACCTCACCGGCCAGACCGTTGCCGCCGGACGGCGGGGTGGCCGGGGCTCCGGCCGGTCCGGCAAACGCTCCGGGGCCTGCGGGCGACCCACCTGGTGACGTCATCGACTTCCTCCACAGCTGTTGGTTGTAGCGGGCACCTCGGTGCCCGCTCACAACTATTCCAGGCGTTCTGAGATCCGTCGACGTGCCCCGTTCGCTGGCGCGTCGACGGATGCTCTCGGCTAGGTCTCGATGATGCGCGTCAGGTAGGGCGTCATGCCCGCGGTACGGACGGGGCTGACGGTCACGTGACCGGCTGCCGACGACGCCTCGAGCATCTGCCCGTTGCCCAGATAGATGGTGACGTGCTGGGTCCCGCCCGGTCCATAGAAGATCAGATCGCCGCGTTTGGCCTGCGACGGCGGGATGTGCCTGCCGGCGTTGTACTGGTCACCGGAATACTTGGGAATCTGCACACCCACGCCCGCGAAGGCGTAGCGGGTGAAACCCGAGCAGTCATAGCCGACCTTGCCGGCGTCCTCTTCCACACCGGCGCTGGGTCCGTTGATCGCGCCGCCACCCCAGGAGTAGGGCACGCCCTGCTGTGAGGCGCCGCGGGCGATCACGTACTCGATGGCCTGCGGCCCGCGGACCCGCCCACCGGCCAGCGCGGACGGTGACCCACCGAAGCCGAGGCCGGCCAGAAACTTGCGGCCCAGGTCCATGGTCGCCTGCGTCGCCTGCGCGGTGACTTGCAGTGAGGCGTTGGCCATTGCAAGCGGGTCGCCGGGAGCGCCCGCACTCAGGAGCTTGGGCAATGTCGGATCCCACTCGCCCGGATCGGCATTCGCCGGACTGGCAAGCCCAAGCGCCAGCGTCAGTGCCGTCAGGACCGTCCCGACCAAGAGTCGTCGAGATCTATTGCGAGACATAGGGAAAACTCCTGTACAAACTGAACTCAGTACTCGATGTAGCGGATGACGTACGGTGTCATGCCGCTGGTGCGCACCGGCGAGATCTTCACGTTCGAGCCGGTGTAGGGAGCCTCGAGCATTTGGCCCTGGCCCAGGTAGAGGGTCACGTGCTGGCTACCGCCGGGACCGTAGAAGATCACGTCGCCGCGGCGCATCTGGGACGACGGGATCTTGCGGCCCATGTTGTATTGCGATCCCGAGTAGTGCGGCAGCTTGATGCCGACGCCCGCGAATGCGTAGAGGATCAGCCCTGAGCAGTCGAACCCGACTGTGCCGGCGCCGCTGTCGATGCCGTTACTGGGGCCGGTGGCGGTCCCGCCACCCCAGGAGTACGGCACACCCATTTGTGAGCTGGCGCGTTTGATGACGTATTCCGAGGCCTGGGCGCCGTAGACGTAAGGAATCGCGCCGTTGGTGATCCCGGTGTCGTCGGGCTTCAGGATGCCCAGCTTCTGCAGGAAGCTCTTGCCCATCTGCTTGGTCGCGTTCAGCGATGACGACGAGATCTGCAGCACGGCGTTGATGATCTGGATCGGGTCGCCGGAGACGAAGGCGCTGGGCACCATCGGCAGGGTGGTGTCCCATTCCGAAGCACTGCCGTAGGGCGGGACCTTGCCCGCGTCGGGAGCCTTGGGCGAGCCCGGCGCGGCCGGATCCCAGCGATCCCCCGGGGTCGCCGGGCCGGTCGCCGCCGACTGCGGCACGGCGGCAGGTGAATTCGCCGGTCCCGACCACTGGCGGGCGGCGTCGAGCTTGTCCTGAGCCGTTTTGCGCTCAGCGGCCAGCCGGTTGATCTCGGCCTGCTGGTCGCCGAACGTCTTCTGTGCCTGGGTCAGCGCCGAGACCGCCGATTGCTGGCTGGCTTCGGCGTCAGCGACGGCCTGGTCGGCCTTCTCTTTCGCCAGCCGTGCGGCGGACTCCTTGTTGACCTGCTCGGTGCGGGCACGCTGCAGGTCGGTCATCACCTGTTCGGAGCTCAGCGCCAGCGCCTGGTTGGCCGATGCGGTGGAGATGATGTCCTCGGGAGTTGACGCCATCAACAGCGACGCTGACGGTCCATTCATATAGGCCGCCACCGCGAACTCGTCGAATCGCTTCTGTGCGTCGGCAATTGCGGCGTTGGCGTCCTTGACGGCCGCCGCGCTGGCGTCCACCTGTGCACTCGCGGCAGCCGCCGCGTCCCGTGCGGTCTGGACGTCGACGAGTGCTTTGTTGACGCTTTCCTGCTCGGCCTGCACCTTGGCGCCGATGTCCTGCAGCCTCTGGTTGGCGTCGGCGACGTCGGCGATCAGGCCGGCGATCGTGTTGGGGCCGGGCCCGGGTTCGGCGTGGGCCAGTCCGGGCGTGGTCAGCGTCATGGCGACGCTGAGCGCCAACGGGCCTATCGGCTTGGTGATGCGGATGGCCGGCCGGACAAGCGAGGCGCGATGGGAACGTCTCATCTGACCCTGGTCTCCTCTGCTCCACGTGCAGTCACGCCAGTAACAGATGTCACATGAGTCACATCAATAACAATGGCGACAACTGCACCGTACGTCACATTTGTCGCGGAGGAAACTTCCGGCAAGAATTACATGTTTGTCATTTACGGGATGTTGCCGAAAAGTAATCTTATCGATTTGCCAGATAAGGCTATTTAGCCTGCTCAGGCGGGGTATCAGCATTTTGCGAACGCCGGGCCCAGAGCTGCAGAACACGGGTCGAAACGGCCGCCACAGCCACCCCGATCACGAGCGTGATCGTTAATCCGATCCAGGGGAAATCGGGGGTTTGCAACTGATCGACAAAGGCCTGCGTGCCGACCACCGGATTGGGCGCCGTCTTGGCCACATCCTGGCCCGCCTCGAGGATGACGCGGTCATAGGTCGTGCTGTAGGTCCCGGCCCAACCCGGGCTGAGCACCAACACCGTGGCACCGGGGTTGGCATGACCGATCTCGGTAGCCATATCGCGAAGGGGGGTATCGATCGGCGGGCTGTTCTCCATCACGACGACCTTCAGGTCGATGCCGTGTTCCTGAGCCGCGGCCACCACCTTCCGCAGACCGGCCACATCGACGGCCGGCGCCGCAACGCCATCCTTGGCCACATCAGCCTTGACGGCCGCCAGGCACTGCTCAACCGGCGTCGAGGGGGCCAGCCCCACACTGCTACACACCTCCACCGGGATGAAGGTCGGCGCGTGCAGAATCGTCACGATCGGAAACGGTACCTCGCGGCCCCATCCCGGGGTGGCACCACGCGCCGAGGAAGACAAGACTGGCACCCAGGACCGTTGACCGCAGCCGGACACCGATCCGCCCGCTTAGCAGGACAACCGTACTGTTAGTATTGGAGACGGATGCCGACACAGCCCGTCGGCACCGATGACAACGCCGGGAGTTGATGTGAGCAGCAATGATTCACTGAATTCGTTTGGAGCGCGCGACACCCTTGAGGTCGGCGACAACAGCTACCAGATCTACCGCCTCGACGCGGTGCCCGGCGCCGAGAAACTCCCCTACAGCCTCAAGGTGTTGGCCGAGAACCTGTTGCGCACCGAGGACGGCGCCAATATCACCAAAGACCACATTGAAGCGATCGCCAACTGGGATCCGTCGGCCGAGCCGAGCATCGAGATCCAGTTCACCCCGGCCCGCGTGGTCATGCAGGACTTCACCGGTGTCCCCTGCATCGTCGACCTGGCCACCATGCGCGAAGCCGTCACCACGCTCGGCGGCGATCCCGAGAAGGTGAACCCGCTGGCTCCCGCCGAGCTCGTGATCGACCACTCGGTGATCCTCGACTTCTTCGGCGGCCCCCAGGCCTTCGAGCGCAACGTCGAACTCGAATACCAGCGCAACGGCGAGCGCTACCAGTTCCTGCGCTGGGGCCAGGGCGCCTTCGACGACTTCAAGGTGGTGCCGCCGGGCACCGGGATCGTGCACCAGGTCAACATCGAGTACCTGGCGCCGGTCACCATGGTGCGTGACGGTGTCGCCTATCCCGACACCTGCGTGGGCACCGACAGCCACACCACGATGGTCAACGGCCTCGGCGTGCTCGGCTGGGGCGTCGGCGGTATCGAGGCCGAGGCCGCCATGCTGGGCCAGCCGGTGTCGATGCTGATCCCCCGCGTCGTCGGCTTCAAGCTGACCGGCGAGATCAAGCCGGGCGTGACCGCCACCGACGTCGTGCTCACCGTCACCGACATGCTGCGCAAGCACGGTGTGGTCGGCAAGTTCGTAGAGTTCTACGGCAAGGGTGTGGCCGAGGTTCCGCTGGCCAACCGCGCCACGCTGGGCAACATGAGCCCCGAATTCGGCTCGACGGCAGCGATGTTCCCGATCGACGAGGAGACCATCAGCTACCTGCGCCTGACCGGGCGCACCGAGGAGCAGCTGGCACTGGTCGAGGCATACGCCAAGGAACAGGGCATGTGGCACGATCCGGACAAGGAACCGGTCTTCTCCGAGTACCTGGAGCTTGATCTGTCCACCGTGGTCCCGTCCATCGCCGGACCGAAGCGCCCGCAGGACCGGATCGAACTGACCGACGCCAAGACCGCGTTCCGCAAGGACATCCACAACTACGTCGAGGAGAACCACCCGACGCCGGAGACCAAACTGGACGAAGCCGTCGAGGAGTCGTTCCCGGCCAGCGATTCGGCATCGCTGTCCTTCGCCGACGACGGCGCTGTCGATGCGCGGCCGTCGGCGGCCAACGGCTCGGCGGGCCGGCCGTCCAAACCGATCACGGTGTCCACCGCCGAGCATGGTCAGTTCGTGCTCGACCATGGCGCCGTGGTGGTCGCCGGCATCACCTCGTGCACCAACACCTCCAACCCGTCGGTGATGCTCGGCGCGGCACTGCTGGCCAAGAAGGCCGTCGAGAAAGGTCTGACCAGCAAGCCGTGGGTCAAGACCAACATGGCGCCCGGCTCGCAGGTGGTCACCGACTACTACAACAAGGCCGGCCTGTGGCCCTACTTGGAGAAGCTGGGCTACTACCTGGGTGGTTACGGATGTACGACGTGCATCGGCAACACCGGTCCGCTGCCCGAGGAGATCTCGAAGGCCATCAACGACAACGACCTCTCAGTCACCGCGGTGCTCTCGGGTAACCGCAACTTCGAGGGTCGCATCTCCCCCGACGTCAAGATGAACTACCTGGCATCCCCGCCGCTGGTCATCGCCTACGGCATCGCCGGCACCATGGACTTCGACTTCGAGTCCGATCCCCTGGGCCAAGACCAGGACGGCAACGACGTGTTCCTCAAGGACATCTGGCCGTCGCAGAAGGAGATCCAGGACACCATCGCGTCCTCCATCAACCGGGACATGTTCACCAGCAGCTACGCCGATGTGTTCAAGGGCGACGAGCGGTGGCGCAACCTGCCGACGCCGTCCGGGAACACCTTCGAATGGGACGACACCTCGACCTACGTGCGCAAGCCACCGTACTTCGACGGCATGCCGGCCGACCCGCAACCGGTCACTGACATCACTGGCGCCAGAGTCCTTGCCCTGCTGGGTGATTCGGTCACCACCGATCACATCTCACCGGCCGGCAGCATCAAGAAGGGCACGCCCGCCGCGCAGTACTTGGAGGCCAACGGCGTCAAGCCGGAGGACTTCAACTCACTGGGCTCGCGCCGCGGCAACCACGAGGTCATGATCCGCGGCACGTTCGCGAACATCCGCCTCAAGAACCAGCTGCTCGACGATGTCTCCGGTGGCTACACTCGCGACTTCACCCAGCCCGACGGGCCGCAGGCGTTCATCTACGATGCGGCGCAAAACTATGCGGCGCAGAACATTCCGCTGGTGGTGCTGGGTGGCAAGGAATACGGCTCCGGCTCGTCGCGAGACTGGGCAGCCAAAGGCACCAGCCTGCTGGGTGTGCGCGCGGTGATCACTGAGTCCTTCGAACGCATCCACCGGTCCAACCTGATCGGTATGGGCGTGATCCCGCTGCAGTTCCCCGCCGGGGAGTCAGCGGCGTCGCTGAAACTGGACGGTACCGAGGTCTACGACATCACCGGGATCGAGGAGCTGAACAACGGCAAGACGCCGAAGACGGTTCATGTCAAGGCCACCAAGGCCGACGGGAGCGCCGTGGAGTTCGAAGCAGTGGTGCGTATCGATACCCCCGGCGAGGCCGACTACTACCGCAACGGCGGCATCCTGCAGTACGTGCTGCGCAACATGCTGCGGGCCGGCTAGCCGCACGTGCCCCGGGTCAGCGAGGACCATCTGGCGGCCCGCCGTCGCCAGATCCTCGACGGCGCACGGCACTGCTTTGCCGAGTACGGCTACGACAAGGCAACCGTGCGCCGCCTGGAGCAGACCATTGGTCTGTCACGCGGTGCGATCTTTCATCATTTCCGCGACAAAGACACCCTGTTCTTCGCGCTCGCACGTGAGGACGCCGAGCGGATGGCCGAGGTCGCCTCGCGTCAGGGCCTGGTCCAGGTGATGCGGGACATGCTCGCCGCGCCCGATCAATTCGACTGGCTGGCTACACGTTTGGAGATCGCGCGCAAGCTGCGCAACGATCCCGTATTCCAGCAGGGCTGGGTGGAGCGGTCAGCCGAGCTGTCGGCGGCGACCAGCGACCGGCTGCGCAGGCAAAAGCAGGCCGGAAGGCTGCGCGACGACGTGCCCAGCGATGTCTTGCAGGTCTATCTGGACCTGGTGCTCGACGGGCTGGTGGCACGGCTGGCCGCGGGCGAAGATCCCCAGCGGCTCTCGGCGGTGCTGGATCTGGTGGAGGATTCGGTGCGGGCCGACGATGCCGGCCGTTAGCGGCGGGTGACGTGGTTGGGGCCACCGCGGCTGCGCATCGTGGTTCCCGACTCGCGCAACAACGCGTGGATCGAGCCGTAGGAGCGGCCCGTCGACGCCACTAGGGTGCGAATACTCGCGCCGCCCTCGTAGGCGTTCCGCAGGTTATTGACCAACTGATCATGAGCTTCGTTTGGCTTCCTCATGATGACCCTCCCCGGTCGATCCGCGCCGACAACCCACAGCGTAGGAGCGCATCTGCGCGGTTTGGCCGGAATCACCGAAATGGTCTATGCCAGTTGTCAGGCGAGTTCGATGAGGTCCCGATACTCGTCGGACCAGAAATCCTCGGTGCCGTCCGGAAGCAGGACAACTCGCTGTGGGTCGAGTGCTTCGGCGGCGCCTGGGTCGTGAGTCACCAGTACCACCGCCCCCTGGTAACTGCGAAGCGCGTCGAGAACCTGTTCACGCGAGGCGGGGTCAAGGTTGTTGGTCGGCTCGTCGAGCAGCAGCACGTTGGCCGTCGAAGCCACCAAACCCGCGAGAGCAAGCCGGGTCTTCTCACCGCCGGACAGGGTGCCGGCAGGCTGGTCGAGCTGTGGGCCGCTGAACATGAAAGCGCCGAGCAGGCTCCGCAACTCCTGCTCGCCGGTGTCAGGCGCCGCATGGCGGATGTTCTCCCACACCGAAGCACTACCGTCGATGGTGTCATGCTCCTGTGCGAAATAGCCGAGCTTGAGCCCGTGGCCCGGTTCGACTGCGCCGGCGTCGGCCTTTTCCACTCCCGCGAGGATTCGGAGCAGCGTGGTCTTGCCCGCACCGTTGAGACCGAGCACGACGACGCGCGAGCCCTTGTCGATCGCGAGATCGACGCCAGTGAAAATCTCCAGCGAGCCGTAGGTCTTGGTCAACCCCTTGGCAACCAACGGCGTCCGCCCGCAGACCGCCGGAGTGGGGAACCTGATCTTGGCCACCTTGTCGGCAACCCGCTCGTCATCGAGTTCGGAGATCATCCGCTCGGCCCGGCGCAGCATGTTCTGTGCAGCAACAGCTTTGGTGGCTTTGGCACCCATCTTGGCCGCCTGGGTGCGAAGCGCGGAGGCCTTCTTCTCGGCGTTGGCGCGCTCACGGCGGCGGCGCTGCTCGTCGGTCGCGCGGGCGTCGAGGTACTTCTGCCAACCCATGTTGTAGACGTCGGCCTCCCCGCGCACCGCGTCGAGGAACCACACCCGGTTGACCACATCGGCGAGGAGTTCGACGTTGTGGCTGATAACCACGAGTCCACCAGTGTGATTCTGCAGGAAGGCGCGTAGCCAGCCGATGGAGTCGGCGTCGAGGTGGTTGGTCGGCTCGTCGAGCAACAGCGTGGTCGCCGATCCAGAACCAGTATCGGAAGCGGCGAACAGGATGCGGGATAGCTCGACACGCCTGCGCTGCCCGCCGGACAACGTCCGCAACGGCTGGGTCAGAACCCGTTCCGGCAGGCCCAGACTCGCGCAGATACGGCCGGCCTCACTCTCGGCGGCATATCCACCGAGCGCGGCGAACCGCTCCTCGAGGACGCCGTAGCGCCGCACCGCTTTGTCGCGCGCGGCCTCGTCGACCACCTCGGCCATCAACGCCTGCTGCTTTTCCAGATCGGCCAGCAGCGTGTCGAGGCCGCGCGCCGAGAGCACCCGGTCGCGCGCCAGCATGTCGAGGTCACCTTCGCGCGGATCCTGTGGCAGGTAGCCGATCTCACCGGTACGGGCGATAGAGCCCGCGTATGGCTCACCCTCACCGGCGAGGATGCGCATGGTGGTGGTCTTCCCCGCACCATTGCGCCCGACGAGGCCGATCCGGTCGCCGGGCTGGATCCGCAGCGCGGGTCCTTCAGCGGACAGCAGCGTGCGCGCGCCGGCGCGGACCTCGAGGTCCGTTGCGGTGATCACGACACTGCTCCTTGCTCACGATGATTACTTCTCGTCGGTGAAGACCGGGGCACGGTCCTCGGCGCGCGCAGCGACCGCCTCTTCGAAGTTGGCGGTGAGCAGGCGCACATAGAGTTGCCCGAGGCCTTCGGCCTGCATATGCCCTTCCAGGCTACCGGCGTCTAGTCCACTCCATAGCGTCCGCTTGGTCAACTCGGTGCCCGGGCGGGAGAACGCCGCGATGCGGGTGGCGATCTCGAGGCAGGCTGGCAGCAAGTCCTCTTCGGACACCTGCCGAGACACCAGGCCGATCCGTTCGGCCTCCTGCGCATCGACGTCGCGGCCGGTCAGCATGATCTCGAATGCCCGCGACGACCCGATTGCCCGCGGCAGCAGATAGCTCAGGCCCAGCTCGCTGGCCGTCAACCCGTTGTTGATTCCGGCGGCTCGGAAGTACGCGCCGCTGGCGGCCACTCGGATGTCGGCAGCCAGCGCCAGACACAGCCCGCCGCCGATGGCCGCGCCGTTGACCGCGGCGATGATCGGTTGGTGCAGGCGCCGCATGGCGAGGATCACATCGTCGAGCAGCTCCATGGACCGCAGTCCGTAGGTTGGCCGGGTCAGCCCCGCGACGTGCGGTACCGAACCGGCGGACTTGTGGTCGGCGCCCGACGAGAAGCCGCGCCCGGCCCCGGTCAGCACCACCGCGCGCACGGAGTTGTCGTAGCTGAGTTCGGTGAGAACTTCCTTGAGCGGCACCATGATGTCGAAGGCCATGGAGTTCATCCGCTCGGGCCGGTTCAGGGTCACCAGAGCGACGTTTGGCTGGGGGTTTTCGACGAGGACGAAACCAGAGTCACGAATCACGGGTTGCACGGTAACCCGTGCTCGGTCTTATGTGTCTTGAGACTGAGACGCGGCGGCCGCGTCGACGTCGAATTCCTTGACCTGCGAGATGAGGTCCTCCAACGCGGCGGGCGGCAGCGCACCGGCCTGGTTGAAGATCAGCTTGCCCTTCTTGAACGCCATCAGCGTCGGGATTGAACGGATCTCGGCGGCGGCCGCCAGCTCCTGCTCGGCCTCGGTGTCGACCTTGGCGTAGACCACATCAGGGTGCTTCTCCGAGGACGCCGAGAAGGTCGGCGCGAACGCGCGACACGGTCCGCACCACGACGCCCAGAAGTCCACCAGCACGATGTCGTTGCCGGTGATGGTGTCGTTGAAGTTCTGCGCGGTGAGGTCTTGAGTAGCCACGTCAGTCCTAACGTCCGGATTCCGCTGAGTGTTCCCTGTAGAAGCTAGTACAGACGGCCGAGTGCGCTGGCCGCATCGAAACCGCCGAACCCGTCGAGCTCCCCGTCGCGCACCCGGTTCACCCAGGCGGGATCGGCGAGCAGCGCTCGGCCGATCGCGACGATGTCGAATTCACCGGCCTCGAATTGGTCGAGCAGCCGGTCGATCGACGACGGCGGAATCGGTCCGCTGCCCGCACCTCGGCCTGTCCCCGAGTCGCTTCGCTCCTGCCCACCGGGGTTGAACTCGGTCTCCAGACCCACTGACCCGACGGCGATGACGGGCAGTCCGGTCATCTTCTTCGTCCAACCGGCCAGGCTCAATCGCGGGTCCTCACTGGGGAAGCCGGGCAGGTAGTGCCGCCGCGTCGACGGGTGCAGCACGTCCACGCCGGCCTCGACCAGCGGAGCCAGCAATTGCTCGAGCTCGCTCGCGCTGCCGACCAGCTGGGCGTCGTAGCGGTTCATCTTCCACTGCGAGAAGCGGTAGATGATCGGGAAGCCGGGGCCCACTGCCGCGCGCACCGCCGCCACGACCTCGGCCGGGAACCGGGTGCGGGCCACCAGCGAGCCGCCGTAACCGTCGGTGCGGTGATTGGTTTGCTCCCAGAGGAATTGATCCAGCAGGTAGCCGTGGGCGCCGTGGATCTCGACGGCATCGAAGCCGGCGGCACGGGCGTTGACGGCGGCGCGGGCATAGGCCGAAGCGAGCTGGGGCAGCTCGTCGATGCTCAATGCTCGCCCGATCGCGCTGCCCGTGAGGTCGACTCCCGATGGGCTGACCGGCACCTCATCGGGGCGGTCACCGTCGTGCACGCCGCGCGCGGCGCCCTGATGCCACAGCTGGGCGGCGATGGCGCCACCCTCGGCATGGACAGCGTCGGTGACCGCGCGCCAGCCCGCGAGCACGTCCTCGCCGTCGAGGTTCGGGATGCGGTCCGGCCAGCCGGCGGCCGGATGCGGGATCCGAATGCCCTCGGTGATGACAAGCGCGGTACCGCCCGCGGCGCGGCGCGCGTAATAGGCGGCGACATCCGGTCCCGGGATGCCGTCTGGTGACGCGGCCCGGGTCATCGGCGCCATCGCGAACCGGTTGCGCACGGTCAGCGATCCCACGCTCAGCGGGGCGAACAACTCCTGCACGCGTGCATCATCCATGACGGGCTGCAACACCGCTGAGCGGTGTGTTGTTTCCGCGGGGTCTACAGAGTTTCTTGAACCCGACGAAAGAAGTCGGTGACGTCGGCGGCCAGGGTGTCGACGTCGGCGGTGAGATCGAGATCGCGCACCGCGCCGAACGGCGCGTTCCACAGCGGCCCGGTGCGCGGCGAGGTCGCGAAGTCCCACGGCCCGACGTAGGCGTAGGGCAGTTCGTGGAAGTCGTCACCGGCCGAGACTCCGTAGTTGACCTCGTCGGCCGTGGCCGCGACGTCGAGGTGCTCGGGCCACAACACCGGATGGCCTTCTGGGAGAACCGCATTGATGGCAAACCCACCGGCGTAGAGGCTGCGGTAGATGGCATCGGCGGCATCAGCGTCCAGGTGCAGGACGATGCCTGGGCCCAATGCCGCGACCGACTCGTACACCCCGGCCGGCGGCCCGATGTCGAGTCCGCTGGCCTGAGCCACTGCACTGACCGGACCCGCGAGCACAGTGCTACCGCCCGGCCATACCAGCGTGGTCCCGTGCACCGCTATCGCCAGCGTGGTGGCGCTGAAGCCATCCTGGCGCACCGCCAGCCGGATCGTTCCCGTCGCACGGTACTGCGGCCCGGCTATGAAGCTCTCAGCGATGCCGTGCAACTGCCGGCGGGTCGCCACAACGACGGCCGGTACGGTCACTGCGCCTTCCCCTGTGCGCTTTCGATGAGCCCCAGCGCCCGCTCTTTGGCGCGATCGGCGTTGACCAGCAATCGGTCTCGCCGGCCCGGCCACCAGAACAGTTCAAATGCCAGCAGTACGAGATACAGCAGCGACGCGACCATCTCGCGTGTCGATCCGAACGCCGAGTCCCAGACGGCGACCACTACTGCGACGGCAAGGACCAGCGGTACCACCCAGCGAAACGGACGGCCGCTCTCGGCGGCCTTGTGCATCCCGTCGGCGAAGTCGACCACCGGCTGCGCCAGCGCCGGATCGCCAATGCGCCCGCCCCAGTGGGTCACGCCGGCGACCCGCTCGCGTTGCTCGCCGGTCAGTGCCGAAGCGCCCGGCCAATAGCGCACCATCCGCCGGCCCAGCCACGCGCCGGAGAACAAGGTCATGACGACCAGCACGATCAGAGCGGCGAACCACAATCCTGAGTCCAGCCAAGCCAGCAAGCCGAGGAAGACACCGCCGCCAAGGCCGACTATCACCGCCCGGGCAAGCGCACTGCCCCGCCAGACGAAGGCGGGGACGGTGAGCATTCTGCGAGGCTAGACCGTGAAGCCGAGAGCGCGCAGTTGTTCGCGGCCGTCTTCGGTGATCTTGTCGGGTCCCCACGGTGGGTTCCACACCCAGTTGATCTTGATCTCGTTGACGAGCCCGGCGCCGACGAGCGCGGTGCGCGTCTGGTCCTCGATCACATCGGTGAGCGGACAGGCGGCCGACGTCAACGTCATGTCGACGAGGGCGACCTTCGAGCCCTCGGCGTCTTCGACGTTCAGGCCATACACCAGCCCGAGGTCGACGACGTTGATGCCGAGTTCGGGATCGACGACGTCACGCATTGCCTCCTCTAGGTCCGCCATGAACTCCTCGCTGGGGGGAATTGTTGTTTCGCTCACGGTCGTTCCTCCGAGTCCTTCGCTTGCACGAGTGCATCTTTGAAGGCCAGCCATCCGAGCAGCGCGCATTTCACCCGCGCCGGATACTTGGCCACACCGGCGAACGCGATGCCATCGCCGATCACATCCTCATCACCTTCGACGTTGCCGCGCGACGAGATCATCTCGCTGAACGCGGCCACGGTCTTGAGCGCATCCCCGACCGACTGCCCGATGATCTGGTCGGTCAGCACCGACGTCGCGGCCTGACTGATCGAGCAGCCCTGCCCGTCGTATGACACGTCGGTCACCGTCTCGCCGTCCTCGGACAGCGCCACGCGCAACGTCACCTCGTCACCGCACGTCGGGTTGACGTGGTGCACCTCGGCGCCGAACGGCTCACGCAGCCCGCGATGGTGCGGGTGTTTGTAGTGGTCCAGGATCACTTCCTGGTACATCTGCTCGATCTTCACGAGAAGAACTCCACGGCACGCTTCACACCTGCCACCAAACGATCCACCTCGTCTGCGGTGTTGTACACCGCGAACGACGCCCGTGCGGTGGCGGCGATACCGAACCGGCGATGCAGCGGCCACGCGCAGTGATGCCCGACGCGCACGGCCACTCCCTCGTCATCGAGCACTTGCCCGACATCGTGGGCGTGCACCCCGTCCACCACGAAGCTCACCGGTGAGCCCCGGTTCTCGAGCGTTGTCGGCCCGACGATGCGCACCTGCGGAATTCCGGCCAGCCCGGCCAGCGCTGCAGCCACCAGTTCGTTCTCGTGCGCCTCCACCGTGGTCATCCCCAACGCACTGAGATACCTTGCGGCGGCAGCTAATCCGACCACTTGCGAGGTCATCGGCGTGCCGGCCTCGAACCGCTGCGGCGCGGGTGCGTAGGTGGTGGCTTCCATCGTGACAGTTTCGATCATCGAGCCGCCGGTGATGAACGGCGGCATCGCGTCGAGCAGTTCGCTGCGCCCGTACAACACGCCGATCCCGGTGGGGCCCAGCATCTTGTGACCGGAGAACGCGGCGTAGTCGACATCAAGGCTGTGGAAGTCCACCGGCTGATGCGGCACCGACTGGCAGGCGTCCAACACCGTCAGCGCACCGACGGCCTTGGCCCGCGACACCAGCTCACCGACCGGCGCCACCGCGCCGGTGACATTCGAATGATGGCTGAACGCGACGATTTTCACTCGCTCGTCGAGCGCCAGCGAATCCAGATCGATACGCCCGTCATCGGTAACCCCGTACCAGCGCAGGGTTGCCCCGGTGCGCTGGGCCAGTTCCTGCCAGGGAACCAGGTTGGCGTGATGCTCCAGCTCGGTGGTGACGATGACGTCACCGGGCCCGACCGCACTCTCGAACCGCTTGTCCCCCAATACATACGAGACGAGGTTGAGCGATTCGGTGGCGTTCTTGGTGAACACCAGCTCGTCGGCGTCGGCCCCGACGAACGCGGCGATATCGGCTCGCCCCTGTTCGTAGGCGTCGGTCGACTCCTCCATCAGCTGGTGCGCACCGCGGTGCACCGCGCCGTTGGAAGTGGTCAGAAAATCGCGCTCGGCGTCGAGAACCTGCAGTGGTTTCTGCGACGTCGCCCCGGAATCCAGATAGGCCAGTTGATGTCCGCCCCGCATCACCCGATTCAGGATCGGGAAGTCGGCGCGGACAGCCGTGACGTCCAGATCCACCGAGGCGGTCATGTCAGGCTCCCGCCGCCGCCTGGGTGAAGCGCACGTAACCGTTCTCCTCCAGCTCGTCGGCCAGCTCGGGACCACCGGATTCGACGATCCGGCCGTCGACGAAGACGTGGACGAACTGCGGCTGGATGTAGCGCAGGATCCGGGTGTAGTGCGTGATGAGCAGGACACCGGCGTGCTCGGCCTCGGCATAGCGATTGACGCCCTCGGAGACCACGCGCAGCGCGTCGACGTCCAGCCCGGAGTCGGTCTCGTCGAGGATGGCGATCTTCGGCTTCAGCAGACCCAGCTGCAGGATCTCGTGGCGCTTCTTCTCGCCGCCCGAAAAGCCTTCGTTGACACTGCGTTCGGCGAACTGTGGGTCGATCTCGAGGTCGGTCATCGCGGCCTTGACCTCTTTGACCCAGTGCCGGAGCTTGGGCGCCTCGCCGCGCACCGCGGTCGCCGCCGTGCGCAGGAAGTTCGACATCGAGACTCCCGGCACCTCGACCGGGTACTGCATGGCCAGGAACAGTCCGGCACGGGCTCTTTCATCAACGCTCATCGCCAGCACGTCCGCACCGTCGAGGGTGATCGACCCCGAGGTGACGTGGTACTTGGGATGACCGGCGATCGAATACGACAGTGTGGACTTGCCCGATCCGTTGGGGCCCATGACCGCGTGGGTCTCGCCCGAGTTCACGGTCAGATCGACGCCCTTGAGGATCTCCTTTTCGGTCCCGTCCTCATTGGCGACGCTGACGTGGAGATCCTTGATTTCCAAAGTGCTCATGGCTGTGTGGCTTTCTGGTCTTTTGAATTGGACACAGTCGTGATGGCCAATTCTCGTTCGATGGCTTCGGTGAGGCGGTCCCGGACGGCGGGGACGGCGATCTTGGCGATGATCTCCCCGAAGAACGCACGCACCACCAGCCGGCGGGCCTGTTCTTCCGGGATGCCACGGGCTTGCAGGTAAAAGAGCTGCTCGTCGTCGAAACGTCCGGTGGCACTGGCATGTCCGGCGCCGAGGATCTCGCCGGTTTCGATCTCGAGATTCGGCACCGAGTCGGCGCGGGCGCCGTCGGTCAGCACCAGGTTGCGGTTGACCTCGAAGGTGTCGGTCCCGGTGGCCTCGGCGCGGATCAACACGTCACCGATCCACACGGTGTGCGCATCGGGCTTGGCGGAATCCGGATCGCCTTGCAACGCACCCTTGTACAGCACGTCGGACTTGCAGTTGGGCTGTGCGTGGTCCACCAGCAGCCGCGACTCGAAGTGCTGGCCGTCGTCGGCGAAGTAGGTACCGAGCATTTGCGCGTCGCCGCCCGGCGCGGTGAACCGCACGGTCGCAGAGGTGCGGACGACGTCGCCGCCGAGCGTCACCGCGACATGCCCGAGCACGGCGTCCTTGCCGAGCTTGGCGTGATGCGAACTCACGTGCACCATGTCGTCGGCCCAGTCGGCGATCCAGATGACGCCGACGCCCGCCGCATCACCCACGATGATCTCGACGTTGTCCGCGTAGGTTCCGCTGCCACGAAGGTCGACGACGACGGTGGCCCGCGACAGTTCCTCGACTCGGATCTGCAGGTGACCGTAGGCGACCGCACCCTCGCCGGGCCCGGTGACGACGATCTCGATGGGCTCGGCCACCTCGGTGTTGCGAGCCACAGTGACGATCGTCGCCTCATTGAAGGACGAGAAAGCCTGCGCGGCAACACGATCGGCGGGCACCCCACCCTGACCGAGTCGTTCGTCGCCACGGTGGACGGTCTCCACCGTCACGCCGGGTCGCTCGGTGACGCTGATCTGGGCGGTGCCGGTGGCCGGCGCCGAGCCGTCGTGCAGGCCGCGTAATCGCTTGAGCGGAGTGAACCGCCATAGCTCGTCGCGGCCGCCGGGCACCTCGAAGGCATCGACATCGAACGAGCTGAATTGCTCGCCCTTGTTCTTGATGATCCCTTCGGCAGCTTCAGTGAGATTGAGATTCTGAGCCATCAGCCGACTGCACCTTCCATCTGCAGCTCGATCAGCCGGTTGAGCTCGAGGGCGTACTCCATCGGCAGTTCCTTGGCGATCGGCTCGACGAAGCCACGCACCACCATGGCCATCGCCTCGTCCTCGGTCATGCCGCGACTCATCAGATAGAACAGCTGATCGGCGCTGACCTTGGACACGGTGGCCTCATGCCCCATCGTGACGTCGTCCTCGCGGATGTCGACGTAGGGGTAGGTGTCGCTGCGGCTGATCGAATCAACGAGCAGCGCATCGCATTTCACGCTCGACCGCGATCCGTGTGCGCCCTTGTTGATCTGAACCAGGCCGCGGTAGGACGCGCGGCCGCCACCGCGGGCCACCGACTTCGACACGATATTGCTCGACGTGTTCGGCGCCAGGTGCAGCATCTTCGCGCCGGTGTCCTGGTGCTGGCCTTCGCCGGCGAACGCCACCGAGAGCACCTCGCCCTTGGCGTGCTCACCGGTCATCCACACCGCCGGGTACTTCATGGTCACCTTCGAGCCGATATTGCCGTCGACCCACTCCATGGTGGCGCCGGCCTCGGCCCTGGCGCGCTTGGTGACCAGGTTGTAGACGTTGTTCGACCAGTTCTGGATGGTCGTGTATCGGCAACGGCCCCTGGGCTTCACGATGATCTCCACCACCGCGGAGTGCAGCGAGTCGCTCTTGTAGATCGGCGCGGTACAGCCCTCGACGTAGTGCACGTAGGCGTCTTCGTCGACGATGATCAGTGTGCGCTCGAACTGGCCCATGTTCTCCGTGTTGATCCGGAAGTAGGCCTGCAGCGGGATGTCGACGTGCACACCCTTGGGCACGTAGATGAACGAACCGCCCGACCACACCGCGGTGTTGAGCGCGGAGAACTTGTTGTCACCGGCCGGGATCACGGTGCCGAAGTACTGCTTGAACAGCTCCGGATGTTCCCGCAGACCCGAGTCGGTGTCCAGGAAGATGACGCCCTGGGCCTCCAGGTCCTCGCGAATGGAGTGGTAGACCACCTCGGACTCGTACTGTGCGGCCACCCCCGACACCAGGCGCTGCTTCTCCGCCTCCGGGATACCGAGCCGGTCGTAGGTGTTCTTGATATCAGCCGGCAGGTCGTCCCATGTCGCAGCCTGCTTCTCGCTGGAGCGCACGAAGTACTTGATGTTGTCGAAGAAGATGCCTTCGAGATTCGATCCCCAGTTCGGCATCGGCTTCTTGTCGAACGTGCGCAGCGCTTTGAGCCGCATGTCCAGCATCCACTGCGGTTCGCTCTTCTTGGCCGAGATGTCGCGCACCACCGCTTCGGACAGACCCCGCTGGGCACTGGCACCCGCGACATCGGAGTCGGACCAGCCATAGCCGTAATTGCCCAGCGAGGCGATGGCCTCGTCCTGGGTCAGAGGTTGATTCTCTTCGCGCAAGCCGCCCATCGGCGCCTCAGCCTGCTTGGCTTCCGGTGTGAGTGTCATGGTGACGCTCCTCAATCGTTCGTGGCGGCTTCGGTGCGGGCTGAGCACCGAAGTGGTTCTGGTCTAGCGGTGTGCCGGCGTGAGCGGCACGTGGGTGGTACAGGCGCAGTCGCCGTTGGCGATCGTCGCCAGGCGCTGAACGTGGGTGCCCAGGACCTCCGACATGGCCTGCTGCTCGGCCTCGCAGAGCTCCGGAAATTCCTCGGCGACATGCGAAACCGGGCAGTGGTGCTGGCAGATCTCGATGCCCGCCAGCGGACCGCGCACCCGCGTCGTCGTCGCCGCATAACCGGCCCTCGTGAACGCGTCGGCCACCCGCTCAGCAGTGGATTCAACGTCGTCGGGACCGGCCTTTACTCCCGCCAGGATCGCGTCGATGCGGCGCCGGGCGAAGGTCTCCACCGCCGCCTCGCCGCCGATCTCACGCAGCTGGCGAATCGCGGCCGAGGCCAGGTCGTCATAGGTGTGCTCGAGCTTGGCACGCCCGGCGGAGGTAAGCCGGTAGCGCTTGGCGGGCCGCCCACGGCCGGCCTGCTGCCAGGCTGCCGCGACGTTGGCCTCGGCATCGCCGGCATCGATGAGAGCATCGAGGTGCCGGCGCACGCCGGCGGCGGAGAGGCCAAGCCGCCGCCCGATCTCGGCGGCGGTGATCGCTCCCGACTCGACCAACAGCTGCACAATGGTGCGGCGGGTCTGTCCGTCATGCACAGCAGCACCCAGCACAGGCGCCGGATCTGCAGCGGACGGGAATTTCACAACACCAGTGTTACGCAATTCGCGGACCAGGTCTAGCAAGGGCACCCTTAGCAGCCACGGGGTCAAAGCGCTCGCCGGTTAGAGTGCTGTGGTGGCAGCCCGCCAACACTCACTGAGTTCATCGATCGCCCGCTTGCACGGCGATGAACGCCCGGTGGGGTCGCCCCTCAACGACGCCGAACTGCGCGCCATGCGCCGCACCCGGATGTTCGGCGCCACCGGAACAGTGCTGATGGCGATCGGTGCTCTCGGCGCCGGCGCCCGCCCCGTCGTGCAGGACCCCACCTTCGGGGTGCGGTTGCTCAACCTGCCATCCCGCATCCAGACCGTCTCGCTCACGATGACCACCACCGGCGCGGTGATGATGGCACTGGCCTGGCTGATGCTGGGCCGCTTCGCGCTGGGCAGCCGCCGGATGTCCCGCAGTCAGCTCGATCACACTCTGCTGCTGTGGATCGTGCCGCTGCTCATCGCGCCGCCGATGTACAGCAAGGACGTGTACTCCTACCTGGCGCAGAGCCAGATCTCGGCCAACGGACTCAACCCGTACAAGGTCGGCCCGGCCCCCGGCCTGGGCCTGGACCATGTGTTCACCCTCTCGGTGCCCAGCCTGTGGCGCGAGACGCCGGCCCCCTACGGGCCGCTGTTCCTGTGGGTCGGCCGCGGTATCTCGGCGCTGACCGGCGAGGACATCGTCGCCGCCGTGCTCAGTCATCGGGTGGTGGTGCTGCTCGGGGTCGGCATGATCGTCTGGGCGGTGCCACGGCTGGCTCGCCGCTGCGGGGTGGCCGAGGTCAGTGCGCTGTGGCTGGGCGCGGCCAATCCACTGCTGCTGATGCACCTGGTGGCCGGCATCCACAACGAAGCGCTGATGCTTGGCCTGATGCTGACCGGCACCGAGTTTGCCCTGCGCGGCGTCGACGGAGCCGCGGGCTCGCTGGTGCCACGGCCACTGCACTGGCCGCGCGGGCGAGACCAGTGGGCGGCGTGGATACCGCTGGCCATGCTGATCCTGGGCTCGGTCCTGATCACGCTGTCGTCCCAGGTCAAGCTGCCAGGCCTGCTGGCGCTCGGGTTCGTGGGGATGGCACTGGCTCATCGCTGGG
Source organism: Mycolicibacterium helvum (assembly GCF_010731895.1). NCBI lineage: Bacteria > Bacillati > Actinomycetota > Actinomycetes > Mycobacteriales > Mycobacteriaceae > Mycobacterium > Mycolicibacterium helvum. Next base: position 5,175,040 of record NZ_AP022596.1, on the reverse strand, counting down.
GCACCAGTTTCACGGCATTCGTGAAAGCCACCACCCTGATGACGGCGCTGTCGCTCGTGGTGATGGCGGTCATCGGCTGGGCCAGCGGGCTGGGGTTCGGCTGGATCTTCACGCTCGGCACCGCCAACGTGGTGCGTAGCTGGATGTCGCCGCCGACACTGCTGGCACTGGGCACCGGTCAGGTCGGGATCCTGCTCGGGCTGGGCGATCACACCACAGCCGTGCTGTCGCTGACCCGCGCGATGGGCGTGCTGATCATCACGATCACGGTCACCTGGCTGCTACTGGCGGTGTTCCGGGGCCGGCTGTACCCGGTCGGCGGGCTGGGCGTCGCGCTGGGCGCGACCGTGCTGCTGTTCCCCGTCGTGCAGCCGTGGTACCTGCTGTGGGCGATCATTCCGCTGGCCGCTTGGGCCACCCGCCCCGGCTTCCGGATCGCCACCATCGCGGTGACCCTGGTCGTCGGCATCTTCGGGCCCACCGCCAACGGCGACCGTTTCGCCCTGTTCCAGATCCTGGACGCCACCCTGGCCAGCGCGGTGATCGTGCTGCTGCTGATCGCGGTGACGTTCAACCACCTGCCCTGGCGCAAGGTGCCCGGCACCAGCGAGGCGTTCAGCGGCCAGGAACCCGACCCGGCACCGCCGCCGGAGCCACTCACTGAGTCGTCTGCCGAGCCACCGACGCCGCGCCCGGCGCCCGGCGCATACGCTGACTCCCCGTGAGTTCCGGCCACGAAATCCCCGTGCGACTGCGCGGGGTATCCAAGCGCTACGGCACGACGACGGCGGTGTCGAGCCTCGACCTCGAGGTACATCGCGCCGAAGTGCTGGCGCTGTTGGGCCCCAACGGGGCCGGCAAGACGACCACCGTCGAGATGTGCGAGGGATTCGTCCGGCCGGACGAGGGCACGATCGAGGTGCTGGGCCTGGACCCGGTGGCCGATAACGCACGGGTGCGAGAGCGGATCGGCGTGATGTTGCAGGGCGGTGGCGGCTATCCGGCCGCCCGGGCCGGTGAGATGCTCCAGCTGGTCGCCGCATATGCCGCCCACCCCCTGGACCCGGCGTGGCTGCTGGACACCCTGGGACTCACCGATGCGGCGCGCACCACCTACCGCCGGCTCTCCGGTGGCCAGCAGCAGCGGCTGGCACTGGCGTGCGCCCTGGTCGGGCGCCCCGAGCTGGTCTTCCTCGACGAGCCGACCGCAGGCATGGACGCGCACGCCCGCCTGGTGGTGTGGGAACTCATCGAGGCGCTACGCCGCGACGGAGTGACGGTGGTGCTGACCACCCACCAGCTCAAGGAAGCCGAGGAACTGGCGGATCGCATCGTCATCATCGACCACGGCTCGGCCGTGGCCGCCGGCACGCCCGTCGAGTTGATGCGGGGCGGCGCCGAAGGCCAGCTGCGATTCTCCGCGCCCCGCCAGCTCGACCTGTCATTGCTGATGACCGCGCTGCCAGAAGGCTATGTGGCAAAAGAGCGATCCCCCGGTGAATACCTGGTCGAGGGTCAGATAGACCCGCAGGTGCTGGCCACCGTGACGGCGTGGTGCGCGCGGCTGGACGTGCTAGCCACCGACGTGCGGGTGGAGCAGCGCAGCCTGGAAGACGTCTTCCTCGAACTGACCGGCAAGGAGTTGCGGCCATGAGCGACAGTTGCGGAGCGAATCGACGACGGACATGGCGCGACCGAGCGGACGAGGGAGCGGCATGACGACCGAGCTCTTCCCGCCGGGCACGTTCGCTCCCGATCCGCGGCCCAGCACGGTGCAGCGGATGCTGGCCGCGCAGTACGGCCTCGAGCTGAAACTACTGCTGCGCAACGGCGAACAGCTGCTGCTGACGATGTTCATCCCGATCACTCTGCTGATCGGACTCACTCTGCTGCCGCTGGGCTCATTCGGTTCGCAGCGCGTCGCGGTGTTCGTGCCGGCGATCATGGCGCTGGCGGTCATCTCGACCGCGTTCACCGGCCAGGCCATCGCGGTGGCCTTCGACCGCCGCTACGGGGCGCTGAAACGCTTGGGCGCCACCGCCCTTCCGGTGTGGGGCATTATCGCCGGGAAATCACTTGCCGTGGTGACCGTGGTGTTCCTGCAGGCGCTGCTACTCGGCGGCATCGGGCTGGCCCTTGGTTGGCGCCCGCACCCGGCCGGTCTGCTGTTGGGCGCGGTCGTCATCGCGCTCGGCACCGCGGGCTTCGCGGCCATGGGCCTGTTGCTCGGCGGCACGCTGCGCGCCGAGATCGTCCTGGCCGTGGCCAACCTGCTCTGGTTCATCTTCGCCGGGCTGGGCGCGCTGACCCTGGAGACCAATGCGATCCCGCGCGGGATCGCATTGGTGGCCCGGCTGACCCCGTCCGGGGCGCTCACCGAGACCCTGACGCAGGCAATGTCGCTGTCGGTGGACTGGTTCGGCATCGCGGTGCTGGCGGCGTGGGGTGCCGTCGCGGCGCTGGGCGCGCTGCGCTGGTTCCGTTTCACCTGAGCGTGAGTCCTACGCTCAACCCAATCCCTACTACGTCGCGTAGTTAGCCGTCCTCTACGATCGGGCCGTGCCCGTCGGACGGTTTTTCCTGCGGCTGGTGGACCTGCTGCCACTGCCGAGCCTGCGCACTCAGCGCGTCATTGCCGCCGCGGTCATCCTCACCCAGGGCGGCATCGCCGTTACGGGCGCGATCGTCCGGGTGACCGCATCCGGGCTGGGCTGCCCGACCTGGCCGCAATGCTTCCCGGGCAGTTTCGTTCCGGTCCCGCACTCCGAAGTGCCCGGCATCCATCAGGCCGTCGAGTTCGGCAACCGGATGATCACCTTCCTGGTCGTCATCACCGCGATCCTGGCCGTCCTGGCCGTCACCCGCGCCCGCCGCCGCCGCGAGGTGCTGGTCTATGCCTGGCTGATGCCGGCGTCGACGGTGCTGCAGGCGGTCCTCGGCGGCATCACCGTGTTGGCCGGGCTGGCGTGGTGGACGGTGGCGATCCACCTGCTGGTCTCGATGGCGATGGTGTGGCTGGCCACCCTGCTGTACGTCAAGATCGGGGAACCCGACGACGGCCTGCCCACCGTCCTAGTGCCCAAGCCGTTGCGGCATCTGACCCTGCTCGGCGTACTGACACTGGCCGCCACGCTGGTCACCGGCACGTTGGTGACCGGTGCGGGCCCGCACGCCGGCGACAAGAGCCCGCAGCGCACTGTGCCGCGGCTCGAGGTGGAGATCCTCACGCTGGTGCATATGCATTCCACGCTGCTGATCGCCTATCTGGCGCTGCTGGTAGGGCTGGCGGCCGGCCTGCAGGCGGTGTTCGCCCCACGGCTGATCATGCGGCGACTGGCGGTGCTGGTCGCGCTGGTGCTGGCTCAAGGGTTGGTCGGCGCGGTGCAGTTCTTCACCGGTGTGCCCGCCGCGCTGGTGGCGCTGCACGTCGCGGGTGCGGCGGCATCGACCGCGGCCACCGCTGCGTTATGGGCGTCGATGCGACAGCGGACCGAGCCCAAGACGCTCGAGCGCTGACTCGACCTCCAGCGCGAACGTCCGCTGCTGCAGCTCGCGGGTGGCTCCGTCGAGCTGACCCCACCCCAACCCCGGCTCGATCAGCTCGAGCTCGAGCAGCACCGGATCATCGGCGCCACCGATGAGATCCACCCGGGCGTACAGCAGCTCAGTGGTGATGATGCCCAGGTACCCACACGCCGCCTCCAGCGCGGTGACGCCGACGTCCCACATCGCGAAGTCGGGATCGGCCGGTGCCAGTTTCTCGGCGACGTAGGTGCCCGACTCGTCGAGGGCGGCCACCTCGCCTTCCGGCGGAAGCATCGGACCTTTGGTGAAGGCGTGCGACTGGCGACCGCCGAGGAACACCAGGGCCGTCTCCCCCGCTTCCACGCGGGCGTCGTAGGGCTGCACCAGCGCCGTGCGCCCGGAGTCCTGCAGGGCGGCGACGTGTGCGCGGGCAGCGGCGTGGTCGACGAACCGCCCGGTGTCGATCGAGCCGGCGCCGATCGCGGGTTTGACCACGATCTCGCCCTTGGGCAGCGTGACCTTCTCGCCGGGTTCGAAGAAGAACGACGCCAGGGTGGGCACACCTGCCTCAGCAAGGTCCTGCAGGTAGTGCTTATCGCTGTTCCACGCCACCACTTCCGGCGCGTTCAGCAGGTTGGGCACCCGGGTGGTCCAGCTCAGGAACTCCTCACGGCGTTCGGCGTAGTCCCACGCCGCGCGCAGGATCACCAGGTCGGCATCTTCGGTCTGCGGATCATCCCAGGACAGCCAGCGGGCATGCAGTCCCCGGCGGCGCAGCGCCTCGATCAGACCCTCGTCGTCGCCGTCACCGGCGATCAGTTGCGGGCATCCGGCCAGCACGATGCTGGGGTGGAAGACGTCGGGGCGGGCCAGCTTCGAGGGTGGGGTCACAGCGGGGATGATAGTGACATGCACGCAATCGAAGTCGCCGAGACGGGCGGCCCCGAGGTCCTGAACTACGTCGAGAAGCCGAAACCCGAACCCGGCCCCGCCGAGGTGCTCATCGAAGCCGACGCGATCGGCGTCAACTACATCGAGACCTACTTCCGCTCGGGCCTCTACCCGCGGGAGCTGCCGTTCGTGCTGGGCACTGAGGTGTGCGGGACGGTCGCCGCCGTCGGCAACGACGTCGCCGCGATCAAGCCCGGCGACCGGGTGGTGACCGCCATGGCGTCCGGTTCCTACGCCGAGTTCTGCACGGCTCCAGCTGATTTCGTCGCCTACGTGCCCGATAACGTCCCGTCGGACGCGGTCGCCTCCGCACTGCTCAAGGGGATGACGGCGCACTATCTGATCAAGTCGGTGTATCCAGTGCAGGCCCGCGATTTCGTGCTTGTACACGCCGGAGCGGGTGGTGTCGGACTGATCCTGACCCAATGGGCGACCAGCCTGGGCGCCCGCGTGATCACGACGGCCTCCGGCCCGGAGAAGGCCGAGTTGTCGCGGCAGGCCGGGGCGATCGAGGTGCTCGACTACCCCGAGGAACCTGGTGATTTCGCCGCCACGATCCGCGAGCTCACCAACGGCCACGGGGTCGCCGCGGTGTACGACGGGGTCGGCAAGACCACCTTCGACGCCAGCCTGGCCAGCCTGGCCATTCGCGGCACACTGGCCCTGTTCGGCGCTTCCAGCGGGCCGGTGCCGCCGGTGGACCCGCAGCGGCTCAACGCCGCCGGATCGGTGTACCTGACCCGACCCAATCTCGCGCATTTCACCCGCACGCCGGATGAATTCGCTTGGCGAGCAGGTGAATTGCTGGATGCGATCTCGACCGGCTCGATCACGATCACCGTCGGCGGCCACTACCCGCTGGCCGAGGCGGCCCAGGCGCACCGCGATCTGCAGGGCCGCAAGACGACGGGCTCGATAGTGCTGCTGCCCTGACCTGCGGTTCGCCGGCGGTCCGATAGGCGTACGTGACCAGCAGTGCGGTGAGTTCCTCGATGAACCGATCACGCGAGATCGCAGGCTTGTCAATCACATAACGCAACGCCAGGTGCGAGGTGGTCTGCACGATGAACCACGTCGTCACGTCGAACTCCTCGTGGCGCACCCATTCCCGGTTGGCAACCAGCTGGAGGTAGGTCAGTTCGCCGGCGCGACTCAGCAGACCACCGAACGGGCTGCCGTCAGCCAACCGAGGCACCCTGTCGAGGAATGCCGCGAGAAGATCCGATTGGGATGACAGCGCATCGACAAGTGAGGTCACGACGGTTCGCGCCAGCTCGTCAAGGGATAGCTCGGTGGTCAACGGGAACGCCGCGGCGATCCGGCGGCCCAGGTCGTCGTTGAGGCGTTCCACCACTGCCAATACGATCGCATCCTTGTCACGAAAGTACTGGTACACCGAGCCCGGGCTCAGGCCCGCCTCCTGCGCGATGCGATTCGTCGAGGCGCCGTCGTAGCCGTACTGAACCAGAACGCGAGCACCCGCATCGACGATGCGCTCGATGGTGTCCTTGGCGCGTTGTTGCTGGGGCTTTTTACGCAGACCAGAGGCCATGCCAGGAACGCTAGCGCGGATACAAGTTGAAAGCGAGTAAACGCTTACATTCTAATGTGAGGATGCTCACTCCCCTGACCGACAGCGACGAAGAACTCCATCCACCAGGACGGCAGGACCACTGGCAGGAGAGCTTCTACTTCAACTGGGTCGCCCAGGACACGGTCGGATTGGCGCGACTCGGCTACCGCGCCCGCGAAGGCACCGCGGACGCGGTGGTGATCACGATGCGCGGGGGACGGCGGGAGTTCGTCTACGCGGCGATCAACCAGAAAGTCGCGACGGCACCGTCAATGCGCGACGGCTTCCGGGTCGGCCGGCTGACGCTCCGCATGAACGAGCCGCTACAGAGTTGGCGCATCACGCTTTCCGGCCAGGACAGCATCGACCTGACCTGGACCGCGCTGGCCTCGCCGTTCGACTTCGCCGAGTCAGGTGGGGCTCATGTGCTGGCAGCACGTCACTTCGAGCACCCCGGTGCCGTCACAGGCGTGACCCGCCTGCGTGGGCGCCACCACGAGATCGTGGGATTCGGTACCCGTGACAAGTCATGGGGACCACGAGACTGGGCGACCATCACCGGCTGGGAGTGGATCTCGGCCCAGTTCGACGGTGACTTCGCCTTCACCGCCTCACAAACGGGCGAGCCTGGCTCGCAGACCCAATCCGGGTTCATCTACCGGGCCGGGCAATGTGTGGCCATTGATTCCTTTGACCTCGAGTACTCCTGGCAGAGCCCGCACAGGGTGGCCGGCTTGCATCTGACGATCCGTGACGCGCACGGCGGGTCTTACCACGTCACCGGGACAGCCACCAGCGACGTTCCCCTCTTCAAGAGCGGCATGCTGCTCGACGAAACCCACACCCGGTTCGAAGCGCACGTCGACGGCCGGCGCCTCGCCGGCGCGGGGATTGTCGAACATACCTGGCATGCAGGCGGTTTCGAGGCGTTGAGGTGGGCGCCACGACTGGTGCCTGTGTTGGTCGACGCAATCAGGGCGCCCCGGCGATGATCACACGTCTGCAGGCGACAACGACCGGAGACATCGGAAGCCTCGGTGGTAAGGCCACCGGATTGATCCGACTACTGCGGGCCGGTCTCACCGTGCCCGAAGCGTGGTGCATCGACGCCGCCATCTCGCTGGATCCCGTTGCACGCCAGTCACTCTTGGCCGACGCACTGCCGGCATGGTGGGAGCGCGTCGGTGGGGAGCATTCCGGGGAACTGTGGGCCGTCCGCAGTTCGGCAGTGGCCGAGGATCTGGAGGACGCCTCGTTCGCCGGCGTCTACGAGACGGTCCTGGGAATCGATTCCTTGGCCGCGTTGTGTGCCGCCGTGCGCAGCTGCTGGTCTGCCCTGGAGAAGACGCGCGCCGTGACCTACCGTTCCGCTCACGACAACACCGACGGAACCGGTATCGCACTGATCATCCAACGCATGGTGCGCCCGCAGGTCGCAGGCGTGCTGCTGAGCGCCAATCCGCTGGACCCGTTCGCAGACGAGATCGTCATCGACGCCGCGTGGGGCCTGGGCGAGGCGGTGGTGTCCGGCCACACCGCTCCCGATCACATCCGGCTGAACCGGACGACCGGCGACATTCTCGAACGACGAATCGGAACCAAGCACTGTGAGATCGTGTGGGACGGCGGCATCGTCGAACGGGAAGTCGACGCGGACCGTCGTGAACGCCCGTGCCTGACCGATGAACAGATCCGCGAACTCTGGCAGCTCGCCCAAGTGGTCAACGACACCATCGGCCCGCGCCGGGATCTCGAGTGGGCCATCGCTGAGGCCACCCTCTACGTCTTGCAGGATCGCCCCATCACGACACTGCCCAGCGACAACCCGGCAGATATCTGGTCACGCCGCTTTGGCGATGAGTACCTCTCGGAATGCTCCCTACCGCTTCCCGGCGAACTCATGGTGCCCTGGATCACCGAGGCAGCGTTCCAGGAGATGGCCGCGCTGCAGGGCCGTCCCGACCTGGCCGCAACCCAGCCGGTCCGGCTCTACCAGGGATACGCCTATTTCAGCGCGCGCTATTACGCCGCGGGACTGCAGATCCTGCCGAAGTCGATGCGTAGGACCGCGGCGAGCGAGTGGTTTCCGCCGCAGGTGGACGAATGGGTCGATCAGGAATCCTGGAACCCCCGGCTGACGATGCTGGCATTGCTGGCGCCGCTTCGGGATCGACGGCGCAGCGGACTCAAGCGCAACCTGGTGGCACTCGAAGAACATTGCGCGATCATCGAACGTGATATCGCACCCCTGTTGAGCCAGGACTATTCGGCTCTCGGTCCCGAAGCATGGCAACTCCAGTTTCATCGGGTAGAGGCGCTGGGACGCGAACACTTCCGCGTGGTCCGTTGGGGCATGACGATCTACAACACCTTTCTGCACGCCGCCCTGTCCCGGATGCTGCGCGTGTGGTGCTCCGATGACAGCGGCGAGCTCTATCAACACCTGATTGGCGGGCTCGACGACACCCGCACCGCCGCGCTGAACAACGAAATCGTTGCGCTGGCAAAGGAATCCATGGCACACGACCCGCTGACCACAGCGATCGCGGCCGGCGAGGAATACAGTTCGCTACGCTCGCGCTTCCGCGAGTCCGGGTTCTGGCAGCACTACGACGGTTTTATCAGCCGGCATGGACATCGATCGGCCAGCCGGGACATCGCCCGCCCACGCTGGCATGAGGAACCCGACGTCATCCTCGAGCTGGTTCGGGCCAGGCTGCGGTCACGGACGGCCGACATCTCGCAGGCCGGCGAACACGTCGCGCAGGTGCGCAGAATCAACGCCGAGAACGCGGTGATCGCCGCCGTCGGCCGCGGTCCTGTCGGCAGGATCCGGCGGCTGATCCTCCAAAGGCTGACCGAGACTGTCCGGCAGTACACCCGGTACCGGGAGAACCAGCGCTACTACCTGGACTACCTCATCACTCACATGAGGTCGCTGGTCCTAGAGCAAGGTCAGCGCTTCGCCGAGCGGGGTGTCCTGTCCGACCCCGAGGATGTCTTCCTCCTCACCAGGACCGAGTTCACCACCCTTGTCGAGGGCGCGCCCCACGAGACCGGTCTGGCCGCCACCGTGAACCGTCGCCGTGGCGACTACGCCATCTATCTGCGTCGCACACCTGCCACCTTCCTCTTCGACGACATCGAGACCGACCTGCCGCAAGCCATGAACGACGACGGTGATCCGCCCGAAGGGGCGTTGCGCGGAACGGGTATCAGCAGAGGAACCGCGCGCGGCACCGCACGAGTAGTGACCTCGCTGCGCGACCTCGGCGATGTCGAAGCCGGCGACATCCTGATAGCGCCGAACATCGACCCCGGATGGACCAGCGTCTTCCCCTTGCTGTCCGGTTTGGTGATCGAGACCGGCGGCATGCTGGCCCACGGCGCCATTCTGGCTCGGGAGTACGGAATCCCGGCGGTCAGCGGGATCCGGGCCACCGACGCGGGCGTTGTCACCGGAAGCGAGGTGGCCATCGACGGCAACCTGGGCATCGTCTACCCGAATGTTCTCGCCGCCAGAACCGCAACCGGGTCCGGCGCTACGCCTAGCTGAAGAGCGTCGGCAGCGCCAGCACCGAATCGACCGCCAGCGCCACGAACACCACGGCCAGGTAGTTATTCGACTGCAGGAACAGCTTCAGCGGCTTGACCGGGTTGCCGCGGCGCACTCCCGCGTGCAGGCGATGCGCCATGACCAGGAACCAGGCGCCCGCCAGCGCAGCCACCGAGCCGTAGAGCCAGCCGGCCGCCGGCACCAGCGCCAGCGTGGCGAGCACGGTGAGCCAGGTGTAGATCAGGATCTGCTTGGTGACCTGCAGCTCGGTGGCGACCACCGGCAGCATCGGCACGCCGGCGGCGGCGTAGTCGTCCTTGTACTTCATCGCCAGGGCCCAGGTGTGCGGCGGCGTCCAGAAGAAGATGATCGCGAACATCACCAGCGCCTGCCAGCCGATCGTGTCGGTCACCGCCGACCAGCCGATCATCACCGGCATGCAGCCGGCCGCCCCGCCCCACACCACGTTCTGCGAGGTGCGGCGCTTGAGCAGCAGGGTGTAGACCAGCACGTAGAAGGCGATAGTGGCCCCGGCCAGGTGCGCCGAGAGCATATTCGTCGTCCACCACAGCCAGAAGAACGACGCCACCGACAGCACCAGCCCGAACACCAGCGCGTGGCTGCGCGGCACCGTAGCCCTGGCCAGCGGCCGGCGCTCGGTGCGCTTCATCTTCTTGTCGATGTCGGCGTCGGCGACGCAGTTCAGCGTGTTGGCGCCCGCGGCGGCCAACAGCCCGCCGAACAGCGTATTGAGAATCAGCGGGAGGTCGACGTTGCCGCGGCCGGCCAGCAGCATGGCCGGAATGGTGGTGACGAGCAGCAGCTCAATGACGCGGGGTTTGGTCAGAGCCAGGTAACCCAGCAGTCTGTCGCGGAATCGGATCGGCGCCCCGTCAACGAGGTGCACTTCGCGAACTCTCACGCAACCGACTCCTGACAGACCTGTCGACGATCTACTACAGAGGATGGTAGACGCCGCCGTTGCACTTACCGAACCGAAGGGTCGATTCACGGCGATTACATCGTGATGACACAGTTCCAGGTGTAGAGCTTCACCCGCGGGTAACGCTGGTAGGAGCACTATGCAGCAAGGTGCCGACCGGCATTAGGGTAAAGAGGACCACCCCAGCTTGCCAGCCCATCTGACGATGCCAGGAGCCAGTTAGTGACAACTGTCGAAGAGATTGCCGCGCTGACCCAGCCACACCACCCCGAGGACTGGACGGAGGTCGATTCACAAGCCGTCGATACCGTGCGAGTCCTGGCCGCCGATGCGGTCCAGAAGGTGGGCAACGGGCATCCAGGTACCGCGATGAGCCTGGCTCCCCTGGCTTACACGCTCTTCCAGCGGGTGATGCGGCATGACCCCAGCGACACCCACTGGCTGGGCCGGGACCGGTTCGTCCTGTCCTGCGGCCACAGCAGCCTGACCCTGTACCTGCAGCTGTATCTGGGCGGGTTCGGCCTGGAGCTCTCCGATATCGAATCGCTGCGCACCTGGGGTTCCAAGACTCCGGGTCACCCGGAGTTCCGGCACACCAAGGGTGTGGAGATCACGACCGGACCGCTGGGTCAGGGCCTGGCCTCGGCCGTCGGGATGGCGATGGCGGCGCGCTACGAGCGCGGCTTGTTCGACCCCGACGCCCCCGCGGGCACCAGCCCGTTTGACCACTACATCTACGTGATCGCCTCCGATGGCGACATGGAAGAGGGCGTCACCTCCGAGGCGTCGTCGATCGCGGGCACCCAACAGCTGGGCAACCTGATCGTGTTCTGGGACAACAACGAGATCTCGATCGAGCACAACACCAACATCGCGTTCACTGAAGACACTCCGGCGCGCTACGAGGCGTACGGCTGGCACGTGCAGGTCGTCGAGGGCGGCGAGAACGTCGTCGGCATCCAGGCGGCGATCGAGGAAGCCAAGAAGGTCACCGACAAGCCGTCGTTCATCGCGGTACGCACGATCATCGGCTATCCGGCACCCACCAAGATGAACACTGGCGGTGTGCACGGCTCAGCGCTGGGCGCCGACGAGGTCGCGGCCACCAAGAAGGTGCTGGGCTTCGACCCGGATAAGTCGTTCGACGTGAGTGACGAGGTCATCGAGCACACCCGCAAACTCGTCGACCGGGGCCGCGAGGCTCACCAGAAGTGGCAGGGCGACTTCGACGCCTGGGCGCAGCGGGAGCCGGAGCGCAAGGCCCTGCTGGACCGGCTGTTGGCCAACGAGCTACCTGACGGCTGGGATGCCGACCTCACGTACTGGGAGCCGGGCTCCAAGCCGCTGGCCACCCGCGCCGCATTCGGCAAGGTGCTCAACGACGTCGCCCCTAAGCTGCCCGAACTGTGGGGTGGCTCGGCGGACCTGGCGGGCAGTAACAACACCACCATCAACGGCGTGAAATCTTTTGGCCCACCGTCGATCTCGACGGAGGACTACACCGCGGACTGGTACGGCCGGGTGCTGCACTTCGGCATCCGCGAGCACGCGATGGGGTCCATCCTGTCCGGCATCGCGCTGCACGGGCCGACCCGCGCCTTCGGTGGCACATTCCTGCAGTTCGCCGACTACATGCGTGGCGCGGTCCGGTTGGCCTCGCTGATGGACATCGACACCATCTACATCTGGACCCACGACTCGATCGGCCTTGGTGAGGACGGTCCGACGCACCAGCCCATCGAGCACCTGGCCGCGCTGCGGGCGATCCCGAGACTGTCGGTGGTGCGTCCGGGCGATCCGAATGAGACCGCCTATGCCTGGCGAAGCATCATCGCTAGGGGCAATGGCAGCGGCCCCGTCGGTTTCATCCTGACCCGCCAGGGTATCCCGGTACTGGAAGGCACCAGCTCCGACGGTGTGGCCAAGGGCGGCTATGTGCTCGGCGGCGGCAATCCCACCGACGACGCCGACGTCATCATCATCGCCACCGGTTCCGAACTGCAGTTGGCCGTGGAGGCACAAAAACTGTTGGCGGACAAAGACATCAGGGCATACGTGGTATCGATGCCCTGCGTTGAGTGGTTCGAATCGCAGCCGCAGGAATACCGCGACAGCGTGCTGCCGCCTGACGTGTCGGCCCGCGTCGCGGTGGAAGCGGGTATCGCACAGAGTTGGTACAAGTACGTCGGCGACACCGGCGAGATCGTCTCCATCGAGCACTACGGCGAGTCCGCCGACGACAAGACCCTGTTCCGCGAGTTCGGGTTCACCCCCGAAGCAGTCGCCGCAGCCGCGGAACGCGCAATCGACAACTGATTACCCGACATACAACGAGAGGCAACCGTCATGGCGCAGAATCCCAACCTCGCGGCGCTGTCCGCCGCCGGCGTGTCCGTCTGGCTCGATGATCTATCCCGGACCCGGCTGCGGACCGGCAACCTGCAGGAACTGATCGACACCCGCAGCGTGGTCGGTGTGACCACCAACCCGTCGATCTTCCAGGCCGCGCTGTCGCACGGTGATGCCTACGACGCACAGGTTTCCGAGCTCGCCGAGCGCGGTGCCGATGTCGACGCCACCATCCGCACCGTCACCACCGATGACGTCCGCGAGGCGTGCGACGTGCTGCGTCCACAGTGGGAGTCCTCCGACGGTATCGACGGACGGGTCTCGATCGAGGTCGACCCACGGCTGGCCCACGACACCGACAAGACCGTCCTGCAGGCCATCGAGCTGTGGAAGATCGTCGACCGGCCAAACCTACTGATCAAGATCCCGGCCACCAAGGCAGGGTTGCCGGCGATCACCGCGGTTCTGGCCGAGGGCATTTCGGTCAACGTGACGCTGATCTTCTCGGTGGAGCGCCACCGCGAGGTGATCGACGCGTACCTGGCCGGGCTGGAGGCCGCCAAGCAGGCTGGTCATGACCTATCCAAGATCCATTCGGTCGCTTCGTTTTTCGTGTCCCGAGTGGACACCGAGATCGACAAGCGGCTGGAGAAGATCGGGTCGGACGAGGCGCTGGCGCTGCGTGGGCTGGCCGGCGTGGCCAACGCACGGCTGGCCTACGCCGCCTACGAGGAGGTGTTCGTCGGCGGTGAGCGGTTCGGTGCGCTCGCGCAGGCCGGTGCCCTGGTGCAGCGGCCGCTGTGGGCCTCCACCGGCGTCAAGAACCCCGACTACTCCGACACGCTCTACGTCACCGAGCTGGTCGCTCCCAACACGGTGAACACCATGCCGGAGAAGACGATTGACGCGGTCGCCGACCACGGCGTGGTCACCGGTGACACGATTACCGGCACCGCCGCGGCAGCGCAGGAGGTGTTCGACAAGCTCGCGGGAGTCGGCATCGATCTGCCCGACGTGTTCGTGGTGCTGGAAGACGAGGGCGTGGATAAGTTCGAGAAGTCGTGGCAGGAACTGCTCGACGCAACCCAGGAACAGCTCGACGCCGCGGCCAAATGACCCACCGTCCCGTACCGGGGCTGATGGCGCCGGCCCCCGACACCTGGCACAACCCGCTGCGCGACAAGCGCGACAAGCGGATGCCGAGGATCGCCGGGCCGTGCGCCGTGGTGATCTTCGGCGTGACCGGTGACCTCGCGCGCAAGAAGCTGATGCCGGCGATCTACGACCTGGCCAACCGTGGGCTGCTGCCGCCGTCGTTCTCGCTCGTCGGTTTCGCCCGACGGGACTGGAAGGACGAGGATTTCGGCAACATCGTCCATGACGCGGTATGCCAGTACGCGCGCACCCCGTTTCGCCAGGAAGTGTGGGATCGGCTGGCCGAGGGATTCCGCTTCGTCCAGGGCACCTTCGACGACCCTGCCTCGTTCACGCGACTGTCCGAGACCCTGGAGAAGCTCGACGTCGAACGCGGAACCGGCGGCAATCATGCCTTCTACCTGTCGATTCCACCGAATGCGTTCCCGGTGGTGTGCGAGGAGCTGAAGAAGTCCGAGCTGGCCCGCCAGCAGGACGGCCGCTGGAGCCGGGTAGTGATCGAGAAGCCGTTCGGCCACGACCTGCAGAGCGCCATCGAGCTCAACAAAGTGGTCAACAGCGTGTTCCCCGAGGATTCGGTCTTCCGCATCGACCACTACCTCGGCAAGGAGACGGTCCAGAACATCATGGCGTTGCGCTTCGCCAACGAGCTGTTCGAGCCGATCTGGAATAGCCACTACGTCGACAGCGTGCAGATCACCATGGCCGAGGACATTGGCCTCGGCGGCCGCGGGGGCTACTACGACGGGATCGGCGCGGCGCGCGACGTCATCCAGAATCACCTGATCCAACTGCTCGCGCTGACCGCGATGGAAGAGCCGGTCAGCTTCCATCCGCACGAGGTGACGGCCGAGAAGATCAAGGTGCTCTCGGCCACCTCGCTGGCCAAGCCGCTGGATCTGACCTCATCGCGGGGTCAGTACACCGCGGGGTGGCAGGGCGGCGAGAAGGTCGTCGGCCTGCTCGACGAGGAGGGGTTCTCCAAGACCTCCACCACCGAGACGTTCGCCGCGATCACCCTGGAGGTCGACACCCGGCGATGGGCCGGTGTGCCGTTCTATCTGCGAACCGGAAAGCGGTTGGGCCGCAGGGTCACCGAGATCGCCCTGGTGTTCAAGCGGGCACCACACCTACCTTTCGACGCGACGATGACCGAAGAGTTGGGCAAGAACGCCTTGGTCATCCGTGTCCAGCCCGACGAGGGCATCACGCTGAGGTTCGGCTCGAAGGTACCGGGCAGCGCAATGGAAGTCCGCGATGTCAACATGGACTTCTCCTACGGCTCGGCCTTCGCCGAGGATTCACCGGAGGCCTACGAGCGGCTGATCCTCGATGTGCTGCTCGGCGAGCCGTCGCTGTTCCCGGTCAATGCCGAGGTCGAATTGTCTTGGGACATACTCGATCCCGTACTGGACTACTGGGCCACCCACGGCAAGCCGGATCCCTACGAGTCGGGTACCTGGGGGCCGGACTCGGCGTTCGAGGTGCTGCAGCGGTCCGGGCGGGAATGGAGAAGACCGTGATGAGCGCCAGCGAAGAGCGGAGACAACAGAAGTGATTGTCGATCTGCCGGACACGACGACCAATACCCTCAACAAGAAGATCACCGCGCTGCGCGAAGAGGGCGGGGCGATCACCCTGGGCCGGGTGCTGACGCTGGTCATCGCGCCCGACACCGAGGATCTGGTCGAGGACTCCATCGAGGCCGCGGTGTCGGCCAGCCGTGAACACCCCTGCCGCATCATCGTCGTGGTGCCCGACGACCGGTTGGCTACCGACGCGCGACTGGACGGCCAGTTGCGGGTGGGCGCCGATGCCGGCGCCGGCGAAGTCGTGGTGTTGCGAATCTCTGGCCCGCTGGCCAACCATGCCAACAGCGTCGTGCTGCCGTTCCTGCTGCCCGATACGCCGGTAGTGGCGTGGTGGCCAGGTACCGCCCCGGCGATTCCCGCCGAGGATCCGTTGGGCCGCCTGGCTATTCGCCGGATCACTGACGCGACATCGGCGGAGGACCCACTGGCGTCGATCAAGGGCCGGCTGCAGGGCTACACCGACGGCGACACCGACCTCGCCTGGAGCCGGATCACCTACTGGCGAGCCCTGCTGGCCTCGGCAGTGGATCAACCGCCGTACGAGCCGATCACATCGGTGGTCGTGTCGGGGCTGAAAGACGAACCGGCCCTGGATATTCTGGCTGGTTGGCTGGCCAGCCGCGTCGACGGCACGGTGCAGCGCGCTGTCGGCGACCTGAGGGTCGAGTTGGTGCGCGCTTCGGAGACGGTGACGCTGAGCCGGCCGCAAGAGGGCATCACCGCCACCCTGACCCGTACCTCGCATCCGGAGGCCCTGCTGCCGCTGCCGCGCCGGGAGACCCGTGAGTGCCTGGCCGA
Organism: Mycolicibacterium helvum; assembly: GCF_010731895.1. NCBI lineage: Bacteria > Bacillati > Actinomycetota > Actinomycetes > Mycobacteriales > Mycobacteriaceae > Mycobacterium > Mycolicibacterium helvum. The sequence goes on along the minus strand of NZ_AP022596.1, from coordinate 5,158,598 downwards.
GGATCTTCGCCGGCTCGATGCCGACGAGATCTACCACGAGGCGCTGGCCGGCATCGACAAGGTGCAGTACGTATGACCCGCATCGTCGAGACATACGCCGACACCGAAGCCTTGGTGACCGCCGTCGGCGACCGCCTGGTCGAGGCGATCACATCCGCGATCGCGGCCCGTGGGCAAGCGTTCATCGTATTAACCGGCGGCGGAACGGGTATCGGCCTGCTCAAGCACGTGGGCGCGCACGACGAGGCGATCGACTGGGCCAGGGTGCACATCTTCTGGGGCGACGATCGCTTTGTGCCCGCCGACGACGCCGAGCGCAATGACAAGCAGGCCCGCGAAGCGCTGCTCGATCACATCGACATCCCGGCCGGCAATGTACACCCGATGGCCGCCAGCGACGGTGAGTTCGGCGACGATCTGGAGGCGGCCGCGCTGGCCTACGAGGGCGTGCTGGCGGCCACCGCCGAGCCAGGTGAACCCACACCGGCTTTCGACGTACATCTGCTCGGGATGGGCGGCGAAGGTCATATCAACTCGCTGTTCCCGCACACCCCGGCCGTCGCGGAAACCACCCGTCTGGTCGTCGGCGTCGCGGACTCCCCCAAGCCGCCGCCCCGGCGGATTACGCTGACGCTGCCCGCCGTCACGCGGTCGCGCGAGGTGTGGCTGGTGGTGTCGGGCGCGGCCAAGGCCGATGCTGTCGCCGACGCCATCGGCGGCGCCAGCCCAGACGACGTGCCCGCGGCCGGTGCGGTCGGCTTCGAGGCCACGGTTTGGCTTCTCGACACCGAGGCAGCCAGCAAGCTGTAAGACTGAGCTCATGGTTGACAAGACGCCACCGCCCCGCACTGGTCGCGACCGGCTCAAGACCCTGGCACAGGCAGCACTCAACGCCGATGTCACCGTCGACCAGCTCGACACCATCCTGACCGGGATGAGCGAGGCGCTCACCGATCTCAACACGACGATGAGCGGAATGAACGGCACCCTCGAGTACTTCGAGGAAACCCTTGGCGTGTTCAACTCCACGCTGGCCCGCATCGACGAACTGGCGCCGAGGCTGGACGCGGTGGTCGGACGGATGGAAGGGATCGTCGAGCGGGTCGAGCGCATCGTGGGAGTCGGCGAGGCGGTGCTGTCGCCGCTGGCCGCCACCGAGTCCGCGGTACGCGGGGTGGTCAACGCGGTGCGTCGCGCGGGCCGTTGATCGCGCTACTGACCAACCTGGTGCGCCGCTCCAGGTTGGAGGTCTGGTCTGCGGCAGTGCTGTTGCGCAGCGGTGTGGTGCGCCCACTGTCGGTCCGCCGGCTCGCCAGAATGCTCAAGGCCCTCAACACGTACGGGCTCATGGGTGCCGGGACGACGATCGCCGCGCTTCGGGACCCCGACGGTGTGGCCATCATCGACGAACACGGACCGCTGACCTACCGTGAGCTCGATCGCCGGTCGGATGCCGTCGCCGCCGGATGGGGGCGCCGCGGGCTGCGGGCAGGGGCCGGGGTCGCCGTGTTGACCCGAAACCATCGTGGTTTCTACGATGCGGTGTTCGGTGCGGCCAAGTGCGGCGCCCGCCTGATTCTGCTCAACACGGGGTTCGGCCGCGACCAGTTGGCCGACGTCGTCGCCCGCGAGGGAGTGGACCTGCTGGTCTACGACGAGGAGTTCGGCGACTCCGTGTCGAGCCTTCCGTTGCGCGTGGGCCGGTTTCTGGCATGGCACAACGATTCCAACACCGACTCGCTCGACCAGCTGATCTCTGAGAGCGATGGCTCCGCGCCGGCACCCCCAGACACCCGGCCGAAGATCATCATCTTGACCAGCGGCACCACCGGAACCCCCAAGGGTGCCGCGCGCTCGGAGCCGCGTTCGCTCATCCCGGTGGGCGGACTGTTCGGCAAAGTGCCGTTCCGGGCACGAGAGGTCACCGAATGCGCGGTGCCACTGTTTCATTCCCTAGGGTTCAGCCAGGCGATGATGGCACTGGTGCTGGGATCGACGTTGGTGATCCGCCGCGAGTTCGACCCAGCTAAGACGTTGGAGAGCCTGCGCATCAATCGTGCGACAGCGCTGATCGTGGTGCCGATAATGCTGCGGCGCATGCTGGATCAGCAGCCGGTCGGGCATTTTTCCGACCTGCGGGTCATCTTCGTCGGCGGCTCGCAGCTCGGCGCGGGTCTGTGCCGACGTGCGCTGGATGCCTTCGGGCCGGTCGTCTACAACATGTACGGCTCCACCGAGGTGGCATTCGCGACAATCGCCACGCCTGCCGATCTGGCGACCGAACCGGGATGTGTCGGTGGCGTGGTGGCGGGTTCGGCGGTACGGATTCTCGACGCTCACGGCAGGCCCGTCCCGACCGGAACCCCGGGCCGCATCTTCGTCGGCAACGTCATGCAGTTCGAGGGCTACACCGGCGGCGGCAACAAGGAGATCGTCGACGGCTTGCTGTCCAGCGGGGACGTCGGCCATTTCGACAGCGCAGGAAGACTCTTTATCGACGGTCGGGATGACGAGATGGTCATCTCAGGTGGCGAGAAGGTGTTCCCCAGCGAGGTCGAGGACGCGCTGGAACGCCATCCCGACATCGCCGAGGCCGCGGTGATCGGCGTGGGCGATGTCGAGTTCGGGCAGCGACTGCGCAGTTTCGTCGTCACCAGGCCGGGACGCGCACTGAGCGCCGACGACGTCAAATCCTATGTCGCTCAACGACTGGCCCGGTTCAAGGTGCCGCGCGACGTGGTATTCATGGACACTTTGCCGAGAAATCCGAGTGGCAAGGTCCTCAAAAGGCTGCTCGACCACTCATAGGCCTACCACCAGCCGTCCTCGGGATCGGCGACCGCCCAGTCGGCCAGCACGGGCGGGGCGACGAGCGGCAGTGAACCGATCAGTTCAGCGGTGTTCTCCAGCGAGCAGTCGGGTTGCGTCATAGCGGGTTTGACGTTCGTTCGAGGCCACCGGTTCCCCGCGCGTCCACCGATTGGGGGACGTCGAAAATACACCGACCGCCCGATTCACTGTTGCCGCAGGTTAGGGCAGATTTATCGGCATGATGACCATGAAGAACCGCCTCGCAGGATTCCTCGCCGCACCCGCCATCACCGCCGCCGTCCTCGGTGGGGCATTGACGTTGGCCGGCCCGGCCAGCGCCGACACCTGGACCTACAACGACTACTCCGGCTCCGACTCCTACGGTGTGCACCCGAACAACGAGATCGTCGTTGCGCCGGACACCTACGCCGATCCCGCGCCGGTCTACACCCCGTGGGCCACCTGGCTGAACTAGGCTCAGCCGCTGTTGCGGAGCGCCGAGGCCAACCCGCTCATCGTCAGCAGGATGCCGCGCTGCACCAGCTCGTCTTCGTCGCCGGATCGATAGCGGCGCAACAGCTCCACCTGTAAGTGATTAAGCGGCTCCAGGTATGGGAACCGGTTGAACACCGAGCGGGCCAGCGCCGGATTATCGGCGAGCAGATCGTCGTGTCCCGTGATGAGCTCGTGCATGCGAATGGTGCGCTCGTGTTCGGCGACGATCTTGTCGAATACCCGGTGCCGCAGCTCCTCGTCCTCGACGAGCTCGGAATACCGAGCGGCCAGCCCCAAATCCGACTTGGCCAGCACCTGGGCCATGTTCGAGAGCACCGTGGCGAAGAACGGCCACTTCACGTAGAGGTCCTGCAGTACCTCGAGGCGGCCGTCACCTTCGGCGATCCACTCCTCGAACGCACTGCCCGTGCCATACCAGCCGGGCAGCATGACGCGCGACTGACTCCAGGCCAGTACCCACGGGATGGCTCGCAGGTCGGCGATCGACGTGGTGGGTTTGCGCGATGTCGGCCGGCTGCCGATATTGAGCGAGCCGATCTCGCTGACCGGGGTGGACGCCTTGAAGTATTCGACGAAACCCGGTGTCTCGTGGACCAATTCGGCGTAGGCACGCTGCGCGCGGGCGGCGAGGTCGTCGAGCACGTCATAGGCGCTTTGGGCCAGATCCCCCAATCCTTCGGTGTCCAGCAGCGTCGACTCGAGCGTCGCTGCCAGCAGCGTCTCCAGGTTTCGGTGGGCGATGCGCGGCTCGGCGTATTTGGCCGCGATGATCTCGCCCTGTTCCGTCAGCCGCAGCGACCCCTTCACTGCCCCCGGCGGCTGGGCCAGAATCGCGTCGTAGCTCGGACCGCCACCGCGGCCGACGGTTCCGCCGCGACCGTGGAACAACCGCAGCCGGATCCCGGTCTTGCGGGCCGACTCCACCAGATCCAGTTCGGCCCGATACAGCGCCCAGTTGGCGGCGAGGTATCCGCCGTCCTTATTGGAGTCCGAGTAGCCGAGCATGACTTCCTGGCTCTCGCCACGGGCGTGCACCATCGCCCGGTAAAGCGGAAGATCCAGCACCGATTCCAGGATGGCCGAACCGCGCTGCAGGTCGTCGATCGTCTCGAAGAGCGGCACGATGCCTACCGGTGCGTAGACCTCCGGAGCCGCTCCGGCGGCAACATCCACTGTTGCGCCCGAAACATCCAGCAGTCCAGCCTCTTTGAGCAGGATCGCGGCCTCCAGCATGTCCGAGACCGACTGGCACATCGAGATGATGTAATTCGGCACCGCCGCCGGGCCGAACACGTTAACGGCACGAGCGGCGGCAAAGACGATGTCGAGTTCCTTGCGGGCCAACTCCGACAGCTCGGAGTCGTCGCGGACCAGTGGGCGCCGGGTGGCCAACTCCCCCGCCAGCAGCTCGACGCGTTCCGGCTCGGACAACGACGGGTAATCGGCGTGCACGCCCGCCCAGGAGAGCAATTCGGCGATGACCTCTTCGTGCACCTCGGAGTTCTGCCGCATATCCAAGCTGCTGAGGTGAAAGCCGAAGACCTCCACGGCATCCCGCAGCCGGGCCAGCCGATCGTCGGCCAGCAGCGCGCTGCCGTTGGCGCGTAGTGAGGCGTCGATGACATCGAGGTCGGCCCGCAGCTCGGCCGGGGTCGCATAGGGCGGCATGCCGAGATCGAGAGTGTGCTGCGGCGTGCGGTCCAGGATGTCCTGGCCCGTGGCAGTGAGCCGGGCGTGCACCACCCGCAGCGCCCGCCGATAGGGCTCGTCGGTTCGGGCCGGCTCGTTGCATTGTTCGGCCAGTGCGACCAGATCGTCGGTGGTCTTCACCAGCCGCGCGGACATCGACAGCTCCTGCTCGAGGTGCGTCAGTTCGGCGAAATAGTGCCCCAACGCGGTGTACGCGGCACTACCGGTCGCCAGTCGCACCACCTCGGCGGTGACATTCGGGTTGCCGTCGCGATCACCGCCGATCCACGAGCCAGGGCGCAGGATCGGCGCGGCCAGCAGTTCGGTATCGGGCCAGCGAGCCCGCAGCGCGTCGCGCACTTCGGCGTTCACCTTCGGGATCACCTCGAAGAACGCTGCCGGGTAATACCGCAGGCCGACCTCGATCTCGTCCTGAATCTTCAACCGGGACAACCGGATCAGTGCGGTCTGCCACAGCGTCAGAATCTGCCGACGGAGTTCGGTCTCGACCGGCTGGCCGTCGTCGGTTTCGTCCTGCCCGCGCAGCCGCACCCGCATCAGCTGGGTGATGCGGTGCTGGGTGTCGAACACGGTACGGCGCCGGGTCTCGGTCGGATGGGCGGTGATCACCGGCGACACCAACGCACCTCGTAGTGCGTCGGTGACCGTCTCGGGCTGCAACTGCGCCGCGTCCAGCTTTTCGTAGGTGGCGGCAAGGGTGCTGTTCTGCGGTGGTTCGCCTGCGGCGACGTGGACGGCCCGGCGGCGTTCGCGGTGGATGTCCTCGGCGACGTTGGCCAGCAGGGCGAAGTGGCTGAAGGCGCGAATCACCGGGATGGCCTGATGGATGTCGATGCCGTCAAAGAGCCGGGCCAGCTCGGTTCGGTCGATTTCGGATCGGCGCACCCGGAACGATTCGACGCGGGCCCGCTCGACGAGGTCGAACACCTCTTCGCCGTTCTGCTCACGCACGGTGTCGCCGAGGATCGTCCCGAGCAGCCGGATGTCCTCGCGCATCGGTTCGGTGGCCTCCCGCCCGACCTTGGTGCGGGTGACCGCGCCGATCGGTTCCAGGGATACGTCCGAGACTTCAGCCATCCCTCAAGTATCCGGGTGCCGGGTGGGGGCTGCAGGCCGAGGGCGCGTGGAGTTGTCCACAGACCCGGGTTCATCCACAGACGGGCCGCTTCGATACTTTAATCGAACATCCGTTCGATACCGTGGGTTCATGACGGGTGAACCCCTCACCGCCCAGGCGGTACACGACCGGGTCCGCGCCGAACTCGACGCCATCGATGCGGCTCATGGCCGGTTACGGTCAATCTGCACAGATCTGGCCGGCAACGCGTTCCGTATCGAGATTGCAGAACGCTTGGAGGGTCACCATCGGGTGAACCGGGGCCTGTCCTATCGGATGTTCGGTGAGATCGCCGCGCCGGTCGACGGCGGGACCATGCCGGCCGGGGTCAAGGTGCGTGACGTGCTGGCCAGCCGGTTGCGCTTGACCGCCGGGGAGGTGAAGCGACGATTCCGGGTGGCGTCGCGCATACGGGCCCGCCGGTCGCTGACCGGGCCGCCGCTGCCGCCCGAGCTACCGGTACTGGCGGCCGCAGTCGAGGCGGGCGAGGTCGGCGAAGACCACATCGAGGCGGTATGCAAGGCGCTCGACCGGCTGCCGTCCGCGGTGACACCGGCCGATCGGGAGGGGGCCGAGCGGGCACTGGTTCGCCATGCCCGGCAGCAGGATTCGGCGTTCGTCGCCGCGATCGGCCTCACGATCGCCGACTGCCTCAACCCCGATGGCACCTTTAGCGACGAGGATCGCGCCAAGCGCCGCGCAGTGGTGCTGGGCCGGCAGGGGCCGGACGGGATGAGCAGGATCTCGGGCTGGCTCGATCCGGAGAGCCGCGCTTACCTCGAGGCGGTGACGGCCGCGCAACGGCCTGGGCGACATCGTCCCGACAACACCGACGGGCGAGATACCCGCACGCCCGAGCAGCGCTGCCACGATGGGCTGAAGCAGGGTCTGAAGGCCGCGGTGGAATCCGGGGCCCTGGGTCAGCACCGCGGGCTGCCGGTCACGGTGATCGTGACGACGACGCTGGGCGAACTGGAGCAGGCGGCGGGCTGGGCGCGCACCGGCGGAAGGGGCCGGTTGCCGATGAGCGACGTCATCCGGATGGCCAGCGAATCGATCCAGTATCTGGTGGTGTTCGAGGACCACTCCGCGCGCCCGCTCTACCTGGGCCGGGCCAAGCGCCTCGCAACAGCTGACCATCGGATCATCTGCTATGCCAGGGATCGCGGCTGTACGAAACCGAACTGTTTCGAGCCGGGCTATCACTCCGAGGTCCACCATGCGCTGCCGTGGAGCCAGGGCGGCCCGACCGACGCCGACAATCTGTTCTTCGGTTGCGGTTGCGACCACATGATGGCCACCGAGGGCACGTACACGACCACCGTCACCGAGGACGGCCGAATCGCCTGGAGTGACGGCACCGGTCCCCCACGCGTCAACGACGCCCACCATCCGGAGCGGCTACTGGGCGAGGTGGACGATGATTCCGGCTGACCACCAGACGGCCACACGGCACGACGGGCAGGATCGCAGGATGGCCACCACACCGACGACCACCGTGTTCACCGCTCGCCGGGTGCTCACCATGGATCCCGATGTCGAAGATGCCACCGCTGTCGCCGTGGCGGACGGCCGGATCACCGCCGTCGGCGATGCCGATGACTTGCGCTCACTCGGGGCGGTCGACGACACCTTCGCCGACGTGGTCATCTGCGCGGGGCTTATCGATCAACACCTACATCCAGTGCTCGGGGCCACCACGCTGATGACCGAGGTGATCGCCATCGAGGACTGGCGGCTGCCCACCAAAACCTATCCTGCCGCGCACTCCAGTGCGGAATACCGGCACCGGCTCAGTGTTGCCGCACAACAGCTTTCCGATCCCCACGAGTGGCTGTTCTCCTGGGGCTATCACCAGCTCTGGCACGGACCGCTGAACCGGGGCACCCTCGACGCGATCAGCACGACGCGGCCGATCGCGGTGTGGCAGCGGTCCTGTCACGAGTGGTATCTGAACTCCGCCGCGATCGACCGGCTCGGCATCACCGCCGCGGACCTCGCCGGCGGCGGGACCGCCAGCACGATGGTGAATCTCGCCGACGGCCATTGGTGGGAAACCGGCATGAATCTGTTGCTGCCCAAGCTTTCTCCGCTGTTCATGAGCCACGACCGGCTGACTGCCGGGTTGCGGCAGCTGGTCGCGTATCTGCACCGTAACGGGGTCACCGCGATCAACGAACCGGGCATCATGTGGTCGCTCGAACCGTGGTCGCTGTACCAGGACATTCTCGGCTCCGACGAGACACCTTTCACATCAACGTTTCTCGTCGATGCCCGCAGCCAAGCAGATGCCGGCATGGACCCCGCCGATGCGGTCGCCGACGCGCAGCGGCAGGTCGAGCACGCCTCATCCGGCAAGGTGCGGCTGCTCCCGCGGCAGGTCAAACTGTTCGCCGACGGCGCGATCATCAGCCAGCTGATGCAGATGCGTGATCCCTACCTCGACGAGTCCGGACATCCCGACCTGTGCCACCACGGCGAGTGGATGATGCAGCCCGACGCCTTCCGGGCCTTCGCGAAGGTCTACTGGAACGCCGACTGGCAGCTGCACATACACGTCAACGGTGATGCCGGACTGGATCTGGTGCTCGACACCATCGCGGAGTGCATGGCCGCCCACCCGCGCACAGACCACCGCACAGTGATCGTGCACTTCGCCAACTCAACCGAGGCACAAGTGGATCGCATCGCCGAGCTCGGCTGCATCGTGTCGGCCAATTCGTATTACCCGGTCGGATTCGCCGACCAGTACACCGCTCACGGGCTGGGCGCCGAACGCGCCGACAACATGGTGCGAGCCGCCTCGGTGTTGAGCCGGGGCATACCGCTGTCGCTGCATTCCGACCTTCCGATGGGGCCGGCCGCACCGCTGACCCTGGCCTGGTGCGCCGTCAACCGGCGGACAGCCAGCGGCCGGATCGCCGCTCCCGATCAACGGATCTCGGTGCACGACGCCCTGCGCGCCGTCACGATCGAAGCCGCCTACTCGTGGCGGCTGGAGCACGAGCTCGGCAGCATCACCCCGGGAAAACTCGCCAACTTCACCATCCTGGCCGACGACCCCTTTGCGGTCGATCCGCTGCGACTCGACCAAATCCCGGTACTGGGCACGGTTTACCAGGGCCGCTGGTTCCCGTCCGGCTGATCCAGCATGACGAAGAGCAACGCCGACAAGCGCTTCTGCTCGGCAGCGGACAGGCGACTGGTCATCGGTGCCAATAGCTCCGCCACCTCGCCGGCCACCTGTGCGGCCAGTCGCTGCCCGGCAGCGGTCAGGCCGACGTGGACGGCGCGGCCGTCCGTGCTGCTGACGGTTCGGTGCACCAGTCCGCGGCGCGCCGCTCGGTCCATCAACCCGCTCACCGACGACCGCTCCAGGCCCAGATAGCCGGCCAGCTCGGCCATCGTGGGTTCCCGGTCACGCAGGATCGCCAGGGCCCTCAGCTGCGTCAGCGACACGTCGTGCGCGGCGGCGGTACGGGTCAGCAGCGCAATCACCGTGAACGACGCCTGCGCCAGGCCATCGATCAGATCACTGACCACGTGGTCCTCACCCGACATGTCCATAGCGTAACCAATTAGTTCGTATTACCATCTAATTAGTTCGTAATACCACCTAATCGGAGAGATGTCATGCACGCCGCTGTCGTCACAGATTTCGCTCACCCGCCGGCCTATCACGAGATCCCGGAGCCGCACCCGACCACCGACAACGAGGTCGTCGTCGACGTCGTCGCGGCGGGTCTGCACCCGCTCGTACGGTCGCGCGCCGCCGGAACGCACTACACCAGCACCGGCGAACTGCCGCTGGTCCCCGGTATCGACGGGGTTGGCCGCGCACCCGACGGCAGCCTGCGCTACTTCGTGGTGGCCACGGCCTTGGGCGCGATGGCCGAACGGACAGTCGTCGACCTGCGCCGCAGCATCGTCCTGCCGGACGACGTCGACCCCGTCGCGATCGCCGCGGCGATGAATCCTGCGATGTCATCGTGGGTGGCGTTGCGCCGCCGCGTCAGCCTGCACCCCGGGCAGACCGTCGTCGTCCTGGGCGCCACCGGCAGCGCCGGCCGGTTGGCCGTCCAGACCGCCAAGCATCTGGGTGCGGGCGCGGTGATCGGCATAGGCCGGGATCGCCAGCAGCTGGACACGCTTGCGGGTCTGGGCGCCGACGATGTCATCGCGCTGGACGAGCTTGCCGCACACCACGACCGGGTGATGGGCGTGGACATCGTGATCGACTACCTCTGGGGCGCGCCCGCTGCTGAGCTGATGGCCGGCTTCGCACGCGGCCGCCATGACTCGGCCCAACCGCTGGCCTGGGTTCAGATCGGTTCGATGGCCGGCGCCCAAGCCGATATCCCCTCGGCGGCGCTACGGTCGATGCCGCTGCAGATTGTCGGCAGCGGCATCGGCTCAGTGCCGGTGGCCGACATCCTGGCCGAATTACCGCAGCTCGCGGTCGCAATCTCGAACGGCACCCTGCGGACGCAGGCACGAGCCGTCCCGCTCTCGGACGTGGAACAGGTGTGGCAGCAGCCGGAGAACGGTCAGCGGGTCGTTTTCACGCCCTGACACGTCACGCCCTGACTTCTCAGCTGTACTTGATCTGCAGGGCCATGCCGACGATGGACACCACCCAGATACCGGTGACGAACAGCGTCAGGCGGTCGAGGTTCTTCTCCACCACGGTCGACCCGGACAGGCTCGACTGCACACCGCCGCCGAACAGCGTCGACAGACCACCACCCTTGGCGCGGTGCAGCAGCACCAGCAACACCACCAGCACGCTGGTGACAACCAGGATGATCTGCAGGGTCAAAACCATGGCGCCCAGAATACCTGCTCTAGAGCGCTGACTTGGTTTGGGTCAGGGAAGGGGCCCGCCTGCAGCGATCGCCGACAGCGTCGCGAACTGCTCGCCGTCCAGCGAAGCACCGCCGACCAAGGCGCCATCGACGTCCTTCTGTGCGATCAGCTCACCCACATTCTTGGCGTTCACCGAGCCGCCGTAGAGCACCCGGACGCCGGCGGCGATCTCAGCGGAGGCCAGCGCCCCAATTTCCTTGCGGATGGCGCCACAAACCTCCTGGGCGTCGGCGGCACTGGCCACCCGACCGGTACCGATGGCCCACACCGGCTCGTAGGCGATCACCACGTCGGTCAGCTGCTCGTTGGTCAGCCCAGCCAGCGAGCCGCGCAGCGAATTCACGTTGAACTCGACGTGGTCGCCGGCCTCCCGCACCTCGAGTTGCTCGCCGATGCAGACGATCGGCCTCAGCCCGTGCCGGAACGCCGCAGCCGCCTTCGCGGCGACCACCGCATCGTCCTCGTGGTGATAGGTACGCCGCTCAGAGTGGCCGACCACCACGAACGTGCAGCCCAGCTTGGCCAGGAACGCACCACTGATATCACCGGTGTAGGCGCCCGAATCGTGCTGGGACAGATCCTGTCCGCCGTAGGTCAGCCGCAGCTTGTCACCGTCTACCAGGGTCTGCACACTGCGCAGATCGGTGAACGGTGGGATGACCGTGACGTCGACCTTGTCGAAGTACTTGTCGGGCAACGAGAACGCGATCTTCTGGACGAGCGCGATGGCCTCGAAGTGGTTGAGGTTCATCTTCCAGTTGCCCGCGATCAGCGGTTTACGGGACACAAGACTCCTAATTCAGAACATCAATGCCGGGCAGAGCTTTGCCCTCAAGGTATTCCAGCGAAGCACCGCCGCCGGTGGAAATGTGCGAGAAACCGTCGTCCGGCAGCCCCAGCTGACGCACCGCGGCGGCCGAATCGCCACCGCCGACAACACTGAACGCGCCCTTCGCGGTGGCGGCGACGATGGCCTCGGCCACCCCCTTGGTGCCCGCCGCGAACGCCGGAAACTCGAAGACCCCCATCGGGCCGTTCCAGAAGATGGTGCGCGCATTGGACAGCAGCGTGGTGAACCGCTTCACCGACTCAGGCCCGATGTCCAGACCCATCTTGTCGGCCGGGATCTGGTCAGCCCAAACGGTTTCCGGCGCGGAATCAGCCGCGAACTTCTCGGTGACGACGATGTCCACCGGCAGGTGGATGACATCACCGTAGGTCTCCAGCAGCTGCCGGCAGGTGTCGATCATCTCCTCCTGCAGCAGCGAGGTGCCCACCGAAACCCCTTGCGCGGCAAGGAAGGTGAAGCACATGCCACCGCCGATAACGATGCTGTCCGCCTTGGTGGCGAGGTTCTCGATCACCGCCAGCTTGTCCGACACCTTGGAGCCGCCCAACACGACGGCATAGGGCCGCTCGCTGGAGCTGGTCAGCTGCTCGAGGACCTTGACCTCGGTCGCCACCAGCGTGCCGGCGTAGTGCGGCAGCAGCGTGGCCACGTCGTACACCGAGGCCTGCTTGCGGTGCACCACCCCAAAGCCGTCAGACACGAAAGCGCCGTCATCCCCTACCAATTCGACCAGCGCCTTGGCCAGCGCCAGCCGCTCGGCGTCGTCCTTGCTAGTCTCACGCGGATCGAACCGGATGTTCTCCAGCAGCAGGACATCGCCGTCGGTCAGCCCCTCGGCACGAGCCAGCGCGTCGGTGCCGACCACATCACCGGCCAGCTGAACGTGCCGGCCCAGCTTCTCGCCGAGCGCGGCGGCGACCGGCGCCAGCGAGAACTTCGGGTCGGCTCCGCCCTTCGGGCGGCCCAGGTGAGCGGTCACCACGACCTTGGCCCCGGCGTCGGCCAGTGCCTTCAGCGTGGGAACCGACGCGATGATCCGTCCGGGATCGGTGATGGCGCCCGAATCGTCGAGCGGGACATTGAGGTCGGAGCGAACAAGAACACCCCGACCCTCAACACCCTCGGCCAGCAGGTCAGCGAGAGTCTTGACGGCCATCGCTTACAGCGACTTGCCGACCAGCGCGACCAGGTCCACCAGACGGTTGGAGTAGCCCCACTCGTTGTCGTACCAGGACACGACCTTGGCCTGATCGTCGATGACCTTGGTCAGGCCCGAGTCGAAGATCGAGCTGTGCGGATCGGTGACGATATCGCTCGACACGATCGGCGCGTCGTAGTACTTGAGGATGCCCTTGAGCGGCCCATCGGCGGCGGCCTTCATCGCGGCGTTGATCTCCGCGGCGGTCGCCTTCTTGCTCAGCTGTGCGGTCAGGTCGGTGACCGAGCCGGTGGGGATCGGCACTCGAAGTGCGTAGCCGTCCAGCTTGCCCTTGAGCTCGGGCAGCACCAGGCCGATGGCCTTGGCGGCACCGGTCGAGGTGGGCACGATGTTCAGCGCGGCGGCACGGGCCCGGCGCAGGTCGCTGTGCGGACCGTCCTGCAGGTTCTGATCCTGGGTGTACGCGTGGATCGTGGTCATCAGGCCCTTGACGATGCCGAACTCGTCGTTGAGGACCTTGGCCAGCGGGCCAAGGCAGTTCGTGGTGCACGACGCGTTGGAGATGATGTTCTGGCTGCCGTCGTACTTGTCGTCGTTGACGCCCAGCACGATGGTGATGTCCTCATCGCTGGCGGGAGCGGAGATGATGACCTTCTTGGCGCCCGCGTCGAGGTGGCCCTGGGCCTTCTCCCGCTTGGTGAAGATGCCGGTCGATTCGACCACCACATCGACACCGAGATCACCCCAAGGCAGCGCGGCCGGTCCTTCTTTGACCTCCAGCGCCTTGATCTTGGTGTTGCCGATCACGATCGTGTCCTCACCCTCGAGGCTGACATCGTCGGCCAGACGGCCCAGGATCGAGTCGAACTTGAGCAGGTGCGCGAGGGTGGCGTTGTCGGTGAGGTCGTTGACGGCCACGATCTCGATGTCCTTGGCCTTGCCCAGGGCCTGCTGGGTCGCCAGGGCCCGGTAGAAGTTGCGTCCGATGCGGCCGAAACCGTTAACGCCAACCCGGATGGTCACGTTGTCTCCTCTAGTAGCTTCTCAGTACCCGTGCCCAGCCTAATAGCGTGCTCACCAGCGTGCGCGACCGCCCGGAGGGTCACTCGATCTGGGGCCCGCTCTGGTCCGCGCGGGGCGAGCCGGTCCAGCGTTCTCGGAGTGCGGGCAGCGTGCCGTCCCGCTCGAGCGTGGCCTGGGCGACGTTGATCCGGCCCAGTAGCGCGGTGGCCGTCGTTGACACCGCGATCGCAATCTTCTCAGTGGTGATGCCGCGCTGAACGACCGTGACGCCGGGCGCCGCGTCGGCCAGCCGGCTGAGCACCGGGTCCAGTTTCATGAACGCGTCACAGCGGCCCGTGGTCAGATCGCGCAGCGCGCTGCGGATATTGCCGTAGTCGTAGACCCGGACCCGGGCGATCTTGCCGTCGGCTAGCAGCCGGTTGGCGATCGGCTGGCTGGTGTTGCCCTGCTGCACGCCGATCGTCAGGCCGTCGAGGTCATCGATCGACTTGACGTCAGGCAGCCGAGTGGCGTCGACAGCCAGTGCCTGACCAGAGATCAGGTAAGGGTCGCAGAACGCTGCCTTCAACGCGCGCGAACCGGTGATGGTGGTGCCCGAGGCGACGCAGTCGAAGTCGCCGGAGTCCAGCGCATCGAAGATGCCGTTGAAGTCGCGGCCCTCATAGCCGACGAACCGCACCTCGGCGCCGAGCTGCTCGCCGATGGCCGTCATGAGCTCGATGTCCAGCCCTGACTGCTTCACGTCGTTGAAGGGCGGGTCCGGAAAAGCCGCACCGACGCGCAGCAGTTCACCACCGGACATGGCGCAACGCTAGCCCGGAGATCACCTGCGGGCAATCGACTCCCATCCACCCGCCGGTCACGGCGACCAGTTGTGGTTCACGCGAAAAAGGTTGGCGCACTGCACCGATCACCCGCAATCCGGCACGGTGCCAGCGTCGACGGCCAAGACCACGTCCGGGTAGGCCGTCCGGACGAGCTGCGAAACCATGATTCCCACAGAGCATTTCGGCGGGGCGCTCTGGTCGAGCAGCAGCGCCAGGGTGTCCGGTTACGCGGTGGCGTCGTTGCGTGCGGCGACGATCACGGCCGGCGTCAGCCGGTTCGAATGCCGCATCGCCATTACCCTGTTGTGATGGCACGTGTTTTGTCGGTCAATCTGTCGGCTTGCGCGCGGACGAACCCGGATGCGAAGGCGCCGAAACCGACGGGCATCGACAAGGCAAGCACCACGCAAGCAGTGCTGGTTCGTGCGCCGGGCCCGATGCGCGAGGGCCTGGGCAGCGGTCTGGTTGGTGACACCATCGGCAACCAGAAACTACACGGCGGTGACGACCAAGCCGTCTACGCCTATGCCCGCGAGGACCTCGACGAGTGGGAAGGCCGGCTGTCGCGCCCGCTGGCCAACGGGATGTTCGGGGAGAACCTCACCACCACGGGCATCGACGTCACAGGAGCGCGCATCGGCGACCGCTGGCGGGTTGGCACGGCTGGACTGCTGCTCGAAGTCTCGGCTCCCCGCACCCCATGCCGGACCTTCGCTAAGTTCCTGGACATCGACGGCTGGATCAAGACGTTCACCGAGGCCGGCAAACCCGGCGCCTATCTGCGGGTTATCTCGCCGGGAACCGTACGGGCCGGCGACATGATCGACATCGAGCACCGGCCCGACCACGACGTGACGATCAACCTGGTCTATCGCGCCAAGATGTCGGATCCCAGCCTGTTGCCCCAGCTGCTGGCCGCCGACGCGCTGTCCGCCGAACTCAAGGCCTACGTATCTAAGCGTCTTCCAGCAGATCAGGGGTAACGGCCGACTCGGTGTCGGGGATGCCATCCTGCTTAGCCTTGCGGTCGGCCATCGACAAGAGTCGCCGAATACGCCCGGCCACAGCATCTTTGGTCATCGGCGGGTCGGCCAGTCGGCCCAGCTCCTCCAGGGAGGCCTGACGATGTTCGACCCGCAGCTTGCCCGCGGCGGCCAGGTGGTCGGGCACGGTGTCAGCCAGGATTTCCAATGCCCGTTCGACGCGGGCCGCGGCCGCCACCGCGGCGCGGGCTGAGCGGCGCAGATTCGCGTCGTCGAAGTTGGCCAGCCGGTTGGCCGTGGCCCGCACCTCGCGGCGCATCCGCCGTTCCTCCCACGTCAGCCGGGTGTCCTGAGCGCCCATCCGGGTCAGCAGCGCACCGATGGCCTCGCCGTCGCGCACCACAACCCGGTCGGTCCCCCGCACCTCACGCGCCTTCGCGCTCACCCCGAGCCGACGGGCCGCGCCAACCAGGGCCAGCGCGGCTTCCGGTCCGGGACAACTGACTTCGAGCGCTGAGGACCGCCCGGGCTCGGTCAGCGAGCCGTGCGCCAGGAACGCACCGCGCCAGGCCGCCTCGGCGTCGCCGACGCTGCCGCCGACCACCTGGGCGGGTAACCCCCGCACCGGCCGGCCACGCATGTCCAGAAGGCCGGTCTGCCGGGCCAGCGCTTCACCGTCCTTGGCGACCCGCACCAGATATCGGGTGCTCTTGCGGATGCCGCTGGCCGACAGAACGTGCACCACCGCGTTGTAGCCGTAGAGGTCGTAGATGTCCTTGCGCAGCCGCCGGGCGATGATGCCCAGGTCCACTTCGGCCTCGACGACCACTCGGCCCGACACGATGTGCAAGCCGCCGGCGAAGCGCAACAGCGAGGCCACCTCGGCGCGGCGGGCAGTCACAGAATTGACGGCCAACCGGCTGAGTTCGTCCTTCACCTCAGCAGTCATCGCCACGGGTCGTCACCTCTCGGTCCGTTGCCAGCAGTTCCCTGCACCCCATCCCCCTGTCGAGTCCCTCCAGCTGGCATGGACGCAGCAGACGGGAGGGAAGATGCCGCGGGAATCGTATTCCGACTACGCACACCGTCAAGCGCTGCAGCCAGCTTCGCCGGGTCATGTAAAGGTGTACCAGGTCTTGAGACGTCAGCAAACCGAACTGAAGCTTCCAGCTGGCTTGCGGTGCGCCGAAGTTGGTCACGCTCCCGGTCAGACGGGACACGAGCGGCGTCCACTATTATCTCGTCGACGACGAATCCCGGCGCATGCTGGGCCAGAACGTGCAAGTGACGCTCGGCGGAGAAGCCGGCAGTCTCCCCCGGCTCGGCGGCCAGGTTCAGCACCAGGGCGCGGCTCGCGGTGGTGGCTTTCAGCGCGGCCGCCAGTTCCGGCACCAGCACGTGCGGGATCACACTGGTGAACCAGGAACCCGGGCCTAACACCACCAGATCGGCGGTCATGATGGCATCGATCGCCTGGCGGGTCGCCGGCGGATCGCCGGGCAGCAGACGCACCCGACGCACCTTGCCCGGGGTGGTGGCCACCGCCACCTGACCGCGGATCACCCGGCTCATCCTCGGGTCGCCGTCCAGACCCGACACGTCGGCTTCGATCTGCAGGGCGATCGGGCACATCGGCAGGACCCTGCCCATGACGCCCAGGATCCGGCCCAGTTCGTCGAGCGCGGCCACCGGATCGGCCAGCACCTCATTGAGCCCCGCGAGCAACAGGTTGCCGATCGGGTGCCCGGCCAACGCGCCGCTGCCACCGAACCGGTGCTGCAGGATGGTCGCCCATAGCCGACCGTGCGGACTGTCAGAAGCCAAGGCGGCCAATGCCATTCGCAGATCACCCGGGGGCACAATGTCGAGCTCACTGCGCAACCGTCCCGACGATCCGCCATCGTCGGCGACGGTCACCACCGCAGTGATATGGGGCGTGAGGCGGCGCGCCGCCGATAGCGTCGCATACAATCCGTGTCCACCACCGAGGGCGACGATACGACTCATTCGCGACCCAGATCCCGGTGCAGCACGCGCACGGACAGTTGCTCGTTGTGCTCCAGCAGTCCGGCGAGCGCTTCGGCCATGGCGACACTGCGGTGCTTGCCGCCGGTGCAGCCGATGGCCACGGTCATGTATCGCTTCCCTTCCCTGCTGTAGCCGTCAACGACGAGCCTCAGCAGCTGATGGTAGGTCTGCAGAAACTCCGCGGCACCAGGTTGGCCCAGGACGTAATCACGAACCGCAGGATGCTGGCCGGTGTGCGGCCGGAGCTCGTCGACCCAGTGCGGATTGGGCAGGAAGCGGACGTCCATCACCATATCGGCGTCCATCGGCAGGCCGTACTTGAAGCCGAACGACTCGACGGTCACGCTGGTCTGCGCGACAGCTTCCCCACCAAAGGCCCGCTCGATGCTCTCCCGCAAGGCGCGCACCGACAGAGTCGAGGTGTCGATGACCAGATCCGCCGATGCCCGCACCGGGGCCAGCATCGTCCGCTCCGCGGCAAGGCCCTCCGCCAGGGTCTGGTTTCCCTGCAGCGGATGACTGCGCCGATTGTTCTCGTACCGGCGCACCAGGATGTCGTCGGAGGCCTCCATGAACAGCACGCGCGGGTGGATGTCGCGGGTCGCCAGCTCGTTGCGCACCCAGTCCAGGTCACCGGTGAAACCCCGGGACCGCACGTCCATCACCACCGCCAGCTGGGTGATCCGCGAGCCGGCGGCGAGGCCGAAGTCCACCATCCGGGCGATGAGTTCGGGCGGCAGGTTGTCGGCGACATACCAGCCGAGATCTTCGAGCACCTTCGCCGCGGTGCCCCGGCCGGCCCCTGACAGGCCTGTCACCAACACCACATCGATACCCGATTCTTCACCGGTCGCTCCGGTGTGCATGTGTTCGCCTGTGCTGTTTTCTGTCATCGCGTCGCCTGTTCAGCAGACTGATCTTCACTGACGGCGTCGCCCTGCGCAGCCGATCCCACCGAATCCACAGTCACGCCTAGCGCTTCCAGCACCGCGGCGGCGGTCGCGGCCCCGATCCCCGGCACCGAGGTGATCTCCTCGACACTGGCCTGCCGCAGCCTGGCCAGCGACCCGAAGTGGGTCACCAGCGCCTTGCGCCTGATGTCCCCGAGCCCGGGTACCGCGTCCAGCGCCGAGGCCGTCATTCGCTTGGACCGCTTGCTGCGGTGGTAGGTGATCGCGAAGCGATGGGCTTCGTCGCGGACCCGCTGCAGCAAGTAGAGGCCCTCACTGTTCCTGGGCAGAATGACCGGATCTGTTTCCATGGGCACCCACACCTCCTCGAGGCGTTTGGCCAAACCGATGACGGCGACATCGGTGACACCGAGGTCGTCGAGCACCGCCTGGGCGGCATTGACCTGAGGGGCACCCCCGTCGACGACGTAAAGGTTGGGCGGGTAGGCGAACTTGCGGGACTTGCCTGGCGGAGCCGCTGGGCCGGCGACATCGAGCTGCGGAGCCGCCGGGCCGGCGACATCGAAGCGAGCAGAGAATTCCTCAATGGGCCGCTGCTGCTCCTGGACGTGACGGGTGAAGCGGCGGCGGGTCACCTCCGCGATCGAGGCCACGTCGTCGGAACGGCCCTGGCCGGCGGCCTCGCGGATCGCGAAATGCCGATAGTCCGACTTGCGCGGCAGGCCATCCTCGAACACCACCAGGGAGGCCACCACATCGGTGCCCTGGACGTGGCTGATGTCGACGCACTCGATGCGCAACGGCGCATCGGCCAGTCCCAGGGATTCCTGAATATTCTGCAGCGCAGCCGATCTGGCGGTGAAGTCGCCAGCGCGCTTGAGCTTGTGCTGCTGCAGCGCCTCCTGGGCATTGCGGTGCACCGTCTCGGCAAGTGCCTTCTTGTCGCCGCGCTGCGGCACCCGCAGCACAACCCGCGAGCCGCGCAACCCCGAAAGCCAATCGCCTAGCTCGTCGGCGTTGGGCGGCAGGCACGGCACCAGCACCTCGCGCGGCACCGGGTTGGTGGCTTCGTCTGCGGCGCCGCCCAATTCGGCCTGCTCACCGTAGAACTGAGTGAGGAACTGCTCGACCAGCTGGGCCTCTGCGGAATCGCCTGGATCTCCGGGCTTTTCGACCACCCAGCCGCGCTGGCCACGCACCCGGCCACCGCGGACATGGAAGACCTGAACGGCGGCCTCCAGGTCATCGTCGGCGAACGCGACGACGTCGGCGTCGGTGCCGTCGCCGAGCACGACGGCCTGCTTCTCCAGCGCACGCTTGAGTGCGGCGATATCGTCGCGCAGCCGGGCGGCCCGTTCGAATTCGAGCTCGGCCGACGCCGCGTTCATCTGGTGTTCCAGTTCGCGGGCAAAGCGGTCGGTCTTGCCGGACAGGAAGTCGCAGAAATCCATGACGATCTTGCGGTGCTCTTCGGCGCTGACCCGGCCGACGCACGGTGCCGAGCATTTATCGATGTAGCCCAGCAAGCACGGACGTTCGATTTGGCTGTGCCGCTTGAACACTCCGGCCGAGCAGGTGCGGGCGGGAAACACCCGGGTCAGCAGGTCGAGGGTTTCCCGGATGGCCCAGGCATGCGAGTACGGGCCGAAGTAGCGGACGCCCTTACGCCGCGGCCCGCGGTAGACGAACAGCCGCGGGTACTCCTCGTTGAGCGTGACGGCCAGCACCGG
The DNA here is from genome assembly GCF_010731895.1 of Mycolicibacterium helvum. Lineage (NCBI taxonomy): Bacteria > Bacillati > Actinomycetota > Actinomycetes > Mycobacteriales > Mycobacteriaceae > Mycobacterium > Mycolicibacterium helvum. The sequence goes on along the minus strand of NZ_AP022596.1, from coordinate 5,138,067 downwards.
ATAGGACTTGTCGTCGCGGTATCGGACGTTGAACCGCGGGTCGAACTCCTTGATCCAGTTGTATTCCAGCTGCAGCGCCTCGACCTCGGTGTTGACCACCGTCCACTCGACTTTGGCCGCCGTGGTCACCATCTGACGAGTGCGCGGGTGCAGGGCGGAGATGTCCTGGAAGTACGACGTCAGCCGGCTACGCAGGCTCTTGGCCTTGCCGACGTAGATCACTCGGCCGTGCGGATCCCGGAATCGATAGACCCCCGGCTCGACTGGAATCGACCCGGGCGCCGGGCGGTACGTGGCGGGATCGGGCACGCTCCCAGGTTAGTCGGCGCGTCCGACTGGCCGGCCACAAGCATTACCGTCGACGGCGTGCCCATGACGCGGATCACCCGCCTCACCGAGTCGGACTGGGAGCAGTTCGCCGAACTTCGACTGCGGGCACTCACCGACACGTTCGGCGCAGCGGACCAGCAATACCTTGTCGAGGCGCGCTTCACCGCCGCCGACTGGCGCAGGCGGCTGCGCGATCACGCCCAGTTCGTGGTGGTCCTGGCCGGTCGGCCCGTCGGCATGGTCGCCGCCTACCAGGAGAGCACTGAGACGGCCTACGTGTACTCACTGTGGGTCGACCCCGTGGCGCGCGGGCGCGGGTTTGGCCGCCGCCTGGTGGTCGCGGCGCTGGACTGGGCGCGCCGGCGCGGGGTGCGCACCGCGACACTGCGCATGGCCCCCGACAACACCGCGGCGCGCACGGTGTACGAGGGCCTCGGATTCACCGAAGTGCCCACCGGCGGCGCCGCGGGCGAAGTGGTGATGAGACTCACGATCCGGTGATGTCGGGCCGGTACTTGGTGAGCAGCGTGCGCAGGGTGTCCATCGCCGCCACCGCGCGGTCACCGTCGATCGCCTGGACGGCCAATACCGGGACGTACTCGTAGTCAGCCAGGTCCAACCGGGCCCACCGGGCGCCCTGCGGGAACGACACACCGACCACATCGCTCCACGGGACAACCCGCTCGGTCAGGATGTTTCGCACCCCGACACCGGCCGGGCCGACCCGCACCCGCGGGGTCGCCAGCAGCAGGATCGCGGCAGCCAGAATCACCCCGAGGACAGCCATCGACACCTGATCGGCGGTCTGGATGAAGGCCCCGGTGTAGCGAATCTTGAGCAGGAAACCGACCACGATGCCGGCCGTGGCGATGACGAAGGCCACGATGTAGGCGACGTACGGCGTCCGGCGGGGCCGCAGCACCACATCCCAGTCGCTGTTCGCCGTGGTCATGCCCTGCGTAGGTGGCGCAGCGTCAGTGCGGTCGACAGCGCGGCGGCGGCGGCTTGGGCGCCCTTGTCCTCGGCCGAACCGGGTAGCCCGGCGCGGTCGAGCGCCTGCTCCTCGTCGTTGGTGGTGAGCACTCCGTTCGCCACCGGCGTCGAGGCATCCAGCGAGACCCGGGTCAAACCCTGGGTGACGGCGTCGCAGACATAGTCGAAATGTGGTGTCTGACCACGGATCACGACACCAAGCGCGACAACCGCGTCATGGGTACGGGCGAGTTCCTGTGCTACGACCGGGATTTCGATGGCACCGAGCACCCGGACGACCGTCGGACTCGGCACCCCGGAATCCTCGGCCACTCGACGGGCGCCGTCGAGCAGCGCGTTACAGATTTTCGAGTGCCAGGTGCTGGCAACGATCGCCAACGACACGTCCGAGGCGTCCATCTCCGGGAAATCCGGGACGCCCGCTCCTCCGCTCATTGACCCGCTCCGCAAGCGTCGCGCCCGGCCCTCACCCTCACAGCGCTCCCCCGAGATCGCCCGGCACGACCTCGTCGAAGTCGTCGAGTCCGGTCAGGTCGTGACCCATCCGGTCACGCTTGGTCATCAGGTAGCGGATGTTCTCGGCGTTGGCTCGCACCGGCAGCGGAACCCGCTCGATGATGTGCAGCCCGTAGCCGTCCAGACCCACCCGCTTGGCCGGGTTGTTGGTCAGCAGCCGCATCGAGCGCACCCCCAGATCCACCAGAATCTGGGCGCCGATCCCGTAGTCGCGGGCGTCGGCGGGCAGCCCGAGCTCAAGGTTGGCGTCGACGGTGTCGGCGCCGGCGTCCTGCAGCTGATAGGCCTGCAGCTTGTGCATCAGGCCGATGCCGCGACCTTCGTGGCCGCGCATGTAGAGAACGATGCCGCGGCCCTCCCGGGCCACCATCGCCAGCGCGGCATCCAGCTGCGGACCGCAGTCACAGCGCCGCGAGCCGAACACATCGCCGGTCAGACATTCTGAGTGCACCCGCACGAGGACGTCGTGGCCGTCGTTCTCCGGCCCGGCGATATCGCCCCTGACCAGTGCGACGTGCTCCACCTCTTCGTAGATGCTGGAGTAGCCGACCGCCCGGAATTCCCCGTGCCGCGTCGGGATCCGCGCTTCGGCGATCCGCTCGATGTGCTTCTCATGCTTGCGGCGCCACTCGATGAGGTCGGCGATCGAGATCAGGGCCAGGTCGTGTTCGTCGGCGAAAACCCGCAGCTCGTCGGTCTGCGCCATCGAGCCGTCGTCTTTCTGACTGACGATCTCGCAGATGGCACCGGCGGGTTGCAGGCCAGCCAGCCGAGCCAGGTCGACGGCGGCCTCGGTATGGCCGGGCCGGCGCAGCACGCCACCATCCTTGGCGCGCAACGGAACAACGTGGCCGGGCTTGGTGAAATCCTCCGAAACGCTGGTCGGATCGGCCAGCAGGCGCATGGTCGTCGCCCGGTCTGCGGCCGAAATCCCGGTCCCCACACCAACTTTGGCGTCGACGGTGATGGTGTAAGCGGTGCCGTGCTTATCCTGGTTGACCGCGTACATCGGCAGCAGGCCGAGCTTGTCGCAAATCTCGCCGGACAGCGGGACGCACAAATAACCGGACGTGTAGCGGACCATGAACGCGACCAGTTCCGGTGTCGCCTTCTCGGCGGCGAAGATGAGGTCGCCCTCGTTCTCGCGGTCTTCGTCATCGATGACGACGACGGCCTTGCCCGCGGCGATATCGGCGACCGCCCGTTCGACGGTGTCCAGCCTCGTCATCCTTGCTGCCTGCCCATTTCTCGCGTGATGCTGCTGTAGACAGTATGAACCACCCCAGACCGGCGACTATTGCCTGTCCTGTTCAGCGGCCCAGTCCGCCCTCTCCCGCCAACCCCGATGGTGAATATCTGCAGGCCAGCCACGCGGTGTGACGTACGTGACAGGACGGACTCAGGGGGTGAATTGCAGATGAACTCTGGGTGCGCACCGCCGCCTCGACGGCTTCCACCAGCCGGATGTGCGGTCTTATACCTCCGAACAAGATCCCAACGCTGAGGAGTGTGATGAAGAGTCCCGGTCTCGATGTCGGCGTGCTCGGTGTTCTGCCGGTGCGGGCCGCCCAATTGGACTCCCCCGAGGCGGTCGACGCATGGCTACGCTCGGCGGGATCCGTCGAGCGGAGCCGCCAAGTCGGCGCCATGTCCCGGGCGAGGCTGACCAGCTTCGTGTCGCTGCTCGATGCCACGACGGGCCCCGAACTGCTCGGCTCGATCGACACCGACCTGGCGACCCGCATCGTCGGTGCAGCGGACACCGCGCAAGCGGCCCGCTGGATGAAGGCCATCGAAACCGACGAAGCCGCCGAAATCCTTCGGCGGCTGAGTAATTCGACCCGTGACACGTTGCTGGACCAGATCGGTGGTCCACAGGCGGAGGTCCTGCGCGAGGTGCTGCGGTGGCCGCCGACCTCGGTTGCCGCGCACATGCTTCCCGACGTGTTCACCATCCCGGACTCGATCACAGCCGCCGAGGCGGAGGAGTTGGTCCGCACCCAGAGCGCCCAGGTGCGGGGCAGGGCCCGGCACGGTGCACTGATCTACGTGACCGACGCCGAACGCCGCCTGATCGGCTTTCTGGATTTCCAGGATCTGGTGCTGGCTCACCCAGACCAGCCGATCGCGGAACTGAGCAGCCAGGACCCCGTCTGGGTCCGTCCTCTGGTCGACGCCGAGCAGGCCGCCCAGTCGCTGGTCGACTACGACCTCGCGGCGCTGCCCGTCATCGACGACCAGCGCCGGCTGCTCGGTGTGCTCACGGCCGACGCGGCGGCCGACATCATCGACACCGAGGCGACCAGGGCCGCCGAACGCCAGGGCGGCTCCGAACCACTCGAGGTCCCGTACCTTCGCGCATCACCATTTCGGCTGTGGCGCAAGCGCATTGTGTGGCTACTCGTACTGTTCGCCGCCGAAGCGTACACCGGCACGGTGTTGCGCGCGTTCGAGGACGAGATGGAAGCCGTCGTCGCCTTGGCTTTCTTCATCCCACTGCTGATCGGCACGGGCGGCAACACCGGGACCCAGATCACCACGACGCTTGTGCGTGCCATGGGAACCGGCCAGGTACGCCTGCGTGATCTGCCGCGAATCCTGGCCAAAGAAATGTCGACAGGCTTCCTCATCGCCGCGACGATGGCCGCAGCCGCCATCATCCGCGCATGGACGCTGGGGGTCGGGCCGGAAGTCACCGTCACGGTGTCGTTGACGGTCGCCGCAATCGTGCTGTGGGCATCGCTCGTGGCCTCGGTGCTGCCGCCGTTGCTCAAGAAGTGCCGGGTGGATCCGGCGGTGGTGTCGGGGCCGATGATCGCCACGATCGTCGACGGCACCGGGCTGATCATCTATTTCCTGATCGCCCACGCCACACTGCCCCAACTCGCGGGGCTGTAGCCGATCAGCTCAGACGCAAAGCATCGGTGTCAGTTGCCGGTGGTCCTGGTGCCCGAGCCGGCGGCCCATTGCGCCCAGAACTTCGACGGGGTGCCGACGTTGACCACACCGTTGGTGACGGTGTAGTAGCCGTCGTAAACGGTGAAGGTGTTGGCAGTCGCTGTAGTACCGAACGTGCCGCCGGCGCTCCACGAGATGGTGGTCGTGCCGGAGCCCCAGACAGTGACAGATCCGGTGGCGAGGGTGTACCCAGCACCTGTCCCGGCGGTTATCTTCGTGTTGGGAATGCTGTCGCCATCGGGATCGCTGATCGTCATCGTGCCCACCGTGCAGGCGTAGAAGGCGCAGGTAATCCCGCCGAAGCCGGTTATCACGGGCGCGCTATTGATCGCGTAGATCGGCACACTGAGTGTGTAGTTGGCAGTGCCGCCATAGCCGTCGCTGACCGTGACGGTGAATGTGTCATTCATGCCCGCGGAAGTGGCACCGATCTTGGCGGCCGCGTGACGGACTGTGTTTGACAGGGTCCCGGTGTAGGTGAAGCTGCCGTCCGAGTTGAACGTGAGCGTGCCGCCCTGGGAGCCGGTGGTCGCGCTGTACGTCAGCGTGTCGCCGTCCGCGTCGGTTGCCGTGAACTTCCCGGTGCTGGTCTGCGTCGACGTAGCTGAGCCAGTGTCGTTCGTGGACCCGGACAACGACCCCACGGTCGGGGCGTTGGTGAGCGTCAATGTGGGCGCGGTGTTGGTGACAGTCGGAGTGACGGGCACGGTCAGGGTGACCGCGCGGCCGTTGGCGTCGGTGGCGATCACGGTGAACGAGTCGGCAAGCCCACCGGTGTGCCCCAGACCCGAGTTGCGCGTGTAAGTGAAGGCGCCGGTGGTCGAGTTGAACGTCACCGTTCCCTTCGTCGGGGCGGTGCCCAGACTGTAGGTGAACATTCCGGTGTCCGCGGTCGGGGCCGGCACCGAGCCGGTGACGACGTTCGGCGTGGAGGTGTTGACGTTGGACGGAGTGATCGAGCTGGTGTTGGGCACCGTAACCGTCGTGACGGTATTGCCACCGTGGCCGTCGGCGACCTGCACCTGGAAGCTCTGGGAGGCGCCGGCTGTCGACGTCGATGCGTAGGTGAAGGCGCCGGTCGTCGAGTTGAGCGTGACGATGCCGCCGTTGTTGGCGCCGTTTTTGGTGTAGGCGGAGTTGCCGCTCAGTCCGTTGACCGACGAACCCACCAGGGAGTACGTGAGGGTATCGCCGTCGGAGTCACTACCGTTGACGGTGCCGCGCACCACGCCCAGCGTGTCCGCGCTGCCGACAGTGCTGGACACGGTTGGGGCGCTGTTCACCCCTCCGACGATCTGAATCTTCTCGGTGACCAGGTAGTTCTTGCCGTCGGCCCCCTGTACGGTCACCTGGACGGTGTCGTACGGGTTGGCCGAGGTTCCCGCGTGGAAGTACGCGGCACCGGGAGTTGTCTGGGTGTACGAGAAACCGCCGGTCGCACTGTTGATCGTGACCAGGGCACCCCAGGCCGATGTGTAGGTGTTCCCGGACGCCGGCGAGAAGCTCGCCGCGACGCCATTCTGATCGACCGCATGAAACGTGCCGTACGCGTACTCCGAACGCGTTCCCACGCTGCCCAAATCGATGGTCGACGGATAGCCGGAGTTGTAGGTGGTGCTCGTGGTGAAAGTGCTGTCCCCGGGCGACGGAGTGTTCGCAACAGTGAGGATCTTGATCTGGAAGGTCAGCGTGTAGGGAGCACCGTCCACGGACGTCACCGGAATGCTCACCGTGTCGGACTGACCGGCCGCGCCCGCCGCGAAGAAGGCCACGCCGGGAAGCGTGTTGGTGTACGTGTATCCACCGCCGTAGGTGTTGATCGTGACCAATCCCCCCCACGCCGACGTGTACGTGTTCCCGTCCGCGGGCGCGAAGCTCACCGAGTTCCCGTTCTCATCGACCGCACTGAACGATCCGTTCGCGTACTCGGAAGCCGTCTCGGGGGTCAACCCGAGGGTGTAAGGGGTTCCGGAGTTGTACTGAGTACCGACCGTAAAGGTCTGTAGGGCGGCCATCTCCTGGAACCGCTTGTACAAGGCGACCAGCACCACGTAGGTCACGATCGTGAACGGATTCACCTGGGCGGCAGTCCAAGTCGGCAACACCGTATTCCACGCCTCTGCCGGGCTGCTGTACACGCCACCGCCGAGGGCTACCGAAGCGGCGATCTTGGTGTCCAGACTGGTGGAGTCACTGAGGTCAGACCTGGTGACGGTCGCCCCGGTGGTCGTCTTGATGACGTCAATCTCGATCTGGGCCGGGTCATAGGTGCCGTTCAGCATGTCCGTGAAGACCGTCGCCGTCCCGGCGACGGCTGCAGCCATGATCTTGTACGGCGTGATGATGCCGAAGGTGCTCGCCGCTGAGTCGATGGTGAACGGCGGCACTACCCGGTTCAGGAAGTCGCCCCACGCGTTGAGGGTGTCACTGAACGAATAGCCGGGGATCGCCGAGGTGACGAAAAGGTGCAGTATGCCGATGAGATCGGGAACCCACCGCGCCGGACTGCCTGCGACCGGATTCGCGACCAAGGCGTCGAGCTGATTGTCGATGGTGTCGAGACTCTGATCAATTTTGTAATTGGTCACTGCGACGAAGTTGTGCGGCGTTCCGGGCCAGCCGATGAGTCTTTTGAGCGCCCTCTGCACGGTAGCGACCCACACAGTGTTGTCGGCCGTCGCAGCGGCGGCCGGCACCGCGGACGCGGCGGGCGAGGCCGCCGCAACGGCCGCAGCCGATACGGCAGTCTTCGGCGCGTCAGCGATGGGCTGGACGGTGCTCGACGTTTCCGTTCTGGTCGAGGTTGCGGTGGCGGGGGTGGTCGAGGGCGTCGAGGCGGCACCCGCGGCGGTGGTTCGGGTCGAACCGGATGCACTGGCGGCCGACGAGGAGGGGGCCGCCGACGATTGCTTACTTGACGGGCGCGTACGCGCAGATCTGGCCGTGCTCTTGGAGTTCGAGGAATTCCCGGAATCATTCGTTGAGCTCGGCTTGGATCCGGAATCCGACGAACCGCCGTCTGCGGCAGCCGACGCCACTCCTTGACCGGCGGATACCGCCAGACCGAGCCCCACCGCAGCGGCGAGAATCCCGTTGCGAGCCAAGCGCTTCCGGTTACGAGCTACCTGTTTCCGGTGGCGAGCCGCATGCTTCCGGTGGCGACCCGCGCCCTTCTTGGAACTCAACGAATCTCCCGACTGACACGTCACGCCACCCACCGGCAACGCAACATCGCTCACAACTCTTCACCGAAGCCAGTTTCAGTCAGGCCTTGGAGAAACCTGCCGACCAGCGTGTTCGGCAAAATTATCCCGGATTCGTGTCGCGATGTGGCGTTGAGCGCGCGACTGACAGCACATTCACAAAGAGATCACCCGAATTTGCGCACACTGCGGGAACATTCGACGATCCGGCTCACCTCGTGCTGGCATTGCTAGCACTGACGCGAGTCAGTTGTCGACGGCACCGGGCTGATCATCTACTTCCTGATCGCCCATTCCGCACTGCCCCAACTCGCGGGCCTCTGCCCTACCAGGTCTTCGTTACGCTGGAGGGCGTCGTCTGGACCACGCCGTTGATGACGGTGTAGTAACCGTCGGTCACCGTGAGCGTATTTCCACCCCACAGCGTGCTGGTGGAGACGCCGCGGCCACCGAAGGTGAAGCTCGACCCGTTGTGCGTGAACGAAAGACTGTCTCCGTCAGCATCATCCACCTTGATCGTGTTGACGTTGCCGGCGAACTTGCCGCCACCGGAGATGGTCGGCGCACTGTTGGTCGCGTAGACCGCCACCTTCACCGCGAGGGCGGTGGTGCCGCCGTAGCCGTCATCGACCGTGATGTCGATGTAGTCGTTCACATCGCTATCAGCCGCGCCAATCTTGGCCGCCTGATGGGACTGCGCGTTGCTCACGGTTCGGGTGTAAGTGAAGGTGCCGTCGCCCTTGAGGACTACGGTGCCGCCGTTTCTCGTGCTCAGGGTGATGGTGTTGGTGCCAGTCGGGGCGGCCTGCCCGTTGATCGATATCGGGTCACCGTCGGCGTCGCTCCATTGGATCTTGCCGGTGGTGGTCTGCGTTGTCCCGCTACGAGTTCCGACCGTCGGTTGGGTGACCAGCGATACCGCAGGTGCGTTGTTGGACACCGACGGGGCAACATTGATCGTCGCAATGATCACCGACTTACCGGTGGAATCGGTGGCCCTGATGGTGAACGAATCGTTCGGGGTCGTGCTGTGACCAAGGCCGCCAGTCCGCGTGTAGGTGTAGGTGCCGTCGGAATTGACGACCACACTGCCCTTGGATGGGCCGCTGCCCAGGCTGTAGGTGAGCCCAAGGCCGCTATCACCCGACGGAACATTCAGATGGCCGGTCACGACACCGGCGGTGGTGTTGGTGTTGGTCTGCGGCGACGGCGTCGTCAGCCCGGTCAGGGTGACGGTCGCCGTGGTGGTGCCACCGTGGCCGTCGTCAACCTTCACCTGGAACGAATCCGAGGTGACCCCAGCCTTCGGGATGTAGGTGAACGAAGTGCCATTCATCGTGATGATGCCGCCGTTGGAGCCGTATACCGAGCCACCCGTCGCGCCGACCAGGGTGTAGGTCAGGCTGTCGCCGTCGCCATCGGAGCCGCTCGCGATGGTGCCACGCACCACGCCCATGCCGGAACTGCTGCTATTGCTCACATTTCCGCTCAACGTCGGTGCCGCATTCTGCTTCTCGATCGGGATCGAGTAGGTCACCGCGGTGGTACCGCCGAAGGCGTCGCTGACGTTGACAGTGAACGTGTCACCGGGGTCACCAGCGACCGCATGGTCGTGCCAGTAACTGTCCGAGACGCCGAACCAGGCGTACTTCTGCAAGGTGTAGCTGAATGTCCCGTTGGCGTTCACCGTCACCGTGCCGCCGTTGGCGGTGGTGTAGGTCCCGGCTGCAAAGGTAACCGGGTCGCCATCGGCGTCCGTGTAACGAAGCGTGCCCGACGTGTCCTGCCGGTCGTAGGGACCCACGATGCGCGTCAGCGCCGAACTAGCCACTGTCACACCGTTACCCACCGGTGGGCTGTTCCCCACCGTCGGGTTGACGTTGACCACCGCGATGGTGACGGTCTTTCCGGTGCTGTCGGTGCCAAGGATCGTGAACGAGTCGTCCGTTGGCTGAGAGTGGCCGGCCGCGGTCCTCGTGTAAGTGAAACTGCCGTCGGCGTTGAGAGTGACGGTGCCCCGCAGAGGATTTGGGGCGGTACCGATGCTGTAAGTCATCAGCCCGGCGTCGCTGCCGTTGGCGAGGTTGCCGGTGACCTTGCCCGGCGTGGCGGTGTTGATGTTCGTCACCGGCGATGTCGCGCTCACCGGAACCGTGACGGTTGTCGTCGAGGTGTTGCCGTAGGCATCGGTGACCTGAACCTGGAACGAGTCGGAGGTGGCGCTCGATGCCCGGTTCGGGATGTAGGTGTACTGCCCGTTGGTCATTTTCACGATGCCGCCGTTGGCGGTGTACGCCGATCCCCCGCTACTGGCGCCGACCAGCGCGAAGCTCATCGGGTTGTCCGGGTTCGTCGGCGCAGAGACGGTGCCACGAACCACGCCCAGCGGCGAGGTGCTGCCGACCGTGTTGTTCATAGACATCGCCGGCTGGTTGTACCAGACCGTGACGGTGACGGTTTTCTTGGTTTCGTCACCGTTCGGCATGTACGGCTTCGACACGCTGATCTGGCCGTCGCCCTGCGCGAGGACTGTCATGGTGAATGTCAAGGTCTTCGGTGACTTGTCGCTGGACAACGGATTCCAGTCCCACACCGTCCAGTTCATCCGCCCGTTACCGGCGTCGACAACGGTGACCGTGAACCGGCTGTCGTTGGGCTCGGTGAATCCGAACGAGGTGATTGGGTCGCCGTCGGCATCGTAGAACTGCACGTAACCCGAGACGGTCGTCCCGCTTCCGTTCGGCAGATGCTGACTGGTCTGCTTCATGTCGGTGACCACCGGGGCGTGATCCCTGGCAACGTCGGCAAACCGCCGGAAGATGGCGACCACGAAGACGTACATGGTGAGCGAAACCGGATTCGGAGCCTTGAGGTCAATTACCTTGTCCAGCACCGTCTTCGGGGAGAGGAACGCACCACTGGCGGCCGATACGATCCGGCTGTCCCCGATCGCGGTGAGGTCTCCGCCGGCGAGATCGTGCAACGCACCGGCTAGCGCCACCGCCTCGGTCACCCACAGCATCGGGTCGGGGGTCTGCGCGATGTTCATGATCTCAATGGCGCCCGCGAGCACTGCCGCGGTGACGGATGCCTGGGTGATGGTCGACGGTGCGCCATCCACCATCTTGAACGGTGGCACGAACTCGTTGATGAGGGTAGCGAGCCCGTTGAGCCCATACGACAGCCTGTCGACCACGATCGAGGGCTTGAAGAACGCGTTCAAGAAGGTCAGCGGGAATTTGAGCCATCCGTTGACCGCGGTGAGCGGGGCCGCCATCAGCGCGTCGAGTTGCGCAGCCCAGGCGTCCAGCGTTGTCTGGATGGCGTAGTGCGCTGGGGTGGTGATTGGGCCCGCGCCCTCCTGAACGGCGGACAGGTCGCCGTCCATCGAAGACGCAGCCGCAGAGGGTGCCACGGCGGCAGCAGCCACGGCCCTGGCCGCGGTAGCCTTCGCCGTCGTCGAATTGCCTCCACCCGTTGGGTTGTCGCTCGACGGACTGGCGGCCGTCGGCGCCGATGAGTCAGTCGCCGCAGGGGCGGTCGACGGCGTCGTCAACGTCCCGCCGGTGGCCGATGTTTCGGTCGTTGTGGCGTCATCGGTCGACGTTGGTGTCGGAGTCGAGGATGCCGGTTGAGGGGTCGGGTCTGTATCGCTGCCCGTGGCGACGGAGCGAGCCGATCCCGGCGACCGTACGGACACCGAGGAACCGCCGTTGGAGCCGGCCGCAGGCGGCTTTGCTGTCGAGCGAGTCCGCGCAGGTCCGGCAGATCCGTTGGTGCGGTTGGCGGCCGCGGACTGGCCGGAATTACTTCCCGAATTGCTCGGTGAATGCGATGCGGATCCGGAATCCGACGAGCTGCCGTCAGTGGAGGCTGCGGCCACTCCTTGACCGACGCCGACCGCCAGACTCAGCCCAACCGCGGCGGCGAAGATACCGTTGCGTGCAGCACGTTTCCGGTTGCGGGCGACGACCTTCCTATGTCGCGCAGCCTGCTTCCTGTGACGACCTGCCTGCTTCTTCTTCGAAGCCACCGACTCTCCCGACACGTGAAACGTGGCGCAACTCATGCCCCCACAGGTCTAGAGACGCGCACCACTTTGTTGATGCCGCAACGTAACACTCCATTCGAATTTTCGCCAAGATTTCGCCAGCCCGCGTGTGTCATAACCTAGTGAGCTGCAGCTTTGATGGTGCGACAGACTGTGCTCATGTGTCTCAAATGAGAGAGAACATGTTCTAGTTTATGAATCAGCAAATTTACACACGCGTCGCGCAAAGATCAGGTATGTACACAGCCTTCGCACAGGTCACGGCCGCAGACCGTCGCGGGTCGCGGGTCTCAAGAAGGCCCCCTAGGGCAGCAGGCCGTCGTAACTGACGTAGACGGTGTCGGTCACGGTGTCGCCACTGGGGCATATTGGGGGCGTAAGGATGGCCAAAGCCCGGGCTTAGAAGTTCTGTTGAGCCGTATACGTCACGGAGTAGCTGGCCGGCGTGCTGCTCACCACGCCGTTGTTCACGACGTAGTAGCCGTCGTAGACGGTGAGGACGATGGTGTCGCCGGTGTGGGTGCCACTGGTGCTGAGGATGTTGAGGAAGGAGTCGTAGCTGGCGCTGCCGTGCGCCGGCTGCTGGGTGATGGCGTACGTCGTGGAGTCGCTGTCGCCGTCGCTGCCGGAAACCGATGTCCAGTAGGTGTACGTGCCTAGGATGCTGCTTCCGGCCCAGCGGATTCCGTTGGACAGCGTTGGGGCGGTATTGGCGGCGTAGATGGGTATGACACTTGTATATGTGGTGGTCCCACCGAAAGCGTCATTGACCGTCGCGGTGAAGGTGTCACCGACCGCGCTGCCGGTGGCACCGATCTTGGCTGCAGCGTGGTAGTACGAATACCCCTTGTCGATGCTGTAGCTGAAGGTCCCGTCGGCGTTGATCACCACCGTGCCGCCGTTGACCGTGGTGTAACTGCCGGCGGTGTAGGTCAGGGGGTCGCCGTCGGCGTCGGTGGCATGCAGTGCGCCGGTGACGGACTGCTTGAGGGTGCCGATGCCCAGGATGCGGTTGTCTTGCAGGGTCGAGGTGCCGATCGTGGTCGTGCCGGGCGTCGGGGCTGCGTTGGTAACGGTCGGGGTGACGTTGATCGTGGCGATGATCACCGACTTGCCGCTGGCATCAGTGGCTTTGATCGTGAAGGAATCATTCGGGATCGTGGTGTGCCCCAGGCCGGCGGTCCGGGTGTAGGTGTAGGAACCGTTGGCGTTGACGGTGACGGTGCCCTTCGACGGGCCGGTACCCAAGCTGTAGGTCAACCCCAGTCCCATGTCGCCGACCGGGATGTTCAGCTGGCCGTTGACCACACCAATCGAGGTGTTGGTGTTCGTCTGCGGCGACGCCGCCGTCAGCCCGCCCAGGTTGACTGTCGCTGTCGTGACGCCGCCATGACCGTCATCGACCTGAACCTGGAACGAATCCGAGGTGACGCCCACCTTGGGGACGTAGGTGAACGAGGTACCGCTCATCGTGACGATGCCACCGCCTGCGGTGTATGCCGACCCGCCGCTTGTATTGAGCAGGCGGTAGGTCAGGCTGTCGCCGTCACTATCGGAGCCACCCGAGATGATGCCACGCACGACGCCAAGGCCGCTGGTGCTCGAACTGCTCACCGATCCACTCAAAGTCGGTGCTGCATTTTGCTTTTCGATCGGGATCGAGTAGGTCACGTTGGTGGTACCGCCAAACGCGTCGCTGACCGCGATCGTGAACGTGTCGCCAGGATCACCGGCGACAGCGTGGTCGTGCCAGTAGCTGTCCGAGACGCCGAACCACGCGTACTTCTGTAACGAGTAGGTGAATATGCCGCTGGCAGAGACTGTGATCGAACCGCCGTTTGTGGTGGTGTATGTCCCAGCCGCCCAGGTGATCGGATCACCCTCTGCGTCAGTAGCTTTCAGCGTGCCGCTGGTATCCTGCCGATCGTACGGGCCAAATATGCGGGTCAGCGCCGAACTGGCCACTGTCACACCGCTACCCACCGGCGCGCTGTTGACCACCGCAGGTTTGACGGCCAGATTCAGGGTGACTGTGCGGCCGTTGGCGTCGGTGGCAATCACGGTGACCACATCGCTATTGGCCGGAGTGCGGCCGACGCTCGAGGTATAGGTGAACGCGCCGGTGGTCGGGTCGAAGGACGTCACGGTGCCCTTCGTCGGGCTGGCGCCCAGCGCATAACTGGTGAAGATGCCCGCATCACCACTCGGGACCGGCACAGAACCTGTCACGACGTACGGCGTCGAGGTGTTGAGATTGCCCGGGGTGATCGACGTGGTGTTGGCGACCGTAACCGTCGCGATCGTGGTGCCACCGTGGCCGTCGGTGATCTGCACCTGGAAGCTCTGCGTGGCGCCGGCGGTCGCCGACGAAACATAGGTAAAGGCGCCGGTGGTCGAGTTCAGGGTGAGGATGCCGCCGTTCCCTGCGCCATTCTTGGTATAGGCGGAGTTGTTAGTCAGGCCGTTGACCGATGAGCCGACCAGCGAGTAGGTCAAGGTGTCACCGTCAGAGTCGGCGCCTCCGACGCTGCCACGCACGACGCCCAGGCCGTCGGCAGCGCCCATCGTCGGAGACGATGTGGGCGCGCTGTTCGACCCGTCGATGATCTTGATGCTGAAGGTGACGGTGTATTTGACGCCGTCCGCGGACGTCACCGGGATCTTCACGGTGTCGTATCTGTCCGCCTCATTTTCTGACGTTGCCCGTTGGAAGAACGCCTGGCCGGGAAGCGTGTTCGTATACGTGAATCCACCATCGCTGGTGTTGATGGTGACCAGCCCACCGCCTGCCGAGACAAAGGTCCCGAGTAGCGACGTCCCGAAATCCACCGATCTGCCATCGGGATCCACCGCGTGGAACGTGCCCGCTGCGTACTCAGAGCGTGTGCTGTCACTGCCCAAGCTCAGCGTGTAGAGCCAACCGTCGTAGGTCGTGCTGGTCGTGAAGGTCGTGAGGGCGGCCATCTCCTGGAACCGCTTGTACATGGCAACCAGCGCGACATAGGCCACGATCGTGAATGGATTGACCTGCGCGGCGGTCCAGGTCGGCAGCGTTATATTCCACGCCCTCGTCGGGTCGTAGAAAGCGCCACCGTCGCTGAGCCCGAACGTCAGGGTGGCCGCGGCCTGCGCCGCAGCAATCTTGGTGTCGAGACTAGCGGCGTTTGTGAGGTCAGACCTGGTGACGACGGCGCCGGTGGTCGCCTTTATGACATCGATCTCCCACTGGGCCGGGTCGTAAATGCCATTGAGCATGTCGGTCAAGACCGTTGCGGTGCCGACCACCGCAGCGCCCATGATCTTGTACGGCGTGATGATGCCGAAAGTCCCTGCCCCTGGGGCGATAGTGAATGGCGGCACGACCCGGTTCAGGAAGTCGCCCCACGCGTTGAGGGTGTCCGTGAACGAATAGTTGGGGATCGCCGACTTGACGAAAAGGCCGAGGATGCTGTTGAGATCTGGAATCCACCGTGCTGGGCTGCCCGCGACTGCGCCGGCGATCAAGGCTTCGAGCTGATCGTCAACGGCGTCGAGGCTCTGGTCGGTTTGATGGTTGGTAATAGTGACGAAGTTGTGCGGTAAACCGGGCCAGCCGGCGAGCCGGTTGACCGCTCTGGTCAAGGCGCCCATGAAATACCACGCCGCCGTCCCCGCTGCCGGGGTCGCAGCGGCCGTCGGCGTGGCCGATGCGGCCGGAGCTGCTTTGGCCGCGGCCGTCGTCGACTTCTCGGTTTGCGGCGCGCTGGCGGTTGTCTCCACGAAGGTCGCAGAGCTAGTCGCGGTCTTCGGTGAGGTAGCGGCGGTAGTAGTTGAGTCGGCGGCGGCAGTGGGTGAGTCAGCAGCAGTAGTAGTAGCGGTGCTCGAACTCGGTGCACTTACGCCAGAAGAGGCGCGAGGAGCCCCTGACGATTGCTTGGTTGAGGCACGCTTGCGCGCTGGTCCAGCCGTGCCGGTTGCACCGGTGGATTTCGAGGGAGTTCCGGCGTCACTGGCCGAACTCCCCTTCGATACGGAACCCGACGATTCGCGGTCCGGGGCGGCCGCCGCCACTCCTTGACCGGCGGCCACCGCCAGGCTGACCCCCACCGCCGCTGCGAGGATTCCGTTGCGAGCCGCGCGCTGCCGGTTGCGAGCCGCCTGTTTGCGGTGACGCCCCTTCGCGCGCCGCGCTTTCCGTGGGCTAGCCGCGGACATGACCGGTCTTCGCTGTGCACTGCAATGAACGCACTGTTCGCTCCGCTCATCCGGACTGCCCGCAACGTGGATTTAGCTGTGACTTCTACCGAAGCGTGTCTCAGCCAAATTTCTGCGAATACATCGACCAGCGCATTCGGCGGCGTTTCTGGCACACCGAGGATCACAGATCGTGCTGAGCACTCGCTTAGCGAGCACTATGCAGCAACGTCTCGTACTGATCAAGCGATTAGCGTGGGCGAGTCACCGCTCGCGATCGGCCAGCAACCGTTCCACGTCGTATTTGGCGATTGTCTCCCAGTCAGCGCTGCGCTCGACCCGCCTAGATAAAGGCCAGATCAGAGCGCTGTGGCCCAGGTTGGTCGACGCCCTCTCTGCCGCGGCCAGAGAACCACCCGGTATCACGCGACGCGGGCGGGTTTCCGTTCCCTTTGCCGTCCCTTCGAAGCGATCTCCCAGGCGCGACATCGGAATGTAGGTGGCGTCCCAATCGCGGGGACATGATCGGGTGGCCTCGTTACACTCCCAGGTCGGCACAGACAGGGGGGCCACCGAATTGCTCATTCGCCGGGGGGGACAAATGAGGGACCGTGAGCCAGTCATTGCCGTCAGAGGGGCGCGGTGGTGACGGCACCCAAACGCTTGATTGCGTGCCCAGCATGCGGTGCGCACCTCAACATATCGGCTGACTCCACGGCGCCACGTATCCGCTGCGCCATATGCGACGTCTCGTTTCCCGCAAACATGGCTGGCGCTCCGGCGAAACACCGCCGCCGCCAAAGCCAGCCCCGGGCTGGTACGCCGACCCCCGCGGGGGCAACGGAAAACGCTACTTCGACGGCAGCCGATGGACCGACCAGATCGCCTACGCGGGAGACGAGCCAGCCAAGTCAGGCTTAGCTGCGGGACTACTGCAACTCTTCCTTGGCTACTTCGGCCTCGGCCGCTTTTACCTCGGGTACACCTCCATCGGAGGAATCCAGCTCGGGCTTGGCCTTCTCGGACTCTTCCTCACAGTGTTCTGCTTTCTAGGGCTGGTGATCCTCGCACCTTTGGGGATCTGGGTATTCATCGAGGGAATCATGATGATCGCCGGAGCCATACCCGATGCCAATGGTCGTAAAGTCCGATGAATCCCGTTGCCCCGCTGCCCTGCGTGAGCGCAAGCATTACCAGCGCCCGGAAAGGGATCGCGGCCAACAGGTTGACGGCGGACGGCCAGACGAAATTCGTCATCAACGGATGCCAGATCCGCTCTTTGTTTTCCTCGCTTTGTTTTCCTCGCTGTTATTGACTTGCACACGTAGGACTGTGGCAACTGGGTCCTCTACTGCTTCACTACGTACAGGTCAAGCATGTCGGCGAGGGTTACCAAGGTGCTCGAGTATGCCGCTGTCAATCACAGCTGAACCTTGCTCTGCCCACCCCTTGGGTAGGCGATCACAGCGCCGTACCACTCAGGCAGGTGCCTACGAGGGATCGCCGTCTTCCGGACAACGGCATCCGATTCGTTAAGGCGATTTCCGCTCGGCACGGAGATGAGCTGCCACAACGGAAGCAGGTCGGCCGGCGTGTTGGACGCCACGCAATTGTTTGGACATACAGCACTGTGCGTGTCGCTCATCTTCGACTCGACACACAAAAATGCAGTTCAGCTAGGTTCTCTGCTGCAGAAGCCGTTCCACGTATTTCGCGATGACATCCACCTCAAGATTCACCGGCGTCCCGACGGCGGCGCGACCCAGCGTGGTCAGCGCCAACGTCGTCGGAATCAACGACACCTCAAACCAGTCGTCACCCAGGCCGGAGACCGTCAGCGAAATCCCGTCGACGGTAATCGAGCCCTTCTCCACGACGTAACGCGACAGCTCGGGCGGCAGCGAGACTCGCACGACTTCCCAGTGCTCGGACGGCGTCCGGGACACCACCCGACCAGTGCCGTCGACGTGGCCCTGCACGATGTGGCCGCCGAGTCGACTGTTGACCGCAGCGGCCCGCTCCAGGTTCACCGCGCTACCGACCCCGACAGCCGCCAGGCTGGACCGGTTGAGCGTCTCGGCCATCACGTCGGCACTGAACTGCCCGTCGGGCAGCACGTCGACCACGGTCAGGCATACGCCGTTGACCGCGATCGAATCGCCATGCCGGGCGTCGGTGGTGACGACGGGCCCGCTGATCACGAATCGGGCGGCGTCGGCCAGTTCATCCTTGCCGACCACCTCGCCCAGCTCCTCGACGATTCCAGTGAACACGCACTTAATCTAGTCCGGCCCCGACGACACTCACTTAGCCCCACTAAAAACGCAGGTCATGTCGCATTTGTCGGGTCCCACCCGCCGTGGTAGGACAAAGTTGGTCGGGCTGACCCTCTACGATGCACCTATGCCGACGTGCCGCCGAATGTTTGCCGTCCTTGTCGCCCTCTTCGCCACAGCAGCCCTGTTCGTCGCGGGCTGCTCGTCATCCTCGAAGCCCTCTGAGCCGCTACCGGATGCCGCCGGACTGCTGCAGCAGTCCATCGCAGTCACCAAGGGCCTCAAGAGTGCCCACCTCGACATCGCCGTGAACGGCAAGATCGAGGGCCTGCCCGTCAAGAAGCTCACCGGCGACCTGACCAACATCCCGACCGTCGCGGTGGCCGGAAACTCCACGATCTCGATGGGCGGCTCGGATGTCGACATCCAGCTGGTGGTCCAGGACGGCACCCTGTATGCCGCGTTGACCCCCAACAACTGGCTGGACATGGGCCCAGCCAAGGACATCTACGACCCGTCGGTGGTCCTCAACCCCGACAACGGTCTGGGTAACTGGCTGGCCAGCATCACCGACGCCAAGTCGGAGGCCAGCGAGACCATCAATGGTGTTGACACGGTGCGGATCTCCGGCAAGGTCAGCGCCGACGCCATGAACAAACTGATCCCGCTCAAGGCGACCACCCCGCTGCCCGCCACCGTCTGGATCCAGAAGGCCGACCCCCATCAGCTGGTGCAGGCCAAGGCCGACACAGGCAACGGCGGCAGCATTCAGATCACGCTGTCGGAGTGGGACAAGCCCGTCACCGTCACCAAGCCCGCCGTCTGACGGCCTGAGTCATGGCTGAGTCTCTGGACACCGCCGCCCACCGGGCACAGACCTCCGGCCGCAGCCGCCGGATCGCGATCGGCGCGGGCAGCCTGGCGGTTCTGCTCGGCGCGCTCGACACCTATGTCGTCGTCACGATCATGGTCGACATCATGTCGACCGTCGGCATCCCGGTGAACAAGCTCCAGCAGGTCACCCCCATCATCACCTGGTACTTGCTGGGCTACATCGCGGCCATGCCGCTGCTGGGCCGATTGTCCGACCGCTTCGGCCGCAAACTCGTGCTGCAGCTGTCCCTGGTCACCTTCGCGGTGGGCTCGGTGGTGACGGCACTGTCCACCGACCTGACCATGCTGGTCATCGGCCGGCTGATCCAGGGTGTGGCCAGCGGTGCCCTGCTGCCTGTCACGCTGGCGCTGGCCGCTGACCTCTGGGCGGCCCGCAGCCGGGCCACGGTGCTCGGCGGCATCGGCGCCGCCCAGGAGCTGGGCAGCGTGCTCGGTCCGCTGTACGGCATCGGCGTGGTGCTACTGCTGGGCAAGTGGCAAGACGTGTTCTGGATCAACTTGCCGCTGACCGTGATCGCGATGGTTCTGATCCATTTCAGCCTGCCTGGCCACGACCGCACCGCTAACCCCGAGAAGGTCGATCTGATCGGCGGCATCCTGCTCGCGATCGCGTTGGGCCTGGCCGTCATCGGCCTGTACAACCCGTCCCCCGACGGCAAGCAGCTCCTGCCGCCGCACGGCCTGGTCCTGGTCGGCGGGGCGATCGTCGCGGCGATCGCATTCGCGGTGTGGGAGCGCTTTGCCCGCACCCGGCTGATCGAACCGGCCGGCGTCCGGTTCGTCCCCTTTCTGGCCGCACTGGGCACCTCGCTGTGCGCAGGCGCCGCACTGATGGTCACCCTGGTCAATGTCGAGTTGTTCGGTCAGGGCGTGTTGGGCAAGGACCAGACCCAGGCAGCCTTCCTGCTGCTGCACTTCCTGATCGCGCTGCCGATCGGCGCGCTGATCGGCGGCTGGGTCGCCACCCGGATTGGCGACCGGATCGTCGCGGTGACCGGCATGCTGATCTCCGCGGGCGCCTACTGGCTGGTGTCGCACTGGGGAACCAATGTGGCCAGCGCGCACCACGATCTGGGCTTCGTGTCGCTGCCGGTGATCGACACGGATCTGGCGCTGGCCGGCCTCGGGCTCGGGCTGGTGATCGGTCCGCTCACCTCGGCCGCGCTGCGCGTGGTGCCGGCAGCCCAGCACGGCATCGCGTCATCACTGGTCGTGGTGGCCCGGATGACGGGCATGCTCATCGGTGTCGCGGCGCTGAGCGCATGGGGCTTGTACCGGTTCAACCAGATCCTGGCCACCTTGCCCAGCCCGGGCGGCAACAGCTTGGCCGCCAAACTCGCCGGCGAGGCCGAGCGCTATCGCACCGCGTTCGCCATGCAGTACGGCTCGATCTTCTTCATCACGGTCATCGTGTGCCTGGTGGGTGCCGCGCTGGCACTGTTCATCGGCAGCAAGCAGATACACGCCGACGACGCCAAAGCTGAAGCTACGCTGCCGGCCTCACGGTAGCTCCACGTCACGCGCCAGTAGGTCGGCCCAGGTGTCCCGACGCACGACGAGGCGGGCATCGCCGCCCGTGGCGAACACCACCGGGATGCGGCGCGCGCCGTTGTACTGGTTGGACATCGTGTAGCAATACGCCCCGGTGACGGGCACCGCCAGCAGGTCGCCGACGGCTGGATTATCAAGGGGCACAACGTCGATCAGCTGATCGCCGGACTCGCAGTGCCGGCCCACCACTGTGACGCTCTCGCCGCCGCCGAGCCGGTCGACGAGCGTGGCCTCGAACCGCTGCCCGTATAGCGACACCTCGAGGTTGTCCCCCATCCCGCCGTCGACCGCGACATGGATGACCTTGCCGCGCTTGACGGTGGTGACCCGGTAGACCGTGCACGCCGCGGTGGCGGTCATCGACCGGCCCGGTTCAACGATGATGCGGGCATCGGCGGGGACCAGCCCGCGAGCCTTGTCAATCATGGTCTGGGCGTAGACGTCCACCTCAGGTGGCTGATCGGCATACGTATAGCGGACACCGAGCCCACCGCCGAAGTCGTAGACGTCGAAGCTGCCGAGCGCGGCGACCGGAGCCACGGCGGCGGCCAGCTGCTCGGCATCGAGCAGCTGGGAGCCGACGTGGGTATGCACGCCGTCGCAGCGCAACACCCTGCTGCGGCGGATCCGGTCGATCGCCACGCGTGCGTCCTCGGGCAGCAGACCGAACTTCGAGCCGGCATGCCCGGTCGCGACGGCCGCGTGGGTATCGGCCTCGATACCGGGCACCACCCGCACCAGGCAGGCCTGCCGGTGGCCCGGTTCGACGATGCGCTCCAGCCGGTCGATGTCGTCGAAGTTGTCGACGACGATCAGACCGACGCCCTTGGCGACGGCCAGTTCGAGTTCCTCGTCGGTCTTGGCGTTACCGTGCAACAACATCCGGGCCGGGTCAGCGCCCGCCGCCAGCGCGGTGATGATCTCGCCCCCGCCCGCGACGTCGAGCAGCAGCCCCTCCTCGCTAGCCAGACGTTGAATCGTAGTACACGGGAACGCTTTTGACGCGAACGCCACATCGGCGCGAGCCCAGCGGCTGCGGAACGCCGCCAGATAATCCCTGGCCCGCTGACGCACCGCGTCCTCGGCGACCACCATGACCGGAGTGCCGAACTCGGCCGCGATGTCGTCCAGTCGGCAGCCACCGACGCTCAGCATGCCGTGATCGACAACTGAACCGGGCGGGAACAAGCCCAACACCTGGGAATCACTCATCAGGACATCCTGCTCCACGCCGCCCGATCCGCAATCAC
This sequence comes from Mycolicibacterium helvum, assembly GCF_010731895.1. Classification (NCBI taxonomy): domain Bacteria; kingdom Bacillati; phylum Actinomycetota; class Actinomycetes; order Mycobacteriales; family Mycobacteriaceae; genus Mycobacterium; species Mycolicibacterium helvum. Next base: position 5,115,872 of record NZ_AP022596.1, on the reverse strand, counting down.
CGTCACGTCGCCATGTCGCTGCAAGACGGAGGCCGGAACATCGCTGCCGACCGGTCCCCGCAGCGCGGCGGCCAGCGCGGCGGCCTTCGTCTGGCCGGCAGCCAACAGCAGGATCGAGCGGGCGCGGCAGATCGTCGCCAATCCCTGGGTGATCGCCCGCCGAGGGACGGCATCGACCCGGCCACCGAAGAACCGCGCATTGTCGTTCCGGGTCTGTTCGGACAACTCCACCACGCGGGTCAGCGAGTCGAGTGCCGAGCCTGGCTCGTTGAAGGCCAGGTGACCGTTGGAGCCGATACCGACGATCTGGACATCGACACCGCCGACTTCGGCGATACGGTCCTCGAATTCCGCCGCCCCGGGCGCCGGATCGTCACCATAGCCTTGGGGTACATGGACGTTGGCGGCCGGAATACCAAGCGGGCCGGCGATGTGCTCATCCACATAGGTGGCATAGCTGTGCGGGTCACCGTCGGCCAGCCCAAGGTACTCATCCAGGGCGATTACGACGGCGCCCGACAGATCGATCTCCCCGCGGCTACTGCGCCGGGCCAGCTCGTCGTACAGGCGCATCGGCGTACCGCCGGTTGCGACCCCGAGCCGGGGTCTGTCCGGCGGCAGATTCACCAGCAACGCGGTGGCGGCGGTGGTGGCGAACATCTCGTCGTCAACAACCCTCACCTTCATCGCCCTACCTCCGTCCGAGCCGCGCGTCGTCATGGCGCACAAGGCAATCCGTCCACCAGGCGTACCGCTCGGCGCGCGGCTCGATGATCCGCGGCGCATCGTCGCGCACGATCGGGTCGCCGGTGGCAGCGGCGGCGAACAACGCCGCACCCACTGTCGAATGATCAGTCACTACCGGGTCCACCCACACCTCACGGCCCGTCGCGTCGGCGATGTCCTGCCACATCAGCGGGCTGACCGCGCTGCCGCCGCCGAGCCGTACCGGACCCGACCGGCCTGTCGTCATGGCCAACACATCGATACAGCGGCGCAGTTCGACCACGATCCCGGTCAGCAACCCCCGGCCGATGTGACCGACTCCCATCCCGAGCCGGAGACCCTGCAGGGTGCCGGTCAGACCCGGATCCCACAGCGCCCCCTGCTCCCCCGGTGACAGGTACGGCAGAAACAGCGGCGCCTCCTCAACTGGGACGGCGCCGGCCAGCTCGAGTAGGTCCGCCGGACCGCCAAGGCCGAACAGGGCGGCGACTGCGTCGAATGCCGAGCCCATTGCCAGTAGATCCATTTCGAGCCCCCACCCGGATCCGGCCAGCGGGGTTACCAAGTACCGCCTGGCCGGGTCGCGGACCGGCCGGTCGGAAATGCCCAGCACCACCGCGCTGGTTCCGGCGATGACCCCGACGTCACCGTGGGCGACCGCGCCAACCCCTAGTGCGCCGAGCACCGAATCCGCCGCCCCGAGTACCACGGGCAGGTCGCCGGCCACCCCCCAGCGCTGCCGCCACGACGACACCAGCGGTAGCGCCGTGGCGGCATCGGCCACCTCGGGTACCTCGAAACCGCCTGACGCCGCGACTAGTTCGGCACTCCAGCAGCCCTGCTCGAGGTCGAAGACGGCACTGCCGGCAGCAGTGCTGGGATCGGTGAGCAAGTGTCCGGTCAGCTGGTGGAACAGCACGTCCTTGGCCCCCGCGACGATTGCGCCGGTGCGGCCCAGCCCACGCAGCCGCGCATGCATCGGCGCCAGGTACCGGCCGTCGACGCGTTGGCCGGTGATCTGATACAGCACGTCGTCGCCGATCGTGGCGCGCAGCGCATCGGCCTGCGGCTCAGCCCTGGCGTCCTCCCAGGTGATCGCCGATCCCACCGCCTTGCCCGCCGCGTCCAGCTCCACCAGGGTCGGCAGCATCGCACTCAGTCCGATCGCGCGCCATCGCTGGGGCGCCACCATACCGGCGATCGCGTCACCGGCGGTGCCGAGCGCCTCCCACCAGTGCTGCGTATCCTGTTCGGCTGCTTCGGGTTCGGGCCGGCGTGTCGGATACCCGCACCGGGCTGTCGCGACGACATCGCCGTCGCGGCCGACCGCGACGATCTTGATTGCCGAGGTGCCGAGATCGACGCCGATGACTACCGGTCCGGTCACGACTTGGCGGCGGGAGTCCGGGTGCGGGCGACGACGGTCAGTGCGTCGGCAGCAGCCTGCAGCGTCTCGTCGATATCGCGGTCGTCGTGCACGAGCGATACGAAGAGGTTCTCGAACTGAAGGGGGTGGAACAGCACTCCGCGAACGACCATCTCCTCGTACCACCGGGTGAACAAGGCCTCGTCGGCGCGGGCAACCGCATCACGCCAGTTGTGGATCGGACCGTTGGCGAACCACAGCTGGAACACCGTGCCCAGCCCCTCACAGTAGGCGTCAAGCCCCCGGTCGGCAGCCAGTTCGCCAAGACCTGCGGCAAGCCGGTGTCCCAAAGCACGCTGCCGCTCGTAGAGTCCCGGCTCGGCCAGCAGATCCATGGTGGCCGAGACTGCCGCACACTGAACGACATTGGCGTTGTAGGTGCCCGAGTGTGAATAACGGCCTTCGGCGACCAGCCGCATCGCCTCCGTTGACCCGCCCACCGCGGCCACCGGAAAACCGCCGCCAAGCCCCTTGGCCAGGGTCGTCAAATCCGGTGTCACGCCGAACCACTCCTGGGCTCCGCCGCGGGCAAACCGGAACCCGGTGATCACCTCGTCGAAGATCAACAGGGCACCGTGCTTGCGGGTCTCGCTGCGCAGCAGTTCGAGATAGCCGGGTTCGGGCAGGATGCAGCCAGTATTGAACACGGCGGGTTCAGTAAGCACCGCGGCGATCTCGTGACCGCGCCGATTCATCAACTCGACGAAGCTGTCGGGATCGTTCCAGGTCAGCACAACCAGGGTGTCCTCCAATTCGGCTGGAACCCCGGGCCCCATGGCGACTGGACGTGGATGGTCGGCCGGCCCGGCCAGCACCGGATCAACGTGGTTCGACCAATACACGGTGTCCTGCCAGCCGTGGTAGTGCCCCTCGAACCGGACCACGATGCGTCGATCGGTGGTCGCCCGAGCCAGCCGGACCGCGGTGCCGACCGCTTCGGATCCGGAGTTGGTGAACCGCACCTGCTCGATACCCGGCACCGCAGCCACCACCTTCTCGGCAGCCTCGATCTCCAGCTCGTAGGGAAGTCCGAAGCAGGTGCCCAGATCACGCACCGCCTCGGTGACAGCATTGGTCACCACCGGGTGCCGGTGACCCAGGATCATCGGGCCCAGCCCCAGCAGATAGTCGATGTAGGTGTTGCCGTCCACATCGGTAAGGCGCGATCCGCTGCCCTCAGCCATGAAAATCGGGTACGGCTTCCACCCGTTGCGCGGTAACCGGGCTGTCGAGCCCGCACCGCCGGGGATCGTTCGTTTCGCCCGGTCGTACATGGCGGCGGTGGCGGGCGTACGGGTGGCGAACGCGTCGGCGAACGACATCGAACTCTCTTTCTTTGCAGTCGTTTTCATGTCACTGTGCGGGGGAAACGGAGGTGCCCAACATGGTCACCAGAGTGCGGCGGAGGATCTCGGTGGTGGCGATCACGTCCGGGATGGACACCCATTCCTCTGCGGCGTGATAGTTGCCGCCCTCGGGGCCGAACAGCACAGTCGGGATGCCGGCGCTCTGGAACAACGCGGCATCGGTCCAGGCGTTGAGGCCGGTGATCGGTGAACGCACTCCGTTGACCGCCTCCGTCGCGTCGGCGAGTGCGTCGAGCAGCGCCTCGTTACCTTCGCCGGTGAAGGGATCGCGGTCCAGACGGACGATGACCTCGCCCCGGAAACGCGGCTCGGATTCCTTCACTTCGGCGAAGATCGCCTCGATCTCGGCCACCCGGTCGGCCAGCGTCTCGCCCGGTTGGGTGCCGATCTCGATACCCAACACCGCCTGATTCGGATACGTGGCGTAATCGGTTCCGCCGCTGATGGTCCCGGTGTGGAACACGGTGCGCCCGTTCTTCGGATCAGGGTTCGGCTTCCACCGAGTCTCATCGAGTCGATGCAGGCGGGTCACCACCTCAGCCATGTGCACGATCGCATCCACACCTTTGTCCGGAGCCGAACCGTGGGCCGGTTCGCCGTGCACCACGATGTCGATCCACCCGAATCCCTGGTGCTCGCCGAAGATGGTGTGAGAACCGTCGGGTTCGAGGTTGATGGCCAGGTCGATCTCGGCCGCGTGATGGGCGACCAGATGCTCGGTGCCGATGCTGATGCCCTCCTCGTCGATCACCAGTGCCACCAGGATGTTGCCCGCCAATTCGGCTCCAGAGCGCACTAATTCGCGCACCGCCAGCATGGCCGCCGCGCAGCCGCCCTTGTCGTCGGCCACACCCAGCCCGATCATCCGGTCACCCTCGATCACCGGGTGCAGTGCGCGGTCGGGCCAGTTCGCGTAGCCGACGGTGTCGCTGTGTGCGGACAGGCAGATCGTCGGGCCGGGCGCGCTGCCCCGCAGCCACGCCAGCACGTTGGGCCGGCCAGGCTCCACTTCCTCCAACGTCGCGTCCAGGCCCAGATCGGCGAGCCAGTCACGCGTGAACCGGGCGACCTCACCCTCGCCCGCCCCGCCCGGGATCAGCCAGGGCGTCACGGAGTCGATTCGAACCATCGCCTCAAGCAGCTCGATCGCTTCCTCGCGAGTGACGGTCATATGGTGTTCTCCTTCGGTGTCGGTGATACTTCAAGGTCGGAAAAATGGCACGCCACAGCGTGTTCCGGAGTGACGGCGGTCAGCAGTGGTTGCTCCGCGCGACAGCGTTCGGGTTGGCCGAGCTGCCGGTACAGCGGGCAACGCGGCGCGAAGCGACAGCCCGTCGCGGTGGCGGTCGCGTTGGGCGGCTCACCGCTCAGCAGCGTGCGCGCCGCTCGCCGGCCGCCGCCAGCCTTCGGCATGACGTCCACCAGTGCGCGGGTGTAGGGGTGCCGGGGAGTCCCGATGACATCCGAGGCCTGACCCTGCTCGACCACCCGGCCCAAGTAAAGCACGGCCACCCGGTCGGCGAAAACACCGGCCAGCGCCAAGTCGTGCGTGATGAAAAGGATTGCCACACCGAGCCGTTCACGCATATCCAGCAGCACCCGGATGACGCCGGCGCGCAACGAGACGTCCAGCATGGAAACCGGCTCGTCGGCCACCAGCAGCCGGGGCTCGAGAGCGAGCGCGGCTGCGATGGCCACGCGCTGGCGCTGCCCGCCGGACAGCTGGAAGATCCGCCGCTGCGCAATGGCCGTCGCCGGCGTGAGCCCGCACATCTCCAACGCCCCCAGCGCCACCGAGTGCCGTGCTGCCGCGTCCAGGTCCTTACGGTGGATGCCGAGACCTTCACTGACGACATCGATCGCGGTGGCGTTGACCGGAAGGCTCTCGAACGGATCCTGGAAGATCATCTGGAAGTCCTGGCGCTGTCTTCGCAGAGCCGCGCCACGGGCGTGGGTGATATCGACACCGCCGACCGCTACCGACCCCGAGCTCGCTTCGACGAGCCGCATGATGGTGCGGGCCACCGTCGTCTTGCCGCACCCGGATTCACCTACCAGGGCCACGATCTCGCCTTCACTCACGGACAGGTCGACACCGTCGACGGCGCGCGCGGTCAGGCGCTGACGACCGTGCCGGACCGGGAAGTGCACATGCAGGTCGCTGACCTCGGCGACCACCGGCTTGGTCATGCGGACACCCCCACCAGATGACATGCCGCGACATGATCGGAGGCGCCAGGCACCAGACGCGGGGCCGGATCGTCGCTCACACAGCGCGGTAACTTCTCGGCGCAGCGGTCGTGGAAGCGGCAGCCGACCGGGGGATGCGCGAGATCGGGTGGACTGCCCGGGATTCCACTGATCGACGCCTGTCCCGCGTCCAAGCGGGGATAGCAGTCCAGCAACCGGCGGGTGTAAGGATGGGCCGGCTGCGATTGGGAACCCAGGATCTCCTCGGCAGTTCCGCGCTCGACGATCCGCCCGGCGTACATGACCGCGACCCGGTCACACAGCTCGGACAGCACGGTCAGGTCGTGGGAGATGATCAGCATGGCAAGCCCCAGTTCGTCAGCCAGACCGCGGATCAGCTCGAGGATCTGCGCCTGGGTCATGACGTCGAGTGCGGTCGTCGGCTCGTCGGCGATCACCAGATCGGGGCGGCAGGCCAGCGCCATGGCGATCATCGCCCGCTGCTTCATACCGCCGGACAGCTGGTGGGGATAGTCGGCGGCCCGGCCCGCGGCGATACCGACCTGGGTCAGCAGCTCCGCGACCCGCAGGCGCACCGCCTTGCGGGTGACGTCCGGCTCATGCGCGCGGATCGCCTCGCCGATTTGAGCACCGACTGTCATGACCGGGTTGAAGCCGTTCATCGCGCCCTGGAACACCAGCGACAGCCGCCGCCACCGCAGCGTCCGCAATTCGGCTTCCTCGACTGTGCGCAGATCGGTGCCGGCGAAAACCATCTCGTCGGCGGCCGTGACAGCTCCGTGCGGAAGCAAACGCGCCACCGCAAGCGCCAGCGTGCTTTTCCCGCAGCCGGATTCACCAGCCAGCCCGACCACCTCGCCGGCTGAGACGTCCAGGTCGACACCGTCGACCGCACGCACGCCGCCACCGTAGGTGACGGTCAGATTGCGGATGCTCAGCAGGCTCATTCGACCACCGCCAGCCGCGGGTTGAGGATACGTTCCAGGCTCTGCCCGACCAGCGAGAAGGCCAGCACCACCAGCACAATGCCGACACCGGGGGGCAGAAAGTACCACCAGAAGCCGTTGCCCACCGCGCCGGCCGCGAAGGCGTTGTGCAGGATCTGGCCCCATGAGGTGCGGGCCGGATCGCCGAGGCCGAGGAACGACAATGTGGCCTCGGCGAGGATCGACCCGGCGATCACCAGCACCGCGTTCGCGATGACCAGTGCCATCACCCCGGGCAGGATCAGGCGCCACAGGATGCCCGCCGACGACAGCCCAACGGTTTTGGCGCGGGCCACTACCTCGCGCTCCCGTAGCGCGAGAGCTTGGGAGCGAACGATACGCGCGGTGCTGGGCCAGCTGGTGATCGCGATGACGAGCACGATCATCGGCAGGCTCTGCCCGATGATTGCCCCGAGCGCAATCATCAAGGGCAGGTTGGGCAGCACCAGGAAAAAATCGGTGATGCGCATCAGGACAGCGTCGACGAAACCGGTGAACCAGCCCGCCAGCACCCCGACCAGCGTCCCGATCAGCACCGTGATCAGGGTGGCGATCAATCCGATCTCCAGCGACACCGACGTGCCGGCCAAGACCTGACGCAACACGTCTCGGCCAAGTTCATCGGTGCCCAGCCAGTGGGCGGCACTGGGCGGCAACAGGATTCCGGTCCGCGACTCGGCGACGTCGGTACGGTCGTACGGTGCGAGGAGCGGTCCGAGGATTGCCACCAGCATGACGACGGCGACGGTGAGCAGGCCGATACGGCCCATCGGGTCGGCGACGAGCTGGCGTAGCACCCCCCGCCATCCGCCCGCCACGTGCGCGGCGGCAGGTTCGGGTTCCTGGTTGGGGTCGTGTAGCGGGCGGGTCATGTCAGCCGAACCCGTGGATCAAGGATCCGGTAGAGCAGATCGCTGGCGAAGTTGGCCAACACGACGACCACCGCGAAGATCAGGAAGCAGGCTTCCATCACCGGATAGTCCCGCCGGATGACCGACAAGTAGATCAACTGCCCCATACCGGGCCAGGAGAACACCGTTTCCACCTGGATTGTGCCGCCGACAGTTGCGCTGGCGTACAGCGTGGTGGCGGTCACCACCGGCAGCAGCGCATTGCGGACGCCGTGCCGCCAGAGCACCCGCCGCGGGGTCAGGCCTTTGGCCCGGGCTGTGGTCATGTAGTCCTCGGACAGGGTCGCCAGCAGTGAACTGCGGGTGATCAGGACGAACTGAGCGATGTCGACCAGGACCATGGCGATCGTGGGCAACACGAGATGGCGTCCCAGGTCGGCGATTCGGGTGAACACCGTGGGGTAGAGCGCGTCAGCGGTGTACATCCCGGCGATCGGGAACCAGCCGAGTGAAACGGCGAAGACGAATATCAGCAGCATGCCGACCCAGAACGTAGGCAGGCTCCAGAACACCAACGATCCGATCACCAGTCCCCCGTCGGTGCGTGAGCCGCGCCGGGACGCGGCGAACACACCGATCAGCACACCGAGGATGATCACCAAGAGCGTGGAGATCGTCACCAGGATCAGCGTGTTGGCAAGGGCTTTCACCACGATCGGCCCGACGGCGGCCTGATAGGTATAGGAGAAGCCGAGGTCACCTTTGATGAGGTTCTGCAGATACGTGAGGAACTGCGACGCCATGGGCTGATCGAGTCCGTAGTAGCTGCGCAGCCGTGCGATCGCGTCGGCATCCAGGTGCTGACCGCGTGCGATATGAGTCACCGGATCTCCCGGCATCAGATGGAAGAGAACGAAATTCGTCGCCACCACCGCAACGAGCGTGAGGACCAGGTAGGAGATCTTCTGGCCGAGGTACCGGAGCATCGAGTCTCAGGCCGGCTTCACGTCGAGGTAGTTCACCCGCGGGAAGTTGAGAATCATGCCGCCGTTCATCGGCTGCCAGCCCGTCCAGGTGTTCGTCCGGGTCCCGGTCAGCTTCTTCTGATACCACATCACGATGTAGGGGCACGCGGCGTAATGGATCGCCTGCATCTCCTGGACCAGCTTGACCCGGGCGGCACGGTCGATGGTGGTCGCCTGTTGTTGGTAGAGCTCGTCATAGCGGGGGTCGGTCCAGAAGGTGTCGTTGTTGCCCCCGATCTGATCGGTGGTGGCCAGCCCCAGCAGGTATGACGGGTCATAGAACGAGGAGTCCCAACCCCAGATCATCACGTCCCAGTCGGGAGTGTCGGCGTTGTAGACGGTGGCCCCCATACTGTCGGCGTCGGTGCTGGACAGCTTGAAGTTGACCCCGATGGCCTTAGCCGCACTGACGAACAGATCTGCGGCCTTCATGTCCACTGTGGTGTCGGCGATAACCAAGAGCCGAAACTCCAGTGGCGCACCATCTTTAGACTCTCGAATGCCGTCGCCGTTGCGATCGGTGTAGCCGGCCTTGTCCAAGAGTTCCTTGGCCTTGGCCGGGTTGTTGTCGAGCACCGCGTCGGGTGCGGGGACGAAGTGGAAGTCGCCGAAGGCCGGCGGCAGCAGATCGGTCCCGGGTTCTCCGTAACCCGCCAAAGCCAGCTCCACGAGCTGCTGGCGGCTGACGGCACATGACAACGCCTGGCGGACCACCGGATCACGCAAGATCGGGTTGCCCTTCGAACCGGGGGCGGCCGAACAGTTGAATCCGATCATGTGGAACGAGAACGATTCCATCGCAGTGGTTTTGACGTCGGTGGCGTTCTGCAGACCGGTGTAGATCGTGGGCGGCACCTCGGGGACGATGTCGATGTCGCCGGTGCGCAACGCCTGCGTGACGATGTCGTCGGACCCGAACTTCGTCCAGGTGACTTTCTGCGCCGCGGGCTTGGTACCCCACCACGAGTCGTTGCGGACGACGGTGGCGACGCTGCCCTTGTCCCACGATACGAAGCTGAATGGCCCGGTGCCGACTGGCTTTTCGTTGGCATATTTGGGCAAGTCGCCCTTGGCGACACCCTCCCAGAGATGCTTGGGAGCGATCGGCATGATGACGCCGGGTTCCAGGGTCTGCGGCTGCGAGTAGGTCAGCCGGATCTGGTTGTCCCCCACCTTCGTCACATCGGTCAAGTTCTTGAGGTACGCCCCGTATGTGCCGTAGTCGTTGTCCCGCACCATCAGAAAGGTGAACACAACATCGTCGGCGCTGAAGTCTTTGCCGTCGTGCCACTTCACGCCGGACCGCAGTGTGTAGGTGAAGGTCTTGCCGCCATCGGTCACCTGCACATCGGTGGCCAGCGAGGGTTGGATATTGAGCTGAGCGTCGTAAGCCATCAGTCGGTCGTAGACGAGCTGCAGCACGTCATCGGATTGGGTGGAGTCCGCGGTGAATGGGTTCAGCGAGTCGATGTCGGTGGTCGAGCCGACCCTCAACACCGTGCTACTCGCCGTTTCCGGCGCACACGCCGCGAGGGCGGCCGCGCCACCGAGGGCGGCGGCAACAACCGCCGACGTCCGAAGAAACTTCCGACGATCCATCGCACCTGTCATGGCAATCCTTCCCAAGGAGCACTTTATATACAAAGTAGTATGAGTGGAAGGTATTGCTGATCGATTGCGCGATTATTACCGCTAGATTTCCGCACAGCCGGTTCGGGCACAGCGGGCGGCAGCCCCAGACAGCGTTGGGCACACCACGCCGGAACGGCGCCGTGGTTACCGGAACGGGGCCGTGGTCAGTTGACGGAACGAGCCGTCGGGCCTAGCGGCTGGACAGCCCAGAATTTGTCGTCACGTGGCTCGATGAGCCGCGACCGCGACGATGCAGAAACATAGAACACGAAATCGTGTGCCAAGTAGGTCTGTTGGAAGCTGTCGAACACGACGCCGTCGGCACGGATGCTCGTACCCCTGATCCGCACGACGTCGTCGCGACCGGTCAAGTTCAGGTGTTCACGCTCCCACGCGCTCGGCTCGACGACCTCCATCGCTTGCTCGACGAGGTCGTCACTGAGGCCGTACTGGTCACGCAGGAAGTCGTAGAGCGATCCGCCGGCCGCCAGGTGCTCTTGATCAAGCGAGGGGACCACGGCCAGCGGCAAAACGGCCCGCTCCAGCACCTTAGGAGTGGCGCCGACCCTGCGAACCCGAGTCACTTCCCACACCGGAGATCCCGATTGCACCCCCAGTGCAATTGCATGCTGATCTCCGGCGAGCCCGACGAGCACGCTGACCAGGTCGGTATGCAACTCAACCTCGCCGGCCGGCCCTCGCATCATTTGCAGCAGACTTCCCGACCGCGTCAGTTCGCTCGTGATGCGATGCGGCGCAACGAACGTACCAACACCCTGGTGGCGGGTGATCTTCTGTTGATGCGCCAATTCGTCGAGGGCGCGGCGCACCGAGATGACGCTGACTTTGGCCATCTCAGCCAGCTCGGCCGTGCTCGGGAGCTTATCGCCCGGTTGCAAACCCTGCTCCCGGATCATGGCTTCGATCATGTCGTAGACGTGCTGATACCGGAGCTTTCGCTCGTGGCGTTTGCGAGGCTGCGCGGACTTCTGAGCCTTCGAAGTCATAGGCCTCCACCCCTTGCCTAGCCACCTTTGGTGGCGGGAACTTGCCCGTCCGCCCGGCATGTACGAGTCAACGAGTCTAGCATCGCGGTCATGCTCGGTATGCCTACCGACGGCGAGTTCGACTGTGATGGCGGGCGCGGCCGAAATTCGAGGCTCTTTGTATACTTATTATGATAAGTTGCCGGAAACGGCGAACGAGGGATAGTCATGGGTTTCGAGCAGGCCTTCCGGGCGCGGACGAGTGGTTCAGCCCGGATGTTTGAGCGAGCACGGCGCACCGTACCGGGGGGAGCCGGCAGCACAGCGCGACTCCCCCGCAACGGTTGGCGGCCGTACCCGCTCTTCATCACCCAGGGGCGCGGATCGCGCATCACCGACGTGGACGGCAACGAGTACGTCGATTACCTCCTGGGACTGGGGCCGATGATCCTCGGGCACCGCCACCCCGATATCACCCGCGCCGTGTCAGCCGCCATCGACGAACTCGGCACCTGCTTCGGGCTGCCCTACGAACTCGAGATCGAAGCTGCCGAGAAGGTTGTCGCCGCCGTTCCCAGCGTTGAACAGGTTCGCTTCACCAACTCAGGTTCCGAGGCGGTCGGCACCGCGGTTCGCCTGGCACGAGCGACCACCGGGCGCCGACTCATAGTCCGTTTCGAAGGGCATTATCACGGCTGGCAGGACACGGTTTACTGGTCCAACCACGTTGATCCCGCACTGGCCGGGCCGGCCGACAGCCCGAGACCCGTCGCGATGGGCCCCGGTGTCCCAGCGGAATTGGAGTCGACGCTGGCAGTGCTCACCTGGAACGACGCCGACCTGTTCACTCAGTTCATGGCACAACGAGGCCACGAAGTCGCGGCGGTGTTGACCGAACCCGCAGTTTTCAACACCGGCTGCATCCTGCCCGAACCTGGCTATCTCGAGCTGCTGCGCTCCGAGACTCACAAATACGGCGCAATGCTCATTTTCGACGAGGTGATCACCGGGTTCCGATTTGCGCGGGGCGGAGCTCAGGAGTGGTTCGGGGTCAACCCCGATCTCACCACCTTCGCAAAAGGCCTGGGCGGCGGTTTTCCGGTCGCGGCCGTCGGCGGCAGCGCCGACGCAATGCGGTTGGTGGCTGACGGCACGTATTCGCATTCGGGCACCTACAACGCCAACGTCGTTCAGTGCGCGGCAGTATCCGCCACCATGGACGCGCTCGCCGAGCCCGGACTCTACGAGCGAGCCCGCGCCCGCGGCACCCGACTCGCCGAGGGCCTTTCCGTGTTGGCTGCCGACCACGGCCTCGATGCCTACGTAGAGGGCCTGGGCACCGTATTCCAACTCTGGTTCGCCGACGCTCCCATCCGGAATTGGCGAGATGCCGTCACCCACGCCGATGAAGCGCTGTTCACTCGCTGGTATCAGGAGATGGTCGTACGTGGTGTCCTCTTCCACCCCCTGCAGTTCGAGAACCTTTTCGTGTCGCTCGTACACACCGACGAGGACATCGACGAAACCCTCACTGCGGCAGCCGATGCACTGTCCGTCATCGCCAAGGAGCGCCAAAGCCCTGGGCTGGCTTAACGTTGACCAGGTACTGCGCGCTCACACGGAGCGCCGCATACTTGACTCGTTCGGCGAACCTGCCACACCCTTGACTCAGAAGGTGGTCCCGTTATGGCATCGGTGACATTCGACCGCGCGACACGTACCTACGCCAACGCCCCGAAACCTTCAGTTGCGCAACTCGACCTCGATATCGCCGATGGCGAGTTCGTCGTGCTGGTGGGTCCGTCGGGCTGCGGAAAATCAACCTCGCTGAGGATGCTGGCAGGCCTCGAGGAAGTCACCGACGGGCGCATCCTGATCGGCACTGAGGACGTCACCCGAGTCGCGCCCAAGGACCGCGACATCGCGATGGTCTTCCAGAACTACGCCCTCTACCCGCACATGACCGTCGCGGAGAACATGGGTTTCGCTCTCAAAATGGCCAAGCTGTCGAAGTCTGACATCCAGCGCCGCGTCACAGAAGCCGCCAAATTGCTTGACCTCGAACCGTTTTTGGATCGCAAGCCCAAATCGCTCTCGGGTGGTCAGCGCCAGCGTGTTGCGATGGGGCGGGCCATTGTCCGACAACCACGGGTCTTTCTGATGGATGAGCCACTGTCGAATCTCGATGCCAAGTTACGGGTACAAACCCGCACGCAGATCGCACAACTCCAGCGGCGCCTGGCGACAACGACTGTCTACGTGACCCATGACCAGGTCGAAGCGATGACCATGGGCGACCGCGTAGCCGTACTCAAAGATGGCGTGCTGCAACAATTCGCCAGCCCCCGCGATCTCTACCACAACCCGGCGAACCAATTCGTCGCCGGATTCATGGGTTCACCTGCCATGAACCTGTTCACGCTGCCGTCCCAGCCCGACGGGGTGGCGATCGGCGGGTACACACTTCCGGTCCCGCGCGATACCGCCCGCGACGCGGGCGAGAGCATTGTCATCGGGATCAGGCCGGAACACTTCGAACTCGTCGAGAACGGCCCGGGCATTTCCGTGGAGATCGACGTGGTCGAGGAACTCGGATCCGACGCATATGTCTACGGGCGAGCCATCTCTCACAACGACGCACCGGGGGCCGGTCACACCTTGGCAGCCCGCGTCGATTGGCGCAATCCCCCGGCCAAGGGAGCACGTGTGGTCCTGCGCACCGACCCGAAGCACATCTATTTCTTCTCCCCCACCGATGGGCGTCGTCTGTCGGGCCGGTAGGTGCGCAGTGTGCGGCAAACCGAGTTGACGCTGCCGAACGGCCAGAGTTACCTCTGTGTTAAAAACGCGAAAACAGCCATACAAGAACTAAGTGTGCTTAGTATACTAAGAATCGTATTCAAGGAGCTGTGCTCGGCGTAATCAACGCCTCCCACCTGCCCAAAGCCCACGGAGGCGCGATGACCAAGACAAGAATTGTCCTAGCGGCCTTATGTGCGTGTGTCATGCTGGCGGTGTCCGCATGCGCCGGCATGGGCAACACTCCAAAGGAATCATCCAGCGTATCGGCTGAAGGCGCATTCGACTGGAAACGGTTCTCCGGCACGACAATTCACGTCATGCTTGACCAACATCCGTGGACCGAGGCCGTCAAGACGAAGCTGGCGGACTTCGAGAGCGCGACGGGCATCAAGGTCGACGCCCAGTCCTATGCCGAGGACCTCTACTTCGACAAGCTCGATCAGGCCGTCCGCACACCCGACGCTCCGGACGTGGTCATGACCGGACTCGACACCAATCTTGCGACGCTGCAAGCAGCCGGTCTGGTGGAGCCCCTCACCCCGATGATCAACAACGCGTCGCTGACGGCCTCCGGCTACGACCTGGCAGACTTCCCGAAGGGCATCGTCGAGCCCGCGACCCTACCCTCCGGCGACTCCAACGCGGCCCTATACGGAGTACCGATCTCGACTGAGACCTACATCCTTTTCTACAACAAGGATCTCGTCGGGAAGTACCTCGGCGGCAAGGTTCCCGCGACGATGGCTGACCTGATCGCGGGGGCCAAACTCATTACCGAGCAAGGAAACGGTGAGGTATTCGGTTCGGTCGTCCGCGGTGTTCGGGCCACCTCCATCGTCGACACCCCGACCGCGATGGTGTTCAACGAGTGGCCTGCGACCAACCCTCCCATCACACTGCCGTACAACGTCTATTTCAACGGCGCCTGGAACAAGCCGCGGATGACCGATCCGGCGATCCGGCAAGGGCTTGACGACTATGCCCAGTTGATCGCCGCGGGGCCACCCAACAAATTCGCCCTGGACTGGTCGGATGCGAGCGCTCTGTTCAGCCAGGGCAAAGCCGCCTTCTACCTTGACGCCAGTGTCTTTGGACCGAACTTCGAGAAGCCCGACCAGTCGGCCATCGTCGGCAAAGTGGGCTACGCCCCCCTACCGCCGGCCGCCAAGGGCGGAACCAGCGGACTGTGGAGTTGGGCGTTGTCGATCCCCTCTGCGAGTCACAACAAGGGTGCGGCATGGCTCTTCACCCAGTGGTTCACCGACAAGCAGCGCACTGCTGAGATCGGCGCGGCCACCGGTGGGGCGCCGCGGCAATCCTCAACCGACATGCCGGTCTACACATCGGCTTTCGTGCCGGAATACGTCAGCGCGGTGAAACAGTCACTCGCTACAGCACGGCCCACGGCAGTCATCAAGGAAGACGCCGACCCTGCCCTACTCGTCATCGTCGACGCGGTTCTGGCGATGGCTCAAGGCAAGGATCCCTCGGCCGTCATGACCGACGCTCAGACCAAGATGGCCTCCCTCTATCCGTGAGGGATACGTTGACCGGTACCGATGAGGCAGCCGCCGTCGGCGCGCGTGCCCGCGACCGAACCGACGGAGCGTCAATCACCTTCCTTGGCCCGCTGCTCGCCGTGCTCGCGCTGGCAACGCTGTTCCCCCTTTGTTACGCCATCTACCTGAGCCTCTTCAACTGGAACTGGGGCAGCAGGTTCAGCTTCGTCGGGCTTGCCAACTACTTCACGGTCCTGACCAGTTCGGAGTATTGGGCATCACTTGCCCGAACCGGGGTCTTCACAGTCCTGGCAGTCGGGTCCGAATTGGTACTCGGGCTGGTCCTGGCTCTCGCTGTCGAACGGGCCGGGCGCAACATCCCCTGGCTGCGCACGATCTTCATCGCCCCACTCATGGTGTCAGGCATCGTGGTCTCGATGATCTGGAAGGCCATGCTGGATCCGACGCTGGGCGTCGTCCCCTGGCTGGCAGCACGAATCGGTATCGACGGCGTCAATCTTCTCGGCGACTCCAATCTGGCATTGCCGGCATTGGCGATGATCGATGCCTGGTGGCAAACCGGATTCGTGTTCGTGATCCTGCAGGCGGGCTTGCAGGCTCTTCCTGCGGAACCGTTCGAAGCAGCCGCACTCGACGGCGCGAACTATCTGCAGCGGTTCCGATACCTCACCCTGCCGATGATCACCCCGCTGCTCCTCGTTGTTGCCGGCATCAGGTCGATCGACTGTCTCAAGGTCTTCGCCCTGGCCTTTGGCACGACAAACGGGGGCCCGGGCCAGGCGACCGAATTCACCCAGATGTTGGCGTATCGCACCGCATTCCGGGCGCACGAGATGAGCATGGGCATGACAATGATGGTGGTGTTCGCACTGTTGATCGGCGCCGCCGTAGTCATCGTGCTGGGTGTCCGTGGACTCAGGGGCTCCCGTGCTTAGCCGCGTCGCATCGCTGGGCAAGTGGACATTCCTGGGAATGGCGGTCCTACTGACCCTCTTCCCCTTGTACTGGACATTTTGCATCGCTACCCAGGATCCGGTGGCGACCTTCGGCGAGCCGCGATTCATCTTCACCCCCCGGTTTTCCGCGTTCGAAACCGTATGGAATGACCAAGGATTCATCCAAGCACTGGGTATGAGCGCCCTGACCGTCGGAATTACCCTGGTGATCACCATGGTCGTGGTGATTCCGGCGGCCTTCATCCTCACCCGCCGTGAGGTGCGTGCACGCACCGGGTTACTCGCATGGCTGTTCGTCGCGTACCTGTTTCCCGACTTCCTGGTGGCCATTCCGCTGTATTCAGTGCTGCAGAGCATCGGGCTCTACGACACCGCGCTCGGACTCGCCCTGGCCTACCAGACCGCGGCTGTGCCACTGGCGATGTGGCTGATGCTGGCCTTTTTCCGCGCACTGCCGCCCGAGCTTTCCGAAGCGGCGACGCTCGATGGCTGCAGCACCTGGCGTACTTTGCGCTATGTGTCGCTACCGCTGGTGATTCCCGGAATTGCCACCACGGCAATCATTCTCGCGGTGAACATGTGGAACGAGGTCACCATCGCCCTTGCCCTGACATCGGCGAATCCGACCATTCCCATTCTCGCCTCCCGATACAAGGGATATGCGTCAGTGCACTGGGATCAGCTTGCCGCCGCCGCCCTGTTGACCAGCGCCCCCGTCCTGCTGTTCGCAGTATTCGTCCAGCGGTACATCGTTCGCGGTCTGACGGCTGGCATCGAACGATGACGGGTTACATCCACACAGTCGGTGGCCCAGTGCCGGCGGCGTCACTCGGTGTGACAAGCATGCACGAGCACCTGTTCTCCGATGCGCGTGTCTGGTATTCGGCGCCGCCCGATCGTTGCGATCCGGTCGCGGTCACGATGGACAACCTCGGATGGCTGCGTTGGCACATCCATGGCTCCGAGGACAACCTGGTCCTCGATGACCCCGCTGTCACCGAGACCGAACTCTACGACTTCGCCCAAGCAGGTGGACAGACGCTGGTCGACCTCACCCCGGTCAATCTCGGCCGGCGTGTGTCGGACCTGCCGGCGCTCGCCCGCCGGACGGGCGTCAACATCGTCGTGTCCACCGGCATCTACGTCCACGATGCGCATCCGCAGTGGGTCGAGTCGGCCGATGTCGACGCGGTGGCCGACTTCTTCCTCACCGAGCTGCGCGACGGCATCGAAGGAACGGGTATCCGTCCGGCGATCATCGGCGAAATCGGGACTAGCGCAACCATCACCGATCGCGAATGGCGAGTGGTACGGGCCGCAGGTGCCGCGGGCGCGGCAACCGGAACGGCGGTGAATATCCATCTGGACCCATTCGGCACCCACGCCTTGTCCATCCTGGATGTTCTGCTCAGTGAGGGCATGACTGCCAGTCGGGTCGTCTTCAGCCACATGGACGAACACCTCGATCTGCCCTATCACCGCGACGTCGCGGCGTCGGGCGCGATACTCGAGTACGACACCTTCGGCGCGGAATTCTATTGGGGCGATTTCCACCGGGATGCGACCGATCAACAGCGGCTGGCGGATCTCACCACGCTCATCGGCGAGGGGTTCGGTGAGCAACTCGTGCTCGGCTGCGATGTCTGGATGAAGATCAACCAACGACACTACGGCGGACTTGGTTACGGCCATCTCCCCCGGACCATCATGCCGCTCCTGCGCGACCACTACGGCGTGGACCCGGAGACCATCACCACAATGTTCGTCAAAACGCCGGCGTCGCTGCTGACCCGGCCATAAACCCGCTAGCCCGGCACCAGACTCAGCAGCAGATCGGGCCCGATCCGGTCGACACCGTCGTACCGCCAGCGCAGCGCCCGCGCGATGCTCGACACGCCGACGTCATCGACGGCGGTGACCGGACCGCCCAGCAGAATCGGGCCGACATAGGCCAGGATTCGGTCGATCGCCCCAGCCCGCAAAAAGGCGCCGGCGAGCGTCGGGCCACCCTCGACGAGCACATCGGTACGATCCGACAGCGCCTGGATCACCTCGTTCGGATCGTGGGTGCGAATCACCATTGTGCGCGAATCATCGTTGAGCACCTTAGCTTCCGGGGAGATCTCCCGCATGCCGACGACCACCCGAAGCGGCTGGCGCTGCGCCAGTCCCCCGCCGGGCAGCCGGGCGGTCAGCGTCGGGTCATCGATGAAGACTGTGCCCGTGCCGACCACGATCGCGTCGCACGCCGCGCGGCGCACATGCAGATCGGCGCGCGCCGCGTCGCTGGTGATCCATTGGGAAGAGCCGTCGGCGGCGGCGCTGCGCCCGTCGACGCTCGTGGCGTACTTCCAGGTGACGTGCGGCCGGCCGGTCCGTTGTTTGTGCAGCCATTCACGCAGCGGGCCACCCGACACCTCGTCGGCGCACACCCCGGCGGTCACTGCGATCCCCCCGCCGCGCAGGCGGTCGGCGCCGCCCGCGGCGACCGGATTGGGATCGGCGACGGCGTAGACCACCGAAGCCACGCCGGCCTGGATCAGGGCGTCGACGCACGGCGGAGTGCGGCCATGGTGATTGCACGGCTCGAGGGTGACGACGGCGGTGCCACCGGCAGCACGCTCCCCCGCCGCCCGCAGCGCCACCACTTCGGCGTGCGGACCGCCCGCCGGTTGAGTGCCGCCGACACCAACGACTTCGCCCGCAGCATCCAGAATGACCGCTCCCACAGGAGGATTCGGATACGTTGAACCCTTGACCCGTTGAGCTTGGGCGATGGCCAGCCCCATCGCGGCCTCCACCGCCGCCGGCGTGGCTACCGTCATATCCGCAGATGCTGCGAGGTGCTCGCCGCCTGGCGACGCAGCGCCTCCACCGCGGCAGCGGGGTCCTGCGCGCCATACACGGCCGAACCCGCGACGAAGCAGTCCACGCCGGCCTCGGCGGCCAGCTCGATGGTGTCGGCATTGATGCCGCCGTCGATCTCCACCAGGATCGTCAGCTCGCCGGAATCGACCAGCCGCCGCGCCGTCGCGACTTTGGAGAGCACCTCGGCGATGAAGCTCTGCCCGCCGAAGCCCGGCTCGACCGACATCACCAGCAACGTGTCGAAATCGCGCAGGATCTCCAGGTACGGCTCCAGCGGGGTGCCCGGCTTCACCGCAAGACCCGCCTTGGCGCCGGCGGCGCGGATATCGCGGGCGACGCCGACCGGGTTGTCGGTGGCCTCGGCGTGGAAGGTGACGTTGTAGGCCCCGGCCTCGGCGTATCCGGGGGCCCAGCGGTCCGGGTTGTCGATCATCAGGTGGCAGTCCATCGGGATGTCGGTGGCCGCCAGCAGGCTCTCCACCACCGGCAGGCCGAGCGTGAGGTTCGGCACGAAGTGGCCGTCCATCACATCGACGTGCAGCCAGTCGGCGCCCTCGACAGCGGCCGCTTCGTCGGCGAGGTGAGCGAAGTCGGCGGACAGGATCGACGGCGCGATCAGTGGACGGGGCGGTGTCACCATGGCTGCAACCTTAAACAGTCTTTTGCAGCGCAGCCGCGAACATCGCGTCGGTGCCGTGCCGATGTGGCCAAAGCTGCACGTACGGACCGTCACCCAGCCCTTCAGTCGGGGCGAACAGCGGCCGGGCGTCCAGAGCGGTCACCGGCTGGCGGCGCAGCGCATCGGAGACCACCCCCACCGTCTCGGCCAGGTGCGGCGAGCAGGTGGCGTAGAGGATCACCCCACCGGGGCGGGTCAAGGCGATCGCGGCGGCCAGCAGCTCACGCTGCAGCTTGGCGAGCACCGGAACGTCGCCCGGGGTTCGCCGCCAGCGGGCCTCCGGCCGGCGCCGCAACGCACCCAGCCCGGTACACGGCGCGTCGACCAGCACCCGGTCGAAGCTGCCCGGCGCCAGCCCCGATTCGCGCCCGTCGACCCGCAGCACCTCGACCGGCAGGCCGCGGGTGTTCTGCTCGACCAGCTCCGCGCGGCGCGGTGTGGGTTCGATCGCGGTCACGCTGCCACCGTGCTGCGCGGCGATAGCGGCGATCAGCGCGGTCTTGCCGCCCGGCCCCGAGCACAGGTCCAGCCAGCGCCCGCCGTCGTCGCCGATCAGCGGGGCCAGCGTCAGCGCCTGGGCCACCAGCTGGCTGCCCTCGTCCTGCACCAGTGCCTTGCCGTCACGCACCGCCGCGAGCCGGCCCGGGTCACCGCCACTGAGGTACACCGCGTACGGCGAATACCGTCCGACGGTGCCGTCGACCTCGGTGGCCAGCTCCTGCGCGCTCAGCACACCCGGCCGAGCAGCCAGATGGACGCCCGGGCGGGCATCGTCGGCGGCCAGGGTGGCGTCGAGCTCGCCTGCGGCGGCGCCGAGCGCATCGCCGAACGCCTGGGCGATCCAGCGCGGATGGGCGTGGACGAACGCCATATGCCCTATCGGGTCGGTGTCCGCCGATGGCGCCAGCTCTGCCACCCAGGACGCTTCGTCGCGACCGGAGATGGTGCGCAGTACACCGTTGACGAAACCCGCTCTGACACTGTCAAATTCGATACCAGCCTGCTCGACGGTGGTGGACACCGCGGCGTGCATGGCGACGTTGGTGCGCAGCAGCTGATAGCTGCCGAGGCGCAGCAGGTCCAGTAGAACCGGGTCGATCTGGTCGATGGGACGGCCGGCCGCGGCCGCGATGACGGCGTCGAGCAGCCCCAGGGTGCGGCAGCTGCCGTAGGCCAATTCGGTGGCGAACGCCGCGTCGCGGCCGTGGATCCCACGCTCGGCCAGCATCGCCGGCAGCACCAGGTTTGCGTAGGCGTCGCGTTCCGAGACCGCACGCAGCACGTCGAAGGCGGCCTGCCGAGCCGGATCCAGCGGGGTGCGTGGCGCGCGGCGCGGTGGACGCTGCTGAGCACGCTCACGACCTGGCGGTGCGCCGGTTCGCTCACGTTTCTGGAAGCCTTTGCCGCCCTGCGGCTTTCGCTTATTACCCGGACGCTCACTCATGATGCCCGCACCGTTTCGTCGAGCCGGGCACCGCGAGCCCAGTCTGCGGCGTTCATCAGCTTCTTGCCCGGCGGCTGCACCTGGCCGAGTATCACCGGCTGCGACCCGGTGCCGACCCTGACACCGGACCGATCCACCACGATCTCCCCCGGCGCCAAGGGCAAGGCCGCCTCGTCGACACTGACCGGGCCGACCTTGACCCGCAGGTCACCGAGCATCGTCCAGGCACCGGGATTGGGGGTCACCGCGCGGATCCGGCGGTCGACCACGTGGGCGGGCAGGTCCCAGGAGATGCGCGCCTGCTCGACGGTGATCTTGGGCGCCACGCTGACCCCGTCGGCGGGTTGGGGTGCCGGAGTCAAGGTGGCGTCGGCGATACCGTCCAGCGTCGCCTCCAGAAGGGCCGCGCCCGAGACGGCCAGCCGGTCCAGCAGATCGCCCGCGGTGTCGGCGGGGCGCACCGTCTCGGTGACCACGCCGTAAACCGGTCCGGAATCCAGGCTCGGCTCGATCAGGAAAGTCGTTGCGCCCGTGACGGTATCGCCCGCGGCGATGGCGGCCTGTACTGGCGCGGCACCCCGCCACGCCGGCAGCAGCGAGAAATGCAGATTGATCCAGCCGTGCGCCGGAACCGCCAGCAACTGCTCGGAGAGCAGCGCGCCGTAGGCCACCACCGCGCAGCATTCCGGCGCCAGCTCAGCCAACTCGGCGACGAACTCACCGCTATTGGGCCGTGACGGGCGCAACACCGGAATGCCTGCTGCCGCGGCGAGCTGCGCCACCGGTGACGGCGCGGGTTTGCCGCGACGCCCAGCCGCGGCATCCGGGCGGGTGAGCACCGCGATCACATCGTGGCGCGGTGAGTCGATCAGCCGCTGTAACGACGGCAGGGCCGGCTCGGGGGTACCGGCGAAAATGATTCGCATACCGCTACTTTGACACCTGGTAGAACTCACGCTGCGACACCCCGGCCATCGGCGCGACGAACATCGTCGGAATCGTGGTGATCAACCGGTTCACTCCTGCGACCGCGTCGTTGTAGTACTGGCGGGCGAACGCCAGCTTGTCCTCGGTGTCGGCCAGGTTCTGCTGCAGGTTCAGGAAGTTGTTGGAGGAGTTCAGCTGCGGGTAGGTCTGGCCAAGCGCCAGCACCTGACCGACCGCGGTGTCGAATTCCTTTTCCGCCGAAGTGCGTTGCGCGACTGATTTCCCCGTCGTCGCGGCGGCCAGCGCCGTCTGCGCGTCGGCAACGTGATCCAGGATCGCCTTCTCGTGGGCAGCGAAGGTCTGCACCGTGTGCACCAGTCCGGGGATCAGGGCGGCCCGCCGGGTGAGCTGCACGTCAATACCGCCGAGCGCCTCGTCGACGCGGACGTCTGCGGCCCGAACCTTGTTGTAGCCCAACACGAACCCGATCAACACCAAGACCGCGAGCACCAGCACCACGATCAGCACGAAGCTCACCATGAACCGCCTCCTCCTCCGCCACCACCACCGCCGCCTCCGCCACCACCGCCGCCCCCTCCTCCGTCACTGCTGGACGAGGAGGACTGCGAGGCGGTGTAGGCCCCGATCGACGACGACAACGCCGACTCGAAGCTGTCGAAACTAGCACCACCGATGGTGGCCGCATGCCAGCTGGTACCCGACGACGAGTGGTACCACTCCGGTCGCGGGTCGACCTCGCCGGTGGAGGTCTGGTACTTGCGGGCCCACAGGGCGGCCACCCCGCCGGCGACGGCAAACGGGATATAGGCGGTGTAGAGGTCCTTGCGGGCGGCGAAGTCGAAGCGTGACTCGGCCGAGTCGGTGGACAGCATCCGGTAGAAACCGCCGGCCTGCGACCACAGTTCGCGCCCCGCGGCGGTGCGCCGACTGCCGACCCCGGCGGTCCATGATCGGGCCGAGAAACCGAAGAACAGCGCGAACGGGACACCCCTTAGGGTGACCGGAGACCAGAAGAAGGTACACGCGGCCAGCGTCAGCGCGAGGACGTTGAAGAACCGCAGCCACAGCTCCTTGGAGCGTTTGACCATGAAGCCGTCGAACGCCCACTTCGTGACGGCCGCGCTCATATCCGTTTTGGCGCTGGAGAGCTTCTTGCCGGCGGCCACAGTGCCGTTCGCGTCGAATCGGGTGCCGGGCCCGACGATCTTGAGTGCCGCGCCGACATCCAGGCTGACCGGGTCGACGTCGGCCCACGCCGCGGCGGGCGCGCTCCCGGTGATGGTCCACTTCTTACCGCTGACCTGGAGCAGATTGATCAGCTTGTGCTCAGCCAGATAAAACAGCGTCGCGGTCAGCCCATTGGCCGGCACCTTCTCGGTGCGGATGTACTCGCACTGCACCGGGCCCAGACCCGGCGGCGGCGCGTACTGCAGCGGAAAACCCGGTGGGGGCTCGACCGTGGTCCGCCACCACAGGTAGGCACCGAGACCAGCCGCCAGGCTGGCGCCGACCAGCCACACGACCACGGGCAGCGACTGGCCCAGGACCGGGTCCCAGCGGTAGGTCCACGGCAGCTCGGCGCGCGGCGGCGTGGGCACGTCGACCCCGGCCCGTACCGTGACCGGTGTGCGAGGGGCCAGGTTGCTGGCCGACAGATGGACCTTGTCGCCACTGACAGTCAGGTCGTCGCAGGCCCGCCCGACGCCATAGCCGACCGAGCACTGGGCGCCGGTGATACCGCCGGGCAGGACCACGGAGATATCGGCGCGTTCGATGGTGTTGTTCCACGCCGGGGCGATGACGTTCCAGAAAAACGCCGACCGCGCCGACGGGTCTCCGGTCGACGACGCGAACTTCTTGTCGGCACCGGTGCCGCCCGGGTCGAGGACCCCGTCGATGGTGTAGCGGATCCGGAAGACGTGCCTGCCGTAGTCGAGGTAGCTGCCCGGGTCGCCGATCTTGGCCACCCGGAAGCGTTTTCCGCTCTCCCACTGCATCGTGTACGGCACCGGGCGGTCATCGAGGAGGACCTCGGTGATCTGGGGTGGCTGCCGGACATGCGGACTGTTGAGGTTGGCGACGTCCCAGTACCGGAAGATTCCGTGCCGCCCACCGGGGAAAGCGCCGGTGATGATCTCGGTGGCATCCAGCCTGCCGTTGGCATCGACGACGAGTTCGGCGTGGTAGTCGGTGATGACGACCGGGTCCGACGGCGGGGCACCCTGCGAGCTCCCCGTGAACATCAGCGGCCACAGCAGCCCAATGACCATGAGCAACAAGGCAATCGAGAACCAGATGACCCGGCCGGTCAACTTCATCTCGCCTCCCCCGTTTCGTCGGGTCCACGCCCCCGTGGTTCACCGGGTTTCACCCTATGTGCAACGGATCGATCTGTACCCGAACTGCCTCGTGGTCGTGCCGGGCGCTGGCGATGGCGATGGCATGCCGCAGCGAGGCGGCCAGGCCCAGTCCCTCGTCCTTGGGGACCCGCACCAGCATTCGGATGACCGGTTCGCCCGGCCGGGTCGCGGGCGGGCGCCGGACGCCGGGCGGCAGGTCGACGGGGCCGAGCAGGTCGGCGTCTTCGGGCAGCTCGGCATGTTCGAGCAGCGCGCCGACCGCATCCGAGCCGCCGTCGACGGCGGCCATGTGCACACATGGTGGCAGCGCGACCTCGGCGCGGGCGTCCAGTTCGGCCTCCGCGTGCCCGACGGGATCCCACTTGATCAGCGCTTGCACGGTCGGGATGGCCGACTCGGCCACCACCGCCACCACACCGCCGTCGCCGCGGGGCCGGACCTGCGCGGCGGCGGCCATCCAGCGCCGCAAGGTGTCCTCGGCGGCGCGCAGGTCCTGGCGGCCCAGCAGCGCCCAGCTGTCCAGCAGCAGTGCGGCGCCATATCCGCCCGGCACGTGCGGCTCAGCTCCCGGGGTGGCGACGACGAGGGCCGGGCCCGGCTCGATCTCGGTATGCACCGAGTCCCCAGCAGAGGTGATGACCGTCGTCCCCGGGAAGGCCCGGCCCATTTCCTCGGCGGTGCGGCGCGCCCCCACCACCACGGCACGGATTGCGTCGGAGCCGCAGCGCCGGCAGCGCAGCGAGCTGTCCATCCGGCCGCACCAGCGGCACACCGCGCCGGCGGCATCCCGCTCGGACAGCGACAACGGCCCCATACAGTGCCGGCAGCGGGCGATCGTCCGGCAGCGCGCGCAGGCCACCGACGGCACATAGCCGCGCCGCGGCACCTGGATCAGCACCGGGGCTTCCTGTTCGAGCGCGCCGCGGGCGGCGCGCAGCGCCAGCGACGGCAACCGGGCCGACCGGGCGGCGGGGTCGCGTTCCTCCGCGTAGCCGGCGTCGTCGAGGGCAACCACCCGGGGCGCGGACGCGCGCACCAGCGGTCGGGATGCCACCAGGTCGTGCGCCCAGCCGCTCTGCACCAGCGCCTGCGCTTCGGCCGTGCGGGAGTAGCCCCCGATCACCGCCGCGCAGCGCAGCTGATGGGCGCGCAGCATCGCCACCTCGCGGGCGTGCGGGTACGGTGCGCGCGGTTCGGCGAGGGTGTCATCGCCGTCGTCCCAGACGATGACCAGGCCAAGCCGCTCGACGGGGGCGAATACCGCGCTGCGGGTGCCGATGACCAGCCGGGCGTGCCCACGTAGCGCCGCCAGCCAGCGCCGGTACCGGGCCGAGGGGCCCAGCCCGGCGGACAGGGCGACCACCGCGGACGGGTCGATCCGCGCGGTCGCGGCCTGCCACAGCGCGTCGATATCGCGCTGGTCGGGCACCACAGCCAACACCCCGTAGCCGCCGCTCACGGCGGCCGCGGCGGCTTCGGCGATCCGGTCGCACCACTGCTCGCCCGGCAGCGCCTGCCACACCGCTCGGGCGGCCCGGCCGTCGCGCAGCGCAGTCAGGAATCCCTCACCGCGGGCATAGCGAGCCCAGCCGGTGGGGTCGACCGGGTCGATGACGGGGAGCAGCGGAGCGTCGGCCTGGGTCTTCTCCGCCCGGGCATGCCGGGGTGGGATAGCCAGCCGGAGTACGTCGGGTCGGGTGCCGGCGTAGCGGGCGGCGACCGCGTCGACGAGGCGGCGGACCTCCGGGGTGAGCACCGGCTCGGCTGAGATGACCCGGTCCAGCCAGCCCAGCTGACCGACATGGTCGGTCTCGGAACGCCGTTCGAGCACGAAGGCGTCGACCAGCCGTCCGTGGAACCGGACCCGGACCCGGACCCCGGGCTGGGCGTCGTCGGATTGTTCAGCCGACACCAGATAGTCGAACTCACGGTCCAGGTGCGGCACCGACAGCATCGGCAACACCCGGGCGATGGGTTCGTGCTCGGCGGCGCGCCGGATCGGCATCGTCGAAGACTATCGACGGGCCCGACAGACTTTTAGCCAGCCGCCACCCGGCCGAAGAAGAACCCGGCCGTGATCAACACCTGCGAAGTGGCGTACACCCACCAGATCGGCACTTCCAGTGCCGGTGAGTCCAGGACGAAGCGGCCGATGCCGATCATGCCGTCCGAGATCGCGAACGACACCGCTCCTAGGGCCGTCCACGGCGTCGGAAGGCGGGCCAGCAGCGCCGAGCACACCATCGCGGCCAGCACCGTCATGTAGACCATGACCGGGATGGTCAGCCCGTCGGCGACCAGCCGGGGCCAGAACCACACCAGCAAACCCACGCATGCGACGACCACGACCGCCGAAGCGGTCAGCCGGAGCCGGCTGGGACCCCGCAGTGGAAGCAGCGCGCCCAGGTAGCAGAGGTGGGCGACCAGGAACGAGCCCAGCCCGAGCACGAACGACGGCTGCCACCACGGCATCGCCAGAAAGAAGTCGCCGCCGGCCGAGAACAGCAGTGCCGCGACCAGCCAGCGTCGCTCCCGGACGAGTGGGTGCCACAGTGCAGCGACCGCGAGTAGTACCGCCATCAGAGCCTTGACGGCGGGCTGGCCCGGGAACCGGCCGGTGAGCTCGGCATTCTCGGGCAGCCGCAGCGCGGTGATCGCCAGAAAGATGCCGTAACCGATCGCCGCGACCGCACCGGCTAGCCACCAATGTGTCAGGCTCCGTAAGTACGGTGGGCTGATGCCGAGCTTGGACCGAGCGCCAGTGGATGCCATCCTGCAGAAGGTACTGGAAGCGGTGCCGTTCCAATTGACCGTGGACGGCGGAGTCGAGGAGGCGCGCCGCCGGCTCCGGGAGCTGCCGCGCCGCCCGGTCCATCCCGGCCTGCGGGTCGAGAATCGCCACATCGACGGCCCCGCCGGCCCGATCCCGGTCCGGGTCTACTGGCCCGACGAAATCACGACGCCGCCGGAGTCAATTCCCGGGTCGCGGCGCTCCTGCCCTCCGATCACCATGTACTTCCACGGCGGCGGTTTCGCGGTCGGCGACCTCGATACCCATGACGGGACGGCGCGCCTGCACGCCGCCGCCGCAGACACTGTGGTCGTCTCGGTCGACTACCGGCTCGCCCCCGAACATCCCTACCCGGCCGCTGTCGACGACGTCTGGGCCGCTACCCGGTGGGTCGCGGCCAATGCCGACCGGTTGGGCGCGGACGGTTCGCGGCTGGCGGTCGCCGGTGACTCGGCCGGCGGCACGCTGTCGGCGGTGGTGGCCCAGCTGGCCCGCGACAGCGGCGGCCCGGCGATCGCGTTCCAGCTGCTCTGGTACCCGTCGACGATGTGGGACAACTCGCTACCGTCGTTCAGCGAGAACGCCGACGCGCCGGTACTCGACAACGCCGCCGTCGACGCCTTCAGCCGCTGGTACGCCGGGGAAATCGACCTCGCTGACCCGCCGCCGGGCCTGGCCCCCGGCCGGGCGGGCAACCTGGCTGGCCTGCCGCCCGCCTACATTGCCGTCGCCGGCCACGATCCGCTACGCGACGACGGCACCCGCTATGCCGAGGTGTTGGCCGCGGCGGGTGTAACGGTAGACCTGCATCAGGCCGACACACTGGTGCATGGCTATCTCGGCTACGCCGGGATCGTTCCGGCCGCCACTGAGGCGACCGAACGTGGATTAGCCGCTCTGCGCGCAGCGTTGCACGCGTGAGCAGCTTGGAAGAGCAGTGCTAGGAGCAACCTTGTCGGGATCGTCCGGACAGGCCACAATGGCAACAGAATTCACAATGTGGAGGGATCTACCCCATGAAAATTGCTGAAGCCGCCGGAACCCGGCGAACACTCGGCATCTGTTTCGGCGCCATCACCGCCGGCCTGGCATCGGCGATCATCGCCGCCCCGGCCGCGGTTGCCGCGCCCGACTGCAGCCAAGGCAACATCGACGCGACTGTCGCGACCGCACAAGGCCAGATCCAGGGCTACCTGGCCACCCACCCGGCCGGTCAGAAAATGCTGATGACCGCGGCCATGCAGCCGCGCGCGCAGGCCTCCGCGACCCTGCAGGCCTACGCGCAGGCCAACCCGCAGGAATACCAGGAGTTCACCGGGATCATCGCCCCGCTGGGCACGCTGCAGAAGCAGTGCGGCGTTCAGGTCATCCCGCCGCAGTACCAGTGGGCGTTCGACCAGTTCGTCGGCTAGCCCGGCGTTGCGCGTAGGCGGTCGGTAGGCCGCCTACGCGCACGGGAGGATGGGCAATGAAGCCCGACTACGAGACGCTGATCGTCGGCGCTGGATTCTCCGGTATCGGTTCGGCGATCCTGCTCGACAAGGCGGGCTTGGGCGACTACCTGATCGTCGAAGCCGGCGAGGGCCCCGGCGGGACCTGGTACTGGAATACCTATCCCGGGATCGCCGTCGACATCCCGTCGTTCTCCTACCAGTTCTCCTTCGAGCAGAGCCCGCACTGGTCGCGCACTTATGCGCCGGGCCGAGAGCTGCGCGCCTACGCCGAACACTGCGTCGAGAAATACGGACTGCGCAGCCGAATCCGGTTCAACACCAAGGTGACTGGAGCGGTGTTCGACGGCGCGCAGGACGCATGGCTGGTTGAGCTGGATTCCGGTGGCGTTCTGAGCGCGCGGTACCTGATCAACGCCAGCGGCGTCCTGACCATTCCCAAGCCGCCTGATATCGACGGGGTGGACTCGTTCGCCGGGCTGACCATGCACACCGCGCGCTGGGACCACGGCCAGGATCTGGCCGGCAAACGGGTCATCGTCATCGGCACCGGCGCATCCGCGGTACAGGTGATCCCCGAGATCGCGCCGATTGTGGAGCGGCTCACCGTTTTTCAGCGCACCCCGATCTGGTGCTTCCCGAAGGCGGACCTACCGATCTCGCGGGCCGCGCGCTGGGCGATGCGCGTACCCGGCGGCATGACCCTGCAACGCTTGGTCAGCCAGGCCTACGTCGAGCTGACTTTCCCATTGGCCGCGCACTATTTCACCATCAACCCGATGGCCCGCCAGATGTCCGAAATCGGAAAGGCCTACCTGCGCAACCAAGTTCACGATCAGAAGATCCGCAGCAAGCTCACCCCCCGCTACGCCGTCGGATGCAAGCGACCAGGGTTCCACAACAGCTATCTGTCCACGTTCAACCGGGACAATGTCGAATTGGTCACCGACCCGATCGACAAGATCACCGGCTCGGGGGTGGCCACCGCCGACGGCGGCTGCTACGACGCTGACGTCCTGATCCTGGCCACCGGGTTCAAGGTGATGGACACCGACAGCGTGCCGACCTATCCGGTGACCGGTCTGGGCGGCCAGTCACTGGCGCGGTTCTGGGACGAGAACCGGCTGCAGGCCTATGAGGGCGTCAGCGTGCCGGGCTTTCCGAACATGTTCACGGTATTCGGGCCGTACGGCTATGTCGGGTCGTCCTACTTCGCGCTGATCGAGGCACAGAGCCACCACATCGTCCGCTGCCTGACACAGGCCCGGCGCACACAGGCCACCCGAATCGAGGTGACCCGGGAGGCCAACGACCGGTTCTTTGCGTCGATGATGGCCAAGCGGCACCGCCAGATCTTCTGGCAGGACAGCTGCAAGCAGGCCAACAGCTACTACTTCGACAAGAACGGCGATGTGCCGCTACGGCCGGCCAGCACCGTCGAGGCGTACTGGCACAGCCGGCGCTTCCCGCTCGACGACTACCGCTTCACCACCGCCAAAACGTCGATCTCGACGGGTGACTAGACCGAGTTCTTCAGGTCGTCGACCTTGTCCAGGCGCTCCCACGGCAGATCGATGTCGGTGCGGCCGAAGTGGCCGTACGCGGCGGTCGGCGCGTAGATGGGACGCAACAGGTCCAGGTCGCGGACGATCGCGCCGGGCCGCAGATCGAACACCGCGGTGATGGCTTTCTCGATGCGAGCCGGGTCGACGGTCTCGGAGCCGAAGGTCTCGACGAACAAGCCGACCGGGGCAGCCTTGCCGATGGCGTAGGCGACCTGTACCTCGACCCGCTCCGCCAGGCCGGCGGCGACGACGTTCTTGGCCACCCAGCGCATCGCGTACGCCGCCGAGCGGTCCACCTTCGACGGGTCCTTACCGGAGAACGCACCGCCGCCGTGGCGGGCCCAGCCGCCATACGTGTCGACGATGATCTTGCGGCCGGTCAGGCCGGCGTCACCCATCGGGCCACCGAGCACGAACTTGCCGGTGGGATTCACCAGCAGCCGGAAGTCCGAGGTGTCCATCGAGTCGTGGTTGAGGTCGGCCAGCACGGTGTTGACCACCTTCTCCCGGATGTCCGGGGTCAGGGTGCCTTCCAGGTCGATGCCCGCGGCGTGCTGCGTGGAGAGCACGACGGTGTCCAACCGCACCGGGGTGGTGCCGTCGTACTGCACGGTGACCTGGGTCTTGCCGTCCGGGCGCAGGTAGTCCAGCACGCCACTCTTACGCACCTCGGTCAACCGGCGGGCCAGCCGGTGCGCCAGCGCGATGGGCAGCGGCATGAGCTCCGGGGTGTCCTTGATGGCGTAGCCGAACATCAGGCCTTGGTCGCCTGCGCCCTGCAGGTCCAGCGGATCGGCGCCGCCCTCGACACGCGTCTCAAGGGCGGTGTCCACACCCTGAGCGATATCGGGCGACTGGCGGCCGATGCCGATGTTGACGCCCGCGGTCTCGCCGTCGAACCCCTTCTCCGAGGAGTCGTAGCCGATTTCCAGGATGCGCTTGCGGACGGTGTCGTTGATATCGGCGAAGGCTTCCTTGGCCAACGTCGTCACCTCGCCGATGACGTGCACCTGACCGGTGGTGACCGCGGTCTCGACCGCGACCCGCGACTTGGGATCATCGGCCAGCAGCGAGTCCAGGATCGAATCGCTGATGGCGTCGCAGATCTTGTCGGGATGACCCTCGGTCACCGACTCACTGGTAAACAGCCGACCTGCGCTCACAGTGTCATTCCCTTCTCCTGGGCTAGTTTCCCAAAAAAGTTAGTTCTGCGAATCATATATTCGCCCCTGACAGACCAAACCGGGACGGTACGTCTCGCGCAACCATTACGCGCACATTTCTTCGAATCGACGTCGTTCGAGCTAGGCCTCGCGCCGCAGGAGCGTGGCAATTGCGTCCACGATACGACTTGCCATCAGCGTCTTCGAGCCGTGCTCCAATGCAGATTCAGTGCCGTCGGCGCCCAGCAGCCAACCGTCGTTGCTGTCCACCTCGAAAGCGCGTCCCTCACCGACGGCGTTGACGACGAGCAGATCGCAACCCTTGCGCGCCAGCTTCGCTCGGGCGTGAAAGAGCACATCACCTTCTGCGTCACCGGTCTCGGCGGCGAACCCCACGATCGCCCGCATATTGGGCAGCTGCCCGTCGGCACGCTGGCGCACCGCCCCGGCCAGCACATCGTCGGTACGAACCAACTCGATGGCCGGTGCATCCACCACGTCGGGCTTCTTCTTGATCTTGTTGGTCTCCACGTGGGCCGGCCGGAAGTCGGCGACGGCAGCGGCCATAACGAGGACGTGGGCGTCCGGCGCGTGTTTGGTCACCGCCTCGTGCAGCTGGGCTGCCGAGGTGATGTTCAGGACCTCCACGCCGGCGGGCTCGGCCAGTCCGGCGGTGTTACCGGCGATCAGCGTGACGTCGGCGCCGCGCTGGGCGGCCACCCTGGCGACCGCGTAGCCCTGCTTGCCGGAGCTGCGGTTGCCGATGAAGCGGACCGGATCGATGGACTCGCGCGTGCCGCCGGCGCTCACCAGCACCTTGACGCCGCTCAGGTCGTACGGCATTGCGTCGGAGCGGGCCAGCAGCAGCTCAGCGAAGGTGGTGATCTCCTCGGGCTCGGGCAGCCGCCCCGGGCCGGTGTCGGCGCCGGTAAGCCGTCCTGAGGCGGGTTCGAGCACGACCGCGCCACGGCTGCGCAACGTCGCCACGTTCTGGACGGTGGCCGGGTGCAACCACATCTCGGTGTGCATGGCCGGGACGAACAGCAGCGGGCAGCGGGCCGTCAGCAAGGTCGCGGTCAGCAGGTCGTCAGCGCGGCCGGCGACGGCGCGGGCCAGCAGGTCCGCGGTGGCCGGTGCGACGACGACGAGGTCAGCTTCCTGCCCGAGCCGGACGTGCGGGACTTCGTCGACATCGGAGAAGACGCCGGTGCGGACCGGATGCCCCGACAACGCCTCAAACGTCGCGGCGCCGACGAACCGCAGTGCCGACTCGGTGGGCACGACGCGGACGTCGTGCCCGGCCTCGCTGAGCTGACGGACCACCGAGCACGCCTTGTAGGCGGCGATGCCTCCGGCCACGCCGACGATGATCCGCTTGCGGTTCATCAACTAGCCCGCGCTTGGTGGGCTACTCGCCTTCAGTGTGTTCGAGCAGATCGCCGTGGATCTCGCGGAGCGAGATCGACAGCGGCTTTTCCTGCAGACCAGGCTCGACCAGCGGGCCGACGTATTCGAGGATCCCGTCGCCGAGCTGGTTGTAGTAGTCGTTGATCTGGCGCGCGCGCTTGGCGGCGTAGATGACCAGGGCGTACTTGCTCGACACCCGGTCCAGCAACTCGTCGATAGGCGGGTTGGTGATGCCCAGCGGTGTGTCATAAGCGGTTGCGGCACCCGGGGCCGGATCGTAGTGATCCGAGCTGGCTTGCGTCACGTAGTACTTCTTCCTGGCGGATTGTGCGGGTTAAAACTGGCAGATGCGGGTCGAGATCGCGTTCTGAATCGGAGTTATCGACGTCCCACGCCGACTTCGGGGCCTCAATCTTGTTGATTTCCCGAGCCCACCAGCAAGGATACCAATTCGGCGCAGGCCGAATCCAATTGGCTGTTCACGACGACGACATCGAAGCGGTCCTGAGCAGCCAGCTCAGCGCGTGCGGTGTCCAGCCGGCGCGCCCTCACCTCCGGGGTTTCGGTGCCCCGGCCGGTCAGTCGCTCTTCGAGCGCCTCCCAGCTGGGCGGCGCCAGGAACACCGTCAGGACCGCGGGCATCGCCCGTTTGACGGCCTCGGCACCGGCCAGATCTACCTCGATCAGAACGGGGTGTCCGTCCGCGACGGCGTCGGCCACCGGTGCGGCCAGGGTGCCAGAACGCTGCAGTCCGTTGTGGATCTCTGCCCATTCGAGCAAGTCACCACGGTCGATCAACTGCTGAAATTGCTCGGGGGTGACGAAGTGGTAGTCGACTCCGTCCACTTCACCCGGGCGGCGGGCCCGGGTGGTTGCCGACACGCTGAAATGTAAATCGGGCACCCGCTCGCGCAGGCAACGGACGACTGTCGACTTCCCCACCCCGGATGGCCCGGACAGCACCACCACTCGGCCACGGCCGCGGTGGTCGGGCGTAGTGCCCGCGCTGTCCGGCCCTCCGCCGGCGTCCACTCTTAGTCGGAAGTGAAGTCGAACTTTTCCAGCAGTGCCTTGCGTTGCCGATCGCCGAGGCCACGCAGGCGGCGCGTCGGGGCGATCTCCAGCTCGGTCATGATTTCCTGCGCCTTGACCTTGCCCACCTTGGGCAGGGCTTCCAGCAGTGCGGAAACCTTCATCTTGCCGAGAACCTCGTCGGTCTCAGCGTCCTTGAGCACCTGCTTGAGGTTGGTGCCACCACGCTTGAGCCGATCCTTGAGCTCAGCTCGTGCGCGACGCGCGGCAGCAGCCTTCTCCAACGCGGCTGCACGCTGCTCGTCGGTCAACTGGGGAAGGGCCACGGGTTCCTCCGTCTCATCACCATCATTGTTTTGCCTGGGCCGGGTACTTCAGCCAGCGACAGCGACCGTACCCACGCTCTCTGACGAAATCTAACCCCACCCCCTGCTTAGCGGTGCAAACCCGCAGGATATGGCCCAAGATCAGGTTGTCCGAACAGCTGTCGAGACAACATTCCGGGACGTGCGCGAGGGCGTCCAAAACTCCGAGATCGCGCCAGAAAAAACCCATCTACCTGCAGTTTTTCCAGTTCACGCCAGGCGGCACGCACCGGGGTGCACGGCATCGGGAGCCAACCTGGGGCAAATTTCACCTCACAGGCAGGTCGCGGCGTGTCGGGCGTGTCGAATCCGCCCTCGCCGGTCACTTACCGCACGCACAGCTGCGCGACAGATTTTGCATAGCTGAGCTACCTAACGTGGGTCGTGTCGGGGTTGTCAGTGGCTGATTCGAACCTCGAAGGGGCGTGCCATGTCCATCACACATTCCACCCGCGTTGCCAGCCGAATCGCCGCAGTGGCGATCGGGATCACGGTCGTGGGGCTGACAGTCGGAGCGACCCCCGCCCTCGCCGACCCCGGTCCGGGCGGACCAGGCGGACCAGGCGGCCCATGCGGATTCCAGGGCTGTCAGGGACCCGGTGAGCGAGGCCCTGGCGGGCCGCCGCCGGACGGCCGCGGCCCCGGCCCAGCCGACTGGCGCGGCGGCCCTGGTGGCGGGCCTGGTGGGCCGCAATGGCGTGGCGGCGACGACCGAGGTTGGCGTCCGGGCCCGCCGCCACCCGATCTGGGCTGGCGCGGAATCGATCAGGGTCGCTGGGACCATCAACCGTTCAATTACGGCGGCAACTGGGTCGTCCCGGTCTTCGACCCGGGCTATCAGAACTGGGGCTTCTGGCTCTTCGGAGTGTGGATTCCGCTGTGATGCGGCGGGCAGGAGCGAAGCGACTCGGGGACGGGGGCAGCCCCGATGGCGCCGCGGCGGGGTTATCCGCGGCGCCATCGGGGCGGGCACGCTAGAGTGCTCGCAGGGTGCACCGGACTAGATGTTGGGAGACATCGTGGTTTCCGAGGCGCCCGAGGCTGCCGTTCTGCACGCAACCCGCCCGTTCCCTGCCCGAGTGGGCCCCAAGGGCAACCTGATCTACAAACTGATCACGACGACCGATCACAAGTTGATCGGCATCATGTACGTGGTTACTTGCTTCATCTTCTTTGCGATCGCCGGGTTGATGGCGTTGTTCATCCGCGCCGAGCTGGCGGTGCCGGGCCTGCAGTTCCTGTCCAATGAGCAGTACAACCAGCTGTTCACCATGCACGGCACGGCGATGCTGCTGTTCTATGCGACCCCGATCGTGTTCGGGTTCGCCAACCTGGTCCTGCCGTTGCAGATCGGTGCCCCCGACGTTGCCTTCCCGCGGCTGAACGCATTGTCGTTCTGGCTCTTCGTGTTTGGGGCCCTGATCGCGCTCAGCGGGTTCATCACCCCCGGCGGTGCCGCCGACTTCGGCTGGACCATCTACGTTCCGCTGTCTGACGCCCTGCACAGCCCTGGCGTCGGCGCCGACCTGTGGATCCTGGGTGTCGCGGTCGGCGGTCTTGGCACCATCCTCGGTGCGGTCAACATGATCACCACGATCGTGTGCATGCGTGCCCCCGGTATGACGATGTTCCGGATGCCGATCTTCACCTGGAACATCTTCGTGACGTCGATCCTGGTGCTGGTGGTCTTCCCGCTGCTGACCGCCGCCGCGTTCGGGCTGGCCGCCGACCGACGCCTGGGAGCGCACATCTACGACCCGGCCAACGGCGGAATCATGCTGTTCCAGCACTTGTTCTGGTTCTTCGGCCATCCCGAGGTCTACATTCTCGCGTTGCCGTTCTTCGGGATCGTCTCCGAGATCTTCCCGGTGTTCTCCCGTAAGCCGATCTTCGGCTACACCACCCTGATCTACGCCACGATCAGCATCGCGGCGCTGTCGGTGGCCGTATGGGCCCACCACATGTATGTCACGGGCGCTGTGCTGCTGCCGTTCTTCAGCTTCATGACGTTCCTGATCGCGGTGCCCACCGGCATCAAGTTCTTCAACTGGATCGGCACCATGTGGCGAGGACAATTGACGTTCGAGACGCCAATGCTGTTCTCCATCGGTTTCCTGGTGACGTTCCTGCTCGGTGGCCTGTCCGGCGTGCTGCTGGCCAGCCCGCCGCTCGACTTCCACGTCAGTGACACGTATTTCGTTGTCGCGCACTTCCATTACGTGCTGTTCGGTGTCATCGTGTTCGCGACCTACGCCGGGATCTACTTCTGGTTCCCGAAGATGACCGGGCGGCTGCTCGACGAACGGCTGGGCAGGCTGCACTTCTGGCTCACCATGATCGGGTTCCACACCACGTTCCTGGTGCAGCACTGGCTCGGCAACGCGGGCATGCCCCGCCGCTATGCCGACTACCTACCGACCGATGGGTTCACGACGCTGAACATCATCTCCACGGTCGGGGCGTTCATTCTCGGGGTGTCGATGCTCCCCTTCGTCTGGAACGTCTTCAAGAGCTGGCGCTACGGCGAGGTCGTCACCGTCGACGATCCCTGGGGCTACGGCAACTCGCTGGAGTGGGCCACCTCCTGCCCGCCGCCGCGGCACAACTTCACCGAGCTGCCCCGGATCCGTTCAGAGCGACCCGCTTTCGAACTGCACTACCCGCACATGGTCGAACGCATGCGCGCCGAAGCCCACGTGGGCGGGTCCCACCAGCCTTAGGCGAGGTAGGCGAGCTCGTCGAGCAGCTTCTCCCCCGCCGCCCGCACAGCGGCGACATCGGGTCCGGCGCGCAAGACCTCGCGCGACACCGCGGGCAGCAGCTGACCGGGTCGGGCGCCCCCGAGCCCGCCGAGCGTTTCGGGGCGTCCGCCCTGGGCGCCCACTCCGGGCACAAGGACCGGCCCGCTCAGGTCGCCGAGATCGGGCACCACATCCAGCGTGGCGCCGACAACCACGCCAACCGAACCCGGGTCAGGTAATCCCGCCCGATTGACCGCGGCGGCGTCATCGACGACGGATTGCGCCACGGTGCGCTCGCCGGCGATGGCCCGCTGCACTGACGCGCCTTCTGGGTTCGACGTCGCGGCCAAGACGAACACCCCGCGCCCATTGGCGGCGGCCAGGTCCAAAAGTGGCTGCAGTGAACCGAATCCGAGATACGGGGACGCGGTGACGGCGTCGGCGGCCAGCGGCCCGGTCCCGGCCCAGGCCTGCGCGTAGGCGGCCATCGTCGAACCGATGTCGCCCCGCTTGGCGTCGGCAAGCACCAACACCCCGGCCTCCCGCAGTGCGGCCATGGTGTTCTCCAGCACCGCGAAACCCGCTGAACCGTACGCCTCGAAAAACGCCACCTGCGGCTTGACGATCGCAAACCCGGCGTACGCCCGCACGCAGATCTCGCTGAACCGGGCCAGGCCGTCCGCGCTGACCGGCAGGTCCCAGGCCCGCAGCAATTCCGGGTGTGGATCGATACCGAGGCACAGCGGCCCGCGATCGGCGACCGCGGCGGCCAGCCGGGTGCCGAAGCCGGGCTCAGTCATTGACCCATCTCACTCATGACCCAGGGTGGCGTGCAGTTCCTGTAGCGAGCGCACGTCGATATCGCCGCGAATACCGGCCTCAATGCCCTGAACAGCCGCCGAGGCGCCCTGCACGGTGGTGATGCACGGGACGTTCATCGACACCGCGGCCGACCGGATCTCATAGCCGTCGATCCGCGGGCCCGAGTTGCCATACGGGGTGTTGATCACCATGTCGATGTCACCGGCGAGGATGGCATCCACCGCGGACATCGCGGGCCTGCCCTCGCCCGGTTCCTCGAAGTGCTTGCGCACGACGTCGCAAGGAATGCCGTTGCGCCGCAGCATCTCCGCGGTTCCCTCGGTGGCCAGCACCTGGAAACCCAGGTCCGCCAGCCGCTTGACCGGGAACACCAGCGAGCGTTTGTCTCGGTTGGCCACCGAGACGAAGATCGTGCCGGAACTCGGCAACGAACCGTAGGCCGCGGTCTGGCTCTTGGCGAATGCGCTACCGAAATCGCGGTCGATGCCCATCACCTCGCCGGTGGACTTCATCTCCGGCCCCAGCAGGGAGTCGATGCCCGAGCCGTCCGCCTTACGGAACCGGTGGAACGGCAGCACGGCTTCCTTCACCGCGATCGGCGCGTTGGGCGATGGCGTCGCTCCGTCGCCGGTCGAAGCCAGCACACCTTCGGCGCGCAGCTGGGAGATGCTGGCGCCAAGCATGATTCGCGCACAGGCCTTGGCCAGCGGGATCGCGGTGGCCTTCGAGACGAATGGCACGGTCCGGCTGGCCCGCGGGTTGGCTTCCAGCACGTAGAGCACGTCGTCCTTGAGCGCATACTGCACATTGAGCAGCCCGACCACTCCGACACCGTGGGCGATCGCCTCGGTGGCCTGCCGAACCGCCTCGATATCGCTGCGGCCCAACGTCACCGGCGGCAGCGCACACGCTGAGTCGCCCGAGTGGATGCCGGCCTCCTCGATGTGCTCCATCACACCACCGATATAGACCTCGGTGCCGTCGCAGAGTGCGTCGACGTCGATCTCGATGGCGTCCTCGAGGAACCGGTCCACCAGGACGGGGTGCTCGGGTGAGAGCTGGGTGGCCCGGGTGATGTAGCCATGCAGCGTCTTTTCGTCGTAGACGATCTCCATCCCGCGCCCGCCGAGCACGTAGGACGGCCGCACCAGAACCGGATAGCCGATGCGTGCCGCAATCTCGCGGGCTTGCTCGAAGCTGGTGGCAGTGCCGAACTTCGGGGCAGGCAGCCCGGCGTTCGTGAGCACCTGCCCGAACCGGCCGCGATCCTCGGCGAGGTCGATGGCTTCGGGCCTGGTGCCGACGATCGGCACCCCGGCGTCGGCCAGCCGCTGAGCCAGCCCCAGCGGGGTCTGCCCACCGAGCTGCACGATCACCCCGGCCACCCCTGGACCGCCCCGGCCGGACTCTGATTCGGCGTGAAAGACCTCAAGGACGTCTTCGAAGGTCAGTGGCTCGAAGTACAGCCGGTCGGCGGTGTCGTAGTCGGTGGACACCGTTTCGGGGTTGCAGTTGACCATGACGGTCTCGAACCCGGCCTCGCTCAGCGTCGTCGCCGCATGCACACAGCTGTAGTCGAATTCGATGCCCTGCCCGATGCGGTTCGGTCCCGAACCCAGGATCAGCACCTTCGGCCGGTCGGTCTGCGGTGCCACCTCGGTCTCGGCGGCGGGGTCGAGCTCGTAGCTGGAGTAGTGATACGGCGTCTTGGCCTCGAACTCGGCTGCGCAGGTGTCGACGGTCTTGAAGACCGGGTGGATTCCAAGCCGCCGGCGTAATGCCCGCACGCCGGCCTCGCCGGCCAATTCGGCTCGCAGCGCTGCGATCTGGCGATCGGACAACCCGTTGTGCTTGGACCGCCGCAGCAGGTCCTCATCGAGGACGGGTGCTTCGATCAACTCCCGGCGCAACGCCACCAGGCGAGCGATCTGCTCGACGAACCACGGGTCGACACCGGACGCCTCGGCGACGTCTTCGACGCTGGCGCCCAGCCGCAGCGCCAGCTCGATATCGTAGAGCCGTCCCTCTGTCGGGGTGCGCAACCGGTCCAGGATGTCCGGCACCGAACCGTCGTCGTCGGGCGCGGTCCAGAACCCGGTGCGGGTGGTCTCCAGGGACCGCATCACCTTACCGAGCGCCTCGATGAAGTTGCGGCCCAGCGACATTGCCTCACCGACCGACTTCATCGTGGTGGTCAGTGTTGGGTCGGCACCGGGGAACTTCTCGAACGCGAACCGTGGCGCCTTGACCACCACGTAGTCCAGCGTCGGCTCGAAGCAGGCGGGCGTCTCCTTGGTGATGTCGTTGACGATCTCGTCGAGCGTGTAGCCGATCGCGAGCTTGGCGGCGATCTTGGCGATCGGGAATCCGGTGGCCTTGGAGGCCAGCGCACTGGACCGCGACACCCGCGGGTTCATCTCGATCACGATGAGCCGGCCGTCTTTCGGGTCCACCGCGAACTGGATGTTGCAGCCGCCGGTGTCCACGCCGACCTCACGCAGGATCGCGATGCCCAGATCACGCATCTTCTGGTACTCGCGGTCGGTGAGCGTCATCGCCGGAGCCACGGTCACCGAGTCGCCGGTGTGTACGCCCATCGGGTCGACGTTCTCGATCGAGCACACCACCACCACGTTGTCGTGGTGGTCGCGCATCAGCTCGAGTTCGTATTCCTTCCAGCCGTAGATGGATTCCTCGATGAGCACGTTGGCCGACGGGGACGCCGCGAGCCCGTCGCCGGCCATCCGCTCGACGTCCTCGAGCGAATGTGCCATGCCCGACCCCAACCCGCCCATGGTGAAGGACGGGCGCACCACGACGGGCAGGCCCAGCTCGGTCACAGTCTCGCGAACCTCGGCCATGGTGTAGCAGACGGCCGACTTCGCGGACTCACCGCCGACTTTCGCGACAATGTCCTTGAACTTCTGCCGGTCCTCGCCGCGCTGAATGGCGTCGAAGTCGGCACCGATCATCTCGACGCCATACCTCTCGAGTACGCCGTCGTTATGCAGGGCGACAGCGGTGTTCAGCGCGGTCTGTCCACCGAGGGTGGCCAGCACGGCGTCGATTCTGTTGCCGCGTGCAGCCTGCTGGGCGATGACCTTCTCGACGAATGCCGAGGTGATCGGCTCAACGTAGGTGTAGTCGGCGTACTCGGGGTCGGTCATGATCGTGGCAGGGTTGGAGTTGACCAGGCTGACGGTCAATCCCTCGGCACGCAGCACCCGACAAGCCTGGGTGCCCGAATAGTCGAATTCGCAGGCCTGGCCGATGACGATCGGCCCGGAGCCGATGACGAGAACGTGGTTGAGGTCGGTCCGGCGTGGCATTTAGCGCTTCCCCTCGTCCATCAGATCCACGAATTGGTCGAACAGGTAGTTCGCGTCATGTGGTCCGGCTGCGGCCTCCGGGTGGTACTGCACCGAAAAGGCCTTTCCGTTAGCGAGTTTGATGCCTTCGACGACGCCGTCGTTGGCGCAGGTGTGGCTGACCAGAGCCGGGCCGAAGTCGGTGTCGAAATGCTCGCCGGCCTCACCTTCCAGTGCGAAGCCGTGGTTCTGTGCGGTGACCGCGACCCGCCCGGTGGCATGGTCGATCACCGGCACATTGATGCCTCGGTGACCGAACACCATCTTGTACGTGGACCGGCCCAGCGCCCGGCCCAGGATCTGATTTCCGAAACAAATTCCGAAGAGCGGGATTTCCGCCCCGAGAACAGCTCTGGTGACCCCGACGACGTGATCGGCGGTGGCCGGGTCGCCGGGGCCGTTGGACAGGAACACCCCGTCGGGCTTCAGCTCAACGATCTGCTCAAAGGTCGCCGACGACGAGAGCACGTGGGTGCGGATGCCACGCTCGGCGAAGTTGCGCGGCGTGTTGGTCTTGATGCCAAGGTCCAGCGCGACCACGGTGAACCGTTGCGTTCCAACGGGATCGACGATGTAGCTCGCCGGGGTGCTGACCTCGCCGGCCAGGTCAGCACCCAGCATCGCGGGCTGGCTGCGCACCCGGCGCACCAGCTCCTCGGTATCGGCCAGCGCAGGTCCGGAGAACACCCCGGCCTTCATCGAACCGCGGGTGCGCAGGTGGCGCACCACCGCGCGGGTGTCGACACCGGCGATGCCGACGATGTGCTGACGCTTGAGCTCGTCATCCAGCGTTCCGGTGGCCCGCCAGTTGGACGCACGCGGCGACGGGTCGCGCACCACGTAGCCGGCCACCCAGATCTTGTCGCCGCGGCTTTCGGCGTCCTCGTGGTTCCAGCCGGTGTTGCCGATCTGCGGGGCGGTGGCCACCACGATCTGGCGGTGATAACTCGGATCGGTCAGGGTCTCCTGGTAACCGGACATCCCGGTGGAGAACACCGCTTCGCCGAGAGTCTCTCCGACCGCACCGAATTCGGTGCCGGTGTAGACCCGCCCGTCCTCCAATATCAGATGGGCTTTACCCGTCACGCTGCTTCTCCTGTTGTCGTCCATCGTGCATAGTCGCGGCGGTCGTCGCCGCGAAAGCCTGTGTCAATCTCCGTGCCCGACGGCAGCCGCCACCGAATCGCCAAGATGCCGGCGACTTTGCCCGCCAACGCACGCTCGGCGCGGATGCCGGTGATCGCATCCTGCGGAATCCAGATCGGCGTCGCACCGGAGCGCTCGAGCAGGATCCCTTCCGGGTAGCGGGTCAACACCGCCTTGGACCGGAAACCCAAGTCTCCGGCGGCAACACGTTCCAGCCAATTGCCCGACAGGGTCGTGCCCACATAGAGGCCTCTGGTCGGCGCGATGACCGCCGAGCTCAGCAGATCGGGCATCGAAGGCAGTTCGCCCACCAGTGCGAGCTGCCGCTTGGCGCGGTGCTTCCAGCCACGCAGCATGCGTCCGATCAGCACCCCGATGATGACGACGATCACAAAGGCGAAGATGTACGCCCCGATCGCCGTGGCTGTGTTCATGCGCGATCCGCCTGCGCTTCTCGCTGAGCCTTCACGCTGGGCTCTTCCCGTCCCGCGCCGTCACGGTCCCCCGCAACAACGTCGCGGTGACCGTAGCTGGCAGCGTCATAGCTGCGAACGGGGTGTTGGCCGAACGGCTGGCCAGCTCGCCTCCATCGACAACCCAGGTGGCGTCCGGGTCGACGACGACGAGGTTGGCGGGCTCCCCCACCTCCAGCGGGCGACCCTGATCCTCCAGCCCGACGATGCGGGCCGGGTTCTCGCTCATCACCCGCGCCACGCCGCGCCAGTCCAGCAGGCCGGTGGCCACCATCGTCTCGGCGACGACCGACAACGCGGTCTGCAGGCCAAGCATGCCCGGGCGGGCCCGGGAGAACTCACAGCACTTCTCGTGCTCGGCGTGCGGCGCGTGGTCGGTGGCCACACAGTCGAGCACCCCGTCGGCCAGCGCCTGGCGCAGGGCTTGGGCGTCGGTGTCCTCCCGCAGTGGCGGGGTCACCCGGTTCACGCCGTCGTAGCTGGCCAGCCGGCTGTCATCGAGCAGGAGATGGTGCGGGGTGACCTCGGCGGTGATCGAAATGCCCTGCTGTTTAGCCCATTTGATGAGTTCGACGGTGCCGGCCGTGGAGGCGTGACAGATGTGCACCCGGGCGCCGGCGTCGCGGGCCAGCAGCGCGTCGCGGGCCACGATTGACTCCTCGGCAGCGCGCGGCCAGCCGGCCAGTCCGAGCCGGGCAGCGTTGGGGCCTTCGTGGGCGACGGCGCCGACGGTCAGCCGCGGCTCCTCGGCATGCTGGGCGATCAGCACCCCCAGCCCGGTGGCGTACTCCAGCGCCCGGCGCATCACCAGCGGATCGTGCACACAGATGCCGTCGTCGGAGAACATCTTGACCTGTGCCACACCGGCTGCCATCAGGCCCATTTCGGTGAGCTGCTTGCCCGCCAGCCCCACCGTGACGGCACCCACCGGGTGCACGTCGACCAGGCCGACCTGCTGACCGCGCCGCCACACGTGGTCGGTGACCACCGGGCTGTCGGCCACCGGGTCGGTGTTGGCCATCGCGAACACCGCGGTGAAGCCGCCCAATGCCGCTGCCGCCGAACCAGTCTCGATGTCCTCGGCGTATTCGCGGCCGGGCTCACGCAGATGGGTGTGCAGGTCGACCAAACCGGGCAGCAGCACCTGACCGGTGGCGTCGATCACGTCGGCATCAGCGGGAACTGCCAGCTTCGGGCCGATCTCGGCGATCTGGCCGTCGGCCACCAGGACATCGACCTGGTCGCCTTCGCCATACAACCGGACACCGCGAATCAGGACACTCGCACTCATACCGTCACCGCCTCGTCCGTGCCGACCAGCAGATGGAACAGCACCGCCATCCGCACGTGCACACCGTTGGAAACCTGTTGCAGCACAGCGGACTGCGATGAATCAGCGGCGGCGAAGGAGATCTCCATGCCCCGCAGCATCGGGCCGGGGTGCAGCACCACCGCATGCCCCGGCAGCAGTGCCTGCCGCCGATCGGACAGTCCGTAGCGAATC
This sequence comes from Mycolicibacterium helvum, assembly GCF_010731895.1. Classification (NCBI taxonomy): domain Bacteria; kingdom Bacillati; phylum Actinomycetota; class Actinomycetes; order Mycobacteriales; family Mycobacteriaceae; genus Mycobacterium; species Mycolicibacterium helvum. Next base: position 5,071,257 of record NZ_AP022596.1, on the reverse strand, counting down.
GAGTACTCCCGCTCCGATGGGAAGAACCCGCCGTTCATCCGCTCGGCCTGCACCCGCAGCATCAGGGCCGCGTCGGCGGCGGGCAGCTCGGCGTCCAGGTCGTGCGACACCGTGACCGGCCAGTCCTCCACCCCCACCGGCAGCAGCGTCGGCGGGGCGACCAGCACTACCTCGGCGCCAAGCGTGGACAGCAGCGTGACGTTCGAGCGAGCCACCCGGCTGTGCAGGATGTCGCCGACGATCACCACCCGGCGTCCCTCTATATCGCCGAGACGCTGACGAAGCGTCAGCGCGTCCAACAGTGCCTGGGTGGGGTGCTCGTGGGTGCCGTCGCCGGCGTTGATCACGCAGGGCCCCGCGCCGTCCGGTTCGAGCGTCCACTCGGCCAGCTGCTGGGCCGCACCGGAGGCCGGGTGCCGGATGATCAGTGCGTCGGCACCGGCCGCGCGCAGGGTCAGCGCCGTGTCACGCAGGGATTCGCCCTTGGCCACCGAGGATCCCGAGGAGCTGACGTTGATCACGTCGGCGCTCATCCATTTGCCTGCAACCTCGAACGACACCCGGGTGCGGGTGGAGTTCTCGTAGAACATCGTGATGATCGTGCGCCCGCGCAGCGTCGGCAGCTTCTTGACCTCGCGGCCCAGCAGCGCCTGCCGGAACCGGTCAGCGTCGTCGAGGATGGCGGTGGCCTGGTCGCGGGTCAGATCCCCCGCCGACAGCAGATGCCTGATCGTCATCTCTCCGGCCCTCCCTGGGGTGCGATCCAGATACCTTCGACGCCGTCGTCCTCCACGAGGCGCACCTTGACGTTCTCGCTGCGCGACGTGGGCACGTTCTTGCCGACGTAGTCCGCCCGCAACGGCAGCTCGCGATGGCCGCGGTCGACGAGAACCGCCAACTGCACCACCTTCGGCCGGCCGATGTCGCGCAGGGCATCAAGGGCCGAGCGGACCGATCGACCCGTGTAGAGCACGTCGTCGACCAGGACCACCAGAGCCCCATCGATTCCGCTCGCGGGGATCGATGTCTTCTCCAGCGCGCGCGGCGGCTTGAAGTCGAGGTCGTCGCGGTACAGCGTGATGTCGAGGCCGCCGCACTCGACCGAGACGCCGGAGAATTCGTCGATTCTCGCAGCCAGCCGGTTGGCCAGGGTGACACCCCTCGTCGGGATGCCCAGAAGAATGACGCGGGGTGCGTCGGGGGCGTCGAGAGCAGTCTTTTCGATGATCTGGTGGGCGATGCGGGAAACGGTTCTACCGACGTCCGCACCGGACATCAATTCACGGTCGTCTGCGCTCACGAGCTGACCGGACCTCCTTCTCCGCCTCTCTGGACGGATCGTTAAAGGATGTCGAACTGCCCGGCAGCTTAGCACCCAACTGTCCATCTTCCCGAACCGCTCTTGGGTGTTGACGAGCTCGGCCGACCGCCTTGATCACTGCCTTCAGTAGACTCCCTCGGATGAATCTCGCGGACAATCGCAGTTCTGTCGTGCAGGCGGTGGACGCCGGGCTGCTGGCCGGGGCCGTCACCCTGGTGTGGCAACGCGGGAACATCGTGCAGGTCAATGAGATTGGTTACCGCGACGTCGAGGCCGAGCTTCCGGTGCAGCGCGACACAATCTTTCGGATCGCCTCGATGACCAAACCGGTGACGGTAGCGGCGGCGATGACCCTCATCGAGGAAGGCAAGCTGGCGCTGTCGGATCCGGTCAGCCGCTGGCTACCGGAGCTGGCCGACATGCAGGTGCTGGTGGATCCCGCCGGCCCGCTGGATCGCACCGAGCCGGCGCGACGGCCGATCACGATCGACGACCTGATGACTCACCGCAGCGGACTGGCCTACGCGTTCTCGGTGCTCGGCCCGCTCAGCCGGGCCTACGCGCAGGTCTCGTTCCGCCAGGACCAGGACCACTGGCTTGCCGAGATCGCCAAGCTGCCGCTGGTCCACCAGCCCGGCGACCGACTGACCTACAGTCACGCCACCGACGTCCTCGGCATCGTCTTATCGCGGATCGAAGGCAAATCGCTGCACACCGTGCTCACTGAGCGGGTCTTCGAGCCGCTGGGCATGACCGACACCGGGTTCTTCATCTCCCCCGACAAACGCGCCCGCGCCGCCACCATGTACCGGCTCGACGAAGAGACGGGATTGCACCACGACGCGATGGGCCCGATACCGGTCACCGAGCCCCGGTTCTGCCAGGGTGGGGCGAGCCTGGTGACGACCGTCGACGATTATCTGCGCTTCGCCCGGATGTTGTTGGGTGGCGGCCACGTCGACGGAGCGCGGGTGCTCTCCGAGGAATCGGCGCACCTGATGCGCGGCGATCGGCTGACCGCCGAACAGAAGAAGTACCCGTTCCTGGGGATGCCGTTCTGGGTGGGCCGCGGCTTCGGTCTGAACCTCTCGGTGGTCACCGATCCGGCCAAATCTGCGCAGCTGTACGGCCCGGGTGGCGTGGGCACGTTCAGCTGGCCCGGCGCATACGGAACCTGGTGGCAGGCTGACCCGGCCAACGACCTGATCCTGATCTACCTGATCCAGAACTATCCGAACCTCAGCGCGCCGGCAGCCGCAGTGGCCGGCAACACCTCACTGGCCAAACTTCAGTCGGTGCAGCCGAAATTCGTCCGCCGGACATACGAGGCGCTGGGGCTCTAGAAGCCCGACTAGCGCCGCGACGACCTTCGAGCTGACTTGGCCCCGGTAGCCGGCTTGGGGGCTTTGGCAGCAGTCGCGCCGGAGTCGTTGGCGCCATCGCTGGCCTCGCCTCCGGCCCCTTTCCTGCCCGTGCTCCCGAGGACACCACCCGAGCCACCGTCGCCGGCGTCGCCGGCGAGTGCCGTGCCGGTGCCGAATGCCGCCGCATCGCCGCCGTCGCCACCGCGCCCGCCAGACGTCAGCGCGGCCCCACCGCCGCCGGCGCCACCGCGACCACCGTGCGCCTTACCGTTGTCGGAATAACCGCCGCCGCCGGTACCGCCCTTCCCACCGGCGCCCCACTGGACACTGCCGCCATCGCCGCCGCGACCGCCCGCACCGTCGACGGCATCGTAGGCATCGCCGTAGCCACCGCCGCCGCCGGCGCCACCCGATCCGAGGACCGCCGTACCGCCGCGGCCGCCATCACCACCGAAGGCGAGATCGTCGGGGTCGCTGCCCGTGGCTTCAGCATTCCCGCCCGCGCCGCCCGCGCCGCCCACGCCGAGTATCGCCGTTCCACCCTTGCCGCCGTTGCCGCCGAGCGCGGTTCCATCGGTAGCGCTGGCCATTCCTCCCGCACCCCCGGACCCGCCCTGACCGAACAATCCGCCCCTACCGCCGGCACCGCCGTCGCCCGCGATTGCAATCCCGGTTCCCGGGCTCAGGTTTGCGCCACCGGAGCCACCCGTGCCGCCGAACCCGAACAATGCACCCCCGTTGCCGCCGACGCCGCCGTCACTTGCCGGATCCACTGGATTGCCGTTCGCATCGTAGGTCGCAGCGACGCCGTCTCCACCTGCGCCGCCGAACCCGAAGAGGAGCCCGGCGTTTCCGCCCCTGCCACCATTGGCGCCGTTGCCCCCGTTGCCGAAGAGGATTCCGGCGTTGCCGCCATTGCATTCGTCGCCGCTGCAGTCAGTCGGAGCGTCGGCGCCGTTGCCGATGTAGTACCTGACCACCCCCGCCAGCGCATCCAGCGGGGCAGCGACCGCCGGCTCGGCGGCGACAGTCGCCGACCGCGCACCGTGCACGTGCGTTGCCACCGGAGTTGTGAGGAGTCGGGTCAGGCCGACGGCAGGCCGCGTGACAACACCGGCCGACGAGGCGACATTGGGCGGAACCTCCGCGCCAAAGTCGGAACCCACTGCGTCCGTGGTGATCTCGAGAAGGTGCGGGTATGCGTTCTCGCGATACGAGACGGCGGCGGTGGCCGAATCCGTGCTGACGAGCGCGGCCGGGTGAACCGCCGAGCTGACGGCCTTTACGGTAGGCGCCTCAACCGGCGCAGCCGACGACGTGGCGCCCGCCATGACCGCCGAAGCGCCGATCACACCAGCTGTGATCACTGGCGGCGCGAATGTGAACAGGCGCCGGGCGACGAGCCTGCGGACGCTGGGGATCTCGGACATCGAAGCGCTCCTTCGGGGTTCAGCTGCGCGACAGAACAATTCGACCGGCACCGGCCGGGCGCTGTCAGCGATGGGGGTGGGTCGTCCGTGCCGGGACGTGCTAGACGCTGACCGTGTTGGGCAGCGCGCGGTCCTGGATGCTCAATCTGGGTTGGCCGCCCGCAATCGGCACCTCGACCTTGATGTTCCTCAGGTAGATCGTCTGACCCGGCGTCTGCACGATCAGGGTGCCGGTCACGACGTCGACCGGGACGGTGCCTTCCACCCAGCCCATGTAGTTGGCTCGCAGCGGGACGGTCACCTGCTGGCTGAACGTGTAGGTGTCGGTCCACTGTCTGGTGTATTCCGCACTGACTTCGGCCTTCACCACCGAGAAGAGATCGAAGCCCCCCTTCACAGCGCCCTTGATGGTGGACGAGTATGCCTTCTGGATGGTGACGGTGACCACGGTCGTCGTGGAGACGCTCGTGTTGTTGGTCACTACCGCACCCAGTACCTCCGCCTGGCCGTAAACACCCTGCTGAACTTTGGAATCCGCCCACTTGCAGGTCACTTGGGATGCGCCGCAGAGACCGACGAGCTTCTGCTGGCGAGCGATCGGCAATGTGGACGCGTCGATTGCCGAGTCACCGTCGCCGAGCAGGAACACCGTCCTGCGGGAATCTCCGTCGTCACCTTCCACCTTGCACCGCGCGGAGTCACAGATCGCCAAGCCACCGCCGCCGGTCACGGGTCTGGCTTGCCAGTAGGTGTATTCCGCTCGGACATTGACGGATGCGCCGACCGCATCTTTGAACGTGAGCACGACGTCGGTGTCCCGGAACGCCGTGGTCGTGAACAATCCGAGAATCGACGTCCGCTTCTGCGCGAGTTCGAAGGTCATCTTGCCGCCGGGGTCGATGACGGTGCCGACCGGTGGTGTCCGCACTATCGATCTGCCGGCACCTTCTGGCGTGACGATGTTGACGTTGACCAACGTCATTGGCGCCGATGTCAGGTTATAGATCGTATAGAGCTGAAACCCGGGAGAAGGAGTGTCAGATGCGCGCGGTTCCACGTTGACGATTGCTGCGCGTAGGGCAGTCAGCCCTGCCGTCGCCGCGCCGACGGGGTTGTTGGCGAGTGCCGAAAATGACTGTGCGAAAGAGGTTTGCATGTGTTCGAAGTCCCGGCGCGCACCTGCCAACAGGTCTACGAACGCCGCCGGCGACGGAATCACGAGAGCACCACTGCCACCCAAGGCCGACAGCGAACTGGCCGCCGAGGGGACGGCCGCGGCCGTCAGCGAGGTCCCAGCCACCGCAGGTGCCGGCCTTGCCTGCGCTGCCCCTACCGCGGGGGTGCGCCGAGGTACGGTCGACGGCGTCGACGTCGACTCGCTGCGTGAATCAGACTTCGGCACTGGCTGTTTCGACCTGCTCGATGCGCGCTTCGGGCCGGCCGTCTTGGTCTCAGCGCCGTGCGCCGACGTATTACCACTGGACGACGGCTCCGCTGCCGCAACCCCGTGCCCGGTCGCCAGGGCGGCCCCGAGTCCGGTCGCGACCGCAAGGCCACCGATCCGCGCATACCGCAACGCCGACTGTCGCGAAAACTCTCCCACGATCCCGAACCCCCGATCAAGATTTGCACTAGACAACACCGCTGGATGCACAGTGACCCGACCGCGTAGCGATTCTGGCAATCGACTGTGAACAACAGGAGTTGATTCTGGCAACCAAGCGTGAACGATGCCGACCCGCAGTACCGTAACCTGCCCTACGAAAGATCAAGGCGCATAGTACAAATTGGGCCACCCGATCCACTACCCGATCCGCCTACCCGGCGGCATGGCAAATCACGGACCGGTTCGAGCTGACCGACGCCAAGCGGCGAGTGGCAGTCAGACCATCGCGATCGGCGAGATCGGCACGCCGATCTCCAGCGCACCGGCCAGCTCCCGGCTGACGTCGTGGTCGAACACCACGTGGCCGCAGATGACGTCGATGTCCCGCTTGGCCCGCTGGAGCGGGTTGGACAGGAAATGCGCACTGGCGCCCGACGATTCGAGCAGGTCGGCAACGATGGCGCGAGATTCGTGCACGATGTGCGCAGCGGCCACCCTTGCCTGGGCGCGGGTCGCACGCGAAATCCGCTCACCCGCAGTGACTTTGTCCTCAATCATTGCGACGGTATCGCCCAGCAGACCATTCAATGCGCGCAGGCGCACCCGGGCGTCGCCCAGGCGAATCTGCGCGGCGGGCTGCTGTCCCTGGGCTATCCCCGAGTAGGCCAGCACCCGCTCACCGAGGCGGGCGACGAACAGGTCGGCGACATGCTCGGCCGCGCCCAGTGCCGGCATGGCGGCCAGCAATGCCAGCGCGGGCACCATTGGCCAGCGGTAGGTGCTCGCATCGTGCAGCGCCGCCCCTGGCGCGGTGCCGCCATAGATATCGGCAACCTTCGCCAGCCGACGTTCGGGGACGAGGGCGTCGTGCACCACGACGTCGTGGGATCCGGTCCCCCGCATCCCGTCGGTGTGCCAGACATCCTCGACTGCAACATCTTTGACGGGCAACAAGGCCAGTGCCGGATATATCGCGCCCTCGGGCCCACACAGCGCACCGACCATCACCCAGTCGGCGGCCATGATTCCGGTCGCCCACGACCACCGGCCGGACAGCCGCACCCCGCCGTCGACGGGCACACCGCGCCCCGTCGGCGCCAGCGGCGCCGGGCACAGCACCGGGCCGTCGGCGAACACCTCATCCTGGGCCTGCTCACCGAACAACGCCAGCATCCAGTTGTGCAGGATGTAGAACCCGAGCGTCCAGGCGCTGGCGGCACAGCCGTGCGCCATCCGGCGCACCGGATCCAGGATCGCTCCGAACGGCGCCTGTTCACCGCCGTACCGGGCCGGAAGCAGCAACCGGGCCATGCCGCTGGCCCGGAAGTCAACGATGGTGGCGTCGGGAAGCCGGCGAAGGTCCTCGGCTTCGGCCGCGCGCCGCGCCAGGCAAGCCACGAATTCGTCGCTGATCGGCAACACGAACCGACGCTAGCATACCTTTTGGTATGGAAACGTCGGGCTTCAGTGCCGCAACATGATGTCCAGGAAACGCTGTTGCTGGGTGGCGGCTTTCGCGCCGGGCGCTGAGGCCGACAGGTGCAGGAATCCGACTCCGGCCGCGAACGTCGCGTCGGCCCGCACGCCGGCCTCCTCGGTGCTGAAGCCGTCGTCGAGATAGGCCTGACGTACCGCATGGCGCACCCGACGGTCGGAAGACGCAACCGCCACGGCGACATCGGCGTCCGAGCGGGCCCATTCCCGCATAGCCCGTTCCAGCATCCAATGCCGTTGGCCAAGAAGGACTCTCATCATCCGGGTGAGCCGCTCACGCGGCGGCAGGCCCGCACTCGCGGTGAAATCGGTACGGTCGCTGTCGTGCACCTCGGCCCAGGTGTCCACCAGAGCGGACCGGTAGGCACCAAGATCGCTGAAATGCCAATAGAAGCTGCCCTTGGTGGCACCAACCCGCTTGCAGAGCCGGTCGAGCGTCAGGCCTTTGACGCCGTGCTCGGCCAGCAGTGAGAAACCCGCCTCTACCCAATCGGTCGCGGCCAGCATGCGGCGAGGTTACGCCTCGGGCGCGGTGCCCCGGACCGCAGCGGCAGCCGCGCGTATCTGCGGAGTGACCAGCATGACCTGACCCAGCACTCCGTTGACGAAGCCCGGCGAGTCGTCGGTGGACAGCTCCTTGGCCAGCTCGACCGCCTCGTCGACAGCCACTGGCTCCGGAACATCCTCGGCATGCAACAGCTCCCAGACCGCCACCCGCAAGATCGCGCGGTCCACGGCGGGCAGCCGCTCCAACGTCCAGCCCTGCAGGTGCGAGGTGATCAGCTCGTCGATATGAGCCGCATTGGCGGCCACGCCCCTGGCAACCGTCACCGTGTACGGGTTCAGGACGGATACCTCGGTGTTGGCCTCGGCCAGCCCGATGCGCGAGTCGGCCACCTCGGCTGACGTCAGACCCCTGGCCTCGGCCTCGAAGAGCAGGTCGACGGCGCGTTTGCGCGCCTGATGCCGACCCTTGTCGGCCTTGCGATCAGCCATATCAGGCGTTCACGCGCCCCAAATAGCTGCCGTCGCGGGAGTCCACCTTGAGCTTGTCGCCGGTGTTGATGAACAGCGGCACCTGAATCTCGGCGCCGGTCTCCAGTGTCGCGGGCTTGGTGCCCGCGCTGGACCGGTCGCCCTGCAAACCCGGCTCGGTGCTGGCGACCAGGAGCTCGACGGTCACCGGAAGCTCCAGATACAGCGCTGCGCCCTCGTTGAACGCGATCTGCACCGGCATGCCCTCGAGCAGGAAATCTGACAAGCGGCCGACCAGTGCCTCGGACAGCGGGTGCTGCTCGTAGTCCTCGGAGTCCATGAAGACGAAGTCCGAGCCATCCCGGTAGAGGTAGGTGGCGTCGCGCCGGTCGACGGTCGCCGTCTCCACCTTCACCCCGGCGTTGTAGGTCTTGTCGACGACCTTTCCGGAGAGCACGTTCTTGAGTTTGGTGCGCACGAACGCCGGACCCTTACCCGGTTTGACGTGCTGAAACTCGATGATCTGCCAGAGCTGGCCCTCGATGTTGAGCACAAGGCCGTTCTTGAAATCGGCAGTGGATGCCACGGTCGGTCGTTCTCCTAGGTCAGGATGGCCAGTTCCTTGGGGAACCGGGTCAACAGTTCTGTTGCTTCATGGCGCCGGCTGTGCGGTTCCGGCGTCCGCTCGCCGAGCACGACCAGCGTGTCCTCGATGCGGACACCGCCACGGTCGGGCAGGTAGACACCGGGTTCCACGGTCACCACGGAGCCAGCAAGCAGTGTACCGGCGGCCGCCGAGTTGATTCCCGGCGCTTCGTGGATCTGCAATCCGACGCCGTGACCGAGTCCATGGCCGAAGTACTCGCCGTAGCCGGCGTCGACGATGACCTCGCGGGCGGCGCCATCGACATCGCGCAGCTCCACCCCGACGCCCAGGGCATCGCGGCCGGCCCGCTGGGCGGCCGCCACCAGCTCGTAGACCTCCAGCTGCCAATCGGCCGCCGCGCCCAGCACGAAGGTGCGCGTCATATCGGAGTGGTAGCCGCCGACCAGCGCGCCGAAGTCGATCTTGACGAAATCGCCGCTGGCCAGCACGGCATCGGTAGGTCGGTGATGCGGGATGGCCGAGTTGGCGCCGGTGGCCACGATCGTCTCGAACGACGGACCGTCCGCGCCGTGCTCGAGCATCAACGCCTCGAGCTGACGGCCGACCTCCCGCTCGGTGCGGCCCGGCCGCAACCCGCCGCCGTTCACCAGTTCAGTCAGGGCCGCATCGGCGGCCTCGCACGCCAGCCGCAGCAGCGCGATCTCCCCGGCGTCCTTGATCTCCCGCAGCGCCTCGACCGTGCCCGAAGCCCGCACCAGCTCCGCGGCCGGGTGGTCGTCCAGCTCGCGGGCCAGCACGTCGAATCCGTCGACTGTGACGACGTGGCTTTCGAAGCCGATCCGGGCCGCCCCGTCGACCACCGCCCGACCGACCAGATGGCGTCCGCAGGCCCGTTCGATGACCGTTTCCACGTCGGGCGCCTGGTGCGCAGCCTGCGTCCGGTAGCGCGAATCGGTGGCCAACACCGTCGGCGTGTCGCCGGCGAACACCAGCAGCGCGGCATTCGAGCCACTGAATCCGGACAGATATCGGACGTTGACCAGGTCACTGACCAGGATCGCATCCAGTCCGTCGGTGGCAAGCCGGGCGGCCAGCCGGTCCCGACGTTGGGAATGTGTCACGGTCGCTGACGGTACTCGCTACGCTGGCTAACCATGCATACGTGGTTATTGCGCGGACTGGCCTTCGCTGCCGGCATGGTGATCGTCCGTCTGGTGCAGGGCACGCTGATCAATATCTACGAAACCAAAGCGGGACTCATCAGCATCTCGCTGGTGGTGCTGTTCGGCATCGCGTCGTTCATCTGGGGACTACTCGATGGCCGCGCTGACGCGAATGCCAATCCCGACCCGGACCGCCGCCGCGATCTGGCCACGGCCTGGCTGGTGGCCGGGCTCATCGCCGGCGTGCTGAGTGGCCTGGTCGTCTGGGTCATTTCGCTGTTCTACAAGAACGTCTACGCCGAGGGCCTGATCAGTGAGGTCACCACGTTCGCGGCGTTCACCGCGCTGCTGGTGTTCCTTCCGGCCATCGCCGCGGTCGCCATCGGCCGCTTCCTGATCGACCGCAAGCGGCCTCCGCAGGTGCGCCGCCGCGAAGACGGCAGCGAGACAGACGTATTCGACGCTGCCCGCGAGGACGACCGGACCGGGCCCATCGCCGGGCTCGACACCCACGAAGCCGCGGCGACCGAAGAGCACACCTCCGCCGTCGCGACCGCCGAGCGCGACGAGCCGACCGAGCAGATCGATATGACCGGGGAACGTCCCAACAGCTGACAGCGCGGATTCGCCCGCACCTCACTAGGATCGCAGACTCGTGAATCTCGATCCGTCCTGCAGCTCCGACCAGTGGAGCATGCTCACCTCGGCACCATCGATCTCGCAGCTCGCGGGGGTGCTCGGCGGCTTTCTCATCACCGCGATCGCGCTCTTGTTCGACCGCAGAGGCCGAGAATCCATTCACACAATCGCGCTGTTTTCGTCAGCTGTGCTCATTCTGATGCTGGACAGCTACCTGTTCAGCATCATCAGCGGCAGCGTGGTGCCCGACGACGGTGATCGACGCGGAGTCTGCGCGATCGCATGGACGCAGGGAGCGGTGGCGACCGGAATGTTGGCCGCAGGTACGACGGCCCTTTTCGGCGGACTCGGCTGGATGTTGGCGAGCCATGCGGTGAGCAAATCCACGGTCGACGATCCCGAGGAAATCCGCGCTTACTGCTTTCTGGCTGATCTCGGCGGCTGGCTCACCTTCGCATCGGCAATGGCGATGACGCTGGTGCTCAGCGAGACGTCGATCGACTACCTGCATTTCATGTATGGCGAGCGTCCGCCCCTCTGGGTCGTCGGAATCATCACGACCTCCGCGGCCGCAATCATCCTGGGTGACCTCGCTTTGGTCTACGTACGCACCCGAGCATTGCGAAAGTCACTGCTCGACGTCGAACAACCGACCGTTCTGACGCTCCGGGCGATCAGATTCGCCACTGTCGGCATGACGGCGCTGGCGATCGTCGGAGCCTGGCTGACGATGAGTATCAACCGATTTCCCAAAGACTGGCTGACGACCCCGAACATGGGATTGGTCATCTTCGCCCTGGTGCTGACCTACGTGGTTCCATCGCTGGTCTCGACCGCGATCTGCAATTCGGTGGCCAGCACCCGCTAGTCACCACTCGGTCGGCTAGATCGCGTCCATCGGCGCCCAGCCGCCGACGTCGAAACCGTCGCCGCTCGCCACGATGGCCGTGGCACCGTGGCCGGGGTAGTGCGCCGGAAAAACCGTCGCATTGGCGCGGGCTGCCTCGCCGAACACCCGCCGACGGGTGCCGCTCGCGGCGGCCGGGTCCACATCGAACGCACATGCGTCGTCGGGTCGCCGAATCTGGATCGGACAGTGCGTCAGGTCACCGATGAACACCGCTGGGCTGCCCGCGTCGAGCCACAGCACCGACGACCCTGGCGTGTGTCCGGCGGCCGGGCGCAGCCGCAGCGACGGACTGAGCTGGAGGTCGTCGGTCCACAGCTGGATCTGATCGGTCACCGGAATCACGCTGTCGGCCAACACCGTTCGCATGCCGTCGTTCTCCCCGGATCCCCCGGGACCGAAGAATCGATAGTCCGGCTCGGGCATCACGTAGCGGGCGTTGGGGAACGTCGGCACCCATCGGCCGTCGACCAGCTGGGTGTTCCAGCCGACATGATCGGTGTGCAGGTGGGTGTTGATCACGATGTCGACGGCCGCCGGGTCGAAGCCGGCCGCGGTGAACGCGGCGAGGAAATCAGTCGACAGGTGATCCAGGGGCGGCATGTGCGGACGGTCGCGGTCATTGCCGACCCCGGTGTCGACCACCACGACCAGACCATCGACCTGCACCACCCACGACTGCATCGCGATCCGCCACTGGTCGGACACCCGCTCCCAGAAGTGTGGCTCCAGCAGGTCGGCGTGGTCGTCCCAGGCCGACGCCGGGGTATCGGCGAACAGCGATGTCCGCATCTGGATCTGAGTTTCGACGACACGGGTGACGGTGGCCTCGCCCAACGCCATCCGGTTGCGCACCCCCGTCATCCCGGCCACCCCGGCTAGTCCAGGGTGACGTCGAGGGTGGCCAGATAACGCAGCGCCAGCAGATAGCCCTGCACGCCGAGCCCGACGATCACTCCGGTGGCTACCCCACTGAGGTACGAGTGGTGCCGAAACTCTTCGCGCGCATGCACATTCGAGATATGTACCTCGAGCAGCGGCGCTTTCAGTTCGGCGCAGGCGTCCCGCAGCGCGATCGAGGTGTGGGTCAGCGCGCCGGCGTTGAGGATCACCGGGTCACCGGCGTCGGCGGCGGCGTGCAGCCAGTCGATCAGCTGGCCTTCGCTGTTGCTCTGCCGCACCACCGCGGTCAGGCCCAGCTCGGTCGCCTGCGTCTCGATCAGCATGACCAGATCGTCATAGGTTGTGCTGCCGTAGATCTCTGGTTCGCGGCGGCCCAGCCGATCGAGATTGGGTCCGTTGAGGACGAGAACAGTGGTCACTTCGACACCTCCGCGTAGGCCGCCGCCAGCAGCGCCGGGTCCGGGCCTTCCAGCCGTCCCGGCTTGGCCAGCCCGTCGAGCACCACGAATCGCAGCACCCCCGAGCGAGTCTTCTTGTCACCAGCCATGATCTCGACAAGTTCGGGCAGCACGTCAGGCTCGTAGCTGACCGGCAATCCCAGCGCCATGAGCACATCGCGGTGCCGCTTGGCGGTGGCGTCGTCGAGCCGGCCGGCCAGCCGGCCCAGCTCCGCGGCGAACACCAGTCCCACCGAGACCGCCGCGCCGTGGCGCCACCGATAGCGCTCCCGGCGTTCGATGGCATGCGCCAAAGTGTGTCCGTAGTTGAGGATCTCGCGCAGTGCCGACTCTTTCTCGTCGGCAGCCACCACCTCGGCTTTGACGGCGATGGCCCGCCTGATCAGCTCGGGCAGCACCGTTCCGGCCGGGTCGACCGAGGCCTGCGGGTCGGCCTCGATGAGGTCAAGGATCTTGGGGTCGGCGATGAAACCCGCTTTGACGATCTCGGCCATTCCGGCGACGAGTTCATTGCGCGGCAACGTTTCCAGCATCGCGAGGTCGACCAGGACACCGGCCGGCTGGTGGAAGGCGCCGACGAGGTTCTTGCCCGCCTCGGTGTTGATCCCCGTCTTGCCGCCGACGGCGGCGTCGACCATGGCCAGCAGCGTGGTCGGGACATGCACGATGTCGACGCCGCGCAGCCAGGTCGCTGCGGCGAACCCGGCCACATCGGTCGCCGCCCCACCGCCGAGGCTCAGCAAGGCGTCCTTGCGGCCGATTCCGATGCGACCCAGAACTTCCCAGATGAACCCGACCACGGCCAGATCCTTGCCGGCTTCGGCGTCCGGGATCTCGATGCGGTGGGCGTCGACGCCCTTGTCAGATAGGTGCGCCCGGATGGCTTCGGCGGTCTGGTTCAGCACCGGCTGGTGCAAGATCGCCACCTTGTGCCGGCCGCCGAGCAGCTCACCGAGCTCGCCGAGTAGGCCGGTGCCCACGATCACCGGGTAGGGCGGATCGACGGCGACCTCGATGGTCACCGGCGTGGTATCGGTCATTTGCGAACTCCGGCGCGGCGTGCGGCCAGCGCCGCCGGGGTGGCGGGCGTGACCGGGGTGGACTCCACCGGCTCATCCGGTGGTTTTGGGGTGGAACGGTTTTCGGTTGCCGACGGCGAACGGCGCCACGGCGGTCTGCGTCGACGGGACGGCTGCGGGTTTTCCATGCGCGTGATGATGTGGCGCACGACGGCACCGGGGTTTCGGCGATTGGTGTTGACCCGGATGGTCGCGACCTGCCGGTAGAGCGGGACCCGCTGGTTCATCAGCATGCGGTACTTCTCGGCGTGGTCGGGTCCGGCAAGCAGCGGGCGGACGGTGTTGCCGCTGGTGCGGCGAACCCCTTCGGCCGCGCTGATCTCCAGGAAGATCACTGTCTGCCCGGCGAGCGCATCGCGCACACCGGGTGTGGTGACGGCACCCCCACCCAGTGACAGCACACCGTCATGGGACTCGAGCGCGTCGCGGATGATCTCTTCTTCGATGCGGCGGAATTCCTTCTCGCCCTCGTTGGCGAAGATATCGGCGATGGTGCGGCCGGTCTTCTCCTCGATGGCAGCGTCGGTATCCAGCATCGCCACGCCCATCGCCTTGGCCAGCCGCCGCCCGATGGTGGACTTTCCAGAGCCGGGCAACCCGATCAGCACGGCCTTCGGCGCCATCGCGCTACCCCGACACCCGCACTGGCGAATCGGACGGCATCCGCTCGGCCACCGCCTGCAGGTACCCGTCGATGTTGCGCCGGGTCTCCGACAGCGAGTCGCCGCCGAACTTCTCCAGCACCGCGCGGGCCAACACCAGCGCGACCATGGTCTCGACGACGACGGCGGCGGCGGGCACCGCGCACACATCGGAGCGCTGGTGGATGGCCACCGCCTCGTCGCCGGTCGCCATGTCGACGGTGGCCAGCGCCCGCGGGACCGTGGAGATCGGCTTCATCGCCGCCCGCACCCGCAGCGGAAGGCCGTTGGTCATGCCGCCCTCCAGGCCACCGGCCCGGTTAGTGGAGCGGACCACGCCGTCGGGTCCGGGGTACATCTCGTCGTGGGCCTGGCTGCCGCGGCGGCGCGCGGTCTCGAAGCCGTCACCGATCTCGACGCCCTTGATGGCCTGGATGCCCATCACCGCGGCGGCGAGCTGGCTGTCCAGCCGGTTGTCACCGCTGGTGAACGAGCCCAAGCCGATCGGCAGGCCGTGGACGACGACCTCGACGACGCCGCCCAGGGTGTCACCGTCGCGTTTGGCCGCCTCGATCTGCTCGATCATGTCGGCCTCGGCCGTCTTGTCTGACGCTCGGACCGGACTCTCGTCGATACGGGCCAGATCACCGGCGGCCGGTGGAGGTCCGTCGTAGGGCGCCGATCCGCCGATCGAGATGACGTGCGAAAGCACCTCGACGCCGAGCGCCTGGCGCAGGAAGGACCGGGCGACGGTGCCGGCCGCGACCCGCGCGGCGGTCTCGCGGGCGCTGGCCCGCTCGAGCACCGGGCGGGCGTCGTCGAAGCCGTACTTGAGCATGCCGGCGAAGTCAGCGTGGCCGGGCCGGGGCCGGGTCAGCGGCGCATTGCGCGCCACGTCCAGCTCGTCGGCCGGGACGGGATCGGACGCCATCACGGTTTCCCATTTGGGCCACTCGGTGTTGCCGATCTCGATGGCGATCGGGCCGCCCAGGGTGGTGCCGTGGCGAACCCCGGCCAGCACGGTGACCTGGTCCTGTTCGAATTTCATCCGGGCGCCGCGGCCATAACCCAGGCGCCGGCGAGCCAGCTGTTCGGCGATGTCCGTCGACGTGACCTGCACACCGGCGACCATGCCCTCGACCACGGCTACCAGCGCGCGGCCGTGGGATTCACCGGCGGTCGTCCATCGCAACACGCGTCCCATCTTCCCACGCCGGTCTCGGCAGACCCAATCTGCTTTCGCCCTAGCCCGTGAGGTGGCGGGGTGTTCGGCACTCGCGCGGCGGGTATTCGGAGTCTGCAACCGCACCGAAAGGCTTTGATGACCACGGCACAACTAGGCACCGACCGAGGCGACCTCGACCGGGCCCGACACACCGTGGATGCGGTGTCGGCCGCGTTCTCCACGACCGTCGTCGGCCAGCACAACCTGCGGGAATCGCTGCTCATCGGGCTGGCTGCCGGCGGCCACGTGCTGATCGAGAGCGTTCCCGGGCTGGCCAAAACCACCGCCGCGCGGGTGGTCGCCGAATCCATCCACGGCGGTTTCCAGCGCATCCAGTGCACACCCGACCTGCTGCCCAGCGACATCATCGGTACCCAGGTGTATGAAGCCACGAGCAATTCGTTTGTCACCCAGTTGGGTCCGGTGCACACCAATGTCGTGCTACTCGACGAGATCAACCGCTCCAGCGCGAAGACGCAGAGCGCCATGCTCGAGGCGATGGAGGAACGACAGACCACCATTGCCGGCACGGTCTACCCCATCCCGGAGCCGTTCCTGGTGGTCGCCACCCAGAACCCCGTCGACCAAGAAGGCACCTATCCACTGTCGGAGGCCCAGACCGACCGGTTCATGCTCAAGGATGTCGTGAGCTACCCCTCTGTGACGGAGGAAGTAGAGATGCTCCGCCGGATGGACGCCGGCCTGTACGACAAGGACCGGCGTGGCGGCGCGGTGATCGACCTCGCCGACATCCGCGTCCTCCAGCGGGTCGTGCGCGGGGTACAGATGGATCCGGCACTGATGCGTTACGCCAGTGAGCTCGTCGCGGTCAGCCGCGACCCGCAGCAGTATCTGCAGCCCAAGCTGGCCCGGCTCGTCGAGTACGGCGCCAGCCCGCGCGCGACGATCGCGTTCTGCCGGGCTGCCCGCGCGCTGGCGGTGCTGTCCGGGCGCGGGCACGTCATCCCGGACGACATCGCCAAACTCGCCCACCGGATCCTGCGGCACCGGTTGATCCTGGGTTTCGAAGCGG
The DNA here is from genome assembly GCF_010731895.1 of Mycolicibacterium helvum. NCBI lineage: Bacteria > Bacillati > Actinomycetota > Actinomycetes > Mycobacteriales > Mycobacteriaceae > Mycobacterium > Mycolicibacterium helvum. The sequence goes on along the minus strand of NZ_AP022596.1, from coordinate 5,054,412 downwards.
CCGCGACCGGAGTCACAGCGGAGACCGTCATCGACGCCATCCTGCACGCGGTACGAGTGCCCTGAGGATCGGCGTGGGTCACCATCTCAACCGGGCCAAACGGCACTTCGGCAGGGACACCCGAGGGCTTCTCGAAGGGGGCCGATACGCGCTGCTGCACACCCGCAGCATGGAATTCGACGACCTGCGGCCGTACGTGCCCGGCGATGACGTCCGCGATATCGATTGGAAGGCCACCGCGCGATCGGGCACCGTGCTGATCAAGCGGTTCGTGTCCGAAAAGCACCACAAGATCTTGCTGGTGGCCGACGCGGGCCGAAACATGACGGCGCTGGCGGCCGGCGGCGAGATCAAACGTGATGTGGCGGCAACGATCCTGGGCGCGTTCGGTCTGATCACCCTGGGCCGCTCGGACGAGATCGGGATGGTGTACGGCGACGCCCGGGGTTGTGTGAGCATCCGCGGCGGCCGCGGCGAAACTCACGTCGAGGGCCTGCTCGACCATTTCTACCGGCACGCCACGACCAGCCCGGGAATCAGTGGTATCGAGAATCAATTGCGTTATGTGGCAACACATTATCGCCGCCGAATGCTGGTGGTCGTGGTGTCCGACGAACCCGACGTGGATGCCGGTCTCAGCGAGGTCACCCGGCAGCTGGCCGCCCGCCACGATGTGCTGTGGGCTTTTGTGTCCGATATGCCCGCGGTCAGCGGCGGGGTTGACGGCTACGACGTGGCTACCGGGGCCCTGGTGCCCAACCGGACTCGGCTTGGCCGTCGGGTCGAGGCAGCCTACCGGCGCGCCGAACAACAACGGCGTGTGCGGCTGGAGGCGTTCCTGACCGACCTCGAAATCCCCTTCACCACGATCGGCCGCAGCGACGAGATCCGTCCCCGGCTCACCGCGATGGCGGAGGTCTTCGCCCGTGCCGGGTGACCTGCTGCGCTACGTCGGCGGCCCGACGCCCTATTGGTCGTGGTGGCCGTGGCTTGCCATGATTCTGCTGTTGGCCGTGGTTGGTTGGTACACGGCCGTTTTCGTGGCCACCCTGCCGACTTCTCGGCTTCGGAGGATCCCGGCGCTGCGGGTTGTGCAGGCTCGCCTGACCCGCAGGCGGTTCGCCGGCAGCATCCGGCACATCAGCGGGCAGCGGCGGCGCGGGGAACTCTCCGATGCGCAGGCCTACGACAAGATGAGCCATACCGTGCGCAGCTTCCTGCACCACGTCACCGGAATAGGGGCGCAATACCTCCACGTCGACGAGATCGCCGGCGGCGAACTCGCACCGGCCGCCCCACTTATCGCGGCGCTGCGGGACGCGCGCTTTGATGAGAGCGCCGATGCGGACCCCGACCGGCTGGGCCTACAAGCCGAGGAGCTGATTCGGTCGTGGACCTGAGGTGGTGGCCGGTCGCGCTGGCGGGGCTGGTCTGCGTGGTCGCCTGCGTGGTCATCGCGGCGGTGGCGCCCAACGCGCGGGCCGACCGTCGGCTACGACCGCTGGCGCACGTCGACCGGCTCACCGCGCTGCCTGAATACGTGCGGATCCGGCGACGGGAAACACTGTCGGCCGCGGCGACCATCGTGCTCTTGGCCGTCGCATTCGGCGCCGCTGCGGTGACTGCTGCACGACCGTCGGCCACCGGGCGGGAGTTTGACGGGCTGCACCCCGAGGATGTGATGCTGTGCGTCGGCGCACCGGTCACCGATGCCGGCACCGCTCAGTTCATGAATCACTTCGCCAGACAGGCAACGACATTCGATAGCCAGCGCATCGGCCTCACGTCCCCGACGGCGCGAGTGATGCCATTGACCCGCGACTACCAGTACGCGGCACAGCGCCTCGGCGACTTCGGGGCGCCGAGGCTCCAGCAGGCCGAGTTCTTCGCCAAGACGGTGAGTTATACCAACTACACCCCGACCGTGCGAGACACCCTCGCGCTGTGTATGACCGGCTTCGGGACCGCGCCGACAACCCATCGCAGGTCGTTGATCTACCTGGGCCCCAGCACGTTCGGGCCGGTCGATCAGCCCGGGTTGTTCAGCGAGCAGCAGGTCGCCGATATGGCAACACGGGCCGGTATCCAAGTCAACGCCATCGCACGGGTGGACGTCACCGACGCGGCGCAGCGCGGTGAGGTCGAGCTGACCGCGCTCGCGCAGCGCTCCGGTGGGCTGTTCTTCCGCTACCACGCCGCGCAGTCCGACAGCCCGGATCCCACGCTGTCGGCGGATCTCGACGCGATCCGGGCCAACCCCGCCCGGGTCACCGGCCAACTGCCCGATCACCCCAACCCGTCACTGCTCACCGGCCTCGCCGCCGCGGTCCTGCTCTGCATCGCGCTGATGGTGGCGCGACGATGAACGCGCAACCCGTGTTGCCTGCCGCACTGCTGCTGGTGCTGGCCGCCGTCATCGTCGGTGCCCGTGCGCAGACGCTTCCTGCGATCCTCGCACACCCCGGCAGCCACCGGCGGGCCGCGCTGTTGCGTTGGATGGCAAACACATTGGCGATGCTGCTGCTGGTGCTCGCGGCCGCCCGCCCCGGTCTGACCACCCCCACACCGCCGCCACCCGGCCGCGACGCGGCCGCGGCGAGCCAGGGCGCGAACGTGAACGTGTTCTTCGTCGTCGATCGTTCGGTGGACTCCCGGGTCGAGGACTACGGCGGGGCATCGCGGATGTCGGGGATCCGCACCGACATGTCGGCGATCATCGATACCTTCCCTCAGGCGCGGTTCGCGGTGGTCGGCTTCGCCTCGGCACCGGTGATCGACTGGCCACTGTCCGACGACACCTGGAGCCTGAAGGCGGTCATCGCCGGGCTGTCGCCGTATGTCAGTGTGCCGCTTGATGCCGCCGCACGCGTGGACGCCGGCGCCGCCGCCAATTTGCTTCGCTACCAACTCATCCAGGCCACCCGGCAGTACCCGGGTGCGCAGAACCTGGTGTTCCACCTCGGCGAGGGTGCTGGCGGGTCGACGACACCCCAAGGCAGCTTCTCGGTCGGCGACGCGGTGTCGGGCGGGGCGGTCTTCGGCTACGGCACTGCGGCCGGCGGTCCGGTTCCCGGCGCGTATGTGGATGGCGCGGTGACGTATCTGTCTGACACCCGATCCGGCGTGCCGGTGACCTCGTCGCTCAATGAGGCGGGATTGCGCCGTGTCGCCGACGAACTCGGGGTGCCGTACCTGCACCGGAATCCCGGTCAGCCGGTGACCGGCGCCCTGCCCGCGGTGGGCCCGGCCGGCGGCGCCGAGGAACCCACCCCCGCACCCGACCGCGTCGAGCTGTACTGGCTGTTCGCGCTGCTGGCCGCGATACTGCTGTTGCCCGACATCTATCTGGCGGTGCGCGAATTCCGTCGCGACCGCACGTCGCGGCGGGAGATGCGGCAATGATGCCGGCCCGGCTGCGGTTGCGTCGCCGGCTGTTGATGTGGTCCACACCGGTCGCGGTGCTGGCGATGGTGGCAGCGATCAAGATGATCTCCGTTGCACTGGCCGGCAATGCTGCGGTGTCGAGTTTCGCCCGGGGCGACGGTCCGGCGTTGCACGCCGACGCGTCGATGCTGGGAGTCCTCAATGTGATCGAACCGGCGAAGGCACCGTTCGCCAGGGGCGCCGCCGGGGTGCTCGACGGTCAACTCGGCAGTGCCGACGCCGAGTTCTCGCGAGCGCTGGAACGCACACCTGCCGAACAGTCCTGTCCGGTCCGGATCAACGTCGAACTGGTCCGCGAGACACAGGGTGACGTGGCGGCATCGGCGGGCCGGGCCGCCGCGGCGCAGGAACGCTACCGCAACGCGCTGAGCATCGTCGCCGACGCGCCTGCGGGCTGCTTCACCGACAACACCGATCCGCAACCCGACCGGCGTGCGGTGCGGGCTGAGGCCAGCACCCGGCTTCAGGCGAAACTTGCTGCGCTGCAATCTGATAGCCCGTCATCACCACCAAGTGCCGTACTGCCGCCATCCCCACCGCCGCCACCCCCGGCGGGAGCGGCGTCCACCGAGTCACTGCCATCGCCACCTGCGATGGGCCGGTCAGGGAACGGGTTGTCCGATATCGCCCCGGATCGCCTGCCCAGCCCGGGAGCGCCGCCACCGCCGTCGCACCGACTGGGCGACGGTGATCCGCTGGACCGGCTGCGCCAGCTGCTCACCGACACCGCGTCATCGGGCACCGACGCCGAGAACGGTTGACCGGGCCTCTCGGTGGCGTGCCGGAGTGGTCAGGTATCAAGTAACGGTGAAATCCCCCATCGCGAACCTGGACGACTTCACCGCCCTCGACCCGTTCTTCCGGATCATCGAACGCGGGCTCGACGGACTGGTCGATCCGGGGCACTTCTTCGACCTGATGGCCGAGGACGTCCTCACCGAATACGTGGTCACGGTGCCGGGTTATCCTCGCCGGATCGAGGGCCGCCACGAACTGGCCGAGCTGTACCGGCCCTACGGGACCGCCATCCGGCTGGACCGCTGCTTCGATCTGGCCGTCTACCACGATCCCGCCCAGAACGTCGCGGTGCTGGAGTACGCCGTCGAAGGCCGCACGGTCCACGGAAACCGCCGCTACGCAAACCGGTTCATCTCTGTCGTCACGATCGAGAATCGGGAGATCGTGCGCTGGCGCGACTACCTCGACCCCGTCGCCGTGTTCGACGCAGTCGGTTGGCCCGAGAGCTAAAACACGACCAGGGCCGCCGCGGCCAAGCTCGCTATACACATCGACGGGCCGTGCGGAACCGTCGCCGTCGGATCCCGTACCGCGATGACGACGGCCAGCAGCGCCGTCAGCACCGGCGCGCCCAGTGCCGCCAGCAGCCAGACGTCGGGTCCGAACGCGCCAGTCAGGCCGCCAACGCCGAGCGCGAGCTTGACGTCGCCGGCACCCAGACCGGCCGGGATCGCAAGGTGCACAACCAGATACAACGCCGCCAGGCCGAGCGCACCGGCCAGCGCGGATAACCCGTGCCCGCAGCCAGCCGCAACGGCGATCGCCGTGACCGCCCCGGGCAGCGTCAGCGCGTTCGGCAATCGCCGGTGGCGGATGTCGCACACCGTCAACGCCGCCGCCCACAGCAGCACGACCCCGAACACCAACTGGCGCATCGGGGCGACGTTAACTCAGCGCGGCGGCCATCTGCTCTCGCGGCGCCGGGCGGCCTGTGAATTGTTCGACCTGGCTGAAGGCCTGGTGCAGCAGCATCTGCCGACCGCTGATCACTTCGCCGCCGGCGTCCTGCACGGCGGTGGCCAGCAGGGTGGGCCACGGGTCGTAGATGGCGTCCAGCAGGACCGGAACCCCGGCGAGCGCCCCGGCGTAAGCGGCGGCCGCGGCGGCCGGAATGGTGCTGACCAGGACGTCGGCGGTGGCCGCGACCTCAGGAAGCCGCGGCTCGGCCAGGTCGCAGAATTCGGTGGTGACGCCGACCGCCCTACCGAGGTCCAGCAGCCGGGCCGCCTTGTCGCGGTTGCGGGCGACAACGGTGATCTCGATGGCCCCGAGGTCGGCCAATGCCACGATGGCCGCCGGCGCGGTCCCGCCCGAACCCAGCACAATCGCATGCCGAAGGTGACGAACGTGCCCGAGCGCACCGGCAACCCCGTCGATGTCGGTGTTGTCGGCGCGCCAGCCATGGCCGGTGTGGACCAGGGTGTTGGCTGAACCGACCAGCTCGGCGCGTTCGGTGCGCTCATCAGCGACGCGCAGTGCGGCGAATTTGCCCGGCATGGTCACCGAGACACCAACCCATTCGGGCCCGAAACCTCGCACCAGGCGCGGCAACTCGTCGCCCGTGCACTCGATGCGCTCATACGTCCAGTCGGTCAGTCCCAGTGCCCGATAGGCGGCCAGATGCAGCTGAGGTGATTGGGAGTGGGCGACGGGCGAGCCCAGCACCGCCGCCTTACGCGCAGTCATCGCGCGCAGACCTGATGGCGCTCTTCACTTCGTTCATGGCTAACGGGCGGAATCCAGCACGCCGTTGCGCTTGGCCAGCTCGATATTGGCCAGGTGCTGCTGATAGTCGCGGGTGAACAGGGTGGTGCCCTCGGTGTCCACGGTCACGAAGTACAGCCAGTCCCCCGGCTCGGGCCGCTCGGCGGCAGCCAGTGCCTCTTGGCCGGGCGAACAGATCGGTGTGGCCGGCAACCCCTCCATGGCGTAGGTGTTCCACGGCGTCACCTGAGCCCGGTCGGCGTCGGTGGTGGCGACTTCCTGACGATCCAGCGGGTAGTTGACCGTCGAATCGAATTCCAGCTTCTGCGGCACAGCCAACCGGTTGTAGATCACCCGCGCAACCTTCGCGAAGTCGTGCGGCTTGGCCTCGCGCTGCACCAGCGAACCGACGACCAGGATCTGATAGGGCGACATGTTCATGGCCCGAGCGGTATCCAGCAGCCCACCACCCACGTAGTGGTCCGCGCTCTGGCCGACCAGCTTGGCCAGGATCTCCTGCGGCGACGCCGATGGGTCGACGTTCCAGGTACCGGGGGCAATCAGCCCCTCCAGTCGACGATGGTTCTTGCCCAATGCGGCCACCGGCTGCGTCGCCCATTGCGGGACGTTCAACTGCTCCGGCGGCGCCTGCTCGGCCGCCTTGCGCAGATCCTCGGCTGGCACGCATTTCTGCTCGCCGTTGCGTGGCACACAGGTGGCCTTCGAGATCAGGGTGAAGACGCCGTCGGTCACCTTGCCCGAACCAACCTCGGCGATATCGTCGAGCTGACGCCCCTCGGGGATCACCAGCTTGCCCACCCGGTTGTGCGGGTCGACCAGGCGTTGCACCGCGGCCGACGCCGACATCTGGGTGCGGACGGTATAGAACCCCGGCTGGATGGCCGCGATCGCCGCGTTGTCCTTGGCCGCGTCCACGAATCCCTTGACGTTTGAGATGACGTTCTGGTCGCGCAACGTCTGCGCGATCTGTGTGGTGGAGTCCCCATCGTGGACCTGGATGACGACGTCGTCCTTGCCCTCCCCGGTGAAATCGCCACCGGAGCTGCTGAACAACTTGGCGCCCAGGTACACCGCAACCACCACCACAACGACCAGCAGGGCCGCCGCGGCGGCCCCGATCATCCTGCGGCGGTTACGGTTTCGCCGGGCGCGAACCCGATCGAGGCGACTCATCCGGCTTCGCGGCGGGCCCACCGCCAGGGGTGCCGAGCGGTCGTGCTCGAAGTCGTCAGGCATCGTCACCCGCGTTTCTCTCAATCGAACCCCGGGTCGCTTCGCTCTCGCCCTCGCCTTCGGCCGGGCGGTACCCCCAGCCCGCCGGGAAGTTGCGGCGCTGGTCCAGCCAGCCCTGCAGAATCCCGACCGCGGCGGCCTGGTCGATCACCCCGCGCTGGTTTTTGGCGCGTACGCCGGCCTCTCGCAGCGACCGCTGGGCCGCCACCGTCGTCAGCCGCTCATCGGCCAGCCGGACCGGCACCGGCGCGATCCGTTCGGCCAGCGCGTCGGCCACCTCCACAGCATCCTGCGCCGACGTCCCGGCCCGGTCGGCCAGGGTGCGCGGCAGCCCGACGACCACCTCGACGACACCGAGCTCGGCAACCAGGGCGCTCAGCTGCCGCAGATGCTTGCCGGTTCGCTCCCGTCGCACAGTCTCCACCGGGGTGGCCAGGATGCCGTCCGGATCACTGACCGCGACTCCGATCCGCACAGTGCCGACGTCGACGCCGAGCCGTCGACCCCGCCCGGGATCGTCTGCGCCGGGCCGGTCGGGCACACGGTTCTGTGCGGAGAGCACTGAGGCTAGCTCCGCGCGATCTCTGCGCGAACCGCCGCCAGTGCCGCATCGATTCCGGCCGCATTCTTGCCGGAGCCCTGGGCCAGGTCGGCCTTTCCGCCGCCCCGCCCGTCGACCGCCGAAGAGATCTGCTTGATCAGCTCGTTGGCACTCAACCCGGCGTCCTGCGCGGCCGGGTTGGTCGCAACAACAAAAGGAACGGTTCCCACTCCGTCTGTTTCGGGCCCCTCGCTGATGAGCACCACGACGCCGGGATCGGAGCCCAACTTGCCGCGGATGTCACCGACCAGGGAGCGCAGATCGCCGGCGTTCATCCCGGCCGACATCCGCTGCGCCACGAGACGGACCTTACCTACCTGCTCGGCACCTGCGGCGGCGTTCGCCGCGGCCGCCCGCGCGGTGGCCAGGCGCACCCGGTCGAGTTCTTTTTCGGCGGCCTTGAGCCGTTCGACGAGATTGGCCACCCGGGCCGGCACCTCGTCGGATGGCACCTTGAGCGAGGACGCCAGACCGGCCATCAGCGCGCGTTCCTTGGCCAGGTGGCGGAACGAGTCCAGGCCGACGTAGGCCTCGACGCGGCGCACCCCGGAGCCGACCGACGACTCGCCCAGGATCGTGACCGGACCGATCTGCGCCGAGTTGTGCACGTGAGTGCCGCCGCAGAGTTCCAGCGAGAACGGGCCGCCGATCTCGACCACCCGGACCTCGTCGGGGTAGGACTCGCCGAACATCGCCATGGCGCCCATCGCCTTGGCTTTCTCCAGCTTCTCGTTGAAGGTGTGCACCTGGAAGTCGGCCTGCACGGCCTCGTTGGTGACTTCCTCGACCTGAGCCCGCTGCTCGTCGCTCAACGCGCCCTGGTAGTTGAAGTCGAACCGCAGATAACCGGGCCGGTTCAGCGAACCGGCCTGAACGGCGTTGGGCCCCAGCACTTGTCGCAGTGCGGCGTGCACCATGTGCGTGCCGGAATGCCCCTGGGTGGCACCGCGACGCCACTCCGGGTCGACGGCCGCGGTGACGGTGTCACCCTCGACGAACTCGCCGGATTCGACGTTGACCCGATGCACCCACAGGGTTTTGGCGATCTTCTGCACGTCGCTGACCGCAGCCTTGGCGGCCCCGCTGCCGCCTATCCAGCCGGCATCAGCGATCTGCCCACCGGACTCGGCATAGAGCGGAGTGCGGTCCAGAACGATCTCGACGCGCTCGGGGGGCGGGGTCTCGGAATGCACGCGCGGATGATGCGCGACCACCGGCACCCGTTTGCCGTCGACGAAGATGCCGAGAATTCGTGCCTCAGAAGTCAATTCGTCGAATCCGGTGAACTCCGTCGGACCGGCGTCCACCAGCTCGCGGAACGCCGACAGGTCGGCGTGGGCGTGCTTGCGCGCCGCGGCGTCGGCCTTGGCGCGGCGGCGCTGCTCGGCCATCAGCTCACGGAAGCCGAGCTCGTCGACGCTCAGGTCCGCCTCGGCGGCCATCTCCAGGGTCAGTTCGATCGGGAAGCCGTAGGTGTCGTGCAGGGCGAATGCCTCCGCGCCACCCAACACGGACTTGCCGGCGGCCTTCGTGGCAGTGGCAGCTTCTTCGAACAGTTTCGACCCCGACGCCAGCGTCCGGTTGAATGCCGTCTCCTCGGCCACCGCGATGCGCTGGATGCGGTCGAAGTCGGTGACCAGTTCCGGGTACGACGGGCCCATCGCGTCACGCACGACGACCATCAGGTCCGCCATGATCGGCTGCTCAACGCCCAGCAGCTTGGCCGCCCTGATAATCCGCCGGAGCAACCGGCGCAGCACGTACCCTCGGCCCTCATTGCCGGGAGTGACACCGTCGCCGATGATGATCGCGGCGGTCCGGCTGTGATCGGCGATGACCCGGTAGCGCACGTCGTCTTCGTGGCTGCCTGCGCCGTAGCCGCGCGGCGCGAACTGCGCCACCTTGTCGATGACCGGCCTCAGCAGGTCGGTCTCGTAGACGTTGTCGACGTTCTGCAGCAGGCAAGCGATGCGCTCGACACCCATGCCGGTGTCAATGTTCTTGCGCGGCAACGGGCCCAGGATCTCGAAGTCGTCCTTGCTGGTGCCGTCGCCGCGCTCGTTCTGCATGAACACGAGATTCCAGATCTCGATGTAGCGGTTCTCGTCGGCTTCCGGGCCGCCCTCGACGCCGTATTCGGGGCCGCGGTCGTAGTAGATCTCCGAGCACGGGCCGCACGGCCCGGGAATGCCCATCGACCAGTAGTTGTCGGCCATGCCGCGGCGCTGAATCCGCTCGGTCGGCAGACCGGCGACCTCCTGCCACAGCTGCACGGCCTCGTCGTCGTCGTAGAAGACCGTCGCCCACAGCCGCTCCGGGTCGAACCCGTAACCACCGTCGGCTGCCGGCGTGGTGAGCAGCGACCAGGCCAGTTCGATCGCGCGGCGCTTGAAGTAGTCACCGAAAGAGAAGTTGCCCGCCATCTGGAAGAAGGTGTTGTGGCGGGTGGTAATGCCGACTTCGTCGATGTCAGGGGTGCGGATGCACTTCTGGACGCTGGTGGCCGTCGCATAGGGCGGGGTGCGCTGCCCCAGGAAGAAGGGCACGAACTGCACCATGCCCGCGTTGACGAACAGTAGGTTCGGGTCGTCGAGGATCACCGAGGCGCTCGGCACCTCGGTGTGACCTGCCTTCACGAAATGATCCAGGAACCGCTTCCTGATCTCGTGTGTCTGCACTGGCTTTCCTTGCGTTCGGGTCGGACGCTTCGACCGCATTACATTACCGGTCGGCAACCTTCGCTCAGCCGGGCACGAAGCTCAGCCGGACTGATCGGCGCGGGTTGTCCTGATTCAGGGCGACCAGCACCACGCTCTGCCAGGCGCCCAGCAGTGGCGCCGTCGGGCACGGGGAACGTCACCGAGGGCGCCACGATGGCCGGAAGCACGTGGTCGGCGCCGTGGCCGGGCGACCCGTGGGCGCGGCCGAGCGACCGAACCTCGCCGGTGAGGTCGAGGATCCGCCGCCGCGCCCTGTCGATGTCGAGCACGTCGCTATCCACAATTTCCCAGCGTAGGTGACGTGAGCGAAAACGCCGCCAGGTCATATCGGGTGGAGGAAGGTGAGAAGTGCCGGTAGCGCCACCGGGGCGCTGCCCCGAGTCGAAGGGGGTGGACCGTGCACGCACGCTCTACCACGTTTGTCGCGCGCCCCGAATGTATCGGCGCCGGGATCGCCATGTTTCGTGACGAGGTGATGCCGGCGCTGCAAAGCATGGCCGGATGTGTCGGCATGTCGCTGCTGGCGGACCGCGAATCGGGCCGCTGTATCGCCACCACGGCCTGGACGGACACGGCCGCGATGCACTCCAGCGCAGACCAGGTACGCCCACTACGAGCCAGGGCCGCCAAAGCGTTGAGTGCCAGCACATCGGTGGACGAATGGGACATCGCCGCGCTGCACCGGGACCACCGGTCTGGCGACGGGGCCTGTGTGCGGGCTACCTGGCTCAAAGCCAGGCCCGACCAGTTCGACCAGACCGTCGAGTTCTACAAGGTGACGGTGCTGCCGGAGATCGAACAGCTCGACGGGTTCTGCAGCACCAGCCTGATGTGTGATCGGATGTCGGGACGTGCGGTGGTCTCGACGACCTACGACAGCCACGAGGCGATGGAACGCAGCCGGGATGCGGCGCGGTCACTGCGGACCGCCCTGCTGCGCGACCTGGGTGCCGACCAGCTCGACGTCGGCGAGTTCGAACTGGCGCTGGCGCACCTGCGCGTGCCCGAAATGGCTTGACGGACAAGGACGGGACTTAAGTCTCTCCCCCTGCGGCCCGCACCGGGACTACGTTCTCGGACATGGGCACGCAGAGGCCGGCACTGGCCGCGGGAATGGCGGCTGCCGGCATCGCCGGGCTGTATCACTGGGGTGTGCGACCGAAGTTGTATACCTGGGGTGCCACCGGCGAGGAGGCCGCCGCCGAACTGCCCGGCGACGCGTTGGTGGAACTGGGCACGCCGCGCACGACCCGTGCCATCACCATCGACGCCCCGGTCGAAGCGGTCTGGCCGTGGCTGGCCCAGATCGGTGAGAACCGCGGAGGTTTCTACAGTTACGACTTCCTCGAGCGGCTGGTGGGCGCCCAGATCCACAATGCGGACATCATTCACCTGGAGTGGCAGGAATTGCAGGCCGGCGACACCGTCTGGCTCGCCCGCCGCTACGGCCAGTGGGCCACGCAGCTGGTCGCCGAGGTAGTGCCGAAGTCGCATCTGGTGCTGATGTCTGCCGCTGACTACGACCGCGTACAGCGCGGCGCGAAGGCCTTGGGATCATGGGCCTTCTACCTTCGGCCACAAGGCGGTCAGACCCGGCTGCTGGCCCGCGGCATCGGCGGCGCGGTCGGGATCACCGCCTTCGACATCGCGCACTTCGTGATGGAGCTCGGGATGCTGCGTGGCATTCGCCAACGTGCGCAGCGCTAGACGGGAGTCCACATCGGCCGGTCGACCCCGTCGGGATCCGCGCCGACACGGCGGCACCGTGCGCCGAAGATGATGTCAGCGCTTACGCCGGATGATCGCCCGCAGCTTATCCAGCCGGCTGGAGATCTCCCGTTCCGTGCCGTGATTGGTCGGCCTGTAGTAGTCGAAACCCACCACCTCATCGGGTGGATACTGTTGTGGCACAACACCATCAGGGTCATCGTGCGGATAGCGATAGCCTACGGCATTGCCCAGTTTGGCCGCACCCGCGTAATGCCCGTCACGCAGATGAGCCGGCACTAAACCGGCCTTGCCCGCCCGGATATCGTTCATCGCAGCGCCGAGCGCGGTGGTAACCGCGTTCGATTTCGGGGCGGTCGCCAGGTGCACGGTCGCGTGCGCGAGGGTCAGCTGCGCCTCGGGCATTCCAATGAGTGCCACAGTCTGCGCGGCGGCGACGGCGGTCAGCAGCGCCGACGGATCTGCCATCCCAATGTCCTCACTGGCCAGGATCATCAGCCGGCGCGCCACGAAGCGTGGATCTTCCCCCGCCACCAGCATCCGCGCCAGGTAATGCAGTGCGGCATCGACGTCCGATCCGCGGATCGACTTGATGAACGCACTGATGACGTCGTAGTGCTGGTCGCCGTCACGGTCGTAGCGCACCGCCGCCTTGTCCAGCGACTGCTCGATGGTGTCGACGGTGACATGCTGACCGGTTTCAGCCGCGACCTCCAGCGCGGTCAGCGCCCGGCGGGCATCCCCGGCGGACAGCTGCACCACCAGCTCGACGGCGTCGTCGTCGACAGTGACCGCACCGCCCAGCCCACGCGGGTCGGAGATGGCGCGTTGCACCACCGCACGGATGTTGTCGGCGGTCAGCGGCTGCAGCTGCAAGATCAGCGAGCGGGACAGCAGCGGGGCGACGACCGAGAACGAGGGGTTCTCGGTGGTGGCGGCCACCAGCAGCACGATGCGGTTCTCGACCGCCGCCAGCAGGGCGTCCTGCTGCGTCTTGGAGAAGCGGTGCACCTCGTCGATGAAGAGCACGGTCTGCTCGCCGTAGGCGGCCGCGCGCCGGGCGTTGTCGATGACCGCGCGCACTTCCTTGACACCGGCGCTCAGCGCCGAGAGCGCCTCGAACCGCCGGCCGGTGGCCTGCGACACCAGCGATGCCAGCGTGGTCTTGCCGGTGCCGGGCGGCCCATAGAGGATGACCGACGCCGCGCCCGATCCTTCGACGAGCCTCCGTAGTGGCGACCCGAGGCGTAGCAGGTTCTCCTGCCCGACGACTTCGTCAAGGCTGGCCGGGCGCATGCGGACCGCCAATGGGGCCGACGCCGGCGCGGCCGAGCTGACCCGGCCGTCGTCGCCCCCGGGCACGTCGAACAGGCTGTCGGACACGCACTCAGACTTACCACGTTCGTAATGTCGTCGTCGGCGCCAGGTGTGCGCTGATGTTCACCGACGTCAATCCAGCGGTGGCGCTGATCGCCGGAGTGGCGCTGATTCTCGCCGGTTCGGTGCTGGCCGGCCGGGCAGGCGCCAACCAGCCGTCAAAAAACATCACCCACGAGTAGCCGGCAGGCGACGTCGACGTCGGCCAGCGCATCCTCGGGCCGCAGCGCCCCGCCGACCGTCCACGTCAGGATGCCGAACGTGGCCTGCTGCACGAGCCGGGAGCGGCGCAACTGTTCGTCGGTGGGGTTGTCGACGCCGGCGATCTTCAGGATGAGCTCGCGCAGGGTGGGATCGTCTGGCGCGTCGGCCTGAGCACGCACAATCTGAGTGGAGGTGATCATCGCATGCGCAAGATGCTTGTGGCGCAACAGGTTTCGACAGGCAGCAACCATCAGTCCGGCGATGTCGTCGGCCGCGACGCCGCTGGGCGGCGGCGGACGGAAGCGCGACACCTGGTCGTCGAGCACCGCGGCGAACACGTGGTGCTTGGACGGGTAGTAACGATAGAGGGTGCGCAACGCAACACCGGCGTCAGCGGCGATCTCCTGGGCCTGGATCCGGTCGATCTCCTTGACCAGGCCGAGCCTCGCGGCGGCGGACAGGATGGCGCCACGACGATTCTCCTGGTCATCGGTCGCCGGCCGGGCCGGCGCCCGGGGCTCTCCGATCCGCGGCATGTCTCTCAGTATCGGGTATGGGCCAGGTCACCGCGCAGCGGTACCGATCAGCGAGACGCTCATCACGCGCTGAACCACAACGGGTGACGATCAGTGCGTGTCGCATGCAAAGTACGGCCCGTGGGCAGTAATCGCCGGTGGTTCAGAAGGCGTGGGCGCCGAATTCGCCCGCTTGCTGGCCGAGTCCGGCGTGAATCTCGTTCTGGTGGCCCGCAAGCCCGAGCCCCTGACGGTGACCGCTTCGGCATGCCGTGCACTTGGGGTCGAAGTACGCACGCTGGCAACAGATCTCGCCGAGCCAGGTGCGGTTGGTCAGTTGACGGCCGTGACTGACGGGCTCGAGGTCGGGCTCTTCGTCTACAACGCCGGCGCCAATACTTGCAGCGCAGAGTTCCTGGACGCCGAGCTCGCGGATTTCCAGCGCGTGATCGACCTCAACATCACCACGATGATGGCGCTGACCCAGCATTACGGCCGGCTGATGCGCGAACGGCGGCGCGGCGGCATCCTGCTGGTCGGGTCGATGTCGGGATATCTGGGATCGGTGCGCCACACCGTGTACGGCGGAGTGAAGGCCTACGGGCGCATCTTCGCCGAGGGGCTGTGGCTGGAGTTACGCGACTACGGCGTCGATGTGCTGGAGCTGGTTCTCGGGGTGACCCGCACTCCCGCGATGGAGCGGGTTGGCCTCAACTTCGACGTGCCCGGCATGCGGGTGGCCGACCCGGCCGATGTGGCCCGCGAAGGCCTCGAGCAGCTGCCGAACGGACCGGTCTACGTCGCCGGGGGCAACGCCGAAGATGTTGCGCGGCGCAATGATCCGGATCGCACGAAGGTGGTCGCCGGCGCGCACCGGATGATGCAGAAATTGATGGGTCTGAGCTAACTCTCTCCACACATTCGCGTTCATCCTCAGAGGTGTTGTGGGGTCATTTTTTGTCGGCGCCTGCGGGTAATGTTTCGAATGTGCGTTCGATCGATGCGACGTTGGATGCGCTCGACGACGTCGTAGCGTCCCTTGCCGCCATCGATTTCGAGACGCTCGAGCCGCCGGAGCGGTTTGCGGTTCTGGAGCGGTTGGAGACTGCGCAGCGCCGTCAGGTGGCGGTGTCCCAGACTGTGGTGTCGCGGTTGGAGCAGTTCCAGGGCTGTCTACCGGTGCCGATCACGCTGGGCGATGTGCTGCGGATCAGCCCGCGGGGAAGCCAGGCGGCGCATCCGAGACGCCGAGCAACTGGCGCCGCGGAGGACGTTGACCGGCGAACTCCTGCCTGCGCTGTTACCCGAGACGTCGAAGGCCTGGCACGCCGGCCAGCTCGATGGCGAGCACCTACGAGTAATCCAGAAGTTCGTCCGCGACCTGCCTGACCAGGTGCCGCCGGACGAGGTCGAGAAAGCCGAACACACGCTGGCTGAGCACGCAGCGAATCTGCGCCCGGATCAGCTGGAGAAGATCGCCCATCAGCTGTGCCTGCTGCTCAACCCCGACGGAACGTTCTCTGATGAGGACCGGGCCCGCAAACGCGGCTTCGTGTGGTGTGGTGGGCAACAGGTCGACGGCATGAGTGTGGGCAGGCTGGTGGCCGACCCGGAGCTGCGGTCGATGCTGGATGCCTGGTTCACCACATTCGCCGCCCCCGGCATGGGCAACCCCGCCGACCAAACACCGACCATCACACCTTCTGCCGAGGTGGCCGAGCGAGATCTACGCAGCCACGGCCAGCGTCAGCACGACGCGTTGACCGCCCTGGTGCGGGGGCAACTCGGGGACCCGAATCTCGGTCAGCACAACGGCCTACCGGTGACGGTGATCGTCTCGGCCACCCTGCACGATATCCAGAGCAAGACCGGCCACGCCGTCACCGCCGGCGGCACCCGACCCGGCTGACGCACCGGGCTACCGCTGCGAAGTCCACCACGTCGACCAATGGGCCCACGGCGGCCTCACCAACATCGACACACTCACCCTGGCCTGCCCACCCGATCACCGACTCCTCGACCAAGGCTGGGAAACCCGAAAACTCGCCAACGGCGACACCGAATGGATACCACCACCACAACTACCACTCACCGCCGGCACCAACGACTTCCACCACCCCGAACGACTACTCGGGAACGAAGATGGTGCGGCTTAGATGTTCGCGCCCGCCAGCGCCCGGGCGATTCGGGCCGCCGATGCGGAGACCAGCGGCTGACATCGCTGCGCGAGCACCCGATCCGAGGTGACGATTCCGATCGCCGCGCGCGAGCCGATCGTCGCCGCGACCGACACCATCGGGACGGTGTAGTCGCCGTGGCGCACCACGACGCGGCGGCGGACCTTGTGCAACTCGCCCCACCAGGCCGCGTCGGGCTCCCAGCCCCGGACATGGTTCAGCTCGGCGACTACATCCTCCGGCGACAGCCCGGCCAGTGCGGCGACTCCCAGCGCGACCCGGTGACATGGGATCCGCACGCCGACCGAGGTCGGCACCTGGCGCGCCGACGGCCCGCCCAGCTTGTCCAGATGAACGATCTCGCCCCGATCGAGCAGACCCAGATGCACCACCGCACCCGTGCGCAGCTGCATCTCGTGCAGCACCGGCGCGGCCACCGAGCGCAGCCGAACATCGGCGCTGTCCCCCGCGCCCCATGCCGACGTGCGCGCACCGAGCCGGTAGCCCCGCCCGGAGTGGGTCAGCCACTGCAGGCGTACCAGCTGGTCGAGGATGCGGTGCGTCGTCGAGCGGGGTAGGTGTGCCCGCGCGGCGATCTGGTCCAGCGTCAGCCCAGCGGAGGCGTCCTCAAAGGCATCGATGATGGCCGTGAACCGATCCAGCATCGATGCGGGGGCGGTATCACTTAAAGCCGCGGTCATCAGGCCTCCTGTCCGCTTGGCGAGAATTCGTTCTACCGCACCGTAGCGGTCCCGATCACCGGGACGCAAGCATTCCGCCGGTGTGGCGCCGGTTAGAACAGCACTGTGCGGATCGGACTGTCGACGCCGATGGTGATGCAGCTGCCTGGGGTGTCCTCGGAGTGGGAAACGAACGCAGGAGTCACCGACCTGGCCCGCATCGCCCACACCGCCGACCAGCTCGGCTTCGACCACCTCACCTGCGCCGAGCACATCGCCGTCCCGGTCGACGAAACCGGCCGGCGCGGCCTGACCTACTGGGATCCGCTGTCGACGTTCGGCTTTCTGGCCGCCCACACCAGCCGGATCTCGTTGGCGACCTCGGTGATCGTGCTCGGCTATCACCACCCGCTGGAGATCGCGAAACGGTTCGGCACGCTGGACACGCTCAGCGGAGGCCGGCTGGTACTGGGCGTCGGTGTCGGCTCCCTGGAAGAAGAGTTCGAGTTACTCGGCGCGACGTTCGACGGCCGCGGGGAACGCGCTGACGACGCCATCCGCGCACTGCGCGCCTCACTGTCCACCACCAGGCCCACTTACCGGGGTAGCCACTACCAATTCGACGGGTTCGCCGTACAGCCCTGCGCCGAGCAGCCGCGGGTACCGATCTGGGTCGGCGGGCGCAGCCAACGCTCGCTGCGCCGGGCAGTCCTGCTGGCCGACGGCTGGATGCCGTTCGGCCTGACCACCGCCGAGATCGGGGCCATGCTGACCGCAATGGACGCGCCACCCGGCTTCGACGTGGTGCTGTCCACCGGACACTCGGTTGATCCGCTCGCCGACCGCGATCGAACGCGTAAGCGCCTCACCGCTTTACGTGACGCCGGCGCCACCGCCATCACGGCTTCGGTGACCGCCAGCTCCCCCGACCACTATTGCGATCAGCTCGCCGCGCTACAGGGGCTGGCCGAAGAGCTCTAGAAAGGAATGCACCGTGAGCGACACCCTGGAGGGCCTCGAAAGACGCCTCAAAACCCTGGAAGACGAACGGGATATCGCGCGGCTCATCGCGTCCTACGGGCCACTGGTCGATTCAGGTGATCCCGACGCCGTCGCCGCGCTGTGGGCCGTCGACGGCGGTTACGACACCGGCGACTGGACGATGTCCAGCCGCGCCGACGTCGCCGCCATGGTGCGCTCGGAGGAACACCGAGGATTGATCGCCAGGGGTTGCTGTCACTTCTTCGGCCCGCCCGCGGTCACCGTCGACGGCGACCAGGCGGTCGCCGTCTGCCAGTCGATGCTGCTCGTGCGCCGGGAGGCGGGCGGCTACAACGTCGGCCGCGCCGGTGTGCATCTGATCCGGCTGCACCGGGCCGCCCACGGCTGGGAGATCGTCAGTCGCACGGCCCGTCAGCTCGATGGCAGCGGTCAGGCCAACGACCTGATTTCGGCCGGAATGGCCGGTGGCACGCGATGAGCGGCGCACTGGACGGCAAGGTTGCCCTGGTCACCGGCGCCGGCGCGGGCATCGGCGCCGGCATCGCCCGCAGGTTCGCCGATGAGGGCGCTCGGGTGGTGGTGGCCGAATTCGACCCCACCAGCGGGGCCGCCGTGGCCGATGAGATCGGCGGACTGTTCGTCGCCACCGATGTGTCCGACCGCGGCCAGGTCGAAAATGCCGTCGCCGCAGCTGTTTCCGAGTACGGTTCAATCGACGTTCTGGTGAACAATGCCTGGGGCGGTGGCGCGATCGGGCGGGTCGAGAACAAGACCGACGACGAGCTGGCGCACGGTTTCGCGGTGGGCTATTACGGTCCGTTGTGGGCCATGCGCGCGGCCTTCGGCCACATGAAAGAGCGCGGCTGGGGCCGGGTGATCAACATGTGCAGCCTCAACGGTGTCAATGCCCACATCGGCTCACTGGAGTACAACTCGGCCAAGGAGGCGCTGCGCACTCTGACCCGCACCGCCGCCAGGGAATGGGCGCCGACCGGAGTGACCGTCAACGCCATCTGCCCCGCTGCCAAAAGCCAAGCCTTCCTTGCGGTTACCTCGCAGCACCCCGAGATAGAGGCAATCGCCGACGCCGCCAACCCGATGGGCCGGATGGGCGACCCGTACGAGGACATCGCGCCGGTCGCAGTGTTCCTGTCCAGTGAGGGCTCGCGATACCTCACCGGCAACACGCTTTTCGTCGACGGCGGCAGCCACATCAACGGCGTTGCCTGGGCGCCCGACCTCGGCTAGCGCAGCGGCAGACCGGTCAGCCTGCGGGCGATCACCAATCGCTGAATCTCGCTGGTGCCCTCGAAGATCGTGAAGATCTTGGCGTCACGGTGCATCCGCTCCACCGGGTAGTCGCGGGTGTAGCCGTTTCCGCCGAGGATCTGAATCGCTTCGTCGGTGACGTACACCGCCGTCTCGCTGGCGTGCAGCTTGGCCATCGACCCCTCCGCCGACGTGAACGGCTTGTTGTTCCGCTGCATCCAGCCGGCCCGCCAGATCAGCAGCCGCGACGCATCAATGCGGCTCTTCATGTCCGCCAGCTTGAAACCGATCGCTTGGAAGTCACCGATCTTGCGGCCGAATTGTTCACGCTGGCAAGCGTATTCGAGGGCGTACTCGTAGGCGGCCCTGGCGACGCCGAGCGCCATCGCACCGACGGCGGGCCGGGTGCGCTCGAAGGTCGCCATCGCGGCCTGAGCGGAGGTGCGTTGCCCTTCCCTGGCCCGGGCCATGCGCTGCTCGAAGCGCTCCATCCCGCCCAGAATCAGGTTGCCCGGCAGGCGGACGTTGTCCAGCACCACCTCGGCGGTGTGCGAAGCGCGGATACCGTGCTTCTTGAACTTCTGCCCCTGGGAGAACCCAGGCGTGTTCGGCGGAATGATGAAGGTGGCCTGTCCACGGGTGCCGAGATCGGGATGGACCGAAGCCACCACGATGTGGACGTTGGCGATGCCGCCGTTGGTGGCCCAGGTCTTGGTGCCGTCCAGCACCCATTCATCGGTGGCCTGCTCATAGCGGGCACGGGTGCGCACCGAGCCGACATCCGAGCCGGCGCCCGGCTCAGAGGAACAGAACGCCGCCAGATGCGGGTCGCCAGGCGTGCCGAACATCTCGGGTAGCCAGTGCCCGATCTGCTCCGGGGTGCCGTTGGCGGCCAGTGCGGCGGCCGCCAGTCCGGTGCCCAGGATCGACAGCCCGATGCCGGCATCGCCCCAGAACATCTCCTCGAACACGGTCAGCATGCCGATTCCGGACGGCTCGGCAGACATCTCGGCGAACAGCTCCGGCGTGTAGAGACCGACTTTGGCGGCCTCCTGGATCAGCGGCCAGGGCGTTTCCTCGCGCTCGTCCCATTCGGCGGCCGCGGGTCGCACGACATCGGCAGCGAACTGGTGTACCCAGTCCCGGACCTGGGCGACTTCTTCAGGCACATCAAGAGCGAAGGTCATGACGGTATAGCTCCGGATCAAGTCGTACCGCGTCGGCCGGCATCGGGAGACGACGACCAGACTGCAGTCGGCGGTAAACCTCGTACGGTGAACAACCGTACACCGAATCGCTCTGAATTCCGCCTGCGACGTGCGTCACAGCTGCAGATTCACCTCAGGCGGGCTGCGTCACGAAATCGATGAGCTCCTCGACCCGGCCGATCAGTGCCGGCTCCAGATCGGTCCAGTCCCTTACCGAGGAGCGGATACGCTGCCAGGCCCTGGCGATGTCGGCCTGGTCTCGGTGTGGCCAGCCCAATGCCTCGCAGATCCCGTGCTTCCATTCGACATTGCGCGGCACCGACGGCCACGCCTTCAGGCCGACCCGCTCGGGTTTGACGGCCTGCCAGATGTCGACGTAGGGATGGCCCACGACGAGCGTGTGCGCCCCGCCCGGCCCGCGCCGGACCGCCTCGGCGATCCGGGCCTCCTTGGACCCGGCCACCAGGTGATCGACCAGCACACCGAGGCGTCGCCCCGGGGCGGGGCGGAACGACTCCACGATGCCGGCCAGGTCGTCGACGCCGCCGAGGTACTCCACGACGACGCCCTCGACTCGGAGGTCGTCGCCCCACACCTGCTCGACGAGTTCGGCGTCGTGGCGGCCCTCGACGTAGATGCGACTGGCCAGTGCCACCTTCGCGCGCGCGTCGGACACCTTCACCGATCCCGACTTGGTGCGCTGCGCGGCCGGCGCGGACCGGCGCAGCGGGGTCAGGATCACCGGCTTGCCCTCGAACAGAAACCCGGGACCCAGCGGGAACACTCGCCGCCGGCCCTTGCGGTCCTCCAGCTCGACCCGGGACCCTTCGACACCGACGACCGCGCCGACGAATCCGGACTGCGGGTCTTCGACGACCATGCCCAGCTCGACGGCCTGTTCGGTGGAACGGGTCTTGCGCGAGTTGTGCGGGTTGTTGGCCAGTACGTCGGCGCCATAGCGATCAGCCACCCGGCGATCGTAGGGGTCCCCGCAGCGATTACGCCTATGACGCGCGGTGCGCCGACATATCCTCCTCGACAAACTAAAGAAGGGCTCGATCGTGCTCAAAGTTGTAGTGCCACCTGACTTGATGGGCGGCGACGTCGCCGAAGGCTACGGGAAGGTCGCCGATGCGTTCCGGCGGAACCTGGCCTCCGGTGTGGAGGTGGGGGCCGCCGTCGCCGTCTACCGGGACGGAGTCAAGGTCGTCGATCTGTGGGGCGGTTACCGCGACGGGGTGGCGAAAACCACCTGGCAGGCCGACACCATGGTCAACATGTTCTCTACGACGAAGGGCATCACTGCGTTGACATTCGCCGTCGCGGTGTCCCGCGGCATGCTGTCCTACGACGCGAAAGTCGCCGAGTACTGGCCGGAGTTCGCCCAATCCGGTAAGGGCGATGTCACGGTTCGCCAGCTCCTGGCCCACCAGGCGGGGTTGTCAGCCCTGACCCCCAACCCCACCCTTGGCTATGTCGCCGACCCGGACCGGCTCGCCCCGATCCTGGCCGGCCAAGCGCCGGCATGGCCCGTCGGCACCCGGCATGGCTACCATGCAATCACCTTGGGCTGGTATCAATCTGAGCTGATTCGCCGCACCGACCCCGCCGGGCGCACGGTCGGCCGGTTCCTGGCCGACGAGATCGCCGGACCGCTGGGCTTGGACCTTCACATCGGACTGGCGCGCGACATCGACCGGCGCCGGATCGCGCAGCTGCACCAGTGGAAGCGGGCCGAATCGCTGCTTCACCTGGGCGAGATGCCGGCCGGCTTTGCGCTGGCCGCGCTCAACCCGGTGGGGCTGGCCGCCCGCACCACCGGTATCCCGCGCGACGTCAACCCCTTTGATGGCGACTACAACCGCGACGACGTCCGCTCGGTCGAGATACCGTCAAGCAACGGGATCGGGACGGCCAGATCCGTTGCGCAGCTGTACGGCACCGCCGCCACCGGCGGCGAACAGATCGGGCTGACCGCCGACGTGCTGTCCGCACTGGCCGCGCCGGCGATCGCGCCCAGCCAGGGCCTTCGCGACAAGGTCCTCAACGTCGACACCTCGTTCTCGTTGGGCTTGACCAAGCCAACGCCCACCCTGGTGTTCGGGTCATCCGGCAACGCCTACGGCACACCGGGTTTCGGTGGTTCGTTCGGGTTCGCCGATCCCGACACCGGGATCGGATTCGGCTACGTCATGAACAAGCTGGGCTTCCACCTGTACAGCGACCCGCGGGAGCTTGCCCTCCGGCAAGCCTTGTTCCGCGATGTACTCGGGTTACGTCCGCAAGCCTAGGCGGACGCCACCTCGTCGATGACTGCGTGGATGAAGCGCATCTTCTCCAGGACCGGCACCGGCAGCACAAAGGGGTAGAGATCGTCCTTGCCCATCGACCGGTTGACCATGTTCAGCGACCAGGACAACGGCAGCCACATCTCGATCATGTTGTCGAACCCGCTGGGCCCCAACACCCTTCGCTCATAGGTGGCGTTGGCCGGGGCCAACCCGAATGCCGCGGCGGTGTCCAGGGTGTCCCGGATGTGCAGGTAGTGAGCGAATGTCTCGGCCCAATCCTCGGCCGGGTGCATGGTGGCATAGGAGGAGACGTAGTTCTTATTCCAGCCGGCCGGCGGGCCCTCGTTGTAGTGACGGTCCAGCGCGGCCTGATAGTCGGCGTCTGGATCGCCGAACAGTTCGTTGAACCGCGGCAGATGCGCCGGTGAGGTACTGACCAGCCGGTAGAAGTAGTAGTGGCCGACCTCGTGGCGGAAATGGCCGAGCAGCGTGCGATACGGCTCATCCATCGAGGTGCGCAACTGCTCGCGATGAACATCGTCGCCCTCGGCCAGATCCAGTGTGATCACGCCGTTGTCGTGGCCAGTGAACACCTTTTCCTTGGCGCTGGACAACAAATCGAACGTCAGTCCGTACTGCGGATCCTCGTCACGGCCGACGATCGGCAGCTTGAGTTCGTGCAGTTCGGCGATCAGGCGCCGCTTGGCCTGCTCGGCTAGGGCGAAGGCCGCCATCGCAGCGGTGTCGTCATCGTCGGGCCGGGTGCGGGTGAGCCGGCACGACGCACACAACTGACGGACCGGCTCCACCTTGACCAGCCAGTTACATTCGGCCAGATAGAGATTGGCGCACAGCTGAAAATCGGCGGCGTCCACCGCCCCACCATGCTCACTGCCTTCGCCGGAGGCGATCACCAAAAATGCCATGTCATCCAGGGAGAATCCCAGCCGGCTCCCGCACGACAGGCAGACCGAATTCTCAAAGGCCAGATGCTGCCCGCAGTTGGGGCAGATGAAGTCACGCATGCAGCACGCCCTCGTCGTACGGCGCGACGTCTACGGAGACGTCGATGACGCTGCGCTCGGAGTCGGTGTAAATGATGCCGCGCAGCGGAGGGATGTCGGCGTAGTCACGGCCCCAGCCGACCGTGATGTAACGCTGATCGACCAGTTGGTCATTGGTGGGATCCAGCCCGAGCCAATCGTTTTGCGGGGTCCACACCGCGGCCCAAGCATGAGTGGCGTCCACGCCGTACATCCGTTCCTTCCCCGGCGGCGGGTCGGTGGCGAGGTATCCCGACACATAACTCGCCGCCAATCCGTTGGCGCGCAGGCAGGCGATCGCCAGCCGGGCGAAGTCTTGGCATACCCCTTCCCGGGCCAGTAAAACCTCGCTCACCTGTGTGGACACCGTCGTGGATCCGGACTTGTAGGTGAAGTCGGAGAAGATTCGGGCATTGAGGTCGCGCAGGACTTCGACGAGTGGACGGCCCGGTGTGAAACTGGGCGCGGCGTACTCCCGCACCGCCTCGGTGATTTCAGGCGGACGCAGGTCGAGGGTGAATTCGGATGCCAGCGCGCCGTTGTGGCCGACCGGCCGGATAGCCTCCCAGGGCGCCAATGCCCAGCCCGCCGTGTACAGCTCCACCGGCGGCGGGTCGACCTCGACGACGGAGCGGCTGGTCACGGTCAGGGCGTCGTGGCGTTCGGTGATGTGGAAGTAGGAGCTGATATTGCCGTACACGTCGCGGCTGGTGGACCGGTCAGCGGGTACCGGATCGATGTCGAGTTCGTAGGCCAGGCAGCGTTGCCCGGTGGTGTCGCGCGGGGTGAGATGGCCGCGGCCATACGAACTGGTCACCACATCGGAGTAGCTGTACTCGGTGCGATGGGTGATCCGATACGCCCTGGTTGATCCCCCGGCCGCCGTGCTCGCCCCCGCCGGCGTGGTCACGGCATGACCCGGCGCTGGTCGGGACCCCACAGCGGCTGCATGCCACCAGGCAGCGACAGCTGGGCGCGGGTGATGACGTCGGAGAGGTCACGCAGCGCGTTGTGAATCCAGCCCAGCAGCGCATCGAGGTCGGCTCGGTGCCCCTCGCCGTCGACGACTTCGAGGTCGGCCGGATTCAGCCGGCGCAGCCGCGTGCTGATCTCGTCGACCAGCCGCTCCGGTCGCGACGAGCCCGACGCGCCAGGTAGCGCACGCAGGTTCGAGCGCAGCCGTTCCAGCTGGTAGACCAGCGATCTGGGGTTCTCGCCGTCAAACAGCACGAGATCGGCCACCGCCGCCACACTCACCTTGCCTAGGTTGCGCCTGCGGTAGATCACCGAGGACTCGCACACCACCAAAGCGGATTCGGTGATGGTCTGTTCGGCGCCCGCGCTGCGCTCGGTCGTCAGCGTCGCGCGCAGTAGCGCGGACAAGGCCAGCCCACGCTCGATGCGCTTACCGATGTCCATCATCGTCCAGCCGGCGTCGTGCACCATCGACTCGGCGGCCACCCCGGACAACGCCAGCATTCCGGCCAGCGTCTGCTGCTGAGCGGTCGCCAGCGCAGTGTCGTCGGCGACCCGCGTCCCGCGTTGCGGGCTGGGCTGGAAGCCCGCCTGCTCGGCCAGCGCCCGCTCGACGGCGCCGAGCACCATCCAGGTGTCGTTGGACATCTGGTCGCGCACCGACCGGGCGGCCAGCCCGAGCCGTTCGACGGATTGGGCCAGCGACCCTGAGCGCTGCCGGTCCACCGTCAGCGACCACAGCGTGCGTTGAGCACCGGCCACCGCGTCGGCGTAGGTCCCTGCCGCCTCCGTGTCGGTTCCGGTGAGCGCACCCAGCGCCCCCAGCAGAACCGGCACGCACTCGCTGCCCTCCATGTCCTGGCGGTAGCGGTATTCGTGGTAACGCTCGCGGGCCACGATCAGCAGCCGGGCCAGATTCTCGGTCCGCTCGCCGTAGCGGCCCATCCAGAACAGGTCGGACAACACACGCGGCGAGCTGATGAACCGGGTGCCGCTGGGGAGCTCGACCGGCGGGACGGTCAACGTGTCCGCCTTCACCCGGGTCGGCGGACGCACCCAGACATCCTTGGCAGCAACAGTTTTCAGCTTGTAGGCAGCGTTGCCCGGTGCCAGCACATAGCCGAGCCCACCGATCATCGGCGCGTACCCGCCGCGCTGCGACACCGTGAACAACCGCAGGCCCACGCTGGCGGCCGAGAGCCCACCCGGGTAGTGATCGGTGGGCGCCGAGGAGAACTGCGGCAGTTCCTGGCCGACCCATTCCCAGGGCTGCGCATCGATCCGGGCCGCCAACTCGCTGCGCTGTGCCGTCGACAACGCCGGACCCACGATGGTGTCGCCGCCGACTGTCGACTTGATCAGCAGGGTGTTCAGCCGCGCCAGCAGATGCGAACGCTCCCGCTCGAATCCACCCCAGTACAGCTGCGGGGTATCCAGCAGCGGCTTCTCCCCCAGCAACCGATCAGCCAGCTGAGGCAGAAAGCGTTGCAGCCCAGGGCTTTCCAGAATACCGGCGCCGAGGGTGTTGACCACCGTCACCGCACCGCGCCGCTGCATCTCGACCAGACCGACGACACCCAAGCGTGAATCCGGTCGCAGATCCAGCGGGTCGACGTAGTCGGCGTCGATCCGGCGCAGCACCACATCGACCCGCTTCAACGTGCCCAGCGAACGCATGCACAGCTTGCCGTCGCGCACCACCAGATCCGCACTCTCGACCAGCGGAAAACCCAGAACCGACGCCAGATAGGCCTGGTCGAACGCGGTCTCGGAGTGAATACCGGGGCTCAGCACCACGACCACCGGGTCCTCGGCAGCCTCGGGTGCGGCCTCGATGAGCGCCAGCCGCAGCGCCTGGGCGAACGGCGATGCCGGTCGCGGGCCAATGCGCTCGTAGACGTCGGGCACCGCATGCGCCACCACCCGGCGGTCGGCCAGCGCATAGCCGGCCCCCGACGGCGCCTGCGTCCAGTCGGCGTTGACCACAAACCGTGCGTCGGCGGCCCGGCTCACATCGCAGCCGAGCATGAACAGCTGATGCCGGCCCGGGTTCTCGATACCGCGGGCGGCCCGGATGTAGCCAGGATGGCCGAACAGCAGCTGCGGCGGCAGGATCCCGCTGGTGATCGCGCGGCGTTCGCCGTACAGGTCGGCCAGCACCCCATCGAGGATGCGGGACCGTTGCACCACACCGGCTTCCAGCGTCTCCCAGTCCGCGGCCGAGAGGAGAAGCGGTATCCCGTCCAGATGCCACGGGCCGGGCAACGCGATGCCCTCGCTGTTGGTGACCGCCTCGCCGTCGTGGTCGAGCTCGATGTAGGTGATGCCGTCGTTGTCGACGAGCCCGCGCACCACACCGCGCAACCGATCCAGCCCACCGCGACCGCGTTCGCCGATGAGATCAGCGAGCTCCTGCCACGACGGGCGGACGGTACCGGTGGCGTCGACGAACTCGTCGTATCCGGTGCCACCGAATGTCTCGGCCCCGCCACGCAGCTCGAACAGCGTGTCCTGGGCGCGGGCGGCACCGTACCCGGCTAGCAGCCGGTCTGGGTCATGACTGGGCCGGCTTAAGCCAGAACCGGCGGCCGACAGCGACAACGGCCCACCTCCTGACTGAAGTACTCTGAGCAAACTTACGAGAATGACCCGCCCCGACCACATTCGGGTCGGCCGTAGCCATCAGTTCTGCAGCACAGTACGCACCCGGCGCAGGTCGAGGATCCCCGCGGCGCCGACGTCGGTCGATTGCCGGGCCTGCTTCTCCCGAATGTCGGCGACGTCGACCTTGCCGGGAGTGAACCCGGTGGCCTCGAAGCGCCTGCTGCGCCGCGACTCGGCCTCAACGGCGTTGACCGGCGGACTGTCGTAGGACCGGCCGCCGGGATGGGAGACGTGGTAGGTGCAGCCGCCGCGGGATGTCCCGGTGGCGATATCTACCAGTTCGAACCGCAGCGGGCCGTCGACGGTGATCGTCGGGTGCAGCGCGCTCGGCGGTTGCCATGCGCGGTAACGCACCCCGCCGACCTGGACGTCGGGGTTGTCGGTGGCCAGCATCGGGATCGGGTAGCCGTTGCAGGTCAACACGTGGCGCTGCCGGTCGGCGCCGATGGTTCGGACCTGGATCCGCTCCACCGAGGAGTCGACATAACGCGCGGTGCCGGTGCCGGTGGATTCCTCACCCAGGGTGTTCCAGGGTTCGATGGCGCCGCGCAGCTCGATCTCCACATGGTCGAACACCGCCGTGCCGACGCGCGGGAACCGGAACTCGGTGAACGGGTCCAGCCAGCTGGTGTCGAAATTGATGTCATGCGCGCGCAGGTCGGCGCAGACATCGGCGATATCGTGGATGATGTAGTGCGGCAACAGGTATCGGCCGTGCAGGTTGAGCCCGTGCCGAATCAGCGGAGCCCGCAGCGGTTGCTCCCAGAACCGGGCCACCAGTGCGCGCACCAACAGCGATTGCACCATCGCCATCTGGTAGTGCGGTGGCATCTCGAAGCCGCGCAGCTCCAGCAGGCCCAGCCGGCCACGGGCATTGTCCGGACTGTAGAGCTTGTCGATGCAGAACTCGGCGCGGTGGGTGTTGCCGGTGATATCGGTGAGCAGGTGCCGCAGGGCGCGGTCGGTGACCCACGGCTGACCAGAATTCGCGCCGGCCGCCGTGAGTCGGGCGATCTCGGCGAAGGCGATCTCGAGTTCGTAGAGAGCCTCGGAGCGGCCCTCGTCCACCCGGGGCGCCTGCGATGTGGTGCCGATGAAGCGCCCGGCGAACAGGTAGGACAGCGCTGGGTGACGCTGCCAGTAGGTCAGCAGCGACACCAGCAGGTCCGGGCGGCGCAACAGCGGCGAGTCGGCCGGGGTGATGCCGCCCAGCGTGATGTGGTTACCGCCGCCGGTCCCGCCATGTGTTCCGTCGACGT
This sequence comes from Mycolicibacterium helvum, assembly GCF_010731895.1. NCBI lineage: Bacteria > Bacillati > Actinomycetota > Actinomycetes > Mycobacteriales > Mycobacteriaceae > Mycobacterium > Mycolicibacterium helvum. Next base: position 5,025,499 of record NZ_AP022596.1, on the reverse strand, counting down.
CGAACGATTCGGTCGACAGCCGCGCCTTGCGGGCCTCGGCGTAGAGGGTCTCCAGTTGGTCGCGCTGTTCGGCGAAACTCTTGCTGGGCGCGACGTTGACCTCGATGACGCCGGGGTCCGGCGTGATCGACATGGATTCCAGCCGACCGTCCGACGGCGGCCCGTAACCCTCGATCACCAACGCGCAGCCCACCTTGGCCGCGGCGGACTCCACCCGGGCGATCAGGTCGACGAAGTGTTCCAGCTCTTCGGTGGGCGGCAAGAAGATATAGAGGAACCCGCCGCGGACCTCAGCCACCATGGCGGTGGTGGGTGCGTCGCTGGCGTCATCCACCGCGGCGTCGGCGGCCTTCCGATCCACGGGCAAGGCCCTACGCCCGCTGGCGATCGGGTCGGCGGGCAGCGTCGGGCGCGGCGGCTGCCAGCTGATCGAACTCAACGGCAACCGGAACCCGGCCGGTGAGTCACCTTCCAGCAGCACGACGCGGCCGCGGCGCAGCCGCCAGTCGGCACTGGCCCAGCCGGCCTCGTCGTCGCTGCGGTGCAGGGGCAGCAGATAAGCGACCGGGTCGCCCACCGACTCGTCCAGGCGGGCCAGCAGCGTCGCGCGGGCAGCCGGGGTGTCGGTTTCCAGATCATCGTCGGGTTCGACCGGATCGCCGGACGGCATGCGGACCGCATGGGCCAGCCGGCTGAGCGCATCCTCGTAGGCCGGTCGCACCTGGCTGACCGGCAAGCCGAGGCCTTCGGCGATCAATGCCAGCACCTGCTGGGCGGCTTGGGGTTCCGCCTCGTCGTATTCGGTGCCCCACGGGTCAGCCAGCAGCGAAGGATCGTTCCACAGCGGCTGGCCGTCACGACGCCAGTGGATTCCGATCTGCCAGCGTGGCAACGGTTCGCCGGGGTACCACTTGCCCTGGCTGCGCTGCACCAGACCGCCCGGCGCCCACACCGCCTTGAGCCGCGCGGCCAGCACCGAGGCGCGTTCCCGCTTGTGCGGGCCGTCGGCGGCGGTGATCCACTCCTCATCGACCTGGTTGTCGACCGAGACGAACGTCGGCTCACCGCCGATCGTCAGCCGGACGTCGGCATCCGTTAGTCGCTGGTCGATGCGGGCGCCCAGCGCGTTGATGGCCGCCCACGCCGCCTCGGTGTAGGGCAGGGTGACGCGCGGGTCCTCGTGGACGCGCGTGACGATATTGGCGAAATCCAGGGTGGCCTCGGCCACGCCGGTGGCGCCGGTGATCGGCGCGGCCGACGACGGATGCGGGGTGGCCGCCAGCGGGATGTGCCCCTCCCCGGCGAACAGACCCGAGGTGGGGTCCAGCCCGATCCAGCCGGCGCCGGGGATGTATACCTCGGTCCAGGCGTGCAGATCGGTGAAATCGGCCGCCGGCCCCGACGGGCCGTCGAGGGCCTCGATGTCCGAGGACAGCTGCACCAGGTAGCCGGACACGAACCGAGCGGCCAGGCCGAGCTCACGCAGGATCGACACCAGCAGCCATGCGGAGTCACGGCAGGAGCCGATCCCGGTCTGCAAGGTGAAGTCCGGGGCTTGCACCCCGGGCTCCATCCGCAGGCTGTAGCCGACGTCGCCGTTGACTGCGCGGTTGAGGGCGACCAGGAAGTCGATGGTCCGGGTGCCGGGCGCGACGACGAAATTCCGCACCCAGGACTGCACCAACTCCCCTGGGCCCGAACCTTCCTCGGCTTCGTCGACGGGCCGCAGGTAAGGCTCGAGATCATCCTTAAGCGCCTTGGGATAGGTGAACGGGAACGTCTCGGCGTAGTCCTCGATGAAGAAGTCGAACGGGTTGATCACCTTGAGGTCGGCGATCAGGCCGACCTTGATGGTCAGCTGTCGCGTCCGGGTCGGAAAGACCAGTCGGGCCAGGAAATTACCGAACGCATCCTGCTGCCAGTTGACGAAGTGGTCGGCGGGCTCGACCTCCAGCGAGTAGGCCTCGATGGGCGTGCGGGAATGCGGCGCCGGCCGCAGCCGGACGACGTGCGGGTGCACCTCGACCAAACGGTCGAAGGTGTAGCTGGTGCGGTGCTCCAGCGCCACTTTGATACCCATAGGCCGCTAATCCCATCACAAGGCGCGCAGACGCGCAGGGCACGCGCCGGTTCTACCGGGACGATCTTCTTAACTACGCCTTCCGCCGTTGGGCAGCAGATCAGAAGGAGCGCGTGAAGGCCGGATGGGGAAAGCGGGCTGCGTGCTGGGACTGGTCGTCGCCGTGGACGTGGGCGTCGCACTCGAAGTGGGTGTCGAACTGGGTGTCTGCGTGGGGGCGTATGTCGGCGTCGGGGTGTACGTCGGGGTGGGGCTGTAGCTCGGCGTAGTGGTGGTGGGCTCAACTGTCGTCGGCGCAGCGGTGGGAGATATCGGCGTCACAACGGCGGGCCCCGGAGCGAGCCAGGGAGCGACCACGGGGGCCGTTGAGCTCGTGTCCACCGGCGACACCAGCCCGTCGTCGGGAGGGCTCGGCGTATACCGCAACGTCGCGATCGCCAGACCGAGAACCACGACGGACAAGATCGTCATCACGATCCCGCGAAGCGATGTCCGGTCCTTCAGTTTGCCGATCTTCGTCATCCACCCCACAGGGGCTAGACACTAGCCGGTGCTGCCGTCGTGCCAGCACCACCACACCGGGATGCGAGAATGCTCGGTGTGGATCGGCCCAAGCCGCGTTGGATACCTGCCCCGCTTTGGCCATGGCTGAATAAGCGCTGGGTCAAGGCACTACTCGTGATCGCGGTGTTCGCGCTCCTCGGTGTGATCTTCATGTTGACCTCCGACCGCAAGGACTCCGCGTACTGGGCCGGCTACGCCGACGGGCAACGCTGGGTCGACGCCGGCGGCTACCAGGCCCACGAGGAGTCCATCTCCGCGTACTGCGCCGGGCAGTCCGCACACCAACCCGCCAGTTACGGGCGCGGCTGCATCGACGGCGCCCACAACGCCATGCACTAGCCGAAAGCGGTTGGCTAGGATTGCGATTCGACCCGGACGGGTTCGGTATTCTCCGCCGCCGGCCTCGGCCACGGACTCGGCACCGGCCGCGGGCGGACCCGCTGCGGCCACCAGAACCAGCGACCCATCAGCGCGGCGATCGACGGTGTCATGAACGACCGGATCACCAGCGTGTCGACCAGCAGACCCATCCCGATAGTCGTGCCGACCTGCGCCAGAATCGTCAGCTCACTGAAGGCCATGGCCGCCATCGTCACTGCGAATACCAACCCGGCCGACGTGACCACCGATCCGCTGCCACCCATCGCCCGGATGATGCCGGTCCGTATTCCGGCCGGAATCTCCTCTTTGAGGCGGGCCACCAGAAGCAAGTTGTAGTCCGAACCGACCGCCAGCAGGATGATCACGGCCATGATCAGCACCATCCAGTGCAGTGGCCGGCCGATCAGGTCCTGCCAGATCAGCACCGACAAGCCGAATGACGTTCCCAGTGACAGCACCACCGTGCCCACGATCACCGCGGCGGCCACCACGGCCCGGGTGATGATCAGCATGATGATGAAGATCAGGCACAAGGCGGCAACACCGGCGATCAGAATGTCGTAGTCGGCGCTGTCCTGCATGTCCTTGTAACTGGCCGCGGTGCCGGCGAGGTAGATCTTGGACCCCTCCAGCGGGGTGCCCTTGATCGCCTCGAACGCCGCGTTCTTGATCGGGTCGATGTGGGTGAGACCTTCCGGCGACATCGGATCACCCTCGTGAGAGATGATGAACCGCACCGCTTTTCCGTCCGGCGACAGGAACATCTTCATGCCGCGCTTGAAGTCCGGATTATCGAACGCCTCGGGCGGAAGGTAGAACGAGTCGTCGTTCTTGGCCTCGTCGAACGCCTTGCCCATCGCACTCTGGTTTTCCTGCATGGCCGCGATCTGGTCCTGCTGGCCGGCCTGAGTGCTCTGCATGGTCAGCTGCATGGTCTTCATGGACCGCATGGTGTCGATCATCGGCGGCATCAGCGTGCGCATCTGCGCCGTGAGCAAGTCCAGCTTGTGCAGGTCGGGCACCAGGGTCTGGAAGTCGTCGGTCATCGTGTCGATACCGTCGAGGGTGTCGAACACCGACCGGATCGACCAGCACATCGGGATGTCGTAGCAGTGCGGTTCCCAGTACAGGTAGTTGCGGATCGGCCGGAAGAAGTCGTCGAAGTTGGCGATGTTGTCACGCAGTGACTGGATATCGGCCAGCGTCACATCCATCTTGCCGACCATGCTGTGAGTAACCGCGTTGAGGTCGCCCAGCAGGTTGTACATCTGCGTCATCGTGTCGATGGACACCTGCATGTCGTCGCCCATTTTGAGCAAGTCGCGCATCCGGTCCTGCATGTAGGACTGGTTCAGCGTCTGCGTGGTGCCCTGCATACCCAGCAGGAACGGAATCGAGCTGTGCTCGATCGGGGCGCCGAGCGGCCGCGTGATGGTCTGCACCCGCCCGATGCCCGGGGTATGGAAGATGGCCTTGGCCACCCGGTCGATGACCAGGAAGTCCGCTGAGTTCCGCAGGTCGTGATCGCTCTGCAGCATCAGCAATTCGGGGCTCAGACGAGCTGCCGGGAAGTGGCGCTCGGCGGCCGCGAACCCTTCACTGGCCGGGATGTCCGGCGGCAGGTAGTGGCGGTCGTTGTAGTCGGTGTGGTACCCGGGCAGCGCGAGCAGCCCGATCAGACAGACGAACGTCGTCGCGACCAGGATCGGTCCGGGCCAGCGCACGACGGCGGTGCCGATGCGCCGCCAAAAACGTTCGCGTGACGCCCGTTTGGGCTCTAACAGGCCGAAACGACTGGCTGTGGTCACGACGGCGGGACCAAGCGTCATCGCGGCAGCGACCACCACCACCATGCCCACGAACAGCGGAACACCCATCGAGCTGAACATCGGGCTTCGGGTGAAGTGCAGGCAGAACAACGCACCGGCGATGGTCATGCCGGACCCGACGATCACATGGCCGGTGCCGTGATACATCTCGTAATAGGCCGCCTCTTTGTCGGCGCCCTTACTTCGGGCCTCCTGATAGCGGCCGAACAGGAAGATCACGTAGTCGGTGCCGGCCGCGATCGCGACCATGACGAGCAGGTTGACCGCGAACGTCGACAGCCCGATCAGATGGTGATAGCCCAGGAAGGCCACCACGCCGCGAGCCGCCGCAAGTTCGAGGAACACCATGAACAACGCCACCAGCACCGTGACGATCGAGCGGTAGACGAACAGCAGCATCACGGTGATGACGCCGAACGTCAGGCCGGTGATCATCTGGAGGCTTCGGTCGCCGGCGATGTGGGTGTCGTTGATCAGGGCCGAGGATCCGGTGACGTAGGCCTTGATCCCGGGCGGCGGGGGCACGCTCTCGACGATCTGCTTGACGGCTTCGACCGACTCGTTGGCCAGTCCCTCACCCATATTGCCGGCCAGGTAGGCCTGCACGTAGGCGGACTTGCCGTCGGAGCTCTGCGAGCCGGCTGCGGTCAGCGGGTCGCTCCAGAAGTCCTGGATGTGCTCGACGTGCTTCTTGTCGGCCTCGAGCTTCTTGACGATCTCGTTGTAGTACTGGTGCGCGGCGTCACCGAGGGGCTGGTCGCTCTCCAGCACGATCATCACCGAGGTGTTCGATTTGAACTCCTGGAACGTCGTGCCGATGGTGCTCATCGCGATCGACGAGGGCGCGTCGGTCGCCGCCATCGGCACCGACTGCGCCTGGCCGACCACCTCGACCTGGGGCACCACGATGTTGGTGACGACAGTGAGCGCCAGCCAGCCCAGGATGATCGGGACGGACAGCCAGCGCACCCACTGCGCGATATGCGGGCGCTTACCGTGCTCGTCAGCCTGCGGCTTATCGCCCTTGTTCAGTGTGATCATGCGGACTTGACCAGGCAGAAGGTCTGGGCGTTCACCCCGGTCGAGGTCTTCTCGTCCTTGAGTTCGCCGTTCACCGTGATCCGGCAGCCGATGCTGTCAGTGTCGCCCTGGGCGACGATGTTGGCCGAGGCTGCCGGCGCGGTGGTCGTCAAGGTCAGAGACCACGGAAGGGTGACGTCCCGCGCGATCTGCGGCTGGGCGTCCAAATCCAGGTAGTTGATGGTCGCGACGGCACCCGGCGGGCCGTAAATCTCGTACACGACGGTCTTCGGGTTGAACGGCTTGGTGTCATTGGCCAGCCCACTACCGGGGCGAGTGAGCTCGGTCTTACCGAACACACCGTGCAGGCGAAATACGCCGAACGCGGCGACGGCGACCACGAGCAAAATCACGATGGGCAGCCACACTTTGCGCAGCAGCTGCATCGGTCCACCGCGGCGTTTGGTGCGGTGAGCAGCGGGTTGGACCTGCTGCTGACCCGGGTCGGCCTGGGCGTCGTTATCCGTTGACGCACCCGAGGAGGTGTAGGTCTGGCTCTCCGTTGTCATCACCTGCCCCCCTTCTGTCCTTGCAGTTCGGCCTGTCGATTCACCGCGGCTGCATTTAGCACCGCTACATAGTAGGACTAACGGATCTCGTCAGCATAACCCGTGTGACGAGCCTCATGGATCAGGAAAAGCTCCGACCGCCGTCACAGCACCCCGGCTATTCGACGGTGGCGGTGAGCCCGAACTCGTCGAGTACCTGAGCGAATATGGCCTTCAGCTCGTCTCTGCTGTTCGGCCCACCCGGCCGCCATGCCGATGCCGTGAGCGAGACTTTTCCGTTGACCTGGCCGCACGCCACAAACAGCGTCCCGCCGAGCCGGTCGAGGATATCGGCGGTGGTCCTGGACTCGATCTGTCGCAGGACAAGACATTCGGCGTCGGTGCCGTCCGGCCGGTTCACCGAGGCGTCCAGCTTCCCGAGGTTGGAACAACCAACCGGGGCGCCCGCGCCCAGTGCCAGCCCCTCCAGCCGGCGTGCCAGACCGGGCGGGACCAGCGGCGCGAGCGCCACCGGACCCAGCAGTTCGAAACGCGCCTCGGACAGCGCCGCCAGAGTCCGCTTCAGCTCGGCGCGCACGTCCCGCAGGCTCGTCGTGACGTCGGACGGATCGATCGTCAGCGTCATCCCGGTCAACGCGTTGGCCCTGGTGTCCCCCTCAGTGCGTTCACTGACCGGGAACTGCAGCCTCACCAGGCCACTGTCGTCGATCCGACCCAAGACCTGCCCAAGCTTGGCGCCGATGCCGGCGAACAGCGAATTACTGGTTCCACCAAGGCTTTCCATCCGACTCTGCCACTGGGCCTCGTCGACGTAGGCCGCCACCGACGGCACGGTGACCAATGCTGCGCCGTCGAGCCTGCCGGGCGAGGGGCCCGAGCGACCGGCCGACGAAGCGAAGTCTCTGGCGTTGTTCCTGGCCAGTTTGATCGCGGCAACCACCGCCTTGGCGATGTCGGGAATCGCGCGCAGGACCTGAGCCGCGTCCTGGCGCAGCGCCTGACCACGGGTGCGCGAACCCGGCTGGGGATAGCCCAGTTCCCAGGTTTCACCTCGGGCGGCATGGCCGATCGCCTGCGTGAGGGCGAGGCCGTCACAGACTGTGTGGGAGGCAATCAGCGTGATCACCGCCCCGCCTTCGGTCAGCGGCTGCACTGCCACTCGCCAGGACGGCCCGGCCTCGGGATCGATCGGGATGCGCAGCTGCTCGTCGAGCCAGGCCATCGCTTCGCTGCGGGGGCGGGCGGTGGCGGCGAGGTCGATATCGGCCGGACCCCGCCAGGTCACCCAGCGGTCGCGGGCAAAAGGCAGCGGTGACCTCTCGACCCGGCGCCCGAGCAGACCGTGGCCCAGGTTGTGGTGGAACCTCCGCACCGCGTCGAGGTCAACCGGATGCTCGTAGATCCAGCCGTACTGGGCGAGCGGTCCACGACCGAGCGCCCGCAGTCCGAGGAAGGATCCCTGATCGATGTAGGCCAGCGTGGAGTCCACGACCGGCATGTTACTCAGGCGGCGACGTCACTCGGTCGCAACCGTGGGATTACCTTTTCGCCTGATCTCCACGCCGAGCTCGGCCGGTGGCACGAGATGACCTTTGGCGCAACGGATTTCCACAGTTGCATCCGCCCCGCAATCGAGATGGGTCAGCCGTAACCGGCTGTCATTGCTCAGGTGGCGGCGCCCCCACTCGAACATCGACCACACCACGGGCATCAGATCGGTGCCGGCCTCGGTGAGCACGTACTCGTCGCGGACCCGCTGCCCCGGTTCGCGGTAAGGCTGCCTGGTCAGCAGGCCGGCGTCGACCAATTCGGCAAGTCGGGCCGCGGTGGCAGCCTTGGTGATGCCCATCCGTCGGGCGAAGTCGTCGAACCGGGTGGTGCCGTAGTAGGCCTCGCGCAGGATGAGCATCGCCGACTTGGTTCCGATCACCGCCATGGTTTTTTCGATCGGGCATTTGCCGACCGCCGACCAAGCGTCGCGGTCAACCAGGGGGCCCTGCAGCACTGTCACAGACGTCACTTTCTTTCTGAGTTGTTTTCACTATACCTAGGTGTTATAGCTGGGTATAGAACGCACTACTCAGCGACGAGTTCAGGAGGACCCAATGGCCGGTTACACAGGACGAGACGCCGTCATCGTCGGGGCAGTCCGCACCCCGATCGGCAAGGGCAAGCCCAGCGGCGCATTGCACGGTGTGCTGCCCGCCGATCTGCTGGCCCACAGCCTGACCGAGCTGGTGACGCGCACCGGCGTCGACCCGGCCGAGGTCGACGACGTCATCGCCGGCGCGGTGACACAGGTCGGTGACCAAGCGGTCAACATCGCCCGCAATGCGCTGCTGGGCGCCGGCTTCCCCGAGACGGTTCCCGGCACCACCGTCGATCGCCAGTGCGGTTCCAGCCAGCAGGCGATCTCGTTCGCCGCGCACGGTGTCATCGCGGGCGCCTATGACGTGGTGATCGCCGGCGGTGTGGAGTCGATGAGCCGGGTACCGATGGGGTCGTCGGTGCTGCCGGGCAGCGATCCGTTCGGCACTCGTTTCGCCGAGCGCTACTCCGAGGGTTTGGTACCCCAGGGCATCAGCGCGGAGCTGATCGCCGCCCGCTGGGAGTTGTCGCGCACCCAACTCGACGAGTTCTCCGCAGCCAGCCACGAGAAGGCGGCGCGGGCCACCAAGGACGGACTGTTCGACAACGAGCTGGCGCCGGTCGCCGGCCTGCGGACCGACGAGATCATCCGCCCCGGCACAGGCGTCGACACGCTAGCCGGGCTCAAGCCCGCGTTCTACAGCGCGGCCTATGCGGCGCGCTTCCCCCAGATCACATGGGAGATCACGCCGGGCAACTCGTCGCCGCTGTCCGATGGCAGCGCCGCGGTGCTGATCACCTCGTCAGAGGTGGCGCGCAAGCACGGCTGGAAACCACTGGCTCGCATCCACACCACGACCGTCGTGGGCTCCGATCCGCTGTACATGCTGACCGGCGTCATTCCGGCGACCCAGAAGGTGCTGTCCCGGGCCGGGCTGACGTTGTCCGATATCGATCTGTTCGAGGTGAACGAGGCCTTCGCGCCGGTGGTGTTGAGCTGGGCGAAGGAAATCGGCGGACGACTTGACTCGGACCTTCTTTCGAGGACCAACGTCAACGGCGGCGCGATCGCGATCGGGCACCCACTGGGCGCCAGTGGCGCACGAATCATGACCACGCTGGTCAACGCGCTCGAACAGCGCGGCGGCCGCTACGGCCTGCAAACCATGTGCGAGGGCGGCGGCATGGCCAACGCCACGATCATCGAGCGGCTGGTCTGACCATGACCGAGATCGGATTCACCGGAGTGCGGGTGCGCTATGACAGCACCAAGAGTTACGACGAACTCCTCGCCGCGCTGCTCGCCGACATCGGCGAGCAGCCGGTGCCGATCAACGAGATCGGGGCGATCGACGGCGATTGGCACTCGTATCAGGAGCGCGTCGAAAAGTATGTCGGGCCAAGCGGATTCATGTTGTTTGCGTTGCTTGACCATGGGGGCTGGATCCCGAAGGCCGGTATCGAGCGCAAGGCGATGCGGGCCATCCTCGGCAACCCGTTGATCGCCATCACCATGATCCGTCACGACGTGACGGCGGCCCTGTTCGCTCCGGTCGAGCTGTTGGTGCTCGACGAGCCCGACGGTCACAGCAGCCTGACGTACGTCAAGCCGTCGTCGTTGATGGTCGTGGAGCCGAATGCCCCGTTGCTCAGCGCTGCCCAGGTTCTCGACGCCAAGCTCGCTGCGCTGGCTGCAAAGGTTTCCGCGCCGAAGTAACGCCCGTTAGGCAATACTCGTGCCGATGCAGCTCACACGATTTTCGATCGCAGGACTGACGGCCGTGGCGCTGGTGGCGGCGGGGTGCTCGAGCAACGATTCGTCCTCGGGGCCGACGTCGAGCCAGGCGGCATCGTCAAGTGCCGCTGCCATCTCATCGAGCTCGGCGGCAGCGACCTCGTCGGCCGCGCCCACCCCTCCGTCCGCGGCGGCCGGGACACTGGACGACTCCACCTGTCTGGACATCGGCTTCGCCAAAGACAACCTGATGGTCGCCACGAACGCCGACAGGGCGCGCGCGAACGCCGACACGCTCGAAAAGTACAGTCCGCCTGACCCGGTGAAGGCCGCCATCGAGCACTTCGTGACCACGGTCGGCGCGCAGCCCACCGATGCCGATCTCGACACCAACCGGAACCAGATCACTGATTGGCTCAAGCAGATCTGCCCGAACCTCACCTAGTGATTTCGGCGCGGTAACCGCCACCCACGGGGCGGTTACCGCGCCGAAACCACAACGTCAGGGCTTGTCCGGCTTCTCGGGCTTGAAGTCGATTCCGGATTCCTTGCGCTGCTGGGCGGTGATCGGGGCCGGGGCATCGGTGAGCGGATCGACCCCGCCGCCGGACTTCGGGAACGCGATCACCTCACGGATCGAATCCACCCCGGCCAGCAGCGCCACGATGCGATCCCAGCCGAACGCGATACCGCCGTGCGGAGGCGCACCAAAGGTGAAGGCGTCCAACAGGAATCCGAACTTCTCCTGCGCCTCGGCATCGTCGATTCCCATCATGGCGAACACGCGCTCTTGGACATCGCGGCGGTGGATACGGATGGATCCGCCGCCGATCTCGTTGCCGTTGCACACGATGTCGTAGGCGTTGGCCAGCGCTGAACCCGGATCGGTGTCGAACGTCGCCTCCGACTCGGGCATGGGTGAGGTGAACGCGTGGTGCACCGCGGTCCAGTTCCCTGAACCCACCGCCACGTCACCGGCCGCCGTCGCCTCGTCGGCCGGCTCGAACAGCGGCCACTTCACGATCCAGGTGAAGGCCCAGGCGTTGGGATCGATGAGGTCGAGTCGCTTGGCGATCTCGATACGTGTGGCGCCGAGCAGCGCACGGGCGCCCTTGGGAGTTCCGGCCGCGAAGAACACACAGTCCCCCGGCTTCGCGCCGACATGGGCGGCCAGGCCCTCCCGCTCTGCGTCGGACAGGTTCTTGGCGACCGGGCCGCTCAATTCACCGTCCTCGCCGACGAGCACATAGGCCAGCCCCTTATGCCCGCGCTGTTTGGCGAACTCCTGCCAGCCGTCCAGCGTCCGGCGCGGCTGCGATGCGCCGCCGGCCATCACCACGGCGCCGACATAAGGCGCCTGGAAGACTCGGAACGGAGTGTCCCTGAAGTACTCGGTGCACTCGACAAGCTCCACAGCGAACCGCAGGTCGGGCTTGTCGGACCCGAACCGGCCCATGGCCTCGGCGTAACACATCCGCGGGATCGGCGTGGGCAGGTCGTAGCCGATCGTGGACCACACCGACCGCAGCACTTCTTCCGAGACGGCGATCACGTCCTCGGCGTCGACGAAGCTCATCTCCATGTCCAGCTGGGTGAACTCGGGCTGGCGGTCGGCGCGGAAATCCTCGTCGCGATAGCACCGAGCGATCTGGTAGTAGCGCTCCATGCCTGCCACCATCAACAACTGCTTGAACAGCTGCGGGCTCTGCGGCAGCGCGTAGAACGAGCCGGGCTGCAGCCGGGCTGGGACCAGAAAGTCGCGCGCGCCCTCCGGTGTCGAACGGGTGAGCGTCGGCGTTTCGATTTCGACGAAGTCGTGGCTGGCCAGCACCGAGCGTGCGGCCGCATTGACCTTGGAGCGCAACCGGATCGCATCACCCGGGCCACCTTCGCGGCGCATATCGAGATAGCGGTACTTGAGCCGCGCTTCCTCGCCGGCCTGCTCATCGAGCTGGAACGGCAGCGGGGCGCTCTCCCCCAACACCGTCAGCGACGTGGCGTTGACTTCGATCTCGCCGGTGGGGATCTCAGCGTTGGCGTTGCCCTCGGGGCGGACCTCAACCACCCCCTCCACCGCCACGCAGAACTCGGCGCGTAGCCGGTGGGCCGCAGCCAGCACGTCGGCGTCGCGAAAGACCACCTGAGAGACGCCGGATGCGTCGCGCAGATCGATGAAGATGACGCCGCCGTGATCGCGCCGGCGAGCCACCCAGCCGGCCAGAGTGACCGTCCGTCCGGCGTCGGTGGCCCGCAACGTACCGGCGGCGTGACTGCGCAGCACTGTGAAAACTCCCAGGGATCGAGGGTATGGAAATCGAGGTATCAGTCTATGAGGTAGACCCGACCAGACATTCTTCACCTCAGTGTATGGTCAGCGCGGAGGTAGCCCGATGACCACGATGTATCCCTGTGAGCGCGTCGACCTGGACTGGATCAAGAGCGCGCCGTTCCGCTTCTCCAACAGCATGGACCTCGCCATCACGCCCGAGCAGCTCTTCGACGTCCTCGCCGACGCGCAGTCCTGGCCGCAGTGGGCCAAGGTCATCACCAAAGTCACCTGGACCAGTCCCGAGCCCTACGGGGTCGGCACCACCCGGACCGTCGACATGCTCGGCGGGTTGGTCGGCGACGAGGAGTTCCTGGCCTGGGAGCCGTTCAGGTACATGGCGTTTCGGTTCAACAACTGCTCGAACAAGGTGGTCGCCGCGTTCGCCGAGGAATACACCGTGGTGGAGACGCCGGGTGGTTGCCGGCTGACCTGGACGCTGGCGCAGAAGGCGAACGGGCCGGCCCGGGTCGGTCTGGTCGTGGGCGGGCCGCTGATGAACCTGTCGTTCAAGTGGTTCCTGGCCAACCTGCGGCGGTACACCGACAAGCGCTACGGCTGACTTACCGACGCCCAGGCCTGGCGGCGCTGTGCGTCGGGGTCATTGACGGACACGTCGCGGTTCGACTGGATGATCCTCGTACGTCGCCGCGCGGTGTCGTAGCGGGGCCAGTCGTCGAGCGCACCGTGCGTGGCGAAATTCAGCCAGCTGCGTTGCATCCGGCGGCCCACCGCGGGCTGCACGCGCCGCCCCAGCGGGTGCAGCTTGCGGCCCAGGTAAGAGCCGTAGCTGTGCTGAATGTGCACGATCTCGCTGCCATGGGTGGCGCCGAGCCCCAGCATCCGCAGCGTCCAGGTGGTGTGGTCGAACCGGTAGACGTGGGTGGTCGCGTACGAGCTGTAGGCGTCGGCGAACGCCCACGTCGGTGCCCCGAACATCACGTCGGAGCCGACGGCGATCTGCGAGCGCCGGCGCGGATAGTCGGGGTAAGCGGCCAGCACCCGAGCGCGGGCGTCGGGCGCCACCCGGTCGAAGTAGGCATCGATGCTCTCGACCGTGGTCGGCAGCATGGGCGGCTTGGCCCAGGCGAACATCGACGCCTCGTGGCTGTTGGTTCCCACGATCAGCGGCACCCGGTTGACCTCACCAGCCCGCGCCGCCTCGATCGGGTGTCGCGGCAACAGATCCACCCCGTAGGTGAGCCCGTAGGCCAGCGTCGGGCTGGTCGCCACGCTGCGGCGCTGGATCTCACCCGCCGCACGGCGCAGTACCCGCTGCGGCAGGACCGGGAACGCGGCCGGATCGGATCCGACCAGATCGACGAACTCGTGGGCTCGTCGCGCCCGAGTTGCGCGGTCGGCGATCAGCGGCAGCGCCGGGCTCTGCGCGATCGCGCGGGCGAACAGGCCGTCTCCGGCCGGGCTCGCCAGCAGCGCCAGTACCGACGTCGCACCGGCCGACTCACCGAAGATGGTGACCCGCTGCGGGTCTCCGCCGAACGCAGCGATGTTGTCCTGCACCCAGCGCAGCGCAGCGATCTGGTCACGCAGACACAGGTTGTCGGCGAAACCGGCACCGAGGTCGCCGAGTTCGAAGCCGCCGAACACGCCGAGCCGATAGGTCACGTTGACCACCACGACGTCGCCGTTGGCGGCCAGCCGCGAGCCGTTGTAGAGCTGCAGTTGCCCGGCGCCGTAGACGAATGCCCCGCCGGGGATCCAGACCATGACGGGCAACGGCGTGTCCTTGTGCGGCGGCGCCCATACCGTCAGTGTCAGGCAGGCTTCGTCGCGGATCTTTGGGTCGTCACGACCGCCGCCGACGAATGAGCGACCCTGCGGGGGCATCGGTCCGAACTCGATGGCGTCGCGCACACCTGACCACGGCTGCAGCGGGATGGGCTCGCGGAAGCGGCGATCCCCGACGGGTTGCTCGGCGTAGGGAATGCCACGCCAGACGCGGACACCGTGCTCGGTAGCACCACGCACGGCACCTAGGGACGTGCAAACCAGGGTCGACGGATCGGCGACGACGGTCACGGCGCAATCGTAATGTGGCAAGGTGAACGAGCCGGGAAGTCTGCGCTGGGGTGTCGATGTCGAGGAGTGGCCATGACCTTCAACGAAGGTATGCAGATCGACACGAGCACCACGTCGACCAGTGGCGGTGGTAGCGGCCGGGGCATCGCGATCGGTGGTGGCCTCGGCGGCCTGGTGGTGGTGCTTTTGGCGGTGTTCCTCGGGGTCGACCCCAGCCAGGTGCTCAGCCAGCAGCCGGCCCTACCGCCCGGCGCCGAGCAGTCCTCGGGCTACGACCTCAGCAAGTGCAAGACCGGCGCCGACGCCAACTCCTACGTCGAATGCCGCGTGGTGGCCACCGGCAACTCCGTCGACGGCGTATGGGCGGATCTACTCAAGGGCTACACCCGCCCGAAGATGAGGCTGTTCAAGAACAGCGTGAACACCGGCTGCGGACCGGCCACCAGTGATGTCGGGCCGTTCTACTGCCCGGTGGACCAGACCGCCTATTTCGACACCGATTTCTTCCAGGTGCTCACCGACCAATTCGGCTCCAGCGGTGGACCGTTGGCGCAGGAGTATGTGGTGGCCCACGAGTACGGCCACCATGTGCAGGACTTGCTCGGTGTACTGGGCCGCGCTCAGCAGGGCGCGCAAGGCGCCACCGGGGGCAGTGTCCGCACCGAGTTGCAGGCCGACTGCTATGCCGGGGTGTGGGCGCATTACGCCGCGATCACCAAGCAGCCCGGCACCGATGTGACGTATCTGGAACCGTTGACCGATAAGGACATTGCCGACGCACTGTCGGCGGCGGCCTCGGTGGGCGACGACCGGATTCAGAAGCAGGCGACCGGACGGGTGAACCCCGAGGCGTGGACGCATGGATCGTCGGCCGAGCGCCAGAAGTGGTTCACCACCGGGTATCAGACCGGTGACCCCAAGCAATGCGACACGTTCAAGGCCGGGAATCTGGGCTAGGGCGATGTTCGCCGGCAGCTGATCGGCTTCCGTCCGGGCCAGGTGGCCGCCTACGGTCTGACGCATGGAACGTATCGAGGTGACGCCGGTGCTGACGATGTTGCGCATCGGCGGCTGGCAGGCCTACCTCATCGACGACGGCAGTGAACGGCTGCTGATCGACACCGGCGCCCCCGACGGTGGCGCCGAACTCCTTTTGGCCTGCGGAACACCGGATCTGGTCATTCTGACCCACTGCCACGTCGATCACTGCGGGTCAGCCGCCGCCGTGCACGGGCGCA
The DNA here is from genome assembly GCF_010731895.1 of Mycolicibacterium helvum. Lineage (NCBI taxonomy): Bacteria > Bacillati > Actinomycetota > Actinomycetes > Mycobacteriales > Mycobacteriaceae > Mycobacterium > Mycolicibacterium helvum. The sequence continues at coordinate 5,009,629 of NZ_AP022596.1, read as the reverse complement.
CCGGCGCACCGATTGCCGCCGGCGCGGCAGACGCCGAGGTCATTCGCGGTGGGCTGGTGGCTACCCCACCGAAGTTCGAGGAGTGGGAACTGCCGCTCCACCAACGGGTCTCGGCTGATCTCCCGCCGGCCGCGCCGCCAGCGCCGGTGGACATCGAACTGCACGGCGGGGAGGTTCTCGACGTCGTCGGCGGCGCGCACATCATCGCAACACCGGGCCACACCGACGGCAGCGTCGCGGTCCATCTCGTCTCCCACGGCATCCTGTTCACCGGCGACACCGTCGCCAACGTGGGCGAGGTGACCCTGGGGGTGTTCAACCGAGACCGGGACCGCACCGCCGAGTCGTTTCGTACCCTGGCCGAAATCGACTGCGATACGGCCTGCTTCGGGCACGGCGAGCCGCTCGCCGCGGGTGCCGCTCAATGTCTGCGCGATGCGGCCGCCCGGCTCGGCTAACCCACTCTAGGCAGCTCGGCCGCTACGTCGACTCGCTCCGGATCGAAGCTGAAATATCCCTTGATGGGCACCGTTTCGGGCAGCGGATCGTCGTAACTCCAGGCCGCGTCCTCGACGTCGCCGACGGCCCAGTAACTCGCGTACCCCTTGTAGTTGCAGTAGCTCGACGTGGCCGTCGGCCGCAGCAGATCGGTGCGCAAATGGGCGGGCGCAACGTAAAGCTTTGGCGCCAAGGATGTTTCGAACACAATCATAGTGTCGTCGGTATCCACCAACACACTGTCGGCAACCACGACCCGCAACCGCCGCCGGGTGGGCCGGCAATCGACGCGGTGATACGGGTTCGGTGGGTAGTGCACCAGGGTGCGCCCCTCCTCCACCCACGTATCGACGGCACCCCAAGGCACCCGCACGTAACCCGGCGCAACCTCTTCGGGTTCGGTTGGCAGATCGGCTGTTTCACCGACCGGGAAGACATAGCTCAACGGCGCGCCGGCGCGGTGGACCAGCAGCGCGTTCTCGGTGTCGATGACTAGCCGGCCGCCGCGCAACGCCTGAACCCGGCGCGGATGGGGCTCGACGTAGATGATCGGCTCGGCCACCGGCGCGGAAAACCAGCCGGCCCGATCGGGACCGAGTGGGCCGCGCCCGGCCACCAAGCTCATCGCACTAGATCCGGGCTTCGGCGGCGATCGCGTTGTCGGTGGTGCGCAGCGGGCGAATCAACGCGTCCTGGGTGAACGACGCGATCAGCTCACCCTCGTGCGTGTGGATCGCCCCGCGGATGTAGGACATGCCGGCACCGACCTGCGTGCTCTCGTGGGTGTAGAGCAGCCAACCGCTCCAGGCGACCGGCTCGTGGAAGCTCACCGTGACGGTCATCGGCGCGGTCGAGACGCTGAGGTGGGACTGCGCGGTGCCGATGCCGGCGTGCGCGCGCATGGTCGTCGAGATGCCCAGATGCCCGGTGAAGTAAGCGATCAGGGCCTTGGCCAGATCATCGCGGGTCGGGATGGGCTCGTAGTGCAGCCACGCGTACACCTCGGGCGGGCCCACCTCGTCCGGGCTGTTGATGTCGACGACGTCGACCAACTTGACCTGCCGTCCCCGCATCGGCATGTCGCAGACATTGGACTGATCCGGCCCGGCCACCTCGGGACGCGGCAGATGGTGGCGGATCACATCCGCGGTGGGCACGTCGGCGAGCACCGTGAAGGTCATGCAGCGCTTGTCGTTCTGCGATGCGGTGATGATCGCGGACGCGGTGGAGCGGCCTTCGGAGACGACATCGATATCGAGCACCACCGGCGGGCCCACCAGCACCGCGCGGGCGAACGCACCGTGCACCGAGCGAATTGACTTGCCCTCGAAGCGCTTTGCCGCCGCGACGATCGCCTGAGCGAGCACCTGTGTGCCCTCGACCACCTGCCGCTCGTCGGCATCGGCGATGCCCGTCGGGGCGATGAAGCGATCCCGGCCGTCGGCCTGGACGTCGAAGAGCTCAAGCAGCCGGGCCACTGTCCAGTGGGTCTCGCCGGAGTCTGCAGGGTTCGAAGCCATGTTTCCCTCACCTCGTCGCGCGCCAAGACGGTAACGTCATTCTCGTCACTGTAACCCGACCGATATGCTGACCCGATGGCCAAGGCCGATGAACGAACGCCTGACGCGTTGAGCGCCGATCCGGACTCCCGGGAGAGTCGCTTCATGCGATCCGCGCTATCGATTCTGGCCGAGACCGGCCGCACCGACTTCACCGTGCTGGAGGTCGTCGAGCGCTCAAAGACCTCGCTGCGCTCGTTCTACCAGCACTTCACCACCAAAGACGAGCTGCTGCTGGCGCTGATCGACAAGATCATGGCCGAGTCCACCAAGCAGTGGCGCACAGAGACCGACGGCCTGGCCGCCGCCGACGCCATGCGGCTGTTGATCGACCGGATCTGCACCCCAGCCGAATCCACCAAACAGGACAGCATCAACCGCGGCCTGACCTACTACAACGACCACCTGGCCGAGACGCTGCCGCGGGAGTACTCCCGCGTGCTCTCCCCGCTGCATCAACTGATCGGCGAGATTCTCGAACGCGGCAAAGACGAGCGCACCTTCCGACCCGACCTGCAGACCGAGACCACCGCCGCGCTCATCATGCAGGCGGTGCTCGGCGCTATGCGGCTACGCAGCCTCGGCGTCGAACTCAACGGCGTGCCGATCGACGCGGCGCACATATACGACTTCTGCGTGCGCGGCCTGCTCCCCTGACCCGTTTGCACTGGTAGACCCAGCTTTTGCGATCCATGTGTTGACCCAGCTTGCCGCGTGGTAACGTCATTACCGTTATTCACCAATCAGACTCTCTGGAGGCGGACATGCCCTCGCGCGAGCTCCCCTACCCCGTTTTCGACGCCGACAACCACTTTTACGAGCCCCAGGAAGCGCTGACGCAATTCCTGCCGGACAACCGGAAGGGCGTCATCGACTACATCGACGTCAAGGGCCGCACCAAGATCGTGGTGCGCAATCACATCAGCGACTACATCCCCAACCCGACCTTCGAGGTCGTCGCCCGCCCCGGCGCCCAGGAGGAGTACTTCCGGCACGGCAGCGGCGGCAAAAGCTACCGCGAGGTGATGGGCAAGCCGATGAAGGCCATCCCCGCGTTCCGCAACCCCGAGGCGCGCCTCGAAGTGCTCGACGGACTGGGCCTGGACTACACGATCATGTTCCCGACCCTGGCCAGCCTGGTCGAGGAGCGGTTGAAGGACGATCCGGAGCTGATCCTGGATATCGTCCATGCGCTCAATCAGTGGATGTATGAGACCTGGCAGTTCAACTACGAGGGCCGGATCTTCTCCACCCCGGTCATCAACCTGAGCATCGTCGACCGTGCGCTCGAGGAGCTCGAATGGTGCCTGGAGCGCGGCGCCAAGACCGTCCTGGTACGCCCGGCCCCCGTGGCTGGGTTCCGTGGCTCCCGTTCGATGGGCCTGCCCGAGTTCGATCCGTTCTGGGACGCCTGCGTCAAAGCCGGTATCCCGGTGTGCATGCACGCCTCGGACAGCGGCTACGCCGAGTACCTCAATGACTGGGAGCCCGCCGAAGAGTTCCTGCCGTTCAAGCCGACCTCGTTCCGGATGGTCGCGATGGGCAAGCGGCCCATCGAGGACACCATGGCCGCCCTGGTGTGCCACGGCGCGCTGACCCGTAATCCGGATCTGCGCATCCTGTCCATCGAAAACGGCGCATCCTGGGTGCCCTACCTCCTCTACCAGTTCAAAGACGTCTACTCGAAGATGCCGCAGGAGTTCCCCGAGGACCCGATCCAGGCGTTCCGGCGCGGGGTGTACGTGGCGCCGTTCTGGGAGGACGACTTCAAGAAGATGGCCGAGCTGTGCGGTATCGACCGCATCATCTTTGGTTCGGACTGGCCGCACCCGGAGGGACTGGCCAATCCGATCAACCTCGTCGACGACCTGATTGCCCAGGGGCTGGACTCCGAAGGTCAACGAAAAGTGATGGGCGGCAACCTGGTCGACCTGTTCAAGGTCCCCAACGTGTCGGTCCACAAGCCCGACGTACCCGCGCTCGTCATCGCATAATTCGATCCGACTGACCGCCACCACTGAACAGGCTGGACTGGCTCTATGACAGATGTCGCCAATCCCGAACAGCTGCTGTTTGCGTCGACGACGCAGGCCTTCCTGGAGAAGGAGGCCTCACTGAGCCGCGTGCGCGAGCTGCACGCCGCGGACCGCTCCTTCGACAGCGAGTGGTGGCAGCGGGCGGCCGAACTCGGCTGGACCAGCCTGCTGGTCCCCGAAGAGCTTGGCGGCGGCAGTGTTTCGGGTGACGGTTTGGCCGATCTCGCCCTGGTGGCCGAACAGATCGGCCACAGCGTGGCACCCGGTCCGCTGCATCCGGTCAGCATCGTGCTTGCGGGCCTGGCCGAGGCGCCGGGCGGACATGAAGACACCATCGACGCGCTGGTGGCCGGCGAACTGGTGGCGTCCTGGGCGATCTACGAACCGCGCCGGCCGCTGTCCCCGTTGCAGCCGGGCGTGACCGCGACACGCACCGAGACCGGCTACCGCATCGACGGGGTGAAGGACCGGGTAGAAGCGGGCACCGAAGCCGGCGTGTTCCTGGTGGTCGCCGACTGCGACGGCAGTCCTCGCCAATTCCTCGTCCCCGCCGACCGCACAGAAGTCACCGAGCAGCGCTCCGTCGACATGGTGAAGCGTTACGCCCGAGTGGAATTCGACGGCGCGCAGGTCGACGAGACCGCCGCAGTCGGCAATGCCGCGCAAACACCCGCGATCATCGAGCGGCAGCGGCAGGTCGCCCTGGTGCTGCAATGTGCGGAAATCGTCGGGATTCTGGATGCCGTGTTGGCCATGACGACGCAGTGGATGTTCGATCGCCATAGTTTCGGCAGGCCGCTGGCGTCGTACCAGGCGCTCAAGCATCGGCTCGCCGATATGAAGATGTGGTTCGAGGCGTGCCGGGCAACGACTGCGGGTGCGGTGGCCGCGGTGTCGGCACGCTCGGATGACGCCGGCCTTCTGGTTAGCGTCGCCAAAGCCTATGTGGCCGAACGTGCCCCGCTGATGCTGCAGGATTGCGTGCAGCTGCACGGCGGGATCGGCGTCACCTGGGAGCACGACCTGCACTTGTTCCTGCGCCGGGCTGCGCTGTACCGCGCGCTCTATGGTTCACCCGAAGATCACCACCGCGCGGTGTACGCGTTGAGTGCCAAGACCGCGCCACAGGAGGCTTCGGCATGACCGACGCCGCGCTCACCGTAGCCACCGAATCGGTTGCCGATTTCGCCGCCAGGGCCCGCACCTGGCTGGCCGAGAACATGCCCGCCATCGATCCGGATCATCCGCCCTTCTCGGTTCGCGCCGAACAGGCCTCCTGGGATCGTGCCAAGGAGCTGCAGCAGCGCTTGTACCGGGGTGGTTTCGCCGGGATCTGTTTCCCCCGCGAGTACGGCGGGTTGGGCCTCGATTACGCGTATCAGCGGGCATTCAACGCCGAGTGCCGCCGCTACGAGATGCCGCTGATCCTCAATGTGCCGTCGCTGACCATCTGTTCGGCGACGATCCTCGATATGGGCACCGAAAGCCAGAAACGCGACCGCATTTCGGCTGCGATTCGTGGCGACGAGGTGCTCTGCCAGCTCCTGAGTGAACCCAGCGGCGGCTCCGATCTGGCCGGCGTCATCACCCGCGCCGATCGACGTGGTGACACCTGGGTCATCAACGGCGCCAAGACCTGGAGCACCAGTGCGTTCGCCGCCGACTACGGGCTGCTGCTGGCCCGCACCGACTGGACCGTGCCCAAGCACGAGGGCCTGACCATGTTCCTGGTGCCGCTGAGCTCCCCCGGCATCACGATGCGCCGCATCAAAGAGGTCAATGGCAACGAGGAGTTCTGTGAGGAGTTCTTCGACGGCCTCGAACTAGGTGATGACGCCGTGGTCGGCGAGGTCAACAACGGTTGGGAAGTGGCCTCCCGTCAGCTGTTCCACGAACGTCGCGCAGTCGGCGGCGGATCAGAATTCGCCAGCGGAAGCGGCGCGGAGAACGCCAGCGAAAAGCCACCGGACCATGTCCGCCTGGCTGAGCGCACCGGCCAGGGCGAAGATCCGGCGGTGCGGAATCTCGCCGGTCGAGCGTTGGTGCGCCGGATCGTCAAAGACCAACTGATCGATCACGTCGGAACCGCAATCGGCAACGGCACGCTGCCGCCCAATGCCGGCACGCTGATCCGGCTCTTCCACGCCGAGACAACCGAACTCGAAGTCGACACCGCGCTCGCGATCGCGGGCACCGCCGGAGTGGTCGACGAGGGCGAAGAGCTGTCCGACCTGCTCGATATCGGAGTGCGGTATCTGTCGCGACAGACCGGTTCACTGGGCGGCGGAAGCAGTGAGATGGCCCGCAATGTGATCAGCGAGCGCATCCTCGGATTCCCGCGCGAACTCGCCGCCGACAAGGGTCTGCCGTTCAATCAGGTCAAGCGCGGCCGCCAGTAGGCCGCGCTTGACCTGTGCCCGGTCTGGTCAGCCGACCGCGCTCGCCGGCAGTGAGGACCGATAGTCCTTGACGACCGCCATCAGCTCCGTGACCCGGTTGACGTCGGGATGGTTCTCGAATTTGCCGTCCTTCTTCAATGCGGTACCGACGACGGCACCGTCGGCGATCGCGAGCTGCTGTTCGGCGGTCTCGGCCCGCATCCCGGTGTTGACGAACACGGGCACCTCACCGGCGTTCTGCTTCACCGTGGACAACGCCGAGCTGTCTGTCGGGGCACCCGCGGTCAGCCCGGAAACCACCAGCGCGTCAGGCTTGGCGTTGAACACGGTCGAGCGGGTGATCGAGGCCAGATCACGCTGCGCGACATAGGAAGTCGCCTCCGGAACAACATTGAACAGCAGCCGCACATTACCGGCGTCCACTCGGCGGCGGTGCCGAGCCGAGTACCCGACATTGGTGTCCCACAGACCGAAGTCGCTGGCGTAGACACCGGTGAAGATCTCCCTGACGAACGCCGCACCGGTGGCCGCGGCCAGATCGATCGACGCGACCCCGTCCCAGAGCACGTTCGCGCCGAACGGCACGGTGATCTCGTCGAGCAGCTCCCCGATCACCCGGGCCATCGTGATCGCCGTGATCGGCTCGGTCTTCGTCAGATACGGGAGGCTGAATTCGTTGGAGATCAGGACGGCGTCCACCCCGCCGGTCTGCAGCGCGTCGAGGTCGCGGCGGGCGTCGTCGACGATCTTGCGCATACCGCTGGCGGTGTCGTAGGCCGGGTCACCGGGAAGTGCTCCCAGGTGCAGCATGGCGATGATTGGCTTGGGCACGCCGAATACGTCGTTGAGCCATTGCATGATGTGTGTCTCCTAATCGGTTACGCGAGTCGCTGAACGGTGACGGTTTGGGTGTCGAGATGAACTCGTCCGGCCTCGATATCGCGGGCGAGTTGTTCGTCGAAAATGTGATAAAGCGTTAACTGCTCAGGTGTTTCGCCCAGCGACACAACCTTCATCGCCTGCCGGGCGGCCTTCTCGATGACCGTCGCGGTGAACAACGCGTCCGCGAGGTCGGCCCCGACTGCGACCGCGCCGTGCCGCGCCATCAGGGCGGCCTTACTGGTCGAACCGAGCGCTGCGACCATGTGCTCACCCAATTCCACCGAGGCGACAACGCCGAACTCCCCGCACTTGATGGGTCCGAAGCCAGCCCGGGTGTAGGAATCGATGGTGGCCGTGGGGATATCGCGCTCGGCCGCGGCGAACACCTGCGAGTCCTCGGCGTGCGAATGCACGATCGCGTTGACATCAGGTCGCGCAGCGTAGATCGCCAGGTGCATGGGAAGTTCGACGGTCGGCTCGGCCAGCGAAGCTGGGTGCAGATTTCCGCGCTCATCGACCATGGCGACGTCTTCGGGCCGCACATCCTTCCAAGTGCGGATCGGTAACCGGGCCGATGGCGCCGGCAGTGCGTAGATCACGCCTTCGTCCCGGTCGAACAGCGTGGCGTCCCCCGAATCGAGACCGGTCGTGAGACCGAGATCGACCATCTTCCAAGCGATATCGGTCAGAGCAACCTGATGCTCGTGCCGCACCCGCATCAGCCCTCCTTCGATGTTGCGGCGCGGTCTGTTCGGCGCCGGGCCAATGCGTGGGATACGCCGGTAAGAGCATCACCGGCCTGTCGCCACAATCGGTACGCCTGGTCGTAGGCGGCGACGCGGGCCGGGTCCGGCACGATCGGCGGGTCGGTGTGCAGGAAACGGGCAGAGTCGTCGACCGTCAGGTCGCCGGCACCGACGCCGGCGAGGATCGCCGCTCCAAGCGATGCCCCGGGGTGGTCTCGTACCGGAATCAGCTCGACGTTGAGGACATCGGCGTGAATCTGCTTCCACAGCATGGATTTACTTCCACCATTGGTCACGCTGGCTCGAGCGTCGAGCTCGATACCCGCGGCGCGCATCGCTTCGGCGTTGTGCCGGAAGCCGAAGGCGATAGCCTCCAGCACAGCGCGGTACAGGTCGGCGCGGGTATGGGACAGCTCAAGTCCGAGGAAGGCGCCGCGCAGCTCTGGATCGTGGATCGGCGATTTCTCCCCCAGAAAGTACGGCAGACACAGCAACGAGGCCGGCTCTCGCGACGCTGCCTCGGCATCGAGCTCGGCCAGCGTGACACCGCCGACCACCGTTTGGAACCAGCGAATCAGGCTGCCACTGGTGGCCATGCACCCGTTGGGCAGCCATACACCGGGGCGGGGATGGGCATCGAGGTAGAGCCGTTCGTCGACGACCGGCGCGTCGCAGGCGGTGAGAATATCACCGGCTCCACCAAGCTTGACCAGCCACTTTCCCGGGCTGTCGACGCCGGCGGCGTACGCCGAGAGCACGTGATCGGCGCCGCCCACCACCAGCGCGGTGGCCGGATCCAGCCCAGTTTCGGCGGCAACCCGTGCCGACACGGCGCCCACCACAGTGCCGGGCCGGACCGGGGTGCTCAATAAGCCCGGATCCAGTCCGGCCGCCGTGATCGCCGTGTCGTACCGGCTGCCATCGAGGGTGTACAGCCCCGATTCGAGCGCCCAGTTCTCCTCGACGTGCACCGGCGCGCCGAGGGCGGTCAGCACATAGTCGTAGGAACCGACGACATGGACCGTGCGCGACCAGAGTTCAGGCTCGTGACGGCGCAGCCACATCAGGGTGGGGGCCACCGACTGTTGGGTGAGCGCCGACCCCGTACGGGTCAGCATGTCGGCGCCGTCAATGAGCGAGGCGAGTTCGCCGATCTCGACAGTCGCGCGGGCATCATTCTGCAGGATCGGCCGGCGGACCGGCTTCATATCCGCGTCCAAGCACAGCACCGCGGGCACCATTCCGGTGGTCGCCACCGCGACCACCGTGGCCGGATCAACACCGGATTCGGTCAACACCGCACGAATCCCGTTGACTGCGTTATCAACCCACGCGTCGGCGTCAGCTTCGGCAAAGGCGGGGCCGTCGGAGAAGATCGGCGACTCGAAGTTCGCCTGGGCAATGATGCCCGCCGAACGTTCCAGCAGCACCGTCTTGGTTCCGGTCGTCCCGATGTCGATCCCGATGTAATGCCTGCTGGCCATTCAATGTCCTTCCCACGGCCATCCCCGGCCTGTCCCGGCCCCACCCGGCAGCGGGTCGCCGGCGAAACGCGATGTTATTCATAAACATTCAGTTTGTCTATATTTCACACGCGCCGGCCGGTTCAGGCTCGATGCGCAGCATCGGGGAACTTGCCGTCGGTCGCACCACCCGCAGGCCCGCAGCCTCGGCGATGACCGCCCCGGCCGCCCAGTCGTACTCGGCCAGGTCGGTCTCGATGTATCCGTCGAGAGCCCCTTCGGCTACCGCGCAGACGGCTAGCGCCGCCGACCCCAAAGCACGGGCATCGGTGTAGCCGGCCATCAACTCAGCGGTCATCGCGTACTGGCCGGCCCGGATCTGCGCCGAATACGAGTAGCCCATTCCGAGCAGGCGTGCACCTTCACCGTCCTGCGCCGGCCCGGTCAGCTGTCGCACCCCGGTGGAGTCGGCCAACCAGGCTCCTCCGTCCAGCGATCCGAAATAACATTTGTCCAGTTCAGGGGCGATAACTGCGCCGGCCAACCAGCAGCCATCGCCGTCAACGACGCCCACCGACGTCGCGTAATAGGGAATCCCCCTGGTGAAGTTGGTCGTCCCATCGAGTGGGTCGATCGACCAACGCAGCGCAGACCCGGCCGAGGCGCTGTCGGGCAATTCCTCGCCGGTGACTTCATCGCCGGGGCGGCGCGCCGCGAGCACCTCACGGACGGCACGCTCAGCAGCCACATCGACATCGGTCACCAGGTTGCCTCGCTCACCCTTGACGGTGATCTGCGGCGCCCCCAGAGCACCGTCGCGCAGCACCCGCGCACCCGCCCGCGCGGCCGCAAGCGCGACGTCGAGAAGCTCCGCTGTCACCGTACGACTGGCAAAAGATGTCATGTTCCCGTTTCCCGTTCCGCAATCTTGTGTTAGACATTAACAACTTAGACGATTAGTCACCGGGATTATCACGACTGGAGGCTCGATGCTGTTAGCCAATCACAACCGTCCTGCCTCACGGCTCCGATGACCGGCGACGAACGCCGCGCACTCATCCAGGAGCGGATCGCCGCCGACGGCGAAGCGGATTACGCGACGCTGGCGTCCGCATTCGACGTCTCCGAGATGACGATCCGGCGCGATATCGAGGCACTCGAAGTCCAGGGCAAGGTACGCCGGGTGATCGGCGGCGCAATCGCGTTCACCGGTAAGTCCGAGGAACCTTCGTTCGAGGCGCGGGCGCAGCTGGCCGCCCATGAGAAGGCACATATCGCTGAAGCCGCCGTGACACTGCTCGAACCGCACGCCACCGTGATCCTCGACAGCGGCAGCACCGCATTGGCAGTCGCCAAGTGCATCCGTGGCCGCAACCTGGCCCTGACCATCATCACTCCCAGCGTGCTGGCGGCACTTGAGCTCGCCGATGAACCGGACACCACCGTCATCCTCACCGGCGGGCGCCTGCGCCCTGGCGAGCTGAGCCTGATCGGATCTGACGCCGAGGCGGCGTTCCGCCGCTACAACTGCGACACCTATGTGATGGGCGTTGCGGGGGTCGATGCCAAGCGCGGACTGACTGACTATCACGGCGAGGAGAGCAACGTGAAGCGGCTGGCGATGGAATGCGCCGACCGGGTGATCGTCGTCGTCGACTCCAGCAAGCTCGCCCGAGTGCAGTTGGTCAACATCGCGCCACTGTCAGCTGCACACACCATCGTTACCGACGGTCCTCCTGAACATCCCGCTCTCGAGGCCGCACGCCAGCAGGGCGTCAAGATCCAGTTGTGCTGAGGCACGCCCAGAACTACGAAAACTCCGACGAGACAAGAGGAAACATGACGAAGACCGTAGTAGTAACCGGCGCCGGCTCCGGCATCGGCCGCGCCATGGCCGTCGAGCTGGCCCGCCGCGACTGGCAGGTCGTGGTGACCGACGTCGACCCCGACGCCGCCGAGCGTACCTGCGAAAGCCTGGAACGCTCCGCTGGAGCGCACCACGAGCACGCCAAGCTGGATGTCACCAGCGCGGCCGATGCCACTCGAGTCGCCGACGACGTCGCTGATCGCCTAGGACTCGATGCCTGGATCAGCAACGCCGGAATCTCGTATATGCAGCGGTTTCTCGATATGCCCCTGGATCGTGTAGATCGCACGTTCGAGGTCAACCTGAAGGGTGTGTTCATCTGCGGGCAGGCTGCCGCCCGAGCCATGGTGCGCACCGGCAGCAAGGGAATGATCGTCAACACCGCTTCGATGGGTGGCAAACAAGGCAACGTCCCGTACCTGTCCGACTACATCGCCTCCAAGTTCGGGGTCATCGGCCTCACTCAAGCGATGGCCCACGAACTGGCCGAGCACGGAATCAACGTCAACAGCATCTGCCCCGGTTTTGTGGCGACGCCGATGCAGGAGCGTGAACTGGAATGGGAAGCGACGCTGCGCGGCTGCACAGCGGACGACGTCAAGCAAATGTGGATTGCCGCAACACCATTGGGTCGACTGGAACAGCCCGAAGACATCGCACGGTCGGTGGCCTTCCTGGTCTCTGAGGACGCCCGTTTCATCACCGGAGAGGCGCTGTCGGTCAACGGCGGCGCCTTCATGGACTGACGCCGTCAGATCCGTCAACAACAACTGAGGAGATCAGAATTCACATGTCGATAAAGAGATGGAGTTCGGTTGCCGCCGCGCTCCTCGGTGCTACGGCCCTCACGCTCGCCGGGTGTTCGAGTTCGGCCAAGGACAACGCCGGGTCCGGCGCCGGCGACATCCCGAAGGACACCACGGCCACCGTACGGGTACTGCTGGAAGACGAGCACGACACCGAGGTGATCGAGGGTCTGCTCGGCGGCTTCAAGACCGCCTACCCCAACATCAAACTCGATATCCAGAAGCTCGCCTACGACTCGATGCGCGACAAGCTGGTCGCCTCGTTCCAGTCACCGGATCCCACCTACGACCTCATCATGGTCGACAACCCCTGGATGGGCGACTTCGTCGACGCCGGGTTCGTGGCACCGGTGCAGGACCGCATCGCCTCGACGACCGGCATGGACTACGACGATTTCTATGAGTCACTGCGCAAGCTCAACGAAGTCAAGGGCGGCACCTATGGCGTGCCGATGTACAACTACGCGTTGGGCTACATCTATCGCGATGATCTGTTGCAGCAAGCCGGGTTGTCGGTACCGACAACGCTGGACGAGTTGGTCACCACGGTAAACAAACTGACGACGCCCGAGCACGCCGGTATCGCCCACAGCCCACAGCGCGGGTACAAGATCCTCGAAGAGTGGTCGAGCTTCTATCTGGCCGCCGGCGGGCAGATGTTCGACGCCGACGGCAAGCCGACGATCAACACCCCGGAGGCCAAACGCGCCCTGGAGGTCTACATCGACACCCTCAAGACCGCCGCGCCGGCCAACAGCGTCAACTGGGCGCAGGACGAAACGCTGCGCTCATTGTCCTCGGGTGGTTCGGCTTCGATCGTCGGCTACAACTGGCTGACCGCGAGCCTGAACAAGGCCGGATCCGGGCCGCACGCCGGGGAATTCGCGCTGGCGCCGATGCCAGGCGGCCGCGGTTCACTGGGAGCCTGGTCGTGGGCCATCCCGTCGAACTCGGCGGCACCCGATGCCGCATGGGCGTTCATCTCCTGGGTCACCTCCAAGGATGTCGACAAGCAGCGGGTCATCGATGGCGGCGCCCCGACCCGCATGAGCACCGTCAACGATCCTCGCGTCCGTAAGGAAGGTCTGGGTGAGGGCTACTTCACCGCGGTGAATTCGATTCTGCAGAAGGCAGTTCCGTTCGCGGAGGGCCGCAACGCCGAGCAGTTGGTGCAGGAAGTGGGCACCCAGCTGAACGAGGCCGTGATCGGCGCCAAGACGATCGACCAGGCACTGGCCGACGCGCAGAAGGCCGCCGACCAGATTTCCGGCAAGTAGCAGCCCGTCCCGGGAGGCCGGTTCAGCCCACGGCCTCCCGGGACGCGCTCACCAGAGAAAGCTCCTCCGTATGAAGACCTTTCGGTATGGCATGTTGGCACCGTTCATCGCGGTGTTCGTCATCGCCATCGGGTTTCCGTTGATGTATGCGACGTATCTGAGCTTCGTCGACAAGAAACTCACCTCGCGCGCCTCCCCCGGGTTCGTCGGAACGGACAACTACGCTGCCGCGTTCGATGGCCGCTTCCTTTCCTCGGCCTGGATCACCGTGTTCTACGTCGTCGTAGCGGTCGCCGTGGAGTTCGTCCTGGCCCTGTTGATCGCGCTGGCGCTACACCGGCAGCGCTGGATGAAAGATCTGACCCGATCAGTGCTGCTGATCCCGATGTTCATCACCCCGATCGCGGTCGCGCTGGTCTTCCGATTCCTGCTCAACAGTCAGTTGGGGGCCATCCCCCGCGCCTTGTCCAGTGTGGGCATCGACGTCGATTTCTTCGGCTCGGGGACAGCGCTGTACACGCTGATCGCGATCGACGTGTGGCAGTGGACACCATTTTTGGTGCTGCTGATCCTCGCGGGTCTGGAAGCCATGCCCAAGCAACCACTCGAGGCGGCTCAGGTCGACGGTGCGGGCGGGATCTACACGCTGTTCCACGTGATTCTGCCGCTGTTGTCGCCGGTGCTGACGGTCGCGGTGATGTTGAGGGCCCTGGATGCGATGAAGGTCTTCGAGTATGTCTACGCCACCACCAGAGGCGGTCCGGGAACTGAGACGGAGACCCTGCAATACCTCATGTATCAGACCGGGATTCAGTTCTTCCGCCTCGGTGAGGCGAGTGCGATGGCGTGTCTGGTGCTGGCATTTGTGCTCGCGGTGATCTTCGTGATCTACCGGCGTATGGAGAGGTTGTCGTCGTGAAACACCGCGTATTCAGCGCCGCCCGGATCGGGCTGTTGATCGTCGCTGTCCTTGTCGTGGTGCTCCCGCTGTGCTGGATTACCCTGGCCAGCTTCAAGACTCCCAGCCAGATCAACGACCCTGGCTTGGTGGCGTTCACGCCGACCACGCAGAACTGGTCGGATGTGGTCTCCGGCGGAATCATCGAGGCGGTCGGACGCAGCGCCTTCGTCGCCATCACCACAGTTGTCGTCAGCATCGTTGCCGGCACCATGGCGTCCTACGCCATCTCGCGCTACCGCGCCGGTGGCTCGGTCACCCGATTCGGTATGCTGGCGGCCCAGGTCCTGCCACCAGCGGTGCTGGTGTTCCCGTTTCTCACCATGGCCTATACGCTCCGCCTCAGCGGAACACTGATACCGGTCACGCTGGCGCACATCAGCTTTGTGCTCCCGTTCGTCACCTGGTTCCTCATCGGTTTGTGGGAGTCGGTCCCAGCTTCGTTGGAGGAGCAGGCCCGGGTCGACGGCCTGACCCGGTTCAGTGCCTTCTACAAGGTGATGGTCCCCCAGGTTCTGCCCGGTGTCGGCGCAGCCGCCATCTTCGGCTTCATCCTGTCCTGGAACGACATGTTCTACGGACTGATCCTGGCGCCCAACAAGAATCAGCTGCTTCCGGTCGCGATCTCATCGTTCAACACATTCCGCGGAGTCGATCTCGGCACGATGAGCGCCGCCATCATCATCTCCATCGTCCCTGTCGTGACTGCGGCCTTCTTCGTGCAACGCCGCCTCATCCAGGGCATGGGCGGCGGCGCCGTCAAATTCTGACCAGCCATCCATCGAACAGAGAGAACCCGTGGCTACCATCACTTTTCGTAACGTCTCCAAGACTTACGGTCAGACCCATGTCGTCGACAACCTCAATCTGGATCTGCCCGACGGGTCCATGACCGTACTGGTCGGACCGTCTGGATGCGGAAAGTCCACCTCATTACGCATGTTGGCCGGTCTCGAGGCGGTCTCCTCGGGAGACATCTTCATCGGTGAACGCAATGTCACCCAGGTTGACACCCGCGACCGCGATATCGCCATGGTGTTCCAGAACTACGCGCTGTACCCCCATCTCGATGTGCTCGGCAATGTGGCGTTTCCGTTGCGCGCCAAGAAGATGAAGAAGGCCGACGCACACCGCCGCGCCACCGAAGTCGCCCAGTCCGTCGGACTGGGCGAACTACTCAAACGCCGTCCCAAAGATCTCAGCGGCGGTCAACAGCAGCGCGTCGCCATCGCCCGGGCGATCGTCCGCGAGCCAGCCATCTTTCTGTTCGACGAACCACTGAGCAATCTCGACGCCAAGCTCCGTATCGAAACCCGCACCGAACTGCTGCGCATCCAGCGCCGGCTGGGCATCACCTCGTTCTACGTCACCCACGACCAAGAGGAGGCGATGACCCTCTCTGATCGGATGGTGGTAATGCGCGACGGTGGTGTGGCGCAGACCGGCACGCCGAACGAGGTGTATTCCCGGCCAGTGGACACGTTCGTGGCCACCTTTGTCGGTAGCCCCAAGATGAACCTCATCGCGGGCTCCTACTCGGAGTCGGTGCTGCGCAGCGAGTCCGGTATCAGGCTCACTGTCGACGCCCCGTTACGCGGCGATCTGTTGCTCGGTGTGCGCCCCGACGACCTGCTACTCACCCCCGACCCGACATCGACGGCGGTGGTCTCCCTCGTGGAATTGCTGGGGCCACGCGCCATCGTCACGATCGCCGTCGGCGACACCGAACTCACGGCCGTCGCGGAAGTGAGCCGTCTCAGCGGGATCGAACCCGGTGTTCCGGTCGCTCTGAGCGTCCGGCCCGATTCCGCGCATTACTTCTACCCCGACTCAGGAAAGCGCATCGAATGACGAACACATCAGCGCAGGGACCTCGGCTACATCTGGGCATCAACACCTGTTTTGCGGTGAAACGCTGGCCGGAGCCCCGAGATTGGGCCCGAATCGCCAAGGAGGATTTGGGCCTCGACGTCGTTCAGCTGAGCATCGATCTGCTGCCCGTCGGGTTCGATCCCGCCCCGGCACTGGCATACGCCAAGCGAGCTCGGCAAGCAGCCGAAGAATACGACCTCGAAATCCACAGTCTGTTCACCGGACTGGCGGCTTATTCGTCTGGGCTGCTGCTCTCCGACGATCCCGGTGACCGCGCGGCGGCGTATAACTGGTACGAGCAAATGGTCGCGGTCACCGTGGCAGCGGGTGCACGCGGTGTTGGCGGCCATCTCGGTGCGCTGTCGGTCGGCGCGGCCGCAGATGCACACCGGGCGCGGACTCTGATCGACGACGAACTCGCTGCGATGCGCAAGCTTGCTGATACCGCGCAGGCCGCCGGCCTGGACCACCTGCAGTTCGAGAACCTCGCTGTGACACGCGAATACGGCCATTCGATTGACGAGGCACATGCAGTCGAGGACGCACTCGCCGATACCGCCATACCGTGGCGGTTATGCCTGGACCTCGGCCACCCGGCGGCGCTGGATTCTGAGACGCCGAGCGGGCATATCGACAATTGGATCCGCGAGACATGGCGGCACACCCCGGTGGTGCAACTTCAGCAGTCGCCCCGAGGCGCCGATCATCACGGGCCGTTCACCGCCGCGACCCAGGCGGCCGGCACTGTCGACGCGACCGTCGTCGTCGACCAACTCAGGCAGAGCTGGACTGGCGACGTCTATCTGTTTTTCGAGATCATCCATGCGCATGAACACCCCGACGACGCGGTGCTAGCCGACCTACGGGACAGCGTTGCGACGTGGCGGGCGGCGCTGTCCAGCGCGCAGCAACCGGCTTAGAACAGCGTCGGCTGCGGCTCCGGCTCAACGACGGCACGCGGCGCGACCGGGACGAATGGCCGATTGTCGCCGGTCAAGCGGTACTTGGCCACCAGCGGCGCCACCCGCCGGCGCAGCATGTCGCGGTACTCGGCCGGCAGGTAGGCCCCGCGACGGTACAGCTGCCGATAGGGCTCAACGAGTTCGGGATGCGAACGCGCCAGCCAGGTCATGAACCACCCGCGCGTCGAACTGCGCAGGTGCAGGCCGAACACCGTGACCCCGGTGGCGCCCGCCGCCGCGATCTGGCCGAGGAGGCTGTCGAGATGCTCGGCCGAATCGGTCAGATGCGGTAACACCGGGGCGACCATGACGTGGCAGTCCAGCCCGGCGTCGCGCACGGCGGCGATCAGCCCAAGCCGGGCCTGCGGCGACGGCGTTCCAGGTTCGACGTCGCGGTGCAGATCAGGGTCGCCGACAGCCAGAGAGATCGCGACCGACACCGGAACCTGTTGTGCTGCATCAGCAATCAGATCCAGATCCCGGCGCAGCAGCGTGCCCTTGGTGAGGATCGACAGCGACGTACCCGACCCGGCGAGGGCAGCGATGATGCCCGGCATCAGCACATAGCGCCCCTCGGCCCGCTGATAGGGATCGGTATTGGTGCCCAGCGCCACCGTTTCCCGGCGCCAGGACGGGCGGGCGAGCTCACGGCGCAGCACGTCGACGACGTTGGTCTTCACCACGATCTGGCTGTCGAAATCCGCGCCAGGGTCGAACTCCAGATATTCGTGGGTGGGCCGCGCGAAGCAG
This sequence comes from Mycolicibacterium helvum, assembly GCF_010731895.1. NCBI lineage: Bacteria > Bacillati > Actinomycetota > Actinomycetes > Mycobacteriales > Mycobacteriaceae > Mycobacterium > Mycolicibacterium helvum. The sequence goes on along the minus strand of NZ_AP022596.1, from coordinate 4,991,554 downwards.
TACCGGCAGGCGTGCGAGCAGCCGCGGTAGCCGTTGACGGTGAAACGGAACGGCAGCATCGCCGCGGCAGGGATCTTGTTGAGCGCCGACTTGCACAGCACCTCGTGAAACGTGATGCCCTCGAATTGCGGTGTGCGCACGCTGCGCACCAGGCCAATGCGCTGCAGGCCCGGCAGGGCGCCGTCGTCGATCGCTATCCCCTGGCCGCTCCACCGCATCCATTCATTCGAACGCACGTTCGATGATCTGTCAATGGCGGATTGCGGCGAACGTGCCGCTTGCTCGCTCGAGTCGAGCGCCGAGATCGACGCTGGCGCGGGATCTTCTCGCGCTTGCGTCGATTTCGATGAGGCGATCTCTTGGGCTCACACGAGTCTTGAGCCCACCCGACTGCCGGAGCACACTCTCGGTGCGGCACGACAACGCTGTTTAGTCGTCGAGCTCGCCCGCGATACCGCGCTCGAGGGCGGCCGTGGTGCGATCTGGCAGCACCAGCAGCCCGTCGAGCTCACCGCGGGCCAGCTCGTAGGCGCGCTCCCGCTCCTGCTGGGTGGCGCCGCGATCGGCCGCCACCCGCAGCAGACTCTGCGCCCGGGTCATCCGCTGCTGGTCAGCGCGAGAGAAGTCACTGCGCCGGCGCCGGCGGGCCTCGTTCTCGGCGGCATCGAACGCGGTCACATACGCCTCGACGGCGTCGAGATACTGGCGCATCGCGTCGGGGGCGTCGAGCAGATCCTCGGCCTTGCCGGGCCGCAGCAGATCCGCGCGCAGTTTGGCCCGGTGAAAGGCCACCGTCAGCGGATCGCGCATATCGGTCATCGCCGGAAAGTCGAGCAGCTTGGCGGCGTCGAGTTCGTAGTCGAGCCAGCGGGTGTCGGTACGGCTGTGTTCGTCGATCACTCGGGTGATGGTGCGCCACTGTGCTGCTTGGCTTTTCGGGTCGTCACGGGCTGCGGGTTGTGGATCCTGCCCGGAGCCGCTCTGGCGTTTGGTCAGCGCGGAGACACCCCGGAAGGCGGCATAGATCGCGCCAGCGATCGGCACGATCACGAGCAACAGCTCGACCAACCGGAATATCAGGCCCACCTGGCCAGGATGCCATCTGGCGGGTGCCGGACTAGCCGGGTCCGTCGCTGGCCGCGGCGAGCAACGGAACAACCACGTCGCTCACCGGCGTCGCCAACCCGTGCTGAGCGGCCTTCCGAACGATGACACCGTTGCGGATATCCCACTCCAGGCGGCGGCCCGCGTTGGCGTCGGTCAGCATCGACGTGGTCAGATCCTGCGGCCCGGTGGCGAACATCTCGGTTATCTCGTCGATCACGGTGTCGGGCAGCGCGGCACCTTCGGCACGGGCCACCGCCAGGCATTCGGTGAGGTAGCGGCGCGCGAGCGCGGCGATGTCGGCGCGGCGGAACATGCCTGATCGGCGCCGGGCCAGCACCATGAACCCGGCCAGCGCATTGACCAACAACTTGCGCCACGCCTCGGTGCTGAAGTCGGGGTCCAGGTCGACTGTCACCCCCGCCGGACGCAACACCGCCGCCAGGGTTTCGGCGTCTTCGCAGTCGGGCAGCACCAGACGCACATCGGTACGTAGCCGCACCCAGCCGCCCGGCTGAGGCTCTGCGGAAAACCAGACGACCGCCGGCACGATGTGCTCCGACGGAAAGAACTCGCCGACCCGCTCGACCTGTTCGACGCCGTTCTGCAGCACACAGACCACCGTGTGGTCGTCGCACAACCGGTGCAGCCAGCCGGCCGCCTGTTCGTTGTGGGTGTCCTTGACCGCGAGCAACACCAGGTCGACGCGACCGTCGACGTCGCAGGGATCGGTCAGCACCGGGCCGGGCACCACGATGGTGTCGCCCGGCTGATCCCGGCGGACCTCGATCTGAGCGCGGGACGTATGCCCGCACAACGTCACCCGATGACCGGCCGCATACAGCAGCGCGGCGACGGTCGAACCAATCGCTCCCGGACCGACAAGCGCTATCGAGCTACCCACCGTGCCCAACGTACGTCAGGGCTGCTGTGGCTTTACCGTGGGCGCATGTCCGAACCGTCGTTACGCCGGGCCACCGCGGCCGATACGGCCGCTATCGTCGCGCTCGTCGAGGGGGCATACGAGAAATACACCGCCCGCATCGGGCGCAGGCCCGCTCCGATGGACGCCGACTACGCGGCTCTCATCGAGGACGCCAACGTGTGGGTCCTGACCTGTGACGACCGCCTGGTCGGGAGTTTGGTCACCTACACGCAAGGCAGCCATCTACTGCTCGACTCGGTCGCCGTCGCGCCTGACACCCAGGGCCGCGGATACGGCGCGCTGCTGCTACACCGCGCCGAAGATGACGCCCATGACGCCGGCGTGATCGAGGTCCGCCTCTATACCAATGCCGCGATGACAGAGAACCTGACGTTCTATCCGCGCCACGGTTACGTCGAGACGCACCGGGCCCGCCAGGACGGCTTCGACCGGGTGTTCTTCAGTAAGCGCCTAGGACGCTAGGACGACCACTTCGATAAGTAGCACTGCGGGCTGTAGGGGGCGTCCTGCGCGATGGCGACCTGGCCGTCGACCGACACCTCACAGTGCGCGTTCGGGGCTGCCTGCCCGCCGTGGGTGGTGCTGCCAACCTGCAGGAAAGCCCACTGCGGATCCGCCAGTGTGGTCGAAAAGACCCACGGCGCATCCGGCGACACAGTGATGGTCTCGCGCTTCATGAACGCGTTCGAGTCTGCGTTGAAGGCGTCCTTGCTCGGCGGCTGCGCCGTCAGATAGGTGATGGTGAAGTCGTACGTGCCGCCCGTCGCGAGCGTGTAGGTCACCTGGTGTCCGGGCGCCGGATCAGCGTTCGACACCGCGTGAGTGGCCGCAACACCGGCAGTCGCCAACACCAGCGCCACCCCAACCCTTGCTGTCACTTTTCGCATATGGCCCATATCGGCCACGCTACCGACATCGTTACCCGTGTCGGCACCTGGCCGCCCACAGCGAATGAATAGCAGGTTAACGAGTTCGTCACACACAGATATGTCACAGAAACTTATGCGCTCTAACGTCCGGGTCGACACCAACCGTGGGTTCGGGGGCCATCAAGTCTGTCGTCGCCCAAAGATTGTCGTTCCCAACATGAAAGGGCCTCTATGCAACTCCGGCGTTCTGCTCTGAACCGATCGGCATTGGCTGCGACAAGCGTCATGGTGACGGCTGGACTCGTGCTGTCCGGCTGCGGCAGCAAGGCGAGCGAGACCGACACAGCAAAGTCCGATTCATGCGTGGACACGTCCGGGCCCAATATCAAAGTGGGTTCACTGAACTCGTTGTCGGGCACCATGGCGATCTCCGAAGTCACTGTGCGCGACGCCATCAAGCTCGCCGTCGACGAGATCAACTCCCAAGGCGGTGTGCTCGGTAAGCAGATCCAGGTCGTCGGCGAAGACGGGGCGTCCGACCCGGCGGTGTTCGCCCAGAAAGCCGAGAAGCTGATCAAGGACGACTGCGTCGCCGCGGTCTTCGGCGGCTGGACGTCGTCGAGCCGCAAGGCCATGCTGCCCGTCTTCGAAAGCAACAACTCGCTGCTGTACTACCCGGTGCAGTACGAGGGCCTGGAGTCGTCGAAGAACATCTTCTACACCGGCGCCACCACCAATCAGCAGATCGTGCCGGCTCTGGACTTCCTCAAGGAAAAGGGCCTCAAGTCGCTGTACCTGGTGGGCAGCGACTACGTGTTCCCGCAGACCGCCAACCGCATCATCAAGGCGTACGCGGCGGCCAACGGCATCGAGATCAAAGGCGAGGACTACACGCCGCTGGGCTCCACCGACTTCTCGACCATCGTCAACAAGGTCCGTTCCTCCAACGCTGACGCGGTGTTCAACACCCTGAACGGTGACTCCAACGTCGCGTTCTTCAAGGAGTACACCAACGCCGGACTCACCCCGCAGAAGATGCCGGTGGTCTCGGTGTCGATCGCCGAGGAAGAAGTCCAGGGCATCGGCGCGCAGAACATAGCCGGCCAGCTGACCGCATGGAACTACTACCAAACGCTCGACAATCCGGTGAACAAGGCGTTCGTGGCGGCCTACAAGGCCAAGTACGGCCAAAATAAGCCGACCTCGGATCCGATGGAAGCCGCTTACGTCTCGGTCTACCTGTGGAAGAACACTGTCGAGAAGGGGAAGTCCTTCGACGTCAAGGCGATTCAGGACAATGCGGGTGGCGTCACGTTTGATGCTCCGGAGGGTCTGGTCACCATCGACGGTGAGAACCACCACATCACCAAGACCGCGCGGATCGGTGAGATCCATCCCGACGGCCTGATCTACACCATCTGGGAGTCCCCCGGCCCGATCACCCCGGATCCCTATCTGAAGTCCTACCCCTGGGCCAAGGGCCTTTCGGGCTGAGCGCGACGGGGAATTAACACAGCATGGATGTCCTTGTCGGACAGCTGGCGACGGGATTGAGTCTCGGCTCAATCCTGTTGCTGGCGGCATTGGGGCTTGCCCTGACATTCGGCCAGATGGGCGTCATCAACATGGCGCACGGCGAATTCATCATGGTTGGCTGCTACACCGCCTTCGTGGTGCAGAAGCTGATCTCGAATGCCGGTGCATCGCTTTTGGTTTCGCTAGCCGTGGGATTCGTGGTCGGTGGCCTCCTCGGAGTTCTGCTGGAGGTCACACTGATCCAGCGGATGTACGACCGGCCGCTGGACACGCTGTTGGTGACCTTCGGCGTCGGGCTGATCCTGCAGCAGGCCGCCCGCAGCATCTTCGGTGCGCCCGCGGTGAACGTCAACGCACCGACATGGCTGTCCGGCGGAGTCGAGATCCTCGGCGCGGTGGTACCCAAGACTCGCGTCTTCATCCTGGTGCTGGCCGTCGTCTGCGTCATCGTGCTGGCCTCGGTGCTCAAGCTCAGCCCCATGGGCCGGCGGATCAGGGCAGTCGTGCAGAATCGGGATCTGGCTGAAACCAGCGGTATTTCGAGCCGGAAGACCGATATCACCACGTTCTTCATCGGATCGGGTCTGGCCAGCGTCGCCGGTGTCGCGCTGACCCTGATCGGATCCACCAGTTCGACCATCGGGCAGAGTTATCTGATCGACGCGTTCCTGGTGGTCGTGGTCGGCGGCCTGGGCCAGATCAAAGGCACCGTCATCGCCGCGTTCGCGCTCGGACTGATGAACTCCTTCATCGAGTACAGCACCACTGCGTCGCTGGCGAAGGTGATCGTGTTCGTGATCATCGTGATCTTCCTGCAGGTACGCCCGCAGGGGTTGTTCACCGTGCGGACAAGGAGTTTGGTATGACGAGCGGCAGAGGACGCTGGCAGGCCCATGCCCTTCCGCTGGCCGGTTTCGCGGTCGCCGCGGTCGTCCTCTTCGGGGTGGCACCCGCGGTACTGTCCAGCTTCCGACTCGGCCTGCTCGGCCAATACCTGTGCTATGCGATCGTGGCCGCCGGTATCGGGCTGGCCTGGGGCCGTGGCGGGATGCTCACGCTGGGCCAGGGCGTGTTCTTCGGGCTGGGCGCCTACATGATGGGCATGCACCTCAAGATCGCTGACGCCGAGGTCCGCAAACAGGCGGTCCCTGACTTCATGCAGATCGCGGGAATGCCTGCGCTGCCGTCCTATTGGGAGCCGTTCTCGTCGGCGGCGTTCACCCTGGCGGCGATCGTAGTGGTCCCGACGGGCATCGCGGCGCTGCTCGGGCTCGGGGTGTTCAAACGCCGGGTCAAGGGCGCATATTTCGCGATCCTGTCCCAAGCGCTGGCTGCCGCACTGGCCATCCTGCTCGTCGGCCAAGCGACGTTGGGTGGCAGCAACGGGCTCAATGGTTTTCGCACATTCTTCGGGTTCCGGCTGTCCGACCCGGTGAACCGGCAGATGCTGTACTTCATCGCCGCGGGAACCCTGCTCGTGGTGGTCGCCGTGGTGCGCCAGTTGATGCAGAGTCGCTACGGCGAACTTCTCGTCGCGGTGCGCGACGGCGAAGAACGAGTGCGGTTCCTGGGCTACGACCCGGCCAACATCAAGGTCGTCGCCTACACGGCCGCCGCACTGTTCGCCAGCATCGCCGGTGCCCTGTTCGCACCCATCATCGGTTTCATCACCCCGGCTCAGGTCGGCGTCGTACCGTCCATTGCCTTCCTGATCGGTGTCGCGATCGGGGGGCGAACCACACTGCTCGGGCCCATCTTGGGTGCGATCGGCGTGGCCTGGGCGCAAACGGCGTTCTCCGAACGCTTTCCGTCGGGCTGGACCTACGCCCAGGGGCTGCTGTTCATCGTGGTCGTCGGCTTCTTCCCTGCGGGGTTCGCCGGACTCGGGGCGCTGTTCCGCCGGCGCAACCGCACCAAGGCAACTGCCACGCCCAGCGGTGAGCCCGCATCCGAGCCGGTGGGAGCCGCACCATGACCGAACTCGCCGAACCGGTAGCCGGCGGCAATGTCGGCATGGGCACCCAGTATCTCGAAGTCCGCGGTCTCACCGTCGATTTCGACGGGTTCAAGGCTGTCAACGAGGTCGACCTGACGCTGTTCCAGGGTGATCTTCGCTTCCTGATCGGCCCCAACGGGGCCGGGAAGACCACCGTCATCGACGCGATCACCGGCCTGGTGCCCGCCACCGGGTCGGTGGACAAGTCCGGTGTGGACCTACTGGGCAAGAAGGTCCATCAGATCGCCCGGCTCGGCGTCGGCCGAACCTTCCAGACCGCCAGCGTATTCGAGCAGCTGACCGTCCTGCAGAACCTCGACATAGCGGCGGGGGCAGGCCGGTCGTGGTTGACCCTGCTGCGCCGGCGCAAGGAAGTGTTGCCTGCCATCGAGGAGGCGCTCGAGACGATCGGGCTCACCGAGTTGGCCGACCGGCCCGCGGGCATCTTGGCCCACGGTCAGAAACAGTGGCTGGAGATCGGCATGCTACTCGTGCAGAATGCCGACGTGCTGCTGCTCGACGAACCGGTCGCCGGGATGAGCGGTGAAGAACGCGAAGAGACCGGAAAGCTGTTGCGCCGCATCGGATCGTCGCGCACCGTCGTCGTCGTCGAGCATGACATGGATTTCATGCGCGCCTTCGCCACCTCCGTCACGGTGCTGGCCCGCGGCCAGGTGATCGCCGAAGGATCGGTAGCCGACGTGCAGGCCAACCCCAAGGTGCAGGAGGTCTACCTGGGCACCGCCGCGGCGGGCACGGACGGCGTTCCGGACGAACTGATCGAGGAGACCTCGTAATGCTGGAACTGGTCGACGTCCGCACCGGATACGGCAGATCACAGGTCATCCACGGTGTCAGCATCGACGTGCCCTCCGACGGCGTAGCCGCCGTGATGGGGCACAACGGCGCGGGTAAGACGACCCTGCTGCGTGCGGCGGTCGGCCTCTTGAAGTGCAGCTCGGGCACGGTGCTGCTGCACGGCGACGACGTGACCAAGATGCGGCCCAGCGCCCGGGTGGCGCGCGGGTTGGCGTATGTGCCGCAGGGTCAGCAGTCCTTCGGCCAGTTGACCACCGCGGAGAACCTTCAGGTCGTCGCCGACGGCCGCAAAAACGGCAAGCAGCTGATCGACGAACAGCTCGACCTGTTCCCCGCGCTCAAGGAATTGCTCACCCGCCGAGCTGGTCTGCTCTCCGGTGGTCAGCGCCAGCAGCTGGCGATCGCGCGGGCACTGATCACCAGCCCGAAGATCCTGATCCTCGACGAACCCACCGAGGGCATTCAGCCGTCGGTGGTCGCCGAGATCGAGGCGGCGATCACCACGCTGACCCGCCGCGGCGACCTCGGCGTGCTGCTGGTCGAGCAGCACATCGGCTTCGCACTGGAGTCGGCACAGCAGTACTACATCCTGGAAGCCGGCCGGGTCACCTCGAGCGGGACCGGCGGGTCGGCGTCAGAGGCCGACGTGCGCGCGGCGATGGCGATCTAGACCTAGACTTGTCGTCGTGAACTGTGTCACGACAGTGAACGAAAACCGCCTTCGACGCGTCCCTCTCTAGGTGACCCAACGTCCACGCTGGGGCGTGCACTCCGCTGTCAGCCGCAGATCGGTTCTGATTGGACTCGGCGCGGTCGGCGCCTTCCTCGCCGTCGACCTCGGCGCGATCGCCTACGCCAACAAATGGATCGGCTCGGGCGCAACGCCCAAGACCTTCCTCGACGGGTTCCTCGCGGTGAACGGGCCCCAACTCGGCTTCCGCAAGAACCACGCCAAAGGCGTCTCCGTGAGCGGTTACTTCGAAGGCAACGGCAACGGCCAATTCCTGAGCCGTGCCGCGGTGTTCCGGCCCGGACAGGTTCCCGTCGTCGGCCGCTTCTCGCTGGCCGGGGGTGATGCCCACGCTGCCGATACCTCCGGCGCCGCGCGCGGGCTCGGCCTGGCGTTCGGATTTCCCGGCAGCTCCCAATGGCGCACGGCGATGCTCAACCTGCCGGTGTTCCCGGACAACTCACCGCGCGGGTTCTACGACCGGCTGCTGGCGTCGAAGATCGTGCCTGGCACCGGGAAGCCGGACCCCGCGGCCATGGACGCGTTTCTGACTGCCCATCCCGAGACCGCCGCCGCGATGGCGATCATCAAGAAGCAGCCGCCCGCAGTCGGCTTCGGCGACAGCACATTCCGCAGCCTCAACACCTTCTACTTCGTCGACGACGCCGGCGCACGCACGCCGGTGCGATGGTCGCTTGTGCCGCAACAGACGACCGCGCCAGCCCCACGGCCCGGTGATGTCAACGGCCTGTTCGACGCGTTGATCGACCAATTGCGCAGCGGGCCGCTGCGGTGGCATCTGCTGGTCACCCTCGCTGAACCCGGCGACCCGCTGACCGATGCCACTCTGGCCTGGCCCGCCGACCGGCGGAGCATCGATCTGGGCCTGCTCACGCTGACCGCGGTGGCGACCGACTCCCCCGGCAATGCCCGCGATATCAACTTCGATCCGCTGGCACTGCCCGACGGCATCGAGCCTTCCGCCGACCCGCTGTTGTCCGCCCGTTCGGATGTCTACGCGGAGTCGTATCGGCAGCGCACCGGCGAACCCAAATCACCACCGGCGGTGCAGGTATCGGAGGTCGGCGCGTGACGAGGGTCGACCGCTATCCGGTGCGCACCCGGGTGCTGCACTGGCTGACCGCTGTCCTGGTGTTCAGCGCCTTGTTCATCGGGTTCGCGATGGTGAATTCGCTCGGTGGCTACGGCGCCCTGGTCGGCGTGCATATGACGCTCGGGGTGCTGATCCTGCTTGTCGTGGTCATCCGCGCGGCCAACCGTTTCACCCACCGCACACCACGATTGCCGGACACGGTGGGCTCCGTCGAGCATCTGCTGGTGGTCGGCTCCGAGATCGGGCTGTACGCCCTGATGCTGGCTCAGCCGCTGGTCGGGTGGGCGATGGTGTCGGCGGGTGGACGGCACGTGGTGGTGTTCGACTGGCTTGCGCTGCCGCGGATCGCGCCGTTCGACGCCGATCTGTATTTCGTGCTGCGACAGGCGCACTCGGTGTTCGCCTACCTGCTTGTCGCGGCGATCGCCGCGCATGTGTCGGCGGTGCTGCTGCATACCCTCACCTTGGGCGACCGGATGTTGAGCCGGATGACGTTTGGCGCCAGGCGCGAATGATCGGTGCGCTGAATGTCAGCCCGCGTCGAGCAGGCGCGTGTCGTCCGACGGCGACGCCACGAACGCTCTGAGCCGGCCGAACAGGTCGATCGCCGATTGGACGGCCTGATCGACGAACGGGCCGAATTCTGTGTCGCCGGCACGATAGCGCCGTTCGGCCAGCACACCGACCAGGCGTGGGTCTGAGGACTCGAAGACCGTGGCGGTGACCCGCGGGGCCGCGGCGTTCCACTGCTCAACCAATGCCTCGACCCGGGCGCGTTGCTCGGCCGGGTAGTAGCGCGCGGCGGTGATGCTGATCCGCGCCGCGGCCCCGGATGGCCCGCACGGTTGCAGGTGCACATGCAGACGGCCGTGGTAGGCGCTCACCAGGAAGAAGTATTCGTCGTCATGATGGCCGCGGAAGTGCCGCACCTGCCGGGTCCGCAGGTAGCTCTCGATGAGCTGGGCGCCGATCGCGGTGTTCATAACTCTCAAACGGACCGCACGAACGACACGGTTCCCAAATAGCCCAAGGTTGCGCCAAGAATTCGTTGAGAATTGATTAAATGGGGGTGCACAGCCCACAACTTGAATTCATGTCCTCAAAAAGCCGATTGATCGGCGCCGCCTTGGTGCGCGTTAAATCTTTCGGCTTTCTCTGCGAGTCTGCTGAAAGCGTAGTAACTTCTGCCGCAGCAGTAACTCCAATGCATAAAAGGGACGGACAATGATCAAAGGTTTGTTGACGGCGGCTGCTGCCGCCGGGGCCATCGCGCTCATCGGCGCACCTGTTGCCGGAGCGATCACCAACGCCGAGGCCGACTACATCAAGGACCTCACCAGCGCCGGTATCGCCGGTGACCAGGCGGCTTTGATCGCCGACGGCCACACGATCTGCCAGGCGCTGGCGGGGGGCACAGATCCCAACACGCTGTCGCAGAGGTACTTCACCAACTCCGGTCAGATCAGCCACGCGCAGGCCGACGCCGCGGTCAATTTCGCAAAGACTGACCTTTGCCCAGCAGGCTGACAGCCAACTTCTTCCGACCAAGAGCGCGGCTGGCCTGATTTAGGCCAGCCGCGTTATCACTTCAGCGATAACCGCGTCGGCCGGGATATCCATCTGCACGCCGGTGGCGAGATCTTTGACGCCCACGGTGCCAGCCTCGATATCCCGGTCGCCGGCTACTAAGGCAATGCGGGCGCCCGAACGATCGGCCGCACGCATCGCGCCCTTCATTCCGCGGTCGCCGTAGGCCAGATCGACCCGCACGCCGGCCGCGCGCAAGCCCGCCGCCAGTGTCGCGAGCGCCAATTTGGCCTGCTCGCCCAGCGGCACCCCGAACACATCGCAGCGGCTCGGATTGCCCACCGTCTTCCCCTCGGCGCGCAGCGCCAGCATGGTGCGGTCGACACCCAGGCCGAACCCGATGCCCGACAGATCTTGGCCGCCGAGCTGACGCATCAGCCCGTCATATCGGCCACCGCCCCCGATGCCGGACTGTGCACCGAGTCCGTCATGCACGAACTCGAACGTGGTCTTCGTGTAGTAGTCCAGCCCGCGCACCATCCGCGGATTGATCACGTAGGGCACCCGAAGGGCGTCGAGGTGCGCGAGCACCGTCTCAAAGTGCTGCTTGGCGACATCGGAGAGGTGATCGAGCATCACCGGGGCCTCAGCCGTCATCTCCCGCACATGCGGGCGTTTGTCATCGAGAACCCGCAGCGGGTTCAGCTGAGCACGTCGCTGCGTTTCTGCGTCCAGATCCAGCGTGAACAGAAAGCTCTGCAGCAGCTCTCGGTATTGGGGGCGGCAGGTGTCGTCGCCCAGCGAGGTGATCTCGAGGCGGAAGCCGTCCAGCCCCAGCGAACGGAAGCCGGCGTCGGCGATCGCGATCACTTCGGCGTCCAGCGCGGGATCATCGACGCCGATCGCCTCGACCCCGACCTGCTGCAGCTGTCGGTAACGCCCGGCCTGCGGCCGCTCGTAGCGGAAGAAGGGGCCGGCATAGCAGAGCTTGACCGGCAGCGCACCGCGATCCAGGCCGTGCTCGATAACCGCGCGCATGACGCCGGCGGTGCCCTCGGGCCGCAGTGTCACCGAGCGCTCACCACGGTCGGCGAAGGTGTACATCTCCTTGGACACCACATCGGTGGACTCGCCGACGCCGCGCGCGAACAGTGCGGTGTCTTCGAAGATGGGCAACTCGACGTCGCCGTAGCCGGCCAGCCGGGCCACCCTCAGCAGGCCGTCGCGGACCGCGACGAACTCAGCCGACTCCGGCGGCAGGTAATCGGGAACACCCTTGGGTGCCTGGAATTCACTCACTGAGTCAGACCTTCGAGGAATGGGTTGGTGCGGCGTTCGAGACCAATGGTGGTGGATTCACCGTGCCCCGGTAATACCAGGGTGTCGTCGTCGAGCACCAACAGTTTGTCAACAATCGAGCCGAGCAGGTCCCGTCCGCTGCCGCCTGGCAGGTCGGTGCGACCCACCGTCTGTTTGAACAGGGTGTCGCCGGTGAAGACCAGCGGATCTTGCAAACCGGCCCGGTCCACCCTGAACACCACCGACCCGCGCGTGTGTCCCGGCGTGTGGTCGACGGTCACGGTGATGCCGCCGAGTTCGATCTTGTCCCCGTCGCGGTCGAGTTCCACGACCTGCTTGGGCTCGCGGAACAGCGCACCGAACGCGAGCTGGCCCAGTCTGGGCCCGAACCCGCGGATCGGGTCGGCGAGCATGAAGCGATCCTCGGGGTGGATGAACACCGGGCAGCCGAACGTGTCGCCCACCTTCTGCGCCGACCACATGTGGTCAATGTGCCCATGGGTGAGCAGGACGGCCGCCGGGGTCAGCCGATTCTCGTCGAGAATGCGGCGCAGATTCCCCATCGCACGCTGACCCGGGTCGACGACGATGGCGTCGGCCCCGGCGCGTGGGGCCAGCACGTAGCAGTTGCATGCCAACATGCCGGCCGGGAACCCGGTGAGTAGCACGTCGTCCAGTTTCCCATCCCCTGTTCGTGAGGGTCGCGCCCCCTGGCCTCAGCATTAGCTGGCACACTCGGTGCCGACTCAACCGATCATCAACGGAGGACCACCACGGTGCCCACCAACGAACAGCGACGTGAGACCGCCAAGCGCAAACTCGAGCGGCAGCTGGAGCGTCGCGCCCAACAGGAGAAGCGTCGCCAGTTGTTCGTCATCATCGGCGGTGTCGTGGCGATCATCGTGGCCGCAGCACTGGTCGCCACGTTCGTCTTGACCAACAAGAACGACGACAACAAGACCACCACGGCGGCATCCTCCGCGCCGAGCAGTGCACCCGCAGACCCCGCTGGGCCCTCCACCGCTCCCCCCGCCACCGGCGGCCTGCCGGCCTTCAAACCCGGCGCGAACCTGGGCACCAACTGCCAGTACCCGGCGTCGCCCGAACCGGCCAGCAGAAAGGTCGACCCGCCACACAGTGGCAAGGTGCCGACCACCCCGCCGACGGTGAGCGTCAGTATGAGCACCAACCAAGGCAACCTGGGGCTGATCCTGGACAACGCCAAGGCCCCGTGCACGGTCAACAGCTTCGCCAGCCTGGCCCAGAAGGGCTACTTCGACAACACCCCCTGCCACCGGCTGACCACATCGCCGTCGCTGTCGGTGCTGCAGTGCGGCGACCCGACCGGCAACGGAACCGGCGGACCGGGCTACCAGTTCGCCAACGAGTACCCGACGGACCAGTACCCGCAGGGTGATCCCGCCCTGCAGGAGCCGGTGACCTACCCGCGCGGAACACTGGCCATGGCCAACGCCGGGCCCGGCACCAACGGCAGCCAGTTCTTCCTGGTCTACAAGGATTCGCAGCTGCCGCCGAACTACACCGCGTTCGGCACGATCGACGCGACCGGCCTGGCCACGCTGGACAAGATCGCCGGCGCCGGGGTTGCCGGCGGCGGCCAGGACGGCAAGCCGACAACCGACGTGCAGGTCAAGTCGATCCTGCTGGACTAGCGGCCATGAGCCAACCACCGTATTACCCGCCGCCACCGCCGTACGGCGCGCCGTACGGGCCTGGGCCGTATCCGTATCCGACACCACAGCCGACCAATGGGATGGCGATCGCGTCGCTGATCTGTGCGTTCGTGTTCGCGCCGCTGGGCATCGTGTTCGGCCACATCTCGCTGTCGCAGATCAAGAAGTCCGGTGAGGAAGGCCGCGGGCTGGCGATCGCCGGACTGGTGATCAGCTACCTGGTGACCGTGCTCAGCATCCTGGTCCTGGTCGCCGGCATCGTGTTCTTCTCCTGGATGGCGCGGGAGTTGGAGCGCACCGGCGGTGCCGGCATTCCGGGGCGGACGACGACGGCCGGACCCGGCAGCGACCAACTGCCACCGTTCAACCCACCGGCCGCCCTTGGCGCCAACTGCCAGTACCCGGCCACCGCTACCCCGGCCGACAAGCCGGTCAAGCCGCCGCAGCCCGGCAAAGCGTCCACCACACCGGTGACGGTAGACGCGACGATCGTCACCAACGCAGGCCCCATCGTCGTGCACCTCGACAACGCCAAGGCGCCGTGCACGGTCAACAGCTTCGAGAGCCTGGTCAAACAGAACTACTTCGACAACACTCCGTGCCATCGGCTCACCGACTCACGATCGCTATCGGTGCTGCAATGCGGTGACCCGACCGGCAACGGAACCGGCGGGCCGGGATACCGGTTCGCCAACGAGTACCCGACCAACCAGTTCCGCCCGTTCGACCCCGCGCTCAAGCAGGCCGTCACATATCCGCGCGGCACGCTGGCCATGGCCAACGCCGGGCCCGACACCAACGGCAGCCAGTTCTTCATCGTCTACCGCGATTCGAAGCTGCCGCCCACCTATACGGCGTTCGGACAGGTCGACAAGACCGGTTTTGGGGTGATCGAAGACATCGCCGCGATCGGTATCGCCGGAAGTGCCGATGACGGGAAACCAGCGAAACCGGTGACGATCAAGTCAATCCGGCTGAACTGAGCCTGCGCGACTATCCGCCGGGCAGGCCCTGTTCCTCTGGCGGCAAAGGTGCCGGCCCCTTGATGGCGGGTACCGCAACCGGCAGTTCAGCCTTGGTCGGCCCTGGCGATTGTGTGACCGTGACTCCGGTAGACATTTCCGAACTCAAAAATGAGCCGGTCTCGGTCTGCGGACTGGCCGTCATCGCGGCGAATGCACCGAACGAAACGAGGGCACCGGCCCCGATAGTTGCTGATAACACGTGAAATCTGTTCATAGCGAATCTCTTTCCAAGAGGGATCTTGGCCACTACGAACAAGAGTGTTGCGGCGGTTAGTTATTCCGTCGGTTTCAATGAAATAATCTGCGGCGCTGAGGCGTTGGCCTATGAGTCCGGTGTACGCAGGTTGGTCAGGCCGCGCTCGTCACCCGGTACACGTCGTAGACACCCTCGATATTGCGGACCGCGTTGAGCACGTGTCCGAGGTGCTTGGGATCACCCATCTCAAAGGTGAAGCGGCTGATCGCCACTCGATCATTGGAGGTGGTCACCGAGGCCGACAGGATGTTGACCCGCTCGTCGGCCAGCACCCGGGTGACGTCGGAGAGCAGCCGGTGCCGGTCGAGCGCCTCGACCTGGATAGCCACCAGGAACACCGACGTGGGCGACGGCGCCCACGTCACCTCGATGATCCGTTCCGACTGCTGCTGCAGTGATCCGGCATTCGTGCAGTCCGTGCGGTGCACGCTGACTCCACCGCCGCGGGTCACGAAGCCCATGATGTTGTCACCGGGCACCGGTGTGCAGCACTTGGCCAGTTTGGTCAGCACACCGGGCGCACCGGGCACCGCGACGCCGGTGTCGTCGGTGCTTCGGTGGCGCACCGGCATGGTGGCCGGCGTCGAGCGTTCGGCCAGTTCGTCTTCGGCGCTTTCAGCACCACCGAGCTGGTCCACCAGCCGCTGCACCACGTGCCGGGGTGAGACGTGGCCCTCCCCGACCGCCGTGTAGAGCGCCGAGACGTCCGCATACCGCAGTTCCTGGGCCAACGCGCCCATCGCTTCGGCGTTGACCAGCCTCTGTAGCGGCAGACCGCCCCGGCGAACCTCGCGGGCGATGGAGTCCTTACCTGCTTCCAGGGCCTCCTCGCGGCGCTCCTTGGCGAACCACTGTCTGATCTTGGCCTTTGCCCGCGGCGACACCACGAACGTCTGCCAGTCCCGTGATGGGCCTGCGTTCGGCGCCTTGGAGGTGAAAACCTCAACCTGGTCGCCGTTTTCCAGTTTGCGCTCCAGCGCGACGAGTCGTCCGTTGACCCGGGAGCCGATACACCGGTGGCCGACCTCGGTGTGCACCGCGTACGCGAAATCCACCGGAGTCGAGCCGGCCGGGAGTGTGATGAGGTCACCCTTCGGGGTGAACACGAAGATCTCCTGCACCGCGAGGTCGTAGCGAAGCGACTCGAGGAACTCGCCGGGGTCGGCGGCCTCCCGCTGCCAGTCGAGCAATTGCCGCATCCACGCCATGTCATCGATCTCGGCCGCGGCGTTCAAGGCCGGAACTCCGTTGCGGCCCTTGGTTTCCTTGTATCGCCAGTGCGCGGCGATGCCGAACTCGGCCGTCTTGTGCATGGTCTCGGTGCGGATCTGCACCTCCAGCGGTTTGCCCTCCGGGCCGACGACGGTGGTGTGCAGCGACTGGTACACCCCGAATCGCGGCTGGGCAATGTAGTCCTTGAACCGGCCGGGCATCGGCTGCCACAGCGAATGCACAACGCCCACAGCCGCATAGCAGTCCCGGATCTCGTCACACAGGATCCGCACACCCACCAGATCGTGGATGTCGTCGAAGTCGCGGCCTTTGACGATCATCTTCTGATAGATCGACCAGTAGTGCTTGGGCCTGCCCTCAACAGTGGCGGTGATCTTCATCCCGGATAGCGCCGCGATGATCTCGGCACGAACCTTGGCCAGGTAGGTGTCCCGCGACGGCGCCCGGTCGGCGACCAGCCGGACGATCTCTTCGTAGCGCTTGGGATGCAGGATCGCGAAGGACAGATCCTCGAGCTCCCACTTCACGGTCGCCATCCCCAGCCGATGAGCAAGCGGGGCAATGACTTCCAGCGTCTCACGGGCCTTACGGGCCTGTTTCTCCGGCGGTAGGAACCGCATGGTGCGCATGTTGTGCAGCCGGTCGGCGACCTTGATGACGAGCACCCGGGGATCCCGGGCCATCGCGATGATCATCTTGCGGATGGTCTCGCCCTCGGCCGCGGTGCCCAGGGCCACCTTGTCCAGCTTTGTGACGCCGTCCACCAGGTGGGCTACTTCTTCGCCGAAGTCGGCGGTCAACGCCTCCATGGCGTAACCGGTGTCCTCGACGGTGTCGTGCAACAGCGCCGCCACCAATGCGATGGTGTCCATGCCGAGCTCGGCGAGAATGTTGGCCACTGCCAGCGGATGAGTGATGTACGGGTCACCGGACCGCCGCAGCTGATCGGCATGTTTGGCCTCGGCCACTTCGTAGGCGCGCTGCAGGATCGCCAGGTCGGCCTTCGGGTACATCTCCCGGTGCACGGCGACCAGCGGTTCCAGAACCGGGTTGACGGTGCTGCGTTGCGAGGTCATCCGGCGTGCCAGCCGGGCACGCACCCGGCGCGATGCGCTGCTGGTGGTCTTCGGCGTCTCGACCCGCGGCTCAGCGGGTGGGATATCGGAAACCGGCGCCGGCGCGGAGGTGAGCGCACCGTTGTCGTCCACCACGCCGTCACCTCCTCGCCATCGGACCGACTTCGAGGATATCGCTCCCCGAGCTGCCGAGTGGCAGGCGGACTCAGATGGTCTGGAGGCTCGCAACCTGCAGCGGGGAAATCTTGTCCCGGCCGCCGAGCCCCGAGAGTTCCAGCACCACCGCCGCGATCGGAACCTCTGCCCCGCTGGCCGCCAGCAAAGCGCCCGCTGCGGCCAAGGTACCGCCGGTGGCGAGCACGTCGTCGATGATCACGACGCGACGCCCCGCCAGGTCGATGCCATCGGCGGGAATCTCCAAAGTCGCCGTGCCGTACTCGAGGGTGTAGGTCTGGCTGTGCACCGGCGGGGGCAGCTTTCCGCCCTTGCGAATGGCCAGGACTCCGACGCCCAGTCGGTGGGCCACCGCACCGCCCAGCAGGAAACCGCGGGCATCGATACCGGCCACCAGGTCGGCGCCGGCCGCGATCTCGGCCAGCGCGTCGGTGACGACAGCCAGCCCGTTGCGATCAGCCAGCACCGGGGTGAGGTCCTTGAACTGAATGCCGGGCTCGGGAAAGTCGGGCACCTCGCGGGTCAGCGACTTGATGACGTCGACGACGGAATCACTCACTTCTCGTAAACCCACCGATCCATGTTCCAGCCCGCGCCCCACTTGGTCGGATTGCCTTCCACGGCATACATCTTCTTCGACGCCAGCACCGTGCGCTGCTGACGGTACAGCGGCAGGGTCGGCATGTCGTCCCACAGGATCGGCGAACTGTCGCTCAGGAGCTTGGCCTGTTGCTTGGCGTCGGCGGTGACCGCGAGCGCGGAGATAATGCCGTCGATCTGCGGGTTGAAGTAGCGGGGCAGGTTGTTGCCGTCGCCGGAGAACAGCGTGTACGCGTCCAGCGCCGAGGAACCCGTCGAGCCACTGCCCGTCGCGCCGCCGGTGCTGGCCAGCAGGACGTCGAGCTTGCCGTCCCGCAACGCCTGCGGGCCCGTCGTATCCGATGTGGTGTCGACGACGGTGATCCCCGCGGCGGCGCAGGATTTGGTGATCGCGCCGACAGTGGCCGCCAGCCGCGGGTTGGGTGCCTGGTAACCGATGCGCACGGTCAGCGGCTGGCCGCCCAGGGCGTCGCGCGCGGCGTCGGGATTGGCCGGACCGAACTGCCCTGCGATGGCGATGCCTTCGATACCGCTGAACGCGTCATCGCTGGCCGGGTTGAGCCGAACATTGGAGATCGGCACCTCGGCGTTCAGTGCGATCAGGTCGCGCGGGGTGCACAACGCCACCGCGCGGCGGGCCGGCGGCGCCGCCAGCGGGCCACCGGGCGCGAAGATGAGCTGCTCGATACCTCCCGAGGGCAGCTCGTGGCGGTCATAGCCGTCGGGCGTGGTCAGGGTGCCCGACGATCCGGTCGCCACGTCGACGACCTGGAAGGTGCCGTTGTTGATCCGGTCCTGGACGTCGACGCCGCGTGGCCACACGGTGATTCGCTTGGTGATGGGCTTGGCGCCCCACCACCGGTCGTTAGCGGTCAGCACCACCGCCCCCTCGGGCAGCACCGAATCGATCTTGTAGGGACCAGACGAGGGGAACCGCTTGAGGTCGACACCGGGCTTGAGATCCCACACGGTGTTCCACACCTGGGCGATGCGGTCGACCCCGGCAGGATCGCCACTCTGGATGGTGCGGGCGACGTCGAGGCCCAGCACGTCGCCGATGACGTGCGACGGCATCATCGACGTCGCGGTGAACAGCTGCAGGTAGTCGACGACAGCCCGGCCCGGCAGGTAGGTCACCCTCGCCTTCTTCTGGCCCGGCTGGCAGTCGATGCCGTCGATGTCGAGATAACCGGCGCGGCTGGCGGCGTCGAAGGCCGGGAACCGCCCGGACTGCGCGGCCCACGTCAGCACCATGTCGTCACAGGTCACCGGCTTGCCGTCGGAATACACGGCTTTATCGGAGATCTGGTAGTCCAGCACCAGCGGGTCTCGACCGACCACCGACACCGAGCCGAAGTCGTGGTCGGCCAGCACCTGCCCGTCGGGACCGTGGAAGTTGAAGCCGGCGAGCACGCGGGCGAAGGCCTGCGGGCCGGCCGAGGCCGCACCGGTCACAGTGTTGGTGTTGTAGGTGATCAGCGTGCCGTCGACGGCGTAGTTGATCTGGTCAGCGGGGCTGCCCGAACACGACGTCAGAACGCTCGACGCGATCACTCCCACGACAGCCGCCGCTGCGACAGCGGCGGCGCGCCGGCGCCGGACAGCCATGGCTCGCTATCGCCCTCGGGTGCTGCGCTTGCCCGTTGGCCGGTTTGGGCGCGCACTGGACGGGCGGGCACCCGGTGCGGGCTTGTTGCCCACTGCCAACGTCGGGGTCCCCCCGATGGCAGCTTCGGCGGGGACCGCGTCGACGGCCGTGTCCAGGTCGGCAGCACCGCCGGTGACTACATCGCTCGCGGTGGCTGCTGCCTTGCGCCGGTTGAGCACCCGTCGGGTGTGGGTGCGCACCAAGTCGGTGCGCTCCCGCAGCGACACCAGCAGCGGGGTGGCGAAGAAGATCGACGAGTACGTGCCCACGATGACGCCGACCAGCTGCACCAGGGCCAGGTCCATCAGCGTGCCGACGCCGAGCAACCAGACCGCGACCACCATCAGCGCCACGATCGGCAGCACCGAGATCAGGCTGGTGTTGATCGACCGCATAAAGGTCTGGTTGACCGCGAGGTTGGCTTGTTCGGCGAACGTTCTTCGGGTGGTGTGCTCGAAGCCGTGGGTGTTCTCCTCGACCTTGTCGAACACGATCACCGTGTCGTACAGCGAGAAACCCAAGATGGTGAGCAGGCCGATCACCGTGGCGGGGGTTACCTCGAACCCGACGATCGAATACACGCCTGCGGTGACGATGAGGTCGAACACCACGGTCAGCAGCGCCGACATCGCCATGTACCGCTCGTAGCGGAAGGTGATGTAAATGGCGGCCAGCACCAGGAACACCGCGAGCGCGATGAGCGCCTTCTTGGTGATCTGGTCACCCCAGGTCTCCGAGACCGCCGAATCGCTGATGACTTCCTTGCTGGCCTGGCCGTCGGATCCCTTGGGTTTGAACGCGTCGAACAGCGCCGTGCGCAGCTCCTCGGACTCCTGGTTGTTCAGGGCTTCCGAGCGGATCTGCACAGTCGCCGAGGCGCCGTTGCCGACCAGCACCACAGATTCCGGCGCCTTGCCCAGGGTCTTGCTGTAGACGTCCTCCACCTGCTGGGTGGTGACGGTGCCGTTCTGGCCGGCGACCGGCATCGAAACCTTGGTGCCGCCTTCGAAGTCGATACCGAAGGTGAAGCCCTTCACCACGACGCTGACAATGCAGGCAGCAACGATCAGGGCGCTGATCGCGTACCACATCCTGCGCTTGCCGATGACCTCGAAGGCACCGGTGCCGGTGTAGAGACGGACGAAGAAGCCGTGCTTGGGTCCGGCGGCGCCGGCAGCCTCCAGATCGGGTGCCTCGATGGCGGTCGATGCGGTGTCGTCCGCGGTGTCCTTGGCCATGCCGTTACCCCCGTCCTGTCGCTGTTGCGGCCGCTCGGCGTTCGCGGGCGATCTGCTGCACCGCACCGAGGCCGTTCAGGCCCGGCTTGGCCATGGTCGGCGACTTCGATGCCAGGTACACCAGTGGCCAGGTCACCAGGAACACCACGACGACGTCGAGGATCGTGGTCAGACCCAGCGTGAACGCGAAGCCCTTCACCTGCCCGACGGCCAGGAAGTACAGCACCGCGGCGGCCAGGAAGGTCACCGCGTTTCCGGACAGAATCGTCTTTCGGGCGCGCGCCCAGCCGCGTGGCACCGCCGAGCGGAACGAACGGCCTTCTCGGATCTCGTCCTTGATGCGTTCGAAGAACACCACGAACGAGTCGGCGGTCGTGCCGATACCGATGATCAGACCCGCGATACCGGCCAGGTCGAGGGTGTAGTTGATGTATCTGCCCAGCAGCACCAGGATGCCGAACACCATGGCGCCGGAAGCCACCAGCGACAATGCCGTCAGCAGTCCCAGCACGCGGTAATAGAGCAGCGAGTACA
Source organism: Mycolicibacterium helvum (assembly GCF_010731895.1). Lineage (NCBI taxonomy): Bacteria > Bacillati > Actinomycetota > Actinomycetes > Mycobacteriales > Mycobacteriaceae > Mycobacterium > Mycolicibacterium helvum. The sequence goes on along the minus strand of NZ_AP022596.1, from coordinate 4,970,136 downwards.
GCAACACCAGTGCCAACCCGATGGCGCCCGCGATCAGGCCCGCCCGAAGCGACGCCAATCCCAGTGTCGCCGAGACGGTTTCGGCCTCCGAAGATTCGAACGACAGCGGCAGCGATCCGTATTTGAGGACGTTGGCCAGCTGTTTGGCGCTGTCGGCGGTGAACGGCGGGTTGCCGCCGCTGATCTGGGTGCGCCCGCCAGGAATGGCCTCCCGGATCTGCGGGGCACTGACTACCTCGGAGTCGAGCGTGAACGCTGTCTGGGTGCCGATGTTGGCGGCCGTGAAATCGGCCCACGTGGTGGCGGCCTGGTCCTTGAACGACAAGTCGACGACGTAGGCGCCGCTCTGGTTGTCCAGGCCGGACGTCGCGTCCTTGATCTGGTCGCCACTGATGATCGACTTGTCCAGAACGTAGATGTACTTGTGATCCTGCGAGCAGGCCACCAGCGGCAGGTTCGGGTCGTCGTTGCCGGCCAGGATGTCCGGCTGGTCGCATTTGGTCGCCATGTACTGCACGGCGATCAGCAGCAGGTTCTGGTTGGTGCTCTGGCGCAGCTCTTTCTCGAACTTGATGCGCGCGGCGAGGTCCTTACGCGGGTCCGGCGGCGGCGCGGGCTGACCGGGCGCGGGCGCGCCCGGCGCGGCGGGTGCGCCGGCAGCCGGTTCTGCGGCCGGCGGCGCCGGCTCGGGGGTTGGCGACGGCGAGGGTGCCGGCTCGGCCGGATATGGCCGCGGCTGCGGCGCCGGAGCGGCCGGGTTGGCAGGCTCGGGTGCCGCAGGCGGTGCGGCGGGCGCCGGCGGTGCACCGGGTGCGGGCGCCCCGCCCGGCGGCACGCCACCGGGGTTCGCGGCCTGCATCTGCTGCTTGATGGCATCGATCGGGATCGGCTGGCCGATCACCGGGCGGATGAACAACCGGGCGGTCTGCCCGAGATTGCGGGCCTCGTTGCCGTCGTTGCCGGGAACGGTGATGACGAGGTTGTCGCCGTCGATGACGACCTCAGAGCCCGACACGCCCAGACCGTTGACGCGAGCGCCGATGATCTGTTGTGCCTGGTTCAGCGCGTCACGGGTGGGCCTGGATCCGTCCGGGGTGCGCGCAGTCAGCGTGACACGGGTGCCGCCCTGCAGGTCGATGCCCAGCTTGGGGTTCGATTTCTTGTCCCCGGTGAGGAAGACCAGCAGGTAAACCCCGATGAGCAGGACCAGGAACAGCGCCAGCCAGCGGTAGGGATGCACCGGCGCCGAAGACGATGCCACGTTGTTGTCTCTCCTAGGTTTTGTGCCGCATCCCGCTAGGTCATTGTGCTGCGTCCGCGGGTGCGGTCCGCCGAGCTCCCGCTAGAGGGTACGTGGTGTGCCTGGCGATCAGTCTCTGGTTAGGCGGTCCGCGTCGCTGCCGGTGATCTCGGTGGCACCCGACGCTACGTCCTCAGCGTCCTCGACGTCCTGCGCGTCGGCCTCGATGCGCTCACGAACCGCGAGCTTCATCCAGGTGGTCACCACACCAGGAGCGATCTCCAGGTCGACGGTGTCGTCGGTGATTCCGGTGATCGTGGCCCGTAGGCCGGAGGTGGTGTACACCTCATCGCCGACGGTCAGCGACTCGTGCAGGTCGATGGTGGCCTGCATGGCCTTGCGCTGACGCCGGGAAGCGAAGTACATGAATGCGCCCATGATGACGATCAGGGGCAGGAAGACGAGCAGGTCCATGGCGGCACGAATCTTTCGTATCGGGTGCTGGGTCAGCTCCGCGACCGTCGGGTCACGCGCTTCATAGCTGCCCAGTCTGCCATTGTCTTGGTTCGACTCCGACCGGCACCGTCGATGGATGATGGTCGGATGGACTTGATCGACGCGTTGCGCAGCACCGGCTCGGTGCGCGAGTTCACCGACGAGCCCGTCGACGACGCCGTGCTGGCCCGCGTTCTCGACACCGCGCGCTTCGCCCCGAGCGGCGCCAATGCGCAGGCCTGGCGCGTGGTGGTGGCCAAGGACCGTGCGATTCGGGCCCGCCTGCGCGACCTCTATCTGCCGCCCTGGGTGGACTATCTGACGTTGACCGCGGCCGGGCTGCGTCCGTGGTCACCGGTGAACGACCGGGCCGAAGAGGCGGCCGCGCTGGCTGCGGGAGCCGGGCCGACGGCCGACACCGCGGTCGGCGGAATGGCCGCACACCTCGACGAGGTCCCGGTGCTGCTGGCGTTGTTCGCCGATCTGTCCCAGCTGGCCGCCGTGGATCGAGACCTCGACCGCTACTCGCTGGCCGGTGGCGCATCGGTCTACCCGTTCGCGTGGAGCATCCTGTTGGCCGCGCGGGCCGAAGGCCTCGGCGGCGTGTTGACGACCATGCTCGTCCGGGCCGAAGACGAGGTGAAGCAGCTGCTGGGCGCCGAAGATCCGCTGGTGCTGGCGGCGGTGATCGCGCTGGGCCACCCCGTGCGCCAGCCCCGACGGCTCACCCGCCAACCCGTCGACTCGTTCACCACCATCGACCGGATCGACGGCGCGCCGTTCACTCCCGCCGCCGGCTAGATACCAACCGATTACGTCGATATTGCCTGTACCAACGACGTAATCCACTATTGATCACGCCCTCGAACCGGGTTTTCAGTTGCGTCGTGCTGTTGCCCGACTAGGCTCTGATGGCCCGCTGCGTGCAGCGCCACCTTCGTCTAGGAGAACAGAAGTGACCACCCTCGAGCAGAGCCGCAAGCTCGTCACCGACATCCCCGGCCCCGCCTCCCTCGAGCTGTCCAAACGCCGGGTCGCCGCGGTATCGCACGGGGTCGGCGTCACGATGCCGATCTACGCCGCGCGCGCCGGCGGCGGGATCATCGAGGACGTCGACGGCAACCGGCTGATCGATCTGGGTTCCGGGATCGCCGTGACGACGATCGGCAACTCCTCCCCGCGGGTCGTCGAGGCGGTGCGCGCGCAGGTCGCCGACTTCACCCACACCTGCTTCATGGTGACCCCGTACGAGGAGTACATCGCCGTCGCCGAGCATCTGAACCGCCTCACCCCCGGCTCCTACGAGAAACGTTCGGCGCTGTTCAACTCCGGGGCCGAGGCGGTGGAGAACGCAATCAAGATCGCGCGGGCGTACACCCGCAAGACCGCGGTGGTGGCCTTCGACCACGCCTACCACGGCCGCACCAACCTCACGATGGCGCTGACCGCCAAGTCGATGCCCTACAAGAGCGGGTTCGGCCCGTTCGCGCCGGAGGTCTACCGCGCGCCGATGTCCTACCCCTACCGCGATGGCCTGATCGACAAGGAGTGGGCCACCGACGGCGAACTGGCCGCCGAGCGGGCGCTGACGGTGATCGACAAGCAGATCGGTGCAGCCAACCTGGCCGCCATCATCATCGAGCCGATCCAGGGCGAGGGTGGCTTCATCGTTCCCGCACCAGGCTTCCTGCCGACGCTGCGCGCGTGGTGCTCCGACAACAATGTGGTCTTCATCGCCGACGAGGTGCAGTCCGGATTCGCCCGTACCGGTGCGATGTTCGCCTGTGAGGACGAGGGCATCGACCCCGACCTGATCGTCACCGCCAAGGGCATCGCCGACGGTCTGCCGCTGGCCGCTGTGACCGGGCGCGCCGAGATCATGGACGCCCCGCACGTCTCCGGGCTGGGCGGCACCTACGGCGGCAACCCGGTGGCATGCGCGGCGGCGCTGGCCACCATCGAGACCATCGAGCTCGACGGGCTGCTCGACCGGGCCAAGCACATCGAAAAGGTGATGAAGGACAAGCTTGGCCGCCTGCAGGCCGACGACGACCGCATCGGCGACGTCCGCGGTCGCGGTGCGATGATCGCCGTCGAGCTGGTGAAGTCAGGTAGCGCCGAGCCAGACCCCGACCTCGCCAAAAACCTTGCCGCCAAGGCACATTCCCAGGGTGTGCTGGTGCTCACCTGCGGAACATTCGGCAACATCCTGCGTTTCCTACCACCGCTGACCATCAGCGATGAACTGTTGACCGAAGGTCTCGACGTGCTGGCCGGCATCCTCGCCGACATCTAGGAAGCCGCGATGACAACCGTCAAGAACTTCATCAACGGCGAACTGGTCGACTCCATCAGCGGGGGCACCATGCCGATCGTCGACCCGTCGACGGGTGAAAAGTACGGCACTGCACCGATTTCCAACGAGCAGGACATCGACAGCGCTTACGCTGCGGCAGCTGCGGCGTTCGCCGACTGGAAACGGACCACGCCGTCGCATCGGCAGAAGGCGTTGCTGAGTTTCGCTGACGACATTGAAAGGCATGCGGAAAGCCTGGTCGCGGCCGAAGGCCGGAACACCGGCAAGCCCAACCATGTGACGGCGGCCGAGGAGATCCCGCCGATGGTCGACCAGATCCGGTTCTTCGCAGGTGCCGCAAGGATTTTGGAAGGCAAGTCGGCCGGTGAATACATGGCCGATCACACGTCGTGGATCCGTCGCGAACCGGTCGGGGTGATCGGTCAGGTGGCACCCTGGAACTATCCGATGATGATGGCGATCTGGAAGTTCTGTCCTGCCATCGCCGCGGGCAACACCGTCGTACTCAAGCCCAGCGACACCACGCCGGTAACCACCGTGATGCTGGCCGAGATCGCCGCCAAGCACTTCGGGCCCGGCGTGCTCAACGTCGTGTGCGGCGACCGGGTGACCGGCGCAGCCGTCGTCGCGCATCCGACCCCGCAGATGGTGTCGATCACCGGGTCGGTTGCCGCCGGCCGCGCGGTGGCGGTCAGTGCGGGTGGCCATCTCAAGCGCACCCACCTCGAGTTGGGCGGTAAGGCGCCGGTGATCGTGTTCGACGATGCCGACATCGCCACTGCCGCAGAGGGAATCGCGACCGCCGGTTACTTCAACGCCGGTCAGGACTGCACCGCGGCCACCCGGGTACTGGCGCACGCCGGCATCGCCGAGGAGCTGATCGCAGCGCTGGCCGAACAGGCCAAGGGCGCGGCCACCACCTTCGGCCGGGCGGCCGACGATGAGGACGCCTGGGTGCCCCCAGTCAACAACCTCAACCAGCTCGACCGGGTGCTCGGCTTCCTGTCCGACGTGCCGTCGCACGCCACGGTTGCGGCCGGCGGAAACCGTCAGGGCGACAAGGGTTTCTACATCGAACCGACGGTGATCGGCGGGCTGCTGCAGGACGACCGGCAGGTCCAGGAGGAGATCTTCGGACCGGTGATCACTGTGCAGTCGTTCGCCGACGAGGACGAGGCTCTTCGCTTGGCCAACGGCACCGAGTACGGGCTGGCGTCCTCGGTGTGGACCAGGGACATCTCCCGCGCGATCCGGGTGTCCAATGCGCTGGACTTCGGCTGCGTGTGGATCAACACCCACATCCCGTTGGTCGCCGAAATGCCGCACGGCGGCTACAAGTCCTCAGGGCACGGCAAGGATCTCTCGATGTACGGCTTCGAGGACTACACCCGCATCAAGCACGTGATGGCTTATACCGGCTGACGCACGCCCGCGCGGTCAGTGCGTGACGGGTGTGCGGCGCGAGCCGCCGAACATTCCTCGCCAGCCGCGATGCCGGTGCTCCTCGTCGACTTCGACCGACTCCGGACCACGATGGCGGCGCGGTGCCTTGATGACCGTTGTGGCGGCCGTATCGTGCTCGTCGGCAACGGGTTCGGCGACGACCGGTCGCTGTGTGTAGCGCACGTCACGCAGGCTGCGCACCGACACCCGGCCCAGGGCCATCCCGCCGAAGAAGATGATCAGGGCTCCCAGCCCGCTGAAGAAGCCCAGCTCGATCGCCAGCCGCCCGGCCGTGGTGTTGGACACCGGCGAGCCCAAGTCGCCCAGCTGCAATGGGCTGGCGAAGAGCCGTCCCACCACGAACCACACGCCCGCGACGACCGCGAGCCAGCTGCCGAACACGGCGGTCGCCCGATTACGTGACATCAGCAACAGCACGCCGCCCAGCACGGTCACCACACCGGGCAGAACCTCCAGCCAGCCGCGAGCGGAGGTCCACGCCCACGTGACAGTGGGATCGTAGGCGAAGTTGAAGTACGGCCCCACGAACGGAATCAGCGCGCCCCACGCGCCCAGCAGGATGAGCAGGAAACCGCTTGCCGCGCCGCGGCTGCGCGCGATCTCCATCCGGCTCGCACCAGCATCGATGCGGGTGTCTACGTCTTTCATGACGCCTCCTTGGTTCCAGGGGATATCCCCCGTGATGACGCACGAGTACCCCTGTCTCTCGAGCCTCTAACCGACCCGGCTCCAGGCAACGGACAGCAAGTTCACAGTCACATGCGACCGTCACGGGGAATACCGTTAGCTTTGCTAACGTAGTTTGTGTTGGGCGCAACGGAGCGCCCCCACATTCCTTCTTGTTTCTCTAGCTTTTTATGGAGTTTCGTCATGCCGACTGATACTCGCGAAGCCCGGTTCGAGCAGCGCGTCACCGATCTCTACGCCACTGATCCGCAGTTCGCGGCCGCCGCGCCTGACCCGGCCGTCACAGCGGCCGCCGCACAATCGGGCCTGAGCCTGCCCCAGGTCATCAAGATCGTCTTCGACGGATACGCCGACCGCCCCGCGGTCGGTCAGCGCGCAGTCCGGTTCGTCGAGGACCCGCAAACCCATCGCACCACTGCCGAATTGATGGCTCAGTTCGACACCATCACCTACCGCGAGCTGTGGGACCGCGTACTGGCGGTCGCGGGCGCCTGGTCCGGCCGCGCCGTCAACACCGGCGACCGGGTGGCCATCCTGGGGTTCACCAGCGTCGACTACACCACCATCGATCTCGCGCTGGCCCAACTGGGTGCGGTGTCTGTGCCGCTGCAGACCAGCGCCGGTGCGACCCAACTGCAACCGATCGTTGCCGAGACAGAACCGACGGTGATCGCATCGAGCATCGACAACCTCGACGACGCCGTCGATCTCGTGCTCGCCGGACCGGCACCGAAGCTGTTGGTGGTTTTCGACTTCCACCCCGAGGTCGACGATCAGCGCGAGTCGCTGGCCGCCGCCCGCGACCGTCTGGCCGGCACGCAGGTCACGGTGACCACCCTTGCTGACGAAATCGCTTATGGCGCCAGCCGTTCCATTGGGCCTGCGGCCACCTCCGAGGCCGATCCGCTGGCCCTGCTGATCTACACCTCCGGCAGCACCGGTGCCCCGAAGGGCGCTATGTACCCAGCCCAGAAGGTCGCCGACATGTGGACGGCCGCGGCTGCGCACTGGGACGACAAGCAGGGCGCCTACCCCGCGATCGTGCTGAGCTTCATGCCGATGAGTCATGTGATGGGCCGCGGCGCGCTCTACGGAACGCTGAGCGCTGGCGGCACAGTCTATTTCGCCGCCCGTCCGGATCTATCGACGTTCCTGGAAGACCTGGCACTGGCCCGCCCCACCCAACTGAACCTGGTTCCGCGGGTGTGGGACATGATCCACCAAGAAGTGCAAAGCGCGATCGACCGGCAGCCGTCTGATGAGGCAGAGGTGTTGGCCGACAAGCGCACCAGCCTGTTGGGCGGCCGGTTCGTATCGGTGATGACTGGCTCTGCACCGATCGCGCCCGAACTCAAAGCCTGGGTCGAGAATTTCGCGGACATGCACCTGATCGAGGGGTACGGCTCCACCGAGGCCGGTGCGGTGTTCGTCGACGGCGTCGTGCGCCGTCCCCCGGTCACCGACTACAAGCTGGTGGACGTTCCCGAACTCGGCTACTTCGGCACCGACCTGCCGCATCCGCGCGGCGAGTTGCTGGTCAAGACGACGCAGCTGTTCCCCGGTTACTACAAGCGACCCGAAGTGACCGCCACGATGTTCGATGAGGACGGCTTCTATCGCACCGGCGATATCGTCGCCGAGCCCGCCCCCGACCACCTGCAGTACGTCGACCGGCGCAACAACGTCCTCAAGCTCTCCCAGGGCGAGTTCGTCACGGTGTCGAAGCTGGAAGCCGCATTCCTGGGCAGCCCGCTGGTGCAGCAGATCTACCTGTACGGCAACAGCGCCCGGCCCTACCTGCTGGCCGTCGTGGTGCCCACCACTGAAGCAGCGGCCGGACACGACGCGGCGGAGCTCAAGGCCCTGATCGGCGAATCACTGCAGGACGTGGCCCGCACCACCGGGTTGCAGTCCTACGAGATCCCACGCGATTTCCTCATCGAGACAACGCCTTTCACCGTCGAGAACGGCCTGCTGACCGGTATCCGCAAGCTGGCGTGGCCCCGCCTGAAAGAACGCTACGGCTCTGCGCTGGAACAGCTCTACACCGATCTGGCCGAAGGCCAGGCCGACGAGCTGCGTGCACTTCGGCAGAGCGGCGCCGACGCTCCGGTGCTGGTGACCATCACCCGCGCCGCCGGCGCACTGTTGGGCGCCGGGGCCGCAGACCTGCAACCCGACGCGCACTTCACCGACCTGGGTGGAGATTCGCTCTCGGCGCTGACCTTCGCCAACCTGCTCAACGAGATCTTCGCGATCGAGGTGCCGGTGGGCGTCATCGTCAGCCCGGCCAACGACCTACAGGCCATCGCCGGCTACATCGAGGCCGAGCGGAGTTCGGGCAGCAAGCGGCCGACCTTCGCCTCCGTTCACGGTGCCGGCGCCACCGAGGCGCACGCCAGTGATCTGACACTGGACCGCTTCATCGATACCGCGACACTGGCCGCCGCGCCGCAACTCCCCCCGGCGAGCAGCGAGATCCGCACCGTACTACTCACCGGCGCAACCGGATTCCTGGGTCGCTACCTCGCCCTGGAATGGCTGGAGCGAATGAGCCTGGTCGACGGCACGGTGATCGCCCTGGTGCGCGCCCGCACCAACGAGGATGCCCGCCGCCGACTGGATGCGACGTTCGACAGCGGCGATCCCGAGCTGCTGGCGCATTATCGCGAACTGGCCGAAGGGCATCTCCAGGTCATCGCCGGTGACAAGGGCGAGGAGAACCTCGGGCTCGACGCCCAGACCTGGCAGCGGCTGGCCGACACCGTCGATCTGATCGTCGATCCCGCCGCCCTGGTCAACCACGTGCTTCCGTACCGGGAATTGTTCGGCCCCAACGCTGTTGGTACCGCGGAACTGATCCGGATCGCGCTGACCAGCAAGGTGAAGCCGTTCGTGTATGTCTCGACGATCGGCGTCGGTGCCGGTATCACGCCGGGGCAGTTCGTCGAGGACGGCGATATCCGCTCAATCAGCCCGACCCGGGCGGTGGACGACTCCTACGCCAATGGTTACGGCAACAGCAAGTGGGCCGGCGAAGTTCTGCTGCGCGAGGCCAACGACCTGTGCGGCCTTCCGGTCTCGGTGTTCCGCTGCGACATGATCCTGGCCGACACTACCTACGGCGGCCAGCTCAACCTGCCCGATATGTTCACCCGGATGATGCTGAGCCTGGTGGCGACCGGGGTCGCGCCGGCCTCGTTCTACGAGCTCGACGCCGATGGCAACCGCCAGCGTGCCCACTATGACGGCCTGCCGGTGGAATTCATCGCCGAGGCGATCTCCACGCTGGGTGCTCAGGTCACCGAAGGATTCGAGACGTATCACGTGATGAACCCCTACGACGACGGCATCGGGCTCGACGAGTTCGTCGACTGGCTGGTCGAGGCCGGCTACCCGATCCAGCGGATCAACGAGTACGGCGCGTGGTTGCAGCGGTTCGAAACCTCGATGCGGGCACTGCCGGACCGCCAGCGCCAGTACTCGCTCCTACCGTTGCTGCATAACTACCAGCATCCGGAGCGGCCCGTCCGCGGATCGATCGCGCCGACCGAGCGGTTCCGCACTGCGGTTCAAGACGCGAAAATCGGTCCGGACAAAGATATTCCGCACGTCACACCGGAGGTCATCGTCAAGTACGTGACCGATCTACAGCTCCTCGGCCTGCTGTAGGCCGAACCCCCAGTCCTTCCCCAGGCAGGTTGGAGGTCTTCGCAGTAAGATTTCGCGCAGACTTCCAGCCCTTGGGGGCGGGCTGCGGGCGGTTCGGGAGCTTATGCGCAAAGACGTGGGCATGGCGGCGTCGATCCGGCAGTGGTGGCGTCAGCCCGATCAGTACAACTGGCTGTCCGAATACCTTGTGTCGCGCCAACTGCAGCGCTTCACCCGCGTCATGATCGCATCGATCGCCGCGATACTCGGCTTGGTGCCGATCGTGATGCTGTTCAGCCCGTCGGGCCCCCAAGGTGAGCTGCACCGGTCCGCGGCCATCATGATCTCGGTGGTGTGTGTCGGCGGGGCCTGCATCTGGGTGGCCGGCTGGCCGAGCCAACGCCAATCGACGCTGTTCGCCCTCGGCGGCAATGCGTGCGTGACCCTCGCCTGCCTGATCGCCGGGAGCCCGGTCACCGGTCTGCTGGCGTGCACCACCTTCGCACCGCTGGCCGGGTACGTGGCCTTGTTCCACTCCAGCCGGCTGCTGGCGGCGACGCTGGCCAACGCGGCCCTGGCCACCGCGATCGCCGCCGCACGGGTGGCCGATGACGGCGATATCGCGCTGGCGGCCGGCCACGTGGTGGGCGTGGCGATCGCGGTGCTGGCGGTTCCGTTCGCCGGTCAGGTGCTGCTGCACTTGTTGACCCTCGATGCGCTGATGTCGCATACCGATCCGCTGACCGGTCTGCGTAACCGGCGCGGTTACTACCAGTTGGCCGCGCGGCTGGTCGCCGCGGCGGATCGATCAGAGTCACGATGGCTGGCCGTGATCATGATCGACCTGGACGGGTTCAAGCAGATCAACGATCGTCACGGCCACGGCTTTGGCGACGCCGTTCTGATCGCGGTCGCCGACAATCTGCGGCGGGCCAGCGCGATGAACTCGGTCGTGGCCCGCCTCGGCGGCGAGGAGTTCCTGATCGCCGAACTGACCGAGCCGGGCGACCCTACCGCCAGTGCCGAGCGCCTGCGTGCGGCCGTCGCGGCCGCGCCGGGTGGCGTGACCGCCAGCGTTGGTATGGCGACGCTGGACCTGACCGACATCGACGAGCGGCCGGTCGCCACGACGATCGCGAAGTTGGCGGACACCGCCGATGCCGCGATGTACGAGGCCAAACGAGCGGGCGGCAACCAGGTTCGCTACCGCACTGCTATGGGCAACCACAGCTGACGTCGCGACCCTGGCGGGACTTCACGATCAGCTCTTGGAAATGAGTTGAACTCAACTTAAGATCGCACCTGTGGCGACAGCGATGACGATGCGAGGCATCCAGGCTCGGGAACGGCTGATCGAAGCCGCGACGGCGGAGTTGGCCGGCCCCGCGCCCTTCGAGGTCGCCGGGGTCGCGCGCCGGGCAGGAGTCAGCGCCGGATTGCCCTACCGCTACTTCGGCACCCGCACCGGCCTGCTCGTGGCCGTCGTCGACGCGTTCTACCAACGCTTCTCCGACTCGATCGCCCTTCGCAGCTATGACGCACCGACCTGGGCCGAACGGGAACGGCAACGCATTGCCGACTGGGTGCACTTCCTCTACGGGGAACCGGTGGCTGCCGCGATACTGGCCGGGCTCGGCGACGGCGAGCTGGCCACCGCACGCAGTCGCTGGCAGCAGGAGATGAGCAAGATCGGCGCGCGCAACATGGCCCAAGGGCAACGCGATGGCGAGATCCCTGCCGACCGTGACCCCGAATACCTGGCCGCCGCCACGATCGGCGGCACCAACGCGGTCGTCGCGGTGTGCTTGACCCGCGATCCCCGTCCACCCGCGCCCGACGTGATCGACCAGCTGTGGTCGTTCGTCGCCGGGGCGGTCGGCCTTGATCCAACCGCGAAAGGTTAAATCGATGTCCCACTACATATCCCGCAACGATGTTCGTGTTGAGAAGGTCGAGGATCTCTATGCCGACATCGCCGGGACATACCGATCGACCGCCACTACATCCGCGTCGGGCGTACCCAACTGCATCGAGTCCGACCTGGCGACGCTCGAGCGCGACGGATACCTCGTCATCGAAGGCCTGCTCTCGCCCCAGGCGTGCCAGGACATCGCCGCGACGGTGGACCCGCTGCTGGGGCCGGTCGGCCGAAATGTCTTCGAGGGCCTGCATACTCAGCGGGCCTACAGCCTGCTGACCAAGACCCGCATCTGCGACACCCTGGTCCAGCATCCGCGGGTGCTGGCACTGCTGGATCGGCTGTTGATGCCCAACTATCTACTGTCTCAGCTGCAGGCCATCAGGATCGGACCTGAGGAAACCGCGCAGTTCCTGCATTTCGATGACGGCATGTATCCGGTGCCGCGCCCGCGTCCGTCGTTGAGCGCGGCCACCATCTGGGCGATCACCGACTTCACTGCGGACAACGGCGCCACTGTGGTCATCCCGGGCAGCCACCACTGGGGCGACGACCGTAAGCCCACCGACACCGATGAGCATGTCAGTGTCGTGATGCCGGCCGGGTCGGTGGTGTTCTTCGTCGGCACGCTGTGGCACGGCGGCGGCGCCAACCATACCGCTGACCAGAGTCGGCTCGGCGTCACCGCGCAATACTGTGAGCCCTGGTTGCGCCCCCAAGAGGCCTTCACGCTGTCGACGCCTCCCGCCACGGTGCGGACCGTGTCGGAGGACATTCGCCGCATGCTCGGCTACAGCATCCATCCGCCGTTCATGGGCATGGTCGACGGCATGCACCCCAAGCGAATCCTGGAGATCAGATGATGGCGATCGCCAGCAGCACGACGGCCACCAGCGGGAACGCTCCCTGAGTGATGGCGGCGCGCGCCTTGTCCGGCGCGGACGCCAGCAGCACGACCGCCGCGGCGAGCATCGATCCGACGCCGGCGAACACCAGTGCCGCACCGATACCGTTGTGCCCCAGAATGATTGCGACAATACCGACGACGCTCACGATCGCCAGGAACAGGTTGTAGAAGCCCTGGTTGAGGGCCATCAGTTTGGTGGTCTCGGCTTCCTCGGCGCTGGTGCCGAACACCGCGCGGGTCCGCGGCGTCGTCCAGGTCAGTGATTCCATGGTGAAGATGTAGATATGCAGCAGCGCGGCGAGGCCGGCGAAAACCAGTGCGGCAGTGACCATTGGGGCTCCCATTATTCGAAAAGGCCGGACTGACCGAGTCCGCTGGCCCGCGGCGGTGGCACCATGCCGAGGTGGGTCCAGGCTAGCGGCGTCGCCACCCGGCCGCGGGGAGTCCGCGCGATCATGCCCGCGCGGACCAGGAATGGCTCGCACACCTCCTCGACTGTGGTGGCTTCCTCCCCCACCGCGACGGCCAGGGTGGACACCCCGACCGGGCCGCCGCCGAAACTCTTGGTCAACGCAGTGAGCACTGCGCGGTCGAGCCGGTCCAGGCCGAGTTCGTCGACGTCGTAAACAGCCAGCGCCGCCTTGGCGATATCGCGGGTGATGACCCCGTCGGCACGCACCTCGGCGTAGTCGCGCACGCGCCGCAACAGCCGGTTGGCGATACGCGGCGTGCCCCGCGATCGGCGCGCGATCTCGGCACCGGCCTCGGCTCCCACTTCAATGCCGAGGATGCCCCCCGAGCGGGCCAGCACTCGCTCCAACTCGGCGGGCTCGTAGAAGTCCATGTGTGCGGTGAACCCGAAGCGGTCGCGCAGCGGCCCGGTCAGTGCGCCCGACCGGGTGGTGGCACCCACCAGCGTGAAGGGGGCGACTTCGAGCGGAATCGACGTCGCCCCAGGGCCTTTGCCGACGACGACGTCGACGCGGAAGTCCTCCATGGCCAGGTACAGCATCTCCTCGGCGGGCCGGGCGATGCGGTGGATCTCGTCGATGAACAGCACATCGTGCTCGACGAGGTTCGACAGCATCGCAGCCAGATCGCCGGCCCGTTCCAGGGCAGGTCCGGAGGTGACGCGCAGCGAGGTGCCCAGTTCAGCGGCGATGATCATCGCCAGCGACGTCTTGCCCAGTCCCGGTGGACCGGACAGCAGGATGTGATCCGGTGTGCCGCCGCGATTCTTGGCGCCCTCCAGGACCAGCTGCAGCTGTTCGCGCACTCGTGGCTGGCCGATGAATTCGCGCAGCGAGCGCGGTCGCAGGCTGGCATCGATATCGCCTTCGCCGACGGTCAGCGCCGGCGAGACGTCCCGCTCTAGTTCCGCGTCCTCGTCGTCGGCGTCGAACCGGCTCACTTGGTCTTCCCCAGCAGTGACAGCGCCGCGCGCAGCGCACTCTGGGTGGTCGCATCCGGGTCACCGGCGAGCACCTTGTCGCATGCCTCCTCGGCCTGTTTGGCCGCAAAACCAAGTCCGACAAGGGCTTCGACCACTGGCGCCCGCACCGCATGACCGGTGGCCGCGGCCAGACCCGCACCGCCGGAGACCGCGCCGATCTTGTCCCGCAATTCCAGCACCATCCGTTCGGCACCACGTTTGCCGATGCCGGGTACCCGCGTCAAGGCGGTCACGTCACCGTCGGCCAGTGCCTGGCGCAGCGCGGTCGCGTCGTAAACGGCCAGCGTCGCCAGCGCGATCTTCGGCCCGACCCCGGACACCCCGAGCAGCGTCAAGAACAGGTCGCGCGCATCGGAGTCGGCGAAGCCGTAAAGCGTCTGGGAGTCCTCGCGCACGATCATCGCTGTGATCAGCCGGGCCTCGGTGCCGCGCCGCAGCGTCGCCAGCGTGGCAGGGGTGACCATCACCTTGTAGCCGACGCCGGCGGCCTCGATGACGACGTGATCGAGGGCGATGTCGAGGACTTCCCCGCGCACCGAGGCGATCATTTTGCGCTCCGTGACATCGGCTTTTTCGCGGCCTTCAGCCGGGCCTGGTAGGCACGTTTCTGTTCGGCGGCCATCGCCTCTGCCTGCGCCATGCGGGCGATCATCGGGGCGCGCCAGCAGTGGCAGATCGCCAGGGCCAGCGCGTCGGCGGCGTCCGCGGGCGTCGGCTTCTGCTGCAACTGCAGGATCCGGGTGACCATCGCGGTGACCTGTGCCTTGTCCGCCCGGCCGTTGCCGGTGACAGCGGCCTTCACCTCGCTGGGGGTGTGGAAATGCACGTCGATATCGCGGCGGGCGGCGGCCAGCGCGATGACCCCGGCGGCCTGGGCGGTGCCCATCGCGGTGTTCGCGTTCTGGTTGGCGAAGACCCGCTCGATCGCGATCACGTCGGGCAGGTGGGTGTCCATCCAATGGTCGACGGTGTCGCTGATGGTCATCAGGCGCCACTGGAGCGCCTCGTCGGCCGGGGTGCGCACCACATCGACATCCAGCGCGGTGACCTGGCGGCCGCCCCGACTCTCGATCACCGAGAGACCGCATCGCGTCAACCCCGGGTCGACTCCCATCACGCGCACGGATCGCCCTTTCCCACTACGAACAGCTGTTCGATAACAGTAGCGGGCCGGGCTGCCCGGATCGGTGATGACACGCCACGCGGATCGCTGAGCAGTGGCTATCGTCAGACCATGGGCCACAGTGCTCGACGGTGACACCGGTCAAACCGGTGGCATGCAACTGATCAGGCCTCGGTGTTGAACTGCGTCAGCGTGCCTTCCTGCGCTGCGCGGGCGAGTTCCTCGACGCGTTGACCGGACTGCTTCCACCCGCGCACCCGCTCGCTGCCCACCTTGGTTCCGTCGCGCCTGACGTTGATGGTCCACGACGCGCCAAGCCACTTGGACGCCAACCAAAACGGCCACAGCAGCATGAACGGCAGCACAACCAAGAAGATCAGCGCGTCGATGGTGGCGAACCCGGTCTCCCAGGGGATCGTCTTCCACCACCAGCGACGCACCGACCAGCCGACACCGTCGGGGTCGGTCACCTCCGCCATGCCCTAGCTCACTCGTCGATCTCGGCCAGGACCTCATCGGAGATGTCGGCGTTGGTGTACACGTCCTGCACGTCGTCGCTGTCCTCCAGCGCGTCGACGAGCTTCATGATCTTGCGGGCGCCGTCGGCGTCCAGCGGCACCGTCACCGAGGCCTGGAAACCGGCGTCGGCGGAGTCGTAGTCGATTCCGGCGTCCTGCAGCGCAGTGCGCACCGCGACCAGATCAGTCGGCTCGGAGATGACCTCGAAGCTCTCACCGAGATCGTTGACCTCTTCGGCGCCGGCCTCCAGGACCGCCAGCAGCACGTCGTCTTCGGACAGACCGTTCTTCTGCAGCGTCACCACGCCCTTGCGGGAGAACAGGTAGGACACCGACCCGGGGTCGGCCATGTTGCCGCCATTGCGGGTCATCGCGACCCGGACCTCACCGGCGGCGCGATTGCGGTTATCGGTCAGGCACTCGATGAGGACCGCGACACCATTGGGTCCGTAGCCCTCGTACATGATCGTCTGCCAGTCGGCGCCGCCGGCTTCTTCACCGGCACCACGCTTGCGGGCCCGCTCGATATTGTCGTTGGGGACCGAGGTCTTCTTGGCTTTCTGGATGGCGTCGTACAAGGTGGGGTTACCGCCCGGATCACCACCACCGGTACGGGCCGCGACCTCGATGTTCTTGATCAGCCGGGCGAACTCCTTGCCGCGGCGCGCATCCTTGACGGCCTTCTGGTGTTTGGTGGTAGCCCATTTGGAATGGCCGCTCATCGGGTTCTTCTCCGTACTTTCCGTCCTGCCATAACCCGACGAGTCTACTGGTCAGTGACCGTCGCCGAGCTATCCGTCCAGGCTGCGGCCCAGCCGGCCGCCCAGCGCGAGCCGGGCGATGAGGTCCAGCAGGTAGCCGACGAGGCCGATCACCAGAACGACAGCGACCACCTGGTCGTAAGCGAGTTGATCGCGGGCGTTGAGGATCTGGTAGCCCAACCCCGATCGAACCCCCAGCATTTCCGCGGGAACCAGGACGACCCAGGCGATGCCGAGTGCGAGGCGCAGACCCGTCTGAACGTGGCCGCGAATGGCCGGCAACACCACAGCGGTCAGCAGTTCGGTACGGGTGGCGTGAAAGGAGCGCGCGACGTGCAGGAAGCCGGGTTCGATGGCGCGCACACCCGCGACGGTGTTCAGCAGGATCGGCCACACCGCGGCGGCCGCGATCAGAAAGATCACCGGCTGGTTGCCGATCCCGAAGACCGCTAACGCGATCGGTGTCCACGACAGCGGGGAGATCATCCGCAGGAATTGCACCAACGGGGTGGCGGCACGTTCGACCGTCGTGTTCAGCCCGATCAGCAGCCCGGCCGGGACGCCGATAACCGCGGCGACGAGCAAACCCACCAGCAGCCGGTACAAGCTGTATCCGGTGTCCGACAGCAGCACCCCTCGACTGAGCAGTTCACCGACTGCGGGCAGCGCCTTCTGCGGTGCCGTCTGGCGTAGCAGCGATGTCGGGTCGCACAGCACCGAGGTGGCCAGCCACCACAGACCGACCGAAACGGCGACGGCGATCACCGGCGGCCAGACCCGGCGCCACACCCACCCGCGGGGCGAACTGGTGACGGGGACCGTGCTGCCGACGAGCGAATCGGCCGGGTCTGCCTGGGTGGTCGTCATAGCGGTTGCACCTCTTCGATTCGGGTGAGATCGGTGGGCAGCCCGAAGGCGGATGGACCGCCGTGGGCGTGCAGGGAGTGGCGCACGAACTGGTCGTCCACCAGGTCGAGGTGGACATGGGCGGGATCGAGGCGATCAAGGAATCGCCGGTCCCCGTCGACGACGGTGTCACCCATCGCCTCCAGCAACCGCTTCGTGAAGCTGGGAAAAGGAAAGGGCTGGAACCCGATATGTTGCGGCTGCCATTGCGGATGGGCGAACGGGTACGGCGCCGTGGGGTAAGTCAGCGCCGTCTGCACCGCCGGCAGCGGCTGGGGCAGATAGCGGCCGGAGAGCACCGCCGCGGCGGCCTTGCGGTCGGCGTTGATCTTCAGTTGCGCCGCCACGACGGCGTCGGTGACGGCCTGTATCGCGGCGGGCCGCGAGGCGATGACATCGTCGCGGGTGATGAGTACGCAGCAGGCGTGATCGCGCCACACGTCACCCAGGAAGGTATGGATGCGGCCGATCTTCTTGATCTGGGCCATCGCGTTGAACGGGTCGGCGACGACGTATCCGGCGATCGACCGGTTGGCCAGCGCCGGCACCATGTCCGATGGGCTCATCACGACGAGCTCGACGGTGCGCTCGGAGCGAGATGCGCTGCGGCGCACCACCGGTCGTAACCCGTTTGCCCGCAGCAGTTGCTGCAGAACGATGTTGTGAATGGACCACCAGAACGGGATCGCGACCTGGGCGCCAGCCAGATCGGACAGGTCGTGGATGTGCGGGGCGACGGTCAGCGCCGAGCCGTTGGTGTGGTTCCAGCCCAGCACCCGCACTCCCCCACCCAGGCCATAGCGCAGCTGCACCGCCATCGGCATCAGCAGGTGCACGACGTCGACCTGGCGGCTGATGAACGCCTCGGCCAGCGCGGCCCAGCTGCGGAACAGCGTCGGCTTCGCCGAACTCACCACACCGGCCGGATACAGCGTCGCGCTGTGGGCAATGAGCAGTGGTGCGGCGTCGGTGATCGGCAGATATCCGATCCGCAGTTGCCCACTGACGTTGGCGGCGTTGGTGGTTGCACTGCGAGTCAGATCGGCGATACCGAGCAGACCACCGGTGGCGGCCAGCCCTGCTGCTCCCGCCAGCAGCCGTCGCCGGGACAGGCCCGTCACCGGAGGGATCCGGCGGTCTGGTGGTAGTGGTCCAGGATCACGCGGCGCAGCTCGACTGTGTCGTCGGCGGTCGGTGCGCCGACGATCTGCCACTGACCATGCAGTGCACTGTCCGAACCCAGTAAGACCACCCGGTCGGCCAGCCCGAGCGCCTCGTCGACGTCGTGGGTAACGAGCACAACGGTGATCGTCAGGGCGGCAGCCAGATCGGCCAGCCAGCGTTGCAGGTCGTTCTTGGTGGCGGGGTCTAGCGCGCTGAACGGTTCGTCGAGCAGCAGCAATACCGGGTTGGTAGCGACAGCCCGCAGAATGGCCACCCGTTGGGCCTGCCCGCCGGAGAGCTGGTCGGGATACCGTGCCGCGAGTGAGTCGATGCCGAATCGCTGCATCAGCTGGGCCACGTGCTTGTCGTCGAACGCGTGCCGGTGAGCGCCGAATCGTCGGGCAAAGCATACGTTTTCGGTTACCGTAAGCCACGGCATGAGCAGGGGTTGTTGAAAGACGACCCCGGTTCGCGGGCGGCCCTCGGCGCCCGACCAGGCGATCTCACCGGTCGAGAGGGTGTCCAGTCCGGCAAGCACCCGCAGCAGCGTGGACTTTCCGCTGCCGCTGCGCCCGAGCACCGCCAGGAATTCCCCGCCTTCGATGGTCAGGTCGATATCGCGCAGCGCGGTTGTCGCCCCAAACCGCTTGGTGCCCGCGCTTATTCGTACCGTCTCAGTTCCCACCGCAGTTGTCCTTCCGAAGGTGATTGAACGGGCAGGAAAGCCGCTTCCCTAAACCGCCGGTTGGCACTGTTGCCTCGTACGTAGCCGGCTCCGCCGACGAGGGTGGATTCCAGCCGGGTCGCGGCCAACGCCGCGCCGGCGGCCTCGAGCCGTAGCCGGATCAGGTCCGCGATGCTCGCTGGTGAGGTGCCGCGGGCGAATTCGTAGAGACGGTTGCGCAGCGCAGCGGCACGTTCGCCGAGTGCGGTGATGTCGTCGGCGAACGGATCGGCCAGCACACCGTCGGCGTGGCTCGCGCCGGCGACTGCCGCCCGGGTGACACCGACACAGAAAGCCGTCTGCGCCAACAAGAATGCCGGCCGGATAGCGGCGACGAACCCCGCCAGATCAGTGCTGATGATCTGGTCCGGGCCCACCGCCACCTCCTCGAGTCGCAACGAACTCGACACAGTCGCATTCAGCGCCATCAGTGTGGGCGGCGGGTCGACGGTGACACCAGGTGTGGCGGCATCGATCGCGACCACATGGCTCGTGCCGGTGTCGTCGCGGGCGGGCAACACGATCACCGCATCGTCGAACAGGTTGGACGCCCAGCGGATTGGGCCACTGAGTGTCAAGCCGTCACCGCGCCAGCGAGCGACCACAGGCACCTCGCCAAGGCCGGCCACCTGTTTGATTCCGGCGGCCATGGCGGTGACCCCGATGCGGGAGCCGGTACGCAACGCCTCGATGTGTCCCTCACGCAGTTGTGGCGAACCGTGGCTCAGGTACGTCAGCGCCATGACGTGCGCCCAGGTGCTGAACGCGACCGTGAGGCTCTCGGTGGCGATGTCGTCGATGAGCCCGACGATCTCGGGCAGACCGGTATCGGACAACGCGGCATCGAACAGGCCGGCGGCACCGAGACCAGCGAGGTCAGTGCGCACATCGACGCCAGGCTCGTCCAACGCGGCTGCCCGCCCCGCGACGGTGCGGACGGCCGCAGCCACTGTCGCGGCACGGTTTTCGGTGAGCGCCCTGGTCATCTCCGGTCCTCGTCGAGCCGGTGCAGCCGGTCGATCGGAGTCGACACCGCATCGCGGGCACGCCGCACCGCGGCTTCGTCCGGGGCGTCGTAGAAGCACAGGCATTTGTCCATGTCCTCGCGGACGTAGGTGCGCAAGAAGCTGACCTCAGGCACGTCGGCGTAGCGCGGCGCGTTGGCCTTCTTGCGCGCGAGGTAGGAATCCATGTCGAGCTCGGCGGGAAGGTCCCACTCGACCAGGTAGCCCGCGGCGGGCCGGGCCGCCTTCACGTCCTCGAGTGCGGCACCCACCAGCCGGACCTGGTGTGGGCCGGTGACTTCAGCCCCACCCAGTGCGGCTGCATCCAGGTTCGGCGCCTCCCCGGCGCTGAACTCGGCCACAGCGAAGATCCGACGGGCCGCGGTGACCTGCGCTTCGATCAGATCGCCGCCGAGGCGCTGGATCAGCGCGTCGACCTCCTTGAGCAGCTGGTTGGCGTCGGCACTGGCGGGGGCGATCTCGTAGAGATAGAGGGACACGGTAGCTCTTTCGTCGTCGGCTCGGTTCCACGACGGTTGCATGAACAGACCGGTCTGTCCACTGCCCCTGATGGGCTACTCTGCCTCTATGACGTCGACCGCGCAGCCATCCGCGGCCCAGCCCGAGACGGGCTCCCGGCCCGCCGAACGGCTGTTGCGTACCGCCGCGAAACTCTTTGCTTCACAAGGGATTCGGGCCGTGGGCATTGATCAGATTCTGCGTGAAGCGGGGGTGGCAAAGGCGAGCCTTTACAGTACCTACGGCTCAAAAGACGCCCTGGTGCTGGCCTACCTGAATGATTTGGATCAGGCTGATCGCAACCGCTGGCTGCACGCGGCCACAGCGAAGCCTGACGCAGTGGACAAAGTCCTGCTGTTCTTCGACCTGGCCGCCTTGGCGGCGACAGCGCGCGACTTCCGAGGCTGTCTTTATGCCAATGCGGCCACCGAGTTCCCCGGGGTCGAACTCGAACCCGTGGCCGCGCACCGGCGCTGGCTGCTGGAGGTCCTCGAGAGCCTGCTTGCCGATGCGGGAGTGGGCGACCCGGAGAGCCTGGCAAGGCAGATCCAACTGCTGTACGACGGCGCGCTGGTGGGCTCCAAGATTTCGCGGTCCACCGACCCGATCACCCAGGCACGGTCCTGGGCGGCCGAGCGAATTGCGGCAACGCTCACCTGACGTCGGCCCGAACGCCGAGCGTGCGGGTTGTCGGTGAAATTACCGACGAACTTCAACGAGATCCCCCACGCTTGGCGTTAGCCCAAATCGCCGTCGATGTAGCGCTGCAGGTTCGGCGCGATGGCCGCGACGATCTCGTCCTCACGCATCGACGCGACGGGTTCGATCTTCCAGATGTAGCGCATCATCGCCAGCCCCATGATCTGAGATGAGATCAGACCGCTGCGCTTGCGGCGGTCGTCGGTGTCGATACCCAGCTGCGAGGCCCCCATCAGCTGGCCCTCGACGATTCTGCGCAGCTTCTCGCGGGTGGTGGCCTCATGAGCCGCGGTCTGCAACACCGCCCGCAGAATCGGGCCGATCTCGTCGTCGGCCCAGGCGCGCAGCATCAGGTGCAAGAGCGCCTCCCCGAGCTGCGCGACCGGCGTCGTCCAGGTTTTCGCCACGCTTTCGAGCCAGCGCTGCGGCGGGTTCGTCGCCGCGTCGAGCAGGCCGTCCTTGGAGCTGAAGTAGTGATACACCAGGGCCGGGTCGACATCGGCGGCACGGGCCACTGCCCTGATCGTGGTGCCCGCTGACCCATGCTGGGCGAACTCACCGCGGGCGGCCTCGAGGATCCGGGCAGACAGGACGCCCTTTTCATCGCGCGGTCCTGGGGGCGTGTTCTTCGGCACGACGACGAGCCTAGCAATAGTTTCTCGTTGCGTTGAGACTAGTTTCAACGTAGCGTGAAACTCATGACGACCGAACGACTCCTGAACGGGCCGCAGACCACCGGCCGGGAGTACCGAAACCTCAGCACGCCGGACCACGGCACGACCACCGATATCAACGTCACCGTCCCCATGCGCGACGGCGTCACGCTGCTCGCCGACGTGCACCGCCCGGACGGCCCAGCAGCGAAGGGCGCGCGCTTCCCCGCCCTGATCGCCGCGTCGCCCTACCCCCGGCAGATCCAGGACCTCGGCGCCCCGGCCGGGTTCATCGAAGCGGGCGCGACCGACTTCTGGGTGCCGCGCGGCTACGGGCACGTCATCGCCAACCTGCGCGGCACCGGTGGCTCCGGCGGCACCTTCGGCTTCTTCGACGCCCAGGAACGCCGCGACATGTACGACCTCGTGGAGTGGGTGGCCGGCCAGCCGTGGTGCGACGGCAACGTCGGGATGATCGGCATCAGCTATTTCGCGATGACCCAGCTGGAGGCCGCCGTCGAACGCCCGCCCCATCTCAAGGCCATCTTCCCGGTGGCGGTCACCGCCGACCTGTACGACGCCGCGGTGCACCACGGCTTATCCAGCGCGTCGTTCGTGACGCCGTTCCTGTCCATGCTGGGGCTGACTGCCGCCCGCAGCGACTCGTTCTGGCGCAGCCGGCCATTGGGCCTGGCGCGCTGGGTGCTCAACACCAAGCCGCTGCACCACAAGTTCGCCACCATGAACGGCGAGGCGGCGGTGACGATGATGCGCGGGCTGCTCAAGGTGCCGCACGACCCGCATCCCTGGGACGACCTGTGGCTCGATGCCGCGGTGCGCCATCCCACCCGTGACGCCTGGTGGGACGAGCGAAACCTGCTGCCGCTGCTCGAAAATATCGATATTCCAGTCTATTTGGGCTGTGACTGGCAGAACGTGCCGCTGCACCTGCCGTCGACCTTCACCACCTTCGCCGGCCTGACCAACAGTCCGGCGGTCCAGATGGGCATGCTCGGCCAGTACGGCTTGACCTGGCCATGGGAGAGCCTGCACGTCGAAGCGCTGGCGTGGTACGACCATTGGCTCAAGGGCCGCGACACCGGAATCCTCGACGGTCCGGCCATCCGCTACGTCCTGCCCGGCACCGACGAGTGGCGCACCGCCGACTCCTGGCCACCGGCCGGCACCCATCGTGAACTCGCCCTGCGCGCCGACGGCGGACTCGACGACGACGAAGGAGCTCATGGGGCAAGGGAATTCATGGTGCTCGGCGCCGGATTAGGCCGGGCCAAGCCCAGTGAGATCGATCCTCCGTCGTCACTGACGTGGACCGGTGAGCCGCTGACCGAGGCGATCGACGTCGTCGGCGACGTCGAGCTGCGCCTGGTGGCCAGCGCCACCGCAGCCGACACCGCGTGGATCGTCACGCTGACCGACGTCGCCCCGGACGGCAGCACCGAGGCCGTCACCGCCGGCTGGCTGCGGGCCAGCCTGCGCGAGGTGGACGCAGCGGCCAGCCGGCCCGGCGCGCCGGTACTGCCGTGCCGCCTCCCGGGCGCGGTACCCATCGGTGAAGACGTGGAGTATCGAATTCCATTGGTGCCCAATGCCCATCATTTCGCAGCTGGTCATCGCATCCAGGTCACGATCACCAGCGACGACCAGGACCCCGACATTCCCGCGATCATGAACTTCCGCCATGCCAGCGTGGGAACCAGCAGCATCAACACCGTGCGCTCGTCGTCGCGGCTACTGCTACCCGTTCTGAGCTGAACCGAAGACCAGCGCCAGTTTCACCAGAGCCAGAGACGGCGCCCGACCGCATAGACCGATCGGGCAAGCTAGAGCGCGCGCCACCAACTGGTCGGCCGCACCACAGGCGAATTACTCTGCCAAGCCGGGCGCCACAGGCCCAGCGTGGATTTGGCGGGCTGACCCTCCAGCATGTGCCGCACCCGACGACCCAACCAGTTGCGTGATGCTGCCACCACGACCTCCTACCGTTGTGCCGCGATCCAAGACACCGAGTATGGATGAGCGTCCCGGCAGACGGAGTTGGCCCAGATTGACGTCATCTAAACGTCAGTCGAAGAATTGGTGGCACTCGTCAACCGAATAACCGGTACCGGCCGGTGAAAGTGTAGGCCACCATCGTTAGTCGCCCGGCGACCGGGAGGCGCCCAGGTTGACCAGCGGGAGGAACACGTCGTCGACGATCCCCTCCAGCACGTCGTTGGGAACCGGCTTCAGACGCACCATCAGCTCGTAGCGGAACAACTCGACCGGCACCCGTGCCACTCGCTCGCTGATCTGGCCCGGTTTGACCTCGCCGCGCGCAACGGCCTGCGCGATGATCTCGTCGAGCACGGTGGTCCGATCGCCCTCGACGACGGCAGCAAGTTCGGCGAGGTTGGTGCCGGCGTCGCGATAGAACCCGCCGAGCCGGGTGAACACCAATATGGCCATCCGCGAACGAAGTTCGTTCGCAGCCTTGAGCAGCGCGACGACATCCCCGCGCAACGACCCGGTGTCCGGCATCGGGACAGCATCCGATCTCACGTGGTCCAGCAGGGTTGCCAGCACCAAGTCCTTCTTGTTGGGCCACCGGCGATACAACACGGCACGGCTGGTGCCCGCGCGCGTTGCGACCGCGTCGATGGTCAGGTCGTCGTATCCGGTCTCGGTCAGCTCTAACCACGCCGCGTCCAGCAGCGCTTTCTCCAGCACCTCTCCGCGGCGGCGCTGCGGCGGCACATCCTCTTTAAGAGACATTGCGTTTCCTAAATAGCCGGGCTATGGTCCATAAGGGACGGTTCGTA
Organism: Mycolicibacterium helvum; assembly: GCF_010731895.1. Taxonomy (NCBI): domain Bacteria; kingdom Bacillati; phylum Actinomycetota; class Actinomycetes; order Mycobacteriales; family Mycobacteriaceae; genus Mycobacterium; species Mycolicibacterium helvum. The sequence continues at coordinate 4,945,114 of NZ_AP022596.1, read as the reverse complement.
TCTTAATGGAAGGGACGATCTCACATGCGCATTCTGGTTTCTGGGGCAGGCATGGCCGGTCTGAGCACCGGTATCACTCTCGGAGCAGCCGGCCACGACGTGGCCATCGTCGAACGGGCCAACCATCTTCGCGTCAACGGATCGCCGATCGACATCCGCGGCGACGCGCTCGCGGTCGCGGACAAGATGGGAGTCCTCGACGCGATTCGCGCCCACCGGGTGGACATGAGTGAACGAGTCCAGTTCATCGACGCCTCCGGTGAAACGCTCGCCGAGATGCCCGACTCGGAGGTCAACGACTGCCCCGACGACACCGAGATTCCCCGCGAGGATCTCGCCCTGGTTCTGCGCGGTGCCCTCGACCCCGCCACACCCGTGACGTTCGGCGAATCCGTCGCCGCGCTTCACGACGACGGCGACGGCGTGGTTGTGCGATTCACCTCCGGCAGGCAAGAGCGCTACGACATCGTCGTCGGTGCCGACGGCATGCACTCGGCGACTCGCGGTCTGGTCTTCGGCCCGGAGAGTCAATTCATCCACCACCTCGGCTTCTATGTGGCGCTGGCCGATCTGCCGAGCTACGCACAACCTGACCGCCGCAACCCGATGTACAACACCCCAGGGCGGATGGCCGGTATCGCCGCGTATCGCGATAAAGCGTTGGCGGTATTCATATTTCGCTCGCCGTGGATCAACTACGACTACCACGACCTGGCCGCGCAGAAGCAGCTTCTGATCGACGCCTTCGCGGGCCACGACGAGTGGAAGATCCCCGAACTACTCGACGCGGCGGTCAGCGACCCCGAACTCTACTTCGACTCGGTCAGCCAGATTCACATGCCGACCTGGCACCAAGGGCGCGTCGTACTGGTCGGGGACTCCGCGTACTGCGCGTCTCCGCTGTCCGGCCGCGGCACCAGTCTGGCCATGACCGGCGCCTGGTCGCTCGCCGAAGCGCTGCGCGATCACCCGGACGACATCGCCGCGGCGTTCGATCAATACGAGCGTGCGCAACTCCCGCACGTTACCTACGCCCAGGGCACCGCGGGCCCCGGTGGCGACCGGTTGGTGCCAGCCACCCAGCAGGAGATCGACGCCCGCAACAGCCAGTTGAGCGCACTGATTCGGTAAGGGGTTCGGCCAGTCTGGCCTGCAGTTACCTGGCGCCGGCGACGATGTCGACGAACAGCTTGTGCACCCGACGATCACCGGTCATCTCGGGGTGAAACGCGGTGGCCAGCACGCGACCCTGCCGTACCGCCACAATGTGGTCACCAGCGCGAGCCAGGACCTGCACCTGCGAACCGACCCGCTCCACCCACGGCGCGCGGATGAAGACGGCGTGCGCGGGTCCATCCAAACCGTCGAAGTCGATGTCACCTTCGAAGGAATCCACCTGGCGTCCGAATGCGTTGCGCCGCACCGTCATATCAATGCCGCCCAGCGGCACCGCCTCGCGGCCCGGCGCGCCGGCGTCGAGAATCTCGGTGGCCAGCAAGATCATTCCCGCACACGAACCGTAGGCCGGCATCCCGTCGGCCAAGCGTTGCCGCAGCGGGTCCAGCAGCTCGAAGGCGCGCAGCAGGTGGCTCATCGTGGTCGATTCGCCACCGGGGATCACCAGGGCGTCGACCGCGTCGAGCTCACTGCGGCGGCGCACCGTGCACACCTCGGCACCAGCCTCGCGCAGGGCCGCCAGGTGCTCGCGGGTGTCGCCCTGCAGTGCCAGCACGCCGACGCGCACCGGCTCCGCTGGGCCGGCGACAGTGGGTACCGTCATGGGCCGGGGTATCCGCGCCGGTACCGGGTGAGGCCCTCCTGCATGACGGCCGCGACCATCTCCCCGTACTGATTGAAGATCTTGCCCTGGGTGAGCGATCGGCCGCCGCACGACGACGGCGAGGACTGGTCGTAGAGCAGCCACTCGTCGGCGCGGAACGGCCGCATGAACCACATGGCGTGATCCAGCGAGGCGACGTTGAGGTGTTGGCGTTCCTCAGGGTGGTTGACCTGTGCCGAACCCAGCAGCGTGAGGTCGCTCATGTAGGCCAGCGCGCAGATGTGCAGCACGTAATCGTCGGGCAGCGGGTCGCGGTGTTTGAACCACACCTGCTGCTGGGAAGCCTTGCCCGGTAACAGGACCACCTGGTCGCGGGGGACGATGCGGACATCCCATTCGGCGAACTGCGAGAAGCCAGCGTCATCGAAGACCCCGCCCTTGGAGATGAACCCGGGCAAATCGTCCGGCGGCGGCGCGGCGGGCATTTCGTCCTGGTGCTCGATGCCGCTCTGGTCCCGCTGGAACGACGCCGACATCGAGAAGATGGTCTCGCCGTGCTGGATGGCGTTGACCCGCCGGGTGACGAACGATCCGCCATCGCGCAGCCGCTCAACGATGTAGACCGCTGGAGCGGTCGCGTCGCCGGGACGCAGGAAGTAGCCGTGCAGCGAGTGCACCTCGAAGGTGGGGTCGACGGTGCGCACCGCCGACACCAGTGACTGTCCGGCGACATGGCCGCCGAAAGTGCGCTGCAGGAAACCGGATTCAGGGCTGAAAACCTGACCGCGGTAAATATTGACCTCGAGCTGTTCCAGATCGAGGATCTCTTCGATCGCCACTTACCAGCCGCGCTGTGCGAGTCGGTGCGGCTCCGCGATCTCCTCCACGTTGATTCCGACCATCGGCTCACCCAGACCACGAGACACCCGCGCCAATACGTCGGGATCGTCGAAGAAGGTGGTGGCCTTGACGATGGCGGCGGCCCGCAGGGCGGGGTCGCCGGACTTGAAGATCCCCGAGCCGACGAAGACACCCTCGGCACCGAGCTGCATCATCATCGCGGCGTCAGCCGGGGTGGCGATGCCGCCCGCGGTGAACATCGTCACCGGAAGTTTGCCCGCCCGGGCCACCTCGACGACCAGGTCGTAGGGGGCCTGCAATTCCTTGGCTGCGACGTAAAGCTCGTCCTCCGACAGCGACGACAGCCGACGGATCTCCCCGCCGATGGACCGCATGTGCGTGGTCGCGTTCGAGACGTCGCCCGTGCCGGCCTCACCCTTGGAGCGGATCATCGCCGCACCCTCGGTGATGCGGCGCAGGGCCTCACCCAGGTTGGTGGCCCCGCAGACGAAGGGAACCGTGAAGCGCCACTTGTCGATGTGGTGGGTGTAGTCGGCCGGCGTCAGCACCTCGGACTCGTCGATGTAGTCCACGCCGAGGCTCTGCAAGATCTGCGCCTCGACGAAATGCCCGATGCGAGCCTTGGCCATCACCGGGATGGTGACCGCCGAGATGATGCCCTCGATCAGGTCCGGGTCGCTCATCCGGGCCACGCCGCCTTGTGCGCGGATGTCCGCCGGGACGCGTTCCAGCGCCATGACGGCCACTGCTCCGGCGCCCTCGGCGATGCGCGCCTGCTCGGGAGTGACGACATCCATGATGACGCCGCCCTTGAGCATCTCCGCCATGCCGCGCTTCACCCGAGCGGTACCGGTCTGCGCGGGGCTGCCCGAGCCGTTGGTATCCACTGTCAGTCCCTTCGTTTGATACGGATCCAGTGTAAAGGGCGACCCCAAACTGAATTTCTCCACCGGTGGGCTGGAACGAAGCGACCCGCGTATCGGGCCGTGTTCGGTTCAGCGGATCGGGTGTAACTCCGTGTCCGGCCGGCCGGCACGTCCGTCGGCCAGCAGGTTGGCTTCCTCGAGCAGCTCACCGAGCTGCAATGGATACACCGTCTGCCCACCCTCGGCCAGCGCAGCAATCGCAGCGGAGTCACACCATCGGTGGCCGTGAATGTACCGCAGTTCCAACTGGGTGCGCCCAGCCGCGGTCGGTTCGAACCGGGCCGTGCGATGCACGAAATAGAACTCCTGGCTGGAAACCACGGTGCCGTTGAAGTCGATCAGCGAATCGCGACGCCACACCGGCCCGACCATGTCAGCCGGTGCCACCTGCAATCCGGTCTCCTCGGCGATCTCGCGGACGGCGGCATCGACCAGCCGCTCCCCCGGCAACGCCTGACCGCCGACGGTGAACCACCAGCGTGGCGCCACGCCGCTCGTCACGGCCGGGTCGGACCCGCAAAACAGCAGCACCGCGCCCTGTTCGTCGAGCAGTACCACTCGTGCCGACGTGCGGCGATCCACTCGGTCAGGGTCCTCGGTTGCCGGTGGTGCGGCCCGTTCGGCGATCTCGAAATAGCTGGGCAGCGCCGCGGTGCCACCCAGCCGCAGCCACCGGACCGGGCGGCGTTCCCGCAGCGCAAGTGTGTCGCGCACGGCGTCGTTGTGGAACCGACGGGCCAACAGCACCCGGGCTTCGGCGTCGGCGAGCTCGGCGACCAGCGCCACCGGCATCGACGTGGGGTCGACCGCCGCCAGCGCCGCGGACAGCTCGTTCTCGGCAGCTTCCCGGCTGGAGCGAGGCGCGCGTTCGGCTGCGGCGGCCAGCGCAGCCAGCCGCTGGCCCTCCGGGCGTCCGCGGTAGGTGTCGGCAGCCACCGCCCGCGCGACCACCGCGCGCCGGCCCAGCGCCCCGTCCAGCGCCTGCCAGGACAGGTCGTAGCGGATGTGCAGGCGGTCCAGCCGGTTGGCGGTCTGCAGCGCCAGTAGCGCGCTCACGACCAGCACAACGATCAGCACCGCGGTCAACGACCAGTACAACCCCGGACCCACTAGCCGGCCACCTGCACCTTGACCCCGGCACCCGCCACGGTCTCGTACACCCGCATGATCTGGTCGGCTACCACCGGCCAGTCGTAGCGGCGCACCTCGATAGTGGCCGCCGCCACGTAGCGCTTGCGCAGAGCCTCATCGTCGAGCACCTCGATCAGCCCCTGTGCAAGCGCCTCGGAGTCGTCGACGGGAACCAGCCGGCCCGCCTTGCCGTCGACGAGCACTCGGCGGAAGGCGTCGAGATCGCTGGCCACCACGGGGGTTCCCGCGGCCATCGCCTCGACCAGCACGATGCCGAAGCTCTCGCCGCCGGTGTGCGGCGCGCAGTAGACATCCGCGGAGCGCAGCGCGGACGCTTTCTCGGCGTCGTCGACCTGTCCGAGGAAGCGCAGATGAGAAGCCAGCTCGCCGCACTCCTTCCGCAGCTCGTCCTCGTCGCCGCGCCCGACAATCAGGATCTCGATGTCGTCGAACCGCTCGACCAGCGTGGGCAGCGCACCGACCAACACCGCCATGCCTTTGCGCGGCTCGTCAAAGCGCCCGAGGAACAGCACCGTCTTGCCCGGCCGCGGATAGCCCTCCAGCCGCGGCGCCGACTTGAGGGCCGCGACGTCGACGCCGTTCGGAATCTCGACGGCATCGGAGCCCAGTGCTTCCATTTGCCAGCGCCGAGCCAAATCCGACACCGCGATCCGGCCGATGATCTTCTCGTGGTATGGCCGCAGGATGCCCTGAAACACGCTCAGCGTCAACGACTTTGTGGTCGAGGTATGGAATGTCGCGACGATCGGGCCTTCGGCGGCCTGCAGCGCCAGCATCGACAGACTCGGCGCATTGGGTTCATGCAGATGCAGCACGTCGAAATCGCCTTGCGCGAGCCACTTTTTGACCTGCCGATGGGTGGCCGGGCCGAACCGCAGCCGGGCCACCGATCCGTTGTAGGGAATCGGCACCGCCTTGCCGCCGGAGACGACGTAGTCGGGCAGCTCCACATGCGGCGACGACGGCGCCAGCACGCTCACCTCGTGACCGCGGGCGCGCAGCACCTCGGCAAGCTGCAAGATGTGCGACTGCACCCCGCCGGGCACGTCGAACGAGTACGGGCAGACCATGCCGATCCGCATCAGGCTGTGTCATCCCCCGGTCGCTGCGCTCCTGCCCGCCGAGCGTCATCCCCCGGTCGCTGCGCTCCTGCCCGCCGAGCGTCATCCCCCAGCCGAGCCCGGCGCTCATCGGACAGATCAGCCAGCCACTGCGGCTGCAGCATGTGCCAATCCTCGGGATGCTCAGCGATATTGGCGCCGAATCGGTCGGCCAGTGCCTGAGTGATGACGCCGACATCGCCACTGGAGCAATCGAGCTCCGGGTAGAGGTCGACGACCCAACCGTCATCGGTGAACCAGGAATGCACCGGTATCAGCGCCGCGCCGGTATCCAACGCGAGCTTGGCCGAGCCGGCGGGCATCCGGGTGGGCTCCCCGAACAGGTCGACGGGCACCCCCGAGCGACTCAGGTCCCGCTCGGCCATCAGGCAGACCACCCGATTGGCCTGGAGGCGTTCGACCAAGACCTCGTAGGCGGGCCGCTCGCCGCCGGTCAACGGCAGCACCTCGAAGCCCAGGCTTTCGCGGTAGTCGAGGAACCGTCGGTACAGCGATTCGGGCTTGAGCCGTTCCGCGACCGTGGTGAAGGTGCCGTTCAGTTGGACCAGCCAGACCCCGGCCATGTCCCAGTTGCCACTGTGCGGCAGCGCCAGGATCGCCCCACGGCCTGCGGCCAGCGCCGCCTCCAGGTGTTCCTTACCGAACGCGGTCTTGTCGAGCAGAGGCCCCAACGTCGTGTGGTCCATCGTGGGCAACCGGAATGCCTCCCGCCAATATCGGGCGTACGAGGCCAGCGAAGCACGAACCAGCGAATCCGGCACCTCGGCGGGTGTTGTGCCGATCACCCGGGCTAGGTTCTTGCGCAGCTGATCGGGTCCACCGCCCTGCGCCGCGTACCAAGCGCCGGCATCGAAAGCGTTGCGCGCCACGAACTCCGGCAAAGCCCGCACCACCCGCCAGCCAGCGGCGTAGCCGAGGTCGCTGATGTCCTCGCCGCGCGGCAGCCAGCTGCGGCCCGGCGTCCACAGCTGTCCCGGTCTGCTGATCACTGCTCGGTGCCTGTCGGCTCGTCGCCGGTGGGCTGTTGCGGGCGCGCCGGCGCGATCTTGTCCATCGCACCGGTGCTGCTGCGCACCGAGTGCACCCGCTGACCCACCGTCACCAGGCTGAGCACCGCCAGTACCCACATGGCGACGGGGAGAAACACGGGCATCGGGAAGAAGGGCAGATCGGAGAATCCGGCGCCGACCAGCACGATGATCAGTCGTTCGGGACGTTCGATGAGCCCGCCGCCCCCTTCGAGGCCGCTGGCCTCGGCGCGGGCTTTGACGTAGGAGATCACCTGCGAGGTCACCAAGCAGATCATGGTGGCCACCGCCAGCGACGAGCTGTGCAGGCCGAAAATCACCCACCACAGCAACCCGCAGAAGATCGCACCGTCGCTGATCCGATCACAGGTGGCGTCCAGGACCGCGCCGAACCGCGTGCCGCCACCTCGTTCGCGTGCCATCGCGCCGTCGAGCATGTCGGCGAGCACGAAGACGAACACGGCCACCGCGCCCCACCACAGCACGCCGATCGGGAACAGGGTCAGTGCAGCCAGCACTGAACCCGCGGTACCGATGATGGTGACCATGTCGGGGGTCAGCCCGATCTTCAGCGCGCCCTTGGCCACCGGTCCACTGAGCTTGGCGTAGGCCGCGCGGGTCATCAGGTAAAAGTCGCTCACGGCTGACCGGCCCACGCCTGCGCGAGCAGCCTGCGGGTATCGCGCAGCAGCTGCGGGATGACTTTGGTTTCACCGACGATCGTGATGAAGTTGGCGTCGCCGGCCCAGCGCGGCACCACATGCATGTGCAGGTGCTCGGCCAGTGAGCCGCCCGCGGACTTCCCGAGGTTGAGCCCCACGTTGAACCCGTCCGGGCTCGACACCGACTTGATGACGCGAATCGCCTTCTGGGTGAAGGCCATCAGCTCGGCGCTCTCGGCCGTGGTGAGATCCTCCAGCTCCGACACCTGCCGGTAGGGCACCACCATCAGGTGGCCAGGGTTGTACGGGTAGAGGTTGAGCACCGCGTAGACCTGCTCACCGCGGGCGACCACCAGGCCGTCCTCGTCGGGCAAGGTGGGAATGTCGGTGAACGGTCGGGATGGTTCGGATGAGTTCTTCTGCGCGGGCACGTCCAGGATGTAGCTCATCCGGTGCGGGGTCCACAGGCGCTGCAGCCGGTCCGGCTCCCCTATGCCCCGATCGATGATCGCGTCCGCTTCGTCAGCCACCGTCAACCTTCACCAGTTCTGCTGTGGGAGTGGCATTCTCGCGGTCAGCGATCCACTTCTTGATCGTGGCGACCGCCTGATGCCTGGGCACTCCGTTGATCTGAGTACGGTCCCCGAACCGGAACGACACCGCGCCCGCTTCGACATCGCGGTCCCCCGCGAGCAGCATGAACGGCACCTTCTGGTTGGTGTGGTTGACGATCTTCTTGGCCATCCGGTCGTCACTGGTGTCGACCTCGACCCGCACACCCTGGGATTTCAGCTCGGCGGCAACGTCTTCCAGATACGCCGCGTGCGCCTCGGCGACTGGGATGCCGACCACCTGCACCGGTGCCAGCCATACCGGGAAGGCTCCCGCGTAGTGCTCGGTGAGCACCCCGAAGAACCGCTCGATCGAGCCGAACAACGCGCGGTGGATCAGCACCGGCCGCTGTCGGGTGCCATCGGAGGCGGTGTACTCCAACTCGAAGCGGTCAGGCATGTTGAAGTCGAGCTGGATGGTCGACATCTGCCAGCTGCGGCCCAGCGCATCCTTGACCTGAACAGAGATCTTGGGTCCGTAGAACGCCGCACCGCCCGGGTCGGGAACCAGCTGCAGACCAGACGCCTCGGCGACCTCACGCAGGGTTTCGGTGGCTTCTTCCCACATCTCGTCGGAGCCGACGGCCTTGTCCGGGTTCTTCGTGGAGAGCTCCAGATAGAAGTCGTTCAGGCCGTAATCGGCGAGCAGGTCGAGCACGAACTGCAGCAGCGAGGCCAGCTCGTCGCGCATCTGCTCGCGGGTGGTGTAGATGTGCGCGTCGTCCTGGGTCATGCCGCGCACCCGGGTCAGGCCGTGCACCACACCGGATTTCTCGTAGCGGTACACCGAGCCGAATTCGAAGAGCCGCAACGGAAGTTCCCGGTAAGACCGTCCCCGGGACCGGTAGATCAGATGGTGCATCGGGCAGTTCATCGGCTTGAGGTAATAGTCCTGCCCCGGCTTGCGCAGCTTGCCGTCCTCATCGAACTCGGCGTCGATGTGCATCGGCGGGAACATCCCGTCGGCGTACCACTCCAGGTGCCCCGAGGTGATGTAGAGCTGTTCTTTGGTGATGTGCGGGGTGTTGACGAACTCGTACCCGGCCTGCTCATGTTTACGACGCGAGTAGTCTTCCAACTCGCGCCGAATGATGCCGCCCTTGGGATGGAAAACCGGCAGGCCAGAACCCAATTCGTCGGGGAAGCTGAACAGATCCAGTTCGACCCCGAGCCTGCGGTGGTCGCGGCGCTGGGCCTCCTCGATCAGCTCCAGATGGCGGTCAAGTGCCTCCTGAGACTCCCACGCGGTGCCGTAGATGCGTTGCAGGCTGGCGTTGTTCTGGTCACCACGCCAGTAGGCGGCCGAGCTGCGTGTGAGCTTGAAGGCAGGGATGTCCTTGGTGGTCGGGATGTGCGGTCCGCGGCACAGATCGCCCCAAATGCGTTCGCGGGTACGGGGATTGAGGTTGTCGTAGGCGGTCAGCTCATCGCCGCCGACTTCCATGATGTCGGCATCACCGGACTTGTCGTCGACCAGTTCGAGCTTGTAGGGCTCGCCGGCGAGTTCAGCACGGGCTTCGTCTTTGGAGCCGTAGACCCGCCGGGAGAACAGCTGACCGTCCTTGACGATCTTGCGCATCCGCTTCTCCAGCGCCTCGAGGTCCTCGGGCGTGAAGGCCTCGGGCACGTCGAAGTCGTAGTAGAAGCCGTCGGTGATCGGCGGGCCGATGCCCAGCTTGGCCTGCGGGAAGAGTTCCTGCACCGCCTGCGCCAGCACGTGGGCGGCCGAGTGCCGGATGACACTGCGACCGTCGTCGGTGTCGGCGGGAACCGGGATGACGTCGACGTCGGCGTCGGGCGTCCAGCTCAGATCGTGCAGCTTGTCCTCACCGTCGCGTACGACGATGATCGCGCCGGGTTCACCGCGGCCCGGCAGTCCCGCGTCGCGCACCGCAGCGCCCGCGGTAGTCCCGGCAGGCACCCGGATCGGGGCTGCGGGGGCGGGGTGTGCGGGGGCGCTCATTGCTGGCCTCTTTCGGCTGATGTGACTAGCTCCGCTTCACCGGGCGGTGGCAAACCACCGCCGCGATCGCTCGCGGTCGGACGCGACCATGCTATCGGGGTGCTGGTCAGGCACCGAGGCCGATGGGGCTGTTCAAGGCGGGATGGTCCAACCCCAGCAGTCCCGCCGACCAGCCCACCGCGCCGACCAGCCACAGCGTGGCCACCACCACCGCGGCGGTGAACACCGCACCCAACGCCTGGACAAACCAGCCCTGCCTGCGGAACCACGCCATCGCACTGTCATAGCGGCCGCGGGTGAACGCCAGGGTTCGGTGTGCCCAGTAGAACTCGGTGGCCAGGATCGCCAGCCCGACGAACACGATCGCCCAGCCTGGGCCGGGGTACGGGATGGCGACGATCCCGACCAACAGCACGGTCAGTCCGACGACCCCGACCACGGCCCGGTAGACGAAATCGGCGACACGCCGCTCCCGCAGCTTGTCCCGCCGACGCGCCCACGCACCCAACCATTGCTTCATGGTTGCCCCGGTTTGAGCGTCACGAACAGTCCTTCGCCGTCGGCGAGCAGGTCCTCGCCGTCGGAGAGCCGGATGTCGACGAAGATCTTGCGCCCCTCGGTGCGCGCCATCCCGGCGTCGACCTGGAGCTCTTTCTCGATCGGCACGATCTTGCGGTAGTTGACGTGCAGATAGGCGGTGCGCTGGTAGGGCCCGCCGGTCACCAGGAACGACGTCTTGCCCAGCACTGAGTCGAACAGGTGGGCAATGAACCCACCGTGCACGGCCCCGTTGCGGCCCAGGTGGTAGCGCCGGAATCGGACCCAGCCGCGCAGCCGCCCGTCCTCGCCGACCTCGGTCTCGTTGGGAACGCTCACGATGCTGCCGCGCATCGGGAGGTCCATCCGCCGGCCCGACGGGGTCGACCACTCGTCGGCGTCGTACGGCGTCAACAGCGCCGATGCCTGCTCCAGCAGCTCGGCGGCTTGGGTGATCACTTCGTCGGGCGCGTCGACGGCACGCGCCTGATCCTGCAGCTCGCGGACGGCCTCGATGAACCGGCCGTAGTCGGGGCCGCCCTTGGTCGTCGGCACCGGCGGGTTGAATCCCCCGCCTGGATGCAATGCCGCCACGGCTTCACGGATCGCCGTCATGTCCTCTGCCACCTGGTTACCGTATGCCGCCGGGTGCCGGCGGCTCATCTCGAGAGTACGTAAGTGGTGGCCGCCCCGACGTTGCGCAGATGGCATGGTGGACCCCGTGAAGCTCAGCGACTTGGCCGGCCTTCCGTTGACCTATACCGAGGTGGGCGCGACGGCAGCGGACCTGCCTGCGGGTTATCACCATGTGCGGCTGTCGTCGCGGATCGGCAGCGGCCGGGCCCGTTTCGAGCAGGCCGCGAGCGCGGTGATGCACTACGGAATGCTGCGCGGCGCCGGCCTGCGCATCACCGCGACCACCGAGGTGGCCGAGGTCGGCACCGATGTACTGGGCCGGCTGGGGCCGTTTTCGGCGCCCTGCCGGGTGGTCTACGTGGTCGACGAACCCAATCACCGCGGCTTCGCCTACGGCAGCCTGCCGGGGCACGCCGTGTCCGGTGAGGAAATGTTCGGGGTGCGCTTCGAGCCCGCCGATGAATCCGTACATGCCGAGGTGGTGGCGTTCTCCACGCCGGCGATGTGGTGGAGCCAAATCGGGGCACCGGTCGCCTCGATCGTGCAGCGAGTGATCACCCAGCGGTATCTGTCGGTGGTGTAACCGCCACTGAAGGATTGGGCTCGGCGGCGGTGGGTATCGCTGAACCATGTCGGTCGACGATGGGTCTCCACCGACGGACGCGGCCATCAGGATCGCCGAGATAGCCCGAAGTCTCTACGAACGCCGGAGTCTCGACGGCGATGTCGCCGCTGAAGTAGCCGAACACGCCGCGGCGGAACTGCCCGGTGCCGACTACGCGAACATCATGGTGATCTCGGGCCCCGACGACTTCGACACCCCCGCGTCAACGCATCCGTGGGCGGAGCGCATCGACGCAATCCAGCGCCGCCACTGGGAGGGCCCGTGCTTGTCCTCGGCTTGGCAGCACCACACCGTGCACGTCCGAGACCTTACCCAGGAGACCCGCTGGCCGAAGTTTCGTGCCGAAGCTCTCAACAGCACACCCGTGCGCAGCATCATGGGCTTCCAGCTATTCGTGAACGGGACATCGATGGGTGCGCTGAATGTGTTCGCCGAACGCCCGAACGCGTTCGACGAGCGCACCCGGCGGCTTGGCTCGTTGTTCGCTACCCAGGTGGCGCTGATCTGGGACGCGGCACGACGCGAATTGCAGTTCCGGGAGGCGCTGGCCAGCCGTGACATCATCGGACAGGCCAAGGGCATGATCATGGAGCGCTACGCCATGCGCGCCAACCAGGCTTTCGAGTTGCTCCGCCAGCTGTCCCACGACTCCAACGTTCCGTTGGCGGAGGTGGCCACCAAGGTTGTCGATGCGGCGCAAGCGAACGTGCGTTGAGTCAGGCTTTGCCGTCCGGCGTCGACGTCACCTTTCCCGCCGCTACGTCGAGCTGATACGACAGGATGGCCAACCCGAACAGGCCGATCGACAGCGTGATCAGGGCCGCGAAGCCCTCGGTGGCGAAGTGGACGAGAGCACTGAGAAACGTGAACGTCAGTGCCGCGCTGCGCAGTAAACGCAGTGGCAGAAGCTTGTTGGTGCGTGGCAGCGCGATCATGGCGGGTAGGGCCATCGCCAACGTCAGCGCGGCGGCGACCAACAAGATGAGGGTGGCCGGGCTCTTGCCATCAAGATGAAGCTTGATGTCTTTGTCCTCGAAGAAGTATCCGCCGAGCGCGATGCCGAGCGTGTGGAAGAACAAGCCGACCACTGCGCCGGCAACGAGCAGCCAACCCACCCACGGCACCCACTTCGGACTGCGAAACACGTTCGGGATCAGCCGCGCAGCCCGATTCTGTAAGAGGTGCAGCCGATCACTGGCATGACCGGCCGATGACAGCAGCGAGTGGACGTGGTCCACGTCGGCCGGTGGCGCTCCCCCGGCGCGCGCTTGTTCGACGAGCCGAAATCCGATCTCACGGCGATGGTCGGCCAAACCGCGGGCCATTCCGTCGGCTGCGATCGAGGCGGCCGAGGCCAGGCATTCGTGTGCGCTGAGGGGACGGATCGCCCGCACAACCCGGGCGCCGACGAGAATCAGGCACACGAGGATGTACATGATCTCGGCCGCCGGCCCGTAGAAATAGTCGTTGTCCTTGGTGACGAATTTGCCTACTTCGTCGAGGAAAAGACCGAATCCGATGCCACCCGCCACCACGGCCACTACCCGAGCACCGAAACCCAGTGTCAGCCAACCGATCAGCAGGGCCAGCATCATCAGCGCACCACCCCACAACGCGTGCGCGATGTGCAGCTGGCCGCCGCCTATCTGCGGGTAGCCGGTGAGCTTCAGGTAGAAGCGGGTCAGCAGGATCGTCGTGATGGCAATAATGACAAACGCTTCCGCGTTCGCCGGACCGACGGCATTGCGGGTGATCGGGCCGCGACGCGAGCGGCGACGATCATTATTCGAAGCTGTGGTGACGCCCATGGTGTTCGATGATGGCCCCACCCGAGGCCATGTCAGCCATCGGGTGTGAAATGCGCGGTTAGCGGCTATTTCAGGGAGGTGAGCACACCACGTTTCGATCGGGCAGTGATCGTGATTCCCGCACACAACGAGGCGAGGGCGTTACCGGGCTGCCTGGCCGCCATCCTGGCTGCCGCCGCGCGTGTCGATATCCCGGTGGCGGTGGTCGTGGTGCTCGACACGTGCGACGACGGAAGCAGCGCATTGACCGACCGATTCGGGCCGACGGTGCACTTCCTGGAGATCGACGCTCAGAACGTGGGCAAGGCGCGTGCCGCGGGCTTCTCGTTCGCGCGCGACCAACTCGGGGACGGTCACACCGATTCGGGTGCGTGGTACGCGACCACCGACGCGGACAGCTGCGTCGACCGCAACTGGCTGACCCGTCAACTCACCGCGCGGGCCGACATGGTGCTCGGCGTCGTCCGGATCAGCAACTGGCGGCAGATCCCCGCCGCCGCGGCACGGCGCTACCTACGGGCCTACCACGCCAAGATCCATCCGGATCGCGGTCGCCATGAGCACATCCACGGCGCGAACATGGGTTTCGCGGCCGACGCATACTGGAGGGTGGGCGGATTTCCTGAACGGGCGACCGGCGAGGACGTCGACCTGGTGCGCCGCTTCGAACTGGCCGGCTACCGGATCCACCGAGACACCCGACTCTCGGTGGTCACGTCAGCACGCCAGATCGGCCGCGCGCCAGCCGGATTCGCCGATCACCTGCGCACGGTACTGGCCGGGCCGGAAAAGGACCCGGCGTGACGGCCACGTTGGTGCAACGCTGGCTCGACACCGGCGCGCTGGAGCTGCCACTGCCCGGTTCGGGCCGAACGCTGTTGCGCTGGCGCAAACTGGCCGAGTTGTCCGAGATCGATGTGGTGGCAGGCCGACTCGCCGAGGCCCACACCGACGCCGTCGCAATCCTGGCCGAGCTGTCGGGACGACCGGCGCTGCCAGGCCGGTTGTGGGGAGTCTGGGCGGCTGAGGCCCCCGGGGCCGCGGTCACCGCCCGTCTCGAGGGCGACGTGGCGTCGCTGAGCGGCACCAAAGCATGGTGCTCGGGTGCCGGCCTGTGCTCGGATGCGCTGGTGACCGCCGTTACCGCGACCGGCGAGCGTGGCTTGTACGCGGTGGATCTGCGCGGACCGGGTGTGCATCCGTTACCGAGTACGTGGCGCAACGCGGGCATGGCCGAGTCAGACACCCGATCGGTGCAATTCACTGCCGCACCGGCCGTTCTGGTCGGCCGACTGGGTGACTATCTGCGCCGACCGGGCTTCTGGCATGGCGCGGCCGGGGTTGCCGCTTGCTGGCTGGGCGCCGCGCGGGCCGTCGCGGCACCGCTCTACCGGGCGGTGTGCGACAACGACGCACGCGGCAGTGGTGACCCCCACGCCCAGGCCCATCTCGGCGCGGCCGACGCCGCGCTGGCTGCCGCCGAGGCCTTGCTTGCCCGCACCGCCGAACAGATCGATGCCGATCCGGATGGCGATCACGGCGAGGTGGCGGCCCGGCGGCTGCGCGCGGTGGTCGAAACGGCTGTCGATGAGGTCATCGCTCGCGCGGCCCGCGCGCTGGGCCCCGCCCCGTTGGCCCTCGATGCCGCGCACGCCCGCCGCGTCGCGGATCTGACCATGTACATCAGGCAGAGTCACGCGGAGAAGGATCTGGCGGCGCTGGGCCGCCTGGTGGCCCGATGAGTCCGAGGGCGGCGAGCAACGCCGCGCGGTTCGCCGATGTGCCGATCGCCGGCGGCGGTACGCCGACGCAGGAGTGGCTGGAGTGGGGCTGTCACTTTCCGCCCGTTGATCTCGACAGCTGCCCGGGCCTGCTCGTGGTAGCACCGCACCCCGATGACGAGACCCTCGGCTTCGGCGGGGCGGCCGGCGCGATCGCGGCCCGCGGAATCGCTGTCCGCACGGTCGTCGCCAGCGACGGCGGCGCGGCCTGGCCGGGCCTCTCATCGCGCGACCAGACGCACCTCGAGCGCGCACGACGCAGCGAGTCACGGCGCGCGGCGTCTGCGCTCGGCCTTCGCGCACCGACCTTTCTCGGGCTGCCCGACGGCGGGCTGGCCGATGAGGAATCCCGGCTGGCCGACATCCTGACCGGCATGCTGGACGAATGCGTGGACGGGACGTGGTGCGCGGCAACCTGGCGCGGCGACGGTCATCCCGATCACGAGGCAGTCGGTCGTGCCGCGGCTGTCGCCACGTCCCGCACCGGCGCGGTCCTGCTGGAGTACCCGGTCTGGATGTGGCACTGGGCGCGTCCGGGCGAGGCAAACGTGCCGTGGCAACGGGCAAGCCGGGTGATTCTGGATCCCGTTGCGACCGAACGTAAACAACACGCCGTGGCGGTGTTCCGCAGTCAGCTCGACCCCGACGATGGCCGAGATCCGATAGTGCCGCCGCATGTCCTGTCGCGGCTTCAGGCCGTGGGCGAAGTGGTGTTCCGGTGACGCCCCGCCTGCCCGACGAGTATTTCGCCGCCCTCTACGAGGCCTCGACGGACCCGTGGCAGCTCGAATCTCGTTGGTATGAACGCCGCAAGTACGCGATCACTCTCGCGCTGCTGCCCGAGGAGCGCTACCAGCATGCGTTCGAGCCGGGGTGCTCGGTCGGGGTGCTCACCGAGCAGCTCAGCGCTCGGTGCGATCACGTTACGGCCATCGACGTCGCCGAGGGCGCTCTGGCGCATGCAGATGCCCGGCTACGCAGGTGCGGGCGACGAGAAACCGTCACATTGTTGCATCGAGCCTTCGATATGCCTTGGCCAGCAATCGATTTCGACCTAGTGATGATCTCTGAGGTTGCGTACTACTTCGATGCCCCGACACTTCGAGCGATACTCGATCGAGAGCTGCCCCGTCTGCACGCGGGCGTCACCGTGATCGCGGCGCATTGGCGTCATCCGGTGGCCGACTATCCGCTGTCGGGGGACGAGGCCAACGCAGTCATCGGCGCGACTGCCGGCCTGCACCGGATAGCCGAATACCGCGATGACGATGTTGCCATCGCGGTATTCGACACCCGGTCAGCCCAGTCTGTCGCAGCCCGCACGGCCGTACCGGGTGCCTGAAACGTCTTCTAGAACCAGACCTTGCGTCCGCCGACTGGCCGACCAACAGCGCCGAGAATCCACAGCACCGCGCCAACCACCAGCAAGATGACGCCGATGGTCTCCAGGATGGAGACCCCTAGAACGATGCCGAGCACCAACAGGATGATTCCGAGAACGATCATGACACGCCCTTCTATTGTCAGTGATCGCGGAGTTCCGCGATCAACTTGTCTTTGGTGAGCTTGGAGTACCCCGAGAGCCCGATTTCCTTGGCGCGCCTTCTCAGTTCGACCACTGTCCAGTGGTCGTAGGTGCCTGACTTGCCGCCCTTGCGACCGACTTCCGACGCACCCCGGGACGCGGCAGCATTCGAAATGCGGGCGGCCTTCTCCTTCGAGCTGCCTTCCTGACGAAGGTCCCGGTACATCTTCTCGTTCTTGATCGATGCGTTCGGCATGGTTCGGAGCTTTCAGTCCAGGCGGCTTGGGTCTCAACAGAATGCCCACGCCGGCCATCGCTAAACGTAGACAGGCCCGGCACCGAATGGGTGCCGGGCCTGTCTAGGCTCAAACACTAGTTCTGTTCGGCCTTTTCGCGCGCCTCGTTCGCCTTCGCGGCGGCCCGGGCGCTCTCGGCCTCGGCTTCCTTTTGAGCGGCCTCACGCTGAGAATCGGCCTTGTCCTGCTGGGCCTGTCCCTCGCGCTGTAGGTCATCGCGGCCCGTCACGGCGCCGATGACTTCCTTGGCCTTACCCTTGACGCCTTCGACGACGCCCTTGACGGCTTCTTCTGGTCCGCTGTTGTGCTCGCCCATAGTGTTTCCTCTCGGTGTGGCACCACGCCCCGTTGGACGTGAGGGGAAAATCCCCGTCGGCCTGCTTCCGTCTTCCCGTCGAGGAGCGGACGCAAACGGCATCACCTACTTGAAACGTTCGAAATCTCCTGTGTCATCGCACACATCACGCTTCTACCTGCGTGTTAAGGAGCCGGCTCAGCCCACGTTGAGGTTCGGTAGCGGAGGCAGGCCGGGGATGTGCGGTGGCGGCGGCAACCCGGGGATCAACGGCTTTCGCGTCGTGCTGGTTGTGGTGTCCCACTGGGTGGTGGTCGTCGTCGGCGTTGTCGTGGTGGTGGTCGGCGGCGTCGTGGTCGCCGTTGTTGTGGTGGTCGTCGTCGGCGTTGTCGTGGTGGTGGTCGGCGGCGTCGTGATCGTCGTTTCCACGGTGACGATGGTGGTTTGGGGTGGCGGTGCCTGTTCGGTGACCGTGCTGATGGGCGCATTGGTCATCGTGACGGTTTCCGTCGGGACCGGTGGAGGCGCCGCAGGACTCTGCTGTGCCGGGGTGAGCGCGGTGACCGCCGTGGCCGGAGCCGGCTTCACCGACTGCGTGCTCGGTGTGTCGGGGGTGCTGGCACCTGTGAGGGTGTAGGCGAAGCCACCGACTGCCACGGCAGCGACGGCGGCGGCCCCGCCGAGCAGCAGGGGCACGCTGCGGGTCAGGCCCGACTCGCGTCGCTCGGACTCGTCGCCGCCGAGGATGGCGAGATCGTCGTCGCTCTCGTAGTCGCCATAGCCGCGGTAGTCGTAGTCGCCGTAGGAATACGACTGGTCTTGCGCGATCGGGTCATCGGGGGTTTCGTCGCTCGACCAGGCCAGCGCGGCGGCCATGGTCGCCGATTGCGGGCCGACATCAGCGATCAGCGGTGCGGGCGCCAGACCGGTCGGTGCGTCGGCCGCCAGCTGTCGTGCCGCGGCCACACTCGCGCCTAGCGCCGCATCAAGCTGCGGATACGCCGACATCGTGACCGGCAGCCGCAAGTGCTCCGAGAGTTGTTGCACAGCAGCCGGTATCGATTCCGAATCGCCGATAGCCGCGACGGCGCTGATACTCTCGCGGGAGATCCGCGCCTGCGCCAGCGTGTCATCGATGAACGCCTCGAGTTCGGCGGGCAAACCCGCGCGGCGTGCGGTCTCACCGATCTGGCGGTAGTCGGCACCGGCATCAGCCAGGGTCAGCGACGTGCCGCTGGCACCGAAGTCGCACACCAGGATCACGCCGTGGCGCGGTAGGCCCGGATCGTTCTGCAGCGAGCGCAGCGCGGCGGTGGCGTCGGAGACCAGCAGTGGTGGTGCGCCGGCGCCGGCCAGTGCGGGCAAGCTCCACATGGCGTCGCGCAGCGCGTCGCGGCGGCCGGGCCCCCAGTGCGCCGGAACCGCCACACCCGCTACCGCCGCAAGACCCGCGCCGCCGGCATCGGCGAGCGCGGACAGCGCCAGGGCCAGCAGCTGTTCGGCGCGATAGGACACCCCGTCGTCCCCAACCAGCGGCATCGGGTCACCGACCCGGTCGACAAAGCCGGTCCACACCTGGTCGCCGAGTGTCAATTCGGCAGGACAGATGACCGGCGCAGCTCCGGCACGCGCGGCCACCAGGCTGGTTGAGCCCACGGAGATACCCAGTGGTTCGGTCATTTGGCCATGATCACCATGGCTCACGACGAATGTCACTCAGGCGCGCCGAGCGCGCGCACGCCTATGACCTAACTGTGACTTTGCCTGGTGCTCACTGTGTTTGCCCATGTAGATCCAGGTACGAGCAGATCACATCGACCAGCGCCGTCAGTTCCCGGCTGTTGCGCAACGGTCCGGCCATGACCAGTTGAGTGATCACCAGACCACGCATGGTGGCCCAGATCAGGTCGCCGATGGCCGCCGCGTGCGGACTGTCCAGGCCTTCGGCGATGTCGCCACTCAAATCGGTGATTGCCCTGTGCAATTCGACGAGATGGCGGGTGGCCCGCTTGTCGCGCATCGCCCGGGTGCCGATGAGAATCTCCAGGGAGGCCCGCGACGTCGGGCTGGAGAACGCCTCCCACGCGGCGTGGACCACCAATTCGACCCGCTTGCGGCGGCTTTGATCGCCCGACGGGGGCGGCAGGCTGCGCAACAAATCGAGCAGCTCGGTGAAACCCCGGTCGACAACGGCCATCAGCAGACCGTCCCGGTCACCGAAGTGGTATTGCACCACGCCCCAGGTCACGCCGGCCCGTTCGGCGATGTGCTTGGCGCTGGCGGCGGCAAACCCCTCCTCGACCACGCAGCGCACTGTCTCGTCGAGTACCGCGTCGCGAGTCCGGTCGGCGCGCAGCTGGCTGCCGCCGGGCGGACGCCGCGGCGAAGCCTTGGTCACCACATCACTGCGTCGGCGTGCGCGGCGGGCAGATCCTTGACGGACACCAGACCCGGCGGCGCGGCACACACCGCGTCGATGGCGTTGACGGCTCGCGCGGCGGTGGAGATCACCCCGCCGTCGTTGTGGTCCACGCCGTCCAGACCGAGGTGGGTGTTGATCTCCACCCCGGGGTTTCCGTGTACGACCACCCGATGCACGCCAAGGCGGCCGTCGGGCGGGTAGGGCCAGTGCGGTGCGGTTGCCGGGGTGAGCCGGTTGACGTGCTCCATGGTGATCACCGGCTGCCCGTCGCGGATGCCCTCGACCGCGAAGCGGACGGCAGCCACCTGACCGGGCGCCACACTCATCATCGTGCAGTCGATCGGCTCGGGGGTGACCCAGCTCTCGTGCCGCTCGCGCACCTCGTCGAGGGTGACCCCGAGCACCTCGGCCAGCGAGCGGACCTGCCCGCCCCACAGCGAGGACAGCACCCCGGGCGCGAACATGATCGGCGTGTGGTCCGGCGCGGTGCCGAAACCGAAACTGACGCCGGTGAATTCGGCGTCGTCGTAGCTGCCGTAGTCACAGATCTCCGACACGGTGATCGCGGTGGCCCGCCCGGCCAAGGTCAGCGCGGTGTAGACCAGACTGTCACCGGAGTAGCCCGGGTCGACGCCGTTGATGTACAGCGAGGTGCCGCCGTCGGCACAGGCCTGGGCCAGCGGTTCGCGGATCCAGGCGTCGGCGTGGTGTGGGGCGACCAGCCAGACCATCGACGTGCCGACGACGTTGGTGCCCGCCCGCAGGAACCGGCAGATCTCCTCGATCGCCTGCTGGGGGCGCATCTCGGCCTGCGAGGTGTAGACCACGCAGTCGGCGCCCAGGTCGACCAGCGCATCGATGTCGTTGGTGGCGATGACGCCGGTGGGCTCGGTCAGCCCGCAGACCTGGGCGGCGTCGCGACCGACCTTGTCGGCGCCGTACGCGTGTAACCCGACGAGTTGCAGGTCGGGCCGCTCGATGATCATCGGCAGGGCATGCTTGCCGACATTGCCGGTGGCGAACTGGATGACGCGCTTCATAGCAGATCCGTAATGGTCTTCAGGCCCGCCTCGTACAGCACGCCGGGCATCATGCCGCCGTCGATCTCGATGGTGGTGCCGTTGATGAAATCGGCTGTGCCACTGCACAAGAACACCACCGCACGGCCGACCTCGGCGGGCTCGCCGGCTCGGTTCATCGGCACGGCGTGGAAGTACTTCTCCCCCGTCGGGTCATCCTTGGGCAGCACGAACGACTTGAAGTTGTCGGTCATGGTGGGGCCCAGTGCCAAACAGTTGACCCGCACCTTCGGTCCCCATTCCTCGGCCAGCGAGCGGGTCAGATGATTGAGCCCGGATTTGGCCGCGCCGTAGGACACCAGCGTGGGCGATCCGGCGGGATGGCCTGCGCCACTGGAGATGTTGACGATCGAGCCGACGCCGTCCTGGTCACGCATCTGCCGAAACACCCGAATGGCGAACCACATCGGGCTGATCAGGTTCATCTGAATGGCGAAGGCGTGGAACAACACCGTGCGTTCGTAGTCGTCGGCGGCCGCCGGTGCGCCCTGAATGCGCGAGACGAGCTCCGGGATGTCCTCGACGTGCGGTGCGGGTACCGTGCCGCCGGCATTGTTGACCAGGATGTCGATGCGGCCGTAGTCGGCCACCACGGCGTCGACGAACGCGTCGATGGCCCGGTAGTCGCCCTGATCGCAGACCCGCTGCGACGAGCGGCCCAGCCAGTCCGGGTTGTCGGCCACGCCGGGGATCGCGTCCAACGGTCCTCGCGAGCAGCCGACAACCGTGGCCCCGGCCCGCAGCAGTTCGTGCGCGATACCAAGTCCCACGCCGCGGCTGGTGCCGGTGACGACGGCGACCTTTCCGTCCAGCGGTAATACCACTGTGAGCTACCTCTCCCTACATCCAGATTCTCATTAAGCGCTCAATATGATTACATGCTCAATGTTATTGGGCAATGATGCGACGAAGGGCTGCCGAATGGGCTTGCGCGGAGAGGCCGCAATCGTCGGCTATACCGAACTCCCCTCCACCAAGCGACCGACCGGGCCACTGGAGTTCACCCTCGAACAGTGGGCCCGGCTGGCAGCGGCCACCCTGGCCGACGCGGGCCTGTCGGCGTCTGATGTGGACGGCATCTGCACCACGCACCTGCAGGAATCACAGATCTTCGTCCCTTCGACCGTCATCGAATATCTGGGCATCAAAGCCAATTTCGCCGAGATGGTCGACCTTGGCGGCGCCAGCGCGGTCGCGATGGTGTGGCGCGCCGCGGCTGCCATCGAGCTGGGGCTGTGCAACGCCGTGCTGTGCGTGATCCCCGCGACGCCGATGACCCCGGTCAGCGCGCAGAAACCGCTGGACGTCAGCGAGCTGATGTACTTCGGGGCGTCGAGCAACCGGTATGGCTCGCCGCAGGCCGAATTCGAGATCCCCTACGGCAATCTCGGACAGAACGGCCCCTACGGGCAGGTCGCGACCCGCTACGGCGCCACCTACGGCTACGACGAACGCGCCATGGCCAAGATCAGCGTCGACCAGCGTGTCAACGCCAATCACACACCGGGGGCGATCTTCAAAGACACCCCGATCACCATCGACGACGTGGTCAACAGCCCGGTGATCGCCGCGCCGCTGCACATGCTGGAGATCGTCATGCCGGTGATGGGGGGCGCAGCTGTCCTGGTGACCAACGCCGAGCTGGCCCGTCGCAGCACCAATCGGCCGGTGTGGGTCAAGGGATTCGGGGAGCGGGTCCCCTACAAGACGCCCACCTACGCCCATGAGCTTCTGCAGACACCGATGATCAAGGCAGCCGCGTCGGCATTCTCGATGGCCGGGCTGGCCCCGTCCGATATGGACATGGTGTCGATCTACGACTGCTACACCATCACCGTGCT
This sequence comes from Mycolicibacterium helvum, assembly GCF_010731895.1. NCBI lineage: Bacteria > Bacillati > Actinomycetota > Actinomycetes > Mycobacteriales > Mycobacteriaceae > Mycobacterium > Mycolicibacterium helvum. The sequence continues at coordinate 4,922,165 of NZ_AP022596.1, read as the reverse complement.
GCTCAGCCTCGAGGACGCGGGATTCTGCCAGAAGGGCAAGGGCCTGCAGTTCATCGCCGAACACGACCTGACGTTCCGCGGCGACTTCCCGATGAACACCGCCGGCGGGCAGCTGGGTTACGGGCAGGCCGGCACCGCCGGCGGCATGCACCACATCTGCGATGCCACCCGTCAGATCATGGGCCGCTCGGGGGCCACCCAGGTGGCCGATTGCCACCGCGCCTTCGTCTCCGGCAACGGCGGCATCTTGAGTGAACAGACCACCCTTGTCCTGGAAGGCGATTAGTCATGGGCGATTTCGTCAAGCCGATGCCGATCCCGACGCCCACCACCCAGCCGTTCTGGGATGCGCTGGGCGAACACAAGATTCGGATCCAGTACTCGCCGTCCGCGCAGCAGTACATGTTCTATCCCCGGGTGTTGGCGCCGGGCACGCTGGCCGACGACCTCCAGTGGCGGGAGATCTCCGGGGCCGCATCGCTTTACACCTACACGGTGGCCTACCGGCCGACAGCACCGCATTTTGCCGAGGATGTGCCGCAGCTGCTGGCCGTGGTGCAGTGGGACGAAGGGCCGCGGTTCTCCACCGAGATCGTCAACGCCGAGCCGACCGAACTGGAAGTCGGCATGCGGCTGCAGCCGGTGTTTGTCGACTATCCCGATTCCGGTGTGACGATGCTGCGCTACGAACCGGCTTGAGCTAACTGACTATTGAGTCGGCGTCGTCGCGGCGGATGGCGTTGAGGTGTTCGAAGCGCAGGCAGACCGTGGTGCCCAGCGCGGAGGAATCGATGGTGACGTCGTCGGCCAATGCCTGCATCAGCGGGATGCCGCGGCCGCGGGAGCGGCTTTGCGTGGCCGGGGTGGATTCACGCCAACGGCCCTGGTCGGCGACGGTGATGGTCAAGGTGGCGCCGTCGCGGACAGCTTCCACATCGATGGTGCCGGGGCCGCCGGTGTGCAGGTAGGCGAACTCGGCGGTATTGGCGAGCGCTTCATTGACCGCGAGGACGACGTCGCTGTACCGAACCCTGTCCAGATCCCCGCAAGCTCGCAGCCAGGTCGCGAACTCATCGCGAACCCTGGCTGCGTTGTGCGCATCAGCGACGACATCGTTACGGATGAAACGGTCACCGTCAGCTGTGGGGCATGGGTAACTCGGTGTCGTCATGGCAAATCTCTTATACCCAACTTCCGAGAATTACTCACCCAGTGCGGCGCGTGCCTCTTCCAGAGTCTCGTAGAGACCGACAATATCGGCCAAACCGACCAGTTTGAGGGGCCGGCTTGTGGCGGGCCCGCTGGCCACGACGCCGAAGCCGATGTCGGCGGAAGCCTTGTCGCGGGCTGCGACCAGGACACCCATTCCCGCCGAAGCGAGGAAGTCGACGCCCGAGAGGTCGACGATGATGGCCTTCGGATCCCGCGTCAGCGAGGTGGCAATGCTGGTCTCCAGTTGCGGTGACGTCAGCATGTCCACCACGCCGGTCGCGGAGATGACAACCGTCCGCCCGATCCATTGCTCGTCGATCACACAGCCTGTGTTGGCAGCGGTCGTTGTGCCGGTGGTGGCAGTGCCTTGCTCGTCCAAGATTCACCTCATTTGCACGCGCCAGACGGCACGCTCGCGAATACGTCGTCTCTGCGAGGCTGCCGTCTGAACCTGGCATGAACTTGTTAGCAGGCCTGCGCCGGTCTGCTTACGGCGCGGGGTCAGCATCGGAAACTTCCCGGCGAGACCACTAAAGGCTAACGTACACCGCCTCCAAATGTGGGAGCGGTGACCAACGTCAGGGTGTGCGCCCGCGCCGGCCGAATCGACAAACCGTCGCCTTAGCCCCGGTAAATCGCACCTTTCCGTCAATCCCGGTGCGTCGGAGGGTGAATTTTCTATACTGGACTCATGTTTAATAAGCCGACGACGGCGCTGCCGCCAGGCCCCGGTCTGCCCCCTGCGATTCAGGCCGTGCTGATGTTGCGTTACTGGCCGCACTTAGTATCGGCCTGCCGGCGACGCTATGGGCGGACATTCACCCTGCGAATCGCCCAGATGGGCACGCTGGTGTACCTCGATGACCCAGCCGACATCAAGCAGGTGTTCGCGGGAGATCCCGCGATTTATCATGCCGGCGAGGCGAATTCGATGCTCTCCGGCCTGCTGGGCCCGGCCTCGGTGCTAGTGGTCGACGACGAGGTACACCGCGATCGACGCCGGCTGATGCTGGAGCCGTTCCACCGCGACGCCGTGGCACGTCAGACCGAGGTGATGGCACAGATCGCCGCAGCCAATATCGCCGGCTGGCCGGTGGGTAAGCCGTTTGCGGTGGCACCGAAGATGTCGGAGATCACCCTGGAGGTGATCATGCGCCTGGTCATCGGCGCCAGCGACGCCGCGCGGCTGGCCGCGCTGCGCGAGGTGCTGCCCAAGCTGCTGAACCTGTCGGCGTTCCAGCTGCTGGCGATCGGCACGCCCAGCCTGCAACAGCGGCGGCCCTGGCGCGGGGTGCGCCGGCGCATCGAGGAGGCCGACCGGCTGCTGTATGCCGAGATCGCGGAACGTCGCGCCGATCCGGACCTGGCGTCACGGACCGATGCGCTGGCGATGCTGGTGCGCGCCGCCGATCAGGACGGGCGCACGATGACCGACTCGGAGTTGCGCGACCAGTTGATGACCCTGCTGGTGGCCGGGCACGACACCACGGCGACGGGTTTGTCGTGGGCCCTGGAGCGGCTGACACGACATCCCGCGGTGCTGGCCAAGGCGGTGCGGGCCGCCGAGGCGGGCGACGACGAGTACCTGGATGCGGTGGCCAAGGAGACGTTGCGCAACCGGCCCGTGGTGTTCGACGTCGGCAGGGTTCTGAAACAGCCGGTGGAGATCGCCGGGTATCTGCTGCCAGCCGGGGTGATGGTGGCGCCCGGAGTGGGTCTGGTGCACTCCGATGACCGGGTCTATCCCGATGCGGATCGCTTCGACCCTGATCGGATGATCGGGGCGACGCTGAGCCCGACGACATGGCTGCCGTTCGGTGGCGGGGCGCGCCGGTGTCTGGGGGCGACGTTCGCGATGGCCGAGATGCGGGTGGTGCTGGGCGAGGTGCTGCGCCGGACGGACCTGGTGCCGACGACGGCGCGCGGCGAGAGCCAGCGGGTCAAGCACGTGATTCTCACACCGAAGCGCGGCGCACGGATCACCGTGGCGCGACTGCGGGCCGCACAAGAATTGCGAAACATCCGCAACAACACCGCGATTCACCAATAATCCGGCAGAGGTTTCGTTGCGACATGCCGGGTCGGCCACTTGGCCGTATGTCGAACGTATGTTCTACTGAAGGGCATCGCCAGCCTGCGCACTGCGGGCGTCCTTCAGGAGGAGACCGACGTGACCATGACTGTAGACACTTGGGCAACCGAAGCACCGTCTACCAATACTGAAATGCCGGACCTGTTGCTTCGCCCGGTCGCGGCGACGGTGCCCGAAACCCAGGTGGCGCCCGCCCCGGCGGACACCGAGGAGCCGGCGAAGACCCCGGCCAAGAAGGCCGGCAAGAAGTCCAAGACGCTCGAGCTCACACTCACTGTCACCGGTACCGCCGACGGTGAATGGCACGCGGAGCTCAAGCGGGGCACCACATACGTGGCGCGTAACCTCGCGGTTGCGGCGGCCGCCGTTTCCCGAGCGGCCAAGGAACTGCATCAGGATCTCGCCACCCCGATCGACGAGGTCATCGAGGAGGCGCGCTCGGAACAGGCCGCCCGGGTCGCCGCACTCGAAGCCGAGTTGGAAGCCGCCCGTAAGGCGCTCGCAGACTTGGACTGAGCGGGTCGAACGCCCCAGGTGGACAGGCACAACCCATCGCTGGGTTTCAAATTCCGCAATTCTGTGAATCACCTGCGTGCCGTGTCCCACCCGAGAGAGGTTCCCAGTGAAGCGAATCGCGCATTCCGTTCTTGCAGCATCGGCGGCGGCGGCCGTCCTCAGCGGCTGCTCAGCCTCCGAGGTCATCAACACCGGCGGCGACACCAAGTGCAAGGACTTCCTCACTCAAGACGAGAAGAAGCAGAACGATGAAGTCAGCAAGATGCTCAAGGACAAGAGCGGGCAGGACCCGGCAAATCTAGAGATCACTGCCACGAAGGCCTCCGTCACGCTCTATTGCCAGACACTCGGCAAAGAAGACACCAAGATCTCAGAGGCGCCGCATGGCTAGTGGCCCTCTTCTGCATAGGGCCGACGCCACGTGTTCGAGGCTGGTTGAGCCACCTCGACAGAGAAACTGCTGGGGCAGAACATGATTGGACGAAGCCCATCATGCGCTGCCCCGGACTACTCGCCGCGCGCGGCGTGACCCCTGGGCTACGATGTGGAGCGCCAATGCCGTCGGGGCGCTTTGCTGGCGTGGCGCACGATGATCTTTGGTCGCGGCGCGCGCCGCGTGTGTTTGGAGGTATCACTCATGCGTTCTTTTAGCGTGGCAGTAGTCGTCACGGTTGCCGCGATGTCCGTTTCCTCTGGGCTGGCGGCGGCGGCCCCGAAGGATTACTGCGCCGACCTCAAGGGCGCCAACACCGGCAGCACCTGTGAGATCCAGCTCTCGGACGCCGGGTACAGCGTCGATATCAGCGTCCCGCTGGATTACCCCGACCAGAAATCGGTCGCCGACTACATCTCCCAGACACGTGACGCGTTCCTCAACACGGCCAAGTCCGGCGCGCCCCACAGCACGCCATACGAGCTGAAAATCACGCCGACGGAGTACAACTCGTCGGTTCCCCCGCGCGGCACGCAGGCCGTGGTATTCACGGTGACCCAAGACATCGGCGGTGGGGGTCCTCAGACGACGTACAAAGCATTCAACTGGGACCAGAGCTATCGCAAGGCGATCACCTACACCGCCGCACCCGACGATAAAGAACATGCGCCGCTGTGGCGGGTGGATGACCCGCTGAAGACCGTCGCGCCCATCGTCGAGTCCGAGCTGCAGCAGCAACTGGCACCGCCGCCGGCCGTTGCGCCGCCCGCACAACCCGGACAACCGGTTACGGCCACGCCGACCAGCACGCCGCCACCCCCGCCAGCGCCGTTGCCGTTCGCGCCAGCAGCGCTGTACAACCCGGCCAACTATCAGAATTTCGCGGTGGTCAACGACGGGGTGATTTTCTTCTTCGACCAGGGCGTGTTGTTGCCCACCTCAGCCGGGGCCTTGCACGTTCTGGTGCCGCGGTCCGCGATCGACCCGATGATCGCGTAAGCACGACGTGTCGTCCATCGACTTCTGGTCGAGCCACGATCGCTAACGTCAACGCTGTTCGTACGTGCCATTGGGGACCACCTGATTGGCGCTGTGATGGGAGGTTCTAATGCGCCCGTTCGAGGTGCTGCTGGATGACGAGCGCACTCAGCTCGACGCGTTTATCGAGGAGTATCGGGGCGCCATCGAAGCCGCACTCAGCGGTCTCACCGAGGAGCAGGTTCGTGTCCAGCTCGTGCCCTCGGCGACGACGTTGCTCGGGTTGCTTAAGCACGTCACATGGATGCAGCGAGTGTGGTTCGAGGAGTGCGTCGGAGGTAGACCCCGTGGGGAGCTAGGACTGGTGAACAGTCCAGACGAGTCCTTCCAACTCGCTGACGAGAACAGCAGCACCAGCGTTGTGGCGGCGCACAGGCAGGCCTGTGCGACGGCTCGGGCGGCCGTGTCCGGCCTCCCGCTAGACGCTGTCGTGACGGGCCATCGGGGCGGGCCCCGCACGTTGCACTGGGTGTACCTGCAGGTTCTGCGCGAACTGGCTCACCACTGCGGTCACGCCGACATCCTGCGCGAACAGATTCTTGCTAGCTGAGATCTGAGACCACGTCTTAGCCGACCTGTCTGCGTCGGGACGCGAAGGCTTACGGGCGACTCTAGAAATTGCGGCAATCGTTGCGTCCCAACGCGGATTCGTTCCTGCCCCGCGCCTTGTGCCGGTACATGCTGGCATCAGCTTCCCGGATGAGTTCAGCAGCATCTGCTGTGGCACTGCAGGCCCATCCCGCCGAGGCGGTGAGCGTGACCTCGCCACCGTTGACGAGATACGACCCGGTGAGTACCGCGATCAGGTCCTTGGCCAGCCGTTCGACGGCAGATGGGCGGACATCATCGATGACCAGGACGACAAACTCATCACCGCCGAGCCGGTATACCGAAGAAGGTGGCGCCACCGCCTCGACGAGCCGGCGAGACGCGGCCTCCAGGACGGTGTCGCCCGCGGCGTGGCCGTGGAGATCGTTGACCTGTTTGAACCCATCGAGGTCGATGAACACGGCTCCAACCAAAGCGGTCGGCTGGGTGGCGCGATAATCGGCGATTCGAGCGACCAACGAGTGCCGGTTGTATAGCCCGGTCAGCGGATCGGTCACCGCAAGGCGCGCAAGTTCGGCTTCGGCAACTTTTCGGGAAGTGACATCGTGAAGCTGTGCGACCACGACATCGGCACCGCCATGACCACCGGGTACCAATACCGCGACGCGGTGCGCCCAGATCGTAGTGCCGTCACTTTTGACGTAGCGGACCTCGGTCGAGGTCTGTGATACCGCACCCGAGAGCAACTCGCGCCAATCCTGCTGCGCCACAGCGAGATCTTCGGGATGCACGCCATCGTCGTACCTCAGCACCGCTGCGGCGTGCGGCGGCTGACCCAGCAGCTGGCGCAGCGCTGGGTTAACAAACAGCGCCTGCCCGTCCCTGGCGAACACGGCCTTCCCGAATGGTGCACTGTCAAGGGTGATTTGGAACAAGCGCTGGGCCTCGTCCCGAGACCGTTCGGCCTCGACCCGCGCCGTCACGTCGGTCACCTGGACGTACAAACCCTGCACACGGCCGTCGACAATGTCAGGGAGATAGGCGGCCTGCACGTGTCGGGTGACGCCGTTATGGTCGGTCAGGGTCTTTTCGAACACCTGATCCTGACCTGCCATCGCCGCATAGACATAGGGCAAGCTCGCCACGCCAAGATCCCCGACCAGTAACTCGGTAATATGCAGACCCCGGATCTCACTGGGAGTCTTACCGAAGAAGTTCCAATGGGCCTGATTGGCAACAACATTGCGCAAATCACCGTCCCAGTAGGCGAGCATCGCCGGCAGGCGATCGATGAGTTGCTGAAGTCGTTGCGCATCGTCAGACGCGGCTATTTGCGCCATGATATTCCCTCCGGCAGGCCATACACATCCCCCGCCAGCTAGCATCGCTCGCCAGCTACTCTCCTACCGTTGACCTTAAAGAAGCAGGTACGGTTTCGCGAGCCGCATGTCGTTCGCGGCGGCCGCGGCGCACTCGCGCACCCCACCGCTTCCTCAGTGCTCCTGACGGGACCGGGAATACAACCACTGTGAGTCTTCGAGTGGCTGGTCTGGGACTGGCTGGCAGGGTTAGCGGCGGTCGCCTCGCCTTGGGTTGTGACTCTTACAATCATTCGCCCCGTTGGGTGCGTTTCGGTGGACTTGTCCAGCGCAGGGGCGGACGGCCGACGCTGACCCGGCTCCACCTCGGTGACTTGATCAGAAGACTGCCCGTCCCCGCCCCAGGGGCGGATCGTGGCTCATCACAGTGCTGCCCCGACGTGACTTCCATCCAGGCCGGCGCCGGCCGTTTTGGCGGCCGGATCTGTCCCGCGTATGGAAGGAATCCCACCACCATGACCATCGTTGCGCACAACCACCCGTTCGTCATCGGAGTGGACACCCACGCCCGCACTCACACCCTGGCCGTATTGGTAGCGGCCACTGGCGAGCTGGTCGCCAGTGAGCAGTTTCCAGCCACCGGTGCCGGCCTGGATCGGGCCATCGCCTGGGCCGCGCGGCGCACCGAAGGCGAATTGGCCACCCTGTGGGTCATTGAAGGCATCGCCAGCTACGGAGCCCACCTGGCTTCGGCAGCCAAGCGAGCTGGCTATGAAGTCGTGGAGGCGGCTGCGATGAACGCACGAGCCCATCGCGGGACTGGCAAATCAGACCTCTTCGATGCCCGCAGGATCGCGGCATCGGTGTTGTCCCTTGAGCCTGAGCAGCTGCGCCGTCCCCGAAGTGACGACGGCATCCGAGCTGCATTGCGCATTCTTGTCACGGCCCGTGAGCACATGACGACCGAACGCACCGCGACTGTCAACGCGCTCACTGCGTTGTTGCGTGTGGCCACCCTGGGTGTTGATGCGCGTAAGCCGCTGACCGCCAGTCAAATTAGTGAGGTCGCCCGCTGGCGCACCCGAGTCGAAGACCTTGTCACCGTTACTGCACGCGCCGAGGCAGTACGGCTGGCCAAGCGCGTGGTTGATCTCACCGAGCAACTCGCGACCAATTACAAGAACATGATTGATCTCATTCACGCCAGCAAGGCCGCTGTCTTGCTGGACAAAACCGGCATCGGCCCAGTCACCGTCGCGGTCGTCTACACCGCCTGGTCGCACGCCGGCCGGGTCCGTTCCGAAGCGGCGTTCGCCGCTTTGGCCGGCGTCAACCCGATCCCCGCATCCTCCGGAAACACCGTGCGCCACCGACTCAACCGCGGCGGCGACAGGCGGCTCAACCGTGCCCTGCACATGGCTGTCATCGTCCGGATGACCCACGACCCCGACACCAAGGCCTACGTCGAACGACGTCGCGCAGAAGGACGCACCACCAAAGAGATCCGGCGCTGCCTCAAGCGCTACCTCGCGCGCCATCTCTACCGCACCCTTGAAAAACTCCACGCCGAACCCAACGCCAACCCTCAAGCCGCTTGACAAGACATAGAAGAGTCCACCGATCAAGACATTGCGCCACCGAGGTCCTGGCGAGGCACACGCCGCGGCGGACCTAGATGAAAGCCTTGGCCATATTCGATACCGAGACGAATCAGTGTCTGTAGTTGGTCAGCCGTCTCCACGGCTTCGGCGACTATCTTCGCGTTCAGCTCGGCCGCCAGCGACGTGAGTGCGGTGGCTATCGCACGCTTTGCCGGATCGCTGTCGATGCCAGCGATCAACTCGCCGTCGATCTTGATGATGTCTGGCCGTAATCGCAGCAATTGAGTGAAGCTGGCATATCCGGCGCCGGCATCGTCGACCGCCACCTTGATTCCCCGTTCGCGCAGACCCTTCAGGCCCGCGCCGAGGTCATCGGGAAACGGTTCGTGCTCGGTGATCTCTACGATCAGCTGACGGTCCTGGGCTAACAGGATGTCCTGAATCGCCGTCTCCAGCACAGCGCTCGGGCTCAGGTTGACCGAGACCGGACACTCGCTCGGGATGCCACGAGCTGCCGCCAAGACGGCACGTAGGGCGGCGCCCTCCAGGTCGAGGCCTCGACCTAGGCGGCGGGCCGTGCTGAACCATTGCGTCGGGGTCAACCCCATCGGCGCGGGAAAGCGCGCTAACCCTTCGTAGGCGATAGTTCTGCGGCTCGCCAGATGCGCGATGGGCTGAAATGCCACGCCGAGGACGTCAGGCTGTTCGAGCAGCGCGTCCAGTCGAAGTTGGTGCCCCTCGGCCTCGACCGCTTCCGGCATCATCACCGACGCGACAAATCGAGCTGTGAAGGCCCCCTGCCCGCGGTCTTGACCGTCTGTGATCACGTCCGTCAACAGCGTCGAAAGCTCCGACTGACTGCCGATCAACGCCGAAACAAAATCGCTGACAGCGACCATCGGGTCGATGTCTGTCTGGGTGAAGGCGCCGGCGGCTGTGGCGGCCAGCATCAGCGAACCGATGGCTCTGTCGTTGTGCAACAGCGGAATCACCGCCCAAGATCGGGTGCCCCACTGCTTGTTGATCGCACGGACATTCCGCGACACCGTCCGGTCCGCCTGCGCATCGTGGATCAGGATGGGGTGTTTCTCCTGCGCAGCGATGCCCTGCAAACTGTTGTCCTTGGAGACCACGAATCCCATGGCAGGTGCTAGTACGCCGCTTGCCGAAACCGTCACATAGGAATTGTCGGAGGCGCGAAGCAGATTGATAGCGGCCCCATCGGCATTCGCCATGAACGCACACGCCTGCTCAGCGACGCGGACCATTAACGACGCTGGATCGACCGAAGCGGTCAGTGCCTGAACCAGCCGATCCATCGCACCCTTCCTCCGCATCGGCGACTCACCACGGCAAAACGTCGGTTCTGGGCGAGATATGCGCTGCCAGCGGGAGCTCCGGTCGGGTTCAGGGTACCGAGTTCTCCGAGGGAAAATGCCCACACAGCGGAACCACCGCGATCTGTGCAGCGACTTTCAGCGCCCAGGCACTGCGGCGCAATCTCGCCATCGCTACCCGCGATCGCCCCACGCCATCAATCAGCCGTGGGGACGCTCAACGACAGAGGGATACTTCGTCGGCGGCTCTGGGCGACGCTGCCATGCGCCCGTTGTCCTTATGTGGCAACACATTGAGTCACGTCGCGTCCACTGACCGTTTGGCCCTGGCGGTCTCGGCAATGCCGTCTCGCGCTGTGCGGGATCGCTGAAATATGCTCTCTGAACTGGACTTTTGCGCTGTGGTCTCGGCTGGTATCGAGCCAGCGACCTTCCGCGTGTGAGGCTGACTTAGACCCGCTAACTTTCTGTTTGCACTGGTCAGAGGCTTGCGGATGGGCCGGATTGGACCCTCTGGAGCACTTGGTCTGAAAGTTTGGCCCTATTTTGGCCCTATGAATTCGGGCTCAATTCGACCCCGAGTATCCGGACACCAAGCGGGAGGTCGGGCTTAGGGCTCAAAGAACGACTCGTTGGCCTGCCGTCAACGCCACCATGCCCGGGCTCCAAAGCGGTGCCACCGAGCCCTATGACCATGTCCTGCTTCGATCGCGTTGCCGAGGACGGCCGTTTTGGGTGGTAGCGAGGGCAGGATCCGAGCATGCAACCTCTGGGTTATGAGCCAGGCACCGGGCATTTTCGGCATCACGCCGAATCCCAAAGAGCTGGTCAGTCCGTTGTGTAAGTCCACTCAGTACCGTTGGGTCCCATGCTTTTGGGGGTTTCGCAGCGTTGTGTTCCCAAATTTGTTCCCAAATCTGGCCATCTTCCGGCCGTCCGGACTTCCGCTGCCACACAGTCTCGGACCCCCAACCCGTTGATCAAAAGTCAGTGGGGCAGGCCACGTCATCCAGCGTGGCCGGTCCAGCCTTACTTGCGGAATTCGTGCCCCACTCGTCCAGAAAGGTGGCGCCCGCGATTAGCAGGCGCGGAGGCGACTCGCCACGCGCGGGTGCCTTAGTCAATCTGACGCGTGGTCAATGGTCACCATTAGAGTGACTGCAAAGTCGCCTGCGCCTTTGCGGGCTTCAAGTTGGAAGGCGCCACTATGGACCCCGTTTCGATAGTCGTCGCGGCACTGGCCGCGGGAGCATCGGCTGGGCTGACAGACACCGTCGCCGAAGCCATAAAGGATGCCTACGGCAGAGTTAAGGAACTACTATCAGAGGCGAGATATTCGCAGGTTGACACCAAAGCCATTGAAGCCAAACCTGACTCGGAGGTCCAGCGAGCAGCTCTTAAAGAAATACTGACAGACGCTGGCGCGGAAGGAGATGCCGCACTGCTCGCCGCCTCCAGTTACCTTTTAGAGGCGATCCGAATTCATGCACCGAGCGCGGCGACCGCCGTTGGTGTCGACCTAGACAGAATTAGTACCGAATTACTAAATGTCCACGACGTAGACGCCGGCGCAGGCGCGATCGGCGTCAGGGCCAGCGACATAGAAGCACGTGTTGTAAACATCAGTGGTATACGCGCAGGCGAGCAGCAACGCCCAAACCCTTAGTAGGCGCGACTCCAGCCCCCGGTTTCGCCGCGCGTATTGAGAATGTTTCTACCGGGAGAGATTTATTTGTCGCTGGCCGCGACAACGTCGTCACGGAGCTTCGCGCGGAGCATGTGCATTTCGGCGAATCCCAGGCGTCTGCTTCGACGTTGCAACAGGGATATCGACTATATGTCTCAGAGCTTGCCCCTAGGCCGTTACTAGATCGGTCAGCCGAGCTTGCTGACCTGAGGCAATTCCTGGAGGCTGACGGCCCTTACCTCTGGCTGCAAGCCGACCCCTGGTCTGGCAAAACGGGTCTCCTGGCGACTTTCGCGCTCGATCCCCCTTCCGAGGTCGACACAGCTTATTTTTTTGTCCGTCGTGGAATAGCCACAGAATGCGATCTAGCGGGGTTCAACTTCAAGATCGTTCCCCAATTAGCTGTCATAACCGGTGAGCAATTGCCAAACGACTGGACCGGGCCGGCGTTGAACGACCTGAGGCGCAGACTCCTTGAGACTGCATGTGAACTGGCTCAGCGGAAAGGGCGTCGGATCGCTCTTATCGTCGACGGCTTAGACGAAGACGATGGCTCCCCGAGTATTGGATCGCAATTACCGATGCGGCCGCACCCCGCGCTGCGAATTATCATTTCGAGCAGACGCGCGCCTCTCGTCCGGGAGAGGCTTCAACCCGAGCATCCACTGTTCGAGTGGCATTCAGTACCTCTACCTCCGTCGCCGCATGCTCGCGGGATCGGGCGTCGTGCCGAAGATGAGTTACAGCGGGCGCTGCAAGACCCACTGCTCCGAGACGTGGTGGGGTTTATCGTTGCCGCTCAGGGTGGACTCAGCTGCGCAGATCTGTCCGAGTTGACGTCCCGAGTTAAGCCTGACATCACTGCCGCCTTGGCAGGCGAGGCTGGCCGACTGTTGACGGCACAACGCGGAGCCTCTTTTCAAGGAGGGCTCGGAGACCGCTATGTTCTTGCGCACGACCAACTGCTCACTCAAGCTGAGCTGCAGCTTGCGCCCCGGGTTGCGGATTACCGGGATCGCATTCATTCATGGGCTAAGAGTTACGTCGAGAAGCGCTGGCCTGACTCTAGTCCCGTGTACTTGCTTCTCGACTATCCCCGCGTCCTGAAGAACGCCGGCCGAGGCGACGATGTGTATCTTTTCGCCTCTGATGATGACCGCCATAAGCGCCTATATCTCATGACGGGCGGTGATGCCGCATCGATGCTAGAACTGACAGGCGCCATTGATTATCTCGCGCGTCAACCCTGCCCCGACTTGGCGAGAATTTGCGTTCTTGCGCGACACCGTGATGCCGTGTCATCTCGAGGCACAGTTATACCCGAGCTCTTGCTAACAGCTTGGGTGCAACAAGGACAACTTCACCGGGCAATGGCAGCTGCTCAGGCGCGAGGCGACGATGGGGCGTACATAACGGTCGCGGCCGCGCTTTCCGAGTTGTCAGAAGCGAATTCAGCCCTGGATGTTTTGAAGAACGTCTCCGACGCCCGCCTCCGAGCGACGGCTCTGTCACGCGTTGCGGCGGCAATGGTTCGCGGTGATTCTCGGGATAGCGCGGCCGAACTGTCCGATTACGCCATCGCATTAACGTCCAATATCATCGACAAAAATCGCAGAGCTGGCGCGTTGGCTGAGCTGGCAGCGGAGTTCGGATCGATGGGCGACCGCGCGCGTTGTGGACGGGCAGCCATGGAAGCAGTCGCTATCGCGGACCCAAGATACACCGACTACAGCGAAGACCTAGCGATGGCTGCCGCGGCGATTGCCGAACTCGGCGATGGTCAGACCGCGGTCTATCTGGGGAGCCGGGTTACCAACGACTCTAGGTCGAAAATCTATGCGCGAGTTGCTTTCGCCTTGGCGAAAATCGGCGACTCCGAGCTCGCTGGTCGCGTCGTGGCGATAGTTCCCGACGACCATTGGCGCATGCGAACACTAATCGAGGTCACGGCCACGACGGCCATCCCGACAGACGGCGCAGCGGCACAGCTCAACTCGGCGCTTTTCAGGATCGACAAGAAGCAGCAAGGTCGGGTTAGCGCGCTCGTCGCTGCAGCACAAGCTCTGGCGGACGCAGGACGCTTTGACTGGATCGAGCTATTAGCCTCCTTGATCTCCGACTCTGATCCAAGACGTATTGACCTGCTCGCAGGGTTGGCGGAGGCGCTTACGCGCGCTGGTGACCTCGCAACAGCGCGGCGGATCGGGGAAATCATAGGGGCGACACCGGGATCGGTGCGACCACTGCCGTACGAATTGCCGTCGCTCATGATGAGCCAGACGACGCCTCTCGCATGGCATCGCCAAGTTGCCGACGCGATCGGTGAATTGACGGGGAGCGGAGCCCGGGCCCTCCTGATTGTCGCGGTGGAGACAGTGAAAGCCGGTCAACCAGCCATAGCTGTGGACCTCGTTCGCAAGATAACCAATCACTGTGGTCGAGCAGCCGCTATGAATGTCGTTGCCCACGCAATGGCCGACACTGAGTCGCGCTCCTCGGTCGCGAAAGTTGTCGACGAGGCATCCGAGCTCGCAATCCGCGATCCCTACGGCCGAGTTATTGCGAAATGCACTGCCGCCGTTGCTCTCGCAAAATCCGGGGATGTCGTCAAGTACCGACAAGCCATTGATGCGGCGAACGCCGATGCGACAAGTACGACAGACGCTTCTGAGAAGGCCAAAATGTTGGCGGTAATTGTCTCTGCGCTACTTGAGATTGGCCAGTGTGAGTCTGCCGAATCATTGTGTGAAGGTGTGGATCTCGACGACGTTCGGGCAGCATTGTTGACTAGAGTGGCTGTTGCCCATGCCCAATCTGGCTCAGTTCTGATGGCGGAGCGTGCGGCGAATGCCCTTACTAACGATGGGTTACGCCGAGCTGCATTGGCGGCCGTAGCTACTCAGTTAACCCGAAGCGGTGATCTTGAACGCGCCGAGCAGGTCATTCGCGGGTTCTCAGATACAGAGCGGACCGCGGAGCGAATTGCCGTGTGCACAGCGTTGGTCCGAGCGGGACGCGTTGAACAAGCAATAGCGATGATTCGTAACGTCAGAAGCGGTCCTCAGCGCGGCGAGGGCTGGTTGGCTGTCATACGAGAATTAGCCGCCAACGGAATGTTTCGCAAGGCCAGATCTTGCCTCACCGAGATAGACGACGACATCCTCTGGGAGAAGACGCTCAGCGCAGTCAGTATCGGGTATGGCCGGCACGGGAGGGTCATCAGAGCGGTTGGCACGCTGCTACTGATGAGCGACGGCGACCTACGTTCTGAAGCGCGGTCGGATTTAGTGGCGGTTCTAGCGGAGGCGGGCCGTCCGAGAGCGGCTAAATTCGCGGCCGAGCTGGACGTTACGTACGACGATCCAGATGCGTCCATTCAGCGGATGTCCGTAGTAATGGCTGCATTGGCGAAGGGAGGCAAGTCGAAACGTGCTCGAAGGACGGCAAATAGAATCTCCGACAGACCTCTTCGTGTCGCGGCGCTGGCCAGCATCGCACAGGAGTGTGCTGCCGAGGGAGATTTTCAACAGGCGCGCCGAATCATGGACGAGGCGCTGTCCCTCGCTCATTCACGCATACGTGATATCGAGTACTCCGGGGCGCTGATAGCTGCTGTTGCCGCCCTGGCTCGTATTGGGGACCACCAACGCGCTGAGAGCCTTATTCGTTCCGCTCCCAGAGGAAAGCGACCTGGTGCCATCACCGCGATGGCTGCCGGCGTGGCTGCATCTGATCCCGACCTGGCCAATCGTCTAGTGCGCAGCGTCACTAGTCCTACGGACGTTGCTTCGGCCTACCTGACCGTCGCGTCTGCACTAGCACGTAGTGGTCATCTCGACCATGCGCAAGCCTGCGTAAACGCAATCCCAGATCCCGCGCAGCGGACGGCAGCTCTCCCGATCATCGCCGAAGCGGCAATCACTGCCGGCCACACAGATCGTTCTCTCGACCTTCTCGCCGCAATTCCTGCTAGTCGCGAACTCGCTGAGGTTGGCGCTCTTCTTGCCGAGACGGGCCACGAAGTCATTGGGCGTGCTGCAATCGCTAGAGCGTGGTCGGGTGTGCCGTGGTTCATCCCACTGCCGGCACTCGCGAAGGTGGATCCGGCAGCGGTAGTCGCTGCGACCGAACCGACCGAATGACTCAGGAGGTTTGGACGGTCGTGTTGTCCACCCGGAGATCACCCGCGACGCTTCGCAGAACCGTCTAGGCCTCGCGCCGGGCCTCGCGCATGCACAGGAGCCCGATCATCCACAGCGGGCTGCGGCACACCGATTTCTGTCGGCATGGGGTGAAATACTATGCAGCACAGCCCTGTTGATGGAGTAACTGATGGCTATCATTCGCCGCGAAACCCGCCTCGGCCCCCGATTCGACGTCGAATGGCGACTGCCTGACCGGTCGAAACGCCGAAAGACCTTCAAGACCCAACGCGAGGCACGCATCTTCGAAGCGGCCATTGTCACCAAGACCGCGGCCGGAGATGTCGTCGACCCGCGGGCCGGGCGGATCACCTTGGCAGAGGTCTATGCAGCGTGGCTTCCGTCCCGGCTCGACCTGAGTCCCAAGGTGCGGCGGGGATATGAAGATATCTGGCGCCTGGCTGCAACCGCGATTCGGCGGATGGCAGGTCAACAAGATCGATCACCAGTCGATTCAGAAGTGGGTCAACGAGATGGCTGCCGACGGCCTGAGCCCCCGCACGCTGCGCTGGTATCACTCGGTGCTCAAGATGTGCCCGCACCATGCCGCCGACGACGGGCAACTTCTCGGCCGAAATCCCGCTGCGCGCACCAAGTTTCCGCCAATGCGCCAGACAACGCACACCTATCTCACTGCCCCCGAGGTCGCTGCACTCACACAGATCTGTGGCGACAACGGTGACATCGTTTCGCTGCTCGCCTACACCGGGCTGCGGTTCGGCGAATTGACCGGTCTCAACGTCGAGGATGTCGACCTCACGGCGCGCCGGATTCGCGTCCGGCGTTCGATCACCCAGGTCGGCGGCAAGCTCGTCGAGGGCAATCCGAAATCAGCCGCCGGCCGTCACTCGATCCCGATCCCCCAACGCGTCGTGCCGATCCTGGAGCAGCGTCTCGCAGGTCGGCGCCCGGGCGAACCGGCGATCACCTCACCGAAGGGTTCGCGGCTGGGCCTGGAGAACTGGAAGCGCTCGGTGCACTGGTACGACTCGATCGCCGAACTCGGCCGGCCCACGCTGCGCGTGCACGATCTGCGGCACACCTACGCCGATCTCTACGACGACGAACTCGACGACGTGGCGTCGGCTCTCGATGCGCTCGACGACCGCCAGGTCGATCACCCCTGAGGGTTGGCCCCATTTTGGCCCTATAGATCTCGCGATCGTGGTTTCTTGAGGTGCCGATTGGCTGAAAATATGCCCTCTGATCTGGGCTTTTATCTGGTGGTCCCGGCTGGTATCGAACCAGCGACCTTCCGCGTGTGAGGCGGACGCTCTCCCACTGAGCTACGAGACCCGGGGTGGCGGACACACCACCAAGGGTGGCGACCTCGCCGAGCAGGAACACTAGCACGACGGCGCCACCCGGCCAGAATGCGCTCGTCGCAGCGGGTCGACGTCGGGATTTGTGTGGCTTCGGTTGCGTCGACTATTGTCGTCCTTCGCACCGGGTGACGATCTCATCCGAGGCGTGCGGATGTAGCGCAGTTGGTAGCGCATCACCTTGCCAAGGTGAGGGTCGCGGGTTCGAATCCCGTCATCCGCTCGAAGGTGCAAGCGGCATCAGACCCAACGGTGGAGTGGCCGAGTGGTGAGGCAACGGCCTGCAAAGCCGTGCACACGGGTTCGATTCCCGTCTCCACCTCCAAGATGTGCCCAGCGCGATTAGCTCAGCGGGAGAGCGCTTCCCTGACACGGAAGAGGTCACTGGTTCAATCCCAGTATCGCGCACCAGTATGTTGCGGCCGGAACGCGCATTTGAAGCCCAGGCGAATTCCAGCGGAGCCCCGGGATGGGAACGGTCGATGAAGTGGTCTTCATCACCGGATTGCTGATCCTGGAACGGACCTCCCCACCCGACGCACCTGTTAGCCGCCTCGCTCGTCGGCGACACCACGCTATTGACCTGACGTCCTGCTGCTACCGGGCTGCTGAGCCATCGGTGACGTCATTGTCTACCGCGACCACCACGATGGCCTGAATGCGCGTTGCGGGGCACTCCAGCGCCATTCTCACGGCAGACAGGTCCGATCGTTGAGGACAGTCTTTCGTAACGGCACCAGCTCGGCACCGGTGGCTCTCGCGGCATCGGCGACCGAAGCGGAGACGAACAGCGCCCGGTCCAATACTTCGTAGGGGGCGTTGGCAACGAAGTAGTAGTTGTCCAGGAAATCGTCGGACTTGAAGATGCCCAGCAGCATGTCGTGACGGACTCCGTTGCGGCCCAGGATGATGTTCTGCGGGCAGCGACCTTGGCGCAACTTGAGCCCGCTGTCGTGGCCGTCGACAATCGTCGGTTTCTGCCCCATCACGTAAGCCATATCAGTCTTGCTATCAAGCGCGCCGTCGCGCTGGAAGGTGCCGAACTGCGCGACGTGACGGTCGTTGAGGCCGAGCATGTCGATCGTGGCGATGGGGACGTACCAGCCCCATTGACCCGCCAACGAGACGGCTGCTACCTGCTTGTTGTCGGCGAAGCGATTGACAAAGTCGAAATAGGCGTTATCCGCTTGCCGCACAGCAAGACCCGGCTGCACCGCGAGCGAACCCGCAGGGGTGAATGTCTTCATCCATGTCATCGCGACGGTCAGGAGGCCGACGGCTGCGGCGAGCATGACGGCGCGCACGTCGCCGGCGCTCAGTCGTGAGATGGCCGCGCCCGTGAGGAATAGCCATACCGGCGCGATGTGGACGAAGTGGCGCCACAGCGGAAACGCCGACACCGGGTCACCGCCCACCTTGAGGACATAACCGATGTAGATCACGACGACGAGCGTGAGCATGACCTCTGGCGCTGTCCAGTCTCTGCGGCGCAAGGCGAGAACGCCGCCAGCCGCCAGGGCTAGCCAGATCGGCCAACAGTTGCGCAGGAAGTCACGTAGATAGCTGACGCCGAACGTGAAGAAGAACCCCGCGGCTCCCCCTGAAGCCTTGGCGTAGTAGGTGTTTGGCAATAGCTCACCGAACTGGACGAGTCGGAATACCTCGATTCCGATGACGGCGAGGATGAACACCGCCAGCGGTACGAAGCGCGCCCGGTCTCTGTCGTCGCTGAAGAAGATCTTGAACAGCCCCAGCAAAAGGCCGAACACCATTCCTTCGGGGCGCAAGAGCAGAAGCACGACGATGGCAACACTGTCGATGAGCACCCAAACTAAGGTGCCGCGCCTCTCGATCATGGACACCACGACTACGGCGACCAGAAATGAGAAAAAGGTGGTCTCCATGCCGCTCACCGAATACCACGCCAACGGAACATAAAGCGCGGCAAGCACCGCCGTGGCGAGCGCAGCGCGAGAGGTCCGCTCGTCATTACGGCGTGCGGCTGACCGCGACAGGAACCCGAACAGAAGGATGACGCCAAGCAGGCTGCCCAGACCGATGACTTTGGACAGCAGGAACGGTGATATTCCCACCTTCATCCCGATTCCGAGGATCAGCATCCAAAGGAAGCTCGTCGCGCCCTCCACCGGTGGCTGGCCGACATTCCACACACCGACGCCTGCGCCGTCGGCCAGGTTCCTGGCATAGCGGAAGGTGATGAAGGCGTCTTCGAGCGTCGATCCGCCGAAGAGCAGCGATGTGCCGAGCGCGATCACGAGAAGCAGGCATAACAGTACGGTCGTTCGTGTCGCCTTCGGGGTAAACCCCTTGCTGGCCTTCATATCCCCGCCGCGACCTCCACCGCGGTGCGATCAGGCACCGCCAGCCGAGCGTAGACCGCCGACCTCAGTCAGCTGTACCTTTTCCGGTGACCTGAGTGAACATGCCACCCATACGATCCCTCCGGACCAGAGTCCACAGCAGCGTGGCCAGTTCCTACGTGCGCTCGGCGGTCATCTCCATGTCAACTGTGCCCTGGCACGCGCCGCTCAAAATCTCGGTGTGCATGACGCCGGAAAGGGACCCGTCAGGTTGGGGTGTGTAACGCACGTCGGCGTGGGCCGGACTCCATTGGATCGTCTCGTCGGGCATCATGCATTGCCATTGGAAATCGTTGGCTTGCGTCCACGACGAACCGTCCCAGGTGAATTGAATGGGCTGCGGAACCGTCGGGTTGCTCGGCGGAGGACCGCTCGTGATCGTGGCGGTGCACTTTCCGCCTGTACAGCTCGATTGGAGTCCGTAGGTCTCGGTGTGCTGCTGCTCGGGCTGACCCGCCGCCATGCTCGTTCCGGCTTTGGGACCGACGATGAACGTGATCGCATACTCACCATTCCAGGACGGCGAGTCAGCGGAAGCAGTCAGGGGAAGGCACAGGGCGACCGAAAGCGGCGCCGCGCACAAACCAAGGAGTGCGCTCAGGCTGCGACGGTCCGGGTGAGCCACGGCTCGATCCTAAGGCTGTCCGGGGGCCGACCCGTCCGTTTCGCTGCCGAGGGAGGCCAACAAGACCAATAGTCTTAAAACTCCGCTTTCGCAGCGCCGCTCCGTCGTAGGCTGCCACCGTGACCGCCACCGCGCAGCTGCCGTTTCGCCAGAGTCATCCCCTGCACTCCCCCGACCAGCTGCTCGCCCTGCAGGGCACCGGGCCGATTCACAAAGTCCTCACCGCGGTCGGCGACGAAGCCTGGCTGGTCACCGGCTACACCCTGGTGCGCCGGCTGATGGATGACGAACGGCTGGGCCGCACCCACCGTGACCCCGCCAACGCTCCGCGCAGCCGGACGTCGGCGTTGTTCGGCGGCCCGATCGGCGATTTCGACTCCGAGCCTGCCGACCACGCCCGCATGCGCCGGCTGCTGCAACCGCACTTCGGGCCTCGGCACATGCGCACCCTGCAGCCGAAGGTCGAGGGACTGTGCGCCGGCCTGCTCGACGATATGGAGAAGCAGGGCTCACCGGCGGACCTGCTGACGAGCCTGGCTCAGCAACTGCCGATTCTGGTGATCTGCGATCTGCTGGGCGTGCCGTACGACGACCGGGATCGGTTCCGGGCTTGGGTTGATGACGCCGCGTTCTCGCCCGACGATGACGTCTCGCTGAAAGGCCTCGAAAAGCTCCTCGGCTACGGCATGGAATTGGTGGCCGCCAAGCGCGCGAAGCCCGATGACGACGTCATCTCCCGGCTGTGCGATGAGCCCGATCTCGCCGATTTCGAAATCGCCACGCTGGCAATGCAACTGCTGTTCGCCGGACACGAGACCACGGTGACGCAGATCTGGGTGGGCTCACTGTTGCTGCTGACCAATCCCGAGCAATGGCAGGCCCTACTGGCCGACCCCGACTTGATCCCCAAGGCGGTCGAGGAAATCCTGCGCGCCGGTATGACCGGCGGTGTCGGCGTCCCGCGGTACGCCCGCGCCGATATCGACGCCGAGGGTGTCACCATTCGGGCCGGCGACCTCGTCCTGTTGGATCCCGGCGCGGCCAATCACGACCCCGAGTTCTTCGCCGACCCCGATCGGGTCGATCTCTCCCGCACCGGCGCGGCCCACGTCGGATTCGGCTACGGCCTGCACTACTGCATCGGCGCGGCGCTGGCGCGCCTGGAACTCAAGACCGTCTACTCCCAGCTCATTCCTCGGTTCCCAACCCTGAAGCTGAACGCTGATCCCTCGACCATGACCGCCGGCTTCCACTCTCTGTCGCACGGCCTGGTCGCACTGCCGGTGACCTGGTAGAGCTCCTCTTACTGATTCGTCAATTTTTCTTGCGAAGTCGGCTTCCTGCCGTCGCTGGGTGTCGTACATTTCTGGCGGAGCTGTGAGCACTTCCGACCGGTCGGGTCCCCGTGATAGATCAAGCCGAAGCCTGACCGACACAAGCGGGTCTCCAGGGGCGGGCTACGCGACGTGGCCACCCCCTTGGGCCACCGGGCCCCCCGCCCCTGGAGACCACTTGACGGATCGCCACCGGCTCACCTCGAGGGCACCTGACGTCAGGACGCCTGCGCTACTCGCCCTCCTGCGACCACAGGCATTCGCCACTCAGCACGATGGTGAACAGCTTGGGCAACACGTCCAGGCGCAACGGCTGACCCGGCTGACCCTGTGAATGAACCAGGGGCGCAAGCACTCCCGCACTCACCACGGTGACTTGATCAGCTGCACACTCCGTTGCCGGGTCCAGCGGGGTGGCGGTCCACTGTCCCGAGCGCAGGTTCGGGTTACGAAAACCCTGGCCATGTAACGTGATCTCCGGCCCGTAGCTCAGCCACCTGCTGGCGGGATCGAACGGCGTGACCACCGGCGCCCAGCGCCCCGGCTGATCCGGCACCGCCTGGCACACCAGGAAGTCCGCGCCGCCGGGCAGTTGCGTCATCACATCGGCGAAGTCCTGCGGGCACGGCGCGCCGGCCTGCGGGACGGGTGCGTCGGCATGCGCGGGCGCCGCGGACGCCAGCGCGGCCGCCACCGCCGCGATCAGCGCGCCACACCTCCGCACGATTATCCGTACAGCTGGTCGATGTTGTCGTGAAAATTCTCCACGACAGCCTTGCGCTTGAGCTTGAGACTCGGCGTCAAATCGCCTGCCTCGACCGTCAATTCACGATCGATGATGGCGACCCGCTTCACCTGCTCCCAGCGGTTGAGATGCTTGTTCAGGGTCTCCACGTAGCCCTCAACCATCTCCTTGGTCTTCTCGTGGCGGGCGACCTCACTGAAAGACTTGCCCTCCAAGCCGTTTCGATCAGCCCAGTCCCGGATGGCTTCCCCGTCCAGACTGACCAATGCGACGCAGTACGGCTTGCCCTCGCCGTAAACGATGATCTCGCTGGCGAACGGGCACATGCCCTTGAACGACGCCGAGATCGCCGAAGGCGCCACATACTTGCCCTGCGAGGTCTTGAACATGTCCTTCTTGCGGTCGGTGATCCGCAGGTAGCCCTCGGCGTCGAGCTCACCGATGTCGCCGGTGTGGAACCAGCCCTCACTGGTGAGGGTCTCGGCGGTGGCCTCGGGCAGGTCGTGATAGCCGCTCATGACGCCGGGCCCCTTGAGCAGCACCTCACCGTCATCGGCGATCTTGACGTCGGTATAGGGCAACGTCCAGCCCACCGTGCCGAACCGGTAGGCCTCCGGGCGATTCAGCGTCGAGGCCGCCGACGTCTCGGTTAGCCCGTACCCCTCCAGAACGACCGTGCCGACGGCGTCGAACCACTGGGCGACGTCGCGGTCCAGCGCCGCCGATCCCGAGATGAAGAACCGCAGCCGTCCGCCAAACCGCTGGCGAATCGTGGAGAACACCAGTCGGTCGGCGATCGCACGCTGCAATGCCAGCCCCGCGCCGATCCGGTGACCGGCCTGGTTGGCCCGCGAGACCCGCAAGCCCACCTCGATCGCCCAGTCGAACAGGGTCTTCTTGAATCCACCCTCTTCGGCGATCGTCTCGGTGATCCGGCCGTGCACCTTTTCGAAGATGCGCGGCACCGCGCCCATGAACGTCGGCTTGATGATCGCCAAGTTCTCGACAATCTTGTCGACCCGGCCGTCGATGACCGTCGGGAAGCCGATCAACAGCGGCATGGCCAGCATCACCTTGCCGAACGAATGGGCCAGCGGAAGCCACAGGTAGTTGAGGTCCTTGTCCGACAACACACGCAGTGATTGCAGCGCGGCGGCGGTGTAGGTCCAGGCCTCGTGGTGCAGCCGCACCCCCTTGGGCTTGCCGGTGGTGCCGGAGGTGTAGATCAGGGTGGCCAGCCGACCGGGCGTGATCGCCTCGATCCGGTCGGTCACCGCGCTGGGATTGTCGGCCAACAGTTGCTTGCCCAGCTGTTCGAGATCCTCGAGTGTGATCACCCAGTCGTCGTCGCTCTTGCCGTCGATGATCACCACCTTCTCGACGGCCGGCAGGTCAGCACGGTTCGCGACCAGCTTGTCGACTTGAGACTGGTTCTCGGCCACCACAACCCTGCTGCCCGAGTTGGCGACGATGAACGCGGTGTCCTCGGCGTTGGTGCTCGGGTAGACCGTGGTCGTGGCCGCCCCGGCAGCCAAGATGCCGAAGTCGACAACTACCCACTCGTAGCGAGTCCCCGATGCCAGTGCGACTCGATCCTCGGGGTTGATTCCCAGGGCGATCAACCCTGCCGCGATCAGTTCGACGCGATCACCGACCTGCTGCCAGGTGACGCTGGTCCACCCGTCGTTGTCGGGATAGCGAAACGCTTCGCTGGTGGGCGTGGCCGCGACCCGGTCAAGGAACATCCGGGGCACCGACGGCGCCCGGTTGTCGATCTTGCTCACGTCGGGCTGCTCTTGGGATCTACGCAGGCCTGCCATGGCGCCGAGTTTATGGACTTTCGCGGCCACACCGGTAACAAATCGTGAAGCGGGGCAGGCAGGTGACGAACCAGGGCGTCAACTCATGGTTGACGAATCCCAATCGTCAACTTACGGTTGACGCATGGACGACCCGGCCCGCATCGCCTACCCCGTTCGCCTCGACGACCTCATCGACGGGATCAAACGCGTCCACACCAACACCCTCGAGCAGCTGGCCGACGCCGTGCTGACCGCCGAGGCGCTCGGCGACCTCGCCGATCACCTCATCGGCCACTTCGTCGACCAGGCTCGCCGCTCGGGCGCCTCCTGGACCGACATCGGCAAGAGCATGGGCGTCACCAAACAGGCGGCCCAAAAGCGATTCGTACCCAAGATGACCAACCTCGACGCGATCGACCTCGACCCCGCCCAGGGATTCGCCCGCTTCACCCCACGGGCCCGCGGCGCGGTCGTCGCCGCCCAGAACGCTGCCCACAAAGCCGGCAACGCCGAGATCACCGCGGACCATCTGCTGCTGGGTCTGCTCACCGATCCAGCCGCACTGGCCACTCCCCTGCTGCGAGCCCAGCAGATCACCCAAGAGGCGGTGCGCGCCACCATCACCTTGCCGCCGCCGGCCGCCGACATGCCCGCCCTGATCCCGTTCGACGCCCAGGCCCGCAAGGTCCTGGAGCTGACCTTCCGTGAAGCGCTTCGACTGGGCCACAACTACGTTGGCACCGAACACATTCTGTTGGCGCTGATGGAGGCCGAGAACGACGACGGCACCCTGCGCCGGCTCGGCTTCGACAAGGCCCGCGCCGAGGCCGACATCGCCAAGACCCTCGTCGCGATCACGACGACCCGGGAGTCCTGAACCATCAATATTGGGCGCTAGCGGTGTCAGAACATCGTCAAGACAGCCCAACCCCGGGCTGGCGCCGGCGTATCGATTGAGTCATGACGCTTTCGGAGTTACTGCCCTCCCTTGGCCACGCCGGTCTCGAACGGCGACTGTGGCCGTCGAGCACACACATAGACGACCTCGGTCAGCTCTGCGTCGGCGGGGTGCCACTGACCGAGGTCGCCGACGAATTCCGAACCCCCACCTACGTCCTGGACGAAGAAGACTTCCGCGCCCGGATCCGCCGCTACCGCGCCGCCCTTCCCGGCGTATCGATCGCGTACGCCGGCAAGTCGCTGCTGACCACTACCGTCGTCCGATGGATCGACCAGGAAGGCCTCGGGCTCGACGTGTGCTCGGGTGGTGAGCTTGCCACCGCCCTGGCCGCCGGCTTGGATCCGGCCCGAATCATCCTGCACGGCAACGCCAAAACACCCGACGAACTCCGCGACGCAGCGGCGGCCGGTGTCGGCCGGGTGGTCGTGGATTCTCCGCTGGAGATCGCCTTTCTGGCCGGTCAGGTTCGCCGGCGCCAAACGGTGCTGCTGCGCGTAATTCCCGGCGTGGACATCGGCGGCCACCCCGCAGTCACTACTGGGGTCGACGGCCAGAAGTTCGGCTTCACCATCGGCGGCGACCAGGCCCTGGACGCCGCCGGCCGCATCGTGCACCAACCGTGCTTGTCAATGGCCGGCCTGCACTGCCACATCGGATCCCAGGTCGCCGACCCCACCCTCTACGGGCAGGCCATCACGCGGATGATCGCCGTGATGGCCGATATCCGGACTCGGTTCGGGGTCACCCTGGCCGAGCTCAACATCGGCGGCGGGCACGCGGTGCCCTACGTCGCAGGCGATCCCGAATTCGACCTCGCGCGGTTCGGTGACATCGTCGAGCACAGCCTTGAATCCGCCTGTGCGGCTGCGAATTTTCCCCGCCCCGCGCTGACGGTCGAACCGGGCAGGGCAATCAGCGCCCGCGCCGGCATCACCCTCTATCGGGTAGTGGCAGTCAAGTCCCAGCCCGGCGGGCATACGTTTGTCGCTGTCGACGGTGGGATGAGCGACAACCCTCGGGTGGCTCTCTACGGCGCGAAATACACTGTCACACTGGCGAACCGGCATACGGCCACACCCAGCACGACGGTAACCGTCGTCGGCCGGCATTGCGAGGCCGGCGATGTGATTGCCCGCGGCGTGCAACTGCCCGCCGACATCCACCCCGGCGATCTGCTGGCCGTGGCCTGTACCGGCGCCTATCACCACAGCATGGCGTCGAGCTACAACACCGTGGGCCGCCCACCGCTGGTCGCCGTCACCGGCGGCCGATGCCACCAGCTCATCCGGCGCGAGACCACCGCAGACCTGTTGGCCCGCGACTGCGATATGCCATCACCCGCGTGGAGTGAGCAGGGCAAATCGTTTGGTCACCAACATCGTTGAGCGAAACGCGTTGATCAACCCCAGAGTCGGGGTTTCTTCCATGCTTTTTCGTCGCCGACCACCTGGGTCCACTGCCCTGATTCGTAGCGGTGCGGCTTTTTCTCGCCTCGTCGTACGACGTCGAGCGAACCATCGTTGTGCTTGACATACGAGTCACCGAAACGCATGTATTCTTCGCATTCGCCGTCGAGCAGCGTCACAGTAACGGTCATGGTCGAAACCTCAGCGCACCTTCTCAGGGATCGAATTGAGCGCATGCAGCACGTTCACCGCAACTTCGCTCGCAGCCTTGTCGCCGAGTTTGGAATGAGCCTTGATGATCTCCGTAACCAGATCAAGACGATGGAGGTACGGCGTACGGACCGTTGTTGGCGAAGCCATGGTTTCCTTCTTTGACGAGCATGTCCGCTCGTAATCGAGCTGCCCGGTGAACTCGACAGTACTCCCATTCCCGCCACTGAGGTTGGCTATGACCTGCGTGGTATGAATCGCCTTGATTTTCAAGATCTCTCAGCCCACGGCGTAGAGTCAAAGCATCGGTGCTGCCAAGGCCCCGTAATCGAGGGCCCAAAAATATTAATGCACAACCGCTTTCGCTCGGTATTCTCGCTCACTCCCGCAAGGAGAACGAGCGGCGACTGCCGATCCATCCAGCGCATCTGAGCAGAATCGATCCTGAGCTGCGATCGCGGATATTCCTTGAGCATGGCTACGGCTCGGACTTCGGCGCCACCGATGACGCGCTGCGCGAGCTCGTCGGTGGAATCGGCACCCGCACGCAGCTCCTCGCCGACTGCGACGTCATTCTGCTGCCCAAAGTCCAGGCCGAGGACCTCGCGGAAGTCAAAGAGCGGCAAGTCGTTTTGGGGTGGCCGCACTGCGTACAGGATGTCGCGCTCACACAGGTGGCCATCGACCGGCAGCTGACGCTGATCGCCTTCGAGGCGATGAATCACTGGCGACCAGACGGCGGGTTCGCGCTACACGTCTTTCACAAGAACAACGAGCTTGCGGGCTACTGCTCAGTGCTGCACGCCATGCAACTGGTCGGGGTCACCGGCAGTTATGGTCGTCGGCTGCGGGCCGCCGTCATCGGGTTCGGCGCGACCGCCCGCGGCGCCGTCACCGCGCTGAACGCCCACGGCGTCGACGACGTTCGGGTTCTGACCAACCGTGACGTCGCCGCCGTCGGGTCACCGATCCACTCCACCCAGATCATCCAGATGGGACATCACCCAGGCAGGCCCGACCGGGTCTGGGCCGACGCAGGAGACGGCCCGATCCCGGTGGCCCGCTACCTCGCCGACAACGACATCGTCGTCAACTGTGTTCTGCAGGATCCTGGCGCGCCGCTGATCTTCGTCACCGAAAAAGAACTCGGCGCGTTCGCACCCGGCAGCCTGATCATCGATGTCTCGTGCGACGTGGACATGGGCTTTGACTGGGCGCACCCAACCTCCTTCACCCACCCGATCATCGAGGTGGCAGACGGCGTGCACTACTACGCCGTCGACCACAGCCCGTCCTACTTGTGGAACTCCGCCACCTGGGAGATCAGCGAGGCACTGTTGCCACACCTCGAGGTCCTGTTGGCGGGGCCGGCGGCATGGAAAACGAGCCCGACAATCGCTCGGGCCGTCGAGATCCGAGACGGGATCGTGCTCAATCCAGAGATCCTGTCGTTCCAACATCGCGACGAGTCCTATCCGCATGCTGTCCGGATCGGCCGGCACCGCACGGTCGCGTCAAAGTCGTTGAGCGAGTTCGCCGTGAACCGGCCGCTATCCTCCAGATAGCCAGTCGCCACACACAGCGTTCACCGGAGGATGGGACTGTTGAACTCATTCGACCGACACGAGCTCGGCGATGCCACCGCCACCGACGTCGACGAGCTCGCCGACCTGGCCGCCGCCACCTTCCCGCTCGCCTGCCCGCCCTCGGCGCCGCCCGAGGACGTCGCGGCCTTCATCGGGGCCAACCTGTCAGCACAGCGCTTCGTGGACTACCTGGCCGACCCGTCGCGCATCGTGCTGGCGGCCCGGGACGGCGGCCGACTCGTCGGCTACGCCATCCTCATCGAAGGCGTCGGCGAGGACCCCAATGTCGCGGCGGCGGTGACGATGCGGCCCGCGGTCGAACTGTCCAAGATCTACGTGCTGGCCGACAGCCACGGCTCGGGAGTCGCCGCGGCCCTGCTGTCCACCGCCGTCGACCGCGCCTCGGCCACCGGAGCCCGCTGCCTGTGGCTTGGGGTGAATCAGAGAAACGAACGGGCGCAACGGTTCTATACCAAGAACGGCTTCAGCATCGCCGGCACCAAGACCTTCCAGCTCGGCGCGCACACCGAACACGACTTCGTGATGGTCCGGCCGCTTTAGGCCCACGCAGTGCGCCGACTCCGCCCCTGGTTTAGCGAAGGGGCCGTAATGTGAACTCCGTTCGCTGATCGCACAACGCCGGATCTGGCCGAAAGGACCCTTGGTGGACGTTGGTTCGGCCTCCGGCCCCGCCGATCATGTCGGTCACCATCTGGCCCAAGTGGACTGGGCTGCGACTCCGCTGGGGGCGTCGACCGACTGGCCCCAAAGCCTGCGGACCGCGGTCAGCATCCTGCTGTCCTCCCGCTTCCCGATGTGGATGGCCTGGGGACCCGACCTGACGTTCTTCTGCAACGACGCCTACCGGCGGGACACGCTCGGCCGCAAGTACCCCTGGGCGTTGGGCCGGCCCGCGCGGGAGGTGTGGGCAGAGATCTGGGACGACATCGGTCCCCGCATCGACCGGGTGCTGACCACCGCCGAATCAACCTGGGACGAGGCGCTCCTGCTGTTCCTGGAGCGCTCCGGCTACCCCGAGGAGACCTATCACACGTTCTCCTACAGTCCCCTGCGCGACGACACCGGGGACGTCGTCGGGATGCTCTGCGTCGTCAGCGAAGACACCGACCGGGTGATCGGCGGCCGGCGGATGGCCACGCTGCGCGACCTGGGCTCTGATCCATCGGTGGTGCGAACCGAGCAGGAAATGCTGGCCTTTGCGGCCCGCCACCTCGAGCACAACCCGCGTGACCTGCCGTTCACGCTGACCTACCTGTTCGACGCCGACGGCACCGCGCGCCTGGCCGATTCCAGCGGAATCGCCGCCGGCCACCCAGCCGCCCCGGCAGTGCTGCGCGCAGGCGGCGGCGTCTGGCCCGTCGACGAGCCGAGTCACGGCCGTTCGGTGGTGGTCGACCTCGACGGCGAACCCTTCACCGACCTGCCGACCGGCCAATGGCAGGACCCACCCCTACAGGCCGTGGTGACCCCACTGCTGGCGCAGGGCAGAACGCCATCGGGGTTCCTGGTCGCCGCCCTCAATCGCTTCCGCCCGTTCGACGACGAGTACCGCGGCTTCATCAACCTGGTCGCGGGCCACATCGCGACCGGGATCTCCAACGCCCGCAGTTACGGCGAGCAGCAGCGCCGGGTCGAGGAACTCGCCGAGCTGGACCGCGCCAAGACGACATTCTTCTCCAACATCAGCCACGAATTCCGTACGCCGATCACCCTGATCCTGGGCCCGGTTGCCGAACTACGCACCCGCGCGCCCGGCCTCGACGAGCACGTCCAGAAGGAGCTGGACGTGATCCAGCGCAACGGGCTGCGCCTGGCCAAACTGGTCAACACGCTGCTGGACTTCTCCCGGATCGAGGCCAACCGGGTGCAAGCCCACTACGAGCCGGTGAATGTGGCCGAGGTGACCGCGGAGCTGGCAAGTGTGTTCCGCTCGGCCATCGACCGCGCGGGCCTACAGCTGATCGTGGACTGCCAGCCGCTGGACGAGCCGGTGTATCTGGATCACGACATGTGGGAGAAGGTGATCCTCAACCTTCTGTCCAATGCACTGAAGTACACCTTCGACGGCACCATCACGGTGCGGGTGTTCCGCGACGGCGACGAGGCGGTGGTCAGTGTCGCCGATACCGGCATCGGCGTGGCCGCCGCCGAGATGCCTCGGCTGTTCGAGCGCTTCCATCGGATCGAGAATGCGCGCGCACGCTCCACCGAAGGCAGCGGCATCGGGCTGGCTCTGGTGAAGGAACTTGTCGGTCTACACAGCGGCACCATCGCCGCCGAGAGCGTCGCTGGTGCGGGCACCACGTTCACCATTCGGCTGCCGATGGGATCGGCCCATCTGCCCGCCGACGCAGTCACCCCGGCGGGGGCGGGGCTGGGATCCTCCGGAATCGCCGAACCCTATGTGCAGGAAGCCCTGCGCTGGCTGCCCGACAACGATGCCGACCACATGTCGGAGGTGCCGGATCCGCCGTCGGGGGTCAGCGCGCCACGACGCGTCTTGGTCGCCGACGACAACGCCGACATGCGTGAATACCTGGTCCGGCTGCTGCGCGGCGCCGGCTACCGGGTCGACGCGGTAGCCGACGGTCAGCAGGCGCTGGCCCGCATCCGGGCCGAACTGCCCGATCTCGTGGTCAGTGACGTGATGATGCCACGCCTCGATGGGCTGGCGCTGGTAGCGGCCCTGCGGACCAACACCAGCACCGTCGGCGTTCCGGTGCTGCTGCTGTCGGCCCGAGCCGGCCAGGAAGCCTCCAGCGAAGGACTACGTGCCGGCGCCGACGACTATCTGGTGAAACCGTTTGCCGCCGCAGATCTGCTGGCTCGGGTGCGGGCCAACATCGAGCTGGCGCGGCTGCGCACCCACCACACCCGCTGGCGCGCGGCGCTGGTGGAGTCCCTACAGGAGGCCTTTTTCGTCTGCGACGAAGTCGGCGCCGTCATCGAGATCAACAACGCCTTCACCGAGATCCTCGGTTTCGGACCCGAGGATCTGCCCTACGCCCCGGAGCATCCGTGGTGGCCGGACGCCGAGACTCAGCCCGAAGCCCATCAGCAGATCGTCGAGGCGTTTGCCGGGATCCCCGCGCACCCGCACGGGAGTTACACCGTGCCGGTGAATCACCGCGACGGCCACCGGGTGTGGATCACAGCGAACATCGCCCATGCCGAGGACCCCGATACCGGCCGCGGCGTGATGGTGGGGACGTTCCGCGACGTCACAGCGGAGCATTACAGCGGGCAACGCCAGGCCGCCCTTGCCGCCCTGAATCAGCAACTCGCACAGTCAGATACCACTGACGACGCATTGCGCGGCGCGATCGAACAACTGCGGGCGCTGTGGTCGGCCCGCCGCGTGTCGGCCGCGGTCTTCGCCGGATCGGACACCGCCGAACTCGTCGGCGACACCGACAAAGCGCAGTGGTCGGCCCTGCCTGCGGCAGTTCGAGAGCGGATGACCTCGCTGGGCAACACTGGGGATCTGCTGACCGCCGACACCGGCATTGCCGGCTCGGCGGGCATCGCACTTCAGCACCCGCGCGGCATCCTGGTGATCTGGATCGACCTCCCCGCCGAACGACCCTTCACCTCCGAAGACCAAACCTTGCTGACCGTACTGGCCGGGCGTCTGGGGCAGGGCCTGCAACGCGTCCACCAGGTGGATCAACAGCGGGAAACTGCTCTGGCACTTCAACACTCGATTCTGGGCCCAGCCTACCTGCCCGCCGGTTTCGCAGTGCGCTACCAACCCGCATCGCATCCGCTTCAGGTCGGCGGCGACTGGTATGACGTGATCGCACTCGACGACGGTCGCATCGCCCTGGTCGTCGGCGACTGCGTCGGCCACGACCTGAGCGCGGCCACCGTGATGGGGCAGCTGCGCAGCGCCTGCCGTGCTCTGCTACTCGAAAATTCAAGTCCTGCAGCGGCATTGGCGGGCCTGGACCGCTTCGCCGCGCGCCTGCCCGGCGCCCAGTCCACCACCGCGTTCTGCGCGATCCTGAATCCCGACACCGGTGAACTGAACTATTCCAGTGCCGGTCACCCGCCGGCGATCCTGGTCTGCGCCGACGGCTCCACCCAACTGCTCGAGGGCGGTCATTCCATCGCGCTGGGCATCCGACCGGACCGGGAGCGTCCCCAGGCTCAGCTGATCGTACCGGCGCAGGCCACGCTACTGCTCTACACCGATGGCCTGATTGAGCGCCGCCGCCGTTCGCTCGACGACGGAATCGATCGGGCGGCGAACCTCATTCGCGACGACAGCACACTGGATCTCGACCCACTGGCCGACCAGATCATGGCGCGCCTGTCACCGCCGGGCGGCTACCAGGACGATGTCGCGGTACTGCTCTACCGACATCCCGCTCCACTGGAAGTGACGATCCCCGCCGATCCCCTACACCTGGCACCGGCACGCAAAGCGCTGCGGGACTGGCTGATTGCGGCGGGGATCAACCAGGATCAGGCGCAGGACGTGTTGGTCGCCGCCGGCGAAGCCGTCACCAACTCCATCGAGCACGGCTATCGCCATATCGACGGCGGCACGATCACCCTGCACGCCACCTCGGAAGTCGACCAGCTGCGCCTGACAATCATTGACACCGGGTCGTGGAAACCCAAGCAGACCGGTTATAGCCACCGCGGCAAAGGCATTCAGATCATGCAGGCTCTGATGGAGGATGTGTCGATCCTGCAAGACACCACCGGCACTATCGTGCACCTGGCGACCAGGATCCGCCGATGAGCACACCATTGACAGTTCGCATCGACCGAGCAGCCGACGGCCAGCTCGTACTGTTCGCCGCCGGGGAAATCGATGCCAGCAATGTGGCCGACTTCGCCGAGGCCCTCAATACCGGCACGGGTGGCGATGCCGACACACTGACCGTCGACCTCAGCGCCGTCGAATACCTGGACAGTGCAGCGATCAATGCCCTTGCACCGCATGCGGAATCACTTCAGATCATCGCCAACCCGGTGCTGATGCGCGTGCTGATCGTCAGCGGCCTGGCCGAACTCGCCAAGATCCGGCCGGCGGCCGCAGCGGACTCCGACGAGCTATAGCCCGCCGGGGCTGGTCAGCGCCAACAGCCGGGACGTCGCCCGCAGGTACTTTTTGCGGTAGCCGCCGGCCAGCATCTCCTCGGAGAACACGGTGTCCAGCTTGGCGCCGGACGCCACCACCGGAATGCCCGCGTCGTACAGCCGGTCGGTGAGCGCGACCAGCCGCAGCGCCACATTCTGGTCGTCGATCGGGTGGACGCCGGTGATGAACACGGCTGACACCCCCTCGATCAGGGTGAGATAGCGCGACGGATGCATGGTCGCCAGGTGCGCGCACAGCGCATCGAAATCGTCGAGCGTGGCGCCGGCGACCTCGGCGGCGCGTGCGGTGACAGCGTCGCCGGACAGCGGCTCGGGCGCGGGCGGCAAGCCGCGATGCCGGTAATCCGGGCCCTCGATCCGCACTGTGGTGAAAATGCTTGCCAGAGTGTTGATTTCCCGCAGGAAGTCCTGGGCTGCGAAGCGCCCCTCACCCAACTGCTCGGGCAGCGTGTTGGACGTCGCGGCGATCGAAACCCCGCGCTCGACGAGCTGGGACAGCAGCCGGGAGATCAGCGTGGTGTTGCCCGGATCGTCGAGCTCGAACTCGTCGATGCACACCACGACGTACTCGGCCAGCAGGTCGATGCACTCGACGAAGCCGAATACCCCGGCCAGCTGGGTCAGCTCCCCGAACGTCGCAAACGCCTTCGGATGTTCGGCCGACTCGGGCAGCTGCCGGTACGCCGACGCCAGCAGGTGCGTCTTGCCGACGCCGAACCCGCCGTCGAGATAGATGCCCACCCCTGGCAGCGTTTCCCGCTTCCCGAACAGTTTCTTCTTGCCGGCCCGGCGGCGCTGCGCCTCCACACAGAAGGCTCGGCAGGCGTCCACGGCCGCCGCCTGGGTGGGCTCGGCGGGATCGGGCCGATAGGTGTCGAAGCCGACATCGGCGAACGTGGGCGGCGGGACGAGCTGGGCCACCAGCCGCTCCGGGGAGACCGTCGGATGCCGGTCGACGAGATGCCCGACAACGACTCCGGTGGGTGCAGCGGGCCGATCCATGCACGAACTGTAACGACGTGCTGCAATCGTCGGTATGTCCGACCCAAGCGCAGACGACCCGGATGGGACGCATTTCACACTGCTGAGCGGTGACAGTCCCAGCGGCCCGATGGATGACGACCGCCTCGCCGAGCTCTACGCCTACCCCACCGAGCTGAACCGCTGCCTGGTCCGCGGCAATGCCATCAGCAGTCTGGACGGCGGCGCCGCGACCGACGGAACCTCAGGCGGGCTCGGCGGTGAGGGCGACCGGCGGCTCTTCCGGGTGCTGCGCGAGCTCGCCGACGTCATCGTCGTCGGTGCCGGCACCGCACGCGCCGAGAACTACTCCGGCGCGCAGATGACAGTCGCGCAGCGCGGTAACCGGCAGCGGCGCGGCCAGAGCGAGGTCCCGCCCATCGCCCTGGTCACCCGCTCTGGGCACATCGAGCACGATCTGCCGGTGCTGACCCGCACCGAAGTGCCACCGCTGGTGCTCACCTGTTCCGACGCGGTCGACGACACCTGCACCCGGTTGGCCGGCGCAGCCGAGGTGATCGCCTGCTCGGCAGCCGATCCCGCCGAGGTCGACCCCGCCGCCATGCTGGCGGCGTTGGCCGACCGCGGACTCTTGCGGGTGCTGTGCGAAGGCGGACCCACCCTGACGGGCACGTTCGTCGAGCACAACCTGCTCGACGAGCTGTGCCTGACCACCGCGCCCAAGCTCGTCGGCGGTTCCGCACCGCGGATCGCCAGCGGTACCGGTCATGTGTTGACGTCGATGCACCGCGCGCACCTGATCGCCGACGCCGACGGCTATCTGTACGCGCGCTACACGCGCGTCGGCTGAGCGGTACCGCCCACCGGGGTCGCTACTGTGGTGGGCATGCGCGATCGTCGGGTCTGGGCCTCCCAGGCGATAGTCAGCCTCGGCACCGCGGCGTGTGCGGCTTTACTAACCGGATGTGCCCCGTGGCTGGCCGCAAATCCGCAGTTCGCGAGCGACAAGGCGCACAACCCCTCCGGCTCCGCCACCACCACACCGGCCGGCGGCCCGCCCGCCATCGCGGTGCCGAAGAACGAGCTCGGGTGGAAGGACTGCACCTCGAAGGTCTTCGGTGACGCCGGCGTGCCGCCCGCCCCTGGGGTGGTCCTGGAGTGTGCCAACTACGACGCCGACCTCGACCCGATCGCCGGGGCGACCGGCACGGTGAGCATCGGAGTGGTGCGCGCCCGCTCGGTGCAGACCCCGCCCGACGCCGGCCCACTGGTGTTCACCACCGGCACCGACATCCCGTCATCGATGCAACTTCCGGTGTGGCTGTCCCGCTCGGGAGCCGACGTGCTCAAGAGTCACCCGATCGTCTCGGTGGACCGCCGCGGACTCGGGATGTCCAGCCCGGTGGACTGCCGCGACGCGTTCGACCGCCAGGAGATGCGCGACCAAGCCCAGTTCGAATCGGGTGACGACCCGGTCGCCAACCTGGGCGCGATCACCATGACCGCGACCACGAGCTGCACCGACACCATCGCCCCCGGCGACTCGGCCTACGACAATGCCCGCGCCGCCGAGGATCTCGAACGCCTGCGCAGCACCTGGGACGTGCCGGGGCTGGCGCTGATCGGCATCGGCAACGGCGCGCAGATCGCGCTGGCCTACGCCGGCTCACATCCCGACAAGGTCGCCCGCCTGGTGCTGGACTCCCCCGTCCCGCCGGGCGTCAGCGCCGAAGCGGCCGCCGAGGAACAGGTGAAGGGCCAGCAAGCCGCGCTCGAGGCGTTCGCCGCGCAATGCGTCGCGGTCAACTGCGCGCTCGGGCCCGACCCGTTGGGAGCCGTCGACTCACTGCTGGCCGCCGCCCGCGCCGGCCGCGGCCCCGGCGGCGTGTCGGTGGCGGTGCTGGCCAACGCGATCGTCACCGGCATGGGCTTCCCCAGCGGGGACCGCATCGGCAGTACGGTCAGCCTGGCCAACACCCTGGCGGCGGCTCGCAACGGCGACGCCAACCAGCTGAACAGCCTGATCAACCAGGCGGAGGCGATGCGCGACAGCGACGGCCAGTTCGTCAACTCCTGCAGTGACGCGCTGAACCGCCCGACCCCCGACCGGGTACGCGAACTCGTCGTCCAGTGGGGCAAGCTCTACCCGCAGTTTGGCGCGGTCGGTGCACTCGGCCTGGTCCAATGCCTGAACTGGCCCAGCGGCTCGGCTCCCAAGGAACCCAAGGACCTGAAGGTCAACGTGCTGCTGCTCGGCGTGCAGAACGACCCGATCGTCGGTAACCAGGGTGTGCCCGCCTCGGCGGCCACCATCATCAACGCCGGTGCGGCCAGCAAGCGGGTGATGTGGCAGGGCCTCGGGCACGGCGCCAGCGTCTATTCGGCGTGTGCGCTGCCGCCGATGATGAGTTACCTCGACAGCGGCAACATGCCGCCCACCGACACCTACTGCCCCGCCTGACCGGCTGACGCGGCCCACCGGTGTACGGTGCGGACGTGACGGTAGCTGAATCACTACGGTCCGGCCTGAGGAACACATTCGGCCCGCGGACCAGCCCCCCGAGCGCTTCGGCAATCCTGCGGTCGGTGCTGTGGCCGATCGCGATCATGTCGATCATTCACCGCAGTTACGTGCTGTCGACCAACGGCTACATCACCGACGATTTCGGGCCGGTCTACCGGGCGGTGTCGAATTTCCGGCGGGGCCTCGACATCTACAACGAGCACTTCGACCACGTCGACCCGCACTACCTGTATCCGCCGGGCGGCACGCTGCTGATGGCGCCGTTCGGTTATCTACCGGTCTTCGCCTCGCACAACTGGTTCGTGTTCTTCAACACCGTCGCCATGATCATCGCGGCTTGCCTGCTGGTGAAGCTGTTCAACTTCTCGCTGACCTCGGTGGCGCTGCCGGCCCTGCTGCTGGCGATGTTCTGCACCGAATCGGTGACCAACACGCTGGTGTTCACCAACATCAACGGCTGCATCCTGCTGTGCGAGGTGCTGTTCTTCCGCTGGCTGCTCGACGGCAAGATCAGCCACCAGTGGTGGGCCGGTGTGGTGATCGGGCTGTCGCTGGTGGTCAAACCGGTGCTCGGCGTGCTGTTGCTGCTGCCGCTGCTCAAAGGGCAGTGGCGGGCGGTGGTGGCCGCCATCGTTGTGCCGGTGGTGTTCAACCTGGCGGCCTGGCCGCTGGTGGCCGACCCGATGAACTTCGTCGAACGCACCCTGCCGTACATCTTCTCCACCCGCGACTACTTCAACAGCTCGGTGCTGGGCAACGGCGTGTATTACGGGCTGCCGATGTGGCTGATCCTGGCGCTGCGGGTGGTGTTCCTGGCGCTGGCCGTGGCCAGCCTGTGGCTGCTGCACCGCTACTACGCCGACCGCGACCCGCTGTTCTGGATGCTGACCTCATCCGGTGTGCTGCTGATCGCGTCGTGGCTGGTGCTGTCGCTGGCCCAGGGCTACTACTCGATGATGCTGTTCCCGTTCCTGATGACGGTGGTGCTGCCCAACTCGGTGGTGCGCAACTGGCCGGCTTGGCTGGCCACCTACGGGTTCCTGACGATGGACCGCTGGCTGATGTGGCGGTGGCCGACCACCGGCCGGTTCCTGGAATACATGAAGATCACCTACGGCTGGTCGCTGATGCTGGTCGTGGTGTTCTGCGTGCTGTACTACCGCTATTCCGACGCCAAGACGCAAGACCGGCTGGCCGACGGTATCGATCCGCCATGGATGCGGCAGGCCCGGGCCGACGCCACGGTAACGTGAAAGCATGAGTTCGATTCCAGCCCCCAAGCTCGAACTGACCGACGACGAATGGCGCAAGCGGCTCAACCCCGCTGAGTACGCGGTACTGCGCGAAGCCGGCACCGAGCGGCCCTTCACCGGCGAGTACACCGACACCAAAACCGAAGGCGTCTACGCCTGCCGCGCCTGCGGTACCGAATTGTTCCGCAGCACAGAGAAATTCGAGTCTCATTGCGGCTGGCCGTCATTCTTCGACCCGTCGCATTCCGAGGCCGTGATCCTGCGGCCGGACGACACGGGCGGCATGCACCGGGTGGAGGTGCTGTGCGCGAACTGCCACAGCCACCTCGGCCACGTGTTCAGCGGCGAGGGCTACCCGACGCCGACCGACCAGCGGTACTGCATCAATTCAATATCACTGAAGTTGGTTCCGTCGCAGGAGTAGCCGGCGGCTAGGTGGCCGCGCCGTCGGCCCGCCGCTGGACCAGACGCAGCACTTCCTCGGGCGAGACGGGCGGCCCGTAGAAGAAGCCTTGGCCGATGTCGCATCCCAGCTCACGCACCAGCGCCGCGGTCGCGGCGTCCTCGACACCCTCTACCACCACCGTCAGATCCAGCACATGCGCAAGGTCGACCACGGCGCGCACCACCGCCGCCGCCCGGGCGTCGGCGAGGATCGGCGCGACGAAGCTGCGATCCAGCTTCACCTCGTCGATCGGCAGGTCCCGCAGATACGACAGCGCCGAGTAGCCGCTACCGAAGTCGTCGATTGCGATTCGAATCCCGTTCTGCCGCAATTGCTCCAGCACCGCGCGTGTTCGCTCCGAACTGTCCAGGAACAGGTCTTCGGTGATCTCGACCGCCAACGCGGCCGAGCGCAGGCCACGATCACTGAGCTCCTTGGCGATGATCGCCGGCAGGCCGGCGTTCGCCATCGACGGGGCGAACACGTTCACCGCGACCGGCACGTCGACGCCCGCGCGATGCCAGACCAGCGCGTCATCGAGGGCCCTGGTGATCACCAGCTGGGTGACCGGGCCCATCAGACCGTGCCGGCGGATCAGGGGCAAGAACTCCTCGGGCGCCAGCGCGTCCCCGCCAGGCTGTGGCCAGCGCAGCAGCCCCTCCACGCCGACCATCTCAGCGGTACGCAGGTCGAACTTCGGCTGGTAAGCCAAAGTCAGTTCGGCCCTGTCGACGGCCTGCCGCAGCTTGCCGAGCAACAGGACCGTCCCGACACCGCCGCCATCTGATATGGCCGCAGGCGCACCGAACACCTGGACGTCCGCCGCCTCGTCCAGCAAGTGCATGTCCGGGTTGTAGACCTGCACACCGCGAAACCGCGACCGTTTGGCCGAATACATCGCGGTGTCGGCCCGCCTGAGCAATTCCTCGGCGGCCAGGTGTGGTTCATTCGAGTCGGCCACGGCCAGCCCGATACTGGGCCGCATCAGCAGTTCGTGACCGCTGAGCTGGAACGGCTCCTCGAAGGCCTCGACGATGCGGGCGCCCACCCGCTCTGCCGCCTCGGCACCGCCGTCGACCAATAGCGAGAACTCGTCGCCACCCAGCCGGGCCACCGTGCCGCTCCCCCGAACGCAGTTGCGTAATCGCCGGCCCACTCCGATCAGCAGGTCGTCACCGACCAGATGGCCAAGGGTGTCGTTGACGAGCTTGAAATCATTGAGGTCGACGGAAACGACCGCCAGTTGCAGACCTTCGCGCTCACGCAATTGCATTGCGTAGGTGAGGCGTTCGTTGAACAGCGCGCGATTGGCCAGTCCGGTCAGCGGGTCGTGCCTCGCCTGGTCGGCAACCGTGGCCACCAGCCGCCGGTCCTCCCTGACCGCCAGGAACTGGCGGGCAAGGACGGCCACCGCCAGGATGCCCGCCGCGATGATGACCGGCCGGGTCTTCAGAACCGGCACCGGTTGAGCGGCCGTCACGAACCCCGCCACCAGCAGCGGCGCGTACGGCAACCACACCGACGTCCAGCCCGGAAGAACGAACGCGTCGCGCTGACGCTCGGTGCCTTCGTGACCGGCTGTCGCAGCCACCGTGATGAGCAGTAGCCCGGCCGCCCAGCCGATATCGATCATGTTGCCGGACCTATAGCGGTTGCCGACGGCCAGATATGCGAACCCGCTGTCCGAGAACGCAAAGCACACCACTCCGGCGGTCAGCAGGGTCAGCGAAAGCCGATGATCGTCACTGGCCCTCACCAACACGACCGCGGCGACAGTCAGGATAGTGATGTCGAAAATCGGATAGGCCAGCGAGATAGCGAACCCGAGCCGATTGGGCGTGTCCGCCAGGTAAAGCGGACGCAGGATGATCACCCAGCTCACCAGGAACAACGACAGCGCCACGATGATCCCGTCGAGGACCAGCCGCCCCCGCGACTGGGTGCCCTCGACCGGGAACAGCAGTAGTGCCAGGCAGCCTCCCACCGGCAGCGCCAGATAGCCGGCATCCGCAATCGAGGGGAACGGCACTTCGGGCAGCTGTAACTCATAGTGCGTCCAGATGACTTGGCCAAGCCCCCAACCCAACAACCCGACGGTCATCGACAACCAGGCCAGTCGCATCCGGCCCTGCATCGTTCGGGTCGCCACAGCGCAGAACACGGCGGCGGTAATCGTCAGGGCGATGGGCACCAGATCAACAATCACGCGAAACGGCGTGCCAGTTGCCCGGCCGGCCAGAATAAACAGGACATAGCCGACGAACACGAGGGCTGCGCCGACGGCGACATGGGAAGTCTTGAGCATCGTGGCCTTTCCCCCTCGGCCCCGAACGTACACCTAGCGCATCAGCTCGATCTGCGGAACGTCGGAGTCACCCCAGCGGCAGGAGCCCTCCCGGACCGAACAGCCCAATGTCTGGCGGTCGCCGTCATTTTGACACTTCGTCAAGATCTCGACCAGCTCGTCAGAAGCCAGCGGCGCACTGAAGTAATAGCCCTGCCCGATGTGACAGCCATGCTGGCGCAGCCAGTCGGCCGTTCCCGCGGTCTCGATGCCCTCGGCCACTGTGGTCAGCCCCAGCTCGTCGGCCAGGTTGAGCACCGCGCGCACCACAGCGGCCGCCCGTTGGTCAGCGGGAATGGGTGCGATGAAGGTGCGGTCCAGCTTGACCTCGTCGACGGTAAGGTCGCGCATATAGGACAACGCCGAGTACCCGCTGCCGAAATCGTCGATCGCAATCCGAATACCGTTCTCCTGCAACTGATTCAGAACAGACTTGGTGCGATCCATGTTGTCCAGGAACAAGTCTTCGGTGATCTCGACAGTCAGCTGGGACGGGCTGATGTTGCGGCTGGCCAGCGACTTGGCGAACGTGCCGGGTAGGCGCAGATCGGCCATCGACGGCGCGAACATGTTGACGGCGATGGGCACCGTGAGGCCCTCCGTGCGCCAACGCAATACGTCATCGAGTGCGGTATTGACCACCAAATCGGTGATCGAGCCCATCAGCCCGTAGCGGCGGACCAACGGAAGAAACTCGTTGGGCCCCAGCAGGCCCCGTTTCGGATGCGGCCAGCGCACCAGCGCCTCAACACCCACGATCGAGGCCGTGTGCAGATCGAACTTCGGTTGATACACCAGAGTGAGTTCGAACTGGTCGATGGCCTGACGCAGCTCACCCAGCAACCGAATCGTGCTCGCACCGCTGCGGGCCACCCGCAACGGCCCGCTGGCGAACAGGTCACTGTCGGGCGCCTCGGCCAGCAGCATCTCCGCGTTGAAGAGGTGCACGCCCCCGGTGCGGGACCGCTTGGCCGAATACATCGCGATATCGGCCCGCTTGAGCAGGTCCTCGGCCATCAAGTCGGGTTCACCAGAATCGGCGACCGCGAGCCCGACACTGGGCCGGATCAACAGGTCCTGGCCGTCGACGATCAACGGCTCGTCGAACGCCTCCACCACCCGGTGGGCGACCAGCTGCGAATTGTCCACCCGGCCCTCGATCAACACGGCGAACTCGTCACCGCCGAGGCGCGCTACCGTGTCGCCGGCCCGCACGCAGCCGGCGATCCGATCGGCGACCAGGCTGAGCAGTTCGTCGCCGACTGGGTGACCGAGGGTGTCGTTGACCACCTTGAAGTCGTCGAGGTCCATGACCAGAACACCGACCGACATGCCATCGCGCTGCCGCATTTCCATCGCGTGGTTGAGGCGATCACGGAAGACGGTCCGGTTGCCGACACCGGTGAGCGGATCACGCAGCGCCTGCTCGGCCACCCTGGCTAGCAGGATGCGATTCTCGAACATCACCAACAGCTGGCGCCCGGCGAAGGCCAGCAGCAGCACCACCCCGATCGCCGGTATCGGCCCGGACTTGATCTCCGCGGGCGACTGGCTGAATACCGCCAGGCTTGCCAACAGCGCCGGGATGAACGGCAGCCACACCGAGGTCAGCGAAACCGGTTGTGCAGTGGCCGTTTCCCGATGTGCGAAGCCCCGACCGGTGATGGCCGCGGCGATGAAGAGCGCCAGCCCCACCAGCCAGCCGATGTAAACGAACTGCGTGCTTCGCTGGTATGTCGCCATCAGGTATACGAAGGCGCCGTCGGAGATCGCAATCCCCAATATGCCCAGTGTGAGCAGGATCAGCGTTAGGCGCTGACCGCGTTGACTGCGCGCCACCACCAAGACTCCGATGGTGAGAACCGCGGCATCCAACACCGGGTAGCTGACCGAGACCGCCACGTGGAGGCGATCCTTGGGCGCCGAATTCCACAGCTTGTCCAGCACCACGGCCCAGCCGACGATGGTGAACGACCCGGCCACGATCAGCCCGTCGAGAATGAGCCGGGTCCGCGACGTGCGGCTGAGCCCTGAGGACAGCAGCAGCAGCGCGATCGCGGTGGCGATCGGGAGCACCAGATAGGCGGCGTCGGCCAGCGACGGGTACGGGTGCTTGTAGTTGACGAGTTTGTAGACGCGCCAGAGGACAGCACCAAGGGTGAACGACGTGAGCCCGGTCGCCAGAATGACCCACGCGAGGCGCACCCGCCCACGGGCGGATCGCGCGGTCGAGGTCGCCGCGACCACCGCCGCCACGGCGACCACGATCATGACGTTGTCGGTATTGGCGAAGAATCGAACCGCTGCGCCGGTCGACCATCCGACAACAGTCAGCACAGCGTCGATGAGAAGGACAGACGCGATAAGGCCGGCGACCAAGGCTATCGACTGCGTCGGCCTAAGCCCTCTCAATCGGGCCTCCCGATCGTCTCGGCCGCGGATGATCACGGCCAGGCAATCGTAGCGAACGAGTTGTTCAGTCGACGGTGTTTACCTGCATCGTCGCCACCCTAGGGCAACTTGGCGACCAACTCCTCGACACCGACCCGAGGACCGGTGAAGAACGGGATCTCTTCGCGCACATGGCGACGAGCTTCGGTGGCCCGCAGATCCCGCATGAGGTCGACAATGCGGTACAACTCAGGGGCTTCGAACGCCAAGATCCACTCGTAATCGCCCAACGCGAAAGCCGGCACGGTATTGGCGCGCACGTCCTTATAGCTGCGGGCGGCCATCCCGTGGTCGGCGAGCATCTTGCGGCGCTCGTCATCGGGTAGCAAGTACCAGTCCAGTGAACGCACGAACGGGTAGACGCAGACGTAGTTGCCCGGCTCCTCGCCGGCAAGGAACGCCGGCACGTGGCTCTTGTTGAACTCGGCCGGCCGGTGCAACGCGACGGCACTCCACACCGGCGAGACGGACCGGCCCAGCGTAGTGGTGCGGCGGAAGTCGCTATAAGTGGCCTGCAGCGTCTCGATCCGCTCGGCGTGCGTCCAGATCATGAAATCGGCGTCGGCACGCAGACCGGCGACATCGTAGAGACCGCGCACCACTACGCCGTTCTCCTCCTGCTGCTTGAGGAACGTGGCGGTCTCGTCGACGACGGCGGCACGGGA
This sequence comes from Mycolicibacterium helvum, assembly GCF_010731895.1. Classification (NCBI taxonomy): domain Bacteria; kingdom Bacillati; phylum Actinomycetota; class Actinomycetes; order Mycobacteriales; family Mycobacteriaceae; genus Mycobacterium; species Mycolicibacterium helvum. The sequence continues at coordinate 4,878,011 of NZ_AP022596.1, read as the reverse complement.
TTCTTCGTCGTACCCCAGCTCACCCGGTTCCGCCGCGAACACCGAGAACATCACGTAGCGGATTGTGGCGTTGAGCTCGTCGTAGTCCAGTTTGGCCATGGCACCCATGGTGCCATGCGCGGATACGACTATTGACCGATGGTGGCGGCCACCACAGCCTCGGCCGCTCGACCCGCCACCGCCACGCAGGCGGGCACCCCGATGCCGTCGAGATAGTTCCCCGCGATCGCCAACGTGGGCGGCAGGTCCGTCCGCAGTCCCGCGGTCAGATCGCGGTGTCCTGGGCCGTACTGCGGCATCGCATCCAGCCAGCGGTGCACCAGAACATCCACCGGATCGATGGCGATGCCGAACACCGTCAACAGGTCGGACACCGCCCACGCTCGCAGGTCGGTATCGGAGGTGTTGCGTGCCACCTGATCGCCGAACCGGCCGAACGACAGCCGCAACAACTCGGCGTTACCGCGTGCCCCCCACTTGCGAGTGGACAGGGTAATTGCCTTGGTGCGCAAGCGCTCTCCGCTGGCCACCAGCACACCCGACTGCTGCGGCAGCGGCGTGCCGCCGGGGACCGCCAGCGCCAGCACCGCCGCGGATGCGACCGGAATCCGGGCGGCTGCCGCGGCGGCGTTCGGCGCGATCTCGGTGAGCAGAGGCGCCAGCCTCGGCGCCGGTACGGCCACGATCACCGCGTCGGCATGCCAGTGCGAACCTTCGTCATCGCGCAGACTCCAGCCCTTCGCGGCGGGCGCGATGTGCTGCACCGAGGTTTGTATCCACCGCAGCCGGCTGCGGGCCACCAATTCGTCCAGCAGCACCTGGTAGCCGCCCTCGATGGCGCCGAACACCGGGCCGGCCGTGCTGCCGGGCAGCGCGCGCCGCCCGGCGTCGGTGAGGCTGGCGGCGCCGGCGTCCAGGGCGGCGGCCAGCGTCGGCGCCGCGGAGCGGATGCCGATGGTGGCCGCCGAGCCGGCGTAGACGCCGGACAGCATCGGGTCCACCGAGCGGGCCACCACCTGCTCGCCGAACCGGTCGGCGACGACGGCGCCGACGGCCGGGTCGGTGCCGGCCCGCCAGTTCAGCGGCCGGTTGGGTTCGGCGGCCATCTGCGCGAGCGTCGCGTCGTCGACCAGGCCGGTCACCGAGCCCGCTGAGGTCGGGATGCCGTTGACGGTGTCCGGCGGCAGCGGGTGCATGCGGCCCTGGCTGTAGATCGTGGGCCGGACGCCGGTGGTGCTGATCTGACGGCCGGCCAGGCCGAGCTCGGCCAGCAGTGCGGGTACTTCGGGGCGGCGCACCACGAATGCTTCCGCACCGATGTCCATTAGCTGGCCGGCGAGACGCTCGGTGCGCAGGATGCCGCCCAGCCGGTCGGCCGGGTCGAACACCGTGATGTCGGCGTCAGCACCGGCCAGCACGCGCAATCGGTAGGCCGCGACCAGACCCGAAATGCCGCCCCCGACAACGCAATACTGTTTGGTCACAGCGAATGCACTAAGCCGACCAGATCTGTCAGCACGCCAGGGTCGGTGCCCGGCAGCACGCCGTGGCCGAGGTTGAAGATGTGCCCGGCAGCGCCGGCGTCGACCGCCAGCCAGCCGTCATCGACCACCGCACGCGCCGCACGCTCGACCGCCGGCCAGCCGGCCAACAGCACGACGGGGTCCAGGTTGCCCTGTAAGGCCACGTTCGGACCGACGCGCAGCGCGGCGTCGGCCAATGAGGTGCGCCAGTCGACACCGACGACGGTGGCACCCGCCTCCCCCATCGCGCCGAGCAGTTCAGCGGTCCCGACGCCGAAATGAGTCATCGGCACCCGATAATCGGCCAGCGCTGCGAACACCCGGGAACTGTGCGGCAGCACATGGCTGCGGTAATCGGCCAGCGACAATGTGCCCGCCCAGGAGTCGAACAACTGGATGGCGTCCACCCCCGCGTCGAGCTGCACCTTCAGGAACGCGATGGTCACATCGGTGAGCAGCCCCATCAGCGCATGCCAGGTCGGCGGGTCGGCCAGCATCATCGCCTTGGTCCGCTCGTGCAGCTTGCTGGGCCCGCCCTCGATCAAGTACGACGCCAGTGTGAACGGGGCGCCGGCGAAACCGATCAGCGGAACGTCACCGAGCTCGGCCACCAGCAGGCCCACCGCGTCGGAAATCGCGCTGACGCGCTGCGGTTCAAGGCCTTTCATCGCGTCCACATCTGCTGCGGTGCGCACCGGGTGGTCGATCACCGGACCGACGTCAGGCACGATGTCCAGTTCGATGCCCGCGCCGCGCAGCGGGACGACGATGTCGGAGAACAGGATCGCCGCGTCGACCCCGTGCCGGCGGATCGGCTGCATAGTGATCTCGCACACCAGCTCCGGGTCGAAGCAGGCCTGCATCATCGTGTTCTTGGCCCGCAGTTCGCGGTACTCGGGAAGGGAGCGGCCGGCCTGGCGCATGAACCACACCGGGACACGGCTGGGTTTGCGCCCGGTGGCGGCGGCCAGGTAGGGCGCCTCGGGCAGCTGACGACGGGTACTCATCGCGTCCATGGTCCCACGAGCCCGCGGGCCCAGCCCACGAGCCCTTAGTCGCCAGATGGCACCAAATCGGCGCGCCTGCCCCCTCCACCTCGACGATAGGGCTAGCGTCAATTGCCGTGACCACTGCGGAACCGGCGCAATTCCGCGAGGCGGTGGCGGCAATGAACACCGCCGAGGTACGGCCGGAGATCGAGCTCGGTCCGATCCGCCCACCTCAACGTCTCGCGCCCTTTAGCTATGCGCTGGGCGCGGAGGTCAAGCACGCCGAGACCGAAATCGTCCCCGAGCAGGCCGAAGGTGACGCGTTCGGTCGGCTGATCCTGCTCCACGACCCCGACGGCTCAGAGGCGTGGGACGGCACCATGCGCCTGGTCGCCTACATCCAGGCCGATCTGGACTCCAGTGAGGCCGTCGACCCGCTGCTGCCCGAGGTGGCCTGGAGCTGGCTCATCGACGCCCTGGAGAGCCGCGCCGAACACGTCACCGCCCTTGGCGGCACCGTCACGGCCACCACCTCGGTGCGCTACGGCGACATCTCCGGTCCGCCGCGCGCTCATCAGCTCGAGATGCGCGCGTCGTGGACGGCCACCACCATGGCACTCGACACCCATGTCCAGGCGTTCTGCGAGGTGCTCGAGCACGCCGCGGGCCTGCCGCCGGTGGGAGTGACAGATCTGGGTTCCCGCTCCCGCGCCTGACATGCCAGAACCCGATGATGATGACGCCGCAGCCGCGGTGTCCGACACCCCAGCCGACGACGCCCCCGAGGCGACTCCCCTGCTGTGCCCGGCCGAGGGCGTGCCACCGCTGTCGATCAGCGTCGACGAGATCGCCCGGGCGGCAGAGCAGCTGGCCAAAGGCACCGGCCCGTTCGCCGTCGACGCCGAGCGGGCGTCAGGCTTCCGCTACTCCAACCGCGCGTACCTCATCCAGATCCGGCGCACCGGCGCCGGCACGGTGCTCATCGACCCGGTCAACCACGGCAACAGCCCGATCGACGTGCTGCGACCGGTGGCCGACGTGCTGGCCACCGACGAGTGGATTCTGCATGCCGCCGACCAGGACCTGCCCTGCCTGGCCGAGGTCGGGATGCGTCCGCCCAGTCTGTACGACACCGAGCTGGCTGGGCGGCTGGCCGGCTTCGAGCGGGTGAATCTCGCGGCCATGGTGCAGCGCTTACTGGGGCTGGGACTGGCCAAAGGCCACGGTGCGGCGGACTGGTCCAAGCGCCCGCTGCCCGACGCGTGGCTGAACTACGCCGCCCTGGATGTCGAAGTGCTCGTCGAACTGCGGGATGCGATCGCGGGCATACTAGCTGAGCAACACAAAAGCAGTTGGGCCACAGAGGAATTCGAGTATCTCCGATGCGCCGATCCAACACCCACGCGGCGTGATCGGTGGCGGCGGACGTCTGGCATCCACAAGGTCCGCAACCGGCAGACGCTGGCTGCGGTCCGGGAGCTGTGGACGGTGCGCGATCAGATCGCCCGGCGTCGCGATATCGCGCCGGGCCGGATCCTGCCCGACTCGGCGATCATCGCGGCCGCGGTGGCCGACCCCAAGACGATCGAGGACCTGACGAAGCTGCCGATTTTCGGCGGACACAAGCAGCGCCGCAGCGCGAATGTCTGGTTGGCCGCGCTGGAGTCGGCCCGCACCAACCCGGAGCCACCGGACACCGCGGAGCCGCAGAACGGTCCGCCGCCTGCGGTCCGCTGGGCCAAACGCAAGCCCGAGGCCGCCGCCCGGCTGGACGCCGCGCGGGCAGGGCTGTCCGAGCTCTCCGAAAAGGTGAATGTCCCCACCGAGAACCTGGTCTCCCCGGAACTCGTCCGCAGGCTGTGCTGGGACTGGCAGGACAGTGCCGACGCCAGCACGGCGATCGAGAAGGTCCTGCGCGACGGCGGGGCCAGGGAATGGCAACGCACGCTTGTGGTTCCGGTGCTGGCCGCAAAGTTGGACCCCGCACCGCAAGTGCAGAACTAGTCGAGGTGTTCGCTGGTCTGATGCTCGTCAGCATCGAGCGCGCCCAGCGCGGCCACCCACCCGGTGACCTGACGAGCGATGTGCTGCTCGGTCAAGCCCACTGATTCGAGCACCTCGCCGCGCGCGGCATGGTCCAAGAACTGTTGCGGCACAGCCACATCCCGGCAGGGAACATCGATCTCGGCGGCGCGCAGCGTAGCCGAGACCGTCGAACCCACCCCACCGCGCACGCCGTTGTCCTCCAGCGTGACCACCAGCTTGTGCGACTCGGCAAGGGGCGCAACCGCATCGGGCACCGGAATCACCCAGCGCGGATCGACGACGGTCACACCGATCCCCTGATTGCGCAGCCGCTGGGCGACTTTGAGCGCCATCGACGCGAACGATCCCACCGCGACGAGCAGCACATCGTTACCGAGACCGTCGGTCGGACGTGCCAGGATATCGATACCCGAGATCCGTTCGAGCGCGGGAATGTCCTCGCCCACTTCACCTTTGGGGAAGCGAATGGCAGTCGGGCCGTCGTTGATCTCCAGCGCCTCACCCAGCTCCTCGGTCAGCCGGGCGCCGTCACGCGGCGCGGCCACCTGGATGCCGGGAACAATGTTGAGTAGCGACAGGTCCCACATACCGTTATGGCTGGCGCCGTCATTGCCGGTGATCCCGGCCCGATCGAGCACCATGGTGACCGGGAGTTTGTGCAGAGCAACGTCCATCATCACCTGGTCGAACGCGCGGTTGAGGAACGTCGAATAGATGGCCACCACCGGGTGCAGCCCACCCATCGCCAGGCCCGCCGCCGAGGTCATCGCATGCTGCTCGGCGATCCCGACGTCGAACAGCCGGTCCGGGAAGCGTTCCCCGAACGCCGACAAACCGGTCGGGCCGGGCATCGCCGCGGTGATCGCCACGATGTCGCGCCGCTTGGCGGCATAAGAGATCAGTGATTCGGAGAACACCGAGGTCCAGCCGGGCGCCGAGGACTTCGTCGCCAGCCCGGTGTCGGGGTCGATCACCCCGCAGGAATGCATCTGCTCGGCCTCGTCGTTCTCGGCCGGCGCATAGCCCATGCCCTTGCGGGTCACCACGTGCACGATCACCGGGGCGTTGAAGCCTCTGGCGTGCCGCAAGGCGGTCTCCACCGCGTGCTCGTCATGCCCGTCGATCGGGCCCACGTACTTCAGGCCAAGGTCGGTGAACATCACCTGCGGAGACAGCGCGTCCTTGATGCCGGCTTTCACGCTGTGCATGGCCTGATAGCAGGCCTCGCCGACGACCGGCACGCCGCGCACCGCCACCCGGCCGCGCTCCAGGAATCGTTCGTAACCCGGCTGCAGCCGAAGCCCGGCCAGGTGATCGGCCAGCCCGCCGATGGTCGGGGCGTAGGAGCGGCCGTTGTCATTGACGACGATCACCACCGGGCGGCGGGCGGCGGCGATGTTGTTCAGCGCCTCCCAGCACATGCCGCCGGTCAGGGCGCCGTCGCCGACCACCGCTACCACATGGCGGTTCCGATGGCCGGTCAGCTCGAAGGCCTTGGCCAACCCGTCGGCGTAGGACAGTGCCGCCGAGGCGTGGCTGGACTCGACCCAGTCGTGCTCGCTTTCGGCGCGAGACGGGTAGCCCGACAGGCCCTCTCGCTTGCGCAGCGTGTCAAAGTCGGCCGCGCGGCCAGTGAGCATCTTGTGGACGTAGGCCTGGTGCCCAGTGTCGAAAAGGATAGGGTCGTGCGGAGAGTCGAAGACCCGGTGCAGCGCCAGCGTCAGCTCGACGACACCGAGGTTCGGCCCGAGGTGTCCGCCCGTGGCCGCGACCTTGTGAATCAGGAACTGGCGAATCTCGGCGGCCAGATCGGTCAGCTGCGCTTGGGACAGGTGTTGCAAATCGGCTGGGCCGCGAACCTGTTCGAGCATTCGGCCAGTCTACGCACCCGTACGTAGATCAGTCCTGATGAGACTCGTAGATGTCGGGCACACCGTCGTGGTCGCGATCGTCGTTCTCCAGCTGCCACACCGTGCGGTAATGCCGGTTGCGCAGCCGCAATACGACCGCCGCCAACGCGGCAGCCAGCAAACTTCCGGTGAGGACCGCGACTTTGACGATGGCGTGGCGTTCGGAGCCAGGATCGTAGGCCAATTCGCCGATCAGCAGGGATACCGTGAAACCGATCCCGGCCAGCATCGAGATGCCGAACACGTCGACCCAGCGCAATGCCGAGTCGAGGCTGGCACGGGTCAGCTTGGCCAGTGTCCAGGTGGTGCCGAACACCCCGATCGTCTTGCCGGCCACCAGGCCAAAGACGATCCCCATCGCAATCGGATCACTCAGAGCTGTGACCAAACCGTGATAGCCACCGAACGTCACACCGGCGGCGAAGAACGCGAACACCGGCACCGCGAAGCCCGCCGACAGTGGCCGCATCCGGTGCTCGAAGTGCTCGGCCAACCCAGGTCCGGCGTCGGGACCGCCGTCCGCCGCGCTGCGCAGCACCGGCACCGTGAACCCGAGCAGCACCCCCGCCACCGTCGCATGCACCCCCGATTCATGAACGAATGCCCAGGTGAGCACACCCAATGGGACGAGCAGCCACCAGGAACTGATCCGGCGCTGCACGACGATCGCGAACAGCGTCAACGGGATCACTGCGATCAACAGCGCAACGACGTTGATCTTGTCGGTGTAAAACACCGCGATCACGGTGATCGCCAGCAGATCGTCAACGACGGCCAGCGTCAGCAGAAACGTCCGCAAGGCACCCGGCAAGTGGGTGGAGAGGACGGCCAGCACGGCGACCGCGAACGCGATGTCGGTGGCCGTCGGGATGGCCCAGCCGCGGCTCGCGCCGCCGCCCTCGGGCAGCGTGAAGGCCACGAAGATGGCCGCGGGTGCGACCATGCCGCCCACCGCGGCGGCGATCGGCAGTGCGGCGCGGCCCGGGTCACGCAGATCGCCGGCAACGAACTCCCGTTTGAGCTCCAGTCCGACGACGAAGAAGAAGATCGCCAACAGCCCGTCGGCCGCCCAGCCGCCCAGGCTCAGATCCAGGTGCAGGCCGAGCCGGTCCGTGCCGACGTGGAGGTCGCCCAGCCGGCCATAGGCCGCCGACCACGGTGAATTGGCCCAGACCAACGCGATCGCGGCGGACAACAGCAGCAACGCCCCGCCCACGGTCTCCTTGCGCAGGATCGAGGAGATCCGCGACGTTTCCGACCACGACCCCCGGGCGAATAAGGCGTGACGCATCTCACCTCACCAGCAGCGCGACACACTCGACGTGGTGCGTCAGCGGGAACGAGTCGAACACCCGGATCTGCTCGACGGTGTAACCGTGCCCGCGGTACAGGCCGATGTCGCGGGCGAACGCCGCCGCTTCGCAGCCGATGTGGATCACCCGCGGCACCCCGGCGTCGGCGAGAAGGTCGATGATCTCGCGCCCAGCCCCCGACCGAGGCGGGTCCAGGACGGCGATGTCAGCGCCCGCCTGCTGGGCGGTCAGCGCCCGGCGCACCGAATCGGTGAGCACCTCGACGCCCGGCAGGTCGGCCAATGCGGCGCGTGCCGCCGCGGAGGCGGCGCGTGAGGTGTCCACCGTCAGCACGCGGCCATCGTTGCCGACCGCTTCGGCCAGCACGGCGGCGAACAGACCAGCGCCGCCGTACAGATCCCACGCTGTGCGCCCCGCAATGTCCTGCGCCCAGCCGGCCACCAGCGCGCTGTAGGTCGTCGCGGCGTCGCGGTGCGACTGCCAGAACCCGGTGACCGGAACTCGCCAGGCCCGCTGCCCCACCCGCTGCACCGCGTCGAACTCGCCCTCGGCGCGGTGACCACGCCGCTGCTGACGGTTGTTACACACAACGTGGCGGGTGCCGTCGTCGTCGGCGACGACGTGCACCTGATCACCCGGCTTCCAGCGTGATCCCTCCAGCCCGTCGACAAGCCCGTCGAGCAACTGGCCGCAGCGTAGGTCAGTGACCAGTTCGGCACTGTGATAGCGATGAAATCCCGCGTGGCCGCCCGCATCCACGGCCAGCCGCACCCGGGTGCGCCAGCCACGGGCAGCGCCGTCACCCAGGGGTTCGGCCACCCCGTCCCAGGTGAAGTCACCGAGCCGGGCCAGCTGGTTGGCCACCACCTGTCCCTTGAGCACGCGGGCCGCCTCGGGGCTGGCGAAGGCCAGGTCACAGCAGCCGGCCTTGCCCACACCGGCGATCGCGCACTGCGATTCCACCCGGTCCGGCGACGGTTCGAGAATCTCGATTGCCTCGGCGTGCCAATAGGATCCGCGGTCACCGGTCACCCGGGCGCGCACCACCTCGCCGGGAAGTGCGTAGCGGACGAACACGACCCGCCCCTCATGGCGTGCCACACAGCTGCCCCCGTTGGCGGCCGAGCCCGTTGTGAGCACCAGCTCGACCGCATCCCCCTGATCCACTATCGCGTCACTCCAAGAACCCTCGGCGCACGTCGCCTGGTGCGTTCTGCGCCTCCAAATCATGCACCCGTTCCGACGAATTAAGTTGCCATGGAACAGAAGTCACCATCACGTTGGGCATGAACAGCAGCCGCCCCTTGAGCCGCAACGCACTCTGGTTGTGCAGCACCTGCTCCCACCAGTGCCCGACGACGTATTCCGGGATGAACACCGTCACCACCGTGCGCGGGGCTTCCTTGCTGATCCGCTTGACGTAGTCCAGTACCGGGCGGGTGACCTCCCGGTACGGGGAGGCAACAACTTTCAGCGGGACAGTGATGTCACTGTCCTCCCACTTATGCACCAGCTGGCGGGTCTCGGAATCGTCGACGTTGACGGTGATCGCCTCGAGCACGTCGGGCCGGGTGGCCCTGGCGTAGGACAACGCCCGCAGCGTCGGCATGTGCAGTTTGGAGACCAGCACGACGGCGTGGTTGCGGCTGGGCAAGATCACCTCGCCCTGCTCGGCCTCTTGCTCGGCCAGTTCACGGGCCACCGTGTCGTAATGCTTGTGGATGGCCTTCATCAAGACGAAAAGGCTTGTCATAGCCAGGATTGCGATCCAGGCGCCGGCGACGAACTTGGTGACCAGAACGACGATGAGGACGGCCCCAGTGGCGATGAAGCCGATGGTGTTGATCACCCGCGAGCGCATCATGTGCCGGCGAACCCGCGGGTCGGTTTCGGTGCGCAGGTGCCGCGTCCAGTGCCGAACCATGCCGATCTGGCTGAGCGTGAACGACACGAACACCCCGACGATGTACAGCTGGATCAGCGCGGTGACTTCGGCGTTGAACGCGACGACGAACGCGATCGCAGCCGCCGCGAGGAACAGGATGCCGTTGGAGAAGGCCAGCCGATCGCCGCGGGTGTGCAGCTGGCGCGGCAGGTAGCGGTCCTGGGCCAGGATGGAGCCCAGCACCGGGAATCCGTTGAACGCGGTATTGGCGGCCAGCACCAGGATCAGCGCGGTGGCACCGGCGATGAGCCACAGACCCAAGGGGAAACCGGCAAACACCGTCTCGGCCAGCTGGGCCACCAGCGTCTTCTGGTGGTAGTTGGCCGGCGCCCCACCGAGCTGCTCGTCCGGCCGTTCGGCGATCTTCACACCGATCTTGGTCGCGAGCACGATAATGCCGATCAGCAGGGCGACCGAGATCGTCCCCAACATCAGCAAGGTGGTGGCGGCGTTCTTGGACTTGGGCTTACGGAACGCCGGTACGCCGTTGCTGATCGCCTCCACACCGGTCAGCGCGGCACAACCCGACGAAAACGCCCGCGCGACAAGGAACACCATCGCGAAACCCATGACGTCGCCGTGCTCGGAGTGCATCGAGAACTTTGCCGACTCGGCCTGCAGATCGTCGCCCAGCACGTAGATCCGGAAGAAGCCCCAGATCAGCATGATGAACATGCCGACGATGAAAGCGTAGGTCGGGATGGCGAACGCGGTGCCCGACTCGCGGATGCCGCGCAGGTTGGCCGCGGTGAGGATCACGATGGCCACGACGGCGAACGCCACTTTGTGCTGGGCGATGAACGGGACCGCCGAGCCGATGTTCGACATGGCCGACGCCATCGACACCGCGACGGTCAGCACGTAGTCGACCAGCAGGGCGCTGGCCACCGTCAGGCCGGCCGTCGGCCCCAGGTTGGTGGTCACCACCTCGTAGTCGCCGCCGCCGGAGGGATAGGCGTGCACGTTCTGCCGGTAGGAGGCCACCACCACGAGCATGACCAGCGCGACCATCACCCCGATCCACGGCGCCATCGCGTAGGCCGACAGGCCCGCCACCGAGAGCACCAGAAAGATTTCCTCGGGCGCGTAAGCCACCGATGACATGGCGTCGGAGGCGAAGACCGGCAAGGCAATGCGCTTGGGCAGCAGCGTGTGACTCAGCTTGTCGCTGCGGAACGGCTGCCCCAGGACCAGCCGACGGGCGGCGGTCGAAAGCTTAGACACGAGTGCCAAGAGTAGGCCCATGGCGGTTTGGCTGTAGCGTTCCCCGTACGGTCGTTGTCCGCACACATGGGTCAGGCACTTCGCGGCCCGGGTTCGCTGCGGGTCAACGCGCGACAAAGCCGGGAGGACGCCAGGTGCGGGTAGTGGTGATGGGGTGCGGCCGTGTCGGCGCGTCGCTGGCCGACGCGCTGTCGCGGATCGGCCACGAGGTGGCCGTCATCGACCGGGATGCGACGGCGTTTCACCGGTTGTCGCCGGACTTCTCCGGCGAACGGGTGCTGGGCATGGGATTCGACCGAGAAGTGCTGCTGCGCGCCGGGATCGAGGACGCCGACGCGTTCGCCGCGGTCTCCTCTGGCGACAACTCGAACATCATCTCGGCTCGAGTGGCCCGCGAGACATTCGGGGTGCAACGGGTCGTCGCGCGGATCTACGACGCCAAACGTGCCGCGGTCTACGAGCGCCTCGGCATCCCCACGGTGGCGACCGTGCCCTGGACCACCGATCGGCTGCTGAACGCCCTCCTGCGCGACACCGAGACGGCCAAATGGCGGGATCCGACCGGCACGATGGCCGTCGCCGAGGTGACCCTGCACGAAGGGTGGGTCGGGCATCGGCTGACCTCCCTCGAGGAGGCCACCGGCGCACGGGTCGCGTTCGTGATCCGGTTCGGCACCGGCATCCTGCCCGAGCCCAAAACCGTCGTCCAGGCCGGCGATCAGGTCTACATCGCCGCGGTATCGGGGCGCGCTGGCGAAGCGCTGGCGATCGCCGCGTTACCGCCCGGCCCGGACGTCGGAGAGGGGCACTGAGATGGGCGACAAACGGCTCAAAGTGGCGATCGCCGGGGCGGGTGCGGTCGGCCGCTCGATTGCCCGCGAACTGCTCGAGAGCGAGCACGAGGTGACGCTCATCGAGCGCAATGCCGAACATCTGGACGTCGACGCGATCCCGGCCGCACACTGGCGGCTCGGCGACGCCTGCGAGATCAGCCTGCTGGAGTCGGTACACCTGCATGATTTCGATGTTGTCGTGGCCGCGACAGGCGATGACAAGGCGAATGTGGTGCTGTCCCTGCTGGCCAAGACGGAGTTCGCGGTGTCGCGCGTGGTGGCCCGGGTCAACGATCCCCGCAATGAGTGGCTGTTCGACGACTCATGGGGCGTGGACGTCGCGGTGTCCACGCCGCGGATGCTGGCCTCGCTGGTGGAAGAGGCCGTCGCGGTGGGCGATCTGGTGCGGCTCATGCAGTTCCGCCAGGGCCACGCCAACCTCGTCGAAATCACCCTGCCCGACGACACGCCGTGGGGCGGACGGCCGGTGCGCAAGCTCATCCTGCCGCGCGATGCCACGCTGGTGACGATCCTGCGCGGACCGCGGGTGATCGTGCCGGAAGCCGACGAACCGCTCGAAGGCGGCGACGAGCTGTTGTTCGTCGCGGCGCCAGAGGTGGAAGACGAGCTGCGCCGAACGGTGCTGTCGGCCTCTACGGGCTAGCGGGTCGCCGGGGGCGGGCCGTCCCGATCCTGGCAGGCGGCCAGCGCTGCCGGCGATGGCGCGGACCGTTCCCGCACGCTATCTCGGATTCCCACCGCCGACACGGCTGCGGCGATCAGAAGCAACACCGCGGTGACCATCGTCCCGCGGTGAAAGCCGCCCACATCAATTGCGCCACCGACGATGACAGCGGTGCAGGCGATGGCGATCAGACCCGCAACGCGGGCCACCGCGTTGTTGATCGCAGACCCGATCCCACTTTGGCCAGGGTCGACCGCCGCCAGGACCGCGGCGGTCAACGGTGAGACCGTGACCGCCAAGCCGATGCCGAACAGGACCAGCCCCGGCACCGTCTGCAACCAGATGTCGCCGGTCGTCACCGCCATCAGCACGAAACCAGCCGCGGCGATCAAAGGCCCGACAGCCATGAATCGGCGGGGTCCGTACCGGCCGGCCAGCCCGCCGAAGCGGGCAGCCAGTAGCAGCGACAAGATCGGCACCGGCAATGTCGCAAGCCCGGCTTGGGCAGGCGACAGCCGCCCGGTCTCCTGCAGGTACAGGGCAATGAGCACCTGCCCCAGCGAGACGCCCGCGTAGAGAAACATCGTGGCGAGGTTGCCCACCGCGAAGTTGCGCGCAGCGAATATGCCGGGGGGCAGCATCGGCGCGGCGTTCCCACCAGCCGAACGCGATCAGGCACATCGGCCCAACGACCAGCCCGGTCAGGATCGCCGGGTTGGTCCAGCCCATGCGCTGCTGTTCGATCACGGCGAAGACGGTGCCGCCCAGGCCGATGGCGGCGAGGGCTGCGCCGACGATATCGACACTCCCGGTGCGTGGGGCGGGGCCGTCAGCCAATCTGCCGGTGAGGACGAGGGTGACGGCAAGCGGCACGAGATTGACGGCGAACACCCAGCGCCAGCCGAAACCCTCGACGAGCAATCCGCCGAGCAGCGGACCGATCACGAAAGCGGTTCCGGTCCACGCCGTCCAGATCCCGATGGCGCGGGATTGCGCGGGGCCGACGAACCTGGCGTTCAGCATCGCCAGCGAGCTGGGAACCAGAAAGGCGGCGCCCACCCCCTGCACACAGCGCGCCGCGATCAACACCGCGCCGGTGGGTGCGGCCGCGCACAGCAGCGAAGCCAAGCCGAACGCGACGAGTCCGGCGCGCAGCACCCTCAATCGGCCGAAGGTGTCGGAGATCGCCCCGGCGACCAGGATCAGTGCGCCAAGTGTCAGCAGGTACCCATCGACGACCCACTGCTGGGTGACCAGCCCGCCGCCCAGATCAGCCTGGATGGCAGGCAGCGCGAGATTGACCACCGAGCCGTCGAGGAAGGCGACGAAGGACGCGAGCACCGCGGCCGCGACGAGCAGGCGGTCGTCACGCACTGCCACGAGCCGTCAGTCAGCGGCCGGTGCGGCGCCGGTGTCGTGGCTGTCCGCGTGCGCGGCGTGGATCGCCCGCTGGGCCACCCGGATCGCCAAGTAGGTCACCAGCGCGGCCACCCCGGTCAACGGCCAGCCCATCGCGATGCGGGCCACCCCCAGCCAGCCGGTCTGGTCCAAATCGTAGAGGTGACGCTGCACCACGAAACGCGACGCGAACACCAGTACCCAGGTCACCGTCGCGATGTCGAAGGCCAGCACCGCGCGCCGGCTGCTGCGCCAGGTGTGGTCGTGGCTCTGGATCCAGCTCCAGGCGTAGCCAACAATGGGCCGGCGGATCAGCACCGACAGGGCGAAGACCCCCGCCCAGATCAGCGACGTCCAGATGCCAAGCAGGAAGTAGCCTTTCGACGCCCCGACCATCCAGGCGATCAGGGCGCTGATCCCGACGCCGATGAAGCCGGAGACAGCGGGCTGCACGGAGTCGCGGCGAACCAGACGCCACACCAGGATCGCCGCGGCGACACCGAGCGCCGCGGCGATCGCGGGCACCAAACCAAACGCGGTATTCACCGGCACCAGCACGGCGACGGGCAACGCCGAATAGATCAGCCCACTGACACCGCCCATCTGGGCCAGCAACGCCTGGGCCGGAGTCCTCTCGGCAGCGGGCGGCTCGATATCGACGGAATCTTGCGAGCGATCGCTGTCTTCGACGGGAAGGCTCAAGTCTGGATCTCGTAATGCGGGTTGTAGATGGCCTTGGCACCGCTCTCCAGCGTGCCCAGCCGGCCGCGCACGCGCAGGGCGCGACCCGATTCGATACCGGGGATCCGGCGCTGTCCCAGCCAGACCAGGGTCACGGTGTCGGTACCGTCGAACAGCTCGGCACGTACCCCGCCGGCGCAGCCCTTGGCGTTCATCTCCACACTGCGCAGGGTGCCCACCATGGTGACCTCTTGGCCGCGCTGACAATCGATTGCTCGCTGCGCGCCGGTGGCAGCCGCCTCATCGGTGAGTTCTTCGACATCTCGCTGCTCAGGGTCCTCCGTCAACCGACGGGTGAGACGGCGGACAAAACTTTCGGCCGTAGCCATGGCCTCTCCTGATACTTCAGCGGATCACAATGCCAACGCAACGGTAGACCTGTTGGTTCCCTAATGCCACGTGGCATACCCGCGGCGACCGTTGCTAATCCGTCACAGGCAGGATCAGGAGATGACGATCACCTTCCGAGGCACCACCGCGGTGCTGTTGCCCGGGACAGGCTCCGACGACGACTACGTCTACCGGGCGTTCTCCGGGCCGCTACACGGGGTCGGCGCGGTGGTGTCGACGCCCGCGCCGCAACCGTCCCGGCTGGTCGCCAGTTACCTCGACGCGCTCGACAACGCCGCCCGTCAGGGGCCGATCATCGTCGGAGGCGTGTCCATCGGGGCGGCCGTGACGGTCGCATGGGCATTGGCTCACCCGAGCCACGCGGTGGCGGTGCTGGCCGCACTGCCGGCGTGGACCGGGGCCGCGCCGGCGGCGCCGGCCGCACTGTCGGCCCGGCACACCGCCCACCAGCTGCGCACCGCCGGACTGGTCGCCACAACCGCGCAGATGCGGGCGTCCAGCCCGGCCTGGCTGGCCGACGAGCTCACCCGCAGCTGGCTGGGCCAGTGGCCCGAACTGCCCGATGCGATGGAGGAAGCCGCCGCCTATGTCGCGCCGAACATCACCGAATTGGAGCGGCTGACCGTGCCCATGGGTGTGGTCGGGGCATCCGACGATCCGATCCATCCGCTGGAGGTGGCGCTGGAATGGGTGTCAGCGGCGCCGCGCGCGGCGCTGCGGACGGTCAGCCTCGACGACTTCGGCCCTGACCCGTCAGTGCTCGGGACGGCGTGCCTGGCCGCGCTGGACGAGGCGGCCGGTTAGGTCCCCGGGGGATCAGCCGCCGGTGCTGGAGCTGCGCAGCTGCTGCATGGCCGAGCCCGACGCGCTGCGCCGCTCAGTTGGCGGCTGGCCCTGCGCCTGCTGCTCCTGCACCAGCGCCTGCTGGGCCGCCACCATCTGAGCCTGCTGGGCAGCAGCCTGACGCAACTGTTCGAGCATCGGCTCGGGCAGGTTGACCGGCAGCGGGGTGCGCACCGGCAGCGGGGTGTCGCCGCGTCGAACAACTGTGTCGGACAACGCTTCTCGCGCTTCGACAACGAGGTTCGGCATGGCTTCTGGGGCGCCGTTGACCACGCAGCGGATCATCCAGCGATAGCCGTCGACCCCGATGAAACGGACCACGCCGGCGCCGGTACCAACCACCTCACGGCCCCAGGGGCCGGTCTCGATGGACACCGCAGCGTTGTCCTTGCGCAGCGAGTCGGCCAGCTCCGAGGCAACTTCCCGCCATAGGCCGGGTGACTTCGGTGCCGCGTAGGCCGCGATGGTGAACCGGCCGTTGGGCGTGACCACCCACACCGCGCTCGGCACACCAACCTCGTTCAACTCGACCTGGATCTGGCCGGCCGCCGGCATCGGGACCAGCACCGAACCGAGGTCGAGCCGGGCTTCCGCGGCGTCGTCGGGGTTGTCGAAGTCCTCGACGTCGAAAGGGCCGCCGTCGTAGTCGACGGTGGCGTCGCCATCGACGTCGTCGGGCTCAGCGGCCGCGGTGTCCTCGGTGGCCTCAGCGCCTTCGGGCGCCTCGTCCGCGGGAATCTTGGGTTCGTTCTTACGTCTGCCGAATGCCATCACAAACTCGCATGTCCGCCGGAGGATCCATGGCCGCCTTCGCCACGGGTGGTGTCAGCCAGTCCGGCCTCGTCGAACGAGGCCACCTCGACCAGCTCTGGGAGTTCGACCCGCTGGACCAGCAGTTGAGCGATGCGGTCACCGCGCCGAATCGCGATCGGCGCGGTCGGGTCGAGGTTGATCAACGACACTTTGATTTCGCCGCGATATCCGGCGTCGATCGTGCCGGGGCTGTTAACAATCGAAAGACCCACGCGCGCAGCCAAACCGGAGCGCGGATGGACGAGGCCGACCATGCCGTGCGGGATCGCCACGGCGATCCCGGTGCTCACCAGGGCACGGTGGCCGGGCGCCAGGTCGACGTCTTGCGCACTGAACAGATCCACGCCCGCATCGCCGTCATGGGCGCGGCTGGGCATCGGGAGATCGCGGTCTAGGCGAACCACCGCGAGACTGGTTGGCACGATGGCACAGACTACCCTTGGCCGCGTGTCTGGTTCGCGTGTGACCTCGCAAACCGTGCGTTATCGCGAGCGGCTCTGGGTGCCGTGGTGGTGGTGGCCGCTCGGTCTGGCGCTGGCAGCGCTGATCGCCAAGGAAGTCACCATGGGCGTGCGCACCCTGCCCGTCTGGCTGCCCTACACCCTGCTCGGCGCCGTCGCGGCGGGCGTGTTGCTGTGGCTGAGCCGCACCGAGGTCCGCGTGGTGACCGACGGCGCCGACGTCGAGCTGTGGGCCGGTCAGGCCCATCTACCGATGTCGGTGGTGTCACGGTCGGCCGAGATCCCGCGCACCGCGAAATCGGCAGCGCTGGGCCGCCAGCTCGATCCGGCCGCTTATGTCCTGCACCGCGGCTGGGTCGGCCCCCTTGTGCTGGTCGTCCTCGACGATCCCGACGATCCGACGCCGTACTGGCTGGTCAGCGTGCGCCACCCCGATCGGGTGCTGTCCGCGCTGAGGAGCTGATAGCCCGCTCCTCCCCAGCCCGTTCCGGCCCGCATCGGCGCGGGACGGCAGCTGACTGGCGCAGCTAGACCGCGCAGTCCGTGCAGATCATCACGCCGTTCTTGTCGCTGGCCAGGCGGCTCCGGTGGTGCACCAAAAAGCAGCTCGAGCAGGTGAACTCGTCGGCCTGCTTCGGGACGACCCGCACCGACAGCTCCTCGCCGGACAGGTCGGCACCGGGCAGCTCGAAGTTCTCGGCGGAGTCAGTTTCGTCGACATCGACCACCGCCGACTGCGCCTCATTGCGGCGAGCCTTCAGCTCCTCGAGCGAGTCCTCGGACACCTCATCGGTCTCAGTGCGCCGTGGGGCGTCGTAATCGGTAGCCATTGTTGTCCCCTCCAAACCTCAGCATGGCTTTGTATCAGCGTCGAACGGATCCGCCAAACGATTCGTGCCCAGAACCCCCATATCCGCGTGTGATTTACATCACATAGATCGATCTGATTCGACGGGCGTGTTCCGTCGGCACGCACCGCGTGCCTCTAGAGTGCATCCGTGGTCGCTCAAATCACGGAGGGCACGGCCTTCGACAAGAACGGTCGTCCGTTCCGTCGGCGAAACTACCTGCCCGGACTCATCGCCCTCGGTGTCATGTTCACGATCACCGCGGTGGTGTGGGCGTTCGTGCTGACCCGCCCGGTCGACGTACGGGAGGCCGCGGCCTGCAACCCGCCTCCACCCGCCGCCGATCCGGCCGCGCCCAAGCTCGGTGAACAGGTCTCGCACGCCTCGATGCTCGACGTCGCGCCGGCCAAACTTGTCGACACCAAGATCCGGGTCCTCAACGCCAGCGGCCAGGGCGGACAGGCCGGTGAGGTCGCCGGCGCACTGCGGGACGTCGGCTTCGCCCAGCCCACCGCGGCCAACGATCCGATCTACGCCAGCACACGGCTGAGCTGCCAGGGCCAGATCCGCTTCGGTTCCAGCGGCCGGGCCGCCGCGGCCGCGGTATGGCTGGTGGCACCCTGCGTCGAGCTCTTCCAGGACGACCGCAAGGACGACTCGGTGGACCTGTCGATCGGCACCGACTTCACCACCCTGGCCCACAGCGACGACATCGACGCCGTCCTGGCCGGTCTGCGCCCGGACGCCACCGAGCCCGCCGACTCGGCACTGATCAGCAAGATCCACAACGGCACCTGCTGAGCCGGCTATCCCAGGGGCCGCAGTCCCCCGGCCCGGTCCAACGCGTCGATGAGCGCGCCCGCGATGCCCGGACCGGCGGCCGCCACCAGCCCGCCCTCTTCGTCGACTGGCGGCAGCACCACCCGCGCGCCCGCCTCGGTCGCGATCAACGCACCCGCCGCCCAGTCCCAGACGTGCAGGCCGTGCTCGTAGTAGGCGTCGAGGCGACCGGCAGCGACCAGACAGAGATCCAGGGCGGCGGACCCGATCCGCCGCACGTCACGCACCTGCGGCAACAGCCGGGCCAGTAACGCAGATTGCTCGGCGCGCCGCTGCGGCGCATAGCCGAATCCGGTTCCCACCAACGCCATCGACAGGTCGGTCGAGACGCTGCAGTGCAATGCCCGGCGCTCGCCGCCACTGACCACGTCAGCGCCGTGACCCGCCGCCGCCGAATACATGTCGCCACTGACCACATCGGCGACCGCACCCGCCACCGACACGCCGTCGATCTGTGCGGCGATCGAAACCCCATACGCCGGAATGCCATAGACGAAGTTGACCGTGCCGTCGATCGGGTCGATCACCCAGCAGACGGCGCCGTCGTCACCGGCCGCCGGGCCGCCGCCCTCCTCGCCGAGGATCGCCTCGCCCGGCCGCAGCACGGCCAGCCGATCCCGCAGCAGCAGTTCGGTTTCGGTATCCACGACGGTCACCGGATCGGTCGGCGTGCTCTTCGTTTGGACCAGCCCGGGCCGCGCTGAATCCGAGGCCATCCTCTCCCCGTCGCCAAGCAGCTCCGACCGGCGCCGGCGGACGAATGCGGCGGCTTCGGCGGCCAACTGCTCGGCCACCGCCCGTAGTTGCTCAGGCCGGTTGTCAGTCACCCGCCTATCGCAGCACAGACAGACTCGCAGCCACTAGTGTGGGCAATCGCGCAGACCGCCCGCCTCGCTGAGGAGCAACCCCATGCCCGAGACCGAATCACCCACCCCCGGACAGAATCGCGGCTTCGGCGTCGATGTCGGCGGCAGCGGGGTCAAGGGCGGCGTCGTCGATCTCGACACCGGCCTGCTCATCGGGGACCGCTTCAAGTTGCCCACCCCGCAGCCGTCGACCCCGGCGGCGGTGGCCGCGACCGTCGCCGAGGTGGTTCGGCACTTCAACTGGACCGGCCCGCTGGGCGTCACCTACCCCGGCGTGGTGGTCAACGGCGTCGTACAGACCGCGGCCAACGTCGACAAGGGCTGGATCGGCACCAACGCCGCCGAGGTCATCAGCGGCGCGTTGGGCGGCCAACACGTCGTCGTTCTCAACGACGCCGACGCCGCCGGCATGGCCGAACAGCGCCACGGCGCCGGACGCAACAAGAACGGCGTCATCGTGCTGCTCACCTTTGGCACCGGAATCGGCTCCGCCGTGATTCACAACGGCCAGCTGCTACCCAACACCGAGTTCGGCCACCTCGAGGTGGGCGGCAAGGAGGCCGAGCACCGCGCCGCCTCCTCGGTGAAGGAGCGCAAAGAATGGAGCTACGAGCGGTGGACTGAAGAAGTCACAAAAGTGCTGGTCAGCATCGAGAATGCAATCTGGCCCGACTTGTTCATCGCGGGCGGCGGCATCAGCCGTAAGTCCGAGAAGTGGATCCCGCTGTTGAAGAACCGAACCCCGGTGGTTGCCGCGGAACTGCTGAACGAGGCGGGCATCGTGGGCGCGGCGATGGCGGCTCAGGCCGGCGTCACACGCTGATTTTTCGCCGCTCGCGCGGTAGATGCTCGCACTGTCGTTACAATGGTCGACGGCGGCCGCCTACCGGATAGCGGCGAGAATCCGCAACGAGATCCACGCCAACAGTCCTCATAGCCGACGCTTTCGGTGGAGCCCCCGCGCCCACCGAGAGCCAGCACGACCGAAAGGGTGTACGTGGCAGCGACCAAAGCAAGCCCGGCAACCGACGAGCCGGTGAAGCGCACCGCCACCAAGACTCCCGCAAAGAAGCCGGCGGCGAAGGCCGCTAACGGTTCCGCGCCCGCCAAGCGCGTCGCCAAGGCCGCGCCCCGCGCCGCCACTGCGGAAGCCGGCGATTCCGATCCCATCGACGCTGGTGACACGGCCCCGGCCAAGCCACGCGTCGCGAAGAAAGCCCCCGCGGCTCGTGGCCGCGGCAAGAAGGACGCGACGGCCGCCGACGGCGATGCCGAAGTCGGCACCGACGAGGACGTCGACACCGAACTCGACGGCGAACCCGATATCGACGTCGTCGTCGACGATGAACTGGAGCTCGACGATCTCGAAGTCGTCGTCGACGACGCTGACGAGGACGGCGATGAGGCCGCGACCACCAAGGCCCCCGCGGCCGCAGGTGAGGCCAGCGACGAGGAGGACATCTCAGAGCCGTCCGAAAAGGACAAGGCCTCCGGTGACTTCGTTTGGGACGAAGAGGAGTCCGAGGCGCTGCGCCAGGCCCGTAAAGACGCCGAGCTGACCGCTTCGGCCGACTCGGTTCGTGCCTACCTCAAGCAGATCGGCAAGGTCGCGCTGCTCAACGCCGAGGAGGAGGTCGAGCTCGCCAAGCGGATCGAGGCCGGCCTGTACGCCACTCAGCTGATGGTCGAGAAAACCGACAAGGGTGAGAAGCTGCCGGTCCAGCAGCGCCGCGACATGCAGTGGATCTGCCGCGACGGCGACCGCGCGAAGAACCATCTACTCGAGGCCAACCTGCGCCTGGTGGTGTCGCTGGCCAAGCGCTACACCGGCCGCGGCATGGCCTTCCTGGACCTCATCCAGGAGGGCAACCTGGGCCTGATCCGCGCGGTGGAGAAGTTCGACTACACCAAGGGTTACAAGTTCTCCACCTACGCCACCTGGTGGATCCGTCAGGCCATCACCCGCGCGATGGCCGACCAGGCCCGCACCATCCGTATCCCGGTGCACATGGTCGAGGTCATCAACAAGCTCGGCCGTATCCAGCGTGAGCTGCTTCAGGACCTGGGCCGCGAGCCCACTCCCGAAGAGCTGGCCAAGGAGATGGACATCACGCCGGAGAAGGTGCTGGAGATCCAGCAGTACGCGCGTGAGCCGATCTCACTGGATCAGACCATCGGCGACGAGGGTGACAGCCAGCTCGGCGATTTCATCGAGGACAGCGAGGCCGTCGTGGCCGTCGACGCGGTCTCGTTCACCCTGCTGCAGGATCAGCTGCAGTCGGTGCTCGAGACGCTCTCCGAGCGTGAAGCCGGTGTAGTGCGGCTGCGGTTCGGGCTGACCGACGGTCAGCCCCGCACCCTCGACGAGATCGGGCAGGTCTACGGCGTCACCCGCGAACGGATCCGCCAGATCGAGTCGAAGACCATGAGCAAGCTGCGCCACCCCAGCCGGTCTCAGGTACTGCGCGACTACCTCGACTAAGAGCCGCACCCCCGCGGTGGTCTCATCGCGGGGTGTCGCGTGGCGTCCTCGACAACTCGACCCGGTCCACTAGCCTGGAACTGCGTTTACCAGGTTCGTGAACGGGTAGTCGTGCGGCCAGCACGGAAGAGAGTTCGCCAGATGCCCGCGTCCATTGGTTCCATCCCTCGTCGTCGCTTCCGCGGGTCGACGCTGGTTGCCGCAATGGCGGTCGCCGCGCTGGTCGCTGCATCGGTGGTCGATCCCGCTTCGGCTTCGGCCGCCTCAGCGCCGTTGACCCGCACGGACTACGACTCCATCGCGGCTGGGGCCGAAAGCTACTCATATTGGGCCGAACAGGTCAAGGCACCAGATCGCGTCTCATATGTCGCGGATCCCGCAGGTCAGCGTGGCATCGTGCAGCGTATCGAGGTGAAGCCCGGTGATAACTACGTGTTCGAAACGGGCGGCAGCGGCGAACGGGCCGAGGTGACCAGGGTGGGCGATCTCGGAGGGTTCGTCGATGGGCAGACGATCGTGATGTCCTGGGGGCTGTTCATCGATTCGGCTTTCGCCAGCCCGCCGGGCGACTGGAACAACTTCGTCCAGCTACATGTGGCCGGCGGGTCTGGGCAATCGCCCTGGCAACTCAATCTCGTCGGGGATGGGGCCAACCTGAAGATGCGCCTTTTCGGGGGCGGCCAACTCAACGGGGCCGACCACCCACCTGGCTCCACTTCAGAGTGGTTCACGCTGGGTTCGCTACCTAAGCAGCAATGGCACGACTTCGTGATCGAGGTGCGGTTGGGTTGCACCGGAACGGGCTACGCCAAGATTTGGCGCGATGGGCAGAAGTTAGTAGACGCCCAGAACCGCAAGATCGGTTACTGCGGCGACCCGGGCCTGTACTGGAAACAAGGCTTCTACCGCGTTGCGTACGACAAAGCCACCCGAGTCTGGTTCAGCGATACGTTCCGGTGGGCCACAACGACGGATGCGTTCGCGAACTACGGATGGGATCCGCGCGCACTGTGACAGCCGGGTCGAGGTCACGGCCCTCATCGAGCCCGGACTTCTGGTGGAGATCGAGGCCGACGCCTACGCCGGCGACTCGAACGGCTGAAACCGGCCGTCAGGCCCCGGCCCGTACTGGGTGATTTTCGTCACGGCGGCGGCCGGCAGCGCACCGTAGAGGTGCGGGAACCGCATCGACTCGGGATCCGTTGGCACTCCAGGTTCCCAACGCACGGGCGCGTCCAGCGCTCGCGGGTCGATGTGCAGCAGTACCAAATCGGTCCGGCCGGCGTAGAGCCGGTTGGCGGGCAGGTGGACCTGCTCGGGCGTCGAAAGGTGGACGAATCCGACTTCGGTCAGCGAGACGGGGCAAAGTTCCCCGGCGGCCTCGGCTGCGTCCCAGTCTCGCTGTCCGCAGAGGTGGAGTAGGAGATCCGGATTCGGGTACATACGACCACACTGCACCACCTGCAACAGCACAGGGCGTGAGACACGACACAGCGTTAAACCACCGGGGAACAAGGCCGAAACAGAGAACGTCTGAGACAGTGGAGATACGTGACGGTGACGCCAAGTCACCGGAGCGCTGAGCACCTTACGGAGGAGCCCAATGATGAACGCGACCCTGACCAGTCCCGAGTTGACCAAGGCTGATCGCTGCGACCGCTGTGGTGCGGCCGCTCGGGTCCGCGCAAAGCTTCCTTCAGGTGCCGAGCTCCTGTTCTGCCAGCACCACGCCAACGAGCACCAGGCCAAGCTTGTCGAGCTCGCCGCGGTGATCGAAGTCGCTGCGTCGGAGGCATAACCACAACTCACGGCCGCGTCGCTGGGCAGGACTGCCGTCGTCAGGAATGCTGGTCTGGTCATGACTGACCATCCCGCCAAGCCATCACGCCATCACATCTGGCGAATCTCGAAACGGACGTTGTCCAAGAGCTGGGACGACTCGATCTTCTCCGAGTCCGCTCAGGCCGGCTTCTGGTCGGTGCTGTCGCTCCCCCCGCTGCTGCTGGGCGTGCTCGGCAGCCTGGCCTACATCGCGCCGCTCTTCGGGCCCGATACGTTGCCGACGATCGAGAACCAGCTGATCAACTTCGCCGACAGCTTCTTCTCGAAGAACGTGGTGAACGAGATCATCGAGCCGACGGTCCGCGACATCGTGCAGGGGGCCCGCGGGGAGGTGGTCTCGGTGGGCTTCGTGATCAGCCTGTGGGCCGGCTCGTCGGCCATCTCGGCGTTCGTCGACTCGGTGGTGGAAGCCCACGATCAGACGCCGCTGCGCCATCCCGTGCGGCAGCGGTTCTTCGCGTTGGGCCTGTACGTGGTGATGCTGGTGTTCGTCATCGCCGCGGCGCCCGTCGTCGCGGTCGGTCCGCGCAAGATCTCGTCATACCTGCCCGACAGCTGGGACAACGTCCTGCAGTACGGCTACTACCCCACTCTGGTGCTAGCCCTCGTTCTGGCGGTGACCATCCTGTACCGGGTGTCGCTACCCAAGCCGCTGCCGACGCATCGTCTGGTGTGGGGTGCGGTCCTGGCGACGGCGGTGTTCGTGGTCGCCACCATGGGACTGCGGTTCTACCTGACCTGGATCACCAGCACCGGCTACACCTACGGGGCGCTCGCGACGCCGATCGCGTTTCTGCTGTTCGCGTTCTTTCTCGGCTTCGCGATCATGATCGGCGCCGAACTCAATGCCGCGATCGAAGAGGAATGGCCGGCCCCGACCCCGCACGCCGACCGGGTGCGGACGTGGTTGCGGCACAAGGCGAAGGCGATGGGCGACAAGGACGCCGAAGACGTGCCCGACCCGCAGCCCGAGGATAAGGCCCCGGTCAGCCCTTCTTGAGATTCTCGTAGACGCGCTTGCAATCCGGGCAGACCGGCGACCCGGGTTTGGCCGCGCGAGTGACCGGGAACACCTCACCGCAGAGCGCGACGACATGGGTGCCCATCACGGCGCTCTCGGCGATCTTTTCCTTCTTGACGTAGTGGAAGACCTTCGGCGTGTCATCGTCGGTGCCGTCGTCGACGCGTTCGTCGGTGTCGGTGCGCTCGATCGTCTGAGTCTGCATAGAAGACATTGTGCCCGGTCGGACGGCCGGATGAAACTGACCTGCATATCGACCGAAGAATGTGGAACAGTGGAGCTATGAAGCGTGAGCTGGGGTTCGATGACGAAGGTCGACCCGTGCTCATTACCGCTGCCGCTCCGGCTTATGAGGAGCAGCACCGCCGGCGGGTGCGAAAGTACTTGACGATCATGTCTTTTCGGATCCCGGCACTGATCCTGGCGGCCGCGGCCTACGGGTTATGGCACAACGGGCTGATCTCGCTGGCGATCATCGCGGTGTCGCTGCCGCTGCCGTGGATGGCGGTGCTGATCGCCAATGATCGCCCGCCGCGCAGTGCCGAGGAGCCGCGCCGGTTCAATGACACCCCGCGGCGCACTCAGCTGTTCCCGCGCCCCGAACCTCCCGCGCTCAACACCGGGATCTCCGCAGCGCAACCGCATTCGGCCGACGGCACCGACCACAGTTCCCGCTGAGCGCTTAAGTCGTCATTTCTCAGGACATTCTCAGGGCTTCGCGGCATTCCCGCACGTCAGAGGGTGTGAGAAGGCGGCCCCATGGGAACTCTTTGCTCCGGTCGAACGTTGGACCGTTTGACAGTTGCAGCCGATCAGGAGGCCAACCATGGCAAATGCCACCACCAGCCGATTTGATAGCGATCTGGACGCCCAGAGTCCAGCCGCCGACCTGGTGCGCGTGTATCTGAACGGCATCGGTAAGACCGCCCTGCTCACCGCGGAGGATGAGGTCGAACTGGCCAAGCGCATCGAGGCCGGCTTGTTCGCGGCACATCTGCTCCAGACCCGCAAGCGGCTCAGCGATAACCGCAAACGTGATCTGGCAACCGTGGTTCGCGACGGGCAGGCCGCCCGAAGCCACCTGCTCGAGGCCAACCTGCGCCTGGTGGTGTCGCTGGCCAAGCGCTACACCGGGCGGGGCATGCCACTGCTGGATCTCATCCAGGAGGGCAACCTGGGCCTGATCCGGGCGATGGAGAAGTTCGACTACACCAAGGGATTCAAGTTCTCCACCTACGCCACCTGGTGGATCCGTCAGGCCATCACCCGCGGCATGGCCGACCAGAGCCGCACCATCCGGCTGCCGGTGCACCTCGTGGAGCAGGTCAACAAGCTGGCTCGCATCAAGCGCGAGATGCATCAGAACCTCGGCCGCGAGGCCACTGACGAGGAACTGGCCGAAGAGTCGGGCATCCCGGAAGAGAAGATCGCCGATCTGCTGGCCCACAGCCGCGACCCGGTCAGCCTCGACATGCCGGTCGGCAGTGACGAAGAGGCCCCGCTGGGTGACTTCATCGAGGACTCCGAGGCCATGTCGGCGGAGAACGCCGTAATCGCCGAGCTTCTGCACACCGACATCCGCCACGTGCTGGCCACGCTGGATGAGCGTGAGCAGCAGGTGATCCGGCTGCGGTTCGGCCTCGATGACGGCCAGCCCCGCACCCTCGACCAGATCGGCAAGCTGTTCGGCCTGTCCCGCGAGCGCGTCCGCCAGATCGAGCGCGAGGTTATGTCCAAGTTGCGCAACGGCGATCGGGCTGACCGGCTGCGGTCGTACGCCAGCTAAATTCAGCAACCCCCTTAGTGTGCCCGTCGGCGATGCCGGCGGGCACACTGCTCTGGCGCGATGGTGTTGCACACCCATTTCCCCAGCTCGCCAAGTAGACTCGGGGCCGAAGAAGGGTGCCTTATGAACGACCTGGTCGATACCACCGAGATGTATCTCCGCACGATCTACGACCTCGAAGAAGAGGGCGTAATCCCCCTGCGCGCGCGCATTGCCGAGCGGCTGGAGCAGAGCGGTCCGACGGTCAGCCAGACCGTGGCCCGCATGGAGCGCGACGGCCTGTTGCATGTGGCCGGCGACCGACACCTCGAGCTCACCGACAAGGGCCGCGGACTGGCCGTGTCGGTGATGCGCAAGCACCGGCTGGCCGAGCGCCTGCTCGTGGACGTCATCGGACTCCCGTGGGAAGAGGTGCACGCCGAGGCTTGCAAGTGGGAGCACGTGATGAGCGAGGACGTCGAGCGCCGCCTGGTGCAGGTTCTCGACGACCCCACGGTGTCCCCGTTCGGCAACCCCATCCCGGGCCTGTCCCTGCTGGGCCTGGATATGAACCAGCGTGAGGACTCCCACTTGGTGCGGCTCACCGAGCTCCCGCCCGGCACCCCTGTTGCCGTGGTGGTCCGCCAGCTGACCGAGCACGTCCAAGGTGACGTGGAGTTGATCGGCATGCTCAAGGACGCCGGCGTGGTGCCCAATGCGCGGGTGCAGGTCGAGAACACCCCGAGCGGCAGCGTGACCATCGTGATCGCAGGGCACGAGAACGTGCAGCTCCCCCACGAAATGGCCCACGCCGTCAAGGTTGAGAAGGTCTAGTGCGGCACTAGACGGCGCGACGGCCGAACGACCGGCGCGGCGGAAGCCGCACCCCGAGCCGCTTGGCCAGCCGATACCCCGTACCGGCAAGCTCACGAATCTGCTCGGGTCGCATGCCGGACTGCAGCGCAGTGTCGAGCATGCCGGCCATCCGGTGCTCGGGGTCGGTGCGCAACGCCGCCTCCAGCGATAGCCCCGCCAGCGGGCCGTCACCGCGCGCATAGGCCGAGAAAGCCAGCAGCACAAGCGCTTCGATTCGCCACGGCTCAGGAAGCGTGCGCGCCAGCAGCGCCCACAATGCCTCCGCCCGCGCGGCGTCGGCGCCGACGGCCAAGGCATACAGCGTGTCGCGGACCGCGACATCGGTCAGCGCGCAGGCCAACGCCGCCAGCTCGGCATCGTCCAACTCCTCACCATCGCATACCCGGACGCCCAGCGTCATCGCCGCCTCCACGTCCCGCCGGCCGCAGCCGTCGGGATCGGTGCGCCAGTCCGCTTCCCGCGTCTCGCCACGTTCGGAGATGACCGGAACCAGTGCCGCACTGCGGTTTTCGTCGGCCACCGCGATGACTGCCTGGAGATCGGCCCTGCGCCGATAGAGCCGGCGCCCGTCGAGCACGGCGGCAGCCGCCAACGGCGATGCCATCGGATCGTCCACCGCACCGAATGCCCCGCACCCATCAACGCAGTGCCAGCGCCCGCCTGCCTCGACCCGGTCGACGACGTGGCCCGCGTAGAGCTCCATGTCATGGGCCGACAGCGCCGACGTCAGCTCATCGCACAGGTCGCGATAATCCTGGTTGCACATCGGGCACCTCGCGCCTTCGGCGTCCACGATCACCGCGACCGCCGTGTCTGCCCCCGAAGCGGACGCAAGCTCGGCCAGGCGGCTGAGATCGCCGTCGAGCGCCTTGGGCAGGTCGATGCGCATCACCGCACCCATCTCGCCGTGTTCGAGGGACACCAGCACCAGCGACTGTTCCGGCACGAAGCCGAGAACGGCGGGCAGGGCGGCGATCAGCGCGCCGGGTCGGGTGAAGCGGTAGTCAGGTTTGTGTGTGGTCATGGGTAGTGACGCTGTCAATCAGCACCGTCGAGATCGCGCCGCCCGCGCACGCGGGAGCCCGGCCCTGTGGATGAAGTCGAGACTGGGGATCAGCGACTATGCGCGAGAGAGCAGATTGTTCATGTCGTATTGACATCGTCGGCATGCAAGATTCGGCAAACCGGCGTACACCTTGTCCTCATGGGTTTGGAATACGACCTCGTCGTCATCGGCTCGGGTCCCGGCGGCCAGAAGGCCGCCATCGCCGCGGCCAAGCTGGGCAAGTCGGTGGCCGTCATCGAGCGGGGCCACATGATCGGCGGCGTCTGCGTCCAGACCGGCACGATCCCGTCCAAGACGCTGCGCGAGGCAGTGCTGTACCTGACCGGTATGAGCCAGCGCGAACTCTACGGAGCCAGCTACCGGGTCAAGGACAAGATCACGCCTGCCGATCTGCTCGCCCGCACCCAGCACGTGATCGGCAAAGAAGTCGACGTGATCCGAAACCAGTTGATGCGCAACGGTGTTGAGCTCTACATGGGCCGTGGCCGGTTCCTCGACGAGCACACCCTGATGATCGAGGACCCGACCAGGGCCGAACATTTCACCATCAGCGGCCGCTATGTCGTCGTCGCGACCGGCACCAAACCGGCGCGGCCGGCCGGGATCGAGTTCGACGAGAACCGGGTGCTGGACTCCGACGGCATTCTCGACCTGAAGAACATCCCCAGCTCGATGGTGGTGGTCGGCGCCGGAGTCATCGGCATCGAGTACGCCTCGATGTTCGCCGCGCTGGGCACCAAAGTCACCGTCGTGGAGAAGCGCGACACGATGCTGGACTTCTGCGACCCCGAGATCGTCGAGGCGCTGCGCTTCCACCTGCGCGACCTGGCGGTGACCTTCCGGTTCGGCGAGGAAGTGACCGCCGTCGACGTCGGTTCGGCCGGCACGGTGACCACACTGGCCAGCGGCAAGCAGATTCCGGCTGAGACCGTTATGTACTCGGCCGGCCGGCAGGGCCAGACCGACCACCTCGATCTCGAGAACGCCGGCCTGGAGGCCGACAGCCGCGGCCGGATCTATGTCGACGACAAGACGTTCCAGACCAAGGTCGACCACATCTACGCCGTCGGTGACGTCATCGGCTTCCCGGCTCTGGCGGCCACCTCGATGGAACAAGGCCGACTGGCCGCCTACCACGCCTTCGGTGAGCCGACGGCCGGGATGACCCAGCTGCAGCCGATCGGCATCTACTCGATCCCTGAGGTGTCCTACGTCGGCGCCACCGAGCAGCAGCTGACCAAGGATTCGATCCCCTACGAGGTCGGGGTGTCCCGCTACCGCGAGCTGGCGCGCGGCCAGATCGCCGGTGACTCCTACGGCATGTTGAAGCTGCTGGTGTCCACCGATGACCTGAAGGTGCTGGGCGTCCACATCTTCGGCACCGCCGCCACCGAGCTGGTGCACATCGGCCAGGCGGTGATGGGCTGCGGGGGGACGATCGAGTACCTCGTCGACGCCGTCTTCAACTACCCCACGTTCTCAGAGGCCTACAAGGTCGCAGCGCTGGACGTGATGAACAAGCTGCGGGCCCTGAACCAGTTCCGCCGCTAGCTCAGCACTCGCTGTCGAGCGCCACGGGCGCGTCGTCTCCCGGACCGCCCGCCTCGGCGCGCACCAGCAGATCAGACGTCGCTGAGTCGAATGGCGGCGAGTAGGAGATGTCATCCTGGCAGCCGCCACCGTCGCGGCCGCCGATCACACCGACGACCGTCGAGCCCTTGATCCACGGCCCACCGCTGGTTCCGTCGACCAGCCCGCCACAACGCAACGACGGGTACCCGCCCTGGTCCATGCCCGCTGCCGTGTCGCAGCCCAGCGGCGGCCCGCCGACGCCCAATGGGTACCCGACCACCGTCACCGGCGCGGGATCGCCGGGGGCCACGCCCAGCGTCAGCGCCTGACCGGCGACCGATTCGACAGCCCCGCCCGCGACGCGACTGACCCGCGCGAAGGCGTAGTCGGCCTTGGGGTCCTGGGAGGCGAGCCAGCGAGGATCGAGGTAGACGGCGTCGACGGTCCACACGTCATCGGGCGCAGCCTTGTCGTCGAACGCCGGTACGAAGGTGACCGGGACGCCCGCGGTCAGGCAGTGCGCGGCGGTCAGGATCAAATTCTGGGCCGTGGAGTGGACCACCGACGCGGTGCACGTGTGGGAATCGCTGCCGCCAAGGAACAGCGCCCCCACCGCTGGCTGGGGTGTCACCGGCCGGGCACTCGTGGTCACCGACCGCGCGACGGCGACCTCGGCAGCCTTGACCGGCAGTTCGGACGACGCGTGGCAGCCTGCCACCAGCACCGTGACCACCACCAGGTTCAGCGCCGCCGAAACCGTCCGCATCTGCACGATCATGCCTGATGCGGGAGCTGCGGACCCGTCGAGTTCACAGCCATCGGGGAACGACGGGCACAGCCCCTGCGTTAGGCAACACAGGCGCTATCGATAGCGCAGGCCCGAATCTAAGAGACACTGGTTGTCACGGTACAAGGGCACGACACCGTGCCCGGGCACCGCGAGGAGGCGGAGACGATGACTGACGAGCAAGGACAGCAGTACCAACCTGAGCAGACCGGAATGTATGAACTGGAGTTTCCGGCGCCCCAACTGTCCGCCCCTGACGGGCGTGGACCGGTGATGATCCATGCTCTCGAAGGGTTCTCCGATGCCGGCCACGCTATTCGCCTGGCCGCCGAACACCTGAAGAGCAAGCTCGACACGGAGCTCGTGGCCTCATTCGCGATCGACGACCTGCTGGACTATCGGTCCCGTCGCCCGCTGATGACGTTCAAGACCGACCATTTCACCGACTACGACGATCCGCAGCTGAACCTGTACGCCCTGCGCGACAGCCTCGGCACGCCGTTTCTGCTGCTCGCTGGCCTGGAGCCGGACCTGAAATGGGAGCGGTTCGTGACGGCCGTGCGGCTGCTGGCCGAGCGGCTCGGGGTGCGCCAGACCATCGGACTGGGCACGATCCCGATGGCAGTCCCCCACACTCGCCCGGTGACGCTGACGGCGCACTCGAATAACCGCGAGCTGATCACCGAGTTCACCCCCTGGGTGGGCGAGGTACAGGTCCCCGGCAGCGTGTCCAACCTGCTGGAATACCGGATGGCCCAGCACGGCCACGAAGTCGTCGGGTTCACCGTCCACGTGCCGCACTATCTGGCCCAGACCGACTTCCCGGCGGCTGCCGAAGCGCTGCTGGAGCAGGTGGCCAAGCTGACTTCGCTGCAGGTGCCGTTGCGGGCGTTGACCGATGCGGGCGAGGGTATCCGCGCCAAGATCGACGAGCAGGTAGAGGCCTCACCTGAGGTGTCTCAAGTGGTGAGCGCACTGGAGCGCCAGTACGATGCTTTCGTTGCCGCTCAAGAGAACCGGTCGCTCCTGGCACGCGATGAGGATCTTCCCAGCGGTGACGAACTGGGTGCGGAATTCGAGCGCTTCCTGGCCCAGCACGCCGACGACTTCAAAGACGGGTTCACCGACAACGGGGACACCTAACGCGAGGTCCACCGCACCAACGACGGGGTTGCCAATGACGCAGCGAAAGCCCAATCTGCAGCCCGTGCGGGATGTGACGCCCACGCTGCATTTCCGGACTATTCACGGTTATCGGCGGGCGTTCCGAGTCGCCGGGTCGGGTCCGACGCTGCTGCTGATCCACGGGATCGGCGACAACTCGACGACGTGGCATTCGGTGCACAGCAAGCTCGCCCAGCGTTTCACCGTCATCGCCCCGGACCTGCTGGGGCACGGCCAGTCAGACAAGCCGCGGGCGGACTATTCGGTGGCCGCGTACGCCAACGGCATGCGCGATCTGCTCAGCGTCCTCGACCTCGACAAGGTCACGGTGGTCGGTCATTCGCTCGGCGGCGGTGTGGCGATGCAATTCGCCTACCAGTTTCCGCAGTTGGTCGAGCGGCTGATCCTGATCGGCGCCGGTGGAGTGACCAAAGACGTGAACATCGCTCTGCGAGCCGCCTCGCTACCGCTGGGCGGCGAGGCACTGGCCCTGCTTCGGCTGCCGCTGGTACTGCCGGCCCTGCAGGTCACGGGGCGGGCACTGGGTACCCTCTTCGGCTCGACGGGCCTGGGCCGCGACCTGCCCGATGCCCTGCGCATCCTGACCGATCTGCCTGAGCCGACCGCGTCGTCGGCGTTCACCCGCACGTTGCGCTCGGTGGTGGATTGGCGCGGGCAGGTGGTGACCATGCTCGATCGATGTTATTTGACTGAATCTGTTCCCGTACAACTTATTTGGGGTGACCAGGATGCGGTCATCCCGGTCAGCCATGCCCGCATGGCCCACGCCGCCATGCCGGGCTCACGGCTGGAGATCTTCGGCCGATCCGGACACTTCCCGTTCCACGACGACCCCGACCGCTTCGTGGAGGTCGTCGAGCGGTTCATCGACTCCACGGCACCCGCCGAGTACGACCAGGACTCGCTGCGCGATCTGTTACGCACCGGACTGTCGGAGCGTTCGGTCACCGGCACGCTCGACACCCGGGTGGCGGTGCTCGACGCGATGGGCACCGACGAGCGCAGCGCTACCTGACGCGCTCTACCCCCTAACGGGCATCGTAGAGTCGAAATATGACTGTCGACGTTACCGTGTTGCGGGTATTCACTGACGAGTGCGGCAATTTCGGCAATCCGCTCGGGGTGGTCGACGCATCGACCGTGCCCGCCGCCGAGCGGCAGCGCATCGCCACCGAATTGGGTTACAGCGAAACGATATTCATCGACCTGCCGGACGAGGGGTCGACCACCGCGCACGCTCGTATCTTCACCCCGGCCACCGAGCTGCCGTTCGCCGGACACCCCACCGTGGGCGCGGCCTGGTGGCTGGCCGAACGCGGCACCCCCATCCGCACCCTGCAGGTCCCGGCCGGGATCGTGCAGATCAGCTACGACGACGCCTTCACCACGGTGCGGGCGCGGGCGGAATGGTCACCGGAGTTCGCCGTTCACGAGCTTGATTCGGTGGACGACCTGCTGGCCACCGAGCCGGGCGACTACCCCGACGATGTCGAGCACTATGTGTGGACCTGGCTCGATCGCGACGGCGGGCACATTCGCTCGCGGATGTTCGCCCACGACCTCGGCGTCGTCGAGGACGAGGCGACCGGCTCCGCGGCGGCGCGGATTACCGACTATCTGAGCCGAGACCTGACGATCACCCAGGGCAAGGGATCGCAGATCTATACAACGTGGAATGCCGAAGGATGGGTGCTGGTCGCTGGTCGCGTGGTCAGCGACGGCGTGCGGCAGCTGGGCTGACGACGGCTCAGCCGGAGGTACCGACCGCGCGGTGGGCGCGCAGCGCCTCGATCTCGCGCTCGAAGTCCTCAGCGGAGCTGAACGAGCGATAGACCGATGCAAAGCGCAGGTAGGCGACCTCGTCAAGTTCGCGCAGTGGGCCGAGTATGGCCAGGCCCACCTCGTGGCTGGGGATCTCGGGGGAACCGGCCGCCCGCACAGTGTCCTCGACCTGCTGGGCCAGCAGATTGAGCGCATCGTCATCGACGTCGCGACCCTGGCACGCCCGGCGCACCCCGCTGATCACTTTCTCCCGGCTGAACGGCTCGGTGACTCCACTGCGTTTGACGACCGCCAGCACGGCGGTCTCCACAGTGGTGAACCGTCGACCGCATTCCGGGCAGGACCGGCGCCGCCGGATGGCCTGGCCCTCGTCAGCCTCTCGGGAGTCGACCACCCGGGAGTCGGGATGGCGACAGAACGGACAATGCATGACCGCTCCTTCGCCTCCGATGCAGCTCGATGGTTCGAGCCACCCAGAGCCTACCTGCGCCGTCCGTCGAGCGGCCACGTCCCGGAAACTCGGACGAGCGAGACCCCCGCCATCGAGGCCGCTTGTCCGGCACACGTTTTGGCCAGCCATGACGCCCCGCGGGTCAGCCGATGGGCGCGATCAGGGTCTGCCCGGCATCCAACGAGGCCGAATCGAGCTTGTTGAGGTCGCGGATGCGCTGCATGACCTGCCCGGCTGGCGCATCTGGGGCCACCCGGCCCGCGAGCTGCTGCAGTGTTTCCCCCGCCTGGACCTGGACCACGGCGAGCTGATCCGGCAACTGGTCGGTGGCGGCCATCGGAGTGCCACTGAGATGACCCACCAGCCCTAGCCAGAGGGTGATGAGCGCGGCCACCGCGGCCAGCGCGATGGTGACGGCGGTGCTCACCGGCCGGCGTGTGTGCGGCGCGCGCGAGAAGCTGACCCCGGTACCGGGGTAGTGCATCGGCGCGGTGGCCGGGCGCGCCGGGTACGGCCGGCGGGCGCGGGGGCCGGCGGGACGGCCGCGAACGGGTGCGACGGGCCTGACCGCTGCCCGGGGGCGCATCGGTCGTACCGGTGCCGATGGGAAAGCCTGCCGATCATCGATGACTGTCACGTCTGCTTCCTTCCTCCAAGACGCCCACTGTTCGCTCTTGTGTTCGAACTGTACTCGATCATGCGTTCGAAATACGAACATGTGAGCGAGCGTGTCTGAAGATTAAATCCGGCCACCGACAAGTTTTGATATGTCGCGATTCGGCTGGTCACCAGCGCGATCTTCCAGCGCGACACGCCACGGTCGAACAAGTGTTTGATTATCAATGCTCGCACGACTAGATTCGGGCCCATGAGCGACCGCAGTGAGACAGCAGGTGCCGCCTCCGGACTGACCGAGCGGCAGCGAACCATCCTCGAAGTGATCCGCGCCTCGGTCACCACCCGCGGCTATCCCCCGAGCATCCGCGAGATTGGTGACGCCGTCGGCCTCACATCGACGTCATCAGTGGCACACCAGCTGCGCACCCTCGAGCGCAAGGGCTACCTGCGCCGTGACGCCAACCGGCCGCGCGCCGTGGATGTGCGTGGCTCCGACGATGCGACACCGGTGCGCACCGAGGTCACCGGCTCGGACGCCCTGCCCGAACCGACGTTCGTACCGGTGCTGGGCCGGATCGCGGCCGGCGGCCCGATCCTGGCCGAGCAGGCCGTCGAGGACGTCTTCCCACTGCCGCGTGAACTGGTCGGCGAGGGCTCGCTGTTCCTGCTCAAGGTCGTCGGCGAGTCCATGGTTGATGCCGCGATCTGCGACGGCGACTGGGTGGTGATCCGCCAGCAGAACGTGGCCGACAACGGCGATATCGTCGCGGCGATGATCGACGGCGAAGCGACCGTGAAGACGTTCAAACGCACCAGTGGCCAGGTCTGGCTGATGCCGCACAACCCGGCATTCGACCCGATTCCCGGTAACGACGCCGCCATCCTGGGCAAGGTCGTCACCGTGATCCGCAAGATCTAGCCCCGATACCCAGGGGCCAAATCCCCTGGGCCCGATCCAGGGGCGAGGCCCCTGCTGAGCCGGACCCAGGGGGCAAGGCCCCTATTCCGCCTTGATGAAGCCGTTCGCCTGAGCGAGTTCCTCACTGGCGAACCATACTTCGGGCACGGTGTGGTCGTAGAGGGCCGACTCCGGGGTGTAGTAGAGCCCCGAATGGGTGTTGGCCTTGATCACGTAACCCTCGGGTGCCTGATACGGATCCGACAGAGGAAGGTGGATTGCCGGGCGCGACGAGGCAGCCCCAGCCGGCACGTCGGACTGCAGGACCTCGGCCGGCTCGGTGATCGGTTGAGCCTCGTCGGCGGCGTCCTCCGGCTCGACGATCTCGGCCCCGGCATACTCCGCGGGCTCAGCAGCGCGGCGCCGCCCCCGCGGCTTACCGAGCTCACCCATATCGAGCCGCCACATGGACTGCGACTCGCCAAGATTCACCACGGCATGGCGCCCTGAGTCGGTGGCCTGGTCGTCGTCTTCGATCTCTTCGATCTCTTCGATCTCTTCGACCTCGGCATACTCGTGCTCGACGGGCACCTCGGCTTCATCCGTCTCGTCGGGATCCACCAGCTCGGGGGGAATGCGAGTCGGCGTGGTGTCGATGGAGTCCTGGTCACCGTCGAACACGTCCTCGGGCCCGGGTTGCGACTTGTCCTCGCCGCCCGGCTGCGCCCAGGCGAACCCAGGTGCCTGAGCGACCTGCACGCGGCCACCATCGGGATATGTCGCAAAGCGGCTGGTAGGAGACACACCTGCGGGACCGGCGTCATCGCCGGGCCAGTGATCGTCATCGTCGTCGTATTCCGAGTCATGGAAGTCGTCGTCGACCTCGATGTCGGCGCTGCGACGGCGCTGCAGCCAGAGCAAGCCCAGCGCGATCACCGCCACCAGCAGCAGCGCCGGAATGGCGATCAACAGCCACCACCAGTGCCAGGTGAAGCCCTTGCCGGAAGTCGGTGCTGCCGGGCCCGCCTGCGGCCCGGTTGCGTTGGGTACCTGCACCCCAGCCAGCTCGCCGGCCAGCTCCGGTGGTTGGGTGGTGAACCTATTGGCCGCCTTGTTCCAGGAGATCTCGCCACCGCTGAACTTCTGGGTCACGGTGTCGCCGTTGGCACTTTGCTCGCCGGTCGGCACGCCGAGCTTTCCGCCGGCCCCGCCCAGCTTCGACCACGCGGCGTTGATCGCGCCACGCACCACGATGGCGCCATTGTCGGGTGTCCAGAAGATCACCGGCTTGTCAGCGGCGCTGAATGCGCTGACCCGACTGTTCGGGGCACCCCCGTCGGCCTCGGTTCCGGTCGGCAGGCCGAGATCACCGGTCGGTCCGCCCTGCGCCTCGTACTTCGTGAGGATCGCGCCCGTCACGGCGTGTGCGCCGGTCGCCGGTGAGTAGAAGATCTTGCCACCGGCATAGTCCTGCACAGCACCATCGGTGCCGACCGGACTTTGGGCGCCCTGCCGGGCACCGAGCGGGCCCGAGAGCCCGCCGGCGGCACGCCACGCCTCGTTGATCGCCGTTGTCGGGTCAGTCGGGACCTCGATACCGACCAGGTTGCTCGCCAGTTCGGGAGGCACCGTGGTGAACGTCTTGGCGCTGTTGTCGTAGGAGATCTCACCGCCGGTGAATTTCTGGTTCACCACGGAGCCGTCGAAAGTCTCGTCGCCGGTGGGCACGCCCATCGTGCCGGCCGAGCCGCCGAGCTTGTCCCACGCCGCGTTGATCGCACCGCGCACCACTCGCGCGCCGGTGTCGGGCGTCCAGAAGATCGCCGGTTTGTCACTGGCACTGAATGTGCTGACGCGACTGTCCGGACCAACCAAGCCGGCCACTTCGTCAATCGTGGGGAAGCCGAGGTCGCTGTCGGCCGGGCCACCAAGCGACTGGTACTTGTCCAGGATCGGTCCGAAGAGAAGGTGCGCACCGGTGGCCGGGGTGAAGAAGATCTTGCCGCCGCTGAAGTTCTGGGCGAACCCGTCGCCGACCGCGTAGACGTCGCCGTCTTTGGTGCCCACCGGAGAACCGTCGCCACCGGCGGCCTGCCAGGCCTGATCGATGGCATCACTTGCATCACTGTCGGGGGTTGCGATCGCCCCGGGCGCGAACAGCAGAGCCGCTGTAGCCGTCGCGATGACGGCGAGCGCCATCCGCCCGACGCCTCTACTGAGACGACTTCCAAGCCAGGTCATGCACTCTCCCCGCAGTTTCGGTCAAGATGCTTCCCCTATCCTCCGTGTCAACTGTGCGTCAGCACTTCACGACACGCGGCGTTTCCCTAGATAAGCCGCACGTAGGTAAGGCGTAAAACTCCGGAAAAGTCGAGCACAAAGCCAAGCCATTCGGATCACCGGGTCGTACATAGCGGACCAAGGTTACTAGAAACCCCAGGTCATCCCAATAGTTTGGGCGAGGCGCCCAGGCAATTCCAATGGGGTGGGCTAGACACCCAGGCTGCGGCCGATGATTTCCTTCATGATTTCGGTCGTCCCGCCATAAATCGTCTGAACCCGCGCGTCCAGGAAGGAGCGCGCGACCGGATATTCGCGCATATAGCCGTAGCCGCCGTGCAATTGCAAGCAGCGGTCGACGAGATACACCTGCTTCTCGGTGGAATACCACTTCGCCATCGACGCCTGCTCGGCGGAGAGTTTTCCATCCAGGTGCAGCCGGATGAACTCGTCGACCATGATGCGTACCGCGGTGGCTTCGGTAGACAGTTCGGCCAACAGGAAGCGGCTGTTCTGCTGGCTGCCGATCGGCTTGCCGAACGCCTTGCGTTCCTTGGCGTATTGCAGGGTCTCCTCGAGCACACTCTCCATCGCCGCGGCCGCCATCACCGCGATGTTGAGGCGCTCCTGCGGCAGGTTCTGCATCAGGTAGATGAAGCCCATGCCCTCCTCGCCGAGGAGGTTCTCGGCGGGAACATGGGTGTCGGTGAACGACAGCTCGGCGGTGTCCTGGGCGTCCAGGCCGATCTTGTCGAGGTGCCGGCCGCGCTCGAAGCCCTCCATGCCGCGCTCGACGACCAGCAGCGAGAAGCCTTGCGCACCCTTCTCGGGGTCGGTCTGGGCGACCACGATCACCAGGTCGGCGTTGATGCCATTGGTGATGAACGTCTTGGAGCCGTTGAGGATGTAGTGGTCGCCCTCTTTCACCGCCCGGGTCTTGATGCCCTGCAGGTCGCTGCCGGTGCCGGGTTCGGTCATCGCGATGGCGGTGATGTACTCGCCGCTGCAGAACTTGGGCAGCCAGCGCTGCTTCTGCTCCTCGGTGGCCAGATGCAGCAGATACGGGGCGATGATGTCGTTGTGCAGGCCGAACCCGAGCCCGCTGTATCGCCCGGCCGCGGTCTCCTCGGTCAGGATGACGTTGTAGCGGAAGTCCGGGTTGCCCCCACCGCCGTACTCCTCCGGCACGGCCGTGCCGAGAAAGCCCTGCTTACCGGCCTCGAGCCAGACCCCGCGGTCGACGATCTTGTCCTTCTCCCACTCCTCGTGGAATGGCGCGACGTGCCGATCGAGGAAGGCCCGGTATGACTCGCGGAACAGGTCATGTTCGGGCTCGAACAGGGTCCGCTCGTACTTGACGACGGAGTTCTTATCTGGGCTCGATTTCAGGGCCATGGTTCCCTTCCGGACAGCGCTCGAGTTGTTGCGACGAGGATAGACCAACCGGATGGTTGGTCGCCTAGGGGCCTGCGCCGCCGGCCGGCACATAAACTTCTGCCATGCCCGATGCCCCCACCAGCCTCACGCACTGGGGTGCCTTCAGCGCGACGGTGGCCGACGGCGAGATCACCACGGTCGCCCCCATTCCCGGCGACGCCGACCCCTCTCCCCTGCTCGGCAACATCCCAGGCTCCCTGCGTCACCGGTCCCGGATCGCCACGCCCGCCATCCGCCGCGGGTGGCTGCGCGACGGACCCGGCCCCAGTACCGCACGGGGGGCCGACGAGTTCGTCGCCGTGGACTGGGACGAACTCGCCGATCTGCTGGCCACCGAGCTGCGCCGGGTGGTCGACACTCATGGCAACGAAGCGATCTACGGCGGCTCCTACGGCTGGGCTAGCGCCGGCCGCTTCCACCACGCCCAGAGCCAGGTGCACCGTTTTCTGAAACTTCTTGGCGGGTATACCTTTTCGCGACATTCCTACAGCCTCGGCGCCACCGGCGTGATCATGCCGCGGGTGGTCGGCACGCACGACGACCTGTTCAAGCGATCGACGGACTGGAACGTCATCGTCGAGCACACCGACCTGCTGGTCTGCTTCGGTGGGGTGAACCTGAAGAACACCGGCATCAACCACGGCGGTACCACTGGTCACCCAGCCCGCGGCGCGCTGCAGCGCTTCCGCGCCAAGGGCGGTCGCATCGTCTCGATAAGCCCGCTGCGCAGCGACGTCGAGGGCGACTGCCGCTGGCTGCCCGCCATTCCCGGCACCGACGTGGCGATCATGCTGGCGCTGGCCTACGTCCTAGCCACTGAGAACCTCGCCGACCGGGAGTTCCTGGACACCTACTGCACCGGTTACGAGCAGTTCGAGCGCTATCTGCTCGGCGCCGACGACGGCCAGCCGAAGTCTCCGCAGTGGGCCTCAGGCATCTGCGGCGTCGAGGCCGCGGTGCTGACCGAGTTGGCGACGACGATGGCCGCGCAGCGCACAATCGTCACCGTGAGCTGGTCGTTACAGCGGCTGCGCCATGGCGAGCAAGCCCCGTGGATGGGGTTGACCCTGGCGGCTATGCTGGGCCAAATCGGGCTCCCTGGAGGCGGTTTCGGCCACGGCTACGGATCGATGAACGAACCCGGGCTGCCACCGGTGCGGGTTCGGCTGCCCTCGCTGCCACAGGGCATCAACCCGGTGCGGACCTTCATCCCGGTGGCGGCGATCAGCGACATGCTCCTGCACCCCGGCGAGACGTTCACCTACAACGGGCGCACGCTGACCTACCCCGATATCAAGTGCGTGTACTGGGCCGGCGGCAATCCCTTCCACCACCACCAGAATTTGCCCCGGCTGCGTCGAGCGCTGGCCCGGGTCGACACTGTCGTCGTGCACGATCCGTACTGGACGCCCATGGCCCGGCACGCCGATATCGTCGTCCCCTCCACCACGGCGTTCGAACGGGACGACTACTCCGGGTCGCGCAACGATCCGCAGCTGGTGGCGATGCCGGCCCTGGCACGTCCATATGCGCAGTCCCGGGACGACTACGCGACCTTTGCCGCGCTGGCCGACCGATTGGGCTTCGGCGAACAGTTCACCGAAGGCCGTACAGCGCGGCAGTGGCTGGAGCACCTCTATGAAACGTGGTCGGCTGAAGTCGATTTCGCTGTCCCCGATTTCGACCAGTTCTGGGCCGACGGATTCCTGGCGCTTCCGGTCGAATCCGGACTGACCCTGCTGGCCGACTTCCGCGCCGACCCGCACGCGCATCCGCTGGCCACCCCGAGCGGCAGGATCGAGATCTTCTCCTCCGACGTCGACGGGTTCGGCTATCCCGACTGCGCGGGCCACCCGCGTTGGTACGACCCCGTCGAATGGCTCGGCGGGCCGCGCGCCGAACGCTTCCCGCTGCACCTGCTCGCCAACCAGCCCGCCACCCGGCTGCACAGCCAGCTCGACGGAGGCGCGGTGAGTCAGGATGCGAAAATCCAAGGGCGCGAACCGCTCCGGATCCATCCCAGCGATGCCGCGCAGCGCGGCCTGGTCGGTGGTGACGTGGTGCGGGTGTTCAACGACCGCGGATCCTGCTTGGCTGGGGTTGTCGTCGACGAGGCGCTGCGCCCCCGGGTGGTGCAGTTGTCGACGGGTGCCTGGTACGACCCGCTGGACCCGACTGACCCGGATTCGATGTGCGTGCACGGTAATCCGAACGTACTGACCGACGATGTCGGCACCTCGTCGCTGGCCCGCGGCTGCACCGGTGCCGCCGTCCTGGTTCAAATCGAGAAGTTCGACGGCCCGCTGCCGCCGGTGCGGGCGCATGAACCGCCGGTAATTCGATAGCCGTTTTCTCAGGTTTGTCGCACGTTCGACGGCGGGCCCTCGGCCGCCGCCTAACTGCTGTACTGGCGCAGGATCGCCGCCAGCGCCGCGGGCACCCGTGCTTTGAGGCGGGTCCCCGCCTCGGTGTGCTCGACGGCGTCGACGTGTCCGTCGCTGTGCAGTCGGGCCACCAGATCACCACGCTCGTACGGGATCGTCACGTCGACGGTGATCTCCCGCGGTTCGACCAGCTCGCCGAGCCGGGCACGCAGACGTGGGAGGCCCTCGCCGGTGTGCGCCGAGACGAAGACCGCTCCCGGCAGCGCCTTTCGCAGCTGGGCGAGGGTCAAGTCATTGGCGGCGTCAAT
This sequence comes from Mycolicibacterium helvum, assembly GCF_010731895.1. Taxonomy (NCBI): domain Bacteria; kingdom Bacillati; phylum Actinomycetota; class Actinomycetes; order Mycobacteriales; family Mycobacteriaceae; genus Mycobacterium; species Mycolicibacterium helvum. Next base: position 4,835,628 of record NZ_AP022596.1, on the reverse strand, counting down.
CTTGTTGACCACCAATAGTTCCGGCGCCGGGGGCGCGTGGTGGTCGTTTTGCACCTCGCGGATGACCTGACGCACCGCCTCGATCTGGGCCAGCGGATTGCTGTCTGATCCGTCGACGACGTGCACCAGCAGATCGGCGTCGACGACCTCTTCCAGGGTGGAACGGAACGCCTCGATCAGCTGGGTGGGCAGGTGCCGGACGAATCCCACGGTGTCGGTGAGGACAAACGGCCGACCGTCGTCGAATTCGCCACGGCGCGTGGTCGGTTCGAGCGTGGCGAACAGCGCATTCTGCACCAGCACACCGGCGCCGGTCAGCGCGTTGAGCAGGCTGGACTTGCCGGCGTTGGTGTAGCCGACGATCGCGACGGACGCCATATCGCTGTGCAACCGGCGGCTGCGTTGGGTGTCGCGGATCTGCTTCATGTCTTTGATCTCGCGGCGCAACTTCGACATTCGCTCGCGGATTCGGCGCCGGTCGGTCTCGATCTTGGTCTCACCCGGGCCGCGAGTACCCACGCCACCGCCGCTGCCGCCTGCACCACCGCCTTGCCGCGACATCGATTCACCCCAGCCACGCAGCCGCGGCAGCATGTATTCCATCTGCGCGTACGCCACCTGAGCCTTGCCTTCCCTGCTGGTGGCGTGCTGGGCGAAGATGTCCAGGATCAGTGCGGTCCGGTCGATAACCTTGACCTTGACCACCTTTTCCAGCGCGTTGAGCTGGGCGGGGCTGAGTTCGCCGTCGCAGATCACGGTGTCGGCGCCGGTCGCGATCACGACCTGGCGCAGCTCTTGGGCTTTGCCCGAGCCGATATAGGTGGACGGATCGGGCTTGTCACGGCGCTGGATCAGTCCTTCGAGGACCTCGGAGCCTGCGGTCTCGGCCAGCGCGGCCAGCTCGGCGAGGCTGGCTTCGGAGTCGGCGGCGCTGCCCTCGGTCCACACCCCCACCAGGACGACCCGCTCGAGGCGCAGCTGGCGGTACTCGACCTCGGAGACGTCGGTGAGTTCAGTGGATAGCCCGGCGACACGCTTGAGGGCCGCACGGTCCTCGAGCGCGAGTTCGCCGACGCTCGGGTCGGGAAAGTCAGATTTCGTCATAGGCGGTTAAGTCTCATAGGCAGTAATCGATGGTGTCACGGGTGTCCAACGTCGTGCATCCCATTAACGTGCCGTCAGAGTTGTGCCGCCCACCATGCGTCGGCCACCTCGCCATGGGCCACCAGGCACGACGGACCCCGCAGGGAGCTGCTGGTGTGGCTCACTTCGACGGTGACCTCCCCACCGGGAATGCGCACCCGCAGCGTGCCGGTCGTCATGTTGAGATGCGCCAGCGCGGCGACCGCGGCCGCGACCGTCCCGGTGCCGCAGGAGCGGGTCTCGCCGACACCGCGCTCGTGCACCCTCATGCTCACCGCGCCGTCACCGGCGATGGTCAGCACTTCGACATTGACGCCGTCGGGGAATTGTCCGTGGTCGAACTGCACGGGCGCGGCCACATCGAGAGCGGCCAGCGTCGCCTCGGACAGGCCGGGATCCAGGCAGGCCAGGTGCGGGTTGCCGACGTCGACGCCGACACCGGTGAAATGCCGGCCGCCGACGGTGGCGGTCCCGGTTCCGAGCAGGTTGACCTTGCCCATGTCCACGGTGACCTCGGCCTCGAGCGCATCAGCGTGGTGCACGACGACCGGTCGCGGCCCGGCCAGCGAGCCGACCACGAACTCGTCGCTCTTCTCCAGTCCGCTGGCCCGCAGGTAATGCGCGAACACCCGCACGCCGTTGCCGCACATCTGAGCGACCGAACCGTCGGCATTGCGGTAGTCCATGTACCAGTCACCGGCGGCGACACCTTCGGGCAGCCGGTCCAGCACACCGGCGGCGACGACCGCACCGGCGGTGGTGACCCGCAAGACGCCGTCGGCGCCCAGACCCCGGCGCCGGTCGCACAGCGCGCTCACCGCGGCGGGTGCCAGCTCCAGCTGCGCGTCCAGGTCGGGCAACAGCACAAAGTCGTTCTCCGTGCCATGCCCCTTGGTGAAGATCACCTGATCAGGATACGTGCCGCCACCGGGTGATCACCTCGTCGGCCAGGCCGCCGGCCGCACCGTCGAGCCAGTGGATGCGGTGGTCACGGCGAAACCACGACCGCTGCCGGCGCACGTAGCGCCGGGTCCCGATGAAGGTGAGGTCGCGAGCCTGCCCCAGCTGCTCGTCGGTGCCATCGGCATCCAGCGCGGCAATCACCTGGGCATAGCCAAGAGCGCGGGCGGCAGTCACGCCCTGGCGAAGCCCGCAGTCCAGCAGCCCGCGCACCTCGTCGACCAGCCCGGTATCGAACATCGCGTCGGTGCGCTGCGCCAGTCGCTCATCGAGAATACTTGTCGGCCAATCTAATCCGATGATCAGCGTGTCCCAGCGGGGTGCCCCGATACGGGGCGCCGAGGCGGCGAACGGCTGGCCGGTCAGCTCGACCACCTCCAGCGCGCGCACGATCCGGCGGCCGTCGGTGGCCAGGATCGCCGCCGCTGCGGCCGGGTCACGGCGACCCAGCTCGGCGTGCAACGCGGCCACCCCGATCTCGGCGAGCTGTTCTTCCCACCGGGCCCGCACGTCGGGGTCGGTGGCCGGGAAGGCCCATTCGTCGAGCAGGGACTGGACGTAGAGCATCGAGCCGCCCACGATCACCGGCGGCGCACCGCGGGCCGCGATGGCCTCGACGTCGGCAGCGGCGGCCTCCTGGTAGCGCGCGACGGTCGCGGTCGCGGCGACGTCGAGCACATCGAGCTGGTGGTGTGGGATGCCGCGACGCTCGGCGGCCGTGAGCTTGGCGGTGCCGATGTCCATACCGCGGTATTGCTGCATGGCGTCGGCATTCACGATCTCGCCGCCGAGTCGCTCGGCCACATCCAGGGCGAGCGCCGACTTGCCGGTGCCGGTCGGACCAATGACCGCTATCGGTCTCACTCGGTCAATTCCCGGGTCGCTGCGCTCCTGCCCTCCGGAACCCAAAGCCCGACGAAGTACCCCACCCCGTACGGCGCGCCCCGCACCAGCTCCCTGGCCGCCCGCGGCGCGGGTTCGGTGAGCCCGGCCAGCACCTGGTAGCCGACCCGGCCGACGATGCCGCCGGGCAGCCGGGTCAGGGCGGCGGCATCGCCGCTGGCCAGTGCATCGTCGAGCGCGGCCTGGACCGGCACCGCGTCCGGGTCGTATCCACCGGGGGCGGGTGGGGTGAGCGTGTTGGCGCCGTCAGCCACCACCAGGACACCGATCGGGTCGCCGGCGGCGTCGATTTCGGCGCGCAGCGCCCGGCCCAACGCCACCGCCGTGTCAGCGTCATGGTCGGCGCGGTACACCCGGACTTGCGCGTGGGCCGACGGGTTGGCCCGCCCTCGCAACCACCCGGTGAACAGTGCGCACAGTGGCAACGCACTGACTGCCGGACCCGCGTCCGGGGACAACGCGACGGGAACGTCCACCCCGTAGCCGGCGAATGTTCCGCGGGTGTCGGGGCCGATGACCTGGTCATCCGGGCCAACGCCGATGGCGATCCAGCGATCCGGGAGCTCGGCGACCGCAGCCAGTGCCGCGGCGCGGAATTCGGCGACCTCGGCTGCCGCCGCACCGGCCAGCTCCGGCACCAGGACAGGTGCTGAGGGAGTCAGAGCGATGGCGGACAGCACGCCACACACGGTAGTGGCCGTCAGCCGGGCACACTCTCGGTGGCGGGCGCATCCTTGTCGGCGACCTCCCCGCGCGCCAGCGCGGCCGTCGCGAGAACCATCGCCGCGAACGCAACGATCAGCAGGAACCAGCCGGCGTCGCCGGGCCTCAGTGTCTCGCCGAGCACGAAGATGCCCAGGATCGAGCCGACCACCGGTTCGGTGACCGTCATCGTCGGCAACGACGCCGCCATCGACCCGGCCCGGAACGAGGATTGCTGCCACATGGTGGCGCCCACCGCCACCAGCGCCCACGCGTACAGCTCCGGGCTGACCAGCACCGCCTCCAGGCCGTGGTCGAGACGGCCGACGACGCCCTTGGTAAGCACCGCGAACAACCCCCACAGCGATCCGGAGACCAGCGCCAGCAGCACCGCGGCCGCCGGCTTTGCCCGGCCATTTTTCGGGTCGCTTCCCGCCTGCCTGCCACCCAGAATCTTCGCCCCGACCACACACCCGACCAGTGCCGGACCCATGATCGCGGCCACCCAGATCCACAGTTCGAGGCCAGCGCGGGAATGCCCCTCGGTGGGATTGCCGACAGTCACGATCACCGCCACCGACGCCGCCAGCAGCACTGCCCACAGCCACTGCGAGCGGCTGACCCGCCGGTGTGCGAAGTAGGCGCTCAGCGGCAGGGCGAACAGCAGCGAGGTGACCAGCAGGGCCTGGACCAAGAGCACGGAACCGAATCCGAGCGCGGCGGCCTGGAATCCGAACCCCGCGCCACCGGCCACGCTGCCCACCCACCACGTCTTGTCACGCAGTAACCGGGTGAACAACTCGATCGGGCTCAGCTGTTCGTCGGTGACTTCGTGCGTCGATCGCTGCTGAATCACGTCACCGATCGCGATGAAGAACGCGGCGCACAACGCAAGCAGGACTGCGATATCCGCCCTTGCCATGACCGATCTCCTCCGCCCTCGAAGCCGCCAGCCTGCCCGCCGATCGCCGCCGCCCGCAACCTCAGACCGGCCAACCCGGACGCACATGTGACATCGACCTGGTTCAATACCAACGAGGACGGCCCACCGCAAGCGCTCGGGTCGTCGACCATGCACCAGTGGCGCCGCGTCGCGCGGCAGATGCGCGGGTGACCGCGCGGAGGGTAGGTGAGGCGAGCCCATGACCATCGACGAACCCAATGCCGGCGGATCCCCGAGGCCGGGACCCCGACCGGGACCGCCCCGGCCGGTACCCAAACCCCACCCCCCCACTGCCCCGCTGGCGGTGCCGCCGTCCAGCGACCCCCACCGGTTCGGCCGCATCGACGACGACGGAACGGTGTGGCTGATCACGTCGTCCGGCGAACGCTCCATCGGTTCGTGGCAGGCCGGCGACACCGAGGCCGCCTTCGCCCACTTCGGCAGGCGCTTCGAGGATCTGGCGACCGAGGTCACGCTGATGGAGACCCGCCTGGCCTCGGGCACCGGCGACGCCCGCAAGATCAAGGCGGCCGCGGCCGCGCTGGCCGAAACCCTGCCGACCGCAAGCGCTCTCGGTGACCTCGATGCGCTGGCCGAGCGGCTCGGTGCGATTCGCGACCACGCCGAGGAAACCGCGGCCGCCGACCGGGCGCGCCGCGAGGAACACCGCGCTGAGCAGACCGCCCGCAAAGAGGCGCTGGCCGCCGAGGCCGAGGAGCTGGCCAACAGCTCGACGCAGTGGAAGGCCGCCGGCGATCGGCTTCGGGTAATCCTCGACGAGTGGCGCACTGTCACCGGCCTGGACCGCAAGACCGACGATGCATTGTGGAAGCGCTATTCGGCGGCTCGCGAGACGTTCAACCGCCGGCGCGGCTCACACTTCGCCGATCTGGACCGCGAACGCGCCGGCGCCAGGCAGGCCAAGGAAGCACTTTGCATGCGTGCTGAGGAGCTCTCCGGGTCCACGGACTGGTCGGCGACGGCGACGGCGTTTCGGGATCTGTTGACCGAGTGGAAGGCAGCCGGCCGGGCGGCCAAGGACGTCGACGACTCGCTATGGCATCGGTTCAAGTCCGCGCAGGACACGTTCTTCGCCGCACGCAACGCGGTGAACGCCGAGCGAGACAGCGAGTTTGCGGCCAATGCCACCGCCAAGGAGGCCTTGCTGGCTGAGGCCGAGAAACTCGACACGTCCAACGTGGATGCGGCTCGCTCAGCGTTGCGGACGATCACCGACAAGTGGGATGCGATCGGCAAGGTGCCGCGGGAGCGGTCCGCCGACCTCGAGCGGCGGTTGCGTGCGGTGGAGAAGAAGGTGCGTGACGCAGCCGACTCCGGCCGGATCGATCCGCAGGCCCGGGCCCGCGCTGAGCAGTTTCAGGCGCGCGTCGAACAGTACGAACGCCAAGCGGAGAAGGCCGAAGCAGCGGGCCGCACCAAGGACGCCGCAGCGGCCAGGGCCAACGCCGAGCAGTGGCGGCAATGGGCGGATGCGGCGGTCGAGTCGCTGGGTAAGCGCTAGCGAGAAGTCCGGCGCGGGCGAGTCAAGAATTCTCCTCGCGGCGGTCCACATCCTCGAGCAGGGTTCGAGACTGGCTCTTGGCGGACGCGATCCGGCGCTGCTCCTCTGCGGCCAGCTGCACAGCGGTACGGGTCCATACGACGCGCGCCCAGTGAAACGTCAGCAGCATCACCGCAAACCAGCCCAGCAGCAGCCCGATGCCCGGGCCGGGATTTCCGTGTGCGGCGGTCTGGCGCGACCAGACGGCCAGCAGCCCGAGCGCACTGGCCAGCGAGGAACCGGCCAGGGCGATCCAGGCCAGCACCCAGCGCCGGGTCGTCAGCGCCAGCATCGAGAACCCGACGCCGAACACCAGCGCGAACCAGCTGAAGAGCCTGGAGGGCAGGGCGATCCCTACGCTGATTGCCTTGCTATCCCCCATCAGCACATCGACGCCGCGTGCGCCACCGGTGTGCGGCAGGATCAGCGACACCAGCAGGATGAACACCAGGATGGCCACCACCATGGCACGGGCGCCCGGCTGAATCTCGCCGGCGACCTTGCGTTCGGCCGCCTCGATCTCGGACCGGTAGGCCTCACTTCCGTCGTCTTGTGAGCGATCGTCTGCTGGGCTTCTCATCGCGAACATCCCGTCGTCTCTTCGATGCGCGGCCGGCCCACCGGGGGCAACCCCAACCCGACCGTGCGGGGCCGGGTGCCCGCGGCGTGGGCGTCACCAGCCCGGGTGCGCCGGTGGCTGAGCAGCGGCGCATCGGCGATCAGGTGGTGCGGTGCCGCGCCGGTCACCGTCGTGGTGACGATGTCACCGGGCCGCAACTCGGCTTCGCCCGGCGTGAAGTGCACCAGGCGGCCGTCGCGGGCGCGTCCGCTCATCCGGGCGGTGCTGGCGTCCTTGCGACCCTCGCCGGTGGCCACCAACAGCTCGACGTGGGTGCCGATCTGGGCGGTATTCTCCTCGAAGGAGATCTGCTCCTGCAGTTCGATCAGGCGTTGATAGCGTTCTTGCACAACAGCTTTGGGCAGCTGGCCGTCGAGTTCGGCGGCCGGGGTGCCGGGCCGCTTCGAGTATTGGAAGGTGAAGGCGGTCGAGAAGCGGGCTTGGCGCACCACGTCGAGGGTGGCGGCGAAGTCGTCCTCGGTCTCGCCGGGGAAGCCGACGATGATGTCGGTGGTGATCGCCGCGTGCGGCATGGCCGCGCGGACCCGGTCGATGATGCCGAGGTATTTCTCGGCACGATAGGAGCGCCGCATCGCCCGCAGCATGCGGTCGGATCCGGATTGCAGCGGCATGTGCAGGGCCGGGCAGACATTCGGGGTCTGGGCCATGGCCTCGATGACGTCATCGGTGAATTCGGCCGGATGCGGTGAGGTGAACCGGACCCGCTCCAGTCCCTCGATGCGGCCGCAGTCGCGCAGCAATGCGGCAAACGCGCCGCGGTCACGCGGGGTGTCCGAGTCGGCAAACGAGACACCGTAGGCGTTGACGTTCTGGCCCAGCAGGGTGATTTCCAGCACGCCCTGGTCCACCAGCGATTGCACCTCGGCGAGGATGTCCCCGGGACGGCGGTCCACCTCTTTGCCGCGCAGCGCCGGCACGATGCAGAACGTGCAGGTGTTATTGCAGCCCACTGAGATGGAAACCCATGCCGCGTAGGCAGATTCGCGGGCGGCGGGCAGCGTGGAAGGGAATTCCCGCAGCGACTCTTCGATCTCGACCTGAGCCTGCTGGTTGTGGCGCGCCCGCTCGAGCAGTGTCGGCAGTGAGCCGATGTTGTGGGTACCGAAGACGACGTCGACCCACGGCGCCTTCTTCAGCAGGCCGTCACGGTCCTTCTGGGCCAGGCAGCCGCCGACGGCAATCTGCATGTTGGGGTCGGCCTGCTTGCGCGGCGCCAGGTGGCTGATGTTGCCGTACAGCTTGTTGTCAGCGTTTTCGCGCACCGCGCACGTGTTGAACACCACCACGTCGGCGTCGGTGCCCTCGGGCGCCCGGTGATATCCGGCGGCCTCGAGTAGTCCGGCCAGCCGCTCGGAGTCATGGACGTTCATCTGGCAGCCGTAGGTGCGCACCTGGTAGGTGCGCCCAGCCCCCGAACTGGGCAGTTCGCCCGCCGGGTGGTCGTTGGTCAGCACCGATGTCACATGCTCATCGTACGGAGCGGTTGGTGTACCGGAGAAATCGCGGATCGGCCAACGCTCGGCAATCTGGGGGTTACCTGGGTATGGTCTGAACGCATGGGACGCAGCGGCGACGAGCCGATGATCTCGGTCAAGGGCGTCAATAAGCACTTCGGCGAGCTACACGTGCTCAAGGACATCAACCTCGAGGTAGACCGCGGCCAGGTCGTCGTGGTGTTGGGCCCGTCGGGTTCGGGTAAATCGACGTTGTGCCGCACCATCAATCGCCTGGAGACGGTCGACTCCGGCACTATCACCATCGACGGTGAGCAATTGCCTTCCGAGGGGCGCAAACTCGCGCAGCTGCGCGCCGACGTGGGCATGGTCTTCCAGTCGTTCAACCTTTTTGCGCACAAAACGATCCTGGAGAACGTTGCGCTGGGACCGGTGAAGGTGCGCAAGGTCGCCAAGGACAAGGCCCGCGAGAACGCGTTGGCATTGCTGGAGCGGGTCGGAGTGGCCAACCAGGCCGACAAGTACCCGGCCCAGCTGTCCGGCGGTCAGCAGCAGCGGGTCGCCATCGCACGATCGCTGGCGATGAATCCGAAGGTGATGTTGTTCGACGAGCCGACCAGCGCGCTGGACCCGGAGATGATCAACGAGGTGCTGGCGGTCATGACCTCGCTGGCGACCGATGGCATGACGATGGTGGTGGTCACCCACGAGATGGGCTTTGCTCGTAAGGCCGCCAATCGGGTGGTGTTCATGGCCGACGGCGCAATCATCGAAGACGCCCCGCCCGCTGAGTTCTTCGACAATCCGCGCTCGGAGCGCGCCAAAGATTTTCTCGGCAAGATCCTCAATCACTAGGGCGAAAGGAACACCCACCGTGCCTGTTTTTCCTTGGCCGTCCCGGTCTCGTAATTCTTGGCGGGTCCTCGGCGCCGCTGTCATCGCTGTCGCATTGCCGTTCGCCGCGACCGGGTGCGGTGGTGGCAGTAGCAGCGACACGCTGGTGATCGGCACGAAGTTCGATCAGCCCGGTCTGGCGTTGAAGAACCCCGACGGCACGATGAGCGGTTTCGACGTCGACGTGGCCAAGTATGTCGCCAAGGAGCTCGGCTACCCCGAGGACAAGATCGAGTGGAAGGAAGCACCCTCAGGGCAGCGCGAGAACCTGATCCAGAACGGACAGGTCAAGTACATCGTCGCGACCTACTCGATCACCGATGCCCGCAAGCAGAAGGTCAGCTTCGCCGGGCCGTACCTGGTGACCGGCCAGAGCCTGCTGGTGCGCGCCGACAACACCGACATCACCGGCGCCGATTCGCTGCAGAACGGCAAGAAGCTGTGCTCGGTGAGCGGGTCGACCCCGGCGCAGCGGATCAAAGACAAGTACCCCGGCGTTCAGTTACAGCAGTACGACACCTACTCGGCCTGCGTCGAGGCGCTGAAGAACGGCGCGATCGACGCGGTGACCACCGATGAGGTGATCCTGGCCGGGTACGCCGCCCAGTCCCCGGGAAAGTTCAAGATCGTGGGCCAGCCGTTCTCCGAGGAGCGCTACGGAATCGGGCTGACCAAGGGTGACACCGCGATGTGCACCAAGATCACCGATGCACTGAAGAAGATGGAGTCCGACGGCGCCTGGAAGGCCGCGTTCGACAAGAACCTCGGTCCCGCCGGCATCCCCGCACCGGCTCCGCCAGCCCTCGACGGCTGCTGAGGCCATCCCGACGTGGAGGTCTTCAGCGAGTTTCGCGGCCAGATCTTCGAGGCGTTCTGGACGACGATTCAGCTCACGGTGTTCTCCGCGGTCGGAGCGCTGATCCTCGGCACGGCGTTGGCCGCGATGCGGCTGGCGCCGGTGCCGATGCTCAACTGGCTGGGTACCGCGTATGTCAACGTGGTGCGCAATACCCCACTGACGCTGATCATCCTGTTCTGCTCGTTCGGGTTGGCGCAAACGCTGGGCGTCACGCTGGTGGATCCGAAATCAGCAACGTCCATCGAAGACAGCAACTTTCGGCTCGCGGTACTCGGGTTGACGGTCTACACCGCGTCCTTCGTCTGCGAGACAGTGCGCTCCGGGGTGAACACCGTGCCGCTGGGCCAGGCCGAGGCGGCCCGCTCGCTGGGCTTCACCTTCAGCCAGAACCTGCGAATGATCCTGTTGCCACAAGCTTTTCGGTCGGTGATCATCCCGCTTGGCTCGGTGCTGATCGCGTTGACCAAGAACACGACGATCGCTTCGGCGATCGGGGTAGCCGAGGCGGCATTGCTGATGAAGGAGATGACGGAGAACACCGCGGCGCTGGTGACGGTGGGCACCATCTTCGCGCTGGGCTTCGTGATACTGACTCTGCCACTGGGCCTGTTCTTCGGCTGGCTCGGTAACCGGCTGGCGGTGGCGAGATGAGTACTGCGTCGGTCCTATTCGATGCGCCCGGGCCCCGGGCCCGGGTCCGCAACCGCATCATCACCGGTGTCACGATTGTCGTTGCCGCACTGGTCGTCTGGGCGGTGCTCGCCAAGCTGACCAGCAAGGGTCAATTGACCGAAGCCAAGTGGCAGCCGTTCTTGACCGCCAACCTGTGGAAGACCTACGTGTTGCCGGGTATCGAGGGAACGCTGACCGCCGCGGCCCTCTCGATCGTGCTGGCCGGGGTCCTGGGGTTCCTGCTGGGGGTGGGACGGCTCTCGCAGGTCAAATTCATCCGCTGGCCGTCTGCGGTGTTCGTCGAGTTCTTCCGCGCCGTGCCCGTGCTGATCATGATGATCTTTGCGTACTTCCTGTTCGCGCTCTACGGCACCTTCCCGTCCAAATACCTGGCGCTGGCCGGTGTGGTGACGGGCCTGACGCTGTACAACGGGGCGGTGATCGCCGAGATCGTCCGCGCCGGCGTGAATTCACTGCCCCGGGGCCAAGGCGAGGCGGCGGCCGCCCTGGGGCTGCGCTGGGGCCAGACGATGCGGTCAATCCTGTTGCCGCAGGCCATTACCTCGATGCTGCCGGTGCTGGTGTCGCAACTGGTGGTCGTGCTGAAGGACACCGCGATCGGCTATCAGATCACGTTCGTCGAGATGGTTCGCCAGGGCACGGTCGTCGGATCGTCCTACGGCAATTACGTTCCCGCGCTGATCGTCATCGCCGTGTTGATGATCAGCGTGAACTTCACGCTGTCGGTGGCGGCCACAAAGCTGGAGAAGCGGTTGCGCCGCTCCAAGCGCGCGCCCGCCCCCATGCACGCGCAGGCGACATTGGAGCCGGGCGACTAGCTACTGCGGAGTCTTCGCCGCTTTCCCTGAGGTCTGGATCTGCCGTAGCGACGGCGGACGATGTCGTCCCGGAGTACGGGTTCCGGTAACTGCCGAATATGTCCGCCTCGCAGCACAGTGCAAGAACGTCTACCCCCTGGCCGCTCTGGGGTCCGGCGACTAGCTGTCCCCCAACGCCGCGCACCGCTCCAGCAGCTCGACCGAGGGCGGCTGGTAGAACGACAGCACCGCGTGCTCGCAACCCAGATCCGCGAAGCGGGGCAACAGATCGAGCTGGGTAGCGACCTGCTCCGGCTCGCGCGGATGCAGGAAAAGCTGGACCGAGCGGCGGACTGCAGCCGGGTCGCGGCCGACCTCCGCGCAGGCCTCGTTGAGCCGAGCGTTGGCCTCTCCCCACTGCTGCGGGCCTTCGTGACTGGGCATGTTCCACTCGTCGGCGTGCCGCGCGATGACACGCAGCATCTTGGGTTGCGATCCGCCGACGACGATCGGCGGGTGCGGACGCTGCACCGGCTTGGGTTCACAAAGCGCTTCGCGCAACGTATAAAACCGGCCCTCAAAGGTCACCGACTCTTCGCTCCACAGCCGGCGGATGACGGTGAGCGCTTCGTCGAGCATTGCGACTCGTGTTCCGGCGCTGGGGAATTCGAGACCGTAGCCGCGGTGCTCAGCCTCGTGCCAGCCGGCACCGATACCGAAGTCGAGCCGCCCGCCACTGATGTGGTCGACCGTCACCGCCATCTTCGCCAGGATCGCCGGATTGCGATAGGTCACCCCGGTGACCATGCAGCCGATCCGGGCCTGCCGGATCACTACAGCCATCGCAGCCAGCGTCGTCCACCCCTCGTGAGTCGGTTTGGTGTTCTCGACCAGACCGTAGAAGTGGTCGTAGTTCCAGATCGCTTCGAAGCCGAGATCGTCGGCGCTGCGCCAGAACTGCTCGAGCTCGGGATAGTCGAACGTGGGCGCGAGCTTGGCCGAAATCCGCATGAGGGCAGCCTACGTTGGCAATATCGCGGTTACAGTAGCGGTTCGCCTCGCCGACCAGCATTAAGACAGGACGCGAATGAACCTCACCCGCATAGCTTCTACGATATTGGCCCTGTGCGCCGTCGCGGCAACGCTCTCCATAGGTCCGGCATGGGCCGGCGGACCAGACGGCGCGGTCGAGGGCAGTGACAACATTTCTCAGGCGGTCGGCTCGGGTGTGCTCAACGGAGCACTCACCGGCTTCTCCGCCACCGGCCCGACCAACGAGGCGGCATCGGCGGCCGTGATCGCCGCGTGCCAGCAGACCGGGGCCCAGGAGTGCAGCCGCGACGAAGTCACCAACGACAACCTGTGTGTGGTCTCCGTCGGCGCCGACGACGACAGCGGAATCGTGTCCGGCGGCGCCGGGCCGACGGTCGAGGCGGCGCGTGATGATGCGTTCCGACACTCGCAAGACGCCAGTGCACCGTTGGATCCGGGCGCCCGAATCCTCGTATCGGCTTGCCCGTGACGCGATTGGTGCGGATCCCAACCACATACTCGGCGAAAGGAACGCGCACGATGACTCTACGAGGAAAGACTTCGCTTCTGACGGCGGCAATGGTCGCGGTATCGCTGGTTTCAGCGCCCGCGGCCGATGCCCGGCAGACCTGTCAAGACGCCGGCAGCCATGTCAGGTGTGAGACCAGTGGCAGCGTGTCGATCAAGGCGGTGCCTCAGACCCGCGCCCCCCACGTCGGCGAGATCACCCCGACCGGCCGGGACCGGCGCCGCGGCATCGTGTGGAGCTGGTGACTTGGACTCGACTAAACCCGCCGGCGGTCCCGTTCGGCCGCCAACCCCTCGTTGACCACCGCGACGGCCATGCTCTGGTTGTAGCCGCGGCGCGCCAGCATGCCGACCAGCCTGCGCATCACCTTGGTGTCGTCGGTGTCGGTCAGCGCCTCGCGGCGCAGCTTCTGCTCGACCAACTGCTCGGCGCGTAGCCGCTCGGCACCGGCGTCGATACCGTCGAGGGCCGCGGCGATCACGTCGTCGTCGACACCCTTGGTCCGGAGCTCAGCAGCCAAGGCGCGCTTGCCTTTTCCTGCCCGGGCCCGTCGCGATCGGACCCACTGCTCGGCAAAATCGGCGTCGTCGATCAGGCCGACGGCAGCCAGTCGATTCAGTATCGTCGCGGCGATCTCGTCGGGGTACCCGCGCTTGGCCAGTTGCCCGGCCAGTTCAGATCGCGTCCGCGGCCGCGCGGTGAGCAGGCGCAGGCACAGTGCGTGCGCCTGCTCTTCGCGGGTCTCAGAAGTCGACTGGGGCGGGCAGGACGTCATCGACGAGTTCATCGGTTATCACCGCACCGATCCCGAGCTTTTCCTTGATCTTCTTCTCGATCTCGTTGGCCACATCGGGGTTCCCGATCAAGAAGTTGCGGGCGTTCTCCTTGCCCTGCCCGAGCTGCTCACCCTCATAGGTGAACCACGATCCGGACTTGCGGATGAAGCCCTGGTCGACGCCCATATCGATGAGCGAGCCCTCGCGGCTGATGCCCTTGCCGTAGAGGATGTCGAATTCGGCCTGCTTGAACGGCGGCGACACCTTGTTCTTGACCACCTTGCAGCGGGTGCGGTTGCCTACCGCGTCGGTGCCGTCCTTGAGCGTCTCGATCCGCCGCACATCCAGGCGCACCGAGGCGTAGAACTTCAAAGCCTTACCGCCCGTTGTCGTTTCGGGCGAGCCGAACATCACGCCGATCTTCTCGCGCAGCTGGTTGATGAAGATCGCGGTGGTGCCCGAGTTGCTCAGCGCGCCGGTGATCTTGCGCAAAGCCTGGCTCATCAACCGGGCCTGCAGGCCGACGTGGCTGTCGCCCATCTCGCCCTCGATCTCGGCGCGCGGCACCAGAGCGGCCACCGAGTCGATGACGATGATGTCGATAGCTCCCGAGCGGATCAGCATGTCGGCGATTTCGAGTGCCTGCTCACCGGTATCAGGCTGGCTGACCAGCAGCGCATCGGTGTCCACACCCAGCTTCTTGGCGTAATCCGGGTCCAGTGCGTGCTCGGCGTCGATGAACGCCGCGATGCCGCCGGCGGCCTGGGCGTTGGCCACCGCGTGCAGTGCGACGGTGGTCTTACCCGAGGACTCCGGACCGTAGATCTCGATGATGCGCCCGCGGGGCAGACCGCCGATGCCCAACGCCACGTCCAGGGCGATGGATCCGGTCGGAATCACCGAAATGGGCTGACGTACCTCGTCACCGAGGCGCATCACCGAGCCCTTGCCGTGGTTCTTCTCGATTTGCGCGAGCGCCAGTTCGAGGGCCTTCTCGCGATCAGGTGCCTGAGGAGCCATGGTGATACCTCTTCTGAGTAGTCGTTGTTGACCGGTTCTCGGTCGGTTGGCCGTGACGCTAGGGCAAGGCTCCGACAAAACGGGCGAACGTCGACCACGATAGCGAACATGTGTTCGATGGCAAGGAAGGCGCGCCGCGCGTGTCGGCTACCACTGGTCGCGCGGCACGTCGAAGTCCGCGCACAGCGCCCGCCACACGTCGCGGGGCTCCACACCGTCCTCGATGGCCTGCGCGGCGGTGCGTCCGCCCAGCTGGGTCAGCACGTGGTCGACCAGCAGCGAGCCCCCGCGAACCCGACCGAACTGCGCATCGACCAGTTCCCGGAATTCCGTCAGCCGCACGTGACCAACTTACCCAGCCGTCCCCGTCGCTTCATGGCACACCCGTACCGGATCGGTGACCTGCCGGATGCTCTCCCCCGCGCGCCGGGCGGCCTCCCGATACTCCGGCGACGACAGCACCTCACCCACTTCGGTCACCAGCGCCTCGGCTGCCAGTGGCCGGATCAGACGCGCACTGCCTTGTCGGACAACGCGATTCGCCAACTCCCATTGGTCACCCCCGCCTGGGATCACCACCAGCGGCACGCCGGCCAGCAGCGTCTTGGACAGCATGCCGTGCCCGCCCCCGCAGATCACCAGGTCGGCATGGCCGAGCAGCTCGTCCTGCCGTCCGAGGCCGACACTCGCCCACGGCGGAACCTCCACATCCTGGCCACCGAGCCGCGAGACCACCACCCGGGAACCCGCAGGCAGGGTGCGGCCAGGCACCAGGTGTTTCAGCGCCAGCTCAGCCACGCCGGCGGCTCCGGTCGTGGCGGTCGACGGCGCCACCACGATCACCGGACCATCCCCCGGCGGAATCGGCAACACCGCGGCCGTCGGCTCGAAGTGCAGCGGGCCCACGACGACGGCTTCAGCGGGCCAATCCGGGCGCGGCACCTCCAGCGCCGGCAGGGTGGCGATCAGCCGGCGTACCGGTCCCGGCTCATTGGCCGGCAATCCGATCTCGACCCGCGCCGCCGAGCGTTGGCGCTGGCCTTCCTTCACCGACCGAGCGGTCAGGGCCCGCAGGATCGCATCCCGCCCCCTGCCACGGATACCGGTGCCTGGCGCCAGCCCACTGCCCAACGGCGGCAGGCCCCGCGATGGCAGGTACAACGGCTGTGGGTTCAGCTCGACCCACGGGATGCCCAGCAGTTCAGCAGCCATCCCGCCGCAGACGGTGATGACGTCGGAGACGATCAGTTCGGGTTTGAGCCCGCGCAGGATCGGCACGTTGAGCACCGCCATTCGCGCCGCACGCCGGTGAATCTTCTCACCGGCGTCGGTGTCGTCGTCGCCGTCGGTGGGGTCCAGACCAGCGAGTTCGACGGCCTCGATACCGGCCGCCCGAGCCGTATCCAGCCATTCGGTGCCGGTCAGCAGGACGGGGCCGTCCCCGGCGGCGGCCAGGCGCAGGCACAGCGCGATCGCGGGAAACGCATGGCCGGGATCCGGGCCTGCCACCACCGCGACGCGCACGGGCCTACCCTGCCACAGAGCACAAAGCCTAGGCTGGCATGCATGACCGAGCAGACCACCAACGTGAGCTCCGACATCGACAACGCTCATACCGTCGAGGTCTTTCTGGCTGCACTCCAAGACCAGGACCTGACCACCGCCGACGCCCAACTGGACGACAACCTGGTCTACGAGAACGTCGGATTCCCCACCATTCGCGGCCGTGCGCGGACCATGAAGTTGTTCCGCCGGATGGAAGGCAAAGGCGGCTTCGAGGTGAAGATCCACCGCATCGCCGTCAACGGCCCGGCGGTGCTGACCGAACGCACCGATGTGCTGGCGATCGGTCCGGTGCGCCTACAGTTCTGGGTGTGCGGTGTCTTCGAGGTGCGCAACGGCCGAATCACGTTGTGGCGGGACTACTTCGACATGTTCGACTTCACCAAAGCTATCATTCGCGGCATTCTGGGCGCCGTTGTCCCCGCCCTGCGCCCGACTCTGTAGGAGATCACGATTAGCACTGAGCGTACGAAACCCAACCTGTTCCAGCTGGTCGGCTACTACTTGGGTAGACGGTTGCCGGACTCGATGCTGGACTGGGTCCGCAACGACCTCACCGGTCCCGGCGCCACCCGGCGCGTCATGCTCCGTGTACTGGTGCCCGCGGTGCTCATCCTCGCCCCGTTCTGGCTGGTGCCGACCGCCATGTGGGTGCGGGCCAGTATGACGGTCCCGATTCTGATCCCGTTCATCTACTTCTCACACGCACTGAACAAGATCTGGCGCAAGCACATGCTGCGGGTACATCAGCTCGATCCCGACCTGATCGAGAAGCTCGAGCGTGAGCGCAACGCCGGCAAGCACGAGTCCTATGTGGAGCGGTTCGGGCCGCGCTCAACGCTCTAGGCCCGACGGAGCTGGCCCAACTCGTCGAAGGCCTGCGCCCAGCCCATCAGGCGATCGGTCGCGCCGGCCAGCTCGTTGCGGTAGCGCTGCTGGGACATCGGCGAACTGGACATCGAGCCGGTGTTGGCCGCCGACACCAGTTGCGCTGCGGCGGTCACCATTTCGTTGTACTGCCGCACACCGGCATTGAGCTGAGCGGTGAACGCGTTGATGGTCGGCGCCAGATACGACCGCGAATGCGGGGTCTCGTTCGCGGCGCGTTCCATCGAGACCACTTCGGCGGCAGTCGCCGCCATGGTCGCCGCGGTGCGGTCGGCGGCCTCGGTCAGCTCGCGAATCTCCTCTGGCGGCAGCATGTTCCCGCGCGTCATCACACCCAGTAGGGAATGAAACCCCCGCTCGGAGGCGCCCAGCGCTGACATCGACGGCCGGGCAACCGACCCGTGCGGCGGCAGCCGTCGGCCGCTGGCCTGACGCTGCGGCGGCAGCGGCTCGGCCCGAAGCCAGCGGTAGCGCAACAACAGCAGGGTCGCGGGTACTGCGGCACCCGCGGCGATGACACCTGTGATCAGCAGCGCCCACACCGGTGTGCTCCATGTCGCCAGCAGCCCGGTGACCAGCACCCAGAACACCGATGCAAAGCCGAAGAACAGAGCCAGCCGCAACGCCCAGCGCCGCTTGCGCAGCAGCCTGGCACGTGGATCGGCAGCAGCACTGAGCTTTTGGGCCGCCACGTCGGCGTACTCGCTGACGGTGTCGATTCCGCGCTGCATGACCGAACGCCATTGGCGCGCTACGAATCCCGGTTTGTCCGGTGTCACCGCCATCGAACTATTCGCCTCCTACTGTCCGAGCGGCTGCTCGGGCTCGGGTGTGCTGGCAGGGCTGGCCGGTGCGGTGGCGCCACCGGCAGGCAGAGCGTCGCCGCGCATCGACGCGCGGATCTGCTCGAGCCGGGAGTGGCCGGCCATCTGGACGCTGGCCTGCTGGACCTCGAGCATGCGGCCCTGTACCGAGTTCTGGGCCAGCTCGGCTGAACCGATCGCATTGGCGTAGCGGGCCTCGATCTTGTCGCGAACCTCGTCGAGGCTCGGAGTGTTACCAGGCGCGGCAAGCTCACTCATCGACCGCAGCGACGCGCTGACCTGCTCCTGCATCTTGGCTTGCTCGAGCTGGCTGAGCAGCTTGGTGCGCTCGGCAATCTTCTGCTGGAGCATCATGGCGTTCTGTTCGACGGCCTTCTTGGCCTGACCCGCGGCCTGCAGCGCCTGGTCGTGCAGGCCCTTGAGGTCCTCCACGCTTTGCTCGGCGGTGACCAACTGCGCGGCGAACGCTTCGGCGGCGTTGTTGTACTCGGTGGCCTTGGCGCCGTCACCGGTTGCGGTGGCCTGATCGGCCAGTGTGAGCGCCTGCCGGACATTGACCTGCAACTTCTCGATGTCGGCGAGCTGGCGGTTCAGCCGCATCTCGAGCTGGCGCTGGTTTCCGATCACCTGGGCGGCCTGCTGGGTCAGCGCCTGATGCTGCCGCTGGGCCTCTTCGATTGCCTGCTGGATCTGGATCTTCGGGTCGGCATATTCGTCGACCTTGGAGTTGAAAAGCGCCATCAGGTACTTCCACGCCTTGGTGAACGGATTCGCCATCAGTTGCCCGCCTTCATATCGAGTGCCGCAGTTAGGTCGCAGTTAGTTCGCAGTGCCCAATTTATCGGTTCCCGATGCCCGGCCACACCCCTGTGCACATGTGGCCCGGACCTGACCCTGTTCAGGGGTCAGGCGACCGCCATCGCGACAGGGTGCGGGATAACCACCTTGGTGGCGACATCGATGACGTTGTCCGCGGCAGGCACGGCCGTCAACCGGGCGATGCGCTCTCGGTCGGCCATTTTCTCTCCGGCATCGGTCAGCACCCGTGACAGCGGGACGTCGAGTGCGCTGCAGATCGCGCTGAGCAATTCGCTGGAGGCTTCTTTGCGACCGCGCTCCACCTCGGACAGGTAACCGAGGCTGACACGGGCCGTATCGGACACCTCGCGAAGGGTGCGTCCCTGCGAAGTACGGGCGCCGCGAAGTACGTCACCGATCACCTCACGCAGCAGTACGGCCATCGAGCTGTCCTCTCCAAGAGTTGCAACAACTACTGCAACGCCGCGACGAACCGATTTGGTTCCCAGGAAACCTCAAGTCCGCTCGACCAGGCCGGACAGCCTGCCGATGGCCTGGTGCACCGCGGCCAGCCGGATGTCCCAGCGTGATCCATCGAGCCGCAGCTCAGCAACCTCCGTCGGCCCCGGACCGGCCAATCCCAGGTAGACCGTGCCGACCGGATGCCCGCCGTGCGGTTCCGGGCCTGCCACCCCGGTCAAGCCGACACCCCAGGTCGCCGCACAGCGGTCTCGCGCCCCTTCCGCCAGCGCTGCCGCCGTCGGCGCCGCCACCGGGCCCACGTCATCGAGCAGCGCACCCGGCACACCGCCCAGCGCGATCTTGGTCTCGACGGTGTAAGTGATCAGGCCGCCGGCCAGCACAGCGCTGGCACCGGGTACCCCGGCCAGCGTGGCCGCCAGCAGCCCGGCGGTCAGTGATTCCGCGGTCGCGACGGTCTGACCGCGCGCCGTCAGCAGCGCGACCAGCGCGCGCGCTGCGTCATCGACCAGCGGATCGATCACGGGAGTCCTTGACCGCCGACACCACGTAGTCGACGCCGGTGAGCACCGTGAGCACGATCGCGGCCCACATGATCACCCAGGCCACCGTGAGCCAGGGCGACGGCCAGTTGTGCAGCGGCAGCACGAACAGGCCGATCGCGACGGCCTGCACCAGGGTCTTGAGCTTGCCCCCGCGGCCGGCCGGAATCACTCCGTGGCGCAGCACGACCAGCCGCAGCACTGTGATGCCGAGCTCGCGGATCAGGATCACCACCGTCACCCACCACGGAAGATCGCCCAGCATCGACAGCCCGATCAACGCGGCGCCGATGAGCATCTTGTCGGCGATGGGGTCGGCGAGCTTGCCGAATTCGGTGACCATGCCGTAGGTGCGAGCCAGCAAACCATCGAAGTGATCGGTGATGACGGCAACGGTGAAGATCACGAATGCAGTTATCCGGTAGGAGGATTCGTGGCCACTATCGGCGAACAGGGCAAGGAGGAAGATCGGCACCAGGACCAGCCGCATCCCCGTCAGCAAGTTGGCGACATTGGCCACCCGCACGCGCGGGACCACTGGAGGAGTTTGGGGTTGTCCCGACACGGCATCAGAATATCGGTTGGCAGGCCGGGCCCTCACGCCCGATACTCTGCACCCGTGAACGACGCTTGCGGAGCGAACCAACGGATGGCGCGCGGCGACCGAGCCTGCGAGGGGGTCGCGTGAGCGACGATGTCGTCATCCGCCGCGCCCGCACCTCGGATGTCCCCGACATCAAGCGTCTGGTCGACACCTATGCCGGCCGGATTCTGCTGGAGAAGAACCTGGTCACGCTATACGAGGCGGTCCAGGAGTTCTGGGTGGCCGAGCTCGACGGCGAGGTCGTGGGGTGCGGGGCGCTCCACGTCTTGTGGGCGGATCTGGGTGAGGTGCGCACCGTCGCGGTCAATCCGAAGATCAAGGGCCGCGGCATCGGGCACGCGATCGTCGACCAGCTGCTCACGGTGGCCCGCGAGCTACAGCTAGAGCGGCTGTTCGTGCTGACGTTCGAGACGGAGTTCTTCACCCGGCACGGCTTCGCCGAGATCGAGGGAACGCCCGTCACCTCCGAGGTGTACGAGGAGATGTGCCGCTCCTATGACATCGGTGTCGCGGAATTCCTCGACCTGTCATATGTGAAGCCGAACATTCTGGGCAATACCCGCATGCTGCTGATCCTCTAGCGCATTGAGTGAGCGTTGTGGATAGCTGAAAGCGGGCCGGCAGGTCGACTGGCAGCGTTGAGCGGCATGACGCGGGTGTTCGTTGGCAGTGCAGCATTGGCGGCTGGGCGGGTGAACCGCTACCAGCTCGCAAACACCCATCAGCGCGTCTTCCCCGATGTCTACGCTCCGCGCGGGGACCTGACGCTGCTGGACCGCATCACTGCGGCCTGGCTGTGGTCGGGGCGGCAGGCGACAGTCACCGGCCGTGCGGCGGCGGCGCTACACGGTGCCCGATGGGTCGACCCTGACATCCCGATCGAGCTCAACTTCGCCAACAATCGCAGTCCGCGTGGCGTCGTCACACGCCGTGAAACCCTGCTCGCGGAAGAACTCACCTGTCGCGGCGGCTTACCCGTCACAACAGTCGCCCGAACCGCATTCGATCTGGCGCGCCGCGGTCCCTCCATCCGCCGCGGGATCGCAGACCTGGATGCGCTGGCCAACGCGACCCACTTCTCCGCCAGCGACGTCCTTGCCGTTGCCGACGCTCATCCACGTCTGCGAGGCGTCCGCGGCCTGCCTTCCAGGCTGGATGCCGTCGACGCCGGTGCGCAGTCACCGCGGGAGACGTACCTGCGGCTTGATCTCATCGACGCCGGCTTCCCGCGGCCGACGACGCAGATCCCCGTCACCCGGCCTCATGGTCGCTGGTACTACCTGGACATGGGGTGGCCCGACATCCTGGTGGCCGTGGAGTACGACGGTGAACATCACCGCACCAGCCGGGCCGCCTACACCATCGATGTTGAGCGGCACGACTACCTGGGATCGGTCGGCTGGATCGTGGTGCGCGTGCTGGCTGACCACCGTCGTCCAGATGTCATCAGCCGCGTTAAGCGGGCGTGGGACGCCCGATCACAGCGGGCCGCAAGTTGAGTGAGCGCTCACGTGTCATTCCTGCGTGGAATATGCGACGTGGGGGCTCAACCAACGCTAGAACTCCTCGTCGTCGGTGTCGTCGTTGGCGCTGCCGCCGCGGATCAACATCAGCGTCCCGGCCAGTTCGTCGGGCTTGACCAGCACCTCGCGAGCCTTGGATCCCTCCGAGGGCCCGACGATGTTGCGGGTCTCCATCAGGTCCATCAACCGGCCGGCCTTGGCGAAGCCGACCCTCAGCTTGCGCTGCAGCATCGAGGTGGAGCCGAACTGGCTGGACACCACCAGCTCGACGGCCTGCAGGAAGACGTCCATGTCGTCGCCGATGTCGGGGTCGACGTCGGTGCGTTCCCCGGCCGGCTTGGCGGCGGTGACGCCTTCGGTGTACTCCGGCTCGGCCTGGTCCTTGCAGGCCTGGACGACGGCCTGGATCTCCTCGTCGCTGACGTAGGCACCCTGCAGCCGTTCCGGCTTGCCTGCGCCCATCGGCAAGAACAGGCCATCGCCCATGCCGATCAGCTTCTCGGCGCCCGGCTGGTCGAGGATGACCCGGCTGTCGGTCAGCGATGACGTCGCGAACGACAACCGCGAGGGCACGTTGGTCTTGATCAGACCGGTGACCACGTCGACCGACGGCCGCTGGGTGGCCAGCACCAGGTGGATACCGGCCGCACGGGCCTTCTGGGTGATCCGCACGATGGCTTCCTCGACGTCACGCGGCGCGGTCATCATCAGGTCGGCCAGCTCGTCGACGACCGCCAGAATGAGCGGGTACGGCTTGTACACGCGCTGGCTGCCCAGCGGCGCGGTGATCTCCCCGGAGCGCACCTTGGCGTTGAAGTCCTTGATGTGGCGCACCCGCGATGCCTGCATGTCCTGGTAGCGCTGCTCCATCTCCTCGACCAGCCAGGCCAGCGCCGCGGCCGCCTTCTTGGGTTGGGTGATGATCGGCGTGATCAGGTGTGGAATGCCCTCATACGGCGTGAGTTCCACCATCTTCGGGTCGATGAGGATCATCCGCACTTCTTCGGGGGTGGCGCGGGCCAGCAGCGAGACCAGCATCGAGTTGACGAAGCTGGACTTGCCCGAGCCGGTCGAGCCGGCCACCAGCAGGTGCGGCATATCGGCGAGATTCGCCGAGACGAAATGGCCCTCGATGTCCTTGCCTAGCCCGATCACCAATGGGCGGTGGTCGCCGCGGGTGGACGGCGCGGTGAGAACGTCTGCGAGACGGACCGTTTCGCGGTCGGTGTTGGGCACCTCGATGCCGACGGCTGACTTACCGGGGATCGGCGCCAGGATCCGGACGCTCTCGGTGGCCACGGCGTAGGCGATATTGCGTTGCAGCGCAGTAATTTTTTCGACCTTGACGCCAGGACCGAGCTCGACCTCGTAGCGGGTGACGGTCGGCCCCCTGGTACAGCCGGTCACTCTGGCGTCGACCTTGAACTGTTGCAGAACCGACGAAATCCGCTCCACCATTTGGTCATTGGCCGCGCTACGCCGCTTCGGCGGATCGCCGGCCACCAGCAGATCCAGCGACGGCAGGGTGTAGGGACCTTCGACCACCCGATCGAGAACCTTGGTGTCCTGCTTGACGATGTCCTGCTTGGGAGCGTCCGGCTTGGCAGCGTCCTGGTCGGGTGTGTCCTGGTTGAGTGTCGGCTTCTTGCGCCGCGACTTGGCCGGCTCGGGAGCGGTGGGCGCATCTTCCTCGAGCGGATAGTTGTCCAGCGGCGTGCCCACCGGCCCCTGCGCCGCCGGCCAGGCCGGGGCCTCGTCGGTGTAGGACCGGGGATCGTCGTAGTAGCCGTCGGAGAAGTCCTCAGGCTCAGCCTGTTCGGCAACGGCGGGCTCGTCGTACTCGTCCTCGTACTCGCCGTCGTACTCGTCGTCGTACTCGTCGTCCTCGTCGTAGCGGCCGCGGGTGCTGAACATCGCGTAGAGCGTCTCGGGCACCTCGCGGATCGTGGTGCCGGTCAGCAGCAGCACCCCGAACAGTGCGGCGATGATGAGCAGGGGGGCGGCGATCCACGAAGTCAGCCCGTCGGAGAGCGGGCCGCCGATAGCGAAGCCGATGAAGCCCGCAGCGCGCTGCCGGGCGGCCGGATCCTGCGGCGCACCCGACCACAGGTGCCACAGGCCCAGCACCGGCAAGGCGATCATGGCGCAGCCCAGGATCAGACGTGGGCGGGCGTCGGGGTTGGGTTCGGTGCGCATCAGCAGGACGGCGATCGCGCAGATGATGACGGGCAGCAGAACCACCGCACCGCCGACCAGGGTGCGCAGCACCGAGTCGATCCAGGCGCCCACCGGGCGGGCGGCGTCGAACCAGGAACTGGCGGCGATCACGACCCCGACGGCCAACAGCCCCAGCGCGAGCCCGTCGCGACGATGACCGGGTTCGATGTCACCGGCTCGACCGACCGAACGGGCGGTCGAGCCGGCCCCCTTGGCCAACATCAGCCAGGTCGCCCGCGCAGCCCGTCCAGTGGCTGCTGCGGCGGTGGCGACCGGCGAGGAGTTGCGCTTCTTGGCGGGCTTGCGCCGCGGGGCCGGTTTGGCCGACCGCGACGCACCCTTTGACCTGGTCGTTCGCGCGCTTGAGCGAGCGGCCGTCTTGTTCGCCATGCGGGCAAGCGTAGTCGCAATTGCCCCATCTGCACCACCCACAACACCTGTAACACGGCGCGTCGTTGCCAGACTGCGACAAAGGCCGGCAAAGGCCGATTACGGGCCCTCCCCCGCTCACCGGGACCCCATCGTGCGGCGATATGAAGCAGGGCTAACGTAAGCGCCGTCACCTACTTCCGAGGAGCTCGCTCATGCCTGTCGTCGTCGTCGCCAGCTTCACCGTCAAGCCCGAATCCGTCGATGCCGTGCGCGAGGCTTGCAAGACGGCCGTCGCCGCGGTCCATGAAGAGCCTGGTTGTGACCTGTACGCGGTCCACGAGGGCGATAAGACGTTCGTATTCGTCGAGCAGTGGGCCGACGAAGACGCGCTCAAGACCCACAGCGCCGCGCCGGGCGTGACCGCGCTGTTCGGTGCGATCGGCGAGCATCTGGACGGCGCGCCCGACATCAAGATGCTGAAGCCCATCCCGGCCGGTGACCCGGCCAAGGGCCAGGTTCGCCCCTAATCGCCATGGGTGAACTCGACGGCAAGGTCGCGCTGATCACCGGCGCCGCGCGCGGCCAGGGCCGCGCGCACGCGCTGAAACTGGCCTCCGAGGGCGCCAGCATCATCGCAATCGACCTGTGCGACCAGATCGCCAGCGTGCCTTACCCGCTGGCCACCCCCGAGGACATGGCCGCCACCGTCAAGCTCGTCGAGGACACCGGCGCCCGGATCGTCGCCCGGGAAGCCGACGTCCGCGACCGGCCGGCGCTCAAGGCCGCCGTGTATCAGGGCATCGAGGAGCTGGGCCGGCTCGACATCGTGATCGCCAACGCCGGTATCGCCCCGATGGCCGACGAGGGCGCCTGGCAGGACGTCATCGACGTCAACCTGACCGGGGTCTATCACACCGTCGACGTGGCGATGAAGCCGATGATCAAGCAGGGCGACGGCGGCGCGATCGTGCTGACCAGCTCGGTGGCTGGGCTGGTGGGCATCGGCGCCCCGGTCGCTGGGTCGCTGGGCTATACCGTCGCCAAGCACGGGGTGGTCGGCCTCATGCGGGCGTACGCGAATTTCCTTGCCGCATTCAGCATTCGGGTCAACTCGGTACATCCGGCCGGGGTCAACACCCCGATGATCGACAACGAGTTCACCCGGTCCTGGCTGGAAGGCTTCGCCCAGCAGATGCAGGGCGGCCCGGACATGAGCAACGCGCTGCCGGTTCAGACGCTGGAGCCCGAGGACATCGCCAACGCGGTGTACTACCTGGTGTCCGACGCCGGCCGATATGTCACCGGAGTGGCGCTGCCCGTCGACGCCGGGTACACCAACAAGCGCTGACATACGATCGGGTGACGATGACACCCGATCTGGACCTCACCAGCGTCCCGGCGTGGGCCGTCGAACCCACCTGCCCGACTGCCGATCTGACCGGTCGTCAATACACGGTGCTGGCCATCGGCGCAGAGGCCGCCGACATCGCCGCGCGGTGGACCGCCCAGATCAGCGCTGAGCGTCCCGGGACCCAACCACGTGTGCATCTCATCGCCGACGCTGCCGAGGCATGCCGAGCGTTGGACGCCGATCTCGCCGATGCTCTGGTCGGCTGGCGGCTGCTACTGGCCGGACCCGCCCACGCCTGCCTCCGGGTCCGGGCCCGAGCGCTCGAACTCGGCGCGGCCGACGACGAGATCACCGTCGCCAGTACCGAAGTGGCCACCCGCGAGATCTATTGCGCACACTGTCGGACCACCACCACCGCGCCCGTTGACTTGACCGAGGAGATCTCCTGTCCCGGCTGCGCACGCCGGCTGTTCGTCTACTACCACGTCTCCCGGCGGCTCGGCGCCCACCTGGGGTTCGCCACCGCAGCCGATCCGGCACCAGCCAGATCGGGCAGAGTATGAGCACATTGACCCTCGTGGTCGTCGCCATCGACGACCGCGTGCCCGGGATCCGAACACTGACCTTGGCCCGCGCCGACCGCGGTGAGCTGCCGTCGTTCACCCCCGGTAGCCATATCGTGATCCAGTGCGCCGACGGCGCGAATGCCTACTCGCTGACCGGTGAGAGCACCGCACCCCACGAATATGTGGTGTCGGTGCTGGAATGTCCGCAGGGGCGAGGCGGATCGCGCTGGATTCACCGATGTTTGGCGGTCGGCGCCACCGTCGTGGCCCACCACCCGCGCAGCGCCTTCGCCCCGGTGCTGCGTGCCACCCGGCACCTGCTGATCGCCGCGGGCATCGGGATCACCCCGATGGTGTCCCACCTGCGCAGCGCCCGGCGGTGGGGCCGTGATGCGCGGTTGCTCTACGTCCATCGCGAGGGCCGCGGTGCCTACGTCGAGGAGGTCGCGTCGCTCACCGACCACGCATCGCTTTTCATCGACCGCGCGTCCTTCCTGGCCGCGCTGTCCCCCGCACTGGCCAGCCAACCGTTCGGCACGCATGTCTACATCTGCGGCCCAAGCCAATTCATCGACGATGTCGTCGCGATCGCCACCGACTTGGGCTGGCCAGGAAGCCGCATCCACGTCGAACACTTCGGCGGCGACCTGGCCCCCGGAGATCCGTTCGAGGTCGAGTTATCGTGCAGCGGTGACATTTTCACCGTGGAGTCGGGCGTGTCGCTGCTGGAGTCATTGACGGCTCGCGGACATTCCGTCCCCAGCCTGTGCCACCAAGGCGTGTGCGGTGAGTGCCGGGTGCCGGTGCGATCGGGGCAGGTGCTGCATCGCGACCTCTATCTGAGCGACGACGAACGGCGCGATTCGATGATGGCTTGCGTGTCGCGCGGGTCCGGCCGGGTGGAGCTGGACCTATGACCGGGCGGGTGTCGGCTCCGGATCTGGTGGCGTCGTTCCCCTTTCCGTACACCGGAGATTCCTATCGTTACAGCACGAACATCGCGCCGGCCGGCGGAGTCGTCGCCACGGCGACCGGGCAGTGGGGCCGGCGGGTGGTGGACATCGACAGCGAGTACGCCGACGAGCTCGCCGAGCGTCGCCGCATCCTGGCTGCCGACCCCTCCCGCCACGCGGTGCTGCCACATATGCGCGTCGCCTGCTGGGACACCATGCTGGCGTTGATGACCGAAATGGCCACCGCCTACCCGGCGACCATGTCGTTGACCCGCGACGGCGACACCTGGCATTGGCGCAACGAATTACTGGGTATCGCCCAAAGTTTCATCATCGGCCACGAGTCCAGCCTGCCGTGCGACCCGCTGGCCTACATCGCCGGTCAGGTGCAGGAGGACATCGTCCTACTCGACCAGCGCGACGGTGACCTGTTCGCCGACGCGGGTGTGGTCACCTTCGCCGCGGGCTGGTCATTCGGGTTCGACGTGGGGATGACGTTCCTGGAGATCCACGGCCCGGTCCCCCGACTGCGTGAAACCGGCGTGATCACGCGGGCACGGGAATTCCTGATGCGCTTGGCGGCCGGCGCCATCTACCGGCGTACCAACTGGTCGATGACGGTGGGGCGCCGCCTCGATGTGTCCACCGAAGCCTTTCCCGAGTGGCTGCCCGATCGCGACCACCTCGACGCGCTCGACGACGAAACGTTCGGCAGGTTGATCCATCTGCGGGTTGAGGTCCAGCATCTGATCCGGCTGCCGGAGTCCGGGGCGATCTGCTTTCTGATCCGAAGCTACATGCTGCCGCTGGCCGATATCGCCACGGTCGATGACTGGCGTGCCCGCACCGCAGCGGTGCTGGCCGAATTGCCGGACGACATGGTCGAATACAAAGGACTGAGCGCCTACCGGGAGCGCGCCGTGTCCTGGCTGCGTTCGCAGACGCCGACTAAACCTCGATGACCGTCGGCACGATCATCGGCTGGCGCCGGTAGGTCTCCCCCACCCATTTACCGACCGTGCGTCGCACCACTTGGGCGATGCGGATCGGATCGGTGACATTGCCGGAGGCAAGCGATTCCAGCTCCGCCTCGACCTTGCGCATCGCGGGCTCCAGCGCCTTGGGGTCCTCGGAGAAGCCGCGCGAGTACAGGTGCGGCGGTGCGGCCAGCCGCCCCGTCTCCCGCTTCACCACGATCGTCGCCGCAATGAACCCCGAACTCAGGATCAGCCGTTCCCCCAGCGTCGGCTCGCCCACGTCGCCGGTGACCAGCCCGTCGACGAACATCTTGCCGACCGGCACCGCGCCGGCGACGGCGACCCGGCCACCCACCAGGTCGACACTGACGCCGCTCTCGGCCACCACGATGTTCTCCTCCGGCACACCGCTACGGGCGGCCAGCTTGGCGTTGGCGCGCAGCATCCGCCAGGTGCCGTGTACCGGCATCACGTTGCGTGGCCGTACCCCGTTGTAGAGGAACAGCAACTCACCGGCGTAGGCATGGCCTGAAACATGCACCCGTACTTGCTGATTGGTGACGACTCTGGCACCGATCTTGGCCAGGTCGTCGATTACGCCGTAGACCGCTTCTTCGTTGCCGGGGATCAGCGACGACGACAGGATGATCAGGTCGTCGGAGGTAACCGTGATGCTGCGGTGCTCACCGCGCGACATCCGCGACAGCGCTGCCATCGGCTCGCCCTGCGTGCCGGTGGTGATCAGCACCACCTGCCCGGGCGTCATCTCCTCGGCCATCGCGATGTCGACGACGTCGCGATCCTCGACCTGCAGGAAGCCCAGCTCACGGGCGATGGCCATATTGCGCAGCATGGACCGGCCAACGAACGAGACCCGGCGGCCCAATGCGATTGCGGCGTCGACGATCTGCTGCACCCGGTCGACGTTGGAGGCGAAACACGCCACGATGACCCGCTGCCCCTCGGCGCCGCGCATCAGCCGGTGCAGATTGGGGCCGACTTCACTTTCGGAGGGGCCGACCCCGGGGATCTCGGAGTTGGTCGAGTCGCATAGCAACAAGTCCACCCCAGCATCGCCCAGCCGCGACATGCCCGGCAGGTCGGTCGGGCGGCCGTCGAGCGGCAGCTGGTCGAGCTTGATGTCACCGGTATGCAGGACGGTCCCGGCACCGGTGTGGATGGCAATCGCCAGTGCGTCCGGAATCGAGTGGTTGACCGCGAAGTACTGGCACTCGAATACCCCGTGCGTGCTGCGCTGTCCCTCGCCGACTTCGACGAACACCGGATTGACCCGGTGTTCACGGCATTTGGCGGCGACCAGCGCGAGGGTGAACTTCGAGCCCACCACCGGGATGTCGGCGCGCATCTTCAGCAGGTATGGGATGGCGCCGATGTGATCCTCGTGGGCGTGCGTGAGGACCAGAGCTTCGATGTCGTCGAGCCGGTCGGAGATCAGTCGCAGGTCCGGCAGGATCAGGTCGACGCCGGGTTCGTCGTGGTTGGGGAACAGCACACCACAGTCGATGATCAGCAATCGGCCGAGATGCTCGAAAACGGTCATGTTGCGGCCGATTTCGTTGATGCCGCCCAGCGCGGTCACGCGTAGACCTCCCGGGGCCAGTGGCCCGGGAGGTGACAGCTCCTCGTTCACCGGAGTCGCCCGGCCGACGACATCGTCATCGCAGGACTGCTGCCGCACGCAGGTCGGCGGCCAACTCGTCGATCTGCTCAGGGGTGGCCGGCACCTGCGGCAGCCGCGGCTGACCGACGTCGATGCCCTGCAGGCGCAAACCTTCCTTCGCAAGGGTCACCCCGCCCAGGCGGGTCTGCGCGGCGTTCAGCGGCGCCAGCGTCACACCGATCTTGCGTGCAGTGGCGATGTCACCGGAGTTGAAGGCGGTCAACATGTCTCGAAGCTGGCTGGCCGCCACGTGCCCCCACACACTGACAAAACCGATCGCGCCCATGGCCAGCCAGGGCAGGTTCAGGGCGTCGTCACCGGAGTAGTAGGCCAGGCCCGTCTCGGCCATGATCTGCAGACCGCCGTGCAGATCGGCCTTCGCGTCTTTGACCGCGACGATGTTGGGGTGTGCCGACAGCGTGCGCATGGTGTCCCACTCGATCGGGACGACCGAACGCGGCGGGATGTCATAGAGCATCACCGGCAGGTCGGTGGCGTCGGCCACCGCCGTGAAGTGGGCGACCAGACCCGACTGCGGCGGCCGCGAGTAGTACGGCGTGACGACCAGTAGGCCGTGGGCGCCCTCGGCCGCGGCCGTCTTGGCCAGGTGCACGCTATGTGCGGTGTCGTAGGTGCCGACGCCGGCGATGATGCGGGCACGGTCACCGACGGCTTCGAGGACCGCGCTCAGCAGCGCTAGCTTCTCGTCGTCGGTGGTGGTCGGGGACTCACCGGTGGTGCCGGACAGCACCAGCCCATCGCAGCCCGAGTCGACCAGGTGGGTAGCAACCCGCGCCGCGGCGATGGTGTCCAGGGTTCCGTCGGGCTTGAACGGAGTAACCATCGCGGTCAGAACGGTGCCCAACCGGGCGCTGACGTCGAATCCGCTGGTGCTCACGGACACCTAGATTACCCGCTTCGGTTAGGCCTCCGTAGCCAGCGGGGACGTCGCCACTTCCGTGCCGTCGGCAAGTTCGCTGATCTGGAAGTCGGCGAAGACGGCGGGGGCAACGTCAGCGAGCTGACGCAGGCAGGCGATCGCCAGCCGGCGGATCTCCACGTCGGCGTGTTCGCTGGCCCGCATGGCGATGAAGTGCCGCCAAGCTCGGTAATTGCCGCTGACGACGATGCGGGTCTCGGTGTCGTTGGGCAGCACAGCGCGTGCCGCTTGACGGGCCTGCTTGCGCCGCAGCACGGCGTTGGGCTGATCGGCGAACTTGGCCTCCAGCCGGGTCAGTAGCTCCAGGTAGGCGGCGCGGCTGGCGTCGGCGGCCTCGAGCAGGATCTGGCGCAGCTCCGGGTCGTCTTCCAGACCGGGCGGCACGACCACCTGGGCGTCGTTCTCGGGCACGTACCGCTGGGACAGCTGGGAGTAGGAAAAGTGCCGGTGCCGGATCAGCTCGTGCGTGCAAGACCGGGAGATGCCGGTGATGTAGAACGACACCGAGGCATGCTCGAGCACCGAAAAGTGCCCCACGTCGATGACGTGTTTGAGGTAGGCCGCGTTGGTGGCCGTCCGGGGATTTGGCTTGGACCAGCTCTGATAGCAGGCACGGCCGGCGAATTCGACGAGTGCCTGGCCACCGTCGGCGTCGGTGCTCCATGGCACGTCGGCAGGCGCCAGGAACTCGGTCTTGGCGATCAGCTGCACGCGCAGCGGCGCGGTCTCGGCCACGGGCTCACCTTAGCGTCCGGGCACGATGGGATCCTGAACCAGGCGATCGCGACCAACAAGGAGTCACATGCCCGACGCGCTGTGGGGAACCGACGTCGAGGCGTCGGACTATGCCGGTCACCGCGGGCTGCAGTACTCGCCCCGGCCAACGACATTCGCGAGCATCTTCGCCGAGTCGCAGCGCTGGGCCGAGCGCACCTTTCTGGTTCACGGCGCGCGGCGAATGACGTTCTCGGCATTCGCCGATGCGGTGGACACCGGAGTCGTCGCCTTACAAGACGACGGCGTCCAGTCCGGCGACCGGATCATGCTGTACGCGTACAACACCCCGGACTGGGTCGTCGCCTTGTGGTCGGTGTGGCGCAGCGGCGCCGTCCCGGTGCTCGCCAATCGCTGGTGGCGGCGAACTGAGCTCGAGCACGCGATCGGCCTGCTCGAGCCGCGCCTCATCCTGGCTGACACTCCCCTGGACGGCATGGCGCCGGAGACGGTGCGCGACATCGCCCGATTCGCCGGCAACCGGGCGGTGACCGGCGCCGTCAGCTCGAAAGAAGTCGAGGATCCCGACGCGACGTCGGCGATCCTCTTCACCTCGGGAAGTTCGGGCCTGCCGAAAGCGGTCGCGCTCTCCCGGCGGGCCATCATCGCCAACCAGCACAATGTGTTGGCTCGGACGAGGCGGCTGCCGCACCAGCAGAAGCCTGATGCCCCGCAATCGGTGTCGCTGGCAAGCACTCCGATGTTCCACGTCGGTGGGCTGTCGAACCTGTTGAGCAACTACCTCACCGGCGGCAGGATCGTCCTCCCGGAAGGACGGTTCGACGCCCGCCAAGCACTCGAATTGATCGAACGCGAAGGTGTGCACAATTGGGGCGGCGTCCCCACGATGGCGATCAGGGTGCTCGAGCATCCCGATTTCGACACGTTCGACCTGTCGACGCTGCGCTCCTTTCCGCTCGGCGGATCAGCCGTACCCATCGCGCTGCTCGACCGGCTTCGCACCCGGCTTCCTCAACTGGGTAGTCGAGGACTCGGAAACACCTGGGGCATGACCGAATCCGGCGGATTCCTCACGGCAGCAACAAGTCCAGACTTGGCGCAGTATCCCGGCACCGTGGGCCGGCCCTATCCGGTCGTGGAGTTGGTCATCGATCGTCCCGATGCCGACGGTGTCGGTGAAATCCTGGCGCGTTCGCCAACAGTGATGAACGGCTACGTCGGGATAGCTGACGGCACCCTCGACGACGACGGCTGGCTGCACACCGGTGATCTCGGCCACCGCAACGCCGAGGGCTATCTGTTCATCGACGGACGCGCGAAAGACATCGTGATTCGGGGCGGCGAGAACATCAGCTGTGGCCACGTGGAAGCCGCTCTGTCGACTCACCCGGCCGTCGTCGAAGTGGCCGCCATCGGACCACCCCACCCCGACCTGGGTGAGGAACTCGCTGCGGTGATCGTCCATCGCCTCGGCGATACCGCACCGACGGAGGCTGACCTGCGCGCCCACGTCACCGACGCGCTGGCCTACTTCGCCGTTCCGACCCGGTGGCATATCAGCACCGCTGCCCTGCCGACGCTCCCCGGCGAGAAGATCGACAAGAAGAGCCTCGCCGACCGCTTCGCGTGACGACTCAGAGCATCTTGCGCAGCTGCGGAGCCAGCTCACCCCGCCGACCGACCGTGACATTGCCGAGTGCTAGCCAGGACGCCATGGTCTGAAGCTCGGCGGCCAACCGTGGTGCGACCACAGCCGGATCCTGGCCGGGCTCGACGAACGCTCCGACCACGTTCAGGGCATCGTTGGGCCGCTCGGCCTTGAGGTCGACGCGCCCGACGAGGCGTCCGTCGAGCAGGAACGGCCACACGTAGTAGCCGAACTGGCGCTTGGGTTCGGGCGTGTAAATCTCGATGCGGTAATGGAATTCGAACAGACGCTCCACCCGGGGGCGGAAGAAGATCAGTGGATCGAACGGACATAACAGCGCCGTGCCGCGATCCACCCGGGGCACCGTCTGCCCCGCACGCAGGTATGCCGGCGCCGACCAGCCGTCGACCTCGACCTCCTCGAGTTCCCCCTCGGCGACCAATGCGGCGACCGCGGGCTTGCTCTGCTTTGGACTCAGCCGGAAGTAGTCGCGCAGGTCGGGTTCGGTAGCCACCCCGAGCGCACCAGCGGCGCGCAGCGTCAGCTCACGAAGGGCCTCGTCGTCGTCGACCTGGCGGGCCAGCACGTGCGGCGGCAGCACGTTCTCGGCGAGGTCGTAGTGCCGGGCGAAGCCGACCCGGGTGGCGGTGGTCAGCGCCCCCGACGCGAACAGCGCCTCGGCCACCCACTTGGTGTCACTGCGGTCCCACCACGGACCCTTGCGGCCTCGCTGCTCGCCGTTGAGGTGCGCCTCGATCTGCCCGGCGGTGCTGGGTCCGAGTTCGGCGACGGTGGCCAGGATGTTCTCGGCCAGCCGCGGGTTCTTCTTGACGATCTCGGTACCCCAGCGGCCGTGGGTGTATTCCCGCATCCGCCAACGCAACAGCGGCCAATCCTCGACGGCCATCAGTGCGGCCTCGTGCGCCCAGTACTCGACCAGCAGCCGCGGTGAGCGGGCGCTGTGACTCCATGCCGCACCGTCGAGCGCGCCCCGGTCGTAGGGGCCCAGCCGGCTGAAGACCGGGGCGTAATGGGCGCGCACCGCGACCGACACCGAGTCGAGTTGCAGCACCTGGATGCGGCTGATCAGCCGGCGCAGGTGCGCGCGGGTGACGGACCCGCGCGGCTTGGGCTCGGCCAGGCCCTGCGCCGAAATGGCAACGCGGCGGGCCTGATCGGCAGACAGCCGGGTCATGCCCGCAGGTAACGGTGGAACCGGTAGCGCAGCCCAGATTTGCTGGTCTGCCAGTCCCCCGATGTCCCGATCCAGGATTCATCGAGAACCGGGGCCAGAGCGTCGTCGTCCTGTAGCCGCAGGTCGATCTCGACCTCGGTCACCTCGCAGCGGGTCGCCATCGGAAGGGCGAGGTGGTAGATCTCCGCCCCACCGATCACCCACGCATTGTCCGTGTGTACCTCGTCCAGTCCGCTCACCACGATCGCCTCGTCAGCCACATAGTCAGCTTGCCGGGTGAGTACGACATTTTTTCGTCCCGGCAGTGGCCGCACCGACGCCGGTAGCGACTCCCAGGTGCGCCGGCCCATCACGACGGTCTGCCCCATGGTGAGGTCCTTGAATCGCGCCAGGTCCTCCGGCAGCCGCCACGGGATGCCGCCGTCGCGGCCGATGACACCTGAGGTCGACTGCGCCCAGATCAGCCCAACGCTCATACAGCTACCGGCGCCTTGATCGCCGGATGCGGATCGTAGTTGCGGATCTCGACGTCTTCGTAGGTGTAGTCGAAGATCGAATCACGCTGCGCCAGAACAAGTTCCGGGTATGGGCGCGGGTCGCGGCTGAGCTGCTCGGTGACCTGCTCGACGTGGTTGTCGTAGATGTGACAGTCGCCACCGGTCCAGACGAACTCCCCCACGTCCAGCCCGGCCTGGGCGGCCATCATGTGGGTCAGCAGCGCGTAGCTGGCGATGTTGAACGGCACCCCCAAGAACAGGTCGGCGCTGCGCTGGTAGAGCTGGCAGCTCAGCTTGCCGTCGGCCACATAGAACTGAAAGAACGCATGACACGGCGGCAGAGCCATCTGCGGTATCTCGCCGACATT